>CAVXSI010000016.1:0-38739 GCA_963764365.1 uncultured Solirubrobacterales bacterium
GGTGCACGGTCCATTTTCAATCGCCGCCGCTCGCCGACTCGGCTTCGAGCGCCCTTTCCAGCTGCTTGGCGCGCTCCGGGTTGAAGACGGTCAGCGCGATCGCCGCCGCGACCGCGCCCAGCCCGGAGACCGGCAGCAGCCGCGGGTCGGCCGGAAGCTGTTCGACGCTGGTGGGGCGGAAGAGCTCGGCGACGACGGGGATGCCGGAGTCGAGCGCCCGCAGCACATGCAGCAGGGCGATCGTCGTTTCGGCATCGGAGTCGCGCAGGTTCCAGCTGGTCGGGCTTGGCGTCACCATGACGACCTCGGGCGCCGTCCGCACGATCGCCTCCTGCAGTCGTTCGGGGTCCGCCGGGGAGACGTCCTCGTGGCGCGGCTCGACGCCGGCTCGGCCGGAGCGGCCGAGGTAGGCGTCGAAGGCGGCCTGCGTCGCCAGCATCGTGATCTCAAAACGCTCGGCCCCGGCCTCGGCCAGGTCCTCGAGCAGGGCGGGGGTGTTGAATCCGCAGCCGACGATCGTCAGCCGCAGCGGCCGTCCCTCCGCCTCGGCCCTCGCCAGCGCCCGGCCGGGCCCGGTCAGGTCGGCGCCCGATTCGAACGGGTCGATCAGCGCCTTGAGGTCGTCGAAGGCATCCAGGCCGGTGATCGCGTGGCGGAGGATCGAGCTGACGATGCGGTCGCTGACGACCGCATCCCAAGCGGCGGGCATCACGTCCCAGACGGCGTCGACGTTGCGGCCGCGGCGGAACAGCAGGCGCACGTCGGGCTCGGCGCCGCGCTGCTCGAGGTAGTCGCGCAGGGCGAGGCCGATCTGCATCACCTTGACGTCGGCCGCCTCGGCGATCGTCGGGCCGCTGTCGGTCGGCAGCACGAGGATCGCCTCGGCCGCGGCCGCGGCGCCGAGGTCGAAGCCCGCGTCTTCGTCGGCGTCCCCGATCGCCAGGTCGACCTTGATCGGACCGGCTTCCCGGCGCAGCCGGCGCAGCAGCTGCCGGCGGTCGGGGCGGGCGTCCTCGGGGGCGAGGACGACGACGTGCTCGCGACGGTTGCCGACTTCGACCCCGAGCGCCAGCGTCGCCGCCACCGAGGACAGCAGGTCGCCGCCGCCGACGATCAGCACGTGTCCGCGGGCGCGAACCGGGGCATCGTGACGGCCCAGCCGTTCGATCGAGCTGCCGACCGACTCGGCGACCAGGGTGAACAGGACGCCGACCAGCAGGACCAGCCCCGTCACCACCTGGACGATGCCGATCGTCCGCTCGGCGGCGCCGTGGTCGTCCTGCAGGCTGGAGGGGTCGAGCAGGTGGAGGACGGCCGACCAGAGGGCGTCGCCGAAGTTGGCGAAGAGGTCGAAGGCGAAGTGGGCGAGGGCGGCGCTGCCGAGGACGACAACCGCCACCGTCGAGAGCAGCAGGACGAGGCGGCCGGCGACGGTCTGGGTGGCCCTGCTCAGCACGCGGCGGCAAGGCGCTCGGCGAGCCAGAGGTCGCAGGGCCAGTCGGACTGCCACTTGAAGCCGCCTGACATCCGGCGCCAGCCTACTCGCGCGGCGCTAGTCGATCAACCGCGCCTGCAGCCGGTCGATCGCGATCCGCCACATCACCAGCGAGAAGCCGACCAGGCCCGCGAAGCGGACCAGGTCGATCGACTGGTAGCCGAAGGCGCCGCCGCGGACCAGTTCGACCAGCTGGTGCAGCGGGTTGAGCTGGGCGACGACCTGCACCCCCTCCGGCAGGCCGGCGATCGGGAAGAAGGCGCCGGAGACGAGGAACAGCGGCGTCACGAACAGCGCCGTCACGTAGTTGAACTGGTCGATCTTGGCGACCACCGCCGCCATCGTGATCCCGAAGCCGGCGAAGCCGAGCGCGGTGAAGAGGCAGAACAGCGGCGTCAGCAGCATTCCCGGCGCCGGGGCGAGGCCGAACAGCATCGTCACCAGCAGCGGGAAGCAGCCGTAGACGCTGGCGCGCAGGCCGATCCACAGCATCTCGGCGCTGACCAGCTCTTCGACGTCGACCGGGGCGGCGAGGATCGCGTCGTAGGTGTTCTGGAAGCGGTGCTTGACGAAGGTGCCGAACATCGCCGGCAGGGCGCTGGAGAAGATCACCGCCGTCGCGACCATGCCGGTGCCGACGAACTGCACGTAGGGGACGCCTTCGACTTCGTCGATCAGCGTGGCGCTGAGGCCGAGCCCGAAGGCGAGCAGGTAGACGATCGGTTCGAGCAGGCTGGAGAAGGTCGTGCCGCGCCAGTAGGTGCGGAAGTTGGCCAGCTCGCGGCTCATCACGCCGCCGATCGCCGCCGGTTCGAGCCGCCGCAGGGTCTTGCGCGGGGCAGCCACTACTCGGCCTCCTCGCCGGTCAGCAGCACGAACACGTCCTCGAGCGAGGCGGCGCGGACGACCGCGTCCTCGGGCACGGCGCCGTCCTCGGCGTCCTCGGAGCCGACGATCGCCACCGCCGGGCCGGCGGGGCGGACCCGCAGCCCGAACGACTCGGCGTGGGCCCGCACCGTGGCCAGACGTTCGGGCGGCGCGTAGACCTCGGCCGTCTCGCGGCCGGCGTGCTCGGCGATCAACTCGGCCGGCCGCCCGCGGCTGATCACCTTCCCCTTCGCCATCACTGCCACTTCGTCGGCCAGCCGCTCGGCCTCCTCGATGTAGTGGGTCGACATCAGGATCGTGGTGCCGCGTGTGCGCAGGTCGTCGATCAGCGTCCACAGCTGGGTGCGGATCTGCGGGTCGAGGCCGACCGTCGGCTCGTCGAGCAGGACGAGGCGCGGTTCGTGGATCAGGCCGCGGGCCAGCAGCAGGCGGCGACGCATCCCGCCGGAGAGCCGGTCGACGGCGTCGCGCCGGCGCTCGCGCAGGCGGGCGAGGTCGAGCGCCCGGTCGACGGCGGCGCCGACGTCCGGCACCCGGTAGAGCCGGGCGAAGACGGCGAGGTTGTCCTCGACGGTGACGTCGACGTCGAGGTTGTCGAGCTGCGGCACGACGCCCATCTCCGCCCGCGCCGCCTTCGAGTCGTCGGGCAGCTCGTGGCCGAGGGCGCGCAGCTCGCCGGCGTCGGGCAGCGCCTGGCCGGTCAGCAGCCGCATCGTCGTCGACTTGCCGGCGCCGTTCGGCCCGAGCAGCCCGAGGCAGATGCCCTCGGGCACGTCAAGGTCGAGCCCATCCACCGCGACGATCGGCCCGAACCGCTTCACGACCCCACGCAGTTCGATCGCCGCCATGCCTGGATGCTCGCATGGCAGGCTGAGCGGTGGGGTCAGCAGTCGCGGTAGAGCTTCCAGGACTCGTTGCGGGTGACGAGGTGGAAGCCGCGGGGGACGTCGAGCGAGAAGCGGGTCGGGTCGTTGGGGTCGAGGATGAAGTTGTGGATCGCGAATGGGCTGGCGGGGTCGACGAAGTAGCCGGGCCGGGGGATCGCACCCTTGCGCTCGGTCGCGCTGACGATCTGGGTCGGCTTGACTTCCAGCCCGAAGGCGAGGCGCGGGATGGCGCGGTGGTTGGGAACGGTGACCGGGCCGCAGAGCGGCTCGAAGGCGCCGGCGTCGACCAGGTCGGTGAGGTTGCGCTCGATCGTCCCCTGGTTCGAGAGGTCGCGGTGGACGGTCGAGTCGAGTTCCCACTGGTTCGGCAGCCAGAGCACGAACATCAGGGCGACGACGACAGTGAAAGCCTGCCAGGGGCGGCGCCACGGGTGGCCCGGCTCCAGCAGGCGCCAGCCGAGCAGCGCGAGGGCGACGAAGATCGACAGCACCGCCGCGGCGAGCATCGTGTAGCGGGCGAGGATCGCCAGGCCGGCGCAGGCGAGCAGCGCGAAGGCGCCGAGGGCGAGGATCGAGGCGGCGAGGCCGAGCGCCGAGCGGCGGCGCAGGACGGCGAAGCCGAGGACGACGCCCCCCGCGGCGCCGACCATCCCCGGCCACTGCATGACTTCGCCGAGCGCGCGGGGGCCGTAGAGGACGAGGTCGATCGGGCCGGTCTTGCGGGCCAGCGTTTCCACCGTTGCCTGGGTGCCGGTGAGCGAGTAGGTGGGACTGCCGGTCGTGATCCAGTCGAACAGGGCCCAGAGGATCGGGGCGGCCAGGGCGAGCGTCACGAGCGCCGCAAAGCGTGAGGGCGAGGAGACGAGGGCACCCCTCGCCCGGACAATTGCCAGCCTAATTAGGCCGGCAATTTGAGTATCCGCCCGTTCGAGGGGTGCCCTCGTCTCCTCTTCGGCACCAAGTTGGCGGGATGGGCTTGCAGCGGAGGGGCCCCCGGCTGGGGGGGCGGAAGCTTCTGTGGGACTTAGGAGTAGGTAGGCGAGGTAGGCGAGGGAGAAGAGCCAGGCCTCGGGGCGGAGCAGGCCGGCCAGGGCGAGGAGAGCGAGGACGGGCCGGCCGGCTCGTGGTTTGCGCGTCTCAATGGCGAGGGCGCCGAGGACGAGGGCGATGTAGGGGAGGTCGACGTAGGCGCGCAGGCCGTTGGAGAGGAAGGGGGCGCGGGTGAGGACGATCAGCGCGGCGACGACGCCGATCGGGCGGTCGAACCAGCGCTCGCCGAGCCGGTAGACGAGGTAGCCGACCAGGCCGAGCGAGGCGTAGGCGACGACCATCGTCACCGTGATCGCGCCGTCGCCGAGCGGCGTCGTCACCAGGCCGAGCAGATCCGCGAGCGGGTGCGGGGTGGGGGGCAGGGCGGCGCCGTAATCGGGGCTGATGCCGTGCGCCAGTTCGCGCCCCCAGACGAGCGCGTAGATCGTGTCGTAGTTGGGGAAGCCGAGCGGGAAGACCGCCAGCAGGGCCGCCGCGACGGCGGTGACCCAGGCGGCGGGCGTTAGCCACTTGCGGAGACCCTGCGGCACCGGCGCAACCTACAGCGGGCCGCCTTCCTCGGGCGTATCCCCGAAAAGGCGCCCCGCGCTCGCAGATACACTGGCCCGAGTGCCGCCGCCCAGCGATTCGACCTCCCTCTACCGCCGCCATCGCCCCGGATCGTTCGACGAGGTGGTCGGCCAGCAGCACGTCGTCCGCACCCTGCGCAACGCGGTCGAGCAGGGCAAGGTCCACCACGCCTACCTGTTCGTCGGCTCGCGCGGGACCGGCAAGACCTCGATGGCGAAGATCCTCGCCCGTTCGCTGAACTGCGAGCGCGGCGGTCCGACGGTGGCGCCGTGCGGCGAGTGCGAGTCGTGCGTGACGATCGCCGCCGGCAGCTCGATCGACGTGATCGAGATGGACGCCGCCTCCAACCGCTCCGTCGACGACGTCCGCGATCTGCGCGAGCGGGTCGCCTACGCGCCGGCCGGCGGCCGCTGGAAGGTCTACATCCTCGACGAGGCGCACATGCTGACCAAAGAGGCCTGGAACGCCTTCCTGAAGACGCTCGAGGAGCCGCCGCCGAACACCGTCTTCGTCCTCGCCACCACCGAGGCGCACAAGGTGATGGCGACGATCGCCGATCGCTGCCAGCGCTTCGACTTCCAGCGGCCCTCGCTGGAGCAGATCTCCGAGGTGCTGCAGCGGGTCGCCGCGGCGGAGTCGATCGAGATCGACGACGGGGCGACGGCGACGATCGCCCGCTCCGCCTCCGGCAGCTTCCGCGACGCGCTCGGCACCCTCGACCAGATCGTCTCCTTCGACGGCCCGCAGGTCCGCCTCGAGGCGGTGCTGGAGCTGCTGGGTGCGGCCGACGCCGAGCTGCTGTTCGGCGCCGTCGACGCGGTGGTCGCCGAGGACCCCAAGGCGGTGCTGCTGCAGGTCGACGAGATGGCCCGCTCGGGCCGCGACCCCGCTCAGTTCGCCCGCGACCTGCTCGCCCACCTGCGGCACCTGCTGGTCACCCAGACGATCGGCGAGGTTCCCAACACGTTCGTCGTCACCGCCACCGATGCGGGGCGCCTGACCGCGCAGGCTGAAGCGATCTCAGCTGCCTCCCTCGTCCGCACGATCGACGAGCTCTCGGCAGCTCTGACCGCGGTCCGCGAGGGCGACGACGCCCGCATGGCCGTCGAGATCGCTCTGCTGAAGGCAGCTAGGCCCGACTTGGATCCCTCGACCGAGGGTCTCCTGAGGCGCATCGAGCGACTCGAGCGAGGGACGGGGGCGTCGCGGCCGGCGGGCCCTGTCGCGGAGGAGGGCACCTCTCCCTCGCAGGCAGCGGGGGAGGAACCGACCTCCACGCCTGCCGCCGCAGACACCGTCCCGGCCGGCGCGCCCGAGCCGTCGCCGTCGAGCTCCGACGCTTCTGCCGCGGGAGGCGCCGGGGTGGGGGGTCCTGCGCCGGGCGAAGGCTCCGGAGGGCAAGCCGACGACCCTGCAGGCGATTCATCCCGTCGCCCGGAGGAGCGCGTAGCCCAAGCAGGGCCCCCCACCCCGGCGACAGGACCCGCGGCCCAAGCGCCCTCGTCCCTGGGCATCGAGGAGGTCGTCCGAGTCTGGCCGGCGGTGCTCGATCAGCTGATGCAGACGGCGCCCGCTCTGGCGGCTTCGTTCGACGGGGCTAGGCCTGTGACGGTCGATGCCGAGGAGCGGGTCGTGTCGATCGGGTTCCCCGCCGCGCACACGTTCAACAAACGCAAGGCGGAGGCCCCCGACAAGCGGGAGCAGCTGGTCGGGGCCCTGGAGGTCGTGCTGGGGGAGAAGCTGCGACCCGCCTATGTCGTGCTGGAAGCTGAGGAGAATGCCGTTGCTGCGGAGGAGGAGTCCCAGGATGCCGGCGGCCACGAGGCGCTGGTGGAGAAGATCAAAAGCGAGTTCGATGCGGAGGAGGTCGGTTAGATGGCACGGGGCGGGCCGGGGGGCTTTGACGTCAACGCGCTGATGAAGCAGGCGCAGCAGATGCAGGCGCAGATGGAGCAGGCGCAGGAGCAGCTGAAGGACGAGGTCGTCGAGGCGAGCGCCGGCGGCGGCATGGTGAAGGTGAAGATGGGCGGCGACCTGACCCTGCGCGAGATCTCGATCGACCCCGAGGCGGTCGACCCCGAGGAGGCCGAGATGCTGGCCGACATGGTCCAGGCTGCCGTCAACGAGGCGCTGCGCGCCGCCCAGGAGCTGGCCGGCTCGAAGATGGGCGGGATCACCGGAGGCCTCGGCCTGCCGGGAATGTGAGCGCCGAGGGCCCAGCGCCGCTCTCCCGCCTCGTTGCCGAGCTCTCGCGGCTGCCGGGGATCGGCCAGCGCACGGCCCAGCGGCTCGCCTTCCACATCCTCCGCGCGCCCGACGAGGAGGCGGCGGCGCTGGCCACGGCGATCCGCGAGGTGAAGGAGAAGGTCGGCCTCTGCGAGCGGTGCTTCAACCTCTCCGAGGGCCCGCTCTGCCGGATCTGCTCCGACCCCGACCGCGACCGCGAGACGATCTGCGTGGTCGAGGAACCGGCCGACGTGATCCCGATCGAGCGCACCCACGAGTACCGCGGCCTCTACCACGTGCTCGGCGGCGCGCTCTCGCCGATCGACGGGGTCGACGCGAGCGACATCAAGGTCGCCGAGCTGGTCGCGCGGGTCGATCGCGGCGAGATCCGCGAGGTCGTCCTCGCCACCAACCCGACCACGACCGGCGAGGCGACGGCGCTGCACATCGCCGAGCTGCTGCGCGGCAAGGCGGCGGTCACCCGGTTGGCGAGCGGCCTGCCGATCGGCGCCGATCTCGAGCATGCCGACGAGGTCACCCTGGGCAAGGCCCTGACCGGCCGCCGCACGCTCGACTGACACGAAGCGAAAGGGCCCCGCAGTCCGCAAAATGGCCGGATTGCCTAGACAGTTGTCACGTCGCAAATTGGGTCTTTTCGCCGCCTTGCGTCCGCCCGCTTCGCCAAGGTCTCTGCGTGGCGACCGGCGCTCCGACCAGGACCGAGCTAGACGGTGACTCAGCGCCCGGGCAGCTGGCCCGGGAGGTCTCCTCGCTGCAGGCGACGCTGCTCGGCAAGCTGCACGAGGAGATGTCCGGCGGCGACGCCGCCTTCGCCGCCGCCGCGCAGAAGCTCGCCGAGGAGTTCGGCTCGGTGACCGCGACCGCGGTCGGCACCCTCTGGGAGCGGGCCGAGGCGGAGCCGGCGGGCGAGGACGAGCACCACCCGAGCCTCTACCGCCCGGGCCAGATGCGCCGCCGGCTCGAGCAGCTGATCGAGGCGAGCCGCCGCTACGAGCACCCCTTCGCGCTGGTCGTCTTCGACGTCGAGGGACCGGGGGTGCGGAGCGGCGACGGCGGCGGCGATCGCGAGACCGCCCTGGCGGTGGTCGGCGCCGCGCTCGCCGACGGCAGCCGGCTGCTCGACGAGGCCTACCGGCTCGAGGAGGACGCGCTCTGCGTGCTGGCCCCGAACCAGACCACGGTCGGCGGGGTGCAGATGGCCGAGCGGCTGCTGCGCCAGCTCGACGAGCTCGAGGCCGCCGGCGGCCTTCCGATCGGCGTCACCGCCGGCGTCGTCTCCTGTCCGGAGCACGGCAATGACGCCGATGTGCTGCTGCACAAGGCCGACGACGCGATGTGGCGAGCCCGCGCGGTGAGCCAGCCGGTGGGCGTCGGCGTCTTGCAAGATCGCTGACAGATTTCCGAAATCTGTCCATAACCGGTGTAAACCTCGAATACGGGTGTCAGAATGCTGCGCATGCCGGGGATCCGAACCAATGCCGCCGCGGAAGTTCTGGGCGTCAGCCCGAACACGCTGCGCAGCTGGGAGCGCCGCTACGGCTTCCCGGTGCCGAAGCGCACCCCCGGCAACCACCGCAACTACGAGCTGGTCGAGCTGCAGACGCTGCGTGACGCGCTCGCCGAGACCGGCAACATCTCCTCGGCGATCGAGCTCTCGCGCCAGCGCCAGGCTGCGCCGGCCAGCGGCAACGGCCTGCGGGCCGCCTTCGAGGCCTTCGACGAGGGCGCCGCCGACCGCATGGTCGAGGAGAGCATGGCGCTGCGGCCGCTGGAGCGCACGGTCGAGGAGATGGTCCTGCCCGCGATCGACGAGCTGGCCGCCGACCCCGAGCGCGAGGCCGAGCTGGAGTTCGCCGCCCGCTGGGCGACCGGTTGGCTGCACGGCGCCCGCCGCCTCGCCGCGACCGCCTCGCGCCCGGCCGGGATCCTGCTGCTCGACGCCAGCCGTGGAAACGAGGCCGAGGGGGCCCACGCGCAGGCGCTCGACCTCGCCCTGCGCCGCGCCGGCTTCCGCGTGCTGACGCTCTCCGACGAGCTCGGCGAGGAGCGGATGGAGCGCGCCCTGCGCGCCCTCGACCCGACCGCGATCGTGCTCTGCGGACCCGGCGCCGACACCCCTTCGGCGGTCCAGCTCGTGCGCAGGATCCGCGACGCCGGCTTCGACGCGCCGCTCTACGGCTTCCGCACCAGCGGGCTGATTGGCGACGCGATCCCCAGCGCCGGCGAGCGCCCCAGCCAGGTCACCGGGATGCTCAACGCCGATCTGCGCCGCCGCGCCAGCCAGGCGTTCGCCTAGCCTCCGCCGCTTCGCGCCGCTCCGAGAGGCGAGGCTGCGGGATCGCTAGCGTTTGATCGATGCCGAGCCAGAGCGAAGCGAGCCCGGGGGCGGCCCCGGCCGAGGAGATGGCCTGGATCCCCGGCGGCGCCTTTCTGATGGGCTGCGAGGACTTCTACCCCGAGGAGGCGCCGGTCCACGAGGCCGAGGTCGAGGGGTTCTGGATCGACGAGCACCCGGTCACCGTGGCCGAGTTCCGCCGCTTCGTCAAGGCGACCGGCTACGTCACCGTCGCCGAGCGGGTGCCGGACCCGAGCCAGCTCCCCGGCGCCGACCCGGCCCTGCTGGTGCCCGGCTCGCTGGTCTTCAACCGCACCGCCGGGCCGGTCGACCTGCACGACGTCTCCAACTGGTGGACCTACACCCCCGGCGCCTACTGGCGCCGCCCCGAGGGGCCCGGCAGCAAGATCGGCGGCCGCGAGCGCCACCCCGTCGTCCACGTCGCCCACGAGGACGCCGAGGCCTACGCCGAGTGGGCCGGCAAGTCGCTGCCGACCGAGGCCGAGTGGGAGCGCGCCGCCCGCGGCGGGCTCGAGGGGAAGGTCTACGCCTGGGGCGACGAGGACGCCCCGGGCGGGCAGCCGCTCGCCAACACCTGGCAGGGCGAGTTCCCCTGGCAGAGCCTGAAGCCGAAGCGCGAACAGCGGACCTCGCTGGTCGGCCGCTATCCGCCGAACGGCTACGGGCTCTACGACGTCACCGGCAACGTCTGGGAATGGACCGCCGACCTGTTCGGCGATAGCCACGCCGCCGCTGCGGCAGAGAAACCCTGCTGCGCGCCGGACCCCGGCTCGCAGATGCCGCGCCGGGTCACCAAGGGCGGCTCGCACCTCTGCGCACCCAACTACTGCCTGCGCTACCGCCCCGCGGCCCGCCAGGGCGTCAGCGCCGACACCTCGACCGGGCACATCGGCTTTCGCTGCGTGGTCCGCGCCGACCGGTAGGCAGCACGAACGACTGCTTCGCCCGCTCCGGCCGGTTCGGGACCTTGACCTGGACGAAGTCGAGCTCCGGCCGTCCCGGGCCGCGCGCATCGCAAGCCTGCCCATGCGTCCGCAGCCGTCGATGCCGAGGCGCGTGCTCACGGCCGGTTCCCGTCGAGTTCGGCGAGCAGGGAATCGACCCGGCCTGAGATTTCCTCGCGCAGCTCGCGGACGAACTCGATCGACTTACCCGCCGGGTCCTCGAGGTCCCAGTCGACGTAGCGCTTGCCGGGGATGTAGGGGCATTCGTCGCCGCAGCCCATGGTCACGACGACATCGGCCCACTCGGCCATCTCGGCGGTCAGGAGCTTCGGGCGGCGGTCGGAGATCTCGATGCCGATCTCCGTCATCGTCTCGACCACCGCGGGGTGCAGGCGCGCGGCCGGCCTGGTGCCGGCGGCCTCAGCGGCGTGGCGGCCGGCGGCGGCGCGTTCGAAGAGCCCCCGGCTCATCTGCGAGCGCCCGGCATTGTGCAGGCAGACGAACAGGGCGTTCGCCATCAGTTCGCCACCCCCTCGGCGCTTGCCGCCGGGCCACCGGGCGAGCCCGCGAACCAGTGCCCGCGCGCCCACAACGAGACGTAGACCAGTCCGACCAGGACCGGCACCTCGATCAGCGGTCCGACGACCCCGGCGAGCGCCTCGCCCGAGGTCGCGCCGAAGACGCCGATCGCGACCGCGATGGCCAACTCGAAGTTGTTGGAGGCGGCGGTCAGGGCGAGGGTCGCGGTGCGCGGGTAGCCGAAGCCCGAGGCTTTCCCCCAGGCGAAGGCGACGGCGAACATGAGGACGAAGTAGGCCAGCAGCGGCAGCGCGATCCGCGCCACGTCGAGCGGCCGGCTGGTGATCTGGTTGCCCTGCAGCGCGAACAGCAAGACGATCGTGAACAGCAGTCCGTAGAGGGTGATCGGGGCGATCCGCGGCAGGAAGCTCTCGTCGTACCATTCCCTGCCGCGATGCCTCAACCCGATCGCGCGGGTCAGGTAGCCGGCGGCGAGCGGGATGCCGAGGAAGATCAGGACGGTGCGGGCGACTTCCCAGATGCCGACCGAGAAGCCTTCTGCATCGAGGCCGAGCCACGCGGGCAGGACCGAGATGTAGAAGTAGCCGAGCAGGCTGTAGGCGACGATCTGAAAGAGCGAGTTGATCGCGACCAGGACCGCGGTGGCCTCGCGGTCAGCGCAGGCAAGCTCGCTCCACACCAGCACCATCGCGATGCAGCGCGCGAGTCCGACGACGATCAGGCCGGTGCGATAGGCGGGCTCATGGGGAAGCATCAGCCAGGCGAGGGCGAACATCAGCGCCGGGCCGATCACCCAGTTGAGGACGAGCGAGGAGACGAAGAGGCTGCGTTCGCCGCGCAGCCGCCCAAGCTCCTCGTAGCGAACCCGGGCCAGCACCGGGTACATCATCAACAGCAGCCCGATCGCGATCGGCAGCGAGGTGCCCCCTATGGCGACGGAGGAGAGAACACCCTCCAAGCCGGGGATCAGGGCGCCAAGGCCGAGCCCGACGCCCATCGCCACCCCGATCCAAGCCGGGAGGTAGCGGTCGAGCGTCGAGAGCTGCTTGGTGACGGGGGTGCCCATCATCGCCGGCGCGTACGCGTTGTCGCGGTTCCCTTCCAACTGAATCTCGAGTGACGATCCGTGACCCGATCCTATGCATTGACAAACCCGATCTCAGCTGAAGGACGCCGGCATCGTCGGCTCCGAGCGACCGGGGCTGTGGGCCTACTGCTGCGTCAAGCCCGCTCCGGCTCCGGCTCGGCCGGGGGCTCGGGCAGGCCGGACTCGCTGACCCCGAAGCGATCGTGCAGGCGCCGCAGCGGCGCCGGCGCCCACCAGTTCCACCTGCCGAGCAGCGCCATCAGCGAGGGGACCAGCAGGGCGCGGATGATGCTGGCGTCGATCAGCACCGCCAGCGCCGTCCCGACCCCGTTCTCCTTGATGAAGACGATCTTGGAGGTCGCGAAGGCGCCCATCGCGACCGCGAACAGCAGCGCCGCCGCGGTGACGATCCGCCCGGTCCGCTCGAGCCCGATCGCGACGCTCTCCGACTCGCCGGCGCCGCCGTCGCGCGCCTCCTTGATCCGCGAGAGCAGGAAGACGGCGTAGTCGGTGGAGAGGCCGAAGGCGACGGCGAACAGCAGGATCGGCATCGTCTGCTCGATCGCGCCCGAGCCGCTGTAGCCGAGGAAGCCTTCGAGCCGCCCGTCCTGGAAGATCAGCACCAGCAGGCCGAAGACGGCGCTGAGGTTGAGGAAGTTCATGATCAACGACTTGACCGGCAGGATCACCGAGCCGGTCATCAGGAAGAGGATCGCCAGGGTCGAGACGATCACGATCGCCAGGGCGATCGGCAGTTGCCGCGCGAGGCTGCCCTGGAAGTCGACGAAGTCGGCGGTCGCGCCGCCGACCAGCACCGCCGTCCGCGGCGGCGCCGGCAGCGCCCGGATCGCCTTCACCGTTTCCTGGCTGGCGTCGGAGACGAACGGGTTGGCGGAGACGGCCTGGATCGCGGTGACGCCGGCGGCGAGCCGGCGCGGTGGCACGACTTCGCTGACCCCGTCGAGTCGCCGCACCCGGGCGGCGAACGCCGCTGCCGCCTTCGGCCCGCCGCCTTCGAAGTCGATCCAGATCGGCGTTTCCCGGTAGGGCGGGAACTCCGAGCTGACCGTGTCGTAGGTTTGGCGGGCGCTCGCCGACTCCGGCAGCACGGTCGGGTCGACGGTGTTGAACTTGATCCCGAGGAAGGGCAGGCCGAGGACGATCAGCAGCAGCGCGCTCAGGGTCGCGACGGGGATCGGCCGCCGCATCACGAAGCGCGAGAGGCGGTACCAGAAGCCGCTCTCGTCGGGCTGCGTGTCGGCATCGGCGCGGCGCTGCAGGAAGCGCGGCGAGAGCGCGTTGACGCGGGTGCCGAGCAGGGTGAGGACGGCGGGCAGGACGGTGAGCGAGATCGTCGCCGCGAACAGCGCCACCAGCGAGCCGCCGAGGCCCATCGAGTAGAGGAAGCGCTGCGGGAAGACGAGCAGCGAGGCGAGCGCCGCGGCGACGGTCAGCGAGGAGAACAGGACGGTGCGGCCGGAGGTCGCCATCACCCGCCGCATCGCCGCCAGGCCCGGGCCGTCCTTGGCGATCTCCTCGCGGTAGCGGGAGACGATGAAGAGGCTGTAGTCGATCGCCAGCCCCAGCCCGAGCGCGGTCGTCAGGTTCAGGGCGAAGATCGAGATCGAGCCGAATTCGCTGGCGATCCGCAGGATCAGGAAGGTGCCGACGATCGCCAGGCCGCCGATCATCAGCGGCAGCAGCGAGGCGACGAGGCTGCGGAAGAACAGCAGCGAGAGCAGGAACAGCAGCGGGAAGGCGAGCAGCTCGGCGGTCCGCAGGTCGGTCTCGACCTGCTTGTTGACCTGCTCCTGGGCGACTGCGAAGCCGCCGACGAGGACGCCGGGCTCGCGCGAGAGCCGCTCGGCGATGTCGGCGCCGACTTCCTGCACGCGCTTGTCATCGGTCGGCTTCAGCGCGACCGCGAAGTAGGTGGAGCGGCGGTCGCGCGAGACGAAGGCGGGGGAGTGGGTGTCGTAGTAGCCGCCGACCGAGGCGACGTCGCCTCGGCGGCGGACGACGCCCTCGAGCGCCTCCACCCGCCTGCGGGTGGCGGGGGAGGCGACCGGGGCGTTCTCGACGACGGCGATCACCGCGGGAGCCCGCAGGCCGGCGTCCTCGAGCCTTTCCCTCGCCTTGACCGTCTCGGTGGCGGGATCGTCCGCCCCGTAGGGGTCGAGGCGCGAGGCGACCGAGCCGCCAAGCGCGCCGGCGAGGAGGAAGAGGGCGATAGCGAGCAGGCCGATCCGGCGGGCGCGGCGGTCGGCGAGGCGGGCGAGGGCGTCGAACATCAGATTTCCCCTTTCTTGCCGCGGCTCGCTGCGAGGCGTTGCCCTTCGGGCTCCGAGCCGAGCAGCTGTCGCTCCATCCGCTCGCACCAGTCGGCGAACCACTCGTTGAACTCGATCCCGCCCCCCAGCACCATCAGCGGGAACGGATCGCCGGCCTCGTTCTTCTCGGCGGCCAGCGGCTCCATCGAGCGCAGCCGCTCGGCGACGCCGCTGCGGTGCTCCCCCATCCAGCGCAGGATCTCGGCCGATTCCTCAGGCGACAGGACGCCGGCGAAGAACAGCTTCAGCAGCCCTTCCTCGCGCATCTCATACGTGGCGGGAGCCTGCCGCAGCCAGTCCTTCAGCGCCGCTTCGCCGTCGGCGGTGATCGCGTAGACGGTCCGCCTGCGCCCGCCGCGCGGCGCGTCGGACCCGGCGATCATCCCCGCCTCGGCCAGCCGCTTCAGCTCCGGATAGATCTGCCCGTAGCTGGCGGCCCAGAAGAACCGCGTCGTCTGGTCGACCAGCGCCTTGATCTCATATCCCGACCGCGGCTCGACGCTGACCATCCCGAGGATCACATACGCGGTCGCGCTCAGCTCCATGCCCAAGATATATCGCGCCGATATATCTAGAAGTGTGATCTAGCTCACTTTGGAAGTCCCGGACCGGGGAAGTCCACATCGACTCAGCTTTGCTCCCTCCGTGTGTCGACGGCTTGGGTGTGGCCTACGGAAGAAATGGATTACGGCCGTGGCTGCATCGTTCTGCGACGAGCTGATCCCAGTCTTCCTCGGAGAGGGGGCAGTCGACCAGAGACCAAAACTCCTTCAGATGTAGACAGAGTTGCTTGCCCATCAGAAGCCCGAGTCCCTCGTCTAGCTCGCGAGCGCCATGCGATATCCGCGTCACCAGAGTGGTGACGCCATCAACCTGCTTGCGAAACATGTGGTGGTGATTCTCGTCCCGTTCCATGCCCTTCGCTTCCAGCGAATGGGCAACGAGCTTCGCGGATCGCTGCGCCAACGGTCGATCCGTCAGTGACGGCGGAGCTGATCGAGCTGACGTTGTAGTGCGGGCGACAGTTTCTTCTGTCGTTCAAGCACTTCGCGGTGCTCGCGCATAGCGACAGACAGATCTTGAAGAGCCTTGCGCGGGTCGGCGCCTGACCCGAAGACTCCGGATAGAGGGTCGTAGACCGAGAATGCTGCGCCGCCTTCGCCTGGGTGACGGGTCCACTTCAGCGGCGGTCGCTGTGGCGTCTGGTAATCGACAGGCGACACTTCATCCCCCAGACGAAAGCTGGGGAGAAATCCGCTACTGACAACGGGCACTGGGGTGATATCGATGGCGACCCTAGACATCCTCTTCCTCGTTGTCCTCGCCTGGACGTTTGACGGGCCCTAGCTTCTGCTCATACTGGCCGAGGTTGTCGTTCAAGGCCCGAAGCAGATCCAAGACAATGGTCGGCGGGATTCGGACTCGTGCAACGACCTGGACCGCCAGGGCGTCGGGACCGCTCGCGTACGGCTGATTGACACAGAAATCAATGGCGAAGTCGTGCGGCGTATGCCAGACACTGACGACGTTTGCATAGCTCCCAGCAATCTTGTCGGGGGGCACGCTGAGCTGCACGTTCGGGGACTCCTCGGGCATCCGCCTAGCGACATTAACCAATCGCTGGGACGTTTGGGGGAATGCATGCTGACTTGGGCAGGGGTTGCTCACGTCTCCGGACTCGTCTCAGCGTCGGTCAGCGCGGCGACGTCGGCGCGGTCGACTGGTCGGCCACGGGCGAGCTTCATCCGGATCAGGTCGTCGCGACCGGCAACCGGGATGCGCAGATCGTCGAGCGCGATCACGAGGGCGCGCTCCCGCAGCTCGTCGTACGGTGCGGCGCCGGGCGCGTCGTGGAGGATGTCGATGTCGCCGTGCGGGGTGGCGAGCTGCCAGATCGTCGCCCGCGGCAGCATCGCGGCTTCGATCTCGAGGTTCTCGTGTCCGGGGTTGAGCACCCGCGCGTCCAGCGCCCGCAGGGCGTCGGCCAGGCGCTCGAGGTTCTGCGGGTCGGGCTGTGGGATCACGTCGACGTCGTCGGTCATGCGGGTGTTGCCATGCGTCTGCGCGGCCATCCCCCCGACCAGAACGAAGTCGACTCGGTGGTGGGCGAGCTCCTCGAGGATTCGCTGCGCGTCCAGCGGCTCCGGCTTGCGCTCATCCGGCATTCGCTCGCCTTCCCGCATCGGTCAGGCGCCCGGCCAGCCGGTTCCACGAGATCGCCAGCCGCAGCCGTTCCTCTGGGCTGCGCTGGAGAGCCGCACGCAGGTGCAAGGGATCGTGGCTTCTCGTCAGGGGCTCGTGCTCCAACGTCAGCTGCTCGCCCATCGCGGCAAGCAGTCGCTCGACGGTCTCAACGCTGGGCGAGACCTCGCCCCGCTCGATGCGGCTGATCGCGGCCTGGTCGGTGGCCGCTCGCAGCGCCAAGGTCTGCTGGCTGAGCCCATGGCGCCGGCGCCTGTGCTTGATCAGCTCCCCAGAGGTCACTCGATCAATTATGCTCTATCAGGCATAGATACGCAACCAAATCGGGTGAAGATCCAGGAATCCGTGCGATCTGCGGTCAACGCACGTGTTCGGGGGCGAAGCGGTAGCCGATGCCGAAGTGGGTGTGGACGTAGCGCCAGTCGGGGGCCGCCCGCTCGAGCTTGCCGCGGACCTTGCGGACGAGGACGTCGACCGAGCGGTTGCGGCGCTGCATCTCGCCGCCCCACATCAGGCGGTAGATCTCGGGGCGCTGGACGACCGTGTCGAGGCGCTTGGAGAGCAGGAAGAAGAGCTCGAACTCGCGCACCGTGAAGCCGACCCGGCGCTCGTCGACCAGGACCTGCAGCTCGGCAGGCCGGACCTCGAGGTTCGCGATCCGGTAGGACGCCTGCGACGACTCCGGAGCCGGCGGTTCGACCGGCATGGCGGCCAGAATTCCCGAATGCGCGGCCACTGCGGTAAATGGCTTGTTTCGATCTTGAGAAGATTTGGATAACGATCGCGCGGGCGCGGCGGGGGGCGTTGCCCGACTATCCTCGGACGCTCGCATGGAGAACGGGAATTCCGACATCGTCGTGATGAAGTTCGGCGGCACCTCGGTCGCCGGCGCCGATGAGATCAAGCGCGCCGCGGGGCGGATCGTCGCCGCCCGCGAGGCAGGAAGCCGCGTCGTCGCCGTGCTCTCGGCCCGCGGCAAGACGACCGATGAGCTGGTCGCCCAGGCGATGGAGATCTCCGCCCGGCCGGTGGCGCGGGAGATGGACATGCTGCTCTCGACCGGCGAGCGGATCTCCTGCGCGCTCTGCGCGATGGCGATTCACGACATGGGTCACGAGGCGATCTCGCTGACCGGCTCGCAGGCGGGGATCGTCACCGACTCCTTCCACACCAGGGCGAAGATCGTCGACGTCCGCGCCGACCGCATCCGCGAGACGCTGGAGGGGGACCGGATCGTCCTCGTCGCCGGCTTCCAGGGCGTCTCGACCGACAGCCACGACGTGACCACGCTCGGTCGCGGCGGCTCCGACACCACCGCGGTCGCGCTCGCGGCGGCGCTCGGCGCCGGCGTCTGCGAGATCTACACCGACGTCGCCGGGATCTTCAGCGCCGACCCGCGGATCGTCCCCGACGCCCGCAAGCTGTCCTACGCCTCCTACGAGGAGATGCTCGAGATGTCGGCCTCCGGCGCCAGGGTGCTGCAGCTGCGCTCGGTCGAGTACGCGCGCAACAACGGCGTCCGCATCCACTGCCGCAGCAGCTTCGAGGACGGCCCCGGTACCCTCGTGGTCAGCGAAGCCGAGAGCGAGAAGGAGACCGTGGAGCAGCCTTTCGTAACCGCAGTGACCCACTCCGACGGCGAGGCGCGGGTGACCCTGACCGGGGTCAGCGACGAGCCCGGCAATGCCGGGCGGATCTTCACCGCGCTGGCCGACGCCGGGATCAACGTCGACGTGATCATCCAGAACGAGCCGGTGGGAGACGACGCGCTCGCCGACCTCTCGTTCACCGTCGACCGCTCCGACCTGGCCGCCGCGACCGACACCGTCTCCGCGCTCGCCGTCAGCCAGGGCGTGCGCAGCGACGAGCGGATCGGCAAGGTCTCGATCGTCGGCGCCGGCATGCGCTCGCACCCGGGCGTCGCCGCCAAGGTCTTCGCCGTGCTCGGCGGCGAGGGGATCAACATCGAGATGATCTCCACCTCGCCGATCAAGATCTCATGCGTCATCTCCGCCGACCGCGTGCCGGACGCGGTGCGGGCGCTGCACGAGGCGTTCGAGCTGGGCGCCGACGCGGTCCGCCGCGAGGACCCGATGGGGTCCGGGCAGCGCCCGACGGTCGCATGAGGGTCGGCGTCCTCGGCGCGACCGGGCTGGTCGGGACGACGATCCTGGAGCTGCTCGCCGCGCGCGAATTTCCCGCCTCCGAGGTCGTTCCCTTCGCCTCCGAGCGCTCGGCCGGCAAGACGATCGAGTGGGGCGATCGGGAGCTCGAGGTGCGCGGCCTCAGCGAGGAGTCGATCGAGGGGCTCGACGTCGTCCTCTCCTCGGCCGGCGGCGCGGTCAGCGCCGAGTGGACGCCGAAGCTGGTCGCCGCCGGCGCCGTGGTCGTCGACAACACCAGCTACTGGCGGATGCACGACGACGTGCCGCTGGTCGTCGCCGAGGTCAACCCCGAGGCGCTCGCCGGCCACCGCGGCATCGTCGCCAACCCGAACTGCTCGACGATGCAGATGGTCGTCGCGCTGAAGCCGCTGTACGACGCCGCCGGGATCGAGCGCCTCGTGGTCTCCACCTACCAGGCGGTCTCCGGCACCGGCAAGGCGGCGATCGACGAGCTGCTGGCGCAGTCGCGGGCGGTGCTCGACCAGCACGATCCCGTCGCCGCGGCCTACCCGCACCGGATCGCCTTCAACGCCCTGCCGCAGGCGGGCAGCTTCCCCGCGGGCGACGACCACACCGACGAGGAGCGCAAGCTGATCGACGAGACCCGCAAGATCCTCGGCGATCCCGCGATCCGGGTCAGCGCGACCTGCGTCCGGGTGCCGGTCGTCACCGGCCACTCGGAGGCGGTCAACGTCGAGACGCGCGAGCCGCTGGAGTCGGAGCGGGCGCGGGAGCTGCTCGCCGCGGCGCCCGGCGTGACCGTGGTCGACGATCCGGCCGCGGCCCGCTATCCGATGGCGATCGAGGCCGAGGGTCGCGACGACGTCTTCGTCGGCCGCATCCGCCGCGACCCCGGCAACGAGCGCGCCCTCGACCTCTGGATCGTCTCCGACAACCTGCGCAAGGGCGCCGCCACCAACACCGTTCAGCTGGCCGAGCTGCTGGTCGAGCGCGGCCTGCTCGGCTGAGCGCGGCTCGACGGCCGCCCGGTCGAACCCATATAAGCCACCCATGCACATCGGCTTCGGCGAAGCGGTCCTGCTGTTCGGCGGCCTGCTGGCCGTGGTCGCGGCGCTGTCGGGGGTGTTCCGGGGGACCGTGCTGTCGGCTTCGGTCTTCTCGGTGGCGCTGGGGATCGGGCTGGCCGCCACCGGCGTGGTCCACGTCGACGCGACCGACCAGTCGATCGTCGAGCTGATCGAGCTGGCGCTGATCCTCACCCTGTTCTCAGACGGGATGTTCGTCGAGCGCGAGCTGCTGCTGCGCCACTGGAGCCCCGTGGCGCGGGCGCTGGTGATCGCGATGCCGATCACGATGGCGCTGCTGGCGCTGGCCGCCAAGGCTCTGTTCCCGAGCCTCTCCTGGCCCGAGGCGTTCCTGCTCGCCGCGGTCCTCTCGCCGACCGACCCGGTCGTCACCTCGGCCGTCGTCACTTCGCGCCTGGTGCCGAGCTCGGTGCGGCACACGCTCAACCTCGAGTCCGGGCTCAACGACGGCCTGGCGCTGCCGTTCGTGCTCTTCTTCCTCGTCCTCGCCGGCCCCGGCGGCGACCCCGGCGGCGAGGCGGCGAAGCTGGTCGGCGAGGCGCTGGTCGGCGGCGTCGTCGGCTTCGTTCTCGGCTTCCTCGGCGGCCGGCTGCACCCCCGCCTTCCCGGCGGTGGCCTGACGGCCCGCTACGAGGGGATCTACTCGGTCGGTTTCGCCCTCGTCGCCTTCGGCCTCTCGGAAGTGACGATCGGCAACGGGCTGATCGCCGCTTTCGTCTGCGGGATCGCGATGGGCGCCGCCGAGCGCGAAGTCCCCGAGGGCTTCGTCGAATTCGCCGAGAACACCAGCGCGATCTTCCAGGTGCTGACCTTCTTCGTGTTCGGCGCGCTGATCGTCGTCACCGGCTTCGACCACAGCATCCCGCCGCTGGTCGTCTTCGTCGCCTTCGCCCTGCTGGTCGCCCGGCCGGTCGCGGTCCAGCTCTCCTTCGTCCGCACCGGCATCCCCCGGGCGCAGAAGGCGTTCATGGCCTGGTTCGGGCCCAAGGGCGTCGCCTCGATGCTGTTCGCCCTCTTCGTGCTCAAGTCACAGGTCGGCGAGGGCGAGCTGATCTTCGACGTCGCCGCGATCGCGATCCTCTCCTCGATCGTCGCCCACGGCCTCACCGACACCGTCGGCGCGCGCTGGATGGCGCGCCGGGTCGGGCTCGACCGGGAAGACGACGGCGGCCACCTCGGGCCGGCCGGGCTCGACTGAATCGCCGGTCAGCGTTGTGCCAGGTCGAGGCGCTGGGCGCGCTCGATTCGGGCGATGCGCTCTTCGTCGATGCCGGCATTCTCGGCCAGCTCTGGCCAGGCCTTCACGGCCTCGACGACCTCGGCGAGGATCTCCTCGGCCTGTCCCCGTTTCAACGACGCTACGGCCGCAACCTGGCGGAGGTCGTCGACCGTGAAGCGGTCGCGCTTGCCGTTGATCGACATCTGGTGCTGCGAGGTCTGGCGGCCGGTGGGGTTGTAGGCGTAGACGAGGTCGAAGGCGGGGGAGAGCGACCAGCGCCCGTCCCGGTCCATCAGGAAGGCGATGTTCTTCACGTGGTCGTCCTGGTTGCGGGCGACGATGTTGAAGACCATGCGACGGAACTGCTGCTCAGCGACCGCATGGGGCAGGCCGAGTCGGCGGATCGCCTGAAAGGCCTGCTCGTAGGAGTTGGCGCCGGGCCGGTTGTAGTCGAGATGGGCCAATGCCGCCAGCGACTGCATGTGGAGCTTGTCGCCGTCGTCGGTGCGGTCGAAGCGGCGGGTCATGAAGTGGCGCCGGCCGCCCTCCTCCAGCAGGCGGCACTCGGTCATCTCGATCCCGGCGCGCTTCGCCAGCTTCGAATGGACCCACTCGATCGTGCCGTAGCCCCTCGAGGCGCCCAGGTCCCGGGTGCGGTCTTCGACGCCGTCGAACTTGAGGATCCAGTGCTCGAACCCCGGCTCGACGTCGAGCTGGCCGGAGCGCACCTCGTTGGTCTCGGGGTTCAGCGCGATCACCGCCTTCGGCCGGGCGCCGCCGGCCGAGGTGCCGACCCGGAGGATCTCCCGCAACGCTTCGCGCCTACCCGGCCGGCGCAGCGAGACCGCCAGGTCGGCGCGCTCGGCCAACACCTCGGCCGCGAGCTCGACCAGGGCCTCGATGTCGATGGGATGGTCCGTTGCCGCTCGTGGTCCCTGCGCCGGTTTGAACTCGAGCGCCCCCATCCCACGCCTGCCGACGTAGCAGAGGCGCTCGACGGCGTCGAAGCTGTCCGGGGAGCGGCCGAGGGTTGCGAGCCAGGCATCGATCAGGGCGTTTCCATAGCGATCGGGCAGGGAGTCGGCGAGCATTCCCGGCAGCCCGGCGAAGCTCTCCTGGGACAGGCTGGGGAAGCGATGGAATCGCCGCCCACCGAGGGGCATCTCGATCGGCGCCGGCCCGATGCCGCTGGAGGCGAACTCGGGGTCGTACTCGAAGCTCGCCACCCGCTCGCCGTCGGGCAGGGAGACGGCGCCGATCCGCGTGCCCCAGAGGTACACGTTGGCGACGGTGCTCAACCGCTATCTCCGCTTTCGTCACCCCAGCGCCAGGAGCCCGGTTGCGGTTTGGGCGAGGCCGGCTTCCGGGCCGAACGGGCGCGTTGTCTTCGCCGTCCCTGCCTCCGGGCTTCTTCGAGCGGGCTCGGGCCGGGCGGGGGAAGCAGCCGCCGCAGGCCGTCCAGCTCACCGAGCGGCCGAAGGATGCGAATCAGGCTTTTCAGCGAAGCCGACCGACCCTCCTCGAGCCGCTGCACGGTCATTCGGCCGACCCCCGCCTCCTCTGCCAGTTGCTGTTGGCTCAGGTTTCGCTCGAGCCTCGCGGCGCGGACGCGCTCGCCGAGTTCGGCCAGCACCGCCTGGTCGGTGCCTGATTCTTGCGTTGGCATAACGCACCAAATGTAGCGCGTTATCGCTGATCCGGGGGCTTAACGCTCTAATTGAGGTACAAAAAGCGCATTACTACGCGGTGACAGCCGCGCCCGCCAGCCGCTCCTCGACCCAGCCGGTCGAGGCGATGTGCTTGCTCATCCCGAGCTGCTTCGGCTCGGCGCCGAGCGCCAGGCCGACCAGCTGCGGCAGGTGCAGAACGGCGAGGCCGAGCTCGCGGTTGACGACCTTCGCCGCCTCGGGCTGCTGCATGTCGAGGTTGAGGTGGCAGAGCGGGCAGGGGGTGACGAGGCAGTCGGCGCCGGCGTCGAGCGCGTCGCCGACGTGGGTGCCGGCCTGGCGCAGCGAGGTCTCGCGGTTCATCGTGATCACCGGGAAGCCGCAGCACTTGCGGGCGCCGTCGTACTCGACGACCTGGCCCCCGAGGGTCTCGATCACCTTCTCCAGGTAGAGGTCGCGCTCGGGGTGCTCGTCGTAGCCGAGCCGCTCCTTGGGGCGGACCACGTAGCAGCCGTAGAAGGGGCCGACCCGCAGGCCGGAGAGCGGGCGGACGACCTTCTCGGCCAGCTTGTCCAGCCCGTAGTCCTCGACCAGCAGCCAGAGGAAGTTCTTGTTCGTGAAGCCGTCCTTGCCCTTGACGTACTCGAGCCCCTGGCCGCTCAGCGCCTCGTTGATGTGGGCGCGGTAGGCCGAGTCGGCGTCGAGCCGCTGCTGGCACTCCGACTGGGCGCCCTGGCAGGTCGAGCAGATGTTCATCATCGCCAGCCCGGTCTGCTGGGCGAGCGCGAAGGTGCGCGCGTTGAGCGTGTCGGCCAGCTCCTGGTTGTGCTCGGCGATCACGCCGGCGCCGCAGCAGTTGGCGCGGTCGAGTTCGACCAGCTCGATGCCGAGCTTGTCGGCGGTGAACGCCATCGAGCCGTGCAGCTCGGTGGTGAAGCCGCGCGAGACGCAGCCGGGCCAGTAGGCGAGCTTCATGCTTCCTCCTCCGTTGCGGCTTTCGCCTCGTCCGCGATCGCCGTGGCGGTCGGCTCGTCGGGCTCGGGCTCGACGTCCTCCTCGCCCGAGATGTAGATGTTGAATTCCTCGCGGTGGGCCTCGGCGTGCTTGTAGATCGCCTTGACCTCGTCCTGGGCGGTCCCTGGCAGCTTGTGGTGGGGCGCGACCCACTTGCTGCGCACCTTGCCGGTCTTGATCGTGCGGAAGATCGTCGGCAGCGCGCCGAGGATTTCCTTGATCGCCCTCTTGCTCGGTTTCAGCTTGCCCTTGATCCCGTAGGCAAAAGACTCTTTCGGCAGGGCGACCTCGTCCAGCGTCCCCTTCTTCTCGATGATCTCGACAAAGGCCATCTCGTGATGGTGGCCGCTGTTGGGGTCCTCGATCCCCTCCTCGCCGGCCTTGCGGCGCAGGCGCATGATCTGGTCCATCGGCGCGACCCCCTTCGGGCAGGCGTCGACGCAGCTGAAGCAGTGGGTGCAGTCGTAGATCCCGTGCGGGTCCTCGGCCAGGTCGTGCAGCCGCTCCTTGGTCTCGGCGTCGCGCGGGTCGCCGACGAAGCGGTAGGCCTTGGCCAGCGCCGCCGGGCCGACGAAGTCGGGGTCGGCCTCCAGCGAGAGGCAGGAGGAGACGCAGGCGCCGCACTGGATGCAGGCCATCGACTGGGTGATGTCGATCATCGATTCCGGCTCGACCACGTACTCGCGCTCGGGCGGCTCGCCGTGCGGCAGCAGCCACGGGGTGACCCGCCGGATCTTCTTCCAGTGGGTCGACTCCATGTCGGTGATCAGATCCTTGATCACGGGCATGTTCCCCATCGGCTCGACCACAATCGGGTTCGCAGACGTGCCGGTGGTTTGCCGCCCACTATGGTGGTCAACTCCCGGCGCGTCCCCGCCGTTGCGCCGGTTCGCCATCTCGTGCGCCTCGCCGATCTGGGTCTTGCAGCCGAGGCCGGACTGGCCGTTGACCTTCATCCCGCATGAGCCGCAGATCGCGGCCCGGCAGGAGCAGCGCACCGAAAGAGAGCCGTCGTCCCGGTCTTTGGCTTGGAGCAGTCCGTCGAGGACAGAGAGAGACGGCTCGAGGTCGACCTTGAATTCCTCCCAGTACGGCCCCTCGCCGCTCTCCGGCTGGAACCTGCGCACTTTCAGCGTGTACTCGGCCATTAGAACAACCTTTCGCCGGCAAACGGGCGCCGCTCGCAGAGAATCGGATATGGATGCTCGCTGATCATCGGGTCAATACGTTCTTTCTTCCGGTTCCCACTGGGTGATCGTCACCTCGGAGTACGAGATCTCCGGCCCGTCGTCGCCCTGCTGCAGGTCGATGTGCTTCAGCCACTCCTCGTCGTTGCGCTCGGGGAAGTCGGTCCTGTACTGGGCGCCGCGGCTCTCCTTGCGCTCGAGCGCGGCGACGCAGCTGCATTCGGCGTTGTCGAGCATGTAGCCGAGCTCGATCGCCGCCAGCATGTCCTGGTTGAAGACGCTGCCCTTGTCGTCGACGTAGGCGCTCTCCGCCTCCTCCTTCAGCCGTCGCACCGTGTCGAGCGCCTGCTGGATGCCGGCCTCGTCGCGGAACACGGCGACGTATTTGTCCATCGCCTCGCCCAGCTCCAGCTTGATCTCCGAGACGCGGCGGCCGGAGCCCTTCTCGCGGGCGGCGATCGCGGCGACCTTCTCCTCCTCGGCCTCGAGCACCGCCGGCGAGGGGCGGGCGGCCTCGATCCGCTTCGCCCGGGCGGCGGCGTCGACGCCCGAGCGGCGGCCGAAGATCAGCGTGTCGAGCAGCGAGTTGGCGCCGAGCCGGTTGCCGCCGTGGACCGAGACGCAGGCGGTCTCGCCGGCGGCGTAGAGGCCGGCGACCTCGGTGCGGCCGTCGACGTCGGTCTTGATCCCGCCCATCGTGTAGTGGTTGCCGGGCTTGATGCGGATCGGTTCGCGGGTGATGTCGACGCCGGCGAAGTCCTTGCCGACGAGGACGATCTCGCGCAGCGCCTCGTGCACGCGCTTGCGCGGCACCACGGTGATGTCGAGCGCGACGGTGCCGTCGGGGAAGCCGCGCCCCTCGTCGATCTCGGTCTGCTCGGCGCGGGAGACGACGTCGCGCGAGGCCAGCTCCATCTTGTTCGGCGCGTAGCGCTCCATGAAGCGCTCGCCCTTCGCGTTCAGCAGGTGGGCGCCCTCGCCGCGGGCGCCCTCGGTGATCAGGAAGCCCTTGCCGGCCAGCGTCGTCGGGTGGTACTGGATCATCTCCATGTCCATCAGCTTCGCCCCGGCCCGGTAGGCCATCGCGATCCCGTCGCCGGTGCAGATCAGCGCGTTGGTGGTCGGCTTCCAGACCTGGCCGTTGCCGCCGCAGGCGAGGATCACCGACTTGGCGCCGAACAGCTGCATCGAGCCGTCGGCGACGTTGCGGGTGACGACGCCGCAGCACTCGCCGTCCTCGTCGAGGGCGAGGGCGGTGCAGAACCACTCCTCGTAGCGGGCGACCTGCTCGGAGTGCTTCATCAGCTGCTCGTAGAGGACGTGCATGATCGCCTGGCCGGTGATGTCGGCGACGTAGTAGGTGCGGGCGGCCGAGGCGCCGCCGAAGGCGCGGGTGCCGAGCTTGCCCTCCTCGTTGCGGTGGAAGGTGACGCCGAGGTGCTCGAGGTGGAGGATCTCCTCCGGCGCCTCTTCGCACATGACCGAGATCGCGTCCTGGTCGCCGAGGTAGTCGGAGCCCTTGACGGTGTCGTAGGCGTGCGACTCCCAGGAGTCCTCGGGGTTGAGCGCGGCGTTGAT
The DNA here is from genome assembly GCA_963764365.1 of uncultured Solirubrobacterales bacterium. Lineage (GTDB taxonomy): Bacteria > Actinomycetota > Thermoleophilia > Solirubrobacterales > 70-9 > VRUE01. The sequence goes on from CAVXSI010000016.1 coordinate 26,473, forward strand.
CCCGCCCTGGGCGGCGTTGGAATGCGAGCGGACGGGATGGACCTTGCTGATGATCCCGACCGATACGCCCTGCTCGGCGGCCGCCAAGGCCGCCCGCTGTCCGGCCAGGCCGGCGCCGATCACGAGCACGTCACACGTAGGCACGGCTGGCGATCCTATAGATGCGAAATCCGACCCCGCGGTCGGGATTTCGACCGCCGCTATCGCGGCAGGGCCAGGCGCCAGATCTTCTTGACCACGCTGCCGAACTGCCTGTGCAGGGGGCCGGCGTTGTAGGGGATGCCGTAGCGCTCGCAGGCCTGCCGCACCTCGACCGAGATCTCCGAGTAGCGGTCGGCGGGCAGGTCCGGGAAGAGGTGGTGCTCGATCTGGAAGCTGAGGTTCCCGGAGAGGATGTGGAAGAGGCGGCCGCCGCTCAGGTTCGCCGAGCCGAGCAGCTGCCGGTGGTACCACTCGCCGCGGGACTCGTCCACGGTCTCCTCCTCGCTGAACTCGTGGGTCCCTGCCGGGAAGTGCCCGCAGAAGATGATCGTGAACGCCCAGAGGTTGCGGGCCAGGTTGGCCGTAGCGTTGCCGGCGAGGGGGAAGGCGAAGAGCGGGCCGGAGAGGGCGGGGAACAGCACGTAGTCCTTCAGCGTCTGGCGGCGCACCTTCCGCCAGATCCCCTCCAGCAGGCCGCGCTTCTCCGCGAGCTCGACTTCGCCGCCGAGCAGCCGCTCGGTTTCGAGGTCGTGCAGGGCGACGCCGTACTGGAAGAAGGCGGCGAGCAGCGCCGCCCACACCGGGTTGCCCAGGTAGTAGGGGCGCCAGGGCTGCTCCTCCGACATGCGCAGGACGCCGTAGCCGATGTCGCGGTCCTTGCCGACGATGTTGGTGTAGGTGTGGTGCATGTAGTTGTGCGAGTGGCGCCACTGGTCGGCCGGGCAGGCGGTGTCCCACTCGAACTCCTTGCCGGAGAGCTTCGGGTCGTTCATCCACTCGTACTGGCCGTGCATGACGTTGTGGCCGATCTCCATGTTGTCGAGGATCTTCGAGAGCGAAAGGGCGGCGGTGCCGGCGACCCAGGCGGGCGGGAACACCCCCGCCCAGAGCAGTCCGCGGCCGGCCGCCTCGAGGCCGCGCTGGACGCGGATCACGCGGCGGATGTAGTCGGCGTCGCTCTGTCCGAGCTCGGAGAGCACGCGCTGGCGGATCGCGTCCATCTCCTCGCCGAAGCGCTCGATCTGCTCCGGCGTCGGCGAGTCCGGGGGCGGGGTCGGGCGGGTTGCGGTGGCAGTGGTCATCCTGTTCCTTTCGGGAGGTTCAGAGTTCGACCGCGAGGTCGCCGAGCGCCGCGGAGACGCAGAGTTGGATCTCCTCCTCGGGAGCCGAGGAGACCTCGCCGGTGATCAGGTTCTTGTGGGTGCCGGCGACCTTGCGGCTGGTGCAGGTGTGGCAGATCCCCATCCGGCAGCCGAACTTCGCCGCGATGCCCGCTTCCTCGGCCAGCTCCAGCAGGGGGCCGCCGCCGTTCGGCACCTCGAGGCCGGAATCGAGGAAGCGGACGGCGCCGTCGCCCGGCTCGCCGAGGAGCGCCAGGTCGGGAGGGACGAAGCTCTCGACGTGGAGCCGCTGCTCGAGGCCGTCGGCCCAGGTGCCGCGGACGGCCTCGATCAGCGCCGGCGGCCCGCAGGCGAAGGTCTCCGCCTCGGCGAAGCGGGGATCGGCCTGGGTGAGGTGGAGGGGGTTGAAATGCCCGTCCAGCTCGCCGCTCCCGGGGGCCCTGGTGAAGGAGCGCGCGAGGCGGAAGCTCGGATGCGCCGCCGCGAGTCCTTCCAGCTCCTCGCGGTAGATCGTCCTCGCCGGGTCGGGCGTGTAGTAGAGCAGGGCGATGGGCCCCCGGTGGCCCTCGGCGAGGAGGGTCCTCAGGATCGCCATCAGCGGGGTGATGCCGCTGCCGCCGCCGATCAGCAGGATCGAGTCGGGCCGCGGCTCGGGCAGGCGGAAGTCGCCTTCGGCCTGGGAGAGCTCCAGCGTCAGCCCCGGCCTCGCCCGCTCGGCGAGGAAGTTGGAGACCAGGCCCCCGGGGTGGCGTCTGACGGCGATCTCCAGCTCCGACCGCCGCCCCTCGACCGATGCGGGGGAGTAGCAGCGCCGGTGACGGACGCCGTCGATCTCGACTCCCACCTGGACGAACTGACCCGCTCCGAAGCCTTGCCAGGCCCGGTTGGGTCGCAGCGTCAGGGTGACGCTGTCCTCGGTTCCGCGCTCGACCGCGACAACCTCGGCCCGGCACTCCTCGGTCGCGAGCAGGGGGTGGATCTGCTCCAGGTAGCCGTCGATTCCGTGCGGCCCCGCGATCGTGTCGAGGAGACGGCGGCCGGCGGGGCGGCGAGCGAGCGTCGGCGGCATGACGCCAGCAAACGTAACATCAATTGCCGTCACGTCAAGTGTCGGTTCATCACATAATGGTAGCTTTCTCGACGTGGGCGACTTCGAGAACGACCTGACGATCGAAGAGCTGGCCTCCGACACGGGGATGACGGTTCGCAACATCCGCTCCCATCGGGCGCGCGGGCTGCTGCCGGCCCCCGAAGTGCGTGACCGGGTGGGCTACTACGGCCCGCCGCACGTGGCGCGGCTGCGGATGATCCAGGAGCTGCAGGCCGACGGGTTCAACCTCAGGGGGATCGAGCGTCTGCTCGACCAGGACGGCGGCGCGGCGGAGCAGTTCCTCTCGCTCAGACGGGCGATCGACGGGTTCGACGACGAGCAGCCGCGCACGTTCACCCGGGCTGAGCTGGCCGAGCGGTTCGGGGCCGACGTCGACGACGCCCTGAAGCGCGCCGTCCAGGCCGGAGCGCTGGTGCCGGTCGAGGAGGGCAGCTTCGAGGCCCCCTTCCCCTCGCTGCTCGACGCCGCCGAGGGCGTGGTCGCCGCGGGCGTGCCGCTGGACCATGCGCTGACGGTGATCGACAAGGTGCGCGGCCGGTGCAGGTCGATCTCGCACGAGTTCGTGAAGCTCTTCCTCGAGGACGTCTGGAAGCCGTTCGAAGCGGAGGGCTATCCCGAGGAGCGCTGGGCCCAGGTCCAGGAGGCTCTCGATCGCCTCCGGCCGCTCTCGCTGCAGGCGTTGGTGGCGGTCCACCGGATGACGATGTCGGCGGAAGTCGAAAAGGCGCTGGGCAAGCAGCTGGAGCGGATGGCGAACCGCAAGGGGTGAGCCGCGCCTAGAGCCACTCGCGGTCGAGGCGGCGGACGGTGGCCTCGGAGAGGCGGACGGCGTCGGCCACGGTGTCGAAGTCGACGTTCTCGGCGAGGTCGTGTGGCCAGTGGTAGTTGGCGGGCTGCTTGAGGTCGGTGCAGCTGGCGAGGACGGCGGTCTCGTAGCCGGCGGCGAGCGACTCCATTCCGTCGGTGCCGTTGCGCAGGCGCAGGTTGGGGAACAGCGGGACCTCCAGCTCCTCGGCGAGGCCGTCCAGCAGCGCCAGCGAGCGCGGCGGGTACTCGCGCATCCGCAGGAAGCCCTCGCCGCGGAGGACGAGCAGGTGCGGGGAGCCGAGCGTCTCCAGGCAGAGGAAGAAGGTGCTCTCGCGCGGCAGCTCGCCGAAGTGGCGCTCGCCGAACGCCTTCATCCCCTCGCTGAACGACTCCTCCGAGCCGACCGAGAGGAGGACGACCCGAGTCTCGGCGGTCGGCTGCTCGATCAACCGTGCGGCCAGCGCCAGCAGGGCGACGACCGCGGTGCCGTTGTCGTTGGCCCCCGGCACGACGTCGCGCAGCCCGATCTCGGCCATCGCCGCGGCTGAGCCCAGCCCCAGCAGCACGCCCAGCTTCGATAGCGAGCGCCTGCCGGTGAGCGCCCCGAGCGCGGCCAGCGCGGGCCCGCCGACCACCGGCGCCATCAGCGGCGGGCTGGTGTCGCTGCGCTCGATCAGGCCCAGGCGGTCGGCGATGTGGGGGAGCTGGGGATGGAAGACGAGCCCCGCATGGGCGGCGTCGTGGTGGGCGATCAGGACGACGGTGCGCTCGGCCTCGGCCGGGCCGAGCTCGCAGACGACGTTGTAGGTGGTGCGGCGGGGAAGCAGGCGGCGCAGCAGGCGCCTGCCGGGTGGGAAGTCGCTCGCCACGCCAGCCGCCGCGGCGCCAGCTACGGCAGCGCCGCGCAGGCGCCGGCCGCGCAGGCCGAGGATGCCGCCGAGGGCGCCGAGCGCCGCGCCGACGCCCAGTGGCCACCAGTAGGTGCCGTGGGCGTCCTCGGCCTCGATCCGCGCCTCGGCGCCGAGCTCGGCGAAGCGCTCGACCAGCCACTCCGCCGCCCGCCGCTCACCCTCCGACGCGGAGGGCCGCTCGATCCGCTCCAGCTGCTCGAGCTGCGCGCGCATACGGTCCTGGTCGGGCACCATCGCGGGGCGAGCCTACCGGGGACTTACCATCTAGCTCATGTTCGGCAACCCGATCACGCTGTTCCACGTCCGCGGCATCCGCATCACCGTCGACTGGTCGTGGTTCCTCGTCCTCTTCCTGGTCATCTTCTGGCTCTCGCGCTTCTACGGCGACGTGCTCGGCGAGAGCAGCTCCGCCACGACCCCGTTCCTGCTGGCGGTGATCAGCGCCGTCGGCTTCTTCGGCTCGGTCGTCCTGCACGAGCTCGGCCACGCGGTGGTCGCGATCCGCAACGGGATCGGCATCTCCAGCATCCAGCTCTGGATCTTCGGCGGGATGGCCCGCATGGACCGCGAATCCGACAGCCCGGCCACCGAGTTCAAGGTGGCGATCGCCGGGCCGCTGGTCACCCTGGCGATCGTCGTCGTGCTGACCGCGGTCGGCCTCGCCGCCGCCGGCACCGAAGACTTCCGCCGGGCGGCCCTGGTCGAGGGCAACGCCGGCACCTCGGGAGTGCTGGCGATGGTCGCCTGGCTGGCGATGATCAACTTCCTCGTCCTCGTCTTCAACCTGCTGCCGGCCTTCCCGATGGACGGTGGCCGCGTGGTCCGGGCACTCGCCTGGTGGCGGACCGGCAACCGCACCTCGGCGACCCGCTTCGCCGCCGGCCTCGGCCGCGCCTTCGGCTACCTGTTCGTCGGCGGCGGCCTGCTCCTGGTGTTCACCGGCTACGTCTTCGGCGGCGTCTGGCTGGCGCTGATCGGGATGGTGATCAACGGCTCCGCCCGCGCCGCCTCGATGCAGACGGCGATCAGCGGCCGCATCGGCGGCATGACCGTGGCCGACGTGATGGACCGCCAGCCGGTCGCCATCCCCAGTGAGCTGACCGTCGAGCAGGCCCTCGACGAGTACTTCCACCGCTACCGCTGGCCCTGGTTCCCGGTAGTCGACGCCGCCCACCGCTTCCTCGGCCTGGTCGCCAGGGACAAAGCCGACGAGGTTCCCGAGATCTCCCGCGCCACATCGCGCGTCGCCGACCTGCTCGAGCGGGATGACGGCACCTTCCAGGTCTCCGAGGACGCCCCCTTGGACACTCTTCTCGCCAACCACTCCCTGCGCCGCTTCGGCGCCCTGATGGCGGTCGACGCGGACGGCCACCTCTGCGGGGTGATCACGACCGAGATGGTCGGGCGCGCACTGCGAGATGCTGCGGGTTAGAGGCGCGGTCGAGGGAACCATGCCCGCCGCCTCTATGCGACTGGGGAGTGCCTCTCGATGATGCGCTTGAAGTCGGTAGCTGGGGGGAGGGTGCCGAAGGCGTGGCCCCAGTCGCCTGAGAGGCGGCTGGCGCAGAAGGCGTCGGCTACTGCCTCGTCGCCGTAGCGGACCAGGAGGGAAGCTTGCAGGGCGAGGGCCATCCGTTCGACGATGCGGCGGGCTCGCGACTCGATCGTCTCGATGTCGCCCGGAATCTCAGAACGCAGGTCCGAGACGTAGGCGTCGAGCTTCGGTTCGGCGCCCGCGCCCTCCAGCACCTCGTCGAAGAAAGCTTCGAGGGACGCCGGGTTCTTGACCATCGCCCGCAGCACGTCGAGGCACTGCACGTTGCCCGAGCCCTCCCAGATCGAGGCCAGCGGGCTCTCGCGGAACAGCCGCGGCATCCCCGACTCCTCGACGTAGCCGTTGCCGCCGAGGCACTCGAGGCACTCGACCGCGTGCCAGGGCGCGCGCTTGCTGAGCCAGTACTTGACCACGGCGTTGGCAAGGCGGCGGAACTCGGCCGCCCTCTCGTCGCCGGCGGCGACCTCGTCGTAGGCGCGCGCCAGGCGCATCGCCGAGATCGTCGCCGCTTCCGACTCGACGCAGAGGTCGGCGAGGACGTTGCGCATCAGCGGCTGCTCGACCAGCGCCTTGCCGAAGGCGGCGCGGTGGGCGGTGTGGTTGAGCGCCTGCGCGACCCCGGCCCGCTGGCCGGTGGCGGCGCCGATCGCGCAGTCGAGCCGGGTGTGGTTGACCATCTCGATGATCGTCGGCACGCCGCGTCCCTCCTCGCCGACCATCCGCGCCCAGGCGCCGCGGAACTCGAGCTCGCTGGAGGCATTGGAGCGGTTGCCGAGCTTGTCCTTCAGCCGCTGGATCTGGAAGCCGTTGCGCTCGCCGTCGGGCGTCCAGCGCGGCATCAGGAAGCAGGAGATGCCGGAGTCGGTCTGGGCGAGGACGAGGAAGGCGTCGCACATCGGCGCCGAGCAGAACCACTTGTGGCCGACCAGCTCGTACTCGGCTCCCGGGCCGCCGCCGTTCAGCGGCTTGGCGACCGTGGTGTTGGCGCGGACGTCGGAGCCGCCCTGCTTCTCGGTCATCGCCATCCCGCAGAGGGCGCCGCTCTTGCGCTCGGCCGGGGCCGAGCTCTCGTCGTAGTCGAGCGAGAGGAAGGGCGCTTCCCACTTCTCGGCCAACTCGGGCTGCTTGCGCAGCGCCGGGATCGCCGAATAGGTCATCGAGATCGGGCAGCCGACGCCGCTCTCCGCCTGCATCAGCAGGTTGAACTTGACGGCGCGGGCGACGTGGGCGCCGGGCCCCGGATCGCGCCAGGGCGAGGCGTGGAGGCCGTTGCCGACGCCGATCCGCATCAGTTCGTGCCAGGAGCTGTCGAACTCGACCTCGTCGATCCGGTGGCCGAAGCGGTCGTGCGTCTTCAGCTCGGGCTTGCGCTCGTTCGCCTCGAAGCCCCAGCGGATCGTCTGCCGCGAGCCGCAGATCGCGCCCAGCTCACGCGCTTCGGCCTCGGCCCACTCGGCGCCCTCGCGGCGCAGCGCCTCGACCAGCGGCCGGTCGGCGTCGAAGGGGTTGTAGTCCTCGAGCGGCGGCGGCTGGTTGAAGACGTCGTGCGTCTCGGCGGTCCTGCGCTCGGCGGTTGCCATCGGCTCGATTGTCGCATCGATAGCATCGCCGCGCCGTGTCGGAGAAGATCAAGGTTGAGAACCCGCTCGTCGAGCTCGACGGCGATGAGATGACCCGGATCATCTGGTCGTTCATCAAAGAGCAGCTGATCCTGCCCTACCTCGATCTCGAGCTCGTCTACTTCGACCTCGGAATCGAGAGCCGCGACGCCAGCGAGGACCGGATCACGGTCGAAGCGGCGGAGGCGATCAAGCGGCACGGCGTCGGGGTTAAGTGCGCGACGATCACCCCCGACGAGTCGCGCGTCGAGGAGTTCGGCCTGAAGCAGATGTACCGCTCGCCGAACGGGACGATCCGCAACGTCCTCGGCGGGGTGATCTTCCGCGAGCCGATCGTGATCTCCAACATCCCGCGGCTGGTGCCCGGCTGGACGAAGCCGATCGTGATCGGCCGCCACGCCTTCGGCGACCAGTACCGGGCGACCGACATGGTCGTCCCCGGTGAGGGGACGCTGACCCTCACCTACACGCCGAAGGACGGCTCCGCGCCGATCGAGCTCGACGTCTACGACTTTCCCGGCAGCGGCATCGCGATGGCGATGTACAACCTCGACGACTCGATCCGCGATTTCGCCCGCGCCTCGATGCGCTACGGCCTCGACCGCGGCTTTCCCGTCTACCTCTCGACCAAGAACACGATCCTGAAGCGCTACGACGGCCGCTTCAAGGATCTCTTCGCCGAGGTGTACGAGGCCGAGTTCAAGGCCGAGTTCGAGGCGAAGGGGCTGAGCTACGAACACCGCCTGATCGACGACATGGTCGCCGCCGCGATGAAGTGGGAAGGCGGTTACGTCTGGGCCTGCAAGAACTACGACGGCGACGTTCAGTCCGACACCGTCGCCCAGGGGTTCGGCTCGCTCGGGCTGATGACCAGCGTGCTGATGAGTCCCGACGGCAACACGGTCGAGGCCGAGGCCGCGCACGGAACCGTGACCCGCCACTACCGCCGCCACCAGGCCGGCGAGCCGACCTCGACCAACCCGATCGCCTCGATCTTCGCCTGGACCCGCGGGCTTGCCGCCCGCGGCCGCATCGACGACACGCCGGAGGTTTCGCGGTTCGCGGCGACTCTGGAGCAGGTCTGCGTGGAGACGGTCGAGAGCGGCAAGATGACCAAAGACCTGGCGCTGCTGATCGGCCCGGACCAGCAGTATCTGACCACGCAGGAGTTCCTCGCCGCGATCGACGAGCGCCTCCAGGGCGCGATGGCCTAAAGCAACCACCACGACTTAGGAGAGACCACACGTGAGCACCCCCGTCAAAGTCACCGTCACCGGCGCCGCCGGACAGATCGGCTACGCACTGCTGTTCCGGATCGCCAGCGGCCAGATGTTGGGGCCCGACACCCCGGTCGAGCTGAGCCTGCTGGAGATCCCCGACGCGGTCAGGGCCGCCGAGGGCACCGCGATGGAGCTCGACGACTGCGCCTTCCCGCTGCTGCGCAAGATCGACATCTTCGACGCCGCAGGGCCGGCCTTCGACGGCTGCAACGTCGGCCTGCTGGTCGGCGCCCGGCCGCGCGGTCCCGGCATGGAGCGCGCCGACCTGCTCGAGGCCAACGGCGGGATCTTCAAGCCGCAGGGCGAGGCGATCGCCGCCGGCGCCGCCGACGACGTGCGGGTGCTGGTCGTCGGCAACCCGGCCAACACCAACTGCCTGATCGCGATGTCGAACGCCGACGGCGTCCCGCGCGAGCGGTTCACGGCGATGATGCGCCTCGACCATAACCGGGCGATCGCCCAGCTCGCGAACAAGCTCGGCAAGCAGGTCTCCAGCGTCGGCAACATGACCGTCTGGGGAAACCACTCGACCAGCCAGTACCCCGATCTGGTCAACGCCCGGGTCGACGGCGCGAGCGCCTGGGACGCGGTCGACGACGAGGCCTGGATCGGCGGCGAGTTCATTCCCCGGGTCGCCAAGCGCGGCGCCGAGGTGATCGACGCGCGCGGCTCTTCCAGCGCCGCCTCGGCCGCCAACGCCGCGATCGACCACGTCCGCGACTGGGTTCTCGGCACCCCGGACGGCGACTGGGTCTCGATGGGCGTCCCTGCCGACGGCTCCTACGGAATCGAGGCGGGCGTGGTCGCCGGCCACCCCTGCGTCTGCTCCAACGGAGAATGGAAGATCGCCGAGGGCCTCGAGATAACCGACTTCTCCCGCCCCCGCATCGAAGCCAGCATCAAGGAGCTGCAGGAAGAGCGTCAGTCCGTCGGCGAACTCGGCTTGATTTGAGGCCTATCCCGGTGGGGGTGGAGCGTCTTGTGCTTTTTCTGCGCTGCCAAACTCGGACCGGCGGCACCACTGTCTTCAGAAAAAGTTAAGCGGAACCCCCACCGGGATAGGCCTCTACTGCACGCCTATTTACCCGGGAAGTACTGGCGCCCTTTCTTAGCGACGCGCCCCTCTTTCTCGAGGTCGCCGAGCACGCGGTAGAGGTAGTTCGGCTTGATTTTCATCGACTTGGCGATCTCCGAAGCCGAGATGCCGGGGCTGCCCTCGACCAGTTTCACCGCCTGGTCGGCCCTGGTGCCGCCTTTGCGGCGACTGCGGCGCCGCGGCCGGCCGGGACCCGCTTTTTTACCCGAGCCGCGGGGACGGCCGGGGCCTCGACCGGTGCGACCGCCGGTCACCTTTCCGCCCAGCTCGGCGAGGGCGCGCTCGAGGCGCTTGCGCTCTTCGTCGAGCTCGGAGAGGCGCTTCATGACCAGATTGCGGGCCTCGTCGAGTACGTGAGTGGTGCTTGACATTTAGTTCCTTTCGACCGGCCGCGCCTGGGCGTACCGGATACTGGTTCAAGTCGTTGGTGTACCGCAGTGTTGCACAGTTAGCGGAACTGTCTCCCGGACATTGTCACTGTGGAATACCCACTTGGCCGAATTGGCATACCTCACCCTGACCGGTTGGACACAACTCTGAACTCAGTGGAGATCAGAGGTTGTGCAGTGCAGAGCGTTCTGCCATACGTGAGGTGAGGGCGCCGCGACGTTGCGCGCCAGACCGACCTCTCAGCCTCGGTGCGGCGATGATCGGAGCCGAGGGACCCGCTCCAAGCGCCGTCGTTAAGGCTGGCGCTTGCGGGGGAGCGTGCGGAAGACGACGTCCCAGAGCGGCGAGGAGACGCCGTAGCCGTAGCGGTGATCCTGGAAATGGTGGCGCATGTGCTGCTCGCGCAGCCGTTTGCCGAGCTGCGACCGGGGGACGAAGTGGTGCACGTAATAGTGCGTGTAGTCGTAGTAGAGGTAGCCGGCGATGAAGCCGCCGAACAGCGGGTAGGCGGCCGGAGTGCCGAAGAGCAGCGTGAAGCCGAAGAAGAACAGCGCCGCCAGGGGGATCGAAACCGCCGGCGGCATCACCAGCCGCAGCTTGTCGTTGGGATGGTCGTGGTGGATGCCGTGGATGATGAAGTGCATCCGGTGGCCGAAGGCGTTGTCGGGCTCCCAGTGGAAGAAGAGCCGGTGCAGCCAGTACTCCGTCAGGGTCCAGATGCCGAGTCCGCCGAGGCTGAGCAGGGCGAGCTGCCAGGCCGCCTGGCCGCGGTCGGCGCCGAGCCACTCCATGACCACGATCACCGGCACGAAGACGATCGCCGGGATCGCCGGGTGCACGCGCGAGAAGAAGTTGAGGAAGTCGCTCTCGAACAGCTGCGGAGATGCCGACAGCTTGTCGGTGCGGTTGTGAGCCTCCATCGACGCCAATGGTAGCGCCGGCGCCTGGCGGCGACGGTCGAGCTCGACGCTCGCAAGACGCGGGGAAGTTGTGAACGAGCTGTGACAAGAACGTGGCGCTTTGCGGAAACAGGCGTCACGGAAGTGCGACGAGAGTGCCAGGATCGCCCGCGATGGCCCGCAAGCCCAAGCCGCCGACCTGCGACGACTGCTACTTCCGCAAGAACATGCTCTGCGCGCTGCAGCTCGAGGAGCCCTGCACGACCTTCCGGCCCAATCGGCCCGAGGGGCTGGTGCCGCCGCGGCAGCCGGTCTTGCTGATGCGGCCTCCTCGCTGGGCTACGCAGTCCGGTGCTGCGTAGGGCCGACCCCGACGGCCCTTGGCAGGGTTCGGTGGCTATGTTTTGCCCTATGCCCGAACGTGACGTATTTGCCAACTTCGCCCGGATGCGGCGGGAGATGGATCAGATGCTTGGTGGAGCTTGGGGCCGCACGACCTATGTGAGCAGGCGCAGCACCGGGTTTTCTCCCAACGTCGACGTCTACTACTGCGGTGAGCCGCAGCGGGCTGTTGTGAAGGTCGATCTGGCCGGGGTGGATCTGGAGCAGGTCGGAATCGAGGTGAGCGGGCGGCAGCTGGCGATCGTCGGGGAACGGCCGCTGCAGGAGACCGAGGGCCGCGTCTACCAGCAGGTCGAGATTCCCTCGGGGCCGTTCCGGCGGGTGGTCGAGCTGCAGGTCGACGTCGACGCCGACCGTGCGACGGCCGGCTACGAGGACGGGATCCTGCGGATCGAGCTGCCGCTGCGCGACCCGGCGGAGTCGACCCGCCGCGTGCCGATCGGGCGGGAGTGATGATGGAGGGCTCTCCGGCGCTCGAAGTCGTCGAGTCGCCGCTTGACGCCGAGGACGAGATCCGCGCCGACCTGCCGCTGCCCGACGCGCTGCCGGTCCTGCCGCTGCGCGAGACGGTCACCTTCCCCGAGACCCTGACCCCGCTGGCGGTCGGCCAGGAGCGCTCGATCAAGCTGGTCGACGACGTGCTCGGCGCCAACCGGATGCTGGCGATGGCCACCGCCCGCGACCCCGAGGACGAGGAGCCGGGGCCCGACGGCCTCTTCGACGTCGGTGTGGTCGGCGTCGTCGCGCGGATGCTGAAAGTGCCCGACGGCACCCTGCGCATCCTCGTCCAGGGAACGCAGCGGGTGCGGCTCGGCCCCTACGTCGCCGAGGAGCCCTACCTGGTGGCGCGGGTCGCCGAGCTGCCCGACACGGTC
>CAVXSI010000017.1:0-103586 GCA_963764365.1 uncultured Solirubrobacterales bacterium
GTTTCGCCATCCGCGAGGGTGGCCGGACCGTCGGCTCGGGCGTCGTGGCGGAGATCATCGAGTAAAGCCCCGGGGTGGGCGCCCAGCCCGCCTCGCTCGCCGCCGCGGCGGCGAGACAACCGAAAAAGGACATACGACCGGGGCGGCGCCCCAGACCAGGGGCGGCGCCCCTTCCGCGCGGAAAGCCCGCGCGGAAGGAAGACGAAAGAGCAGAAGAACCGTGGCGACGATTGCGGCCCAGAAAATCCGAATCCGACTGAAGGCGTACGACCACGACGCCATAGATCGGGCTGCCCGCGAGATCGTCGAGACGGCGGAGCGCACCGGCGCGACCGTCTCCGGCCCGGTGCCGCTGCCGACCGAGAAAAACGTCTACTGCGTGATCCGCTCGCCGTTCAAGGACAAGGACTCGCGCGAGCACTTCGAGATCCGCACCCACAAGCGCCTGATCGACATCCACCAGCCATCGCCGAAAACGGTCGACTCGCTACAGCGGCTCGACTCGCTGCCCGCCGGCGTCGACATCGAGATCAGGCTCTAGGGGAGGTTGGGAGCCATGGCCGCGATCCTCGGGAAGAAGCTTGGGATGACTCAGGTCTTCCGCGAGGACGGCACCGTCGTCCCGGTCACCGTGATCGAGGCCGGCCCCTGCAAGGTGACCGCGGTCCGCGACTCCGAGCGCGACGGCTACGCCGCCGTGCAGCTGGCATTCGGCGAGGTCAAGGAGGGCAAGCTGAGCAAGCCCGAGCTGGGCCACCTGAAGAAGGCCGGGGCGCCGCCGATGCGCCACCTGGTCGAGTTCCGCGACGAGGATCTCGGCGCCGAGGAGGGCCCCAAGGTCGGCGACGACGTCACCGTCTCCGCCTTCGAGGCGGGGCAGAAGATCAAGGTCTCCGGGATCTCGATCGGCAAGGGCTTCCAGGGCGGGATCAAGCGCCACAACTTCAGCCGCGGGCCGGTCAGCCACGGCTCCCACAACGTGCGGGCGCCGGGCTCGATCGGCGCCAGCGCCTTCCCCGGCCGCGTCTTCAAAGGGATGCGGATGCCGGGCCAGATGGGCAACAGGCGGACCACCCAGCGCGGGCTCGAAGTCGCCGACATCGACGCCGAGCGCAACCTGCTGCTGGTCAAGGGCTCGGTCCCCGGCTCGCGCAACGCGGTCGTGGAGGTGCGCACTGATGGCTAAGGCGGCCGTGCTCGGCAAGACGACCAAGGCGGAGCTGCCGAAGGAGCTGTTCGCCGAGCCCTTCCACCAGTCGCTGGTGCACGAGACGGCGCGCGCCGACCTCGCCGCCCGCCGCCGCGGCACCGCCTCGACCCTGACCCGCGGCGAGGTCGCCTTCACCACCGCCAAGGCCTGGCGCCAGAAGGGCACCGGCCGCGCCCGCGCCGGCACGCTCGGCGTTCCCAACCGCTTCGGCGGCGGCGTCGCCTTCGGCCCGAAGCCGCGCACCTACAAGGTCAAGGTCAACCGCAAAGCCCGTCGCAAGGCGATGCGCGCCGCCCTCTCGGTGCACGCCGAGCGCGACAGCGTCGCCGTCCTAGACCCGTCGGCATTCGAGACGCCCTCGACCAAGGCGGCCGCCGCGGCGCTGGCGAAATGGGGCGCGAGGCAGCCGACCCTGATCGTCCTGCAGGCGGAGGAGACCGGCGCCGTGAAGAGCTTTCGCAACATCGAGCGCGTCACCGTCGCCGAGGTCGGGGCGATCGGGGTCGCCGACGTGATCGGCGCCGCCTCGCTCGTCCTCTCCGAAAGCGCCCTCGAGACCCTGAAGGAGAGGCTCTCCTGATGGACGCCCGCACCGTCATCGTCCGCCCGGTCGTCTCGGAGAAGAGCTACGCGTTGATCGCCGAGGGCAAGTACACGTTCCGCGTCAACGACCGCGCCCACAAGACCCAGATCGCCGCCGCGGTCGAAGAGATCTTCGACGTCGGCGTCGCCTCCGTGCGCACCGCGAAGGTGCGGGCGAAGCCGAAGCGCCGCGGCCTCTCGCAGGGCCGCACGCGGAGCTGGAAGAAGGCGATCGTCCAGCTCGTGCCGGGCGACCGGATCGAGCTGTTCGAAGGCGCCGAGACCGCTTAGGGAGAGAGATGCCGAACCGCAAGACCAAACCGACCAGCCCCGGACGCCGCTTCGCGACCTACCCGCTGCGCGAGCAGCTGACCGCGAGCGAGCCGGAGCGCAAGCTGACCGAGGGGCTGCGCAAGTCCGGCGGCCGCAACGCCAACGGCCGCGTCACCGCGCGCCACCGGGGCGGCGGCGCCAAGCGGCGCTACCGCAAGATCGACTTCAAGCGGCGCAAGGACGGCGTTCCGGCCACGGTCGCGAGCATCGAGTACGACCCCAACCGCAGCTGCTACATCGCCCTCCTGCACTACGCCGACGGCGAGAAGAGCTACATCCTCGCCCCGGCCGGTCTCGCGGTCGGCGACCTGGTCCAGTCCGGCCCCGGCGCCGACATCAAACCGGGCTGCGCGCTCGCCCTGAGCGAGATGCCGACCGGCACGATCGTCCATAACGTCGAGCTGACCGCGGGCCAGGGCGGCAAGATGGGCCGCGCCGCCGGCACCGCCATCCAGCTCGTCGCCAAGGAGGGCGAGATGGTGACCCTGCGGCTGCCGTCCTCGGAGATGCGGCTGGTCCGCGCCGAGTGCCGGGCGACGATCGGCTCGCTGTCCAACGCCGAGCACCAGAACCTGAAGGTCGGCAAGGCGGGCCGCAGCCGCCACAAGGGCAAGCGCCCGCAGACTCGCGGCGTGGCGATGAACCCGGTCGACCACCCGCACGGCGGCGGCGAGGCCCACCACACGCCCGGCGGCCACCCGGTCACCCCGTGGGGCAAGCCGACGCTCGGCTACCGCACCCGCAAGAAGGGCAAGCAGTCCGACCGCTACATCGTCCGCGGCCGTAAGCGCGGGAAGAAGAAGCGATAGCGGTGACTCCTTCAACGACAGCACACCTCAGCCGGCTGCAAACCGGCACTGGATCTTCGTCCTCGGGTTTGCCTTTGCAACCAGCAAAGGCTGCACCCTGCGTCCTCGCCCAGTTTGGTTTTCGCGCGGCTGAGGCGCACTGCCGCGGAAGGAGGCACCGCTGATGGGACGCTCGACGAAAAAGGGCCCGTGGGTGGAAGCGGCGCTGATGAGGCGGATCTCGGCGATGAACGACTCCGGCCAGAAACAGATGGTCAAAACCTGGTCGCGGATGTCGACGATCTTCCCCGACATGGTCGGCCACACGATCGCCGTCCACGACGGCCGCAAGCACGTCCCGGTCTTCATCTCCGAGTCGATGGTCGGCCACAAGCTGGGCGAGTTCGCGCCGACCAGAACCTTCCGTTCCCACTCCGGCACGGGCAAGGGCGAGTAGCGATGGCGGACGAGAAAAAACGCAAGAAAGCCCCGAAAAAAGCCGCGGCCAAAAAAGCCGAGCCCAAAAAAGCGGCGCCGAAGCCCAAGCCGGCTCCGATCGTCGTCCGCGCCAGTTCCCGCTACGTGCGGATCGCCCCCCGCAAGGCGCGGCTGATCGCCGACCAGGTGCGCGGGCTGAACATCGACCGGGCGCGGGCGCTGCTGCAGTTCTCGCCGCGCGGCGCGGCCCGCGACATCGGCAAGCTGATCGAGTCGGCCGCCTCCAACGCCGAGAACAACCACGACCTGGTCGCCGACGAGATGCGGGTTGCCGAGATCACGGTCGACGAAGGGCCGACCCTGCGCCGCTTCCGGCCTCGCGCCCTGGGCCGGGCGACGCCGATCAACAAGCGAACCAGCCACATCGCCGTGGCGCTGAGCCCGGAAGAGGAAGACTGATGGGACAGAAGATCCACCCCGGCGGTTTCCGCGTCGGCTACATCCAGGACTGGAAATCGAACTGGTTCGACGAGAAGGGCTTCGCCGACGTGCTCGACGAGGATCTCTCGATCCGCGCCCACATCGAGGGCAAACTGGCCCATGCCGGGCTCTCCGACATCACGATCGAGCGTCGCGGCGAGGTCGCGGTCGACATCCACACCGCCCGTCCCGGCATCGTGATCGGCAAATCGGGCAGCGAAGTCGACGCCCTGCGCAAGGAGTTGCACAAGCTGACCGGCAAGCCGGTGAAAGTGAACATCCGCGAGGTCAAGCGGCCCGAGCTCGACGCCAAACTGGTCGCCCAGTCGATCGCCGAGCAGCTGCAGAACCGGGTCGCCTTCCGCCGGGCGATGAAACGGGCGCTGACCTCGGCGATGCGCTCCGGCGCCAAAGGGGTGAAGATCCAGGTCTCCGGCCGGCTCGGGGGCTCGGAGATGGCCCGCACCGAACACTATTCCGATGGCCGCGTGCCGCTGCACACGCTGCGCGCCAACATCGACTACGGCTTCTACGAGGCCCGCACCACGGCCGGGCGGATCGGCGTCAAATGCTGGATCAACAAGGGCGAGGTCATGCCCGAGGGGTTCCGCTCCGACCAGATCCCGGCCGACGGCGAGCCGCAGGGCCAGCAGCGCGGCCGCGGCGGGCGCGGCGGCAACCGGCCCGGCGACCGGGCGCGCGGGCGAGATGGGGGAGGCGGGCGTTAGTGGTGTCTCCTCCCAGCACAGCACACCTCAGCCGGCTGCAAACCGGCACTGGATCTTCGTCCTCGGGCTTGCCTTTGCAACCAGCAAAGGCTGCACCCTGCGTCCTCGCCCAGTTTGGTTTTCGCTCGGCTGAGGCGCACTGTGCCGGAAGGAGACACCACTCATGCTGATGCCGAAGCGGGTCAAGCACCGCAAACAGATGCGCGGCCGGATGCGCGGCTACACCAAGGGCGGCAGCAGCGTCGCCTTCGGCGAGTACGGGCTGAAGTCGCTCGACCGCGGCTGGATCACCAACCGCCAGATCGAGGCGGCGCGCGTCGCGATGACCCGCAAGATCAAACGTGGCGGCAAGGTCTGGATCAATATCTTCCCCGACAAGCCCTACACGAAGAAGCCGGCCGAGACGCGGATGGGCTCGGGTAAGGGCAACCCGGAGGGCTGGGTCGCGGTGGTCAAGCCCGGCAAGGTGATGTTCGAGCTGGCCGGCGTGCCCGAGGACCTCGCCCGCGAGGCGCTGCGCCTGGCCGGGCACAAGCTCCCGGTGAAGACCAAGTTCGTCACCCGCGAGGGGGCCGACCACTCATGAAGGCATCCGAGGTCCACAACATGAAAGACGACGAGCTGGTGGCGAAGCTGATCGACGCCAAGCAGGAGGCCTTCAACCTGCGGTTCAAGCATGCGACCGGTGAGTTGGAGAACACGCATCGGCTGAGCGTGGCCAAACGCGACATCGCGCGGCTGCTGACCGTTGCGCAAGAGCGCGCGATAGATGTCGAGAGAGAGATTCGGAAATGAGCGAGGACGAGAAGAAAGACGTGACTGAGGAGATGTCGAAGGACGAGGGCGTGGAGGAGACTCCGGCTCAGGACGAGAGCGCCGAGGAGACTCCGGCTCAGGATGAGACGTCTGAGGCCACGGGTCCTGTCGCGGAGGAGGCTGGTGGCGGGACCGCCGAGGGCTCGGGCGCCGAGGCCACGGGTCCTGTCGCGGAGGAGGGCACCCCGCCCTCGTCGGGCGGGGAACCCACCTCCACGCCTCCCGTGGAAGACACGTCTGAGATTGACGACGCCCCCGCCGAGGAGGAGAAAGCTGCGGAGCCCAAGGCGGAGGAGAAGGCTGCGGAGGCTGAGCCCAATCCGGAGGATGAGTTGCCCTGGAAGGAGCGGCGGCGGCTTCAGCGGTCTCGCAAGCCCCATAAGGCCGGGCCGCAGCAGAGTCCGGAGGAGCGGAAGGTCGCTCGGGCCGAGGAGCGGAAGCGGCGGGGGGTCGAACGGCGCAAGGAACGGGCTGCGGCCAAAGCCAGGAAGGTTGCCGGGACCGGGACGCCGCCGGCGGAGAAGGATGCCGTTGCCGCGAAGGTGCGGCAGGGGATCGTCGTCTCCGACAAGGGGCAGAAGACGATCGTCGTGCGGATCGACACGGCGCGGCGCCACCCGACCTACGAGAAGGTCGTGCGCCGCTCGCGGACGCTGCACGCCCACGACGAGCGCAACGAGGCCGGCGAGGGCGACGTGGTCCGCGTCGTCGAGACGCGGCCACTGTCGAAGACCAAGCGCTGGCGCCTGGTCGAGGTCCTGGAGAAGGCGAAGTAGGGAACGCGATCGATGATCCAGCAAGAGTCACGCCTCAAGGTCGCCGACAACTCCGGCGCCCGGGAGATCCTCTGCATCCGCGTCAAGGGCGGGTCGCACCGCCGCTACGCCGGCGTCGGCGACGTGATCACGGCGACGGTCAAACAGGCGAGCCCGCAGGGCGGCGTCCGCAAGGGCGAGGTCGTGCAGGCGGTCGTCGTCCGCACCCGCAAGTCGCTCGGCCGCTCCGACGGCACCTACATCTCCTTCGACGAAAACGCCGCGGTGCTGATCGACCCGGCGAGCAACAACCCGCGCGGCACCCGCATCTTCGGGCCGGTCGCCCGCGAGCTGCGCGAGCGCAACTTCATGAAAATCGTCTCCCTCGCCCCGGAGGTTCTCTGATGGCCAAGGCGATGAAGATCCGCAAAGACGACCAGGTGAAGGTGATCGGCGGCAAGGACTCCGGGAAGACGGGGCGCGTGCTGAGGACCGAGCCGAAACGGGAGCGGGTGTACGTCGAGGGGCTGAACATGGTCAAGCGGCACGAAAAACCGCGCCCGACCCAGGACGTGCAGAAAGCCGGCCAGCAGCTCGGCGGCATCGTCGACAAGGAGGGGCCGATCCACGTCTCCAACGTGATGCTGCTCGATCCGAAAGACAACAAGCCGACCCGCGTCGGCGTCCGCCGCGACAAAGGCGGCAAGCGCGAGCGGTTCGCGAAGCGCAGCGGAGTGAGCTTCTAGTGGCGACTCACGCAAATACACCCCGTTCTGACGGCGTCTGGACGCGCCTGGCGGCGCCCGGCGGGTTCGACGATGCGCCGCATCGCCTTCACCCACCGTGCTTGCCAGCCACGCCCAGCCACTCGTCAGAGACGGGCCGTATTTACGGGAGGCGCCACTGATGGAGGCGGCGACCACCACCCAGGCCCAGGCAGCGCCGCCGCCGCGGCTGCGCGAGCGCTACGAGCAGGACGTGAAGCCGGCGCTGATCGACAAGTTCGGCTACACGACGCCGATGCAGGCGCCGCGCCTGCAGAAGATCGTCCTCAACATGGGGGTCGGCGAGGCGCGCCAGAACGCGAAAATGCTCGAGGCCGCGCAGGGGCAGCTGGCGACGATCGCCGGCCAGTACCCGAACGTGCGCCGCGCCCGCAAGTCGATCGCCTCGTTCAAGGTCCGCGAGGGGATGCCAGTCGGGCTCTCGGCCACCCTGCGCCGCGCCCGCATGTGGGAGTTCCTCGACCGACTCTGCTCGATCGCGATCCCGCGGATCCGTGACTTCCGCGGCCTCAACCCGCGCTCCTTCGACGGCCGCGGCAACTACTCGATGGGCGTCAAGGAGCAGCTGATCTTCCCGGAAATCGACTACGACTCGATCGACGAGGTGCGCGGTTTCGACATCACGATCGCGACCTCGGCGGCGACCGACGTCGAGGCGTTCGAGCTGCTGCTGCGGCTCGGCATGCCGTTCGCCAAAGAGGGCCGGCCGGGCGGCGCGGTCGACCGAGACGCCGAGGCGGAGGCCGAGGAGGAGAAGCGCAAGGAGGAGGCGCGCCGGCGGGCCGAGGCCGAGCAGGCTGCGCTGGAGCAGCTGAAAGAGGAGAACCCGGAGGCCTACGAAAAGCCGGAGCGCGAGGCGCCCGGGCCGGCGGGTCCTGGCGCGGAGGAGGGCACCCCGCCCTCGTCGGGCGGGGAACCCACCTCCACGCCTCCCGCCGGAGAGGCCGCGCCGAAAGCGGCTGAGAAAGCAGCCGAAAAGGAGAAATCTGATGGCTAAGACTTCGATGAAGGTCAAGCAGGGCCGCAAGGCCAAGTTCAAGACCCGCGAGTACAACCGCTGCCGCCGCTGCGGCCGGCCGCGCGGCTACTACCGTAAGTTCGGCCTCTGCCGGATCTGCCTGCGCGAGGCCGCCCACGAGGGCTACGTGCCCGGTATGACCAAGTCGAGCTGGTAGGAAGCCAGGAGAACCGAGAAGATCATGCTGAACGACCCGATAGCCGACTACCTCACCCGGATCCGCAACGCGATCGGCTCCGGCCACGACGCGGTGACGATCCCCGCCTCGCGGCTGAAGGAAGAGATGTCCCGCATCCTCAAGGAGCAGGGCTACATCGTCGATTTCGCGCGCAAGCCCGCCCGGGTCGGCGAGGAGATCGAGATCCGGCTCAAGTACACCGAGGACCGGCTGCCGGTGATCGCCGGGCTGGAGCGGATCTCCCGCCCCGGCCGGCGCCGCTACGTCGATCGCAAGCAGGTGCCGCGGGTCTACGGCGGCACCGGCACCGCGATCGTCAGCACCTCGGTCGGCGTGATGACCGGCCACGAGGCAAAGCAACGGGGAGTGGGCGGCGAGGTAGTCGCCTACGTATGGTGAGCCGAGCATGAGCCGAATTGGACGCAAGCCGATTCCCGTGCCCGAGGCCGTCACGGTCGAGGTCGCCCCCGGGCGGGTCGCCGTCAAGGGCCCGAAGGGGGAGCTGGCGCAGACGTTTTCGGCCGCGATGACGGTCGCCCAGGACGACGGCACAGTGACCGTCTCGCGGCCGACCGATCGCGGCGAGCACCGGGCCCTGCACGGGCTGACCCGCAGCCTGATCGCGAACATGGTCGAGGGGGTCACCGAGGGCTTTGAGAAGCGGCTGGAGATCCAGGGCGTCGGCTACCGCGCGGCGCTGAAAGGCAAGAGCCTGGAGATGGCGCTCGGCTACTCGCACCCGGTCTCGATCGAGGCGCCGGAGGGGATCGAGTTCGAGGTCCCGCAGCCGACCGAGGTGATCGTCCGCGGGATCGACAAGCAGCTGGTCGGCCAGGTCGCGGCGGACATCCGCAAGCGGCGCCCGCCGGAGCCCTACAAGGGCAAGGGCATCCGCTACCGCGGCGAGCACGTGATGCGCAAGGTCGGGAAGCGAGCATGACCGTCCTGACCAAGCGCCAGGCGCGCCTGCGCCGACGCCGCCGCGTCCGCGCCCGGATCGTCGGCAGCGCCGGGCGGCCGCGCCTCTCCGTATACCGCTCCAACCGCGGCATCTTCGCCCAGCTGATCGACGACGGCGAGGGCCGCACCCTGGCCGCGGTCAACTGGATCGAGCCGGAGCTGCGCAAGCTCTCAGCTGCCGCGCAGGCGAAGCGGGCCGGCGAGCTGCTGGCCGAGCGGGCGAAGGCCGCCGGCGTCGAGAGCTGCGTCTTCGACCGCGGCGGCTACCGGTTCCACGGCAGGGTCAAGGCGCTCGCCGAAGGCGCGCGCGAGGGTGGTCTTAAATTCTGATGAGCGCCCGTTCGAACTTAGGTCCGCTACCTTCCCTGGCCGCATGAAGGGCATGGACATGACCAATGTGGAGACGGTCTCCCCGCGGGGGCTCGATCTCCAGGAGCGGGTGATCGAGATCAACCGCGTCGCCAAGGTGGTCAAGGGCGGCCGGCGGTTCTCGTTCACCGCGCTGGTCGCCGTCGGCGACGAAGAGGGCGTCGTCGGGATCGGCTACGGCAAGGCCCGCGAGGTGCCGCTGGCGATCCAGAAGGCGGTCGAGAACGCACGCAAGAGCCTTATCCGGGTGCCGAAATACGGGCAGACCCTGACCCACAAAATCATCGGGCGCTACGGCGCCGGGCACGTGGTGCTGCGGCCGGCCAGTCCCGGCACCGGGGTCATCGCCGGCGGCGGGGTGCGGGCCGTGCTCGAGCTCGGCGGGGTGCGGGACGTGCTCACGAAGAGCATCGGGACGCAGAATCCGATCAACCTCGTGAAGGCGACGATGGACGGCCTGGTCCGGTTGCGGCGGCCTGAGGAGGTTGCTGAGCTGCGGGGGCTGACGGTGGCGCAGGTTTTGGGTGTCTCTAAGACGAATGGCGGGACGCCTGAGGGTTCAGAGCACGTGGCTGCGGGTCCTGTCGCAGGGGAGGGCACCTCCCCCTCGCAAGCAGCGGGGGAGGAACCCATCCCTACGCCTCCCGCAGAAGATGCGTCTAAAGCTGAGGAGGCCCTGGCCGGGGAGACGAGTGCGCCGGCCGCGGAGGAGAAAGCTGCTGAGGTCCCGGCCGAGGAGGCGACCGCCCCGGCGGAGGAGCCGAAAGCTGAGGCCCCGGCCGGGGAGACGAAAGCTGGTGAGGGGTCGTGAGCGCGGTGAAGATCCGCCAGGTTCGGTCTGCCAACGGCTCCAATCCGAGCCAGAAAGCTACGCTGGCTGCACTTGGGCTCGGGCGGATCGGGAAAGCTGTGGAGCGTAAAGACAGTCCCCAGCTGAAGGGGCAGCTGCGGGTCGTCTCTCATCTGGTCGAGGTGGATGGTGGCTGAGAAAGGCGCAAAAGCGAAAGGCGCCGCTCCGAGCGAGCGCTCGCAGGAGATCGGGCTTCACAACCTGTCGCCCAAGCCGGGGTCGCGGAAGCCGCGCAGGCGGGTCGGGCGTGGCGAGGGGTCCGGGCTTGGCAAGACCTCCGGCCGCGGGCACAAGGGCGCCGGGGCTCGGTCGGGCCGCAAGCGCAAGGCCGGCTACGAGGGCGGGCAGAATCCGATCCACATGCGGATGCGGAAGCTTCGCGGGCCGCACAAAAAGCAGTCGATGCCGTTCGAGAACTTCAGAACCTCGACCCAGCCGGTCAATGTCGGCGACCTCGAGGCGCGTTTCGACGCCGGTGCCGAGGTCAACCCGGGGTCGCTGAAGGAGAAGGGCCTGGCGACCCGCCGGGACCCCGTCAAGATCCTCGCCCGCGGCGAGATCTCGAAGCAGCTCGCCGTTCACGCGCACGCGTTCAGCGCGGCCGCCAAAGAGAAGATCGAGGCTGCCGGCGGGTCCTGTCACACTCTGGAGCCGTAATGCTCAGGACTATTGCGAACGCTTTCAGCGTCGCCGACATCCGCAAGAAGCTGGCGTTCACGGCGGCGATGCTGGCGCTCTACCGGCTCGGCGCCTACATCCCCGCGCCCGGGGTCGACGTCAACGCGGTCAAGGAACTCTCCCAGAACTTCGGCGGCAGCAACATCCTCGGCTTCCTCAACCTCTTCTCGGGCGGCGGCCTCTCGCGGCTCTCTCTCTTCGCACTGGGGATCATGCCCTACATCACCGCCTCGATCATCCTGCAGCTGCTGACGGTGGTCGTCCCCTCGCTGGAGAAACTGCAGAAAGAGGGCGAGGTCGGGCAGCAGAAGATCACCCAGTACACCCGCTACCTGACCGTCGGGCTCGCCTTTGGCCAGTCCTTCGGCTACGTCTTCCTCTTTCGCTCCTTCGGCAGCACCGCCGGCAACAACTTTCTCGCCAACCTCGGCGGCGCGAAAATCTTCCTCATCGTGATCTGCCTGACCGCCGGCTGCACGCTGCTGATGTGGCTGGGCGAGCTGATCACGCAGCGGGGGATCGGCAACGGCATCTCGCTGATGATCTTCGCCTCGATCGTCTCCCGCATTCCCAGCGGCCTGCAGGCCTGGTGGACCAACCCCGACCAGGTCTTCGTCGTGATGATGCCGTTCATCGCGCTGGCGGTGATCGTCGCGATCGTCTTCGTCCAGGAGGGCCAGCGGCGGATCCCGGTCCAGTACGCGAAACGCGTCGTGGGGCGGAAAATGACCTCCGGCGGCTCGACCTACCTGCCGCTGCGGGTCAACATGGCGGGCGTCATCCCGGTCATCTTCGCCGCCTCGATCATGGCCTTTCCGCCGACGATCGGCCAGCTCCTCAACACCCCCGCGGCACTCGATTTCGCGGCCTTCTTCAGCCCCAACGGCTGGGCCTATGTGGCCGGCGAGGTGTTCTTCATCATCATCTTCACCTACTTCTACACCGCGGTCACCTTCAACCCGGTCGACCAGGCCGACAACCTGAAGAAATACGGCGGCTTCATCCCCGGCGTCCGTCCCGGGCGCCCGACCGCCGAGTACCTCGATCGGATCCTCTCGCGGCTGACCTTCCCCGGTGCCCTCTACCTGGGCGCGGTGGCGGCACTGCCGACGATCCTGATCAGCCAGACCTCGGCCAACTTCTTCTTCGGCGGGACCTCGATTCTGATCGTCATCGGCGTGGCGTTGGATACGGTCAAGCAGTTGGAGGCTCAATTGATGATGAGAAACTACGAGGGCTTCCTCAAATAGGACCTACTCGAACGCGGCCGCTGCAAACCGGCGCATTTGGACGGGCGAGCACACCCCGCGCGCGCACGGATGGCGCGTCTGACGCTTCGCATCTCGGCGTCCTCGGGCTTGCCTTTGGCACCACCAAAGGCTGCGCCCTGCGTCCTTGATCTGCTCGGTCAGTCGCGCCCCCGCGCACGCCCGGGGTGGGCTCGACCATCCAGGGTCTTCAGTCTCGGTACCCCGGAGTCGCCACTCAACGCATAACCTCCAGGCTCGCATGAATCAACTCAACCTCGTACTTCTTGGACCGCCCGGTAGTGGCAAGGGCACGCAGGGGGAGAGGCTGCAGGACGACCTGCGGCTGCCCTACTGGGCGACCGGCGACATCCTGCGGGCGGCGGTGCGCGATGAGACCGAGCTGGGCCAGGCGGCGAAGGAGTACATGGACCGCGGCGACCTGGTTCCCGACGAGGTGATCGTCGGGGCGATCGGCGAGCGGATCGACTCCGAGGAGGCGGCCGACGGCTTCATCCTCGACGGCTTCCCGCGCACGGTGCCGCAGGCCGAGGCGCTGGCGGCGAAGCTCGACGAGCTCGGCCGCCGGCTGACAGCGGTGCTGCTGATCGACGCCGACGACGACGAGGTGATGCGGCGGCTGGGCGGGCGCCGCACCTGCGTCGAGAACGGCCACGTCTTCCACGTCGACTTCAACCCGCCGGAGAAGGACGGCGTCTGCGACATCGACGGCAGCGAGTTGGTCGTGCGCGACGACGACAAGCCCGAGGTGATCGCCCACCGGCTCGGGACCTACCACGAGAAGACCGAGCCGCTGAGCGAGTTCTACGACCACAAGAGCCTGTTGCGACGGATCGACGGGTCGGCCGCGCCGGACGCGGTCGCCGACGAGCTGCGCCGCGTCCTGGCAACCCTGAAAATTGAAGAAAATATTTGACGGCCGTGTACCGGATGATCATCAGGAAGACCCCTGATCAGGTCGAGAAGATGGCCGCCTCGGGCGCGGTGCTGGCGCGCTGTCTGCGGATGCTCTCCGCGAAGGCGCGCGCCGGCGTCACCACCAAGGAGCTCGACACCGCGGCGGAGCGGTTCATCCGCTCGCAGGGCGCCGAGCCGGCCTTCAAGGGTTATCGCGGCTTCCCCGGCTCGATCTGCGCCTCGCCGAACTCGATGGTCGTGCACGGGATCCCCGGCCCCTACGAGCTGCGGCGCGGCGACGTGCTCTCGGTCGACGTCGGGGTGGTCAAGGACGGCTGGGTCGCCGACGCGGCGATCACCCTGCCGATCGGCGGCATCGACCCCGGCGCCCGCAAGCTGCTCGACGTGACCAGGGCGGCGCTGTTCGCCGGCGCCGAGCAGATGCGGCCGGGCAACCAACTCGGCGACGTCTCGGCGGCGATCCAGCGCTCGGTCGAGATCGAGGGCCTGTCGATCATCCGCACTCTGGTCGGCCACGGGATCGGCCGCGACATGCACGAGGACCCGCAGGTGCCCAACTTCGGCGAGCCCGGCAAGGGCCCGGAGCTCGAGGTCGGCACCGTGCTGGCGATCGAGCCGATGGTCAACGCCGGCGGACCGCTGGTCCACATGGGCGACGACGGCTGGGCCGTCTACTCCCAGGACGGCTCCCTCGCCGCCCACTTCGAGTTCACGATCGCGGTGACCGAGGACGGCCCGCGGATCCTGACTCCCTGGCACGAGGACGAGTAGTTCCCCAGCCGCCACCCGAAGCGCCCCCCTGCTATCTTTCCCGTTCGGCCCAGAGGGCCGTCTGTGCCTGCCTGTCCGACTCATGGGGCGGGCGGGAGTCCTGTAGTCGAGACGAATCCGGAGCGATGAAGGTCCGAGCTTCCGTAAAGCCGATGTGCGAAAAGTGCAAGGTGATCCGCCGCAATGGGGCGGTCCTGGTCATCTGCTCGAATCCCCGTCACAAGCAGCGGCAGGGTTAGCCCGTGGCACGGATCGCGGGGGTCAACATCCCGGTAAACAAGCGGGCCGAAATCGGCCTCACCTACATCTTCGGCATCGGCCGCTCGACCGCGCGGGAAATCCTCGCGGAGGCGAAAGTCGAGCCCGACAGGCCGGTCAAGGACCTGACCGAGGACGAGGTGGTGCGCCTGCGCGAAGCCGTCGAGCGGCGCGAGGTCGAGGGCGACCTGCGGCGTGAGCGCTCGCAGGACGTGAAACGGCTGATGGAGATCGGCTCCTACCGCGGCCTGCGCCACCGGCGCGGCCTCCCGGTGCGGGGCCAGCGGACGAAGACCAACGCGCGCGGCCGCAAGGGACCGCGCCGGATGAGCGTCGCCGGCAGGCGCAAGTAGGGAGCTGACGTGGCTGCTGCGAAAAAACCCGCCAAAGGGCGCGCCCGGCGCCGGGCCAAAAAGAACATCTCCTACGGCCAGGCGCACATCAAGACCTCCTTCAACAACACGATCGTCACCCTGACCGACACCCAGGGCAACGTGATCGCCTGGGAGTCGGCCGGCTCGGCCGGCTTCAAAGGCTCGCGCAAGTCGACCCCCTTCGCCGCCCAGGTGACCGCCGACGCGGCGGCCAAGAAAGGGAGGGAACACGGTCTGGAAAAGGTCGAGGTGTTCGCCAAGGGCGCCGGCTCGGGCCGCGAGACGGCGATCCGCTCACTGCAGGCCGCCGGGCTCGACGTGATCACCGTCAAGGACGTCTCCCCGCAGGCCCACAACGGCTGCCGACCGAAGAAGCGGAGGCGCGTCTAGTGGCTCGCGACACCTCCGCCCAGTGCAAGCAGTGCCGCCGGGAGGGGCAGAAGCTCTTCCTCAAGGGCGAGCGCTGCTTCACCGACAAGTGCGGCGTCGAGCGCCGCTCCTACCCGCCCGGCGAGCACGGTCGCGGCCGGATGCGGCAGTCCGAGTACCGGGTGCAGCTGCGCGAGAAGCAGAAGACGCGCCGTTACTACCAGGTGCTGGAGAGCCAGTTCCGCGCCTACTACGACAAGGCCTCGCGCCAGGACGGCGTCACCGGCGAGAACCTGCTGCGGCTGCTGGAGTCGCGGCTCGACAACGTCCTCGTCCGGCTCGGCTTCGCCGCCTCCCGGCGCCAGGCGCGCCAGCTGGTCCGCCACGGCCACTGGATGGTCAACGGCCGCCGCGTCGATGTCCCCTCTTACCAAGTGCGTCCCGAGGACGTGATCTCGATCAAGTCCGGCTCCGCCGCCACGGACACGATCCGCAAGGCGACCGAGTTGGTCTCGACCGTGCCGGCCTGGCTGCAGGCCGACCACGATTCGCTCACCGCCAAGGTCCTGCGCTACCCGGAGCGCGCCGAGATCTCGGCGCCGGTGCAGGAGCAGCTGATCGTCGAGCTGTACTCCAAGTAGTCCAGGCCCCCGATTTCTGAACACGCATACGCAAGGAACTCATGACCACTGACTTTCAGGTCCCTCGCATCACCGCAGAGAACGCCGACGACCGTCGCGGCACGTTCACGATCGAGCCGCTCGACAAGGGCTTCGGCTACACGTTCGGCAACGGCCTCCGCCGCGTCCTCCTCTCTTCGCTGGGCGGCGCCGCCGTCACCAGCGTTCGCATCGAGGGCGTCGCGCACGAGTTCTCCAGCGTGCCGGGCGTCAAGGAGGACGTCACCGACATCGTCCTCAACCTCAAGGATCTCGTCGTCCGCATGCACACCGACGCCGACGAGGTCGAGGCGCCGCTGGTCGCCACCGGCCCGGGCGAGGTCAAGGCCAAGGACATCGACCTCCCCTCCGGGGTGGAGATCCTCAACCCCGAGGCGCCGATCGCGACGCTGGAGAAAAAAACCAAGCTCGAGGTCTACCTGACGATCGGCCGCGGCCGCGGCTACTCGCCGGCCGAAGAGAACAAGTCCGACGAGCAGCCGATCGGCGTGATCCCGATCGACTCGATCTTCTCGCCGATCCGGCGCGCCTCCTACGCGGTGGCGACCGCCCGTGTCGGCCAGCGGACCGACTTCGACAAACTGACCCTGGAGCTCGAGACCGACGGCTCGATCGAGCCCGCGGCGGCGCTGCGCGAGGCCTCGGAGATTCTGATCAAGACGCTGGCGATCTTCACCGACGCCGAGCGGGTCGAAGAGCTGACCGCGCGCGACGCGGTCGCGGCGCTGCCTTCCGACGGGCTCTCCGGCAGCGGCAACGGCGGCGACGTTGCCGCGGTGGCGGCCAGCAACGGCCTCGACGAGATCCTGATCGAGGAGCTGGAGCTGGGCGTGCGCTCCTACAACTGCCTCAAGCGGGCCGGCGTGCAGACCGTCGGCGACCTGGTTCGCAAGTCCCGCTCGGAGTTGAACGCGATCCCCAATTTCGGCTCGAAGTCGATCGAGGAAGTTATCGAGACCCTGCACTCCCGCGGCCTCGACCTGCAGCAGGACTAGGGACGGCGGGAGCGGAGCAGAGCCGATGCGCCACCGCAAGAAGCGCAACAAGCTGAGCCGCGACGCGTCACACCGGGAGTCGCTGCTCTCGAACCTCTCGAAGCAGCTGATCGAGCACGAGCGGATCAAGACCAGCCAGGCGAAGGCGAAGGCGGTCAAGCCCGAGGTCGAGCAGCTGATCACGCTCGCCAAGCGGGGCGATCTGCACGCCCGCCGCCAGGCGCTGGCGACGCTGCACAACGACAAGTTCGTCGTCCACAAGCTGTTCGAGGAGGTCGCGCCGCGCTACGTCGAGCGGCCGGGCGGCTACACGCGCATCGTCAAGCTCGGCCCGCGGCGGTCGGACTCGACCGAGATGGTCTACCTAGAGCTGGTGTAGGACGCGAGGGTGGGGACCCTCTCGCCCGGACAAACGCCGGCCTAATGAGGCCGGCGTTTTGAGTATCCGCCCGTTCGAGAGGGTCCCCACCCTCGCCAATCGTCCGAGCGCCGTCCGACTTGACCACACCAGGGTGGGGAAAAGTCGACTATCCGTAGCTGACTGACTCCAGGTAGAGGCCGTGGGGCGGGGCCGTGTCGCCCGCGTCGGGCCGGGCGGCCCCTTCGAGGAGCTGCTGGAAGCTCTCTAGGGTGCGGCGGCCTGACGCTGCTTCGAGTTGGGTGCCGACGAGGATTCGGACCATGTTTCGCATGAAGGCGTCGGCGGTGATGCGGAAACTGAGGATGTCTCCATGCTGCTGCCAGGACGCGGCGTGGACGTTTCGATCGAAGCGGACGTGGTTGGTCTGGGTCGGGGTGAAGGCGGTGAAGTCGTGGGTGCCGATGAGCGCGGCTGCGCAGGCGTCGAGGGCATCGCGGTCGAGCGCGTAGCTGCACCAGAGCGCGCTTCCTCGCTCGAACGGGCTTGGAGCCCTGCGCGCCAGCACGCGATAGAGGTAGCTGCGCGACCTCGCGTCGTGCCGAGCGTTGAAGCCGTCCTCAACCACGCTCGCGCTCGTCACAGCGATGTCAGCCGGACCCACCCCGTTCAAGCTCCGCGCCAAATCCCCGGGTAGCTCCGCCGCGGCTTCGAAGCTGGCTACCTGCCCCAGCGCATGCACCCCGGCATCGGTCCGCCCGGCCACCGTAAGCGACACCGGCTCGCGCAGCACGACGGCCAAAGCAGCCTCCAGCTCCCCCTGCACGGTTCGCAGTCCCGGTTGCGCTGCCCACCCCCTGAACTCGCTCCCGTCGTATTCCAGCTCCAGCTTCACGGTGGTCATCAACGCGCAGTATGCCCCGCGACCTAGAATCGACCGAGTGCGCGTCCTGCTGACCAATGACGACGGGATCTCCGCCCCCGGGCTACAGGCCGCCCGCCGGGCCCTGCGCGAGCTGGAGGGGGTCGTGGTCGAGGTGATCGCCCCCGACTCGAACCGCAGCGCGACCGCGCGCAGCATCACCACCCGTTCGCCGCTGAGCGTCGAGGAGGTCGAGTTCGGCGACGGCGACCGTGGCTTCGCCACCGACGGCACCCCGGTTGACTGCGTCCGCTTCGCCGAGCTGGGCCTGGTCGGCAACCGGCCCGACCTGATCGTCTCCGGGATCAACCACGGCGCCAATCTCGGCGACGACATCACCTACTCGGGCACCGTCGCCGCGGCCTTCGAGGGAATCGTGCTCGGGATCCCGGCGGTGGCGATCTCCCAGCAGTCCTCGGGCGGCGGCATGGGCTACGTAAGCGGCCGCTTCGAGTTCGGCGTCGCCGCCGCCTTCCTCGCGCAGCTCGTCGCCAAGCTGAATGTCGAGCCGATGCCGGCGGCGACGCTGGTCAACGTCAACTGCCCGGCCGGCGAGCCGACCGGGGTCGAGGTGACGAAGCTCGGCAAACGCGTCTACAACGACGAGCTGAAACTCATGTCCGAGGACGATGACGGGCGCAGGCACTATGAGATCTACGGCTGGCAGCCGGGCTTCGAGGAGACCGAGGGGACCGACCTGCTGGCGGTCTCCGAGGGGCGGATCGCGGTGACGCCGATCCACTTCGACCTGACCGACCACGGCGGCCTCGAGCGGCTGCGCGGCTGGGGCTTCGAGGAGATGCTGGCGGCAAGCGCACCGGCGGCGTGAGCGGCGGCGGTCCGGCGCAGCGGGCGGCGCAGCTGCGGCGGCTGCTGGAGCACCACAACCGCCGCTACTACGTTTTCGACGACCCCGAGATCGGCGACGACGAATATGACGCGCTGCTCGACGAGCTGCGGGCGCTCGAGGCCGAGAACCCGCAGCTGCGCGGGCCCGACTCGCCGACCCAGCGGGTCGGGGCGCCGCCGCTCGAGCGCTTCGCCGAGGTCGAGCACGCCGAGCCGATGCTCTCGCTCGCCAACGCCCGCGACGAGGAGGAGCTGCGCGCCTGGGAGACCCGCATCCGCAACCATCTGAAGCGGCTCGACATCGGCGCTTCGCAGTTCAGCTACACGACCGAGCCGAAGATCGACGGGCTGGCGATCTCGCTGACCTACGAGGACGGCGTCTTCGTCCGTGGCGCCACCCGCGGCGACGGTCGCGTCGGCGAGGACGTGACCCAGAACCTGCGGACGATCGGGGCGATCCCGCTGAGCATCGACGAGGCGCCGCCGCTGGTCGAGGTGCGGGGCGAGGTCTACCTGCCGATCGCCGCCTTCAGGGCGCTGAACGAGCGCCGAGCGGAGGCGGGAGAACCGACCTTCGCCAACCCGCGCAACTCGGCCGCGGGCTCGATCCGCCAGCTCGACCCGGCGCTGGCCGCCGAACGGCCGCTCTCGGTCTGGTGCTACGGGATCGGCGCCACCCGCGGCCTCGACTTCGCCACCCACGGCGAGGAGGTCGCCTGGCTGCGCGAGCGCGGCTTCAAGGTCAACCCCGATACGGCGCATCACGGAGGGATCGACTCGGTGGTCGAGCGCTGCCGCTGGTGGGAGGAGCGCCGCGAGTCGCTCGACTACGAGATCGACGGCGTCGTCGTCAAGGTCGACGAGCGGGCGATCTGGCGCGAGCTGGGCGTGGTCGGGCGCGAGCCGCGCTGGGCGATCGCCTGGAAGTTCGCGCCGACGACGGCGACGACGAAGTTGCTGCGGGTCGTCTGGAACGTCGGCCGCACCGGCCACCTGGTCCCCTTCGCGATGCTCGAGCCGGTCCACGTCGGCGGCGTCACGGTCTCCACCGCGACCCTGCACAACGAGGAGGACCTGGCGCGCAAGGGCGTCCGCGCCGGCGACGAGGTGGTGGTGATGCGGGCCGGCGACGTGATCCCGCAGGTGGTCGCGCCGCTGGTCCAGCGGCGCAAGGGCCGGCCGCGCAAGCCGAAGCCGCCGAAGGCGTGCCCGGCCTGCGGCACCCCGACGGTGAAGCCGGAGGGCGCGGTGTTCACGATCTGTCCCAACCGCTCCGGCTGCCCGGGGCAGTCCTTCCAGCACGTCAAGCACTTCGTCAGCCGCGGCGCGATGGACATCGAGGGGCTGGGGGAGAGGCAGGCGCTGCGCTTCCTCGACGAAGGCCTGATCGCCGACGTCGCTGACATCTACGAGCTCGACGGGGAGCGCCTGGCCGGGCTGGAGGGGTTCGGCGAGGTCTCGGCGGCGAACCTGCTGGCGGCGATCGACTCTTCGCGCTCGCGGCCGTTCAAACGGGTGCTCTACGCGCTCGGCCTGCCCGGCGTCGGCGCGGTCACCGCCGAGGCGCTGGCCGACCACTTCGGCTCGATCGACGCCCTGCGCGAGGCCGACCCGGAGCGGATCGAGGAGGTCGAGGGCGTCGGCCCGATCATGGCGTTGCAGATCGCCGAGTCGCTCGCCGACGAGCCGACCTGGGCGCTGGTCGAGAAGCTGCGCGAGGAGGGGCTGAGACTGGAGCAGGACGCCTCCGAACGGCGCGCCGAGGGCGGGCCGCTGGAGGGGAAGACGCTGGTCCTCACCGGCACCCTGCCGGAGCTGACCCGCGAGGAGGCGGCAGCGTCGATCAAGGCCGCCGGCGGCAAGGTCGTCAACTCGGTCTCGAGGAAGACCGACTACGTGGTCGCCGGCGACAACCCCGGTTCGAAGCTGGCGAAGGCGGAGAAATTCGAGACCGAGATCCTCGACGAAGCGGGATTGCTGGCGCTGCTGGCGTAGAGGGCGCGGAACAGGGGGTGTCCCCGCGTTGCTGGGTTTTTCGCCTCGGACCCGCCGGTGCTCGCTGACTGGCCTGTGCGAAAAACAGGACGCCGCTGCCGCGGGGACACCCCCTGCCCCGCGCCGCCGGAGCGCCACACCCGGTTCCCCTGTGCTCTTGCTGTCCCTGGGGCAGATAGAGCACAGCGGAACGAGTCAGTAGGAGGCGATGGCGGCGGCGATCTTGTCCTGCTCGTAGTGAGCTTGGTAGAGGTCGCCGACGCTGCCCATCAGGATCGAGAAGGCGATCGTCCTGCCGTCGCGGTTGAAGCAGTAGCCGGAGAGGTTGCTGACCCCGGTCAGGGTGCCGGTCTTGGTCCGGCAGCGGCCGTCGGCGGCGGTGCCGCGCATGCGGTCGGCGACGGTGCCGGTGTGGCCGGCGAGGGCGAGGTCGCCGGCGAGCTGTTCGCCGATCGGGCTCTTGCGCATCGACAGCAGCAGCTGGACGACCTGGGCCGGCGAGGCGCGGTTGGAGCGGGTCAGGCCGGAGCCGTCGACCGCGTGGATGCCGGAGCCGTGGGCGCGGGCGAAGCGCTCGACCACGCCGGCGCCGGCGTGGGTGCTGCCGGCGCCGCCGAAGCGCGAGCCGAGCAGCTTGAGCAGCATCTCGGCGAAGAAGTTGTCGGAGTAGACGTCGGTGGTCTCGACGAGCTGGGCCATCGTCGGCGATTCCACCGTGGCGAGCGTCGTCGCGCCCGGCGGGGTCGGGCGGCGGCCGGCCGCGGTGCGGATCGAGATCCCGGCGCCGCGGATCGCGCGCGCGAGCTTCCGTGCCGCCAGCTTCGCCGGGTCGGCGGCGAAGCCGCTCAGGCCCGAGCCGCTGTAGCCGGCGTTGAAGTCGAGGCCGGAGAGCGGGCCGATGTAGGGGCTGGTCGCGTAACCGGAGTCGGCGACCCCGCGCAGCCGGTCGAAGACGCCGTCGTCGGCGTAGAGGCGGCCGGTGACGGCGCGTATGCCGGCGCGGCGCAGCTGCGCCTTCAGCGCGAACAGGTTGGTGCCGACGCCGCCGAGGTAGCGGTCGTAGAAGGCCGGAGAGCCGAGCGCCGGGTCGCCGCCGCCCTGCAGGTAGAGGCTGCCGCGCAGAACGCCGTTCCCGTCGACCGTGCCGTCGGTCAGCAGCGTGGTCGGGATCCGGTAATCGGGCCCGAAGCGGCTGAGCGCGGTCGAGGTCGTGAACAGCTTCGTGTTCGAGGCCAGCGGCCGCGGCCGCTTCGCCGCCCGCGCGCAGACGGTCCGCCCGCTGTCCGCATCGACCACCAGCAACCCGCTTGCCCCGCCCCCACCGGCGACCAGACGACTTCGCAGCTGGTTGCAGAGAGGGCCCCCGGCGCTCGCCGCCGCCGGCAGCAGCACCAGCGACAGAAAGACCGGCAAGACGGCGGCAGTGCGTCTCATCGAACGTAGCAACACGGAATCCAGCCAAGGTAGCGGAGGCCGGGGCGGGCCCACCCGGCGTGTCTGGGATAATCCGCGTTTATGGGCAAGGTCGTCGACATGGAGGCAGGCACTCGGCGCAAGCGGGCCAAAGGCCGCAAACGGCCTTCGAAGACCGCCCTGGTGCTCGGCGGCGGCGGCTTCACCGGCGGCGTCTACGAGATCGGCGCTCTGCGCGCACTCGACCTGCTGGCGGTCAACAGCACCGTCAACAACTTTGACGTCTACGTCGGCACCAGCGCCGGCTCGTTCGTCGCGACGATGCTCGCCAACGGCGTCACGCCCGACGAAATGATGCAGGTGATCAACGAGCGGGTGCCCTCCGACCTCGACGACCTCGACCTCGACAAGGTGCTCAAGTTCAACTACCTCGGCTTCGCCCAGAAAGCGGCGATGCTTCCGTTCCGCACGCTCGAGCTGATGCGCCGCCTCGTCCAGATGGGCGACTTCTCGGCGATCGACATCGGCGTCGGCCTCGCCGAGGCGCTGCCGACCGGCCTCTACTCGGGCGGCGGCATCGGCGACTACGTCGAGCAGTCGCTGGCCGACTCCGGCCGGATCAACGACTTCCGCCTGCTCGACCACGAGCTCTACCTGACCGCCACCGACCTCGACACCTGCGAGCGGCTTGTGTTCGGCGAGCCCGGCTGGGACGACGTGCCGATCTCCAAGGCTGTCGAGTGCTCGACCGCGCTGCCGATCGTCTACAAGCCGGTCGACCTGAAGGGCCGCCAGCTCGTCGACGGCGGCATCCGCTCCACCACCAACGTCGACATCGCGGTCGAGAAGGGGGCCAAGTTCATCGTCGTGGTGAACCCGCTGGTTCCCTTCGTCAACGACTTCGAGCAGACGATCCCGACCGTGTTCGGGACCCGGGTGCGCCGCGTCTCCGACATGGGGCTGCCGGCGATCGCCAACCAGGTCTTCCGCCTGATCGCCCATCAGAGGCTGCACCAGTCGGTCGCGATGTGGCAGGAGAAATACAAGGGGGTCGACATTGTCCTGGTCGAGCCCGAGCCGAACGACGAGCTGATGTTCGGCACGCCGATCATGGACTACTCGCGCCGCCTGCGGATCGCCCGCCACGGCTTCGAGTCGGTCACCGCCACCCTCGCCCAGGACTACGACCGCTACAAGGAGATCGCCGAGAAGCACGGCCTGGAGATCTCCGAGCGGCGGGTGCGGCGCGCGGTCGAGCGCGCCTCCGAGGAGGAGCCGGAGCAGACCTCC
Organism: uncultured Solirubrobacterales bacterium; assembly: GCA_963764365.1. GTDB lineage: Bacteria > Actinomycetota > Thermoleophilia > Solirubrobacterales > 70-9 > VRUE01. Next base: position 23,429 of record CAVXSI010000017.1, read on the forward strand.
GCCTGGCGGCGGGTGCTGGAGCAGACGACCGCGGCGCTGCTGCCCGGCGAAGCGTCCTGACGGCGCGCTCCCGCGCCGCCGCTCAACCCGCGTAGAGCTGCTCGATCTCGCCCTGGTGCTTGTCGGCGACGACCGCCCGCTTGACCTTCAGCGTCGGCGTCAGCTCGCCGCTTTCCTGCGAGAGGTCCTCCGGCAGGATCGCGATCTTCTTCACCTGCTCGACGCGGGCGAACTTCTCGTTCGCCTTCGCCAGGTGGGCCTCGATCGCGGCGCGGACGTCGGCGTTGGTGGCGAGCTGCGCCGGGTCCTCGGGCAGGCCGTGCTCGCTGGCGTAGGCAACCGCTTCCTCGGGGTCGAGGGTGACCAGGGCGACCAGGTAGGGGCGGCGGTCGCCGACGACCACACACTGCGAGACCAGCGGGTGCTGCTTGATCTCGCTCTCGAGGTTGGCCGGGGTGATGTTCTTGCCGCCGGCGGTGATGATGATGTCCTTCTTGCGGCCGGTGATCGTGATGAAGCCCTCGGCGTCGATCTCGCCGAGGTCGCCGGTGTGCAGCCAGCCGTCGACGATCGTCTCGCCGGTCGCCTCGTCGTTCTTGTAGTAGCCCTGGAAGACGTTCGGGCCCTTGACGAGGATCTCGCCGTCCTCGGCGATCTTCACGTCGCAGCCGGGGAAGGGCTTGCCGATCGTGCCGATCTTGAAGTCGTCGGGGGTGGAGATCGTCGCCGCGGTGGAGGTCTCGGTCATCCCCCAGCCCTCCAGCACCAGCACCCCGGCGGCGTCGAAGAAGCGCAGGATGTCGGGGCTGATCGGCGCGGCGCCGGATACGGCGAGGCGCAGCTTGCCGCCGAACAGGCCGCGGATCTTCGACAGCACCTGCTTGTCGGCGAACTCGTACTGCTTGCGCAGCAGGAAGCCGGGCCTGCGCCCGGCTCGTTCCGCCTCGCGCATCCTGGAGCCGACCCGGACCGACCAGTCGAAGACGGCCTTCTTGACGCCACCCTCTTTCTCCATCGCGCTGGTGGCCATCGTGTAGATCTTCTCGAAGATCCGCGGCACGGAGGGGAAGTAGGTCGGTTTCAACTCCGCCAGGTCGGGCATGATCTTCAGCGGATCGCGCTCCCAGTAGGCGATCGTCGCGCCGAGGTCGAAGCTGCCGAGTTGGATCAGCAGCGCGAAGGAGTGGGCGAGGGGCAGGTAGAGGTAGGTGACGTCTTCTTCCTCGATCACGCTCGTCTCGTTGACCATGTCGAGCATCGCGCGGTAGTTGCCGTGGGTGATCACGCAGCCCTTCGGCGGCCCGGTCGTGCCCGACGTGTAGATGAAGGTGCAGATGTCGTCGGGGGTGACGGCGCGCCAGCGGCTCTCCCACTCGGCCGGGTCGCGGTCGGCCCCCCCCGCGCCCAGCTCCTCGATCGAGATCGCGCCGTCGCCGGCGCCGGTCATCCGCACGACGTGCTCCAGCAGCGGCAGCTGCCCGCGGACCGCGCGGATCTTCGCCATCTGCTCTTCGTCCTCGACGATGACGACCTTCGCGTCGGAATTCTCGAGCACGTACTGGCACTCCTCCGGCGAGTTGGTCTGGTAGATCGGGACGACGACGGCGCCGACCGAGAGCGCGGCGAAGTCGAAGTAGGTCCACTCGGGCCGGGTGTTGGCGAGGATCGAGACCTTGTCGCCCGGCTGCACGCCGAGGTCGATCAGACCGAGGGCGAGCGAGCGGACCGTCTCCTCGACCTCGCGGAAGCTGCGCGAGACCCACTCCCCGCCGTCCTTGTAGACGATCGCGCGGGCGTCGCCGTAGAGCTGCGCCGCACGCGGCAAGAGGTCCGCGAGCGTGGCCGAATGGGTTCCCCGCTCCTCCACCGCGGGGAGTCTAGTAAACCGCAGTTTGCGGCTCCGGCGCGCCCTTCGCGTGCCGGCGAGAAGCGGGCCGGGGGGGCCGGATCGCGATAATGCCTGGGTGTCCGAAGCAGCCGCGACCCCGCTGCCGCGCCGCGGCCGCATCTGGGTGATCCTGATCCTCGCCCTGGCGGTCGGCGGGCTCGGCTACGCGCTGGTCGGGATCGCGACCAAGAAGGCGGGGCGCGAAGTCGTCAAGCTCGAAGGGGTCGAGAAGGCGCAGTCGATCTTCGGCGGGGTCGAGCAGGAAGGCGACCGGCTGGGCTCCCCCGGCGCCCCGGTCTCGATCCAGGTCTTCAACGACCTACAGTGCGAAAGCTGCCGCTCCAACTTCCTCGAAACGATTCCGCCGCTGGTCGAAGAGCAGGTTCGGCCGGGGAAAGTGCAGCTGCTGATGCGCCATTACTCGATCGCCGAAAACCCGCTCGAGCTGGGCTTCTTCGGCGCCGAAGCCGCCGCCCAGCAGGGCTACGGCTGGCAGTACACCTACCTCTTCTTCTACAACCAGGACGAGGCGAAGCGGTTCGGGATCGACAACCGGTTCCTCGAGTCGATGGCGGCCTCGATCGGCGAACTCGACGTGCCCGAATGGCGCCAGTACCTCGACGGCCAGGGCGGCTCCGGCGGCGCGATCGCGAAGCAGCTCGAAGGCGACGAAGAAGAGGGGACCCGGCTCGGGATCCGCACCGAAGTGGCGATGGTCCTCAACGGCCCCGGCGGCACCCGCACCCTGCAGGACGGCCCCGACCTGGGCGAAGTCGAAGCGGCGATCGCGGCGGTCGGCTGATACGCACCGCGTTCGACCCCGGGAGAGTCGGCGGTATCTTGGCTATTCGATCTCGATCAGACGGCGCATCTAGATGATTATGCGTCTAGTCGTTTATACTTCTGGTCGTGATCTATGCGACCCCACCGATAGGCCCGGCTCTGCGGCGACAGCTCGACGAGCTGGCCGAGCTTCGTGCGGCCTTGGGCAGCGAGGTCAAGACGCGCAGCCGCTGGATGGGCAGCCTCCGGCGCGAGGTGAGAGCCAGCTCGATCGGGAGCTCCACCTCGATCGAGGGCTTCGCCGTCTCGCCGGAGGAGGCACTCGCGCTGGCCGACAGCAGGGAGGTCGCCGGCCGTGGCCAGGAGAATCGACAGGCGGTCGCCTGTTACGCCCGGGCGATGGACCACGTCGGGACGATGGGAGTCGATCCCTCGTTTCGGTGGGTCGACAGGGTGATCCTCGACCTGCATTTCGACGCCTGTAATTTCCAGCGCGGCCAGGATCCCGGCCTTTGGCGCACCGGGCCGATCGGAGTCACCGCTCCCGACGGCTCGCTCGAGTACCGGGGCCCGGACGGCGAGCGGGTGGCGGCGCTGATGGGCGAGGTGGTCGAATGGCTGGCCGATGGGGACCTCGAGGTGGATGTCGTCGTGCGGGCGGCGATGGCCCACCTCCACGTCGTCTCGGTTCACCCGTTCCGCGACGGCAATGGCCGTGTTTCCCGAATCGTCCAGTCGCTGGTCCTCGCCCGAGAGGGCCTCGCGGCGCCGGAGTTCTTCTCGATCGAGGAGTTCCTGGGCGGCCACACCGAGGAGTACTACGCCGCATTGCGCGAGGCACAGGGGGGGAGCTACCAGCCGGATCGCGACGCGAGCGGATGGGTCTCCTTCTGCGTGGTGGCCCATCTCGCCCAGGCGCGACAGCGCCTCGCACAGATCAAAGCGGCCGCCACGCGCTGGGCCTCCCTGGAAGAGCTGGTCGGAGCGCGAAGCTGGCCGGACCGACTGGCGATCGCGCTCGAGCAGAGCCTCCTCGGCGGAACCGACCGGGGCAGGTACGGCGAGGAGGCGGACGTGTCGCCCGCCACTGCAAGCGCCGATTTCAGGCGCCTGCTCGATGCCGGCCTCGTAGAGCAGCGCGGGCGAGGCAGGAACATCAAGTACCTCGCAAGCCGGCGCCTGCGCGATGCGCTCAAAGCCGGCAACGGCGCCGGCTGAGACAGCTCACCCGAGCGGCAGGGTGCGAGCTTCAATCGGGGCGCCCGGATCAACTTCGCATGAGAACTGGGATTTCAGGCGGTCGCATGCCGTTTGCATGCTGGATCCAAAGCAGATCCGAGCCATTCGTCGATCTGTCCGGGCTGCGTCCGGAACGTGGAGCTCGCGTCTAAAAGGATGGGTCAAGCGCCTGTGGTCGACAGGTTCGTAGGGGACTCGGCCCTACTGAACTTCCACGCCGATCATCTCCCAGAACGCCGTCTCGGCGATCAGTCTCACGCCGTACTCGCGAGCTTGTTTGACCTTGCCAGACATCGAGTCCGGGTCGGCCATGACGAGCAGGTCGAGTTTCTTGGTGACTCGCGGCAGCACCGTCAAGTCCGGCGGCGGTTGCCAGGTCGGTTGCTTTCTGCCTGGTCATCACGTCGCCGTCGTGGCGACAGGTGAGCGCGCCCGTGAAGCAGACAGTTTGTCCAGCCAGATTGAGGCTCGGAGTGGCTGCGCCGCTCGTAGGTGCCGCGACACTGGGCTGCTCCATCCGCTTCTCAAGGTCGGTGACTCCCAGGGCCTGGCCGACGAGGTAGAGGTCCTCCCGCTCCCGGGCGGTGATTTCGCCGTCGCGCAAGGCCACGGAGATGAGGTGATCCATATAGTCGCCATGAAGGCGATTGAGTCCCTGCTCGTCGATCCCCAACATCGCTGCCGTGGCGATTAGTTCCTCGCGCTCGACCGAGTCGAGATGACGGTCCTCGATCGCTCGCTCGAGCACCTCCATGTAGGCGGTCTCGTCGGCGCCGTCGCTTCCTGGCGGGAGGTCCGCTCGCTCGATCAGGTCGGTGAGGGCCGAACGCTCCGCCTGCAGCGAGGACGCCGCCTCGCGCGGTTTCGCTTGCGCGCGCGGCCTGTCCGCCGGCCATTCGTTTCGCCGACGCAGCCGCCCTTTGACCAGCGCGTCAGTGGCGCCGTACCGGTCCAGGTAGGACGCGAGGATCGCGGCCGCTGCTTCCGCGTCCCCGAGCGCGGTATGCGGGGGCGCCGCCAGGCCGAGGGAGGCGCAGCAGTCGATGAGCCGGCGGCGGGTGCCACCGATGGCCAGCCGCGAGGCCAACTCCATCGTGCAGACCATCGGCAGTGGCGCGACGTCGACTCCGGCGCGCGCCAATTCGTTCTCGATGAAGGCCCTATCGAAGCGGGCATTGTGCGCGACAAGGACATGGCCGGCGAGCCGGTCGCAGACATCGCCGAGGACGTCGCCGAAGCGGGGGGCGTCGGTGACCTCCCGGGTCCGGATCCCGTGGACGCCGATCGGACCGAGGTCCCGGTCGGGGCAGAGCAGCGTCGTCCAACGGTCGAGGATCTCGCCGCGGGCGTCGGTCGTCAGCAGCGCCAGCTCGACGATGCGGTGCTGGGCTCCCACGTGCAGCCCGGTCGTCTCGCAGTCGAGGACGACTAACCTTGGCGCACCTGAGCTGGCCGAGCCGCCTCGGAGCGGCTCTGGTTCGGCGGAAGTCGCATCGGCCTCCGTCAGCTCTGCAACCGCCGCCTTCGCTCCGACGACGTCGAGGCGAGCCGTCGCGCAATCTCTGAGCAGCAGCTCGGGGTCGAGCAGCCGGTGATGCTTCTCGGTCTCCAGGTTCTTCACCGTCCCGGCGAGCCAAACCGGATCGGGATCCACGGCTGACCCGAAGGCCTCTGAGAGGACACCGCGCAGCTCTGCCGGCGGAACCTCGCGCACGACCAGTGCCTGGCCCTCGGCATCGACGTGGTGCCCTTGGGCTCGGATTCCGAGCGCGAGGGTGGCGGTAACGCGGTCTCCCTTCCACGGGAAATAGGCCGATCCATCCTCGAACGGAATGACCTGGCGGCGGTCGAGGCCCAGCGAACAGAAGGCAGCTCTTCCCTGCCTCAGCAGCTCCGTCGCTCGCGGATCGAGGAACGCAGGCACTGAGTCCCCTAGGTAGATCTCACGCATTCGCCGCCGGATCTCGTCATGGAGCTCGCCAACCCCACCGAAGAAGCGCGGAACCTTCCCGCCCTTGGCAGGCACGACGGTGATGACTCGACGCTCCTCGTCGACCTCGATCACCTTCCACCTGCGCCCGCCGAAGATCAGGTAGGACCCTTCCGAAAGGGGCGAGCGCACCGGAATCGTCCCCAGTTCGGTCCCCTCGCTGAGCAGGCGGTACTCCTCGGGCGTGGTGAAGGCCGAGTAGAACGAGTAGTGACCGACGATTTGCTCGCCACGGGGGGTCAGGATCAGCTCATGGTCGCCGACCTGCTGGATCACGTCCCGTGCCGCGAGGCCGCGGAGCAACTTGACGAAGTCCTGGCGGTCGAGGTCGAAGGGACCGCTTCCGCAGAGCGCGGCCCAGATGTCGTCAGCCAGCGCGCCGCCGTTCTGGGCGATCACCGAGAGCAGCTGCTGGATCAAGGTCGAGACGTGCAGCGCTCCGTCGGTCGGTGGCTCGAACCAGCCGTCGATCAAAGCCTCGACCAGCGCGATCGACTGGACGAGTCCTTCGCGCAGTTCGTCGCTCGGCGCTGCACCCGAGCCAAGGTCGCTCTCGGTCACGTACATGCGCAGGATCGACGGGTCTCCTGGTCGCCTGCCGCTGCGACCAAGTCGCTGTCGCAGGGCGGCAGTTGAGAACGGGGGGTCGACCTGGCCGACGCAGTTGACGCTGCCGACGTCGATTCCGAGCTCCAGCGTCGAGGTGCAGATCGCCGTCGCCGGATGCGAGGAGCGGAGCATCCGCTCGACGTCCTCCCGCAGGGTCTTGGAGAGGTTGCTGTGGTGGGGGAAGAACTCGACCGGCACCCGCTCCTCCTCGCAACGGTGACGCAGCAGGTCGGCGAATTCCTCGACGCTCTGGCGCGAGTTGGCAAAGACGAGGTTGTCGGTGCCGCGCAGCACGCCGTAGAGGTGCGCGGCGATTTCGAGTCGGTCGCCGGCGGGGCTCATCTCGGCGAGGTCGCCAACGGGGTCAGAACTCGAGTCGGATTCGTCAGCCGGGTAAGCGGGAGGCTTGGCCACGTATCCGCGCAGCTGGACCTTCAGCGTCCGGTGGTCGTCGGCCGACTCGATTAGCTCGACCTCGGCGCCGCCCCCAGGCCGCATGAACTCGGCGGCGATCGCCATGTCGCCGAGGGTCGCGCTCAGTCCGACCCGCCGGGGCTTCTGGCGGCCCGCGAGCTCGATCCGGTGCAGGATCGATTGCAGCTGCCGGCCGCGCTCGGAGCCGATGAAGGCGTGCAGCTCGTCGATCACGACATAGCGAAGACCGCCGAAGATCTTCGGTGCGCTCGAGCCATGGTTGACGAAGATCGACTCCAGCGACTCCGGCGTGATCATCAGGATTCCGCGTGGCCGCTCTCGCACTTGCCGCTTCGGCTTGTCCCCGATGTCGCCGTGCCAACTCGCCAAGTCGATCCCAGTCGCCTCGCAGAGCAGTTCCAGGCGCTGGTGCTGGTCGTTGATCAGCGCCTTCAGGGGAGCGATGTAGAGCGCTCCGATGCCGGCCTCGACCGGATCACGGCGCAGGGAGGTGAGGATCGGCAGGAACGCCGCCTCCGTCTTGCCGGCGGCGGTTGCGGCGGCGATGATCAGATCCTGGGACGTCGTCAGGAGCGAGGTGATCGCGCGCTCCTGAATCGGGCGCAACGCACTCCATTCGTTGCGCCAAATCCACTCTTGGACCTCCTCGTCTAGGAGCTCGAACGCCGGCGGCTCAGATCTCGAAGGAGGCAAGCTCATCATCGGCACCCGGCGTGTCGGATTCCTCGACGTCGAGTGGCTGCAGGTCGGGGTTTCGCTCTCGCTCCAGTTCGACCCTGTCAACCAGGTCGCTCCACTGGACCTGGGGGTTCTGTTCCACGACCATCAGCAAGCCGACGAATGCCTTGACGCTACTGCGCGGGGTGCGGAAGTGCGCGTCGCCGATCTTCTTGGAGCAGTGAGACATGAACGCCTCTATCCCGTCGTTGGGCACGAGGTACTGACTCTCATCGCCCGACGCCTGCACGTGCCGGATGTTCTGCAGGAGGACGAAGAGATCCTCCGGGCTGAGATTGGCGAGCCGCAGGACTGGACCCTTATAGTCGACGATCCCCTCGCGCACGAACTGGTTCTCGGCGAGCCTGCTTTGAAGAGCCTCGTAGCTGTAGAGGCCCTTGCGGGGATCCATCAGGAAGTCGGGGGTCCCTCCGAGGAGGAAGCCGATGCCATCTCCACTGGCGAGCGTGTCGTTGAGGATCCGCAGGATCTGCTCGTAGTTGGACTTCCGCGCCTGAGAGCTGGGCAGCTTGAAGAGGTTGACCAACTCGTCCAGGCAGACGAAGAGGCCTGCATAGTCGGCCAGCCGCACGAAGCGGCCGAACAGCTTCAGATGGTCGTAGACGCTGGCGTCCGTCACGATGGTCCGCACGCCCAGCGCTTGGCGCGCGTCGGTCTTGGTCGCATACTCGCCGCGCAGCCAGCGAATCGCAGCCGCCTGGAGCTCGTCATCTCCGCTTTCATGGCCCTTGCAGTAAGCGGCGATCACGCTCGCGAAGTCGTAGCCGCCAACCATCTCGGTCAGGCTCGCCAAGCCGCTCGTTGATGACGCTCTCGGCGCTGACTCCTCGCTTCTGGGCATCGCCGCTCGCGGTGGCGACGAAGCGCTCGACGATGCTCTGCAGGGCACCGCCTTCCGGCTTCGAACGGGTGGAGAGGTTTCGCATCAGCGCGGCGTACAGGGACCGTGCCTGGCCGCCGGTCGCATGGAGGCGGCGATCGGGGGTGAGGTCGGCGTGGACGGTGACGAGTCGCTTCTCCATCGCCACCGAGCGGATCAGCTGCACGAAGAAGGTCTTTCCCGACCCATACTCGCCGATCACGAAGCGGATCGACGAGCCTCCGTCCGCGATGCGGTCGATGTCTTCGACCAGGGCCGTCACCTCTCGGGCGCGACCCACCTGGATGTGCTGCTGGCCGACCCTGGGAACGATCCCTGCGCCAAGCGACTGGAGAATCGCGTCCCGTTCTCTCGGTCTGATCTTTCCTCCTGGGCTCACGACTGCATCTCCTTTGCGATTTCGACATCCACCTCGATCGGTTCGCCGCCCTCTGCGAGGGGTGCCCCACACAGGTCGAAAGCGAGTTCGTTGAGCGACTCGAGCGTCCCGTCGACCATCAGGTCCAGCCTGGCGGCGAGTTGCTCGACGTCCTGCCGGGTCCACGACTCCTGCTTGCCGAGCTCTTCGAGGAAGGTGGCGCTGGCGCGATCCAGTCCGTTTGCATCGGCGGTGGTCGGCTCCGGTGGGCGCGACTCGGGCTCGCTTTCCTCCTCGACGAAGATCTCGGCGAGAAGGGATGAGACCGCAGCGGTTTCCTCGATCTTTTCGTCGATCGCGTTCCGGTCGAGCCCTCTGCCCTCCTCCCCTTCTGGTCGGGGCGGAACAGGGTGCCCCGCCTCCTCTGGCCGGCCCTCGCGGACGACCACCGGCTCATCTCCCGCGGTGATCGCGTGCAGATCCGAGTAGACGGTCTCGGGGTCGAGGTCGAGCAGGGAGAAGATCTTCTGCAGCGTCTTCACCTCGGCCGGGTCGATCTCCCCATCCGCCGCCGCCAGGGTGACCACCGCACTGGCGACGGCGCGGCGCTCGTCTGGGCCGAGCGCCTCCAACCGCTTACGCAGGCTGCTCGGCTTCGGTGGCGAATGCATGAGCCACCGGGCATGCGCGCGAAGTCGGTGCCTCTCTCCCTCATACAGCTCCCGCGCACCGTGGATGTGGGATTCGAGCATCTCCTCCTCCTCGTCGCTGACGACGCCATCGGCCGCTGCCACCGCCGCCAGCAGATGGAGCAGGAGGCTTGCGACGGCGTACGCGGGAGACGGCGTGCGTGGGTCGCCAGCCTGCCCGGGAAAGACGACCGCCGTGGTCTCACGCTTCAGGGGCGGGCCACCGAAACGCGGGTCAGGCTCGATGCCGTACCCAAGCTTTTCAAGCAGCTGGGCGACCATCACCGCCTCCTTCTTCGGCAGCTTGTCGGACTCGGGAGACCAGAGGTCGATCAGCTCGGCGCTTTCGATCAGCCATGGCTCCTCACCTGAAGTCAGCTGCTCGAGCCGGCTGCGCAAGCTTCGGAGCTCACGGTTGTCGGCCTTGGCGAGCAGGGGTGCAGGCAACAGCGCCGTACCTTTGAAGTCGGTGCCCTCGGGGTTGCGGCCCAGCCAGCGGCTGTAGGCATCGAGCTCGGTGCAGCAGTCGCGGCCGAGCTCGCGCAGCGTCTCGACCAGCTCGGTCGACTGACATACGTCTGGGAGCTTGGTCTGCTCTTCGACTTCTTCGAGGCCCCGGCTTGCTGGCCGGTAGCGAAGTGAGAGGAGCGGAACGCTTGGAAGCTTCAGTCCCTCGCCGAAGCGCTCGCGGTAGCGGAGTTCGAAAAGGTCGGCGAACTCGGCGGCGCATCGCTCCGCCGGGGTCCGCAGATAGGCCTCCGGACTGGTCAGGACCCAACTGGTCGCCAGTTCGCCGGGGAGGGGAAGCCCAGCGGCGGCGACCTCACCCATCATCAGCCGCAGCGCCATCGGTACGTCCCAGCCAGCCTTCTCGCGCGGAGGCTCCGTATTGCCGACGCCGGCGAGCTGGTCCTGAGCCGCGATGAAGTCGAGCAGGTTCTTCAGGTAGTCGACGAACGAGCGGTGCTGGTCGTCCGTGGCTTCGTCTCCCATGCGTCTCAGCTCGGCAACGAGCGTTCCCCGCTCTGCCGCTGCATTCGAGTCATGCTTCGCATCGAAGAGGAGCCGTCGCTCCAATCCGTAGAAGTAGAGGAAGAGGTAGGACTGATCGGCATCGCTGATCCGTCGCGGACCCGCGAGCCAGTCCAGGTAGGAGCCGCGATGCCCGGCCGAGAGCCGGTCGTAGGAGGGCCAGTAGCCGGCGGCAGGTTCGCCCGGCGCGGCGGTGGCGGCAGGCAGAGTCGGACTGATCAGCGCCGGCTCCAGCCAGTACTCGGTGTCGGCCCCCGGCAGATTCTCTCCCACGTAGACCAGGCCGCGGATCCGGCGGCCCCCGACCTCGACCTCCCGGCTGGCGGGGATCCAGCATTGAGACGCGGTTTGGCGCGGGCCCCGCGCGGCGCTCTCGGTAGAGAATCCCCAGTCGGGCTCGACCGGTATCTCGATACTCGAAACCTCGTCGCCGATTCTTACGGTCAACTCATAAGTCGGCTCGTACGCAGGTTGTCGGCGAGCCGGTGCGGGCCGGTTGCGCCAGCGATCGAAGAGGCCCATCTCAGGTCACGCTCCCGTTCGTGGTGCCCGTTCCGTCGGGCTGTCCCAAGGCGTCGAGCAGGCAGAGGGCATTGACGAGCCGCATCTGCTCGACCGTTTGACACTTGATGCTCATCAGATCCGGGCTCGCCACAAGGATTGCGAGGCACTGCGCGCGCGAAACCGCCACGTTCAACCGGTTTCGCGAGTAGAGGAACTCGACTCCACGAGGAATCTCGGCTCCGGAGGAGGTCGCCATCGAGAAGAAGACCACGGCGGCCTCCTGGCCCTGGAACTTGTCGACCGTACCGACGTTCACCCCTTGCAGGCCGCGCTTGTCAAGGCATTCGCGCAGGCACCGGACTTGTGCGTTGTAGGGGGTGACCACCATGACTTGGTTTAGCTGAAGCTCTCTCGTCTCGCCCTCGCGATTGGTGAAGCTGGCGCTGGTGAGCGATTCGATCGCTTCGGCCACGACCGCTGCCTCCTCGAGCGACTCCCGGGTGTTGCCCTCATGGGCGACAGGGATCGAGCGAACCCCGGTGCCGCTCAGGGGACCAGCCGACTCGACCAACTGACGCTCACATGACGCCTCCCAGCGCAGGCGTCCTTCGTAGATCGCCTCGGAGACGAAGCGGCAGACATCTGGGTGCATCCGCCGGGTCTCCTCGAGGAACACGCCGCGGTGGGTCGGAATGGTCGTCTCCTCGTCAAGCAGATGCTCAAGGACGGAGCAACCGGAGCCGGGCGGATGAGTTCCCTGGCTGACCTGCGCGAGTTGTAGAGGATCGCCGAGGAGAACGATGTTGCGTGTCGCGGTCGACAGCGCAATCGCGTCGGCGAGGGAGATCTGGCCGGCCTCGTCGATGACGAGGCAGTCGATCGACTGGCGCATCTCCTCACGACACCAAAGCCAGGCAGTGCCGGCGAGCAAGTCGTATTCGCCTTGGGCGGCGAAGTCGTCGTTTGACTTCGAGTTCACGATCATCGGCTCGCCCTCGTCGGAATCCCTGGTGAACTCCTGATCCGGCTCCGAGGACTTCTTCAGCCCCCGCAAAGAAATGCCCGCTTTGAGCGCTTGTTCTTCGACCTTGGACAGGAGGTTGTTGATCGCTTTGTGGCTATTGGCGGTGACGCCGACCGTCTTGCCTTCGCCGATCAGATCCAGGATGACTTGGGCTCCGGTGTAGGTCTTCCCGGAGCCCGGGGGTCCCTGAATGAACAGGTAGCTCTTTTTCAGGCCGCTGACGATCTGCTTGATGTCCTTCAGGTCCGCCCGCTCGCCCTGTAGCGGCTCCCCAGCGGCGACTGCCGCAGTCCGCGGCAGGTTCCGGCCGAGGATGTCGCGTCCGGCCCGGTAGCCGCCGGAGTCCGCGAGTACCTCCTTCGCAAAATCCCTGATGGCCGCTCGCTGAACGGGGGTCGTGTAGGGCCCGCCAGGAATCAGCGCCGTCTGCTCTTCTTCCAGCCGGGCTTTGCTCAGCTTCAATGTCAGGGTGCCGGTCTGGTTGTCGAGGGCTACCACCTCAACCGACTTGGGCTTCATGTCGGACTCGCCGGTCACCGGATCGATTCCGCAGCTATGGGGGTCGGCGAATTGTCCGAGCCCGATCTTGTGCTCCTGGGGAGGGAAGCTGAAGCGCTTGAGGGAGGAGCGGGCTGGCGGTGGCAGCGGCTCTGGCTTGCCGATCGGAGCCAGGCCCCCAATCGCCTCGGAGTCGAGCTCGGTCAACTCGGCGTCGGACTTCTCCAGACGTTCGAAGAACTCCCAGTAGGCCGGCTTTGCATCTCTCCGGTGGTAGTCGAGAAGCTGCGCCAACAGCCACCGATCCGCCTCTTTTGCGGACCGCTTTGATGGATCGTCGGGGACGCCATCGAGAAGACGGTTCTGTAGTTCCAGGGTCTCGGCGGCGGCTTCGGTTGCCTCCTCCGAGGGGGCATCCGGCTCTCCCGGCTGCCGCCATGGGATCCCGATCTTGAACTTGTCCTCACAGGCCTGCCGTTGATTAAGCAGCCACTCGCGTAGATGCAGCGTGGAGTCGCAGTCGTCTTTGTTGTAGGCCTCGATCGCCTCGAGGAGGGACGGGTCGTGCTCTTCGCGCCACCGCTCAAAGAGCAGCACGGAATCGCCGGCCTGCTTGACCGCCGCGGCGCGGTCCTGGTCGTAGAAGTGCTCGATCTCCTTCAACGAATAGCTCGGCCGGGAGATCATCATCGACTGCTCGACGACCCGGTAGAGGTCGACCAGTACGCGCTCTCGGAAGAGGGTGTCAACCTCGTCCTCTCGCGATCCGTACTTCCCCATCAGTCGGCCGAGGGCGGTGCGCTCATAGGGGGCGTAGTGGTAGACGTGGAGATCGGGGTAGCGCTCGCGGCGTTCGAAGACGAAGTCGACGAATTCCTCGAAGGCTCGCTTCTCTTCCTGGTGGTCGAGACCCCAGAAGGGACGGAACTGACGCTCACCGTCCTCGAGATAGCTCACGCCCCAGAGGTACTCAAGGCCGTCGTCGTAGAAGGGGTCTCCCTCGATGTCGAAGAAGAGGTCCCCGTCGAACGGCTGAGGTATAAGCCCAAAGCCGCGCGGTGGTCCCTCGCCTACCTGCTGGGGCTCGAGCAAGGTCAGTGACTTCTCGCCCGTCTCGCGCTCGGAGACCTGAAGGGCCGCCTGGGACCGGAGCTTCTCGAACGTCGCGACGGACATCCCGGTCGGCCGCAGTGCGTCAGTCACCGTTGCGAGATCCGCGACCATCTCGACGCCGGCGGCGTTCAGCCTGCGCGTCTGAGCCGCGCCGAGCTTGGCGACCTGGCTGAGGTGGTCGTCCTTGACCCGGCGCTCCTCGCAGGGCTCAGCCCAGTCGCAGATTTCGCAGTGCTCGACCGGCATCGGGTAGGTCTCGGTCAGCGGCGGCTCGATGGCCGCCAGGAAGCGCTTCTTCATCCGCGCGAAGTAGGCACGGAAGTCCCCAGTGGGCAGGCTCAGCCGTCGATCATCACCTAGGATGAGTTCGATCCGGGACGGGGGATTCCCCTGGACCGCCTCGATCAGCTCGGCGTAGAGGCAGAGCTGAATCACGAAATAGGGCTTGACGGCGCGCGCGTACTTGGTGTCGACGGGCCGGTAGGACCAGGGACCGAGCTCCGACGGCTCGTCGACACGGGTCAGAAAGTCTGCATAGCCCATCCATCGGTCTCGAAGGAAGGAGGCCTGATAGATCAGCGGTGCGCCATCCCGCATCGCTGCCGCGGTCGCCTTGACTGCCGCCGTCAGGCCGTCTTCGCTCGCTCCGCCATCGACGCTAACGAGGTCATCGCCGAACTCAGCCCGCATCAGTTCGAGGTGTCGGGCCTCATGCTCATGACCCCGCTCAACCGCGAGATCGCCAGTACTGGCGGCGCGCTCCGGCGGCTCCTCAACCAGGCCCTCGAGCCGCTGCAGCTGAAGCTGCGTGAGATGCGGACAGGCGAGGAAGTTCGTCAGGTCCGTCGCGGAGTAGATCCGATTTCCCCCAACCAGACGCAACGAGCGCCTCCCTCTCTCAGCCTGTCTTCTCGAAGCGGACCATTGGGCCTCCTAGCAGAGGCGGAGGATACCCGCGATGTTTCCAAATCGATTTCCCGGCTGTTGTGTGAAATTCGCTGCTGTTTGCCGGTTCCAGCCAAACCCGTCTCCCTACGATCGACCTCTACTCCGCGGGAGACGCGGTTGCGCACGAACGCGAGTCTGGCGGCCCTATAGGCCGAGGACGAGTGCCAGCGCTTCGTCCACTGCTCGCAGCTCGTTGGCGTCGAGGCGGCCGGCGGACCGTCCCAGGCGCTCCGGGTCGACGACCGTGGTCTGCTCGACGAGGACTCTGGTGTCGGTGTCGTCCAGCGAGATTGCAGGGCGGAAAGTCGCCGGGCGAGCGCTGGTCGAGGTGGGGGCGACCAGGGTGGTACTCAGCCCCATCAGCTCGTCGGCCTGGACCACGACGGCGTAGCGCGCACCCTTCTGCTCCCTGCCCCGAGCACCCCGAGGAGCCGGCAGCCGGAAGACCTCGCCGCGAACCACCTAGTCGGCCGGATCGGGTGCCAGCTCGGCCATTTGCTCGCGAATGACCTGCATCTCGGTTTGGTCGGCCTCGTCAGCGGCCAGCCACTCGACCTCCGCGGCGATCGAGGAGCGCGCCCGACGGCGGGCGGCCGACTCCATGAGAGCGGTGCGAACTGCTTCGGAATCGCTCTTGGAACCTTCCCGAACGATCTGCAGCGCTGCCGCAGAGCTGTCATCCAAGCGAACGTGAAGCGAACGACTCATGAAACGAATGTAGCACGGATTGTGCTATGAAAATCGGGGCGCCCGGATTTGAACCGGGGACCTCACCGACCCGAACGGTGCGCGCTACCAGGCTGCGCCACGCCCCGAGATGGGCGATTATCTCAGAGCCTGGGGAAGGGGGTCGGTGCGACGGCTCCGGCCGCTACTTTTGCTGCCCCCGGGGTTCCGGGTTATCCCTATGCGAAAGCTCTTGACGATCGTCGCCGTTCTGGCGCTGCTGGCGCTCCCATCCGGGGCTGCCGCCGCGCGGCTGCCCGCCGGCTTCGTCGGGATCTCGCCGCAGAACCCGACCGACGAGGCCGAATACGAGCTGATGGCCGAAGCGGGGATCGACAGCGTGCGGCTGCCGCTCTACTGGAACGGCGTCGAGGCGCACAGCCCGTCCCTGGTCGCCCCCGAATGGTCCGGGTTCGACCAGTCGGTGGCGCTCGCCGCCGGAGCGGGCCTGCGGATCTTCCCCTTTGTCTGGGGTTCGCCGTCCTGGGTCGCCCCGCTGCCGCAGGTCGAACCCGCCCGCAACGCTTGGGCGCTGCACGCCTGGGCCCGCTTCCTGCGTGCCGCGGTGCGCCGCTACGGCGACGGCGGCTCGTTCTGGCGCGAACACCCGGAGCTGCAGTACCTGCCGATCCGCCAGTGGGAGGTCTGGAACGAGGAGAACATCGTCACCTTCTCCGCCCACTCCAACCCGGAGCGGTTCGCGCGGCTGGTCCGGGCCGGCGGCAGGGCGATCCACGCCGCCGACCGCCGCGCCAAGGTGATCCTCGGCGGCCTCTTCGGGCGACCGCTGCAGATCCCGCCCAACGTCGGCTCGAGCGACTTCCTCGAACGCGTCTACCGGGCCGGCGCCGTGAAGCGCTACTTCGACGGGGTCGCGTTGCATCCGTACGTCGCCGACGCGAAGGCGATGAAGTCCGAGATCGCCAGCCTGCGCCGGGTGATGCGCCGCAACGGCGACGGCCGCACGCCGTTCTACGTGACCGAGCTGGGCTGGGGCTCGGACAGCTTTCAGACCCGCTGGGAGCGGGGGCTGCACGGCCAGGCACGCCAACTGAACCGGGCCTTCTCAATCCTCGCCGCCCATCGCCGCTCCTGGCGGATCGGCGGCGTCTGGTGGTTCTCCTGGGCCGACGCCCCGGGTGCCCACTGCCAGTTTTGCGACTCCTCCGGCCTGCTCACCGCGAAGCGCGAAGCGAAGCCGTCCTGGTACGTCTTCAACGCCTGGACCGGCGGCGACGCCGGCACCGTGCCGCGGGCCAGGTTCGGGCACCGCTAGCGGCTCGGCACAACGAGGGCGGCCCCACTCCTCTCAGGGAGCTTTGGTCAAGTCTTTCGGCGATTCGAAGGCGGTCAAGCCGACGGTCATCCGAATCGGCTCCTCGTTGCTCCTGGCGCGGCGGGCCTCTGCCTTCTCCTGCCTTTCGGGAAGGGAGTCGAACAGGGCGTCAACGGTGGCGATCACCCGCTCCCAGCCTTGCCGATCGAGGGGGAGGAGGCACCAGGTGAAATGTCGGTCGCTACGGGCGTCGATCGTGCGTTGCGCGATTGCCTCGCGGACCTGATCGCCGAACCGCTCGAACGATCGCCAGCTGAGCTGGGACTTGGTTGACGCCGGCAGGGCGGTCCAGTGCTCGATGTCGAAGATGGCCGGCTCGGTGGCCACGTAGAAATGCTCGACCGCCCCTCTTCTCCTGCCCCCCGTCGCGGTCCTCGTCAGCTTCAGCCAGCCGTAGGTTTCCAGCTGTTTGAAGTGCCTGCTCACGCGGGACAGCGAGCCGCCGCCGAACTCATCGAAGAACTCTTTCGGGCTCATCTCGCGCCGATTGAGCTCGGTGATGATCTGCAGATCCAGCGAATCGCCAAAGACCTTGGCGAGCCGGCGGTTGATCGAGAACGGCGACGATGCGTTCTTGGTGGCGGCTGGCCGGTTGCTCTTGCTCCGGCCGCCCCCGCGGCCGGTCGAGGGGGCAGGCGACTCGAAGCCGGCCAGTCCCACGGTCGTCAGGATCGGAGCCTCGCCGCTTGCGGCGAGGCGAACCCTCGCGTTCTCCAGTTCTTCGAGAAGCGACTCGAAAATCGCATCGAGCTCGCCGATCGTCTCTTCCCAGCCGGTGAGGTCGAGAAGCATCGGACTCCAGGTGAGATGTCGGTCTGAGCGAGCGTCGAACGTGCCGGCCGAGATCGCGCTCCTGGTTCTCTCGGCGAGCTGCTCGAAGGTTTTGCACGTGAAGGCGCCTCTGACGGGTTCCGGCAGCCGGGTCCATGCCTCGAGATCGATGACGGCGAGCTGATCGGCGCGGTAGAAGTGCTCAACCGCGCCTCGACGACTTCCCCCGGTCTCCGTCCTGACGAGCCTCAGCCAGCCGTGTTCGGCGAGCTTCTTGAAGTGACGGTTGACCCGGACGGCCGAGCCTCCGCCGAACTGCTCGAAAAACGCGGTCGGGCTCATTTCATGGAGATAGAGCTCGGTGACGATCTTCAGGCGCAGTGGATCGGCGAAGACGACCGACAGACGTCGCAGGGAGGAACCCTGACTTTTGGTGTGAACAGAGGTTCTCGTCACGAAGGACATTCTTCCATCGCTCTCTCTGCGTTGAGCGCAGCGAGTGTATTGCTTTCCTGATCTGGAACCAGCCAGATACCGCTTTCGGTCGCTTGCCTGCGCAATTGATCCACCTGGCCCAAGTGAGTGCGCGATCCAGGGGAGGGGGTGACGAGATGAAGCTCGCAGCGATCGAAGCTGCCCTGCCGGTTCTGTCGGTAACGAAGTCAGGCTGACCCGTTTGTCTGGAGCCGCTCGGTTAGCGCCGGGCGGCTTCAGAAGCCTCATCTCGACTTTGGCGTCAAAAGTCGATGTGAAACGCACGTTTCGCGTTTCTACAATGCCGAACCATTTGTTAAACGCATTGGATAGGGCTAACAAGCACGACGAGAAGGAGACCGCGAATGGCTGCCAAGAGCAGAAGCGTGAAGCAAACCCGAAGCTCCAAACCTACGGCGAAAGCGAAACGATCCCGCAAATCCGGGACCGGCGATGCCGAGTTGATAAGCGCCCTCAACCACGTGCTGAGGCGCGACATCCTGCGCCTGATGCACAGCGCCCAGGGTGCGCGCAGCCCGGTCGACATCTCCGACGAGCTGAAGCAGCCGCTCGCCGGCGTCAGCTACCACGTGCAGATCCTCCACCGGCTCGGCGCGATCAAACTGGTGGACACGGTCCAGGTCCGCGGCGCCCTCAAGCACTTCTACGCCTCGACCGTCAAGCAGCACAAAATCGCCCGCTCCCTGCTCGAGAGCACGAGGAAATCGGACAAGGCGCTGAACCGCAGCGGCAAGTAGACGCCTCCGGCCGGGCACCGGCGCCGCAGGCTCTGGCGAGACCGTCTGACGGGCTCGCCGACCGGCCATGCGGGCGCCGGTGCGCCACGCTGCCGGCTCGGGCGCGCGGCGCGCTAGGCTCCGGACCCCGCTTCGAATACGACCAGTCCAACCCAGGAGGAGACGCCACGATGGCTTTCTCGGTTCCCGATCTGCCCTACGCCTACGACGCGCTTGAGCCCCACATCGACGAGGAAACGATGCGGATCCACCACGACAAGCACCACCAGGCCTACGTCGACAAAGCGAACGACGCGCTGGCGGGGACCGAGTGGGCCGATCGCGAGGTCGAGGACGTGCTGCGCAACCTCCCGAGCCTGCCCGGCGACAAGCAGGCCCCGGTTCGCAACAACGGCGGCGGCCACTTCAACCACTCGCTGTTCTGGCAGATGCTCAGCCCCGACGGCGGCGGCGCGCCGAGCGGCGAGCTGGCGAGCGCGATCGACGAGACCTTCGGCTCCTTCGACTCGTTCAAGGAGGAGTTCAAAAAGGCCGGCATCGGGCGCTTCGGCTCCGGCTGGGCCTGGCTGGTCCGCGACAGCTCCGGCCTCGCCGTCGTCTCCACTCCGAACCAGGACTCGCCGGTCACCGACGGCAGCGTGCCGCTGCTCGGCTGCGACGTCTGGGAGCACGCCTACTACCTCAGGTACCAGAACAAGAGGCCCGCCTACATCGACGCGTTCTGGAACGTCGTCAACTGGGCTTACGTCGCAGAGCGCTTCGCCGAGTAGCGCCCGTTCTAGGGACTGACAACGGCTGGCCGCGCGGCCTCGGGGAGGTCGTGCGGCTCGGCCCCCTCCTTCGGTGGAACCTGGCTCATCGCGTGCTCCGCGAGCGCGGTGATCGTCAGGCTCGGGTTGACGCCGACGTTGGCCGGCACCGCGGCGCCGTCGCAGACCAGCAGGTTCTCGTAGCCGAAGACCCGCTGGCGGGCGTCGACGACGCCGTCTTCGGGACCGTGGCCGATCACGGCGCCGCCGAGGATGTGGGCGGTGGTCGGGATATTCAGGGTCGCCTCCATCGCCGAGCTCTGGGCGATCCCGCCGGTCCGCTTGGCGAGCCATTCCGCCGCCTCGTTGGCGACCGGGATGAAGGTCGGGTTCGGGCGCTCGGGGTCCTGTTCGGTCTGCAGCCGCACCTCGCCGTTGCGCTTCAGCCTCGGCCGCAGGGCGATCGCGTTGTCGAGCGTCTGCATCACCAGGACGATGATCGTCCGCCGCGACCAGCCCTTCGGCCAGATCGTCTTCGCGAACCGCGCCGGGTGGCGGAGGATCTGCGCCAGCAGCTTCAGCGGTCGGGTCACCCGGCTGCCGTTGCCGACCAGCAGCGTGTAGAGGGTGCTCATCGAGTCGCCCGCCTCGCCGTAGGTGACGGTCTCGATGTGGGTGTGCGGGTCGGGGTAGATGCTGGAGGTGATCGCGACCCGCTTGGTCAGGTCCTCGGGGTAGTCCTCGGGCACGGTGACAGCGAGGATGCTCTCGCTGTTGGTGCGGACCAGCTCGCCGAGGCGGCCCGAGACCCGCGGCAGCGAGCCGCCGAGCCGGCAGCGCTGCAGCAGCTTGTTGGTCCCGAGCGCGCCGGCGGCGACGACGACCCCGCCGGCGGTCAGGCTGCGCCGCCCGCGCCGCGGCAGCAGGCCGGAGCGCTCGCTGGCGACCTCGTAGCCGTCGCTGCCGTCGGCGCCGCCGAGCGGTCGCACGTCGGTCACGGTGCGCTCCGGGATCACCTCGACGCCGGCCTGCTCGGCCAGCCAGAGGTAGTTCTTGACCAGCGTGTTCTTCGCCCCGTGCGGGCAGCCGACCATGCAGCGGCCGCACTGCATGCAGCCGGTGCGCTCCGGGCCGGCGCCTTCGAAGTAGGGGTCGGGGACGGTCTCGCCCGGGTTGTCGAGGTAGACCCCGACCGGAGTCTTGCGGTAGGTCTCGCCGACCCCCATCTCCTCGCCCATCTCGCGCAGCAGCTGGTCGGCTGGGTCGTCCTTGTCGTGGACGACGACGCCGAGCATCCGCTGCGCCGTCTCGTAGTGCGGGGCGAGGGTCGCCTGCCAGTCCTCGAGGTCGGCCCACTGCGGGTCCTCGAAGAACGGCGAGGGGGGGACGTAGAGCGTGTTGGCGTAGCCGAGGCTGCCGCCACCGACGCCGCAGCCGCTGACCACGGCGATGTCCTTGAAGGTGCTGAGCCGGAAGATGCCCTTCATCCCCAGCCGCGGCGCCCAGAAGTAGCGGCGCGAGTCCCAGGTCGAGCTGGGGAAGTCCTCGTCGCGGAAGCGCCGCCCGCACTCCAGCACGGCGACCGAGTAGCCCTTTTCGGCCAGCCGCAAAGCTGACACGGATCCGCCGAACCCGGATCCAACGACTATCCAGTCGTAGTCCACGGTTCAAACCCTAACGCTGCTTCCGCGGGAGGCGCGGGGTTGGGTTCCCCTCCCGACGAGGGAGGGGTGCCCTGCCCCGCGACAGGACCCGCGGCCGAGCCGTTAGGCCTCGCCCGGCTCCACCGGCCGGAAGTCCGTGGTGCGCGCCCCGCAGACCGGGCAGAACCAGTCCTTGGGGATCTCCTCGAACGGGGTTCCGGGCGGAATGCCGCCGTCGGGATCGCCGATCTCCGGGTCGTAGATGAACCCGCAGCTCTCGCAGATCCAGAGGGTCGCTTCCTTGGTTGCGGTCATGTCCGAAGCTTAGAGCGCGGCGCTATTTGCCGAAGCTGACCGCGACCGGCTCGCGGTCGCCGGCGTCCTCGATCTCGAAGTAGTCGCGCGCGGTGAAGCCGCCCTGGTTGGCGACGATCGAGCCGGGGAACTGCTGGATCGCGGTGTTGTAGGACTTCACGTTGGAGTTGTAGATCCTCCGCGAGGCTTGGATTTCGTCCTCGAGCTGGGAGAGGTTGCGGCTCAGCTGCTGGAAGTTTTCCGTCGCTTTCAGCTGCGGATAGTTCTCGGCCACCGCCCGCAGCCCGGCCAGGGCTCCGCTCAGGCCCTGCTCGGCCTTGGCCGTATCGCCGACGCTCTGCGCCGACATCGCCTCGGCCCGCGCCTGCGTCACCTTCTCGAACACCTGGCTCTCGTGTGCGGCGTAGCCCTTGACCGTCTCGACCAGGTTCGGCACCAGGTCGTGGCGACGCTTCAGCTGCACGTCGATCCCGCTCCAGGACTCGTCGACCTGGTTGCGCTGCGAGATGATCGAGTTGCGCTTGGCGACGTAGTAGAGGACCGATCCGACGGCCAGCACCACGATCACGATCAGAACGATGACCATGTACCCATCCTACCCCGCGGCCTGCAAACCGGCGCATCTCGGGGTCGTCGGCCCGCCTGGTTTTCGGCGGCGGATGGCATCTAAATAGGATCGCGCCATGGGCGCGAAGCAGGAAGCCGAGGGGTGGAGCGGGATCGTGCGTTCCTACGGCGAGCGGAACGGGCTGCGCTACGAGGAAGTCGGCGGGATCAACCCGGTCGACGGCCCGGTGGCGCTCTGCGTCGGCGGCTCGAACCGGCTGACCGGGCAGCTGGTCGAGGGCTTCTGGGGCTCCTCCTGCGATGCCGACGAGAAGGAGGCCGGCGGGCTGTTCGGCAAGGCGCTGCTGCCGACCGCGCTGCTGGCCAAGGCGCACATGCCGGACCTGGCCAAGGTCGTCCCCGCCTTCAACGTCGAGTCGATCGAGGGCCACGAGGTGGTCACCAAGCGCTTCGCCCGCAAGGTCGAGTTCGAGTCGATCGAGTTCAACCGGCGCTTCCAGGCGACGGTCCCGAGCGACTACGACCCGGTCCAGCTGCGCGAGCTGTTCGGTCCCGGCTTCCTCGCCTGGACGACGACGATGACCGGCGAGGTCGACTTCGGCGTCAACGACCGCCAGCTCTGGTTCCTCTGGCACCTGCGCGAGCGCAGCGAGCCGGAACTCAAAGAAGCGCTGAAGAACGCCGGCCGGCTGTTCGCGCGGCTGCACTACGAGATGGACGAGAGCGGGCTCCACGCCTACTCGCCCGGGCCCTGGCACGCCGGCCTGGCGCCGTTTCCCGACGCTCAGGCGGGGTAGTCGGGGTCACCCGGGAGGACGACCCGGTGCTCCTCGGCGCTGCCGATCACCTTCGGCAGGATCGGCTCGACGGTGCTGCCGCGGTGCGCCGCGATCGCCTCGGCCGCGTTGCGGAACGGCCGCAGCGCCTCCAGTTGCTTGATCGTCGGGAAGGCGAGCGCGAGCCCGCCCGCCGCCTGCGCCTCGAGCGCCGTGCCCGGCTCGAACCAGCCGGCGTCGACGGTCTCGACCCCGTCCGGCTCGGGCGGCGTGTGCGCAGGCGCCAGGGCGAGGAAGAACCAGGCGTCGAAGCGCCGCGACACCACCTCGGGGGTGATCCAGCGCGAGAACAGCACCAGCTCCTCCTCGGCGCCCAGAGCGATCCCCGCCTCCTCCTCCAGCTCCCGCATCGCACAGGCCCGGTAGGCCGTCTCGTCCGCTCCGTCCTCGGGGTCAACGGCCCCACCGGGAAACACCCACACGCCCGGCATGAACTTAGCCCGCTCGGTCCGCTTCAGCAGCAGCACCTCCAACGCCCGGTCGGAATGCTTCCCGCCCCTTCTCAGCAGCACCACCGACGCCGCCGGCCGCGGCTCAGCTGGATCCCCAAGGTTCGGGGCCTCGGCAGGCCCGCGCTCTCTCCCGTCCATTCACCCAGCGTAACTCGGGCGGGAGGCGGTGGGTGGGGGGTGTCCTCCGCCAGCGCGGAGTCTGCGGAGGGCAAGGCCTCGCCTCTTCTGGCGCTTCCGTCCCGCCGCCCGGAGCAGATCGCAGCGCCAGGAGGACACCCCCCACCCACCGACAGGACCCGCCCGCCTATGCGGTTTGAGCAACGGAAGCCGAGGAGACCCGTATCGAGGCCGGTGCCGCCTGGATCGCCTCGGCGACGATTTCGACCAGCCGCCTCAGCTCCCCCTCGGAGATCGAGAGCGGTGGCATCAGCACGACGACGTCGCCGAGCGGCCGCACGATCGCCCCCCGCGCCCGCGCCTCCAGTGTCACCCGGTGTCCCAGTCGCAGGTCCGGGTCGTGGGCGCCGAGGTCGATCCCGACCATGAAGCCGCGCCGGCGCACCTCCGCCACCTCGGGCATCGTCTCGACGACCGCGAGCAGCTCGCTGAGCAGGGCGATCTTCGGCTGCAGCCGCTCGATCGTCCGCTCTCGCTCGAAGGTGTCGAGGCTGGCCAGCGCCGCCGCGCAGGCGAGCGGGTTGCCGGTGTAGGTGTGGCCGTGGAAGAAGGTGCGCCGCTCGGCCGGCTCGCCGAGGAAGCCCTCGTAGATCCGCTCGGTGGCCAGCGTCGCGGCGAGCGGCAGGTAGCCGCCGGTCAGGCCCTTGGCGACGCAGAGAAGGTCCGGGGCGACCTCCTCATGCTCGCAGGCGAACATCGTCCCGGTGCGGCCGAAGCCGGTCGCCACCTCGTCGCAGATCAGCAGCAGGCCGAAGCGGTCGCAGAGCTCGCGCACCGCCCGCAGGTAGCCGGGCGGGTGGACCAGCATCCCGGCCGCCCCCTGGACCAGCGGCTCGACGATCACCGCGGCGATCTCCTCCTCGTGGCAGGCGAGCACCCGCTCGAGGTCGGCGGCGTCGCCGGGCTCGGTCGCGTGGGTCTGGAACAGCAGCGGCCGGTAGGCGGCGTGGAAGCCGTCGATGCCGCCGACCGAGATCGAGCCGATCGTGTCGCCGTGGTAGGCGTCGCGGAGGTGGACGAAGGAGGTGCGGCGGGCGTGCTGGCCGCCGCGCTGCTGCTGGTACTGGAAGGCCATCTTCAGCGCGATCTCGACCGCGGTCGAGCCCGACTCCGAGTAGAAGACGCGCGAGAGCCCGTCCGGCGCCAGCTCGACCAGCCGCGCCGCCAGCTCGGCGGCGCCGGGGTGGGAGAGGCCGAGCATCGTCGAGTGGGCGACCCTGTCGAGCTGCTCGCGCACGGCCGCGTCGATGCCGGGGTGGCGGTGCCCGTGGACGTTGCACCACAGCGACGAGACCCCGTCGATGTAGCGCCGGCCCTCGCTGTCGATCAGCTGCGAGCCCTCGGCCCTCTCGATCATCAGGGGCTCTTCCTCGACCCAGCCCTGCTGCTGGGTGAACGGGTGCCAGAGATGGTCGCGATCGAGCTGCGCGGGATTCGCCGACATCGCCACGACCCCGACCTTAGATCCCCCCGCGGCCGGAAACCCCCGCAACGATCCCGCCCCCTGGATCTTGCGGCGAGTTTTCCTGCTCGCTGCGCGGGGCCACGCGAACTCGGGCGTGACCAGGCGTGATGTGCATCACACGAACAACTATTTCGATGGGGAAATAGTTGTGCTTGTGCAACGATTACGGACATGCAAGCGAGTGACATCGCGACGACCGCCGTGGTGGGGACGGCGGAGAAGGACACGGCGGCGAAGCTGAGCGCGCTGCTGCGCCACCTCTTCCTCTACGACCGCGGCAACCAGCTGCGGGTGATCGAGGAGTGCGGACTCTCGCTGACCCAGTGCAAGGCGCTGCTCGAGTTGGGAGGGCTCGGCGAAGAGACCGAGGCGAAGCAGGTCAGCGACCTGGCCGAGACCTTCGGCGTCTCGGTGCCCTCGATGAGCCGTGCGGTAGACGCCCTGGTCAGGGAGCGGCTTGCGACTCGGGTCGAGGATCCCGAGGACCGGCGCGTGCGCCGGGTCGAGATCACGGCGAAGGGCAGAGAGCTGGTCCACACGCTGCTCGTCGTCCGCCAGGCGGGGATGGAGTCGTTCGCCGAGAGCCTCAGCGCCGCCCAGCGGCGCAAGCTCGACGCCGCGGTCGACTCGCTGATGGACAGGGAGGACATTGCCGAGACCTATGAACACCTGAGGGGAGTCAAAGCTTGACCCGTTACCGCCACCTGATCACCGACGAAAATCGCAAGTGGTGGACGCTCGGTGCGATGTGCTTCGCGCTGTTCATGATCATGCTCGACAACACCGTCGTCAACGTGGCCCTGCCGTCGATCCAGCGCGATCTCGGCGCCTCGATCTCCGGCCTCGAGTGGACGATCAACGGCTACACGCTCTCCTTCGCGGTGCTGCTCGCGACCGGCGGCCGGCTCGGCGACATCTTCGGCCGTCGCCGCATGTTCCTGACCGGCGTCGTCATCTTCGCCCTTTCCTCGGCGACGGCCGGCTTCGCCGCCGGTCCGACCGACCTGGTGATCAGCCGGGTCATGCAGGGCGTCGGCGCGGCGCTGATGATGCCCGGCACGCTCTCGATCATCACCGACGCCTTCCCCGCCCACGAGCGCGGCAAGGCGATGGGCACCTGGGCCGGCGTCTCGGCCCTGGCGCTGGCGATCGGCCCGGTCCTCGGCGGCTTCCTCACCGAGCACGTCAGCTGGCGGGCGATCTTCTACCTCAACATCCCGGTGGCGATCGCGGCGGTGACCGCGACCCTGTTCGCGGTGCGCGAGTCGCGCGACACGACGGTCGGCCGCGAGGTCGACTACCTCGGCGTCGCCACCCTGACCGCCAGCCTCACCGCCCTGGTCCTCGCCCTGGTCGAGGCCAACAGCTGGGGCTGGGGCTCGCCGGCGATCGTCGGCCTGCTGGCCGGCTCGGTGCTCGGCGGCATCGCCTTCGTCCTCGTCGAGCAGCGCGTCAAGGCGCCGGTGGTCGAGTTTCGCTTCTTCGCCGATCGCAACTTCCTCGGCGCGGTGGTCGTCGCCCTGATCATCACCTTCGCGATGATGGGCGTCTTCTTCTTCCTCGCTCTCTATATGCAGGACATCCTCCGCTACTCGCCGCTGCAGGCGGGGGTGAGGTTTCTGCCCTCGACGCTGATGATCGTCGGCGTCGCGCCGGTCGCGGGCCGGCTCGCCGACCGCTTCGGCCCGCGCTGGCTGATCGTCGCCGGGTTGCTGATCCTGACCGCGTCGCTCTACACCTTCACGGGCATCGCCGTGAACTCCAGCTACCTCGACCTGCTGCCCGGCTTCATGCTGCTCGGCATCGGCATCGCGCTGACGATGTCGCCGATGACCAGCGCCGCGATGAACGCGGTCGCGGTTCAGAAAGCGGGTGTCGCCTCGGGCGTGCTGTCGATGTTCCGCATGGTCGGCGGCAGCCTCGGCGTCGCCGTCACCGGCGCGATCTTTCAGGCCTCGGTGGGCGGCAGCACGTTCGAAACCGCAGCCCCGCAGCAGTTCGTCAGCGGCCTCAGCGACGCGATGTGGGTCTCCGCCGCGGTGACCGTGATCGGCGCGCTGGTCGCCGCCGCGACGATCCGCGCCAAGCCGGGTGCCAAGCGAGTCAGCCCCGAGGCGGCCGAGGCCGCCGTCAACCCCGGCGGCTCCGAGCTGGCGGCCGCCGAGGAGGCGTTCCCCGAGCCGGTCGGCTGAGCGGGGCGCGGTGACGAGTTGTTCTCGCATAGCGAGAACAACTCGTCACACGGCAAGCGCGGGCCAGGTTCCGGGCTCGTTCAGGTCGAGGTGCGGCAGCACCTCGACCTGGACATCGCCCAGCGCGGCGATCGTCTCGCGGTTCGAGCGCTCGATCTCGTCCGGCTCGTCCGGCCACGGGGTGAGGACGACCGCCGCCACTTCGAGGCCGACGGCCCGCGCCGCCTCGAGCGTCAGCAGCGTGTGGTTGATCGTCCCGAGGCCCGCGGAGGCGGCGACGACCACGGGGAGTCCCAAGGGCGACTGCGAAATCGCGGACGAGGTAGCCGGGCGCCAGCGGCACCAACAGCCCGCCGACTCCCTCGCAGACCAACGCGTCGGCCCCATCGGCCGCCGCCCGGGCCGCACCGAGCAGCCGCTGCGGCGAGATCGCCTCGCCGGCCAGTGCCGCGGCGAGATGCGGCGACATCGGCCGCCCGTAGCGGTAAGGCGCGACCTCCTCGTCCCTCTGCCCGCTCCCCGCAGCCACCCGCAGCGCCTCATGGTCCGGTCGATGGGCCGCATTCCTACCTGCCACGCGGGAATGCGCCCCATCGACCGGACCCGCGCTCGCCCCATCGACCGGACCCGCGCTCGGCCCATCGACCGGACCCGCGCTCGGCCCATCGACCGGACCCGCGCTCGGCCCATCGACCGGACCCGCGCTCGGCCCATCGACCGGACCCGCGCTCGGCCCATCGACCGGACCCGCGCTCGGCCCATCGACCGGACCGGTGGCTGGACCATCGTCCTGCCCGCCGACCGGGCCCCTGGAGGCGAATTCGTCCAGTCCGGTCACCGCCGGCTTGAAGACGGCGACGCTCGCTCCGCTCGCGGCCAACGTCCTGGCGATCGCCGCGGCGACGACGGTCTTGCCGACCCCCGTGCCCGTCCCGGTTATGAACACGCCGCCAGGGCCCGCGTGGCTCTGCGCGTCCAGCGAGCGCGCAGCGCGAGTTCCTCGGTCGGTCGGCCTGCTCACGTTCGACGACTGTACGCTCGCCTCTCCCGCCCCGTGCGCCCACCGATCTGCTCGGCCATGCACGTCGAAGGTCAGGCGGCTATGAGCCGCGACTCGACGATCCCCAGCTCCCGCGCCGCCTCTCCCGCCAGCCGCGCCGCCCGCTCCAGCTCGCTCGGCCGGTGGGTCGCCATCACCGTGAAGCGCAGCCGCGAGCAGCCCTCGGGCACGGTCGGCGGCCGGATCCCCTGGGCGAAGACGCCACACTCGAGCAACCGCTCGCAGAGCGCCATCGTTCGCTCCGCATCGCCCACTTCGAGCGGGACGATCTGGCATTCGCCGCCACCGGTGGCCAGGCCCTCGGCGGCCAGCGCGCCGCGCAGCGTCGCGGCGTTGTCCTGCAGCCGCTCGACCCGCCGAGGCGCCGCTTCCAGCAGCTCCAGCGCCGCCAGCGCCGCGGCGAGCACCGGCGGCGGCGGCGCGGTCGAGAAGATGAACGGGCGCGCCGCGTTGACCAGGTACTCGCGCAGCTCGCCGCTCGCGCAGACGTAGGCGCCGTAGGAGCCGAGCGCCTTGCCGAGGGTGCCGACGACCAGGTCGACCTCCTCGCCGAGCCCGGCCGCGGCGACCGTTCCGCGCCCGCCCGGCCCGAGCGCCCCGGTCGCGTGCGCCTCGTCGACCATCAGCCGGCAGCCGTGGCGGCGCGCCAGCTCGGCCAGGCCGGTCAGCGGCGCGACGTCGCCGTCCATCGAGAAGACTCCGTCGCTGACGATCAGCGCCGCGCGGTCGCCTGCCCGTTCGAGGCCCCAGGCGAGGTGCTCGAGGTCGCGGTGGCGGAAGACGAAGGTCTCGGCCCGTGCGAGGCGGCAGCCGTCGACGATGCTGGCGTGGTTCAGCTCGTCGGAGAAGACGACCTCGCCGCGCCCGGCCAGCGCCGCGATCGTCCCCGTGTTGGCGAGGTAGCCGGAGCCGAACAGCAGCGCCTCCTCGTAGCCCTTGAAGGCGGCCAGCCGCTCCTCGAGCTGCCGGTGCGGCGCCATGTTGCCGCTGATCAGCCGCGACGCGCCCGCCCCGGCGCCCCAGCGCATCGCCGCCTCCGCCGCGGCGCGGCGCACCTTCGGGTGGTCGGCGAGGCCGAGGTAGTTGTTCGAGCAGAGCAGCAGCACCGGGCGGTCGTCGAGCAGCACCCGCGCGCCCTGCGGGCCGCCGACCAGGCGCAGCCGCCGGTGGAGCCCCCTGTCGCGAAGCTCCTCGAGCCGCTCCGCGACGTCGGTCATCCCGTAGCCGCCCCCGGACGCGGAAGCGCGGGCGCGTGATTTCCGGTGGCCATTAGCGCGCCCGCGCGGGAGCAGGGGAGGTGGCGTCCGGGATCGGATAGGGGGGAGGCTTCTTCACCTTCTTGACGACCCGCAGCTGGGTCGAGGGGTCCCAGAAGTCGGCTTCGTCCCGATGGTCGATCAGCGCGTCGATCGGCGTCGCCGGCGTCTCGCCGTCGAGCCAGCCGGAGCGGTTGTCGGGGCGCGGGTCGGCGCCGTTGTCGGGCTGCCGGGCCACGTTCAATCCCAGCTCCTCGAACATCGCCCGGTCGTCCTCGGGCTCGGCGCCGAGGGTGGTGAGGAAGTTGCCCATCATCACCCCGTTGAGCCCGGCCCTGACCGCCAGCGGCTGCAGCTCGCCGAGGTTCTCGACCCGGCCGCCACAGAGGCGGAAGAGGGCGCCGGGGATGATCAGGCGGAAGATCGCCACCCACTTGACGACCTCCCACGGGTCCATCAACGGGCGCTCGCCGAACTTGGTCCCGTCGCGCGGGTTGAGCAGGTTGATCGGCACCGAGGTCGGTTCCAGCTCGGCCAGCTCGAAGGCCATCTCGACCCGCTGGCGCGGCGACTCGCCGAGGTTGAGGATGCCGCCGACGCAGGTCTCCAGCCCGGCCTGCCTGACCGCGTCGATCGTCCGCAGCCGGCCCTCGTAGCGGACGGTGGTCGAGACCTCCGGGTAGTAGGAGCGCGAGGACTCGACGTTGTGGTGGACCCGCTGGATGCCGGCCTCGCGCAACGCCCTCGCCCGCTCCGCCGACATGTGGCCGATCGAGGCGCAGCGCTTCAGGTTGGTGTGCTCGGAGACCAGTTCGGCCCCCTCGAGGATCTTCGCGAAGTCGCGCTTGGAGAGCCCCTGGCCCTGCGTGACCATGCAGAAGCGGTGGGCGCCGGCGGCCTCGGCCGCGCGGGCGTGCTCGAGGATCTGCTCGGGCTCCATCATCGCGTGCATCGGCGTGTCCGCCTCGGCGTAGCGCGACTGGGCGCAGAAGCCGCAGTCCTCGGCGCAGCCGCCCGACTTGGCGTTGACCAGCGAGCACATGTCGGTCGAGTCGCCGAAGTTCTGCTCGCGCACCTTCCAGGCCCGCTCGACCAGATCGCCGATCTCCTCGTGGTCGCTCAACGCGCCGAGCGCCAGCGCCTCCTCGAAGGTGACAAGGGACTCCATCCGGCCGCGAAGGCTAGGAGTCGCGCCGGACGGCGGCGAGATCGCCGGCCGCGAGCCGCACCGCGTCGCGGCCCGAGCGCTTCGCCTCGTACAGCGCCGCGTCGGCCTGCTCCTCGAGCAAGGCGAGGTCGGTGGCGATGCTTGGGCCGAACATCGCGATCCCGACGCTGACCGTGATCGGCGGCACCGCCTCCTCGTCGGGGGCGTGCTCGCGGATCGCGTTGCCGATCTCCTCGCCGACGATCCTCGCCTCGGCCGGGTCGCAGTGCGGCAGCACGACCGCGAACTCGTCGCCGCCCAGCCGCGCCACCACGTCGGTCGTCCGCATCCGCGAGCGCAGGACGCCGGCGATGTCGGCGATCACGCGGTCGCCGACCGGGTGCCCGAGCGTGTCGTTGACCCGCTTGAAGTTGTCGAGGTCGAGCATCAGCAGCGCCCCTTCGCCTCCCTCGCGGCGGCTGCGCGCCAGCTCGGTCTGCAGGTCCTCCTCGAAGCGGCGCCGGTTCTTCAGCCCGGTCAGTGGGTCCTGGCTGGCCTGTCGCCGCAGCTCCTGCATCCGCTCGTTGCGGCTCCAGATCAGGACCAGGGCCGCGAGCAGCGCCGCCAGCGCGATCCCGACCACGGCGATCAACACCGGCAGGCTGACGCCGGGGCGGTTCGGGTCCCGGACGACCAGCAGCCAGGTCCGGTCGGCGATCCGGAACGGCGCGCTCGCCGCCTCGCTGCGGTCGAGCGGTCCGCCGGCGACGGTGCGACCGCGTTCGTCGAGCTGCACGTCGACTTCGTCCGGCAGCGCCGTGGTCGCCGCGGCCGCCAGGTCGGAGACCCTGAAGGCGCCGGTGGCGAAGCCGACCAGCGCGGCGCGGCGCTGG
Organism: uncultured Solirubrobacterales bacterium; assembly: GCA_963764365.1. GTDB lineage: Bacteria > Actinomycetota > Thermoleophilia > Solirubrobacterales > 70-9 > VRUE01. The sequence goes on from CAVXSI010000017.1 coordinate 54,974, forward strand.
GCGACGGTGGCGATCGGGGCGCGGTCGCGGTAGACCGGGCGGAAGACGTTGATGCCGGTGCCGCCGAGCGGCAGGTGGATCACCGGCGTCGCGGCGGGATGCCCGTCGTCGCGGGCCTTGAAAAGGTCCGAGGAGCGGACCGGGTCGGAGCCGAGGTCGTAGCCGAGCGGCGTCGCCACCGGCGACTTCGACCTGGTCGCGACCAGCGTCAGCGGGAAGTAGAGGGGCTGGTGTCCCTCGCGCTGCAGCGCGCCGAGCCGACCGCGGTCGAGGATCGGGTAGCCGTGGCTGCGCTCGAAGGCGCGCCGCTTCCGGCCGGGAACCGCTTCGACGAAGGCGGTGGCCGAGAGGGCGCCGCTTTCCAGCAGCGAGTGCGCCATCACCTGGAACTCGTGCCGGCTGACGTGCTCGTCGGCCTGGAAGAAGGCGCCGACGGTCGAGAGCTGGCCGACCGAGAGCGCCGCCAGGGCTTCGGCCTGGCGCGCCGAGCGCACCGCCTCGTTGCGCTGTGTCTGCGCGAAGTTCTGAGCTTCGCGATGGTGGCCGATCAGCGCGATCGCGAGCGAGCCGATCGCGATCGCGGCGACCACTGCGTATCCAAGCCAAAAGCGAAGGCGCATAGGAGTATCTTCGGCCAACCGCGCCCGCACCATTACTCGGCAGGAACGCTTGCGAGCGACTCCCAGAGGTAGAGCGAAGCGAGGCTGCGGTGCGGGCGCCAGGCCTCGCCGATCTCCAGCACCCGCGCCGGGGCCGGCATCTCCGCCAGCCCGTACTCGATCTGCACCGCCTTGCGGATCCCCAGATCGCCGCCGGAGAGGACGTCGGGCCGTTCGAGGTGGAAGAGCAGGAACATCTCCGCCGTCCACTGGCCGAGTCCGCGGACGGCGACGATCTCCGCGATCACCTCGGAGTCGGGCAGCTCGCCGAGCCGGTCCAGCTCGAGCTCGCCGGAGAGCGCGTGCGCGGCGAGGTCGCGGACGTACTCGACCTTGCGCCCGGAGAGGCCGCAGCCGCGCAGCTCCTCCTCTCCGGCATCGAGCAGTTGCTCGGGCGAGGGCGTGGTGCCGCCGAACAGCTCGCAGACCCGGCGGTAGATCGTCCGCGCCGCCTTGGTAGAGAGCTGCTGGCCGACGATCGCTCGCAGCAGGGCGCCGTAGGCGTCGGCGGGGCGCTCCTCGCTGCGCCGCCGCAGCCGCGTCTCCAGGTCGATCTCGCCGATCCGCTCGACCAGCTCGGCCATCGCCGGGTCGGTGGCGGCAAGCTCGCGGGCGGCTGCGCTCACCGCCCTCGCCAGACCGGCTTGCGCTTCTCGGCGAAGGCGGTGATCCCCTCGCGCAGGTCCTCGGAGGAGAAGCAGGACTCGCGCAGGGCGATCAGCCCCGACTCCTGCTGCTCGCTGAGGATCGCGTTCTGGTTGAGGATTTCGATCGCCCGCTTGTTGCCGCGCATCGAGAGCGGCGCGTTGGCGGCGACCCCTGCGGCCACCTCGACCGCCGCCTCGTCGAAGCCCTCCGGCTCGACCACCTCGTGCACGAGGCCGATCTGCTCGGCCCGCCGCGCCTCGAAGTTGCGCCCGGTGAGGAACAGCTCCTTGGTCCGCGCCAGGCCGACCGTGTCGAGGAACTTGCGCAGGCCGGTGTGGCCGTAGACGAGGCCGAGCTTGGCCGGCGGCATCCCGAGCTTGGCGCCGGCGGCGCAGAGCCGCAGGTCGCAGGTGACCGCCAACTCGAGGCCGCCGCCGAGGCAGTGGCCGTTGATCGCCGCGACGGTCGGCCAGGGGTGCTTGGCGATCGCCTCCATCGCCGCGTGGAAGGGGTGGGCGACGAGCGCCTCGGCGTCGCGCTCGAAGGTCTCCGCGGAGAACGAGGCGAGGTCGTAGCCGGCGGAGAAGACCGGCGGCGCCCCGGTCAGCAGCACGCAGCGGGTCTCGATCCCGCGGTCGAGCCGCGGCAGCGTCTCGGCCAGCGCGTCGAGGATCTCGTGGTCGAGGGCGTTGCGCCGCTCGGGGTTGGAGATGCGGATGCGGACGACCGCGTCGGCCGGCGAGTCGAGGATCAGCTTGCCGCCGGCCAGCTCGTCCGTCACCGCGGGTCCCGCCTCACTCCAGCACTACGAGGACGTCGCCTTCGCTCACCGACTGGCCCTCCTCGCAGCGGATCTCCCTGACGGTGCCGTCGTCCTCGGCCTCGACCGGGATCTCCATCTTCATCGACTCGAGGATGACCACGGTGTCGCCGTCCTCGACGCTGTCGCCGACCGCGACCTCGATCTTCCACACGTTGCCGGTGATGTGTGCCTCGATCTCCGCCATCGCGCGGGACAATATCCACCGCCGTGACACGACGTTCCGAGGAAGCTGCGTGGTGCTTTCAGGTTCCTCGGCGCGCGATCTGCGCGAGGCCACCAAGGCGCTTGCCGGGCGTCGGGGAGACGCTGTCGACTCCGACCGGCTGCTCTTGCCGATGGACTTCCGCTCCCACTGCCGCGCGGTGGGGGTCGTCGACGGCGTGCCCGAAGTCTCGTGTCGGCCGAAGGACCTTCTCAGCGCCGCCGGGGAAGAGGCGATCTCGTCGCTCGCGCCCTTCTTCTCCGATCTCGATCACGCCTGGCAGACCTACCTTCGCGTGGGGGGCTTCCCCCGGGCCGCGAGTGACTTCGTGACCTCGGCTGCCGTGAGCCCCGGCTTCGTGCGGGCGCTTTGGGACGTGATCGCGGGCGACGCCTTCCGGACCACCGGAATGAGCGACGGCGAGGTCGCCGAGTTCCTCGAGCGTCTGGTGGTCGGCCTTGCCTCGCCGATCAACGCCTCATCGGTTGCACGTGAAGTGGGCCTCTCAGACAACCACAGGGTCAACGATCGGGTCGACGCGCTTGGCTTCGCCCTGATCGCCTGGCGCTGCCACCAGGTCAGGCGTGGTTTGCCAAACCTGAGGGCGCAGGAGAAGGTCTACTTCGCAGATCCCCTGCTCGCCCGACTGCCCAACCTCAGGGATGAGAGGCGAAGGGATCCCGGACGAGCTCCGTCCTCAGCGAGCAGCAGCTGGGCCTGCTCCTGCTCCGCGCGGTCGGGGGGAAAGGCCCGGGCGCGCTGCTTGAGGCGAGCACGGTGATGTATGAGCGGGTATCGAGCAGTGCCGAGATCGACTTTGTCGGGCCTGAGTTGGGGATCGGCTTCGAGGGCAAGTACATAGATGGGCCGTGGCGACGCGCCGCCCAGACTCTGCGCTCGCGCGGCGGCGGCGTTTTCGCCACCAGATCGGTGATCGACCTGGAGGATGGCCGCGAGCCCGGAGCGGTATGGGCGGTTCCTGCCGGGATCCTCGCCTGGCTCCTGGGCACTGCGCGGCAGACGCGCCGGTGAAAGTCGATCCGAGGATGCCCAATATCGATCCTGACGGGAGGCTCGGTTAACGGTCGCCGTCGCCACGTCAACGAGGCGACGGATGGCGGTGCCGTGCCTGATCGAGTGGTCGTCATTGTCGCCGCGCGCAACGAGGCCGACCGGATCGGCGGGACGCTGGCGGCGCTGCGCGGGGCGCTGCCGGGCGCGGCGCTGTGGGTCGCCGACGACGCCTCCGACGACGGCACCGCCGAGGCGGCGCTGGTGGCCGGCGCTCAGGTGGTCAGCCGGGGGCGGCCGCATGGCACGAGTCAGTCGGAGGGCCCCCGTGTGCGGCTGGCGAGCGCCGGACCAAGCGGGGCAAGGACGCAGGGAGGCCGAATAGCAGCGCTATTTGGCCGACTGAGGACGCCGCGGCGCGCAGCGTCCGCCGCCGCCAGGCGTGCGCGGGGGCCCTCCGGCGGGCTCGGCAAGGGGGCGAATGTGACCGCGGCGGTCGAGGCGGCGCTGAGCGCCGAGCCGGCGCCCGCGCTGGTCCTCCTCTGCGACGGCGACCTCGGCGCGTCGGCGGCGAGGCTGGTGCCGCTGGTCGAGGCGGTCCGGGCGGGTGAGTGCGACATCGCCGTAGCCGGCTTCAGCCGCCGGGTCGGCGGCGGCTTCGGCCTTGCCCTCGGCTTCGCCCGCTGGGCGATCCGCCGCCGCTGCGGGCTGGAGACCGCGGCGCCGATCTCCGGCCAGCGGGCGATGCGGGTCGATGTCCTCCGCGCCGTGCTCCCCTTCGCCCGCGGCTACGGGATGGAGATCGGGATGACGATCGACGCGGTCTGCGCCGGCTACTCGCTCCGCGAGTACGAGCTCGATCTCTCACATCGCGCCACCCGCCGCTCACTTGCCGGCTTCGCCCACCGCGCACGGCAGCTGCTGGACTTCGTCCGCGCGTTCCACGCCCGCCGCACCGGGTGTGGATAGCCGCTCAGCTGCCCCTTCCCCTGTTTATCGATCCCCAAGCCGACGCCTACCGCCGGCTTCGACAGCGCGTCGACGTAATCGGAGAAGTTGAGGCTGGATTTGCCGACGATGACGACCGCCCCGCCGACCACCGCCGCGATCACCACGATCGGACCCGCTGAGATGTTCCATATCGGATCTCTTCCGACTGGTTCTGAAGGAACGTCGTAATACCCTGCTGACCGCGTGATTCTCGCGATCGACCAGGGGACCACCGGGACGACCTGCATCGTCTTCGACGGCGAGGGGCGGATCGCCGGGCGGGCCTACTCGGAGCTCGAGCAGCACTTCCCGCGGCCGGGCTGGGTCGAGCACGACGCCGGCGAGATCTGGGAGGTGACGCGGCGGGTCGCAGCCGAGGCGATCGCCGACGCCGGCATCGAGGGGCGCGAGCTCGAGGCGATCGGGATCGCCAACCAGCGCGAGACCGTCGTCGCCTGGGACCCGGCGACGGGCGAGCCTCTCCACCGGGCGCTGGTCTGGCAGGACCGCCGCACCGCCGCCCGCTGCGACGAGCTGCGCGAGCAGGGGCGCGAGGCGCTGGTCCGCGAGCGCACCGGCCTCGTCCTCGACCCCTACTTCTCCGGCACCAAGATCGAGTGGCTGCTGCGCAACGCCGAGCGCGCCGAGCGGGCGGTCTTCGGCACGGTCGACTCCTGGCTGCTGTTCAAGCTGACCGGACGCCACGCGACCGACCACAGCAACGCCTCGCGAACGATGCTGTTCGACATCCGCCGGCTCGCCTGGGACGCGGAGCTGTGCGCGATGCTCGGCGTCGACCCGGGGCGGCTGCCGGAGCCGCTGCCCTCGGCCCACGTCTACGGGACGACCTCGGAGTTCGGCGGCGAGGTGCCGGTGGCGGGGATCGCCGGCGATCAGCAGGCGGCCCTGTTCGGCCAGGCCTGCCTCGAGCCGGGCAGCGCCAAGAACACCTATGGGACCGGCAGCTTCGTCCTGCTCAACGTCGGCGCCGAGGCGCCGGGCCCGACCGAGGGGCTGCTGAGCACGGTCGCCTGCGCGCCCGACGAGCGAGCGGCCTACGCGCTCGAGGCCTCGATCTTCGTCACCGGCGCCGCGGTGCAGTGGCTGCGCGACGGGCTGGGGGTCATCGACGAGGCGGGGGAGAGCGAGGGTCTGGCCGCCTCGCTCGACTCCAACGACGGCGTTTACTTCGTGCCGGCGCTGACCGGGCTCGGCTCGCCGCACTGGGACCCCTACGCCCGCGGCACGATCGTCGGCTTGACCCGCGGCAGCGGCCGCGCCCACCTGGCGCGGGCGGCGCTGGAGGCGATCGCCTACCAGACGGTCGACGCGGTGCTGGCCGAGGAGGCGGCCGCCGGCAGGCGGCTGGCCGAGCTGAAGGCCGACGGCGGCGCGACCGCCAACCGCTGGCTGATGCAGTTCCAGGCCGACGTGCTGGGGGCGCCGGTGTCGGTCCCGGAGATCGCTGAGACGACGGCGCTTGGCGCCGCCTACCTGGCCGGGGTCGCGACCGGCCGCTGGAGCGCCGCGCAGGTCGCCGCGATGTGGCGCGAGGGGGCCCGCTACGAGCCGCGGATGGAGGCCGGGGAGCGCGAGCGCCTGCTCGCCGAATGGCACCGCGCGGTCGATCGCTCCCGCGGCTGGGCGGCCTGACCGGCGCGTTCGAGCTTTGTCCCGCCATGCGACTCAAAGCTCGAACGCGCTGCGGCTGCCCGCGTAACCGTCGCCGCGACAGGGGGTAGCAGGCGGCAACCGGCCCCGCCCGGTCCGTCTCTCCAATGCCCGACATCAAGCCACAGGTCTACAAGGACGACCGTCCCGCCGCCTACTTCGACCAGTTCCACGCGGCGGCCCGCCGTGGGGTCGGCTGGACATACACCTTCGTCCGCGCCATCGTCTCGCTGCCGACGCTGCTGCTCTACCGGGTGCGGGCGATCGGCGTCGACAACGTGCCGAAGACGGGCCCGCTGGTCCTCGCCCCCAATCACTTCAGCCAGATGGACCACTTCTTCGTCGGCCTCTACCTGCGCCGCAAGGTCCGCTTCATGGCGAAATCGCAGATGTTCGGCCCGCCCGTCCTCACCTACATCTACAAGCACGGCGGCGTCTTCCCGGTGCGCCGCGGCCAGCACGACGAGGAGGCATTCAGGACCGCCTTCGAGCTGATCGAGCAGGAGGAGATGCTGCTCGTCTACGCCGAGGGGGGGCGCTCGCGCGGCGGCGAGCTGGGCGAGCCGAAGCCGGGGATCGGCCGGATCGCGCTGGAATCGGGGGCGGCGATCGTCCCGGTGGCGATCCACGGCTCGGCCAAGGTGCGCCGCTGGAAGCGCCTGCGCTTCCCCAGGGTCACGGTCGAGTTCGGCGAGCCGGTCAGCTTCGCGGTCGAGCGGGCGCCGAGCCGCGAGCGCCAGCTCGAGGCCGCGACCGAGGTCTTCGCCGAGGTGCGGCGGATGTACGAGGGGGTCAGCGGCCAATCGGAAACCCGCGTGTGCGGCTGGCGAGCGCCGGACCAAGCAGGGCAAGGACGCAGGGAGGCCTAGTAGCAGCGCTATTTGGCCGACTGAGGACGCCGAACTGCGCCGGTCCGCCGCCGCCAGACGTGCGCGGGGGTTTCCGATTGGCCGCTTACTCGTAGCGGGCGCCGAGCTTCGCGTAGAAGCTCGGATCGTGCCCCGGCGTGACGATCGCCGCCGGGTACTCGCGCTTGAACAGCTTCAACTCCTGGATCGAGCGCCTGTAGTTGTGCTCGTCGAACGGCCGCGGCGCCGGCGGCGCGCTGCCGTCGAGCTGGGCCTCGGTGTAGACGGCGTCGCCGCCGATCACGAAGTCGCGCTCCTTCAGGTGGCAGACGAGCGACATGTGTCCGGCGCTGTGCCCGGGGGTGTAGGCGAGCCTGATCGAGCCGTCGCCGAAGAGGTCGAAGCAGCGGCCGAAGCTGGCGTAGGAGTCGATCCCGCCGCGGTCGAAGTCGACCGTGCGGTAGTCGAAGGCGTAGTCGTAGTGGGCGTGCCGGTAGCCGTTCAGCAGCGGTTTCGGGCCGGCCGTCGCCGCCTCCCACTCGACCTCGCTGAGGACGAAGGTGGAGTTGGGGAACTCGGAGATCGCCGAGCTGTGGTCGATGTGCATGTGGGTCATCACGACGATCGGGATCTCGCCCGGCTCGAGCCCGCGCTTGCGCAGCTGCGCCGGCACGTCGGCGCCGGCGTCCAGCGCCGGGTGGCCGAAGCGGGCCGCCATATGGCCGAAGTTCTCCTCGCCGTCGGTGGCGATCGAGGGGTGCAGGCCGGTGTCGACGAGGATCGCGCCGGCGCTCGGGTGGCGGACGAGGAAGGCGGGGCAGGGCACGACGGTCTCCGGTTGGCCGGTCAGCAGCGCCCGCAGCAGCTTCAACGTCTCCAGGCGCCCGCCGGGCCGTTCCATCATCGGCCGCGGCCAGCGCACGGTGCCGGCGAGGAGGGGCTCGACGCTGACCGTGGCGCCCGGGGTGCCGCCGGCAAGCGGCTCGTGCAGCGGTTTCGCCTCGATCTGCACCTTCATCGCGGGATCACATTACCCGGGTCGAGGTCGCCGATAGGCTCCCCGGCAATGGCTGACAGCGCCCGTTCGCGCATCTTCAGGCCCGGCCTGCTCGACGGCCAGGTCTGCCTCGTCTCCGGCGCCGGCAGCGGCCTCGGGCGGGAGACCGCGCTCGAGCTGGCCCGCCTCGGCGCCGTCGTGGTCGGCTGCGGGCGCCGCGAGGAGCCGCTGGCCGAGACCGCGGCGCAGGCCGAGGGGCTCGCCGGGTCCTTCGAGCACGAGGCGGTCGACATCCGCGAGGAGGAGGCGGTCGAGCGGCTGTTCGACGGGCTGCTGGAGCGGCACGGGCACCTCGACGTGCTGGTCAACAACGCCGGCGGGCAGTTCCTGGCGCCGGCCGAGTCGATCAGCCCGAAGGGCTTCCGCACGGTGATCGACCTCAATGTCCAGGGCACCTGGCTGATGACCCACGCCGCGGCGACCAAGGCGTTCATCCCGCAGGGGGGCGGCAAGGTGCTGAGCGTCACCCTCTCCCCGCACAACGGGATGCCGGGGATGGTCCACTCCGGCGCCGCCCGGGCCGCGGTCGAGAACATGATGCGGACGCTGGCGGTCGAGTGGGCCCGCTTCGGGATCAGGCTCTGCGCGCTCGCCGCCGGCCAGTTCGCGACCGAGACGCTGCTGACCAAGTATCCCCGGGTCGTCGTCGACAACCTCGAGCGCTCGATCCCGATCGGCCGCGCCGGGCGGGCCGAGGAGATGGCCTGGCTGGTCGCCTACCTGGCCTCGCCGGCGGGCGACTTCTTCTCCGGGACGACGATCACGATCGACGGCGCCCGCGACAACTGGGCCGGGCCGTGGCCGCCGGAGGCGATCGCCGGCGAGGGCGGCGAGCCGGTCGCCGAGGAGCGCCGCTGACGAGCCGGAGGCGCCGTCAGGCGGCGTCCTCAGTCGCTCGCGTGCGGAGCACGCCACGCGACCCCCGCCGGAGGCGGGGTGCGAGCGCACCAGCGCGAGTTCCTGGCCTGACGGCGCTCCGACTCGTCAGCGCGGTTCGAGGATGACCAGGGGGATTTCGCGCCCCTTGCTGCGCGCCTGGTAGTCGGCGTAGCCGCTGTACTTCTGGACGACGATCGGCCAGAGGCGCTCGCGCTCCTCGGCGGTGGCGGTGCGGGCGTGGACCTTTCGGCGCTCGGTGCCGATCTGGACCGTGGTGTCGGGGTTGGCGATCAGGTTGTGGTACCAGGCCGGGTGCTTCGGGAAGCCGCCTTTGGAGGCGACGATGACCGCGTTCTCGCCGTCGCGGAAGTAGAGCAGCGGCGAGGTCCGCTTCGTCCCGCTCCTCGCCCCGACGTGGTCGAGCAGCAGCATCTTGCCGCCGACCCCCGGCACCGTGTGGCCGAGGCGCCCACCCGTCCTCCGGTAGAGGAACGTGTGGACGCCCATCAGGCGGCGCGTGAGCGGCCAGACCCGGTCCCCGATGTCGAGGTAGAGGACCTTCGACCTGCCCTCTGGGGGAGCGGGCTCGCTCAGGTGTACATCCCTCCGAACATCCCTCCGGTGACGTTCAAGACCTGGCCGTGCACGTAGTTGGCCAGCGGCGAGGCGAGGAAGAGGACCGGGCCGGAGGCCTCGGCCGGTGTCGCGGGACGGCCGAGCGGGATGATCGCTGAGGCCATCGCCCGCATCTGCTCAGGGATCCCGAGCTCGATCTTCTCGCCGCCCGGGGCGGTCATCTCGCCGCCCGCCTCTTTGGCGGCGGTGAGGCGGGTTTCGACGAACCCGAAGGCGACCGCGTTGACGTTGATCTTGAACTGCCCCCACTCCTTGGCGAGGGTTTTGGTCACGCCGACGACGCCCGCCTTGGCGGCCGAGTAGTTGACCTGGCCGGCGTTGCCCATCGTCCCCGAGGTCGAGGAGACGTTGATCAGCTTGCGGAAGACCTCGTTGCCCTCGTTGCGCTCGGCCTTCGCCGCCTCGCGCCAGTGCGGGGCGAGCGCCCGGGCGACCCGGAACGGGACGACCGTGTGGATGTCGAGCATCGCCTGGAACTGCTCGTCGGTCATCCGGTGGGCGACGCCGTCCCAGGTGTAGCCGGCGTTGTTGACGACGATGTCGACGGCGCCGAAGGCGTCGACCGCGGCGGCGACCAGCTCGTCGGCGGCGCCGGTCTTGGTCAGGTCGCCGGCGTGGACGGCGGTCTCGCCGCTGATCTCGCCCGCCGCCTGTTCGGCGACGTCGGCGTCGAGGTCGTTGATCAAAACCTTGGCGCCCTCGCCGGCGAACAGCTCCGCGGTGGCCCGGCCGATCCCGCGGGCGGACCCGGTGACGATCGCCGCTTTCCCATCAAGAAGTCCCATCGATTTGCGCTCTCCTTATAGCTCTATGGCTCGCTTAGAACCTGTCTCGAAACCCCCGCGCACGCCTGGCGGCGGCGGACACACTTCGCGGGCCGGTGTCCTCGGTCGGCCAAATAGCGCCGCTATTCGGCCTTCCTGCGTCCTTGTCCCGCTTGGTCCGGCGCTCGCCAGCCGCACACGCGGGTTTTGAGACAGGTTCTTAGGTCGCCGGGCAGGCTACAGGGGAAAGGGCGATCCTGGTTGACCGGCCAGTCGGGAGCCCGAACGTAGCCGGGGCGCGTCTGGCGTCATCTAGGCGGGGCGCCGCGTCAGTCGCCGGCGATCGCGGCGAGGTCCTCGGGCCGCAGCAGCGCCAGCAGGGTGCCGTCGTCGTCGACGATCGCCAGGCCACCCTTGCGGATCTTCGCCTTGGCGCCGGTCAGGCGGGCGATCTCGTCGGCGAAGCCGGGGTTGTGGCCGACCAGGATCGCGTCGCCGCGGCCGGCGGCCAGGGCGCGCGCGTCGAAGCCCCCTTCGGCCAGCTCGTCGGCGACCTCGGGCTCGACCGGCAGCGCCTCGCAGGCGAGCCGGGCGGTGTCGGTAGCGCGCACCTTGGGGCTGGTGACGCAGGCGTCGACCTGGACTCCGAGCGCTGCCAGCGCCCGCCCGGCCGCCGTCGACTGGCGCTCGCCCTTCGGGGTCAGGCGCCGGGCCGCGTCGTCGCCGCCTCCCCGCTCGGCGTCGCCGTGTCGCAGCAGGTAGATCACGCCCGCATCTTAGAGTCTGCCGGACGGGCGCTTACGGACAGGGCCCGAGCCGTCTCAGCTTGCGGCGGTAGACCTGCATGTCGCCGTGCTGCCAGTCGCTGTGGGTCTGGCTGCGAAGGGCGGCGACGCGCTCGCGGTGGTAGGGCGAGCTGAGGCTCTCGGCGTGGCCGATCACGTTGCTCAGCCTTATATGGAAGCGGCAGCGCAGGTACCGGGTCAGCTGCAGCGATGCGCGCAGCTGCCGCGGGTCGCCGAGCACGTCCGCGTCGCTGAAGCCGACATGCTCGATTCCGATCGCCGTCCAGTTGAGGCCGACCGTGTGGCGGCAGCGGGTGCGCAGGTTGACGAGCTGGAAGATCCGCCCGGAGGAGCCGACGACGAAGTGGCTGCAGACGTTGGGCAGCTCGTGCAGCTCGGGGTCGGGCAGGTCCGGGGCGAAGGTGTTGTGGACGGCGGCGGCGGTGCCGGCGACGGCGACGTGCTCGACGATCACGCGCGGGTGGCGCAGCCGCCAGGTGCGTTCGCCGTAGTGGCGCACGGAGTAGGCGGCCATCTGGTGCTTGCGCTTCGGCCCGAAGGGAATCGGCCACTGGGCGATGCGGGGCCGCAGCTGCTGCGGCGAGGCGGCGCCGGCGAGCGGCCCGGCGGGCGAGGCGAGCGCGACCAGCGCGCAGGTCAGCATCGCCGCCGCGACGACGGCCCGGCGGCGGGCCGGGCGAGGCGCGGATCGGCCGTGCTCAGTAAAAGTCCTCTCGCCGGCGAGCCGGGTGCGCTTGGTGGCGTCGACGAATTCGTCGTTCAAGGGGCCTCCGGGGGAGTCGCCTCGATCCTAGACGGTCGATTCCCAATCCCCGCATCCACGGATGACGCGCCTGGCGCGGCGAGCGCCACTCCCTACCATCGAAGCGATGCCCCTAGCCCTCGGTCAGCGCCTGCTCTTCCACCAACTCGACCGAGGCAGCTGGATCGGCATCGTCGCCGTGGTCGCGGTCGTCCTGCTGCTCCGCTTCTGGCCGCTGATAGTCAGGCGGCTGGAGCAGTGGCGGCGCTCGCGGTAGTGATGCTTCGTGCTGGCCGAGCTCGACTACATGCTCGGCACCAGGCACGGCCAGGCAAGCCAGCTCGCCCTGTTGGACGAGGTGGCGGGCGGCGCCTATGAGGTCGCCGAATTCAGTGGCGCCGAAGTCAAATCGGCCGCCGCCGTGGTCCGGCGCTACGCCGACCTCGAAGTCGGGCTCGCCGACGCCTCGATCGTCGTCCTGGCGGATAAGCATCAGGTAGTCGACGTTCTGACCTTCGACAGCCGCCACTTCCGCGCGATGCGCGGCCCCGGCGGACGCCCATTCCGGCTTCTGCCCAACGACTACCCGACCTAGGTCCCGCCCTACAGCCCAAACAGCTTCCCAAAGTCAAGTCGGAAGTTTGTGGGGTCAATCGCCAGATTTTCCCCACGCCAGTGGGGAAAAAGCAGCAACTGAGCCTTACAGCCCCAGCTGCTTGCCTAGGATCTCCTTCATTACCTCGTCGGTGCCGCCGCCGATCGGGCCTAGGCGGGCGTCGCGGACGGCTCGCTCTATGCCGTACTCGCGCATGTAGCCGTAGCCGCCGTGGATCTGCAGGGACTGGTCGGCGATCTCGAGGACGGCTCGCTGGGTGACCAGCTTGGCCATCGTCACGTCTTTGATGCAGTCGTGGCCCTCGTGGAAGAGGCGCAGGGCGTTGTAGGTGAGGGCGCGGGCCGCCTCTGCCTGGGTCGCCATCTCGGCGACCTTGTGGCGGATCGTCTGGAAGTTGCCGATCGGGCGGCCGAAGGCCTTGCGCTCGAGGGCGTATGAGACGGTCGTCTCGATCAGCCGCTGCATCGCCCCGACCGCGCCGATCGCCATCAGCAGCCGCTCCCAGGCGAAGTTGAACATGATCAGCTTGAAGCCCTCGTTCTCCTCGCCGAGCAGGTTCTCGGCCGGGACCTCGACGTCGCTGAACGACAGCTCGCCGGTGTCCGAGGAGTGCCAGCCCATCTTCTCCAGCTTCCGCGCCACCTCGTAGCCGGGCATCTCGCGCTCGAGCACGAGGAAGGAGATGCCGCCGTGGCCGCCCTCCCGGGTCGTCTTGCAGGCGCAGACGAGGAAGTCGGCGCGGACGCCGTTGGTGATGAAGGTCTTCGAGCCGTTGACCACGTAGCCGCCGTCGACCCGCTCGGCGAAGGTCGAGATGCCGGCGACGTCGGAGCCGGCGCCCGGCTCGGTGATTCCCAGCGCGCCGATCTTCTCGCCGGCGATCCCGGGCACCAGCCAGCGCTGCTTCTGCTCCTCGGTGCCGAAGTTGAAGATCGGCGGCATCGCGATCGAGGCGTGGGCGTTGAGGCCGGCGGCGACCCCGCCCGAGCCGCCCGAGCGGGCCAGCTCCTCGACCCAGATCGCGTCGTGCAGGTGGGTCCCGCCCTGGCCGCCGTAGGCCTCGGGGAACTTCAGCCCGAGGAAGCCGAGTTCGGCGCAGCGCCGGTACAGCTCGCGTGGGAACTCGCGCGCCGCCTCCCACTCGTCGACGTGCGGCGCGATCTCCCTGGCGGCGAAGCGGCCGACCGTCTCTCGCAGCTCCTCGTGCTCCTCGCCGAACGGCGGCGGCGTTGTCCTTGCCCCGGTGTCCTTGATTACGCTCATCCCGCTCCGATCCGGCATCTTCCCCTATTGCGATGGACAGCCAGACGCTCAGCCTGATCACGATCCCGCTGTTCACCGGGGCGATCGGCTACGTGACCAACTGGACCGGGGTCTGGATGCTCTTCTACCCGGTTCGCTTCAGCGGCTTCCGGGTGCCAGGCCTGAAGCCGCTCTCCAACCTGCTGCCACGCCGGATCCAGCAGATCCCGGGCGTGATGCAGGGGGGGATCGGCTGGCAGGGGATCGTCCCCTCGCGGGCGGCGAAGATGGGCTCGATCGCGGTCGACAAGGGGATCGCCAAGCTCGGCGGTGCCGGCGACTTCTACGAGCGGCTCGACTCCGAGGCGATCGCCGAGCACGTGCTCGAGAACGCCCGCGGCGAGATCCACGAGGTGGTCGAGCGAATCGTCGAGCGCGAGCACCCGCAGCTCTGGCACGACCTGCCCCCGCGCGTGCGGGCGGCGGTGCACGCCCGGGTCGAGGAGCAGCTCCCCGCCCTGGTCCGCGAGATCACCGAGCAGATCGGCGCCCACGCCGACCAGCTGCTGAACGTGAAGCTGATGGTGATCCACCGGATCGAGCAGCACCCCGAGCTGGCCAACCGGATCTTCCTCGAGGTCGGTCGCAAGGAGCTGCGCTTCATCGTCAACTTCGGCTTCTTCTTCGGCTTCCTGCTCGGCGTCCCCACCGCGATCCTCACCGTGCTGGTCCTCACCCAGTGGTGGCTGCTGCCGATCGCCGGCGTGCTGATCGGCTACACGACCAACCTGTTGGGGATCCGGATGATCTTCGAGCCGGTCCAGCCGCGGCGGATCGGCCGTTTCAGCATCCAGGGGCTGTTCCTCAAGCGCCAGCCGGAGGTCGCCGGCGTCTACGCCGACATCATCGCCGACGACATCGTCACTGTCGGCAACATGGCCGAGGACCTGCTGCACGGCCCCAGCTCGGACCGCACCCGGCAGATGATCGAAGTCGCGCTGGCCCCGGCGGTCGACAGCGCGGTCGGCCGGGCCAGGCCGGCGGTCCGGGTCGCGGTCGGCACCCGCGAGTACGACCGGATCCGCTCCTCGGTCGCCGCGGAGGCCGCCGGGCCGACGATGGCGCCGCTGACCGATCCGGAGTTCGCCCGGGCGCAGAGCCGCGGCATCCGCGACTTCGTCGCGGCGCGGATGCGGGAGATGGACCCCGCCGACTTCTCCGAGATGCTGCGCACGGCGATGCGCGAGGACGAGTGGCTGCTCTACCTGCACGGCGCCGTGCTCGGGTTCGGCGCCGGCCTGATACACCTGGCGATCTTCGGATGAGCGACGGAGGCGCCAGCGGCGAGAGGGGCAGGCGGGATTCGCCCGCACCGGGCGAGCCGCCGCCGGCCGGCCTGGCCCGGGCGGCGCCGGGCCTGGCGCGGATCGGCGTCGCGGCCGGCTGGCACAGCGCCGGCTGGGCGGCGCGGGCCTACGGGCGGGCCGCATCGCGGCTGGCCCGCGCGGCGACCAGCGGCGAGCCGACCGGCCAGTTTCTGCAGGACGCCGGCTCCGAACTGCGCGAGTACGCGCGCGCGACGCTGGGGCTCTCCGGCGCCACGCCGCGCGACGGCCGCAGCCGCCGCGAGCAGCGCCGCGCCGCCACCGACAGCTCGACCGAGGCGCTGCGCCGCCGCGGCGCCGAGCTGCTGCGCCGCTCGGCCGAGCTCGAGGTCGACGACCTGCATCCCGCCTACATGCGGATCCTCGAAGCGCTGTCCCCGGACGAGGGGCGCATCCTGCGCTTCCTCGCCCGCAGCGGCGCGCAGCCCGCGGTCGACGTCCGCGCCGGCCTGCCGCTCGCCTCGCAGCTCGTCTCGCAGGGCCACACGACGATCGGCGAAGAGGCCGGCTGCCTGCACGGCGACCGCATCCACCCCTACCTCGACAACCTGCACCGGCTCGGCCTGATCTGGTTCTCGCGCGAGCCGGTCGGCGAGCCGCGGCGCTACCAGGTGCTGGAGGCGCAGCCCGGCGTGGTCGAAGCGCTGAAGAAGGGCGGACGCCTCGCCCGCACCGTCCGCCGCAGCATCATGCTGACCCCGTTCGGCCAGGACTTCAGCGCCACCTGCCTGCCGCTCGAGGACGCCGCCGATCCCCCCGCGTCGCCCTGACGCCCTACAGCCCGTAGCTGCGGCCGATCACCTCGAGCATGATCTCGTCGGTGCCGGCGCCGATCCGGTTGAGGCGGACGTCGCGGTAGGCGCGCTCGATCTCGTACTCCTTCATGTAGCCGTAGCCGCCGTGGATCTGGATGCACTCGTCGGCGACCTCACAGGCGATCCGGGAGGTGTAGAGCTTTGCCTCGGAGATCTCGCGCACCGGGTACTCCCCGTTGGCGTAGCGCCAGGCGGTCGCGTAGGTGAACTGGCGGGCGGCCTCGATCTTGGTCGCCATCTCGGCGAACTTGTGGCGGATCACCTGGAAGTTGCCGATCGAGCGGCCGAAGGCCTTGCGCTCCTTGGCGTACTCCAGGGTGCGGTCGAACATCCGCTGCGCCCCCGCGACCGCGCCGGCGCAGGCGACCATCCGCTCGCTCTGCAGCTCCCAGGCGATGTGGTAGAAGCCCTTGCCCTCCTCGCCGAGCAGGTTCTCCGCCGGGACGCGCACGTCCTCGAAGCTGAGTTCGGCGGTGTCGGAGGCGTGCATCCCCATCTTCTCCAGCTTGCGCGAGACGCTGAACCCCGGCACCGTCTCGCCGCCCTCGTCGCGCAGGTCGACGACCAGCAGGCTGATCCCGTCGTGCGCCTTCTCGGGATCGGTCTTGACGACCAGGACGATGAAGTCGGCGCGGGCGCCGTTGGTGATGAACGTCTTCGAGCCGTTGACGACGAATTCGTCTCCGTCGCGGATCGCCGTGGTGCGGATGCCGGCGACGTCAGAGCCGGCCTCGGGCTCGGTGATGCCGAGGCAGCCGATCTTCTCGCCGCGGATCGCCGGCGGCAGGTAGCGCTGCTTCAGCTCCTCCGTGCCGAGCATCTCGATCGGCGGCAGCACCATGTCGGTATGGACGACGAAGCCCATGTTCAACCCGCCCGAGCCGGAGTAGCTCATGCACTCGGCGCGGACCAGCGAGTAGTAGTAGTCGCCCCCCTGGCCGCCGTACTCCTCGGGGAAGCAGAGGCCGAGGAAGCCGAGCTCGCCGGCGCGCGTCATCAGCTCCCGCGGCCAGGTGGTCTCCTCCCACTTGTTGCGATGGGGCCAGAGCTCCTTTTCGACCCAGGACTGCATCGACTCGCGCAGGTCTTCGTGCTCCTGGGTGAAGAGCATGTGCTTGCGCTCGGCGGCGTGGTCGGGCTTGATGACTTTGGAGCCGTTGGTGGTCGCGGTCGCCATGCGTCTCTCTCCTCGTATCGCTGTGCGTGGGGACGTGCCGGGACTTAGACCCCCTATATGGGCATGCAATCCCCGGCACGTCGGGCGGGGTGGACAGTAGCACTTCCCACTTTCAGCGTGAGTCGGCTATGGTCTCGCGCCGATGGACGCGCAGCTCGTCACCTACGAGGTAGCCGGCGGGGTCGCCACGGTGACCCTGAACAACCCGGAGAAGCGAAACATGCTCTCCGGGCAGATGCTGGTCGAGCTGGTCGAGGCGATCAAGCGGGCGCGCGACGACGGGGAGGCCAGAGCCGTCGTCCTGACCGGCGCCGGCGAGAAGGTCTTTTGCGCTGGAGCCGATCTGGGCGGCTTCGCAGCCGACGTGCCGCTCGTCGCCAAACATTTTGCTTCTGATCTTTTCCTTGAATATTTCCGCCTGATGCCGCGGCTCGGCAAGCCCTCGCTCTGCGCCGCCAACGGCCATGTGCTGGCCGGCGGGATGGGCCTCGCCCTCTCCTGCGACCTGCTGATCGCCAGGGAGGGGGCGACCTTCGGCACGCCGGAGATCAACGTCGGCGCCTTCCCCTACATGATCATGGCGATCATCTACCGCAACGTCCCGCGCAAGAAGGTCAACGAGATGATGCTGCTGGGCGAGCGGCTGAGCGCCGAGCAGGCGGTCGAGCACGGGCTCGCCAACAAGGTGGTGCCCGCCGCCGAGTTCGACGCCGCGGTCGCCGACTGGGCCGGCAAGCTGGCCGCGAAGAGCCCGGTGCTGATGCGGCTCGGCCACGACGCGATGTACCGCCAGCAGGACATGGCGGTCGACGACGCGCTCGACTACCTGCGCTCGCAGCTCTCGCTGACCCTCTCGACCGAGGACATCGTCGAGGGCGTCACCGCGTTCTTCGAGAAACGCGACCCGGAATGGAAGGGACGATGAAGTCGAGCCTCCGCTGTTCGTTTGCGTCGTCATCCGCGGCAAAGGAACAGCGGAGCGGGGGGGTTTTGCTATGAGCGACGGCAACCTGCTTCCGGGCACGGCCCCGCTGGGCGAGCTGACCGAGCAGCTGCGCGAGCGGCGCGAGAAGGCGAAGCTGGGCGGCGGCGAGGAGAAGATCGCCAAGCAGCACGAGCGCGGCAAGCTGACCGCGCGCGAGCGGATCGACCTGCTGGTCGACGCGGGCAGCTTCGTCGAGATGGGCATCCACGGCCGTCCCCACTTTGCCCAGCGGGCGATGGACGGCAAGGAGGCGCCGGCCGACGGAGTCGTCACCGGCTGGGGCGACGTCGACGGGCGCCCGACCTGCATCGCCGCCTACGACTTCACCGTGATGGCCGGTTCGATGGGGATGACCGGCGAGCTGAAGGTGACCCGGCTGCGCGAGATGGCGCTCTCGAAGCGGATGCCGTTCGTCTGGCTGCTCGACTCGGCCGGCGCCCGCATCCAGGAGGCGGCCGGGTCGCTGTTCGCCGGCTCCGGACACCTGTTCCGCGAGGAGGTTGAGATGTCGGGCGTGATCCCGATGGTCGCGGCGATGATGGGTCCCTGCGCCGCCGGCACCGCCTACATCCCGGCGCTCTCCGACTTCGTGCCGATGGTCTCCGGCCAGGGGGCGATGGCGCTCGCCGGTCCCCACCTGGTCAAAGCCGTGACCGGCGAGGACATCTCGATGGAGGACCTCGGCGGTGCCAAGGTCCACTGCCGCAAATCGGGGGTCGGGGACCTCGAGGTCAAGGACGACCCCGAGTGCATCGAGGCGGTCAAGGCCTACCTCTCCTACTTCCCGCAGGATTGCGACCACAAGCCGCCGATCGCCGAGACCGCCGACCCCGACGACCGGGTGTCGGAGAAGCTGCTGGAGATCGTTCCCGAGTCCCCGCGCCAGCCCTACGACATGTACGACGTGATCGCCGAGATCGTCGACGACGGCGAGTGGTTCGACCTGAAGCCGAAGTTCGCGAAGACGCTGATCACCTGCTTCGCCCGCTTCGGCGGCCAGCCGGTCGGGATCGTCGCCAACCAGCCGAAGCAGCTGGCCGGGATCCTCGACAACGACTCGGCCGACAAGGCCGCCCGCTTCATCAACCTCTGCGACGCCTTCAACGTGCCGCTGGTCTTCCTCCAGGACGTGCCCGGCTTCATGGTCGGCTCGAAGGTCGAGCACGCCGGGATCATCCGCCACGGGGCGAAGATGCTCTACGCGGTCAGCCGCGCCACCGTGCCGAAGGTGACGGTGATCGTCCGCAAGGCCTACGGCGCCGGCTACTACGTGATGTGCGGCAAGGCCTACGAGCCCGACCTGATCGTCGCCTGGCCCGGGGCCGAGATCTCGGTGATGGGCGCCGAGGGCGCGGTCAACATCATCGGCCGCTCGGCGATCGAGGCCTCCGACGACCCCGAGGCGACCCGCGAGGCGATGCTGAACGCCGTGCGCGAGCAGATCGACCCCTACATCGCGGCGGGGAACGCCGTCATCGACGACATCATCGACCCCCGCGAGACCAGGCCGACGATCGTCAAGGCGCTGCGGATGGCCCGCGACAAGCACGTCGAGAAGCCGCGCAAACGCCACGGGGTGATGCCGGTATGAGCCCAGGACGCTGCAAACCGGCGCATCTCGGGGTCTTCGGTCGTTCGCCTTTGGGTCACGCACTGAAGCGCGCTCCCCTCACCTCCCTCCCTGCGCCTACCGACCTGCTTGGTTTTCGCGCCCGTTTGGAGGGACGGCTATGAGTTCCTTTGCGGATCCGGTTGTTATTTCCTGTTCCATTTCGGGCGTGATCGCCAACCGCGACCAGTGCCCGGCGATCCCCTACACGCCGGAGGAGTACGCGGCGGAGGCGCGGCGGGCGGTCGACGAGGGCGCCTCGCAGATCCACATCCACGCCCGCAAGCCCGACGGCACCCCCTCCTACGAGGTCGAGGACTTCAGGGCGATCACCGAGGCGATCCTGGCCGAGGTCGGCGACGTGATCGTCAACTACTCGACCGGGGCGATCGGGATCCCGATCGAGACGCGGCTCGAGTACCTGCGCGAGCTGAAGCCCGACGTTGCGGCGCTCAACATGAGCTCGATGAACTACGCCAAGTACAGCTCGCGGCGCAAGGACTTCGTCTTCAAGGCGGTGTTCGAGAACAGCTTCGACACGATCATCGAGTTCCTCACCGCGATGAAGGATCTCGGGATCAAGCCCGAGCACGAGTGCTTCGACGCCGGCCACGTCGCCAACCTCGACCCGCTGATCGACATGGGGCTGCTCGACCGCACGCCGCTGCAGGTCTCGCTGGTGATGGGGGTCAACGGCGGCATCCGGCCGACGCCGCGCAATGTCACCGCGATGTCCGACCAGATCCCCGGCGGGCCGGAGGGCGAGAACCAGTGGCAGGTGATCGGCATCTCCCGCGACCAGTGGAAGCTGCTCGCCGCCTCGCTGGTGCTCGGCGGCAACGTCCGCGCCGGGGTCGAGGACAACCTCTACCTGCCGGACGGCGAGATGGCGAAGTCCAACGGCGAGCTGATCGCCAAGGCGCGCCAGATGGCCGAGGATGTCGGCCGCCGCGCCGCCACGGTCGCCGAGGCCCGCGAGCTGCTCGGGGTGCCCAAGCGTGAGCGGCCTGCCGCTTAGCGACGTCAGGGTCCTCGACCTGACCCGGCTGCTGCCCGGTGGCTTCTGCTCGCTGCTGCTCGCCGACCTCGGCGCCGAGGTGCTGAAGGTCGAGGACACCGGCATGGGCGACTACATCCGCTGGGCGCCGCCCTACTACGGCGACGAGGGGCAGCAGGAGCTGGGGACGCGCTCCGCCCTCTACCTCTCGCTCAACCGCGGCAAGCGCTCGATCCGGCTCGACCTCAAGAGCGAGGCCGGCCGCGAGGCGCTGCTGCGGCTGGTCGAGCGCCACGACGTCGTCCTCGACGGCTTCCGCCCCGGCGTTCTCGACCGGCTCGGCGTCGGCTACGAGCGGATGCGCGAGGCCAACCCGGCGATCGTCTTCTGCGCGATCACCGGCTACGGCCAGGACGGCCCCTACACGCAGCGGGCCGGCCACGACATGAACTACCTCGGCCTGGTCGGGCTGCTCGGCCTGACCGGGGCCAGGGACGGGCCGCCGGTGCAGTCGGGCGGCCAGGTCGCCGACCTCGGCGGCGGCGCCCTGATGGCGGCCTTCGGGGTGCTGGCGGCGCTGCACGAGCGGCGCCGCTCCGGCGAGGGGCAGATGGTCGACGTCTCGATGGCCGACGGCGCCCTCTCCTGGCTGGCGATGGTCGCCGGCCGCTACTTCTGCGACGGCGAGGTTCCCCGGCGCGGCGAGCAGCAGCTGGCCGGCGGCCTGCTCTGCTACCTGCCCTACGAGGCGGCCGACGGCTGGGTCAGCTGCGGCGCCCTGGAGCCGAAGTTCTGGGCCGCCTTCTGCTCCGGCGTCGACCGTCCCGACCTGGTCGAGTCCCAGTTCGAGGCGCCGGGCTCCGACGCCTGGCGCGAGGTCGCCGCCGTCTTCCGCTCGCGCAGCCGCGACGAGTGGAAGGCGTTCAACGACGAGCACGACTGCTGCATCGAGCCGGTCCTCGACCTCGACGAGGCGCTCGACTCGGAGCTGGTGCGGGCGCGCGGGATGGTGGTCGAGATGGAGCAGCCCGGGCTCGGCACGGTGCGCCAGCTCGGCGCCCCGGTGAAGCTGAGCCGCACCCCCGCCGACCCGACCCGCCCGGCCCCGGCCTTCGGCGAGCACACCGACGAGGTGCTGCGCGAGGCCGGCTACTGCGACGAGGAGATCGCGGCGATGTTCGCCTCGGGCGCCGTCGCAGGGCCGAGCGGCTCTCCAACCACCTTCCGAGCATGAGCGCGCCCGCCGAGCGGCTCGCTGCTGAAGATGGGCGAGCTGGCGGAGGCGTCGGGCGTGCCGGTGCCGACGATCAAGCACTACCTGCGTGAGGGGCTGCTGCCCGAGCCGGTGAAGACGAGCCGCAACATGGCCTACTACCCGCCCGAGTTCGTCGACCGGATCAGGCTGATCAAGCAGCTGCAGGAGGAGCGCTTCATGCCGCTGAAGGCGATCAAGACGGTGCTCGACGAGGATCCCGCGCGGGCCCGCGCCCTGCTCGAGCTCGAGGACCGGATCCTCGACCGGGCGCTGGCCGGCGAGCGCACGCGGACCAGCGCCGCCGAGGTGCGCGAGCGCTACGGCGTCCCCAAGGAGGTGCTCGACCGGCTCGAGAAGCTCGAGGTGCTGAGCCCGAACAGCGCGCGGCTACTCGCCCTCCGACGTGAAGATCATCGAGGCGATCGGCCGCTTCCGCGCCGGCGGCTACGACGAGCAGATCGGCTTCACCGTCTACGACACCCTGCGCTACAAGACGGCGCTCGAAGAGCTGGTCCGCCAGGAGGTCGAGGTGGTGATGAGCCGCCTCGCCGGCGAGGTTCCACCCGAGCGCGTGGTCGAGATGCTCGAATCCGGCGCCCAGCCGCTGCAGGACCTGATTGCCGCCCTGCACACGAAGCTGATGGTCGCCGAGCTCGAGCGCCACCGCGCCGGTCGCGGCTGACGAGACTGCATTCGCCCGCCGCTCTACGCGCCCAAATGCCGTTTCGTCGATCATGCGGAGTTGTGAGAGCGGTTCTGGTCACGGGGGCTTCGACCGGCATCGGCCGGGCGACCGCCCTGCGGCTCGACCGGACGGGGTGGCGCGTGTTTGCCGGGGTGCGCAGGGAGGAGGACGCCGCCTCGCTGCACGAGGCAGGGTCGGAGCGGCTGGCGCCGCTGATGCTGGACGTGACCGACGCGACGCAGATCGCCGCGGCCGCCGAGCGGATCGGCGCCGAGCTGGGGGAGGCCGGCCTCGACGGGCTGGTCAACAACGCCGGGATCGGCATCATGGGCCCGCTCAAGACGATCCCGATCGACGACTTCCGCCGGCAGATCGAGGTCAACCTGACCGGGCAGGTCGCGGTGACCCAGGCGATGCTGCCGGCGATCCGCCGCGCCGGCGGCCGGGTCGTCTTCGTCAGCTCGGCCGGCGGGCGCATGGCGCTGCCGTTCGGCGGGCCGTACCACGCCGCCAAGTTCGGGCTGGAGGCGGTCGCCGACTCGCTCCGCCAGGAGCTGCGCCCCTGGGGGATCGAGGTGGCGGTGATCGAGCCCGGCTCGATCGACACCCCGATCTGGGAGCGGGCGGTGGGCACCTACGAGGAGATGGCAGCGCGCGCGCCGGCGCGGCAGCAGGAGCTCTACGGCAAGCGGCTCGCCGGCCTGCAGGAGGGCGCTCGCAAGACGGCCGCCCGCGGCATCCCGCCCGACAAGGCGGCGGGAACGATCGAGCGGGCGCTGACCGCGCGTCGCCCCCGCACCCGCTACCGGGTCGGCCTCGACGCCCAGGGCCAGGTCCTCCTCCGCCGCCTGCTCCCCGACCGCGCCCTCGACCGCCTGCTCGCCGCCTTCCTGCGCATCTGACGCCCCCCGCCGCTGTCCCTCAGCGGGGGGTTGCGGACAGGGCTTCGCGCTCTTCTTCGATCGTCGCGAGGTGGGCGAGGGTGCCGGCGCGCTTGGCGGTCGCCGCGGCCTCGTCGAGCAGCTCGCGGGCGCCCTCCTGGCCGCCGGCGAGGTGGGCGCGGGCGGTGGCCAGGAGGGTCAGCGGAAGCGACCAGAGAATGCCGCGCTCGCGTGCGACCTCGCTCGCCCACCGTCCCAGCTCCGCCGCCTCCGCGGCCCGGCCGACGCCGGTCAGCGCTTCGGCTCGCACCGATGCCCGCCAGGCCTCCAGCTCGCCGCCGCTGTGCATCGCTTCGCGATAGACCCTCTCGGCCTCCTCGATCGCCTCCAGCGCCGCCTCGCTCTCCGTGGTGCCGAGCAGCGTGGTGGCGAAGTTGGAGAGCGCGGCGCTGCGCGAGAAGACGTCGCCGAGGCGCTCGGTCAGCTCGCAGTTGCGCCGCGCCAGCGCGACGCCGGCGTCCTCTTCGCCCCGCATCGTCAGCACCAGCGCCAGGTTGCCGCGGGTCCAGCTCGCGGTCTCGGGATCGCCGTCCTCGGTGGCGATCCTCAGCGCCGCGTTGAACAGCTCCTCCGCCTCGTCGAAGCGGCCACGCTCGCGCCGCACCACGCCCTTTCCCATCATCGCCCAGGCGACCGGGCTGCAGATCACGATCCCGGCGCCGAGGCGGCGGTCGCCGTCGGCCAGCTCCAGCAACTGGTCGAGCTCCCGCTCGAAGCCGTCGAAGTCGGCGGCGCAGAGGTAGGCGTAGGAGCCCGCCCCCCGCAGCGCGATTCGCAGCGACAGGTCGCCCGATTCGTCGGCCAGCCGGTTGACCTCGGCGACCGCCGCCAGCCACGCGCCCGCCTCCTGCTCCAGGCCCGGCCGGGATGAGGTCGCCATCTTCAGCATCGCCAGCGAGCGCAGGTCGCCGCTCCGCGTCGCGATCTCCTCCGCCTCGGCGGCGATGCGCGCTTGCTCCTCTGCCTCCATCCCCAGCCGCCAGGCGTAGACGAGCTGGAGCAGGCGCGAGGTGACCGCCAGCGCCGAGCTTTCCTCGTCCTCGGGCAGCTCGGCGGCCAGCTCCATGACCCGCCGCCACAGTCGCAGCGCGTCCCCGGGGTGGCTGCTGCCCGTCCAGTGGGCGGCGCGGGCCGACCAGCGCGCCGCTTCCCGCGTCTCTCCGCCCGATTCCATGTGGCTGGCGATCAGCGCCGCCAGCTCGTCGCCGCGCTCCGGGTTGAGCTCGATCGTCGCTCGCGCCACCGCCGCGTGCGTTGCCGCCCGCTGCTCGCCGAGCTGGGTGCCGTAGGCGACCTCGCGGGTCAGCGGGTGGCGGAAGGCGAGCAACCGCTCGGGGTAGACCTCCGCCTCGTAGAGGAAACCAGCCTCGATCAACTCGCCCAGCGCCGCCGCGCAGCGTCCCTCCTCCGCGAACCCCATGACCATCTCCAGGGCGGGCTCGGGAATCTCCTTGCCGGCCACCGACGCCGCCTGCAGCAACAGCTTTGCGTCGGGGCCGAGGCGGTCGATCCGCGCCGCGAGGACGGTCTGCACGCTGGCCGGGACGCGCGCCTCCTCGACCGGTCGCGCCAGCCTGTAGGCGCCGCGCTCGCCCAGGAGGCCGCCCGACTCGGCCAGCTCGCGGACGATCTCCTCGACGAAGAACGGGTTGCCGGAGGTGCGCTCGTGGACCAGCTCGGCGAGTCCGTCGAGCGATGGATCCGTGCCCGCCAGGTCGCGCAGCAGCTCGGCCGTGTCGGCCGGCCCGAGCGGCGCCAGCTCGATCTCGTGATAGTCGGGCGGGCCGCTCCAGCCCCGCTCGTACTCGGGCCGGAAGTTGACGATGGCCAGCGTCTGCGTGCCCTCGACCGCGCCGAGCAGACCGCCGAGCATCGACGCGCTGCCCTCGTCGATCCAGTGCAGGTCCTCGATCACGGTGACCACCGGCTGGCGCCGGTTCGGCGCCCGCACCAACCGGCAGACGATCTCCCGCAGCGCCCGCTGGCGCGCCTCGGGGCTGAGCTGGGGCGCCGGTCGGTCGGGGTCGGGGACGCCGAGGAAGTCGAACAGGACCGGCAGCTCTTCGGCAAACGCCGGATCGAGCAGCAACGCCCGGCCGGCGACCTTCTCGCGCACGATCCGCTCCTGGTCGGCGTCGGCGATCCCGAAGTAGGAGCGCAGCATCTGCAGCACCGGCATGAACGGGGTCTCGCGACCGTGAGCCTGCGCCTGCGCCTCGAAGACCTCGACCCCCGCCGCGCGGGCACGCTCGGCGAACTCGTGACAGAGGCGGCTCTTGCCGACCCCGGGCTCGGCGACGATCCCGACCGCCGCGCCCTCCCCGGACCTTGCCCGGTCAAGCGCCGCATCGAGCACCGCCATCTCCTCGGCGCGGCCGACGAAGCTGGAGAAGCCCCGTTCGCGGGAGAGGTCGAGCCGCGAGCGGGCGCCGCCGACGCCCGCCAGCTCGAACACGCGGACCGGCCGGCTCGCCCCCTTGATCTCGAACTCGCCGAGGTCGTCGAGGTCGAAGTAGCCGATCGCCAGCTCCGCCGCGGCCTCGGCCAGATAGGCCTTGCCGGGCTCCGCCAGGGCCTCCATCCGCTGCGCCAGGCCGACCGTGTGGCCGATCGCGGTGTAGCCGCCGTCCTCCTCGGCGCCAATCGCGCCGGCGATCACCTCGCCGGAGTTGACGCCGATCCTGGTCGAGAAGCTGAGCCCCTCGCTGCGCCGCAGCTCGGCCGCGTAGCCGGCGATGTCGTCGAGCATCGTCAGCGCCGCGTAGCAGGCCCGCCGCGCGTGGTCCTCGTGCGCGACCGGTGCCCCGAACACAGCCATGATCCCGTCGCCGGTGAATTTGTCGACCGTGCCCTCGAAGCGGTGCACGTCGTCGGCGAGGATCGCGAAGAAGCGCTGCATGATCTGCCGCCACCGCTCGGGGTCCTGCCCCTCGGCGAGATCCATCGAGCCCTTGACGTCGGCGAACAGCACCGTCACCTGCTTGCGCTCGCCGTCTGCCTCGATCCCGGTGCCTGTCACAGCCCCCAGAGGTTACGCCCGCGCGCCCACCGCGCGTTCGCATCTGTCGCCGGCGTGCAGCCTTGCCGAGAACGCGGCTCGGGGTGGGGTGCCAGCTATGCTGGCCCCCCGCAAACCGATTGACTGGTCAGTCAGCCAATGCGCGCAGCCGCCGTACAGCTCAACTCCACCGCCGACAGGCCCCGCAACCTCGCCGCCGCCGAGCGGTTGGTCCGCGCCGCCGCGGCCGACGGCGCCGAGCTGGTCGCGCTGCCGGAGAAGTGGAGCCATCTCGCCTCCGGCGAGGAGATGGCGGCCGGCGCGGAGC
The DNA here is from genome assembly GCA_963764365.1 of uncultured Solirubrobacterales bacterium. Taxonomy (GTDB): domain Bacteria; phylum Actinomycetota; class Thermoleophilia; order Solirubrobacterales; family 70-9; genus VRUE01. The sequence continues at coordinate 81,743 of CAVXSI010000017.1, forward strand.
CGCTCGACGGCCCCAGCCTCGCGGCGGCCCGCTCCTGGGCGCGCGAGCTCGGCGTCCACCTGCTCGCCGGCAGCATCGCCGAGCGCGGCGAGGACGGCGGGAAGCCGTTCAACACCTCGGTCCTGATCGGCCCCGATGGCGAGGATCTCGCCGCCTACCGCAAGATCCACATGTTCGACGTCGACGCCGGCGGCGTCGCCTACCGCGAGTCCGACCACGAGCGGGCGGGGGAGGAGATCGTCGACGCCGAGGTCGGCGGGCTCGGCGTCGGGCTGAGCGTCTGCTACGACCTTCGCTTCCCCGAGCTGTACCGGATCCTCGCCGTGCGCGGAGCCCGCCTGATCGCGGTCCCCTCCGCCTTCACGCTGGCGACCGGGCGCGACCACTGGGAGACGCTGCTGCGGGCGCGGGCGATCGAGAACCAGGCCTTCGTGCTCGCCCCGAACCAGGTCGGCGAGGCGCCGCCCCACTACAGCTCCTACGGCCGCTCGGCGATCGTCGACCCCTGGGGCGTCGTCCTCGCCACCGCCGCCGACGGCGAGCGCTTCGTCGCCGCCGACCTCGACCTGGCGGCGCAGGAGCGGATCCGCGAGACGCTGCCCTCGCTCGCGAACCGCCGTCCCGAGGCGTACGCCTGGCCCCAGCTCGTGGAGGCCCACGCCTGATGGCGAGCTCGAATGGAGCTCATGCCGAGGCCCCGCGTGTGCGACTGGCGAGCGCCGGACCAAGCGGGGCAAGGACGCAGGGAGGCCGAATAGCAGCGCTATTTTGCCGACTGAGGACGCCGCACCGCGCAGCGTCCGCCGCCGCCAGGCGTGCGCGGGGGGTCTCGGCATGAGCTCCCAGGCGCCGGCGATCGACAAGCGGCGCCAGATCCTCGACGCGGCGATCCGCGTCTTCGCCCGCCAGGGCTTCCACTCGACCCGGGTCGCCGACATCGCCGACGAGGCCGGCGTCGCCTACGGGCTCGTCTACCACTACTTCAAGTCGAAGGACGAGGTCTTGAACGAGCTGTTCAGCGAGCGGTGGTCGCTGCTGCTGACGGCGATCGAGGAGGCCGACCGCGGCGCCGAGCTGTCGCCGCGGGCAAAGCTCGAGGCCGCCGCCGGCTTCATCGTCGACTCCTACCGCCACAACCCCGAGCTGATGAAGGTGATCATCGTCGAGGTGACCCGTGCCGCAAACTCGTTCGGCCGCACCCACCTGGCGGAGATCCGCCGCGCCTACGACTCGATCGCGAAGATCGTCGCCGACGGCCAGGAGTCGGGGGCCTTCCGCCGCGACATCGACCCGAACTTCGCCTCGATGACCTTCTACGGCGCGATCGAGCAGCTGCTCTCCGGCTGGATCTTCGACGTGATCCCCGCTTCCGATACCGACTTCGAGCAGGCCAAGTCGTTGCTGACCACGACGATCTGCGACGGCCTCGTGCCCCGATAGGTAAGGTCGGGCGCATGGACAACGAGATAGTCAAACGACTTGCCTGGAGCGGCCTGCTGGCCGCCAGCAGCGCGCTCGCCAGCATCGCCGCGGCGAGGCTCGCGGCGATCGTCTGGAGGCGGGTCTTCGAAGAGGACCCGCCCGAGTAGCGATGCCCGAGGCCGATCCGACTCCGCCCAAGGACGCCGACTCGAGGTCGGTCGCCGAACTCGTCTTCGACGTCTCCGAAAAGACGACGCTGCTGGTCCGCGAGGAGTTCGAGCTCGCCAAGGCCGAGGTCAGCCAGAAGGTCGGCAGCATCCTGCGCGGCTCGGTGGTCGGGGTCGCCGCCGGCACCTTCGCCTTCCTGGCGTTGATCCTGGTCATGGAGGGGATCGCCTGGCTGCTCAACGAAGAAGTCTTCGACGGCAAGTTCTGGCCCGGCTTCTTCATCGAGGCGGCCGCCTTCCTGCTGATCGCCGGAATCGCCGGCCTGGTCGCCTACAGAGCCGTCCAGTCGGGCGCCCCGCCGCTGCCCGAGCAGGCGATCGAGGAGGCGAAGAAGACGAAGAGCGTCTTCGAAGGGGAAGGAGAGGGGAGCAGAGATGAGTCCGGTGCCTGAGCCGCAGCGTCCCTCGACCGCCGGCCTGCCGGGTCGCACCCCGGAGCAGATCCGCCGCGACATCGCGCTCGAACGCAGCGAGCTAAGCCGCTCGGTCGATTCGCTGCGCGGCAGGGTCGCCGAGCTGACCGACTGGCGCCGCCAGGTGCGCGAGCACCGCAGCCAGCTGATCGCCGGCGCCGCCGTGGTCGGCTTCGCGGTCGGCGTTTTCGCCCTGCGCCGCCGCTGACGGCCCCAGTCGCGTCAGAGCGCTAGCTGCTCAGAACGGCGGTCGAGACGCTGCCTACGCCCAATAGGCCAGGGCCGACGTGGGCGCCGAGGACGGCGCCGATCTCGGAGATGAAGGCCGGCTCGCAGCCGAAGATCTCGCGGCAGTCGTCGGCCAGGGCGTCGGCCGCCTCCCGATCGCGGATGTACTGGACGACCCAGGCGTCGAGCCCGGACTCGTGGCGCTCGCGGGCGTAGTCGCGCAGGCGCTCGATCGAGCGGGCCCGGGTCCGCACCCGCTCGACCGGGGTGATCTCCTCCTCCAGGGTGAGGATCGGCTTGATCTTCAGCGCCGACCCGATCCAGGCGCGGGCGCCGCCGATCCGGCCGCCGCGGCGCAGGTACTCGAGGGTGTCGATCGCGAACCACATCTTCAGCTCCTCGCGCGCCCTCTGGGCGCGGGCGAGCGTCCCGGCGCCGTCCTCGCCGGCTTTCGCGGCGGCACCCGCGGCGAGCGCGCAGAGGCCCATCCCGCCGGCCGCCGAGCGCGAGTCGAAGAGGTGGATCCGCTCGCCCCCCTTGCCTTCGGCGACCAGCCGCTCGCGGGCCTGGCCGGCGGCCTCGAAGGTGCCGGAGATGCCGGCGGAGATGTGGACCGAGACGACCTCGCGGCCGGCTTCGAGCAGCGGCTCGTAGACGGCGGCGAAATCGCCGATCGAGGGCTGCGAGGTGGTGGCGCCGCCCTCCGAGGCCCGCAGCCGCTCGAAGAACTCGCCGTAGTCGCCGATCCCGGTCTCCGGCTTCTGGTCGCCGTCGATCGAGACGTAGAGGCTGATCCGCTCGATGCCGTACTTGGCGATCAGCGCGTCGGGGAGGTAGCACGTGGAGTCGCAGACGACGGCGGTGGCGGGGGGAGATGCCAATGCCTCGGGGATTCTCTCAGACCTGCCGCTACACTTTATGAAGTGACTGACGCACCCAAAGAGGCGATCACGCTGACCGGCAAGGCGGCCGAGAAGATCGGCGAGCTGCTGGGCGACCAGGACGGCTCCGAGGACCAGGCGCTGCGCGTCGCCGTTCGCGGCGGCGGCTGCTCCGGCTTCCAGTACGCGCTCGCCTTCGACCGTGCCAAGGACGACGACCACGTGTTCGAGGTCGACGGCGTCGCCGTCGTCGTCGACAAGGTCAGCATGCAGTTCGTCTTCGGCTCCGAGGTCGACTACGTCGAAGGGCTGCAGGGCGCCGGCTTCCAGGTCAACAACCCGAACGTGGTTGCGGCCTGCGGTTGCGGCTCCTCTTTCCAAGTGAAAGACGACGCTGCCGAGTCGGCCGCGGTTTAGCCACCTCGGCAGCCGTTATTCGATCTGCAGCGGCGGCGACTGCGCGGGGGGAGCCTGCTGTGGCGTCGCCGCCGGCTGCTCGACTCCGAGCGTCCCGGCCAGCTCGCCGGACTCGAACATCTCCTCGACCAGGTCGGCGCCGCCGACCAGCTCGCCGTTGACGTAGAGCTGGGGGAAGGTCTGCCAGTCGGAGATCTCCGCGGTGACTTCGCGCAGCGGCTGCAGCGCCGGCAGCACGTCGACCGCGCCGTACTCGACGTCCATCGAGTCGAGCACCTGCACGACCCGCATCGAGAAGCCGCAGCGCGGCATCTCCGGCGTGCCTTTCATGAACAGCAGCACCGGGTTGCCGGCGATCAACTCCTCGACCTTGGCTTTCAGCTCCGGATCGGCCATGCGCACAGAGTAGCTACCCCGCCGCCTCGGTCTTGATCGACAACGCGTGGATCGTGCCGTCCTCGAAGCGCTGCTTGACCGCGGCGCGGACCAGGCGGTGCTGGTCGATCCGCGAGAGGCCCTCGAACTGCGGCGCCCGCACCGTCGCCCGCAGGTGGTCGCCGTTGCCGGTTTCGTCGCCGACCTCGACCGCGGCGCCGGGCAGGGCGGCTTCGATCATCGACTCCAGTTCGCGCAGGTCGGCCGGCATCGGCGTCAGGAGACCTGCTGGCCGAGCGTCTCCAGCATCTCCCCGACGCGGACGAACTTGACCCGCGGCCGGCCGTGGGGCTCGCCGCGGCCGACCTCGGCCTGGTCGATCGCCTGCCAGTCCTCGAAGCTGACGAAGCGGACGCCGCGCTCGGCGAGCAGGTTCTCGACCGCGACCGGGTCGGTGTCCTCGGGCTCGAGCAGGGTGCCGTCGGCGATGTCGGCGAGCAGGTGCCGGACCGTCTCCAGGGCGTCTTTCTTGTTGGTCCCGATCACGCCCGAGGGGCCGCGCTTGATCCAGCCCGCGGTGTAGTGGCCGACCTTGTGGCCGGCGTCGTGGGAGTCGAGCACCCGGCCGCCCTCGTTGAGGATCAGCCCGCGGCTCTCGTCGAATGGGACGCCCTCGATCGGGATCCCGGTGTAGCCGACCGAGCGCAGCACCAGGCCGCACTCCAGCTCTTCGCGCTCGCCACTGTCTCTGGCCCGCAGCGTGCCGCCTTCGTCGACCAGCTCGTTGCGCCCGATCACGATCTTCTCGACCCTGCCGTCGCCCTGGATCTCGATCGGCGAGGCGAGGAAGCGGAGGACGATCCGCTGGTTCTTGCCGGTCGGCTCGCGCTGTGCGAACTCCTGCAGGATCTCGACGTTGACGCGCGAGGTCTTGTCGGCCTCGTCGGACTCGATGAAGGCCCGGCTCGCCGGGTCGAGCTCGACCTCGGCCGGGTCGACGATCACGTCGGCGTCCTCCATCTCGCCCAGCTCCTTCACCTCGGGGTTGGTGAAGGCGGCCTGGGCCGGGCCGCGGCGGCCGAGCACGACGACCTCGCGGATCCCCTTCGCGTCGAGCATCTCGATCGCGTGGTCGGCGGTGTCGGTCTGGCGCAACTCGTGGTCGGTCAGGGCGAGCATCCGCGCGACGTCCATCGCCACGTTGCCGTTGCCGATCACCACCGCGCGCCCAGAGGAGAGGTCGAACTCCTCCTCGGCGTAGTCGGGATGGGCGTTGTACCAGCCGACGAAGGCGGTGGCGGCGTGGCTGCCCGGCAGTTCCTCGCCGGGGATGCCGAGCCGGCGGTCGGTCTCACAGCCGACCGTGAAGACGATCGCGTGGTAGAGCCGCTCGAGCTCCTCGACCTCGATGTCGTGGCCGACCTTGACGTTGCCGAAGAAGCGGAAGCCCTCGCGGGCGGCGGTCTTCTCGTAGACCCGGATCACCGACTTGATCTTCGGGTGGTCGGGCGCGACGCCGCCGCGGACCAGCCCGAACGGGGTCGGCAGGCGGTCGAAGAGGTCGACCTGGGCGTGCACGTCGCCGTCCTTGAGGATGTGCTCGGCGGCGTAGAAGCCGGACGGGCCGGCGCCGACGATGGCGACGCGCACGGGGTTGTCTGCGGTTCCGATCTGGGTCATGGGTGTGTCGTGTGTCCTCCACAGGACACGGCGAACGCGGAAGGATAGGGAACGCGCGGCCTCCGGCGTGTGCGCGATCTACGCGGCGAGCAGGGTGCCGTCGCAGTCCGGGCAGATGCCGTGGTCGAGCAGCGGCAGCTTCCGGCGCCGGAACAGCTCCAGGCGCTTCGCCGCCTCCTCGACCTCGACCCACTCGCCGTCGACAAGGAAGCGGTCGCACCAGGCGCACATCGTGAGGAAGTCGCCTTCGTCGCGGGGTGCGTGCGGGTCGAAGAGCGGCTGCGGCTCCTCGCGCTGCTCCTCGGAGCGCAGTCGGGCCGAGAAGAGGACAACACGGCCGGAGCGGTCGGCGGCGATGCGGATGTCCATCTCGCGGCGGAAATCCGGCCCGTCGCAGCGGAAGGGAAGTTCGACGTCGCGCACCTCGTCGCGCACCCGCCGCAGCAGCAGGCGCTGCAGCTTCTTCACGTCCTCGCCGGCGACGAAGTCCCAGAGCGAGCGGCCGAGACTGCTGCCGGCCTCCGACCAGCCGTTTTCCTCGGCGAAGCGGTAATAGCCATCGTCGACCTTGATCAACCGATCCTGGTCGTCGATTGCGTAGCTGAGCGTCTCGACAGTCATCTACGGATCACTCCGGTTATCGACAACGTAGCGGTACTAATGAATGCCCGCGGCGACCGCCGCCGTGCCGTCGAGGGCATCCAGCGCCTTGCGCGCCGACATCGCCACGCAGGTGAAGATCGGCGTCTCGCGCTCGGTGTACTCGCTCGACTCGGTCGGGCGCAGCTCGTTGACCAGGTCGAGGAACATCCCCGGGTCGTCGCCCTCGAAGGCGACCACGAACTCCTGGTCGTCGAGCCCGAACGAGTAGGAGGTGTTGATCGTGATCTCCGGGTAGCGGCGGCCGACCTCGATGTGGCTTTTCATGATCCGCCCCCGCTCCTCCGCCGGCAGGCCGTACCAGCGGCGCTGCTTGACCATCGGGTAGAGGAACAGGTACTTGCGCTCCGAAACGCAGATCTCCGGCCGCGCCCGCTCGTCGGAGTAGGGCGAGCGTTTGGTCATCGAGAGGAACGAGTGCGGCGTCTCCGCCCACTTCGCCAGCCCGCTCTGGCCGAGCACGACGTGGAACGTGTGCAGGTCGTCGAGGTTGGGGCTCTGGCTGAGCAGGAGGAGGTCTACGTCGCCGCGCGTGCCTATGGTTGAGTAGGCGCGCAGCGAGCGGTCGAGGGCGAAGTCGTCGCAGGCCGCGAGGAACTCCTGCTTGTCGGTGGCGCGCAACTCGGCGTCGCGGCGGCGCCACTCGGGGTCGATCTTGAAGAACGTGAACTTGGCGAAGGTGCGATCGGCCACTCGGTGGAAGATAGCGGTCGGGTTGATGGTGACTGGGGTCTCTCTGGGGGTGGGGGCAGGGGTCGGGTGGGGGGCTCCACTTAACTTTTTCGCCGGGAACGGGCGTCTCTCGCCGACGCACTCGGGCGAAAAAGAAGACGTTCCGCCCCACCCGACCCCTGCTCACCGGCTCTAACGGGCGTCTCTCGCCGACGCCCTCAAGCGAAAAAGTACAAGACGTTCCGCCCCCCACACGACCCCTGCTCACCGGCTCTAACGAACGTCTCTCGCCGACGCAATCAAGCAAGAAAGTACAAGACGTTCCGCCCTCGGCCCGACCCCAGCTTTTCGGCTACGAGATGGCTGCAAGCCCTATCCCCGCCGATGTTGCGCCCAGCTCAACTCCAAGGCAGGTGCCCAGCCCAGCGCCAAAACGGGTGCCCAGCTCAAGCCCGCAGCGGGTTGTCATCGCTCTCCTGCCCAAAGGCACCAAGGTGAAGCAGCTCTCACGCCAAGGGCTGGCGCCGGGCCTGCTCTCTGCCGGCTTGGGCTCGGTGCCCGCCGAGCAGACCTATCTGGACATCACCCAGGGCAACCGGGTCTTCGATTCGCTCTATGACGAGAAGCTGCCGGAGCCCAGACGGTGCGGACCCGCCTTTTGGCGAGCTGTGGGTGAAAGGGCTGCCTCCGCACCGGCCGAAATCGTGCCCGGCCTGCTCGCCTCGAAGCTGCAAGCGGCCGGGGTGGGGGTGTCGGTGGGGGGCGGAACGTCTTGTACTTTTTCGCACAGATCACTCGGCGAGAGACGCCTGTTCCCGGCGAAAAAGTTAAGTGGAGCCCCCCACCGACACCCCCACCGGGTCTTCGAAGTCCGCAGTTCGTCCCTGCACGGGTTGCCGTCCCTAGCGGGGAGCCTGCGCGGCAACGATCTGCTGATCGCAATCGAGCGACCACCACCAGCCAAGAATCACGCCCTGGCAATCGGCATCGCCGGTAGTGGCTTCGACGGCAACCTGGCGTCGGACAGCACCCGCACGAACGGCTACGTCCTCTCGACCGACGTCGCCCCGACGATCCTGCAGAGGCTCGGGATCGCGGTCCCCTCGCAGATGTCGGGCCAGCCGATCCGCTCCGAGGGGACGGCCGACGCCGCCGCGGTCGAATCGCTCGGCGCGCGGATGGCCGTGATCTCCGCGCGGCGCGGGCCGGTGATCGGGCTCGGGCTGGCGATCTGGCTCGGCGCCCTGGCGCTGGCGATCGCCCTCAGCCGCGGCCGGGCGGCGCGGTTCGGGCTCGAGCTGGTCGGTCTCGCCGTCGTCTACCTGCCGCTGGTCCTGCTGCTCGGCGCCGCGCTCGAACCGGGCTTGGGGGCCGAACAGGCGCTGACGATCGCCGGCGCGCCGCTGCTCGCGCTGCTCACTCTGGTCGCGCTGCGCGGCTACCTGGCGCTCGCGGTCGCCTCGGCGGTGGTCGTCCTCGCCTACGCGGTCGACATGCTCGCCGGCTCACCGCTCACCTCGCTCTCCCTGCTCGGCCCCAACCCCGGCCTCGGCGTCCGCTTCTACGGGATCGGCAACGAGCTCGAGGCGCTGCTGGCGGTGCTCGTGGTCGCCGGCACCGGCGCCGCGTTGACCGCGTTTCAAGGGGACGTGCCGTCGATTTGTCGCCCAATATGGTGGTCAACTCCCGGCACGTCTGCGGAGGCGCGGGGACGGTGGGACGCGGCGGCCTTCCTCGCGGTCGGGATCGGGTTTGCTTTCGTCTTCGCCGCCGGGCGCTTCGGGGCCGACGTCGGCGCGGCGATCGTGCTGCCGGTCGGGGCTGCCGCTGCGGCCGCGGCGATCGCCGCCAGGCGGCGGCGCACGGCGCTGCTCGTGGTCGCGGCGCCGCTGGTCGCGGTCGCCCTGCTCGTCCTGGTCGACCTGCTCAGCGGCGCCAACGCCCACCTGACCCGCTCGGTGCTCGACGCCGGCGGCCTCAACGACCTCGCCGACGTCGCCCAGCGGCGCCTGCAGCTCTCCGCCCGCAGCTTCACCCGTCCGATCCTGCTCGCCTTCATACCGCTGCTCGTCGCCGTGGCGGCGCTGGCGGTCGCTCGCCGCGACCTACTCGCCGCCTGGCTGCACGGCCGCCCGGCGATGCGCGCCGGGTTGATCGGCGCCGTCGTCGCAACCGTGGTCGGCAGCCTCGCCAACGACTCCGGCGCCCTCCTGCTCGAGATCGGCGCCGCCTACGCCGCCGTCTTCGTCGCCTTCGCCTGGGCCGAGCGATCGAGCTGCGGGGGCGGCCGCCATGGGGTCACCGCGTTTCCCTAGACAAAAAGTTACACTTCTGCCTCACGCACGCGCGGAAGATTTCCCTACGCTCGGAGCATGGAGGCTATGCGGCAGAGTTGGACAGACGATCGTCTTGACGAGTTCGGCCACCGAGTCGACGAACGCTTCGATCGAGTCGACGAACGCTTCGATCGAGTCGACGAACGCTTCGAGGAGGCCGGCCGGCGTTTCGACCGCGTCGACAGGGACATCGGCGACTTGCGAAAGGACAATCGCCTGGTTCTGTCCGAGCTTCAGGCCCTGCAGCGCACGATGATCCAGGTCGGCGGCGGCCTGCTGGCCGCAAATCTCGGCCTGATGGCGGCGGTCATCGGCCTGATGATCTCGCGGCTGTAGCCGCTGAGCCTGAGCAATTCGTCCCAGGCTCGGGCCGGAGCATCGTTTAGGCTCTGTCACCCGTGCGAATCGCTCTCGTCTCGCCATATTCCTGGAGTTACCAGGGCGGCGTGAACCGGCACGTCGAGGCGCTCGCCGAGGAGTTCCTCGGTCGAGGCCATCACGTCCGCGTCCTCGCCCCGGTGGATCCCCCCGACCGCTTCAGCCGGGTGCTGCACCGGGCGCCGGCGGAGGCGCGGGAGATCCCCGGCTATCTCGTGCCGTTGGGTCGCACGGCCGGGTTCTCGGCCAACGGGGCGGTCTCCAATCTCGCCCCCTTCCCGGCCGGCGGCGTCGTCGCCCCGCGCCGCGAGCTTCGCCGTGGCGGCTTCGACGTCGTTCACGTCCACGAGCCGATCGTCCCGCTGGTCGGCTGGAACGCCGCGCTGGGCGCCCGCACGCCGGTGGTCGGCACCTTCCACGCCTACTCGACCAAGGCGATCCCCAACCACATCGCCTCGGCGCTGGGCGCCAGGCGCGTCCTCAACCGGCTCTCGGCGCGGATCGCCGTCTCCGAGGCGGCCGCCTGGAGCGGTCGCCGCTGGTTCGGGGGCCACTACGAGATCGTTCCCAACGGGGTCGACGTCGCCGCCGCCCCGAAGGGCCAGAAGCGGCCGAGCGAGGAGCTGCGCCTGCTGTTCGTCGGCCGGCCCGAGGAGCGCAAGGGGCTGCCGATCCTGCTGCGCGCCTTCGAAGCCCTGGTGGAGCATGTCCCGGCGCGGCTGACGGTGATCGGAGCCGAGCGCGAGGACGTGCTGCGCTACCTGGCCGACCCTGACGCGATCGGCCGAATCGACGTCCGCGGCCGGGTCTCGGGCGAGCGGCTCTGGCAGGCGATGCACGACGCCGACGTCCTCTGTGCCCCTTCGCTCGCCGGCGAGAGCTTCGGCATGGTCCTGACCGAGGCCTTCGCCGCCGGCACCCCGGCGATCGCATCGGCGATCGCCGGCTACAGCGACGTGGTCAGCGACGGCGTCGACGGCGTGCTTGTGCCGCCCGGCGACCCCCAGCGCCTGGCCGAGGAGCTGCAGCGCGCCCACCACGAGCCGGAGCGCCTGGTGGCGATGGGCGCGGCCGCCCGCGAGAGCGCCGAGCGCTACGCCTGGCCGCGGGTCGCCGACCGCGTCACCGAGGTCTACGAGCGGGCGATCGAGGCGCCGGCGCCGTCGACAGCCGGCGAGCGCACCGCCCACTGGGCCGGGGTGCGCCCCGCCGACGGCAATCCGTCGAGCCCGCCGCGGCGCCTGCCCTCGCTCGACCCGCCGCTCGCCCGGGGCGGCAGCGGGAAGCGGCGCGTCGCCCGCCGTCTCGGCCTCGGGGTCGCCGGCGTCCTCGGCGTCGGCCTGACCGCGCTGGCGGCGCAGAAGATCGGGGTCGAAAACGTGATCGCCAGCATCGTCCGCTCGAACCTCGTCTGGGTGCTGATCGCCTGCGCGCTGATGGCCTCCTCGCTGTTCTTCCGCGCCGCCTCCTGGTACTGGATCGTCCGCGCGGCGCTGCCCAACCGCCCGGTCCGCCGCCGCGATGTCACCTCGGCGACGATGATCGGCGTGCTGATGTCGGCGACCCTGCCGGCTCGCCTCGGCGAGCCGGCGAGGGCGATGACCCTGGCCCGGCGCACCGGGCGGATGCGCGAGACCTTCCCGGTCCTGCTCGGCACCCTGGTCTCGCAGACGATGCTCAACCTCGTCGCCCTGGTGCTGCTCGGCGCGATCATCGTCTCCAGCACCGATCTCTTCCACTCCAGCACCGAGAAGCTGTTCGTGTTCAGCTTCGTGCCGCTGGTCCTGCTGGTCGTCGTCCTGGTCGGGCCGGCGCTGATGCGCCGCAACGGCAACGGCCGCCTCGCCCGGATCGGCGCCGCGATGCATCGCGCTCTGCTGCAGGTGCGGGCCGGCCTGGCCGTCTTCCGCAAGCCGCGGCGCGGCGCCCTCGCCGCCGCCGCCCAGCTCGGCGCCTGGGCGATCCAGCTCGCCGCCTGCTGGGCCCTGCTGGCCGCCCTCGGCCTCAGCGGCCAGGCCAGCGTCGGCGCCGCCGCCGCGGTCCTCTTCGCGGTCAACGTCACCGCGGTCGTCCCGGCGACCCCGTCGAACATCGGCGTCTTCCAGCTGGCGGTGATCAGCGTCCTGCACACCGGTTGGAACATCGGCACCGCCGACGCCCTCGCCTACGGCGTGATCCTCCAGGCCGTGGAGATCGCCACCGCCGTAGCCCTCGGCCTCCCCTCGCTCGTGCGCGAGGGCCTGACCTGGAGCGACCTCCGAGTCCAAGCCCTCTCCGCCGCCCCGGTCCGCCTGCAAGCCGCACCCTCGCAGCCACCGCGATTCGGGTGAACGAATAGAGGCATAAACGCATCTCTGCGGGTGGCGTCGGGTGGGTGTCCGTCCGGGCGCGGCGTCCTGTTTTTCGCACAGACCACTCGGCGAGAGGCCCTTCGCGCGAGGCGAAAAACCCAGCAACCGGACGGACACCCACCCGACGACAGGACCCGCAGCCAGGCGCCCCCATCCCTACTACGTCTCGACCGGCTCCCGCTCAGGCGGCAGCATGCCGCCCCGTTCGGTGCCCGCGATCAGCTCGTCCGGCGCCTTCTCCTCCGGGATGAAGCCCGACTTCATCCCGAAGTAGACCGCCTGCGGGTGGTGGGCGACGATCGCCACCGTCGACTGCTCGGGCAGCACCGCGTAGCCGTCGGAGAGGGTCATGCCGATCTGCTCGAGGTCGAGCAGCCGCCAGACCTTCTCGTGCTCGGACTGGTCCGGGCAGGCCGGGTACCCCCAGGAGTAGCGGCGGCCCTGGTCGAGCGTCGATCCCGAGCTCGCGCCGCACCTCGAGTGCAGCCACTCGGCCAGCCCCTCGGCCGACTGCACGCCGAGCCCGTGCACGTAGAGCTGCTCGGCGAACTCGCCTTCGCTCTCCAGCCGCTCGATCAGCTCGGTCACCTCGGGGCCGACCGTGACGCCCTGCAGGGCGACCACGTCGCGCTCGCCGCGAGTCGAGCGGGCGGAAGAAGTCGGCGAGGCAGATCCGGTCGTGCTTGGGCTGGCGCGGGAAGACGAGCCGCTCCAGCTCGCGCTGCGGGTCGTCGGGGTCGAAGACGATCAGCTCGTTGCCCTCGGCGTTGCAGGGGAAGTAGCCGAGCCGCGCCCGCGGGTGGAGGTAGTCCTGCTCGCGCCACATCCGCTCCAGCCGCGGCGCGAAGCCCTCCTCCTCGTCCGTTGCCCTCGACCAGCTCGCGCCAGGCCTCGCCCTTGACCCCTTTGCCGCCCCAGTGCAGCTTGAAGAGCACATGGCGGTCGAGGTAGGGGAAGACCTCGTCGAGGTCGACGTCGACGTCGCGCACGCCGAGGATAGGGCGGCTCGGGGATCGGGTTGTCGGTGCGGGCGGCGGAGCGCACGCTCGCGTCGCTGGTCGGCGGGCCGTCGTCGGCGACCGCCGGCTTCTCGCGAAGCTGCCTGCGCCTCGCCGCGGATCCGCTCGACCAGCGCCTGCCCGCGCCTCGGCGTCGACCAGCGCGTCCATCGTGTCGAGCCCCTGGAAGGCGTCCTTGCAGTAGAAGACGCCGGGCTCGTAGACGTCGTCGGAGCTCTTGCCGTGCGGGTACAGGGCGCGGCGGCCGAAGTCGCGGTTGATCGCCGCGCCGCCGATCAGCACCGGGAAGTCGAGCTCCCGCTGGTGCAGCTCCTGCACGCAGATCGGCATCTGCTTCGAGGTCGAGACGAGCAGCGCGGAGAGACCGATCGCGTCGGCCTCGTTCTCGAGCGCGGCCTCGATGATCGTCTCGACCGGGACCTGCTTGCCGAGGTCGACCACGGTGTAGCCGTTGTTGGTGAGGATCGTGTTGACCAGCGACTTGCCGATGTCGTGGACGTCGCCGAACACGGTCGCGATCACGACCTTGCCCTTGCTGTGGCCCTCGATCCGGTCGAGGTAGTTCTCGAGCCGCGCCACGGCGCGCTTCATCACTTCCGCCGACTGGAGCACGAAGGGCAGGATCAGTTCGCCGGCGCCGAACTTGTCGCCGACCTCCTTCATCGCCGGCAGCAGCACCTCGTTCAGGGTCGGGACGGCGCCGATCTTCTCGTTGCAGCGGTCGATCCACTCCTCGACGCCGTCCTTCTTGCGGCGCAGGATGTGCCAGTGCAGCGCCTCCTCGGGCTCCATGCCCTCGGTCGGGTCGCCCGCCTCCTCGGCCTCCTCCTCGCCCTTCGACTCGAAGTGGGCGATGAAGCGCTCAAGCGCGTCCTCGCGACGGTTGAAGACGAGGTCGTCGGTCAGCCCGCGCTCGGCCTCGTCGATCTCCGCATACGGCGTGATGTGGTTCGGGTTGACCATCGCCAGGTCGAGCCCGGCCTCGACGCAGTGGTGCAGGAAGACCGAGTTGAGCACCGCGCGGGCCGGCTGGCCGACGCCGAAGGAGACGTTGGAGACCCCGAGCGAGGTCTTCACGCCCGGGATCTCGGCCTTGATCCGGCGGATCCCCTCGATCGTCTCGATCGCCGAGGGCTTCCACTCGTCGTCGCCGGTGGTCAGGGTGAAGGTCAGCGCGTCGAAGATCAGCGCCTCGGGGTCGAGCCCGTGCTCCTCGCAGGCCAGGTCGCGGATCCGCTTGGCGATCTCGAGCTTGCGCTCGGCCGTCTTCGCCATTCCGACCTCGTCGATCGTCAGCGCGATCAGGGCGGCGCCGTGGGCGCGCGCCAGCGGCACGACCACGTCGGCCTTGTCGCGGCCCGCCTCGAGGTTGATCGAGTTGACGATCGCCCGGCCCGGGATCTTCTCCAGTGCCGCCCGGATCACCTCGGGCTCGGTCGAGTCGACCTGGATCGGCGCCGGCTGGGTGAGCGAGATCCGCTCGACCACGGCCTGCATCTGCTCGTCCTCGTCGGAGCGCTCGGTCAGCGCCACGCAGACGTCGAGCACGTGGGCGCCGCCCTCGACCTGGTCTTCGGCGACCTGGACGAGGCCGTCGTAGTCCTCGGCCAGCAGCAGCTCCTTTGCCTTTTTCGAGCCCTGCGAGTTGACCCGCTCGCCGACCAGGGTCGGGCGCGGCTCCTGGACCAGCGGGGTCGAGGTCATCATCGAGGAGACCTCGATCGGCCCCGGGCGCCGGCCGCTCGCCCGGCACCCGGCCCGTCGACCCGCTCGCGGATCGCCGCGATGTGCTCGGGCGTGGTGCCGCAGCAGCCGCCGACGATCCCCACCCCGTAGCGCTCGACGAACTCGCCGAGCGTCGCCGCCAGCGGCTCGGGCTGTTCGGGGAAGATCGTCTCGCCGTCGGGCCCCTGCAGGGGCAGGCCGGCGTTGGGGATGCAGTGGACCGGCAGCGGGCAGTGCTCGCCGAGGAAGCGGATCGCCTCGCGCATGTCCTCGGGCCCGGTCGAGCAGTTGAGCCCGACCACGTCGACCTCGAGCGCCGCCAGCGTCGTCAGCACCGCTCGGATGTCGGTGCCGAGCAGCATCTTGCCGCCCTGCGGCAGCAGCGAGACGCTGGTCTGGATCGGCAGTCGCCGGCCGGTCTGCGCGAACGCCTCGCGGGCGCCGAAGATCGACGCCTTCACCTCGAGGATGTCCTGCGCGGTCTCGATGACGATCAGGTCGGCGCCGCCCTCGACCAGGCCGCGTGCCTGCTCGGCGAAGACCTCGACCAGGCGGCCGAAGGAGATGTCCCCCAGGGTCGGGTCGTCGGAGGCCGGCAGGAAGCCGGTCGGCCCGATCGAGCCGGCGACGAAGCGCTGCTCGCCGGCCGCCTTGCGGGCGATCTGCGCGGCTTTCGTGTTGATCTCGAGCGTCTGGTCGTCGAGCCCCCACTCCTCGAGCTTCAGCCGCGAGCCCTGGAAGCTGTCGGTCTCGACCACCTCGGCGCCGGCCTCCAGCATCGAGGCGTGGACGCCCTCGATCACGTCGGGCCGGTGCAGGACGAGCGCCTCGTGGCACTTGCCCTGGAGACCGCCGTAGTCGGCCTCGCTGAGGTCGAACTGCTCCAGGGTCGCGCCCATGCCGCCGTCGAAGACGACGACGCGCTCCCTCGTTGCGGCTATGTAGTCGCGCTCTGCCATGGTCAAGAGAGGCTACCGACCCCCTCCCTGCGTTCGCACCTATTGGCGGCATGGACCGGGAAGTGCGAACGCTGCGGTGGGCTACCACTACGCTGCGGCGATGATCGACTCCCATACGCATCTCTTCCTCTGCGAATCTCCAGAGGACGAGGTCGTGGCGCGCGCCCGCGGCGCCGGGGTAAGCCGGATGCTGAACGTCGGCCTTGGCGGCGAGCAGAACGCGGCCGCGATCGCTGCCTCCGAGCGCCACGAGGAGGTCTTCGCCGCCGTCGGCCGGCACCCGACCGAGGCGGCCGGCTTCGACGACGCCGAAGCGGAGCGGATCGCCGAGCTCGCGAAGCACGAGAAGGTGCGGGCGATCGGCGAGACCGGGATCGACTACTACCGCGAGACGGCCACCCCGGCCGAGCAGCGGCGCGCCTTCGAGGCGCAGATCGAGATCGCCCGCGACGCCGGGCTGCCGATCGTCATCCACGGCCGCGACCCGGAGGGCGAGACGACCGCCAGCGACGAGATCTTCGCGGTCCTCGACGCGAGGGCGGACGGGCAGCCGGTGATCCTGCACTGCTTCTCCGCCCCGTGGCGCGCCGCCGACGCGGCCGAGCGCGGCTGGTACTGCTCCTTCGCCGGCCACACCACCTACCCCGGCTCCGACGAGCTTCGCGAGGCGGCGGCGAAGCTGCCCGCCGAGCTGGTCCTGGTCGAGACCGACGCCCCCTACCTGGCGCCGCAACCGGTGCGGGGCAAGCCGAACGAGCCGGCCCACGTGGTCGAGACCGCCCGCGTCGTCGCCGCGGCCCGCGGCGTCTCCTACGAGGAGCTGGAGGCGACTGTCGAGGCCAACGCGCGCGCCGTCTTCGGCTGGTAGCCGGTGGTCCGGCTGGGTCAGAACTTCCTCGTCGACCCGAACCTGCTCGACGCGATCCTCCGCGACGCCGGCCTCGGCCCGGCCGACGCGGTGCTCGAGGTGGGGGCGGGGGAGGGGGTGCTGACCGAGCGGCTGGCCGACGCCGCGGCGCACGTCCACGCGATCGAGCTGGACCGGGGGCTGGAGGGGGCGCTGGCCCGGGTCGCCGCGCTGCCCAACGTCGAGCTGCACTGGGGCGACGCGATGCGGCTCGATCTCGCGGCGCTCGAGCCGGCGCCGACCGCGGTGGTCGCCAACCTGCCCTACTCGATCGCCACGCCGCTGCTGCTGCGGACGATCGAGGAGCTGCCCACGGTGCGGCGCTGGACCGTGATGGTGCAGCGCGAGATCGCCGACCGGCTGCGCGCCCCGCCGGGCACGCGCGCCTACGGTGCGCCGAGCGTGCTCGTCCAGCTCGCCTGCGAGGCGAGATTGCTGCGGGGCGTCGACCCGGCGGTCTTCCGGCCGCGGCCGCGGGTCGAGTCGGCGATCTTAGGGCTGCGACGCACCGGCCCTGGCGTCGACCCGGCGACGCGAGAGCTGGTTCGCGCCGCGTTCGCCCACCGGCGCAAGTCGCTGTCCCGCTCGCTCGAGCACGTTCGGCCCGGCTCGCTCGATCGCACCCGCGCCGCGCTGCGTAAGCTGGGCCTCCCCGAGAACGCCCGCGCCGAGGCACTCTCGCCGAGCGAGTTCCAATGCCTGGGGAAGGGCCTGTCCCGGTAGGGGTTGAGCGGCTTGTACTTTTTCTGCGCTGAGGCTGGCGGACAGCCGACAATTGTCTTCAGAAAAAGTTGAGCGAAACCCCTGCCGGGACAGGCCCAGCCGAAATGCTCATCCACGCGCCCGCCAAGATCAACCTCTGCCTCTTCCTCGGGCCGGCGCGCGAGGACGGTCTGCACCAGCTCTGCTCGCTGTTCGAGCCGATCGCCCTGGCCGACTCGATCGAGGCATCCGAGGCGGAGCGCGACGAGGTGCTCTGCCCCGGGGTCGAGGGTGAGAACCTCGCGGCGCGGGCGCTGGCGGCGCTGCGCGAGGGCGGCTGGGAGGGGCCGCCGCTTCGGATCGAGATCGAGAAGCGAATCCCAGTCGCCGCCGGGCTGGGCGGCGGCAGCGCCGACGCCGCCGCCGTTCTGCGACTCGCGACCCGCCGTGACGACTTCTTATCGATATCCGATAACAAGTCGTCACAGCGCAGACCCCGCCACCCTCGCCGCCGGGCTGGGGGCCGACGTGCCCTCGCAGCTCGTGCCGGCGCTCTCGCTGGTCGGCGGCGCCGGCGAGCGGGTCGAGCGGCTGCCGGAGCCCTCGCCCCACGCGGTCCTGCTGCTGCCCGGCGGCGGGCTGAGCACGGCCGAGGTGTTCGCCGCGGCGGACCGGCTCGGGCTCGGCCGCTCCGCGGCGGAGCTGGACGAGCTGGCGGCGCGCCTGCGCGAGGCCGCGGGCGCCGGCGCCTCGCCGCTCGGCTACGCCGAGCTGCTCGCCAACGACCTCGAGCCGGCGGCGCGCTCGCTGCGCCCGGAGATCGGCGCCGCGCTGGACGCCCTGCGCGAGGCCGGCGCGCCGCTCGCCCTGCTCACCGGCTCCGGCCCGACCGCCGTCGGGGTCTTCCCCACCGTGGCGGAGGCAACTCGGGCGTCGTTGTGGTTGGGCCGCGACGACGCGATCGTCTGCGAAGCTGGCTGCGCGCCATGAGGCTGCAGATCCCAGAGGACCGCCGCCGGCGCCGCCTGCTGCTGGTCGCGATCGCTGCGGCGATCGCCGCCGCCTACTACCTGATCAGCCGCGTCGTCCCCCACGGGGACCTCCAGCGGCTGCTGGAGGACATCTCCGACACGCTGGGCGCCTGGACCTACCTGCTGGTCGGCGTCTTCGCTTTCGCCGAGACCGGCGCCTTCGTCGGCCTCGTCGTCCCCGGCGAGACGGTGATGCTGCTGGGCGGCGCCGTCGCCGGGCAGGGGGCGATCGACATCTACCTGCTGATCGCGATCGCCTGGTTCGCGGCCTGGGCGGGGGACACGGCCAGCTTCTTCCTCGGCCGCCGCCTCGGCCGCGGCTTCGTGATCCGTCACGGACCGCGCTTCGGGATCGGCCACGAGCGCTTCGAACGGGTCGAGGACTACTTCTCGCGCCACGGCGGCAAGACGATCTTCATCGGCCGCTTCGTCAGCCTGGTGCGCGCCTTCGCCCCGTTCATCGCCGGCAGCTCCGGGATGCGCTACCGCGCCTTCGTCCCATACAGCATCCTCGGCACCGGCCTCTGGGCCAGCGCCCACATCCTGATCGGCTACGCCTTCTCGCGCAGCATCGACACGGCCGCGAAGTACGCGGGTCGCGGGGCGTTCCTGCTCGGCACGCTGATCGTCGTCGTGGTCGGCTCGATCCTCCTCTACCGCCACTTCCGGCAGACGGAGAACCGGCGCGCGGCGGTCGCCTGGATGGAGCGCCACGCCGCCAGCCGCCAGCTGGTCGCGCTGGGGCGCCGCTTCAGCCCGCAGCTGCGCTTCCTCTGGGAGCGGGTGACCCCCGGCGGCACCTTCGGGCTGGAATTCACCTCGCTGATGGCGACCCTCGCCGTCGCCCTCTTCGTGCTGGTCGCCTACACGGTGATCATCGGCGGCGATCCCGGCCCGACCCCTGGCGACCTGACCGCGGCGGAAATCGCCGAAAGCGTCCGCACCGGCTGGCTGACCGCGATCGTCAAGGTGTTCACCGCGCTCGGCTCGGCGCCGGTCACCTGGGCACTCGCCCTCCTGGCGGCCGCGGCTCTCGCCGTGCGCCGCCGCTGGGCCGAGTTCTGGGTCCTGGTCGTCGGCATGCTGCTGCTGATCGTCGGCGTCCACGAGCTGAAGGCGGCGGTGGACCGACCGCGGCCGCTCGGCGGCCTGACCGGCTTCCGCGGCTCCTCCTTTCCGAGCGGGCACGCCGCCTACGCGACCTTCTACGTCTGGCTGGCGGTGACGATCGTGCTGCGGCTGCGCCCCCGGATGGCGCGCCGCGCGGCGGTCGTCTCCGCCGGGATCGCGCTCACCGCGCTGGTCGGCCTCTCGCGCGTCTACCTGGGCGTCCACTACATGAGCGACGTCAGCGCCGGCTGGGCGCTGGGCGCGGCCGCGTTCTCCCTCTGCGCGGCGGTCGCCCTGGTCGTCTCGACGGTGCGATCTTCGGACGGACCCGTGCGGCACAATTGGTCCGGTGCTCCCACTGGCGCTGCAGAAGATCCAGAATGAGTACCTGCTGTTCGGCGCGGCCGGGCTGGTCAGCCTGGTCGCTTTCGTCGGCTTGATCTTGATGCCCGCGGTCGGCTCCTACGGGCGGCTCTGGGAGAAGGCGGCGGCCGGCGTCCTCTCCCTGATCGTCCTCGCCGCCCTGATCCTGACCGGCGTCGTGATCGGCCTGGCGATCGTCTACTACTACAACGACATCGCCGCCTTCTTCAAGTAGGCAGCGATAATGGACCGATGCCTGCCAGCTCGAAAGGGCGGAAAACCGCTGCAAGCCAAGCCGAGGCCGGGACGCTCGACGCGCTCTCCGAAGCGGTCGAGTCCGGCGCCGGGCTGCCCGCCGTGGCGCGGGCAGCGGCGCGGGTCCTGGATGCGAGCGTCGCGCTGATCGAGCGCTCCGGCGCCGTGCTGGCGGTGGCCGGCGCCTCGCCGGACCAGGAGCAGAAGCTGCTCGACGGGCGGCGAGCGCGTGACGACGGTCGAGCTGCGGGTCGCCGACGCGGCGGTCGGCGAGCTGCGCTACCGGGCCAAGGCGACGCCCGACCCGGCGATCGCCCGCATGGTGACGACTCTGCTTGCGCTGGAGCTGGAGCGCTCCCGCGCCCCCGAATGGGAGAGCGAGGAGGTGGCGGGGGTCTTCGTCTCCGCGGTGCTGGCCCGCGAGGTGACCGACCGCGGCGACATCGTCGCCCGCGCCTCCGAGCTGGGGACCGACCTGGAGAAGGGGGCCGGGGTGATCGTCCTTCGCGCCGCGCCGCGCGCCGCGCAGACCGGCGAGTGGCGCGACCGGGTGCTGACGCTGGCGATGCGGACGCTGCGCTCGCTCGCCCCGGGCGCTCTGGCGACAGCCGAGGCCGGCGACGCCGCGGCGGAGATCGTGGTGATCGTCCCGGCCGAGGACGAGGATCGCCTCGGGCGCGCCGCCGCGGGCCTGGGGCGCGAGCTGGAGGACTCCCTGCCGGGAATCCACCTGACGATCGGCGCCAGCCGCCGCGTCACGGACCCCGTCGACCTCTATCGGGCCGGCGGCGAGGCGCGCCTCGCGGTCAACGTCGGCGAGGCGGAGGGCCGGCCGCTGCTCGCCTTCGAGGACACCGGCGCCTACCGCCTGCTGCTGCCGGCGATGAGCGACGACCCGGGCGAGCTGGAGCGCTTCTTCGCCGAGACGATCGAGCCGCTCGCCGCCTACGACGAGCAGTACGAGACCGAGCTGGTGGCGACCGTCGAGGCCTACCTGGCCAACGACGGCAACGTCGCCGCCACCGCCAAGCAGCTCTTCACCCACCGCCACACGATCCGCTACCGCCTCGAGCGGGTCCGCGAGCTGTGCGGTCACGACGTCTCCGCGACCGAGGGCCGCGAGAAGCTCGGCCTCGGGCTCAAGGCGATGCGGGTCCTCGGCATCGCCTCCCCCCGCGGCCCCGCGCTGGAACCGGGCGCCGAGGGTGGCAAGGTGCCCCGCAGCTCTGAGGAGTAGGGGGGCGGCCCCAGCCGCGGCGCGCGGCGCGATGGCTTGCCCGACCGTCGGGCACAATGCCCTCAGCGCTCTTTGATCGGGGCGTGAACACTGTCAACCGGGCGCGAACATTCGTCCCGGGCGGGAAAGGGGCACGAATGGCGTTGGATCAGAGCAAAGTCGGAAGGCACATCGCCGAACAGATGGAGGCGATCGAGGCCGACTACGGCGAACGCGAGGGCGACTGGCAGATCGGCGACATCTGCACGATCGTCGAGGTGCGGGGACCGGAGGGCGCCAACGTGCGGATGCGAAGCAGCGCGACGTCTCCCCACGCGACCCTCGGCCTGCTGAAGATCGCCGAACTGTTCGCAATCGGCCAGCTCAGCAGCGGGCAGTGAGGACGGCTAAGGAGTTCCCGGTAGCTCCGGGGGGAGGATTTGAACCCGCCTCTTCCTGGACCAAAACCAGGCGTGCTAAGCCGATTACACCACCCCGGAATGAGCCACGACCTTAG
>CAVXSI010000018.1:0-32844 GCA_963764365.1 uncultured Solirubrobacterales bacterium
CCCCGGCACGCGCCACGGCCTATCTGACTGCATTCACGGTCCGCCGAGCCTCCAGCCTCGATTCGTCAGCGCTTGATTCACGGGTTGCCTCCCAGATAGATCACAGATTGACCTGGGATTCAGGCTGAGCACGCGATACCTGATACGGTATCGCTCGGTATGGTATTGCCATCCGAAGCGGTGCGCAGGATGCGTCTTGCCGCGGGCTTCTCGCAACGCGATCTCGCGCGGCGAGCGAGCACGTCGCAACCCGCGATCGCGCGCTACGAGAGCGGCGCGGCGGCACCCTCATGGGAGACGCTCCAGCGACTTGCGGCGGCGTGTGGGCGGCGCCTGACGATGCGGGCCGAGATCGAGCCGGACCCGCACGACGTGGAGCTGGCAGATCGCCTCCTCGACCTGGCCCCCGCTGAGCGCCTTCGCGCCCTTGGCCGTCATGCGCAGCTGCATGACTCGGCGCAGGGCGAGGAGCGGCGATGACCGCCCTCGATCCGGAGAGGCTGCTGCGCACCCTGGTCGAGCACGAGGTCGACTTCTGCCTGATCGGCGCCGGCGCAGCGTGGCTCCAGGGCAACCCGACGGCCACCTTGGACCTCGACGTGATGCCGCGGCGGGACCTCGACAACGCCGAGCGCCTCGCGGCGGCCCTGAACGAGCTTCAGGCTCGGCCACGGGGCCGCGGCGAGGCCCGCGAGCTCGAAGGCGCCGACTTCCTCGGTTGGAAGAGCCAGAGCTTCGACACCGAGGCTGGCCCGCTCGACATAGTCCCGCTGGCAGCCGCGATCGGGGGGTTCGAGGAGGTCTCGACGGTCGAGTTGAGACTGGGCGACCTGTCCGTGCGCGCGATCACGATCGACGAGGTGATCGCCTCGAAGGAAAAGCTCGGACGGCCGAAGGACACGGCCGCCCTTCCAGCCCTCTACGCGACCCGCGAGGCGATCCGCAGGCGCAAGGGCTGAAAGGGTGCCGCGACCTATCCGAGCGCGCTCAGCTCAGCTCGACCAGCAATACGCTTCGACCGTGAAGGTCCGCGATTCGGCGGTTTCGTTGTTGCCCCGCGCCTCGGCGCCGTTGCCGGAGATGCGGGCGTAGTTGGTGTAGAGGCCCTTCTCGAACACGTTCCAGTTGGTGCCGACCCCGATTGCCTTCTCGCCGGACTGGCAGGCGACGCTGGCGCCGACCGACGATTCTTTCGGGATGGAGACGCTGGTCGTGCGGACGACGACGCCCCTGAACTGGGAGGCGCCGACCGAGTTCGACGAAAGCTTCTGCTGCGTGACCGAGCTGTTCGCGAGCCGGCCGGTGATCACGGCTTCGTCCGCGAGCTTTCCGGCGGTCACCGCGCCGTTGCCGATCTTCCCAGTCGTCACGCCCTGGTTCGCGAGCCGGCCGGTGTTGACCGCGAGCTTGGCGATCGACTTCGTCGCGACCGAGCCTTCCCGCAGCCGATCGGTCGTCACGGCCTTCTTCGCCAGCCTGCCGGCCCGCACCGCTTCCGGCGCGATCTTGCCGGTCCGCACCGCGTTCCTCTGGATCTGCCCCGTGCCGACGCTGTTCGCCGGCAGGTTGGTCGCGGCGACCGCGGCGGCGCCGCCGAGA
Organism: uncultured Solirubrobacterales bacterium; assembly: GCA_963764365.1. GTDB lineage: Bacteria > Actinomycetota > Thermoleophilia > Solirubrobacterales > 70-9 > VRUE01. Next base: position 1,600 of record CAVXSI010000018.1, read on the forward strand.
ACCAGAAAGACCGCTATCGACGACATCACATTCGCGTACGTGAGCCGCTTGCTTACCTGCTTCACGCGTACCCCCTAGGTAGAGCTTCCGATCGCCCGGGCCGGGCGATCGCGAAACAACTGCTTCGACCCGAAGGGCCGGTAGTCCTGCGGGCGGGCAGGCCGGTCGATCCCATCGCCCAGACGGTCAACCTGCTCGAGCAGCTGGAACGGGCGAAGGCGAGCTACTGCCGATGTCCGCTCGCCACGCCGACCGGGTCGGCACGCTGCCCATGCGTCACCGCGACCCCTTCGACCGCCTGCTGATCGCCCAGGCCGACGTCGACCGCCTCGCGCTCGTAACCGCAGATGGCGAGATGGACGACTATGGAGTGGACATTCTCTGGTAGGACACGCCGCGCGCACCGCCGGCGGCGATCTTGGCGTAATTATCACAATTGATAATATGTCTACGTGACCGACGAAGCCAGGGGCATCGACGAGCGCGACCCTCGGTTCATCGCCGTGCTGGAATCGGCGTCCCACCTGCAGCGGCTCGTCCCAGGCGCAGTGCTGGTCGGCGGCACCGCGGCGATTCTCTACGCGGATCACCGCGAATCGCGCGACCACGATCACGTCGTCTCTGACCTCGCCGATCGCTTCGAGATGGTGCTGGAAGCGGTCGAGGAAGACGAGGGGTGGGCGACCAACCGCGTAGCGCCCGGGAAGGTGATCCTCGGGAACCTCGACGGGATCGAAGCCGGGGTGCGGCAGATGCTCCGCAAGACTCCCTTGGAGGTCACCGCCGTCACTGTCCCGTCGGGAGGCGAGGTGACCGTACCGACGGTCGAGGAGACTCTGCGAATCAAGGCCTTCCTGATCGTGCGCCGCAACCAGACTCGCGACTATCTCGACCTCGCCGCCCTCTCCGACCATATCGGCGTCGAGCGCGCGGCCGACGTCCTATCGGACATCGACACCTACTACGCCGACCAGAACGACGACGGCGAGGGTGTCGCCTCTCAGCTCGTGCGTCAGCTCTCGGAGCCGCGCCCGGCCGACCGTTCGGTCATCGAGCAACTTCCGTCCTACCGCCGGCTGCGCAAACGCTGGAGCGACTGGGGCGCGGTGACCGACGTACTCGCCGCCGTCGCAGCGCGGATGGCCGAGTAATGACGGCGCTTGCCTTCCGCAACGTCGGCGCCTCGCCGGACGACCCGGTCGCCCAGTGGCCGCAGGAGGCGATTCAGGCCGCGCTCGAGCGCGGCGGCCTCTCTCATTGGCGGCGACTGGCCAGGGCGATCCGCACCGAACCGTGGGGACCGGTCGCCCGCCGGGTCGAAGAGGTGCTCACGTACAGCCGCCCCTACGGCGTGGCGAAGGCGATGGAGCGAATCCTCGCCCGGGCCCGCGAAGCGGCGGAGGCGAGCGAGCGGCAGGCCGTCGCCTCCGAAATCGCGCGCCTGGTCGACGATTCCGGGCTGACCCGCGCCGAGTTCGCCTCCCGGATCGGCACCTCCACCTCCCGCCTGTCGACCTACGCGACCGGCAAGGTCACGCCGTCGGCTGCGCTGCTCGTCCGCATGCGATCCGTCGGCCGGGCTCGCCGAGTTGGCCGTCAGTCGCGCTGAGACCGACACCGCGTTGCGCGACTACGAGATAGACGCGGTCTGGTGACCGGGCGGCGGCCATTGCGGCTCGCAAGACGGTCCTCGCCCGCCGCGAGCTGAACCGCGGGTCGCGGCGCGGGCCGAGGCCGAGACGAAGCCTCGAGCCCCGGCACGCGCCGCGGCCGATCTGAGCGAAGGAACTGAGCCGAATCAGGCAGTGGGCAAATGCCCGTCGCGGTCGCGCCGGCACGGCTCTGGTCTATCGAGCCTGAGTGACGAGGCAGTATGCAAAGGCAATGACCGTTGACTTACTTCAGCGATGAGGTCGAACACTCGCCGACCGATGACCGACCCGAAGGAGCGGCTGGACTCCGCCAGGCGTCTCCCCCGTGTTCGCCGCTCGGGTCAGTTGGCAGTCACATCGTGGCCAGATGGAAGGTCGCAGTGACGCGGCTCGGAGTTGGCGGTGCTTACGCTGGATCGATCGGACACCGAGGTGATGCCCGTGAGCTGGGAACTGGAGGCGTCGGTCGCGATCTTCGTGCTCGAGTAACCGCATTGTTGGCGATCTTGCCGGTGGTCCACCGCTTCGGGGGCGATCTTCCCGGTCGTCACCGCGTTGTTGGCAATCTTGTCGGTGAGCACCGATTCTTTGGCGAGCTTGCCGCTGAGTACGGATTCGTCGGCCAGCTTGCCGGTCGTGACGGCGAGGTCGGCGATCTTGTCGGTCGACACGGCGCTGTCGCGCAGCCTGTTGGTGGAGACCGCGTTCTTGGCCAGCTTGCCGGCCCTGACGGCTTCCGGGGCGATCTTGCCGGTCCTCACGGCATTCTTCTTGATCTGCCCGGTGCCGACGCTGTTCGCGGGCAGCGTGCCGGCAGCGACGGCGACGCCGCCAAGGGCGAGGAATGCGGCGAACGACGACATCACGTTCGCATACGTGAGTCGCTTGCGTATCTGTTTCAAGAGATTCTCCTTGAGTGGCGGGAAGGGAGGGCGCGAAACGCCTAACCGGCCCGGTTGGGGGATGGGGCGACCATGGCACGGCAGCAGGGCACAGTCAAGTGCCCTCGACGCGCGCGCCGAACCGGAAACCGCCACAGGGTCGTGACCGCCAGCCCCCAGAAGCGTCGAAGGGCGCCACCTTCAGCCGCTCCGCTCCGCCACGTCGGCCGCGCCCGCCAGCCGCTCGACCAGGCGGGCGAAGTGTTCGAGGCCCGGGTCGACCTTGCCGTACTGGCCGGCGCTGTAGCGGGCGTAGACGCCCTCGAGGATGATCGCCAGCTTCCAGTAGCCGAGGGCGACGAAGAAGTCGAGCTCGGCGAGGTCGCGGCCGCAGCGTTCGGCGTAGCGGTCGCGCAGCTCGTCGCGGGTCGGGAAGCCGGGGGCCAGGTTGGCCGGCTGGCCGAGCGCGATCGCCTCCTCGCCGCGCTCGGGCCAGTAGACCATCAGCAGGCCGACGTCGGCGAGCGGGTCGCCGAGCGTGCAGAGCTCCCAGTCGACCACGGCCGCCACCTCGCCGCCCGGGGTGAGGATCATGTTGTCGAGCCGGTAGTCGCCGTGGACGATCGTCGCCGGCCCCTGCTCGGGAATCCGCGCGGCGAGCCGGTCGTGGACCGCGTCGATCGCCGGCAGCTCGCGCGTCTTCGACTTCTCCCACTGGCCCTGCCAGCGGCGCAGCTGGCGGGCGACGTAGTCCTGCTTGCGACCGAGGTCGCCGAGCCCGGCGGCGTCGGGGTCGACGGCATGGATCGCGACCAGGGTGTCGGCGACGCGCTCGCCGATCGCGCGGCGATCGTCCTCGTCGGGAAAGGCGACCGCCTCGGCGATCCCGCGCAGGATCGGGCCCTCGACGAACTCCATCGCGTAGAAGGGGGCATCGTTGACGCTCTCGTCCTCGCAGAGGCCGACCACCGGGGCGACCGGGACGTCGGTCGGCCCCAGCGCCGAGACGACCCGGTGCTCGCGCGCCATGTCGTGGGCCGAGCCGAGCCGCTTGCCGAGCGGCGGGCGCCGCAGCGCCCAGCGCCGCCCGGCGGCGTCGGTGACGCGGTAGGTCAGGTTCGAGTGGCCGCCGGAGATCCGCTCGAAGGAGAGCGGCAACTCGACCCCCTCGACGTGCGCGTCGAACCAGGCCTCGACCCCCGCCCGGTCGATCCCCTCGGGCGCCTCGGCGCTACCTCCAGCCCCGCCTGTAGCCTCGTCGCCCATCGCCCGGCAAGCATATTCCGCGGCCCGATGGGATCTGCGGCCGGGCTGGGCTCATCGCCACAGGCGATCCACGGGAAGCGCGTGAAGGCGGTCGTCGTAGGTGTACGCGTGGCGACCCAGATGTAGGACCACGCCGCCCAGGAATCTGCTCCCGAGCGCGTCTCGCAGCTTGCGCAGGCTGCGGAATTGGTGGCCATGCACTCGCTCGCCGACCTTGACCTCGACGCCGGCGATCGCGCCGTCGTCGCGTTCGAGGACCAGATCGACCTCATCGCCGTCGTGCGTGCGCCAGTGGCCAGCCTGGGCGGGGGTCTCCATCCAGCCGATCTGCTTGAGCACCTCCGCGACGCAGAACGTCTCGAGCAGATGACCGAGCTCGGTCATCGCCTGTGGCTGAGCGGCCGAGAGACGCGCCGCCGTGATTCGCAGCATCCGCCCGGCCACGCCTGAGTCGACGAAATGGAGCTTCGGCTTCGGGGACGCGCGAGCCCGCAGTGTCGTCCCCCATGCCGGAAGCCGGTAGACCACGAATGCCGCTTCCAGAAGCTGCGCGTAATGCTCTGCCGTCGAGCGCTCTATGCCCACCTCCGCAGCCACCCGGGCGACGTTGAGCACTTGGGCGGTCTGGCCTCCGAGATGGGCGATCAGCCTGGGCATCTTCTCTCGCTGTCTGATGCTCGACAGCTCCGTGACATCGCGCTTGATCACGAGGTCGAGGTAGTCGTCGAACCAGCGGTTCCGCCCGGCGCCCTCACTCCGGGACACCGCCAGCGGGAAGCCGCCTCGCAGGATGCGGCCTACGTACTCCTGGCGCGAGGTCGCCGACGGCTTAGCGGCAACCAGGGTCGCGGGATCTGTCAGCAGTTGCTCTGCGAATCGCTCCTCCGTCCCGTCGATCTCACCCTGCGAAAGCGGCCAAAGTGTCGCCACATGCAGACGGCCGGTAAGCGACTGGGCTGCCGCGGGAAGGCTCGAGTAGCGGGTCGAGCCGGTGAGAACGAAGCGTCCGGGCCTGAGATCCCGGTTGAGCTCGGCCTTGATCGCGTCCAGGATGGCGGGGACGTGCTGGTACTCGTCGAAGAAGACCGGCGGCTCGGCAGCGGCGAAGACAGCCGGGCTGGCATCGACAGCATCGCGCGTCTCCGGATCGTCCAGGTCCACGACCGAGCACCCCGCCGACGCAGCCAACGACCGCACGATCGTCGACTTTCCGACCGTCCTGGCTCCGTGCACGGCGACGACCGGCTCCTCAACCAGGAGACGCTCGACCAATGGCTCGAGGCGGCGCCGGAATGGGCGCGGAGAAGAAGGCGGCACTCCGTCAGTATGGCATAACTCCCGAAATGGAGAGGCTTGAAACGATGAAATGGAGAGGTTTAGAACCTATGAATAGAGGGCTTTGAAGCCTAGGAATGGAGGACCGGGGGGCGCTGGGCGCCGCGGCCTCCAGCCCCGCCTGTAGCCTCGTCGCCCATCGCCCGGCAAGCATATTCCCGACGACGCTTCAGGCTCAGCCCGTCGCTCGCCAACCGGCTGACGATCGGCTTCGCGATCGCCTTCGCGGTGCTGACCGGGCTGGCGGTGATCGGCGTCGCCCGCTTCATCCAGCAGCGGCAGGACTTCGAGGACGCGACCGCGCGCTCCTACCAGCGCGAGATCGTCGCCCGCACCAGGCTCTCGCAGGGCATCCACCCGGCGGCAGCGCGGGCGGCGATCGTCACCCAGCAGAAGCGCCGCCAGGCGCTGCGCGACGAGATCTCCAACCAGACCCGCGACACGGCGCTGCTGGTCGGCGCCGGGCTGATCGCCGGGCTGACCGGGGCGGCGCTGCTGTTCAGCGGCCTGATCGCCTCGATGCGGCGGCCGCTCGAGGACCTGGTCGAGGGCTCCGAACGCCTCGCCGGCGGCAATCTCGACGTCCGGGTCAAGGTCGGCGGCCTGGCCGAGACGGCGTCGCTCGGCCGCGCCTTCAACGAGATGGCCGAGGAGCTGCAGCGCCGGGCCGGCGAACGCGACCAGCTCGAGCGGATGAAAGACGAGTTCGTGCTGACCGCCTCGCACGAGCTGCGCAGCCCGCTGACCGCGGTCCAGGGCTTCGCCGAGATCCTCATGCTGGAGCGCGAGAGGCTCAGCCCGAAGCAGGCGGAGACAGTCGAGATCATCCTCGACAGCAGCCGCCACCTGGTGCTGCTGCTGAACGACCTGCTCGACCTCGCGCGCAGCGACGCCGGGCAGTTGCGGATCGAGCCGGCGCCGAGCGAGCCGGAGGCGCTGATCGGCGACGCCGAGCGGGCGATCGGCAGCCAGATCGAGGCCCGCGGGCAGACGCTGAGCCGGGAGATCGAGCCCGACCTGCCCGCGGTCGCGGCCGATCGAGACCGGATTCGCCAAGTAATGGTGAATCTGCTTACGAATGCGAATGAGTACTGCCCGCGGGGAACGAAGATCGGGGTAAGGGCGAGGCGGGTTGGTGACGATGTGGAGATAAGCGTGATCGACGACGGACCCGGCATCCCCCCAGACCAGCTCGAACACATCTTCGAGCGCTTCGTGCGCGGCGATGCCGGCATCACCCAGCGGGTCGGCGGCACCGGGCTGGGGTTGGCGATCTCGAAATCGCTGGTCGTGCTGCACGGCGGCACGATCGCCGCCGAGTCGACCCCGGGCGAGGGCTCGACCTTCAGCTTCCGGCTGCCGGTGGCGCGGTGATGGCCCGCGTCCTCGTCGCCGACGACTCGGAGACGATCCTGCTGCTGATGCGGACCCGGCTGGAGATGGCCGGGCACGAGGTCGAGACCGCCGCCAACGGCCGCCAGGTGGTCGAGGCGCTGCGGCGCGAGGGCGGTCCGCAACCCGACCTGCTGCTGCTCGACGCGATGATGCCGAACCTTTCCGGGATCGACGCCCTGCACGAGCTGCGGGCCGCCGGCGTCGACACCCCGGCGCTGATCGTCAGCGCCCACCGCGAGCCGAACGGCGAGGAGGACGAGGACCTCGGGATCGCCGGATACGTCGGCAAGCCGATCGACTTCGACGCCCTGTTCGAGCGGATCGCCGAGCTGACCCGCGGTTAGCTCTTCGCGACCTCGAGCCGGATCTCCTTGCCCTTCAGCTTGGTGCCGTCGAGGAACTCGACGGTGCGGTCGGCGTCGCCGGAGGCGACCTCGACGAAGGAGAAGCGGTGCAGGACGCGGATGTCGTGGATCTTCTCCTCGCCGAGCACGGCGCCCTCGCGCAGCGCCCAGCGCAGATCCTCCTCGGTGATGCCGCTGCGTTCGCCGCGGTTGACGAACAGCTTCACCCAGTCGCCCGCCTCCCGCGCACCCTCCGGGGCGCGGGCGCCACCGGAGTCGCCATCGCCGTCGGCGGCAGCGGCAGACGGAGCCGTCTCCTCGCGCTCTTTCCGGCGCTCGCGGCGGCGCGGGCGCGGGGCGTGCTCGAGCCGGTCCTCCGGGCTCTCCCACTCGCCGATCGAGGTCTTCACGTCGCGCTCGATGCGGCCGATCTCGTCGCGCTGGGCCGGCGTCACCAGGGTGATCGCGCGGCCGGTGCGGCCGACCCGCCCGGTGCGGCCGATGCGATGCACGTAGACCTCCGAGGAGGCCGGCACGTCGTAGTTGATGACGTGGGTGACGTGCTCGATGTCGAGCCCGCGGGCGGCGATGTCGGTGGCGACCAGCAGCTTCACCCGGTGGTCCTTGAAGGCGATCATCACCCCGTCGCGCGAGCCCTGGCTCATGTCGCCGTGCAGCGCCTTGACGTCGAGCCCCTTGTCGCTCAGCGTCCGTTCCAGCTTCGAGGCGCCGATTTTGGTCCGGCAGAAGATGATCGCCTGCTCGGGGTCCTCCTGCTTCAGCAGCTGCACCAGGCGGGCGGCCTTGTCTTTGGCCGGCACCTCGACGAAGGCCTGTTCGATCGCGTCGACGGTGAGCTTCTTCGGCGTGATTTTGATCGTCGTCGGGTCGTACATGTAGCCCTCGGCGAGCTTTTTGATCGGCGGCGGCATCGTCGCCGAGAAGAGCGCCGTCTGGCGCCCGCTCGGGCACATCCGGAGGATCTTCTCGACGTCTTCGATGAAGCCGAGGTCGAGCATCTCGTCGGCCTCGTCGAGGACGACGTAGCGGGCCGCGGTGAGGACCAGCGAGCGGCGCGACATCAGGTCCATCATCCGGCCGACGGTGGCGACGACGACGTGGGCGCCGGCCCGCAGCTGCGACTGCTGCGAGCGGATCGGGGCACCGCCGAAGACGGCGACGATCTCGATGTCGAGGTGCTCGGCGTAGGCACGCAGCGCCTGCGTCACCTGGATGCAGAGCTCGCGGGTCGGGGTGAGGACGACCGCCTGCACCTCTTCGTCAGCCGGGTCGAGGTATTGCAGGAGCGGCAGCCCGAAGGCCGCGGTCTTGCCGGTCCCGGTCTGCGCCTGGCCGATCACGTCGTGGCCTCCCAGCAGCTCCGGGATCGCCTGCTCCTGGATCGGCGTCGGCTCGGTGTAGCCGAGCTCGTCCAGCGCCTGCTGGATCTCCGGCGCCAGCCCCAGCTCCTTGAATGTGGCGCTCACTTTGAGGGATCCAATAGCAGCTTGCCGGTGGAGCGGCGGGCGATCAGGTCTTCGTGCGCGCGGGCGGCCTCCGACAGCGGGTGGACGCCGCCGACCGTGACCTCGAGCTCGCCGCCGGCGACCTTCTCGAACAGCTCGCCGATCATCGGCGCGACGAGCTCGCGCCGCAGCAGCAGGTGGACGAGCCAGAAGCCGACGACCGACTTCGAGCCCTGCAGCAGCGCGCCGGTCGAGACGTCGCGCTGTTCGCGCGAGGCGATCCCGAAGACGACCATCCGCCCGAACGGCGCCAGGGCCGAGAGCTCGGCGTCGAAGGCGTCGCCGCCGCTCATCTGCAGGACCGCGTCGACCTTCTCGCCGCCGTTGGCGTCGAGGATCGCCTGCTCCAGGTCGGGCGAGCGCGAGTCGACGGTCGCGTCGGCGCCGAGCCGCTCGACCAGGGCCCGCTTCTCCTCGCTCGAGGCGAGGCCGATCACCTTCGCGCCGGCCAGCTTGCCGAGCTGGACCGAGAGCGAGCCGGTGCCGCCGGCGGCGGCCTCGACCAGCAGCGTCTCCCCCGGCTCGATCCGGGCGCAGCGGCGAACCAGCGCCATCGCGGTCAACCCCTGCAGCAGCAGCGCCGCCGCCCGGTCGTCGTCGACCCCGTCGGGGACGGGAATCAGCATGCTCTCGGGCACCGCCACCTTCTCGGCGTATCCGCCCCCACCGAGCATCGCCGCCACCCGCCTGCCGTCCGGCGTGCGCCCGCACACCTCGGCCCCGGGAATCATCGGCAGCTGCTGCTCGGCCAGGTAGTCGTTCCGAGTCGCATGCGTGTCGGCAAAGTTGACCCCGCTGCGGGCGACCTCGACCAGCACCTCCCCCTCACCGGGGGTCGGCTCAGGCACGTCGACCAGCTTCAACACCTCCGGCCCGCCGAACTCGTCTATCTGAATCGCCCTCACAGCCGGAGAACCATAGTCGCCCGGGGAAAGGGGGTCGGGGGCGCCTCCCCGAAGCGGGGTACGAGGGGCGTTTCCCCGCGTCGTCGTCGGGGGTCGGGGGTGCCTCGGGGGATGCCTCGCGAAGCGGGCACCGCAGAGTGATTCCTGCCGCGAAGCGGCTCCACACTGGTGAGCGGAGCCGCAGGCGAAGCGAACATAGGCAGCCACCGAGGCACCCCCGACCCCCTATACGCTGAACCCATGTCCCTGACCGTGGTCGGCTCCATAGCCTTCGATTCAGTCAAGACGCCGTTCGGCGAGCGCGACCGGATGCTCGGCGGCACCGCCGTCCACTTCTCGCTCGCCGCCAGCTTCTTCACCGAGGTCCGCCCGGTCGGCCCGGTCGGCGAGGACTTCGGCCCCGACCACTTCGAGGTGCTGGAGCGCCGCGGCGTCGTCACCGACGACATCGAGCGGGTCGCCGGCGGCAGGTCGTTCTTCTGGCGCGGCCGCTACGAGTACGACCTCAACGTCGCCCACACCGAGGACACTCAGCTCGGCGTCTTCGGCGAGTTCGAGCCGAAGCTCTCGGCGCAGACGAAGGCGGCCGACGTCCTCTTCCTCGCCAACATCCAGCCCGACCTGCAGCGCCAGGTCCGCGGCCAGTGCGGCGAGGCGCGCTTCTGCGCGCTGGACTCGATGAACCTCTGGATCGACACCGCCAGGGACTCGCTGCTGGCGGCGATCGGCGAAGTCGACTGCGTGATCGTCAACGACGCCGAGATCCGCCAGCTGACCGGCGAGTCGAACCTGGCCCGGGCCGCCCGCGCGGTGATGGAGCGCGGCCCGCGCGCCGTCGTCGCCAAGCAGGGCGAGTACGGCGCGGCGCTGTTCACCGAGGAGAGCTTCTTCGCCCTGCCGGGCTTCCCGCTGGAGGACGTGCGCGACCCGACCGGGGCCGGCGACAGCTTCGCCGGCGGCTTCCTCGGCTACCTCGACAGCCACGACGGCGAGCTCGGGGAGGCCGCCCTGCGGCGCGCGATGGGCTACGGCACCGTGCTCGCCTCCTTCAACGTCGAGGATTTCGGCTGCGAGCGGGTGGCGCAGTTGAGCCGCGAGGAGATCGACGAGCGCTTCGCCGACCTGGTCGGGATGACCCGCTTCGAGCCGCTGGCGAGCGCCGCCGAGTAGCTGCGATACTGACCGCGATCGAGATATCCGAGCATTAGGAGGTGGGCATGGCCACCAAGCAGGAGATCGAACGTGCGACAGCCGACGGCGTGGCCGCCCCCGGCTCGGAGTCGCTCACCATCGTCGACAACCGAACCGGGCGTCGCTACGAGGTGCCGATCGCCGACAACACGGTGCAGGCGATGGACCTGCGCCAGATCAAGGTCGACGAGGGCGAATTCGGGATGCTCTCCTACGACCCGGCGTTCACCAACACGGCGTCCTGCCGCTCGGCGATCACCTTCATCGACGGCGAAGCGGGGATCCTCGAACACCGCGGCTACTCGATCGAGCAGCTCTGCGAGCGCTCCAGCTTCCTAGAGGTCGCCTACCTGCTGGTCTTCGGCGAGCTGCCGACCGGGCCGCAGCTCGATCGCTGGGTCTTCGACATCACCCACCACACCTTCGTCCACGAGGACCTGAAGCAGTTCTTCGAGGGCTTCCGCTACGACGCCCACCCGATGGGGATGCTGCTCTCCGGGGTCGGGGCGCTGTCGACCTTCTACCCCGACGCGAAACAGATCGACGATCCCGAAGAGCGCTACATGGCGGCGGTGCGGCTGATCGCCAAGGTGCCGACGCTGGCCGCCTTCTCCTACCGCCACAACATGGGCCTGCCCTACGTCTACCCGGAAAACGACCTCAATTTCGCCGAGAACTTCCTCTCGATGATGTTCAAGAAGACGGAAATGAAGCACGTGCCGAAGACAGCGCTGTCGAAGGCGCTCGACGTGCTGTTCATCCTCCACGCCGACCACGAACAGAACTGCTCGACCAGCGCCGTGCGCGGGGTCGGATCCTCCGACGTCGACCCCTACTCCGCGGTCGCGGCCGGGGTGGCGGCGCTCTACGGGCGGCTGCACGGCGGCGCCAACGAGGCGGTGCTGCGGATGCTGCGCGGCATCGGGTCGGTCGACAACATCCCGGGCTTCCTCGAGCGGGTGAAGCAGCGCGAAGAGAAACTGATGGGCTTCGGCCACCGCGTCTACAAGAACTACGACCCGCGGGCGCGGATCATCCAGCAACACATGGACGAGGTGTTCGAGGCGACCGAGTACAACCCGCTGGTCGAGATCGCCCGCGAGCTGGAGAAACGGGCGCTCGACGACGAGTTCTTCACCTCGCGCAAGCTGTATCCCAACGTCGACTACTACTCGGGGATCATCTACGAGGCGCTCGAGATCCCGACCGAGATGTTCACGGTGATCTTCGCGATCCCCCGCACCGCCGGCTGGGTCGCCCAGTGGATGGAGATGCACGAAGACCCCGAGCAGAAAATCTCCCGGCCGCGGCAGATCTACACCGGCGAGCGCGAGCGGGCCTACGTGGCGATCGATGACCGCGAGGGGCCGGAGAAAATCGTCGGGCCGCCGGCGCGGCGGCCGAAACGGCCCCGGCGCGGGGCGTAGCGGCGCGCGGGTCCTGTCGGCGGTTGGGGGGTCTCCGCCGGTCGCTGGGTTTTTCGCCTGTCGCGCTACCGCTCGCGTTGAGTGGTCTGTGCGAAAAACAGGACGCCGCTCCCTCTGGAGACCCCCCAACCGCCGCCACCCGCGCGAGCCGCCGCCCTGGCAGACGCTCAGCTGTGCCGAGCCGTACGCTGCCCGCGTGAGCTGGAAGCTGACTGTCAGGCACGGGTCCGACGTGGCGCATGAGAGCTTCGGCGATCTGAGGGAGGCTGTGGCTGCGATGCGGGAGCGGGCTCTGGCGATCCGGGCCGAGGGGCCGGTCAAGCCGGTGTCGTCGCTGCGGAGGTTCGGGCCGGAGCAGCAGGTTCGTGCTCGCTTGCAGCTGAGCGGCCGGGGGTTACTGCGAAAGCCGGCTGCCGGGATCGACGTGCGCGGGGACGGTACGTTCATGCCGTATCGAGGGGCGGTCAGGCGCGAGGAACTCGACCCGAGCGGCCACGACACGCCGTTCGACCTGGTGCGAGAGACTCTGGAAGCGTGAGAACGCCGATGACTGGCGCTTTTGCTTCGCATAGCGAAGCAAAAGCGCCAACGACACGATGAGCGAGACCGAGATACCCAAGGGCAGCTATGCGGCCGGGCGGCGGCTGAAGCTGCCGGCCGGGGCGGAAGCGCCCTACGCCGTCTTCATCAACGGCGTCGAGCAGCGCGAGGGCGTCGATTACGAGCTGCGCGCCGGCGAGATCGTCTTCACCCGCGAGATCGTCAAGGAGAAGGTCGGCGCCGGCCGCTGGCTGGCGATGTACCTGGGCCTGTTCGGCACCTACCGCAAGAACGAGACGATCGATCTCCAGTTCCAGCGCCAGGGCAAGACCGAGCTGCACTCCGATCTGCCGGTCGGCTGAGGGCCGGCGTCCGGCGTCTATTTGAACACGTAGAGCAGCAGGAAGGCGACCACCACGAAGCTGGCGCCGCCGAGGATCATGCCCTTGTCTTCGGCGACGATCGCGGCGGTGGAGCGGTCGTCGGCGCGGTCGTAGATCAGGTAGAGGTAGCGGAAGATGCAGTAGAGGGCCGAGGGGATGGTCAGCATCATCCGGCTGCCGATCAGCGGCGAGTTGACGGTGTAGATCGCGTAGCTGATCACGGTTCCGGTGGTGACCAGGGAGACCATCTGGTCGAGGAAGGGCAGCGAGTAGTGCTCCAGGACCGGCCGGCTGCTGGCCCCCTGGTGCAGCTCGGAGACGGCCTCCTGGCGGCGCTTGGTGACACCGAGGAAGAGGGCGAGCATGCCGGTGCAGAGCAGCAGCCACTCCGAGGCCTGGGCTTCGACCGCGCTGGCGCCGGCGGCGACGCGGAGGATGAACAGGCCGGAGAGGGTCATCACGTCGACGATCACCACCTGCTTGAGGCCGAGGCTGTAGGCCATCTGGGCGGCCCCGTAGCCGATCACCATCAGCCCGACCTGCCAGTTGACGGTGGCGAAGGCGAGGGCGATCGCGAAGGCGGCGAGCAGCGGCGCGATCGTCTTCGCCGCGCTCTCCGAGAGCTCGCGGGCGGCGAGCGGGCGGAAGCGCTTCTTCGGGTGCTTGCGGTCGAGCTCGACGTCGACCAGGTCGTTGACGAAGTAGCCGGCGCTGGAGATCGCGCAGAAGGCGACGAAGGTGAGCACCGCCTCGAGCACGTCGTAGCCGTGGCTGAACTTGCCCGAGAAGAGCAGCCCGGCGAAGACGAAGAGGTTCTTGATCCACTCGTGCGGGCGGCCGGTCTTGATCGCCGCCCGCAGCGGCGTGCGGGTCGGGACGACGGGCTCGTCCATCGAAGATTCGGCCAGGCCGGCTGCCGCCGGCTCGGTGGGCTGTTCGGAGGCGATCGTTTCCATCTTGCGGTGTCGCGGGAGGGTAGCGGCGCCGGCCGTCAGCCCTCTTCAGCCTCCGGTTCCCGCGACGCTTCCAGCGCCTCAAGATCGTCGCGGTCGCGCGGGCGCTCGCTGGCCTGCTTCATCCCGACGAGATGCTCGTAGGAGCAGACGCGGACGACGAGGCCCTCGATCTTCACGTCGGTCGCCCCAGCGTCGAGGTCGGCGAATCGCGGGACCTGTGGCAGGCCTTGGAGGATGTCCACGGTGCCCAACTCGGTCACCACCTGCGTTCGATCGCCCACCTTCAGGAAGGTCGACAGGGCCGAGGGTGCGAGCAGCCGGCCGTCGACATCGACCCGTCCACCGAGCTCCCTGAGCAATGCATCCAGCCTCTCGAGATTCGCAGGCTTCGGATCCGGCACGAGGTCGATGTCGCGAGTCGCGCGGAGATACCCCCATGCGTTGACAGCGAGCCCGCCGACGAGCACGAAGCGTATCTCCGCTTCGACCAGCCGTTCGAGCAGCTCGCGCAGCCGGAGTGGCTCCGGCATCAGCCGCCCCGCCGCGCGCTTCCCGTGAAGCTCGAGAGGAATTCGCTCAGGGCGAGTCCCTCGATCAGGTTCTCGGCCAGCGGCCGCCGGGCGTCTTCGCGCAACTGCCGTTTCCTCGCCCGCTCGTTGGCGCGCCAGGGATCCTGTTTCGGCTCTTCGGGTGCGGACTTCATGCCCGTCAGGGTAGCTCGGCCGCCGGCAAGCGAACCGTGAAGCGGGCGCCGCGGGCGGCGAGGTTCTCGATTGCGACCGAGCCGCCCATCGCCTCGCTCAGCTCGCGGACGATCGCCAGCCCGAGGCCGGCGCCCTCGGCCGAGCCGCGGCCGGCGCGGGCGCGCAGGTGGAAGCGCTCGAAGGCGCGCGGAATCTCCTCCTCCGGGATGCCGGGGCCCTGGTCGGAGACGGCGGCCTCGCCCGGGGCGACGGCGATCGTCACCGCGCCTCCCGGCGGGCTGACCCGGATCGCGTTCTCGAGCAGGTTGGAGACGACCTGCAGGCTGCGACCGTGGTCGGCGACCGCCGGCGCGGGACCGCCGAGGACGCTGACCGACACGCCACCCTCGGCGGCGTACGGGCGCAACCGCTCCTCGGCCTCGCGGGCGACCGCGCCGAGATCGACCGGCTCGCGCCGCACCTCGAGCACACCCTGGCGCAGGCGGGCCAGGGCCAGCAGGTCGCCGACCAGGCGCTCCAGCCGCCCCGCCTCGCGGCCGACGACCGCGGCGGCCTCGCGCGGCTCGACCGTGCCGTCCTCGATCCCCTCCGCGTAGCCGCGGATCGAGGTCAGCGGCGTGCGCAGGTCGTGCGAGACCGAGAGCAGGACGCCGCGCTCGGCGTCGCGGGCCAGCGCCAGCTGCTCGGCCATCGCGTTGAAGGAGGCCGCCATCGCGTCGATCTCCTCCGGGCCGCCGCGCGGAACCGGCTCGGGATGGCGGCCGGCGGCCAACTCGCCCGCCGCCACGGCCAGCCGGCGCAGGGGACGCGTCAGCCGGCGCGCGAGCAGCGCGGCGAGAGCGGCGGCGAGCAGGGTCGCGGCGCCACCGGCGATCAGCAGCGCCGCCAGGTAGCGGCGGAAGTCGGAGCCGGAGACGACGTCGGGGCGGGTGACGAGGATCACGCCGTGCCCTGAGCGCCGCGCCGCGTAGAGCGATTCGCGGCCTTCGATCTCGGCGCTGCCGTCGGCGCTGCCGCTGCGGCGCAGCGCCGCCGCCGCCGCGGCCGGCAGCAGCGATTCGGCGTGGCGGACGGTCAGCAGCCGCACTGGTTTCGGCCCTGCGGCCTGTCGTCCCGGCCGCGGTGGCGCCAGCCCCGGCAGGGGAATCGGCGGGCGCGGCCGGCCGGCGCCGGCTTTGGCGCGACGCTTCGAGGTCGGCGCAGGCGCCACGAGCGGCGACCCCTGCGCGGCAAGGGAATCCGCCTGCCGCTCGACGTCGTTGCGGATCGTCCCCCGCACGGCGTCCCGGGTGAGGACGATGCCGAGCGCCAGCGAGGCGCCGACCGCGAGCAGCACCGCGCCGAGGATCGCGAGGAAGAGACGCGCCCGCAGCGATTGCATCAGCCGGGGGCGACCTTGTAGCCGGCGCCGCGCACCGTCTGGATCAGCTCCGGGCGGTCGAGCTTGGCCCGCAGCTGGGCGACGTGTACGTCGACGGTCCGCGTCCCACCTGGGAACTCGCCCCCCCAGGCCAGATCCAGCAGCCGGTCGCGGCTGAGCACGACGCCGGGGTGGGCGAGCAGGGCCGCCAGCAGGTCGAACTCGCGCGCCGTCAGCTCGACCGGCTGGCCGGCGGCGCTGACCGCGCGCGCGGCCCGGTCGAGCTCGACGTCCTCGGCCTGGAGGACGCCGGATTCGGAGACCTCGCCGCCGCCGCCCGCCCGCCGCAGGATCGCCTTCACCCGGGCGACCAGCTCACGCGGGGAGAACGGCTTGGTCACGTAGTCGTCGGCGCCGGCTTCGAGCCCGGCGACCCGGTCGACCTCGTCGTCGCGGGCGCTGAGGATCAGGATCGGGACGCCGGTGCGGGCGCGCAGGCGGCGGCAGACCTCGAAGCCGTCGATCCCCGGCAGGCCGATGTCGAGCACAACCAGCCGCACCGGGTGCCGGCCGAGCTCCTCCAAAGCCCCCTCGCCGCTGCGAGCCCAGACGACGCCGAACCCGTCGCGCTTGAGGTAGGCGCGAACCAGGTCGGCAATCGCCTGCTCGTCCTCGACGACGAGAATCGCTCCCTTCATGGCACCAAGCCTCTCAAGTGCGCCCGCCGGCAAGCGGGCGAGCCGGCCGCTCCGGCCGGCCCGCCCCGCCTTGCCCATGGGCGGCTAGTTGCCTTCGCCCGAGGGGCCGCCCTGCGGCCCCCCGAACCGCCCGCCCGACGGAGGGGGCGGCATCTGACCCTTGCCCTGGCCCTGCGGGCCCCGCGACCCGCGCGGCATCTGGCCTTTCTTCGGCGGCAGCAGGATCGCTTTCGCGGTCCCGCCTTCGGGGCCGCAGACGGTGACCTCCTGCCCTGCCTTGAGGTCGCTGACCGAGGTTTCCCGGCCCGGCCCGGCCAGCACCTTGGTGCTGCTGTCGACGGCGACGGTCACTTCGCTGCCGTCGTTCTCCTTCACCGTGATCGAGCTTTCGCTCGCCGACACCACTTCGCCCCGGTCGAGCCTGATCACCTGCTCCGTCCCTTCGTGCTGGACGTGCAGCTGGGCGTAGGTCAGGTCTTTGCCGGCTTTACCCAGCGGACCCCCGGGGGGCGGCGGCATCCGTTTGGCGCTCTGCGGCTTGCCCTGCTGGGACTTGCCGCTGCCGCCGCCCTGGGCGACGGCGACGCCGCCGACGGCGAGCGCCGCGGCGATCCCGATCGTCGCCACCGCCCTGGCGCGACTTCGCACTGACTCGAACATCTCAGACCTCCTGGTCGAATTGACTGAACGAGTCGATCCTGCGAGGAGGGCGTACGACAGCGATCAGCTCCATGTAAGGAGCTTGTAAGCCAACGCCCGTGGGGGAGGGACAGGGGGTGTCCCCCCGTTGCTGGGTTTTTCGCCTTGCGCGGGGCGTCTCTCGCCGAGTGGTCTGTGCGAAAAACAGGACGCCGCTGCCGGGGGGACACCCCCTGTCCCTCCTTACGGGTCGATTAGGACACCCGGATTGAGGATGGAAGCTGGGTCGAGCTCGGCCTTTGCGGCACGTAGAGCTGCTGCAAACGGGGCCGGGCGTTGGCGGTCGTACCAGGGGCGGTGGTCGCGGCCCACCGCGTGGTGGTGGGTGATCGTGCCGCCGCCCTCGATCACGGCCTCCGAAGCGGCCGCCTTGATCTCGTCCCACTGCTCGACCTCGCCGCCGCGCTTCGCCGGCGCCATCACGGTGAAGTAGGGAGCGGGGCCGTCGGGGTAGACGTGCGTGAAGCGACAGCTGACCCGCGGCGCGCCGGGGCCGTCGGCGGGTGCGTCGCAGACCTCGGCGACCTTTGCTCGCACCGCGTTCATCGTCGTCGCGTGGAAGTCCTCGAAGCGGTCCCAGACGATCGCCGTCTCGAAGGTCTCCGAGAGGACGCCGCAGGCGACGAAGGTGTCGCGCAGGTAGGGGGCGAGCAGGAAGGCGTTGCGCCAGGCGCCGACGGGGGAGGGCGACTCGGGGTGGCCCTGGGCCGGCCCGCGACCCGCGGTAGGCGACCCAGGGTGACCCTTGGCCGGCCCGCGACCCGAGGCAGGCGACTCGGGGTGGTTGCCAGGGCCCGCAGCCGGCCCCGAGGGAGTCAGATTGCGATCGGGACCGGCTGCGGGCTGGGTCGAACCAATGCCCGGCATGTCCTCCGCTTCGCGTCCGGGCATGCCGGGGTGGTGCCCACCGTGATCGCGGGCGATCTCCAGAGCGGTCGCCAAGCTGTCGCCGACCGGGTGGTGGGCGGACTCGAAGCCGAGGACGAGGAGGGACTTCTCGCCCGTGCCGGCGCCAGTCATGCCGGCCTCGAGCGCGTCGAGCAGGCGGCAGTTGGAGGGGTGGAGGCCGGACTGGGAGATCTCGCGCACCGCCGCCGCGCCGGCGAGGAAGTCGTCGAACTCGACCCCGCAGGAGGCCTTGAACTCGGGGCGTGGCCGCACCCGCACCCACGACTCGGCGATCACCCCGAGGATGCCCTCGGATCCGATCAGCGCCCGGTCGGGCGAGGGCCCGGCGCCGGAGCCCGGCAGCCGCCGGCTCTCCCAGGATCCTCGCGGCGTGATCGCCCGCACCGACTCGACCAGGTCGTCGATGTGGGTGTACAGCGTCGCGAAGTGCCCGCCCGCCCGCGTGGCGATCCAGCCGCCCAGGGTCGAGTACTCGAACGACTGCGGGAAGTGACGCAGGGTCAGCCCGCGCTCGCGCAGCTGCCCCTCCAGCGCCGGCCCGGTGGCCCCGGCCTGGATCCGCGCCGCCATCGAAGCCGGATCCACCTCCAGCACCCGATCGAGCCGCCGCAGGTCGAGACAGACCACCGGCCGATCCCCCAGCCGCGCCTCGACTCCTCCGACCACGCTGGTCCCACCGCCGAACGGCACCACGGCCGCCCCCTCGGACTCCGCCCAGCTGAGCACCACCTCGATCTCCGACTCGTCCCGCGGCAGCGCGACCAGATCCGGCGGATTCTCGAACTCCCCCCGGAACCCCCGCACCACGTCCCGGTAGGCCTTCCCCAGCGCCCGCGACACCCGCTCGTACTTCTCATCCGTGAACAGGTCCCCCAGATCCGCCGGCACCTTCAACCGAGCCGCCCGCAGATCGACTTCCTCCAGCGGAACGGCGGTCTCCGGCTCCCCCCCGAATCCAAACCGCTCCCGAATCCCGGCAGCAGCCTCTGTCAGCTCCTTCTTCGAGGGCGCCTGATCCTCATACCCCCACCCCCAATGCTTCAGCCTCCGCTCAGCCATGAGCCGAAGCATCGCAGCGACCCGAGAGGGGAGCCCAGGGGGTGTCCCCCCGTTGCTGGGTTTTTCGCCTTGCGCGCCGCCTCTCTCGCCGAGTGGTCTGTGCGAAAAACAGGACGCCGCTGCCGGGGGGACACCCCCTGCACTCCCCTCGCACCCTCCACTCCGGGCGGAAAAGCCGGGGCGTGGGTGGCCCCTCCGAACGTTTTGCGCGGGAGGAGCCGGAACCTAGAGGCGACAGCTTCCCGACTCTCCATCGACGAGTTGCGAGTGAGGAGGGGTCACCCACGCCCCGGCCCTCCTACCAATGGACGCCTTTCATCAGGTGCGCAAACGCGACCGCCTCGGTGGTCGGCGGCTTGTCCGGCGCCTCGTCCTTCTTCCCCTTCGCCGCCTGCGACTCGGGGAACAGCTTGTAGGCGGTGTTGAGGATTTTGTCGCTCATCGTCGGCGCCACCGCGTAGAGCAGCTCGCCGAAGGTGCCGAGGCGGGTCGCCACCTTCTTCGGCCGCGAGATCATCGCCCCGGCGATCATCTCCGCCGCCTCCTCGGGCGTGATCGCCGGGAACATGTCGTACATCCGCGTCGGCGCGATCATCGGCGTCCGCACCAGCGGCATGTAGATCGTCGTGATGTCGACGCCGTCGTCGATCACCTCGGAGGCGATCACCCGGCTGAAGGCGTCGAGGGCCGCCTTCGAGGCGACGTACGCGGAGAAGCGCGGCGGGTTGGTCTGCGAGCCGATCGAGCTGACGTTGACGATGTGGCCCGACCCGTGCGCCTGCATCGAGGGCAGCAGCGCCAGGATCAGCCGCACCGCGCCGAAGTAGTTGACCTGCATCGTCCGCTCGTAGTCGTGGAAGCGGTCGTAGGAGAGCTTGACCGAGCGGCGGATCGAGCGGCCGGCGTTGTTGACGAGGACGTCGACCCGGCCGTGGTAGGCGAGCACCTCCTCGGCCATCCGCTCGACGTCATCCATGTCGGACATGTCGCAGCGGTGGATGTGGGCGACCCGGCCGGCCGCCTCGATCTCCCGCTTCGTCTGCTCCAGCTTCTCGATCGAGCGGGCGACCAGCAGCACCGTCGCGCCGGCGTCGGCGACCTTCACCGCGGTCGCCTTGCCGATCCCCGAGGAGGCGCCGGTGATCAGCACCACCTTGCCGCGCACCGCGGCCGAGAGGGTGCGGTCCTTGAACAGGCCGGGGTCGAGGTTGCGCTCCCAGTAGTCCCAGACCCGGTCGGCGTAGCTCTCCAGCGGCGGCACCTCGATGCCGGAGCCCCGCAGCGCCGCCTGCGTCGCGGTCGAGTCGAAGTGGGTCGGGTAGTTGACGTAGTTGAGGACACCGGCCGGGATCCCGGCCTCGCTCAGCGCTCCCTTGACGAGCCGCCGCGCCGGCGGGAAGAACCTGAGGCCGGTGCGCGCCAGCCCGGCCACCGGCTCGGTCACACCCGGGTCGAGTCGCAGCGCCGCCTGCGGCGCGTCGGCGGCACGGGCGAAGAGGTTGATCGCCTCGCCGGCCGACTTCGGGTCGGGGTCGGTCAGGTGGAAGGCGCGGCCGTCCAGCCCCGGCTGGTGGGCGATGTGGTCGATCGCGGCAGCGACGAAGTCGACCGGGACGATGTTGATCTCGCCCCCTTCGACGCCGAGGGTCGGCAGCCAGGACGGAAGCACCCGCCGCGCCCGCTGCAGCAGCTTGAAGAAGTAGTAGGGGCCGTCGACCTTGTCGATCTCGCCGCTGCGCGAGTCGCCGACCACGATCCCCGGCCGGTAGACCCTCCACGGGCGGCTGCACTCTTCGCGCACGACCCGCTCGGACTCGTGCTTGGTGCGGAAGTACGGATGGGTGTCGAGGTCTTCGGCCTGCTCGAACATGTCCTCGCGCCAGGTGCCCTTGTAGAGACCGGCGGCGGCGATCGAGCTGACCTGGTGGAAGCAGCCGGCCTCGATCGCGCCGGCCAGTTCGACCGCGTGGCGGGTGCCCTCGACGTTGGCCACCTCCTGCGCCTCGGCGCCGGCAGCCATGTCGTAGATCGCCGCCAGGTGGAAGAAGTGGTCGACGCCCCCCCGCAGGGTCAGCAGGTCCTCCTCGGAGACCCCGAGCCCCGGCTGGGAGAGATCCCCCGAGATCGGCACCACCCGTGCACCGTCGGCGCCCCAGGCGGTGCGCAGCTCCTCCAGGCGCCCGCGCGAGCCGGCGCGGACCAGCGCGTAGACGGTCCCCTCGCGCTGCAGCAGGCGTCCCACCAGGTTATGGCCGATGAAGCCCGTCGCTCCGGTGACGAAGTAGTTCATCTCCCGTTCAGACTACCTCGCTGCGATTGGAGCCAGGCAGGCGAACGAACTCGATCCGGCGGAGCCCGCGCGTTTCATAGACTGAGGGGAAGAAATGGCAGAGACGGCGACCGTCCAGATCCAGATGCCCGAGATGGGCGAGTCGGTCACCGAGGGGATCGTGCTCGAGTGGCACGTCGCCGAGGGCGACTTCGTCCACGAGGGCGACACGGTGGTCGAGGTTTCGACCGACAAGGTCGATGCCGAGGTGCCGGCGCCGGCTGACGGCGTGATTACGAAGCTTGTTGCGCAGGTCGACGAAGAGGTTGCCGTGGGAGCGCCACTCGCGGAGATGGAGCCTGGCTCGGATGGGGGTGGCGGGACGGCCGAGGGCTCGGACCGCTCGGCCGCGGGTCCTGTCGCGGGGCAGGGCACCCCTCCCTCGTCGGGAGGGGAACCCAGCCCCACGCCTCCCGCGGGAGGAGGCGTTTAAAGCCTCCGGTGCCGGGACCGACGGGAGCGACGGAGTTCGGGCGACGCCCGTGGCGCGAAGGGCCGCTGCTGAGAATGGCGTCGACCTTGGGGCGGTAGCTGGAAGCGGCCCGGGAAGCAAGGTCACCAAGGAGGACGTGCTGGCTGCTGCCGACGGCGATGGGAGCTGGGCGGGCGGCGCCCTCGCCTGGGGGAGGAGAAGCAGCTGCGGGGGCCTGCCGCGATGCTGGCTCAGGCGATGGGGGAGAGCCGGGAGGTTCCCACCGCCACCTCGTTCCGGACCGTGGCGGTGGACACGTTGGACGCGAAGCGGAAGGCTCTCAACGGGCAGCTGAAAGAGCGTGGGTTGAAGGTGTCCTTCACTCACCTGATCGCCTGGGCGATCGTGCAGGCCGCCAAGGAGTGGCCGGTGATGGTGCGCCGCTTCGAGGAGCGCGACGGCAAGCCGTTCGCGATCGAGAACGGGCCGGTCAACCTCGGGATCGCGGTCGACGTCGAGCGCAAGGACGGCTCGCGCAGCCTGATGGTGCCCGCGATCAAGGGCGCCGACGGGCTCGACTTCGCCTCCTTCCACTCCTATTACGAGGACCTGATCACGAAGACGCGGGAGAACAAGCTCACCGCCGACGACTTCCAGGGCACCAACATCTCCCTCACCAATCCGGGCGGGATCGGCACCGTCGCCTCGGTGCCGCGGCTGCTGAAGGGCCAGAGCGCGATCGTCGCCGCCGGCGCGATCGCCTACCCGCCGGAGTGGGCGCACGCCTCGAGCGACCGCCTGCGGCAGCTCGGCGTCTCGAAGACGATGACGTTGACCTCCACCTATGACCACCGGGTGATCCAGGGAGCCGAGTCGGGCGCCTTCCTGCGCCGGATCGAAGGGCTGCTGGAAGGCGACGACGGCTTCTACGACTCGGTCGCCGCCGACCTCGGCGTCGACCCGGCGCCGCTCGCCGCAGCCCACCCGGCCTCGGCCTCGGCGCCGCCGCTCGGCGCGCCGAGCGCGGCGGCGACCCCGGGCCGGCCGGACGAGGAGCTGCTCGGCGCGGTCCAGGCGGCGACCTCGCTGCTGAAGGGCTACCGCACCCACGGCCACCTCGCGGCGCGGCTCGACCCGCTCGGCCGCGAGCCCGAGGGCGACCCGGCGCTGCAGCCGGAGAACCTCAACCTGACCCCGGAGCTGATGGCGCGCGTGCCCGCCTCCGTCCTCCGCATCGGCGTCCCCGGCGAGACCCTGCTGGAGGTGCTGCCGCGGATGCGCGAGGCCTACTGCGGCACGATCGCCTACCAGTTCGAGCACCTCTCCTCACACCAGCAGCGCACCTGGCTGCAGGAGATGGTCGAGACCGGCGCCCACCGCCAGCCGCTTGAGGACGCCGAGAAACGCCGCCTGCTGAATCGCCTGATCGACGTCTTCGAGTTCGAGCGCTTCATCGAGAAGGCGTACCTGGGGCAGAAGATCTTCTCGGTCGAGGGGCTCGACGCGGTGGTGCCGATGCTCGACGAGCTGGTCACCCTCGCCGGCCGCTCCGGCGCCGAGGAGGTCGTCTTCGGGATGGCCCACCGCGGCCGCCTCAGCGTCCTCGCCCACAACCTCGGCCGCTCGGTCGAGTCGATCCTCGCCGAGTTCGAGGGCTCGAAGCAGATCGAGCAGGTGAAGGCGGTAGCCTCGATCCCCCACGGCGGCACCGGCGACGTCAAGTACCACTACGGCCACCAGGGCACCTACGAGGCCGGCGACGGCGAGAAGGTCGCCGTCCGCCTCTACCCCAATCCGAGCCACCTCGAGTTCGTCGACCCGGTCGTCGAGGGGGCGACCCGCTTCCTGCAGTCGAAGCTCGACGGGCCGAAGATCGAGCACCGCCCGAAGCACGCGGTGCCGGTCCTGCTGCACGGCGACGGCGCCTTCCCCGGCCAGGGCGTGGTCGCCGAGACGCTCAACCTGCAATCGCTGCGCGGCTACACGACCGGCGGCACGATCCACATCATCCAGGACAACCAGGTGGGCTTCACCACCGACCCCGAGGACGCCCGCTCGACCCCCTACGCGGCCGACATGGCGAAGGGCTTCAACGTGCCGATCGTCCACGTCAACGCCGACGACGTCGAGTCCTGCTCGGCGGCGGTGCGCCTGGCGATGGCCTACCGCGAGCGCTGGGGGAGAGACATCGTCATCGACCTGATCGGCTACCGCCGCTACGGCCACAACGAGACCGACGAGCCCGCCTACACCCAGCCGGCGATCGCGGCGAAGATCAAGGCCCACCCGCCGGTTTCCGAGATCTACGCGAAGAGGCTGGTCGACGAGGGCACCGTCTCCGAGCAGGACGTCGAGGAGGCACGCAGCGAGCGCCACGAGGAGATGTCGGCGGCGCTGAAGGACCTGCGCAAGAAGATGGAGCTGGGCGAGTACGAAGACCCGACCGTGACCACCTCGAGCACGGGAGAACTCGACCGCAGCGCCAGCCCGCCGGTCGACACCGCGCTCCCGGCCGAGACGCTGCGCGAGCTGAACGGCGCCCTGCTCGAGGTGCCGGAGAGCTTCACGATCCACCGCAAGCTGCGCAAACCGCTCGGCAAACGCAGCGACGCGCTGGAGAGCGGCGGGATCGAGTTCGGCCACGCCGAGGCGCTCGCCTTCGCCTCGCTGCTGACCGAGGGGGTCCACGTCCGCCTCACCGGCCAGGACACCGAGCGCGGCACCTTCTCCCACCGCCACCTCGTCCTCCACGACGAGAAGACCGGCCTGCCCTACTCCCCGATCCAAAACCTCGCCGCCGCCAAAGCGCCGTTCGAGCTCTACAACAGCCCGCTCTCGGAGGTCGCCTGCCTCGGCTTCGAGTACGGCTACTCATCCGCCGACCCGAAGGCGCTGGTCCTCTGGGAGGCGCAGTTCGGCGACTTCGCCAACGCCGGCCAGGTGATCATCGACAGCTTCATCGTCTCCGGCGAGGCGAAGTGGGGGCAGACCAGCCGCCTGACGCTGCTGCTGCCGCACGGCTACGAGGGCTCCGGCCCGGAGCACTCCAGCGCCAGGATCGAGCGCTTCCTCGCCCTCGGCGCCGAGGGCAACATCCGCATCGCCAACCCCAGCACCGCCGCCCAGTACTTCCACCTGCTGCGCCGCCAGGCGCTGATCCGCAAGCCGCGGCCGCTGATCGTCTTCACGCCGAAGGGCCTGCTGCGCCTCGACCGCGCCGCCGCCTCGCTCGAGCAGCTGACCGACGGCCAGTTCCGCCACATCCTCGACGACCCGCGGGCGTCCGATCGGCGCGAGAAGGTCGAGCGGCTGGTGCTCTGCACCGGCAAGGTCTACTTCGATATCGACGCCAGCGAGCGGCGCGAGACGGCCGAGAACGTCGCGATCGCCCGGGTCGAGATGCTCTACCCGTTCGCCAAGCAGCAGCTGAGCGAGCTGATCGCCTCCTACCCGAACCTGAAGGAGATCGTCTGGACGCAGGAGGAGCCGCGCAACATGGGCTGCTGGAAGGTGATGTCGCGCCGCATGCCGGACCTGCTGCCGGAGGGGATCGAGCTGGGCTACGTCGGCAGGCCGACGCGGGCCAGCCCGGGCGAGGGATACTCGGTGGCGCATGCGCGCGAGCAGGAGCGGATCGTGCTTACGGCGCTTACTCCCGGGGCGTAGGGGTGCGGGTCCTTGTCCTTGTGGCCGGGGGGAGTGCAGGGGGTGTCCCCCCGTTGCTGGGTTTTTCGCCTGGCGACGCAGAGGCCGTCCGAGATCGTGGGTGGGGCGAAAAAGAGGACGCCGCTGCCGGGGGGACACCCCCTGCACTCCTTTTCGGGTTCAGGCCGCGTTGCTGAGCTGGATACGCTGGCCAGGACATGAGGAAGCCCGTGCCGGGAAAGCTGTTCGTGTGGGTGAAGCGCCTTTCTTGGCTGGAGCTGGGGATTTTCTCGGGGTTGATCTTCTTCTGGTTGGCGCCCGGGTTTGAAACGGAGACGATGGTCTTTGGGTGGGCGCACGGGTTGGGGTTCGTGGTGCTCTGCATCGTCATCTGGGTCGCCTGTGTGAGGCGGGAGTCGCCCTACACGCTGCTGGCGGCGACGCTCACTCCGGTCGGGCCGGTCGGCAGCGTGATCGGGATCGAGCTGATCGAGCGGCGTGGCTGGGGCGTTGCGGAAATCCCGCAGAACGTTGCGGAGAGCCCGAAAATCCGCTAAGGCCAGCTTGACCTCGGCGCCGGGAGGCGCTATAGGTAATCGTGACTGTTCCCAGTCGGGCAGTCCCAGCCTGGGGGAACAGGCGCGTCGGCATCCCTCCCTGGCTACCGACGCAGGTGCAGCGAGGGTCGCGCGGACCCCCTGCCTCCCGCGGCCCTCCTGTACCGCTCTTGCGGTGGGGAGGTGGCTCGGAAGCCTGGGGCGCGCGTCTGGCGGCGGCGAACGCTGCGCGAGGCGGCGTCCTCGGTCGGCCAGGTAGCGCTGCTACCTGGCCTTCCTGCGTCCTTGCCTCGCTTGGTTCGGCGCTCGCCAGCCGCACACCCCAGTCTTCCGAGCCACCTCCCCACCTTTACGGGTCTTACTACGGAATATTTTTTAGATTCCTCAAGACGGTCTGCAAAATGCCGTCGTTCTGGAAGTAAGTGACCTCGTTGGGGGTGTCGAGGCGGATGGTGGCGTCGAACTCGATGTCGTCGGCCTTGACGGTTACCGATTTGGCCTTGCCGTTTTCTAGATCGCCTATGTCGATGACCTCTTTGCCGGTCAGGCCGAGGGAGTCGATCGATTGGCCTGCGGGGAACTGGAGGGGCAGGACGCCCATGCCGATCAGGTTGGAGCGGTGGATGCGCTCGAAGGACTCGGCGATGACGGCGCGGACGCCGAGCAGCTTGGTTCCCTTGGCGGCCCAGTCGCGGGAGGAGCCGGAGCCGTACTCCCTGCCGGCGAGGACGATCAGGGGGACGCCCTCGTCGGCGTAGGCCGTCGCCGCGTCGAAGATCGTCGTCTCCTCGCCGTCGGGAAAGTGGCGGGTGAAGCCGCCGGCGCGCTCGACCAGGCGGTTGCGCAGGCGGATGTTGGCGAAGGTGCCGCGGATCATCACCTCGTGGTTGCCGCGCCGCGACCCGTATGAGTTGAAGTCGCGAGCCTCGACCCCGTTGTCGGTCAGCCAGCGGCCGGCCGGGCTGTCGCGTTTGATCGCCCCGGCGGGGGAGATGTGATCGGTGGTGATCGAGTCGCCGAGCAGGGCGAGCACGCGGGCGGCGGCGATCGGCTCGACCGGCGGCGGCTCGACCGGCATTCCCGCGAAGAAGCTGGGGCGGCGCACGTAGGTCGAGTCGGGCCAGGTGTAGCGGTCGCCCTCGGGGATCTCGACCGCCTGCCAGGTCGCGTCGCCCTCCAGCACGCCGCCGTAGTTGCGGGTGAACATCTCCGAGGCGATCGAGCTGCCGATCAGCTCCCTCACCTCGGCCGGGTCGGGCCAGACGTCGCGCAGGTAGACAGGCTCGCCGTCGTCCCCCTCGCCGAGCGGGTCGTTCAGCAGGTCGACGTCCATCCGCCCGGCGAGCGCGTAGGCGACGACCAGCGGCGGGCTGGCGAGGTAGTTCGCCTTCACGTCCTGGTTGATCCGGCCCTCGAAGTTACGGTTGCCCGAGAGCACCGCGCAGACCGTCAGGTCCTTCTCCTCGACCGCGGCGGAGATCTCCGGCGGCAGCGGGCCGGAGTTGCCGATGCAGGTCGTGCAGCCGTAGCCGACCAGGTTGAACTGGAGCGCGTCGAGGTACTCGGTCAGGCCGGCCCGCTCGAGGTAGTCGGTGACCACGGTCGAGCCCGGCGCCAGCGAGGTCTTCACCCAGGGCTTGCGCCGCAGGCCGCGTTCGACCGCGTTGCGGGCGAGCAGGCCGGCGCCGATCATCACCGACGGGTTGGAGGTGTTGGTGCAGCTGGTGATCGCCGCGATCACCACCCGGCCGTGGTCGAGCTCGAAGCTCGTGCCGTCCTCCAGCGTCACCTCGACCTGGTCGCCGCTGCCGCCGTCGATCGCCGCCGCGACGGCGCCGCTGAGCGCCGGCCGCGGCCGGCCGCGCTCGTCCTCGTGCTCCTCGGCCGGCGGGTCGGAGGCCGGGAACGACTCTTCGCTCGCCTCGTCGACTCCGTTGCCCATCTGCTCGGCGGCCTCCGGGTCGAACTCCTGCATCGCCTCGAGGAACGCCTCCCTGGCCGCCGCCAGCGGCACCCTGTCCTGCGGCCGTTTCGGCCCGGCGATGCTCGGTTCGACCGCGCCCAGGTCAAGCTCCAGGGTGGCCGAGAAGACCGGGTCCTCGGAGCCCGGCTCGTGGAACATCCCCTGCTCGCGGGCGTAGGCGTCGACCAGCTCGATCGTCGCGGTCGGCCGCCCGGTCAGCTCCAGGTAGCGCAGGGTCTCGGCGTCGACCGGGAAGATCGCGCAGGTCGAGCCGAACTCCGGCGACATGTTGCCGATCGTCGCCCGGTCGGCGAGGCCGAGCGTCGGCAGCCCGGGCCCGAAGAACTCGACGAATTTGGAGACGACGCCGTGCTCGCGCAGCATCTCGGTCACGGTCAGCACCAGGTCGGTCGCGGTCGCGCCCTGCGGCAGCTCGCCGTCGAGCTTGAAGCCGACCACCTGCGGCAGCAGCATCGAGACCGGCTGGCCCAGCATCGCCGCCTCGGCCTCGATCCCGCCGACCCCCCAGCCGAGCACGCCGAGGCCGTTGACCATCGTCGTGTGCGAGTCCGTCCCGACCAGCGTGTCGGGATAGGCCTGCCGCGCCCCGTCGCGCTCGCGGCTGTAGACGACCTGGGAGATGTGCTCGAGGTTGACCTGGTGGCAGATCCCGGTCGCCGGCGGGACGACGCTGAAGTTGTCGAAGGCCTCGCGGCCCCACTTGAGGAACGAGTAGCGCTCGCGGTTGCGCTCGAACTCGCGCTCGGCGTTGAGCGCGAAGGCGCGCTCGTTGCCGAAGGCGTCGACCTGGACCGAGTGGTCGATCACCAGGTCGACGTCGACCAGCGGGTTGATCCGCTCCGGGTCGCCACCGATCTCGGCCATCGCGTCGCGCATCGCCGCCAGGTCGACCACCGCGGGGACGCCGGTGAAGTCCTGCATCAGCACCCGCGCCGGCTGGTAGGGGATCTCGGCGCTGGGCTCGGCGGCGGCATCCCAGGATGCGATCGCCTCGACGTCGGCGGCCGTGACCGAGCTGCCGTCCTCGAGCCGCAGCACGTTCTCCAGCAGCACCTTCAGCGAGTAGGGAAGGCGAGCGACGTCAAACCGCTCCTGCAGGGCGTCGAGGCGGAACACCTCGTACGCATGCCCCCCCACCTGAAGCTCTGCGCGCGCGCCGAAGCTGTCCGGATGGCTCATGACTCCATCCTACGAAGCGGCGGTCTTGGGAGGGAGTGGGGGCCTCTCGCCCGGACAAGTGTCGCGCTAATTAGCGCGACACTTTGAGTATCCGCCCGTTCGAGAGGCCCCCACTCCCTCCCTGTCAGCGTCAGCGCTTGTCGGGCGGGTGGCGTCGGTGGCTCCCCCTCACTCGCAACTCGTCGATGGAGAGTGGGTGGGCTGGCGCCGCAAGCGCCATGCTCCTCCCGCGCAAAACGTTCGGGGGAGCCACCGACGCCCCCGTCTCTCCTGCGTCAGCGCTTGTCGGATTGGCCTTTGGCGACCGTAGCCGCCGCCTTTTGGCCGGCGTCGCCGCTGGCGATCTTGACCGAGACGCCGGGGCTGGCGAGGGCGAAGTGGGCGAGCAGGCGTTGCTGGATCGGAGCGACGGTGATCTCGACCTTGTTGCGCTCGATCGCGCGCAGGACGGCCGCGGCGACCTGCTGCGGGGTGCCGGTGCCGAGGCCGGGGAGTGGAGGGGCGCCCGAGTCGGCGTACATGCCCGCTTCGCGGATCGTGCCCGGGGAGACGATCGAGACGCCGATCCCGAGCGGGTCGAGGTCGGCGCGGAGGCCGAGCGCGAAGCCGCGCAGGCCGAACTTGGTCGCGTTGTAGATCGACGAGAGCGGCGTCGCCGACTTGCCCGAGAGCGAGGAGACGAAGACCATGTGGCCCGAGCCGCGCTCCAGCATCGCCGGCTCGAGAGCGCGGGCGAGCAGGATCGGCGCCTCGAGGTTGACGCGCAGGGCCCCGGTCAGCTGCTCGGTCGTGAAGTCGGTGAGCCGGCCGGTCCCGGGCAGCCCGGCGTTCGCCACGAGGATGTCGACGTCGCCTGCTTCGGCCGCCAGCTTCTCGGCCGCGCCGGGCTCGGCGAGGTCGGCGGGGAGGGTGCGGTGGCCGTCGCCGGGCAGCCCGGATGCGAGCGCTTCCAGGGCCTCCGCCTTGCGGCCGCTGAGGATGAGCTCGGCGCCACGCCCCGCGAGAGCGGCGGCGATCGCCTGGCCGAGACCTCCGGTGGCCCCCGTGAGGAGCGCTGATCGGCCGGCAAGTTCCATCCCAAGGCGCAAGCTAGCAGCCGCGTCGCCGAAAGGAATCGGGCATGAATGTGCGAAAGGCAACAATATGTTTGCGTTCTGTGAGCATCCAGCCGGGCGATCGTCTACACTGCCCGCCGTTCCAAACAACCGAAGCGCCTAATCCCGCCAGCACAATGCGACGCGGGAACGGGGGAACCACGTTTTCGGGGCTAACCCGCTCAGATAGGGCGGGGGCGCAGGCTCCTTTCGCGCCAGCCCGACAGCTAACCCCGTAGGCAGACGAAGGAGATCGGTTTGCTTACGAACAGCTCAAAGTTCAGAATCGGGGTTGGCGGCGACGGCGGCTCTCGTCTCGCTTGCCCTCCTGGCACCGGCCGGTGCTTCCGCCAGCTGCGACAGCGGTGGGCTGACCCCGGCCGAAATCGACATCTGCACCCCCACCCCGAAGGCACGGCTTCTGCAAAACGGGATGCTGATCCCGCCGAAATCCGCGCCCGGCCGCGTCAAGCGAGTGATCGCATTCGCCAACCGGATCCGCACCAAGCCCTACGTCTGGGGCGGCGGCCACGGCCGCTGGTGGGACCGTGGCTACGACTGCTCGGGCTCGGTCAGCTACGCCCTGCACGGCGGCCAGTTCATCGAAGACCCGCTGCCCTCCGGCCCGATGGAGCGCTGGGGACTGACGGGCGAAGGCCGCTGGATCACCGTCTACGCCAACCCCGGCCACGCCTACGCGGTGATCGCCGGCTACCGCTGGGACACCTCCGGCGACGCCAACGGCAGTGGGCCGCGCTGGCACGAAGACCTGCGCGACAACGTCGGCTACGTCGCCCGGCACCCCGCCGGTTTCT
>CAVXSI010000019.1:0-69603 GCA_963764365.1 uncultured Solirubrobacterales bacterium
CCGGGCCGCTAGCTTCACCGGGGTGAGAGCGGAGATCGCAGCCCACCCCGACGGGCGCCCCCTGGCCAGCGAGGGAGGCGAGGCCCGCGCCCGCCAGGTCGTCTGGCAGGACTCGCTGCGGACCGCCGAGATCGCCGCCGCCCGGCACGGGCGCGAGTACCTCGAGGGGGTGCTGGAGGGGCGGTTCCCGCTGCCTCCCTACGCCGAGCTGATCGGGATCCGCCTGGTCGCGGTCGGCGAGGGTACCGCCCGCTTCGAGGTCGTCGCCGACGAGTCGACCAACAACATCGCCGGGCTCGCCCACGGCGGGATGATCTGCTCGCTGCTCGACTTCGCCTGCGGCCTGGCGATGCAGACGCTGGCGCCGCCGGGGGTGACGATCACGACCGTGCAGATGAACGTCAACTTCGTCCGCCCGATCGCCGTCGGCGAGCTGGTCGAGGTCGAGGGCGAGACGGTCCGCCAGGGCCGCCGGATCGGCTTCGCCGAGGCGCGCGCCGATGCGCGGCGGCGAGCTCGTCGCCAGCGCCTCGGCGACGATGACCGTGCAGCGGATCAGCGCCTGAGGTCGGCGAGGAAGTAGGCGATCGCCCGGTTCAGCAGCTCGGCCCGCTCCCACTGCAGGAAGTGGCCCGCGCGCTGGACCACGAAGGGGCCGACCAGCTCGCTGAAGGCGACTTCGCAGCGCTGCGGGAAGTCTTTCCAGATGACGTGGTCCTCGGGGCCGTAGAGGGCCAGGGTGGGAAGCGCGCTGACCTCGAAGAAGCGCGGCTTCTCGGAGACGCGGCGACTGCCGATCCCCGAGCCGTAGTTGGCCCAGCCGGCCAGCAGCCGCTCGGGATCGGCGAACGGCTCGGTCATGAACTCCACCTCCTCGCGGGCGAAGGCGCCGGGCGAGGCCCAGAAGCGGTGCCCGTAGAACTCGGCGACGTAGCGGCGGCGCTTGCTCGGCGGTGTCGAGCTCGGCCGCCAGCCGCTCGGGTTCGCGGCCCTGGCGGACGTAGTAGTCGGACGCCATCCGCTGCTCGGGCGCCAGCTCGGGAGCGATGCCGGCTGCCTCGTAGCGCTCGCCGAGCAGCGGCAGGATGCTGTTGAAGACGACCTGGCGCTCGACCAGGCCCTCGAAGCGCAGGCCGAGGTCCTGGATGACGCCGCCGCCGAGGTCGCCGCCGACCGTCGCGCAGCGCCGATGGCCGAGCACGCCGCTCAGCAGCGCCTCCATGTCGCGCGAGTGCGCGGCGAGGTCGTAGAAGCCATCGGCCGCCAGCCCGGAGTCGCCGAAGCCGCGCAGGTCGGGGGCGATCACCTCGAAGCCGGCTTCGGCCAGGGGGCCGATGTTGCGCCACCAGATCCGCTTCGTCTCCGGCCAGCCGTGGACGAGCAGCAGCGGGTAGCCGCCGACCCCGGCGCGCACGAAGGCGATCTCGAGGCCGTCGCGGACCTCGGCCCGCTCGACCGCGAAGGCGTCGGCCCGAGGCGGCTCGCGCGTCTGCTCTCGACCCTCCACGGCCGCCACGATAGTCGCCGGCGTCGCCGCGTGCGGGGCCGGCTGACGGAGCCGCGACTGGGAGGATCTCCATGCGCTCCAGCGCCGCCCGGCGGGGCGATCGTCGCCCGGCGCTCTACGGTGGCCGGGATGAGCGCTCAGGCAGCGGAAGCGATGGTGCAGCACGGCCCGCGCGACCTGCGCGAGACCGAGCTGCCGCTGCCCGACCTGGAGCCGGGGGCGGCGCTGCTGCGGCTCGATGCCTGCGGGCTGTGCGGCAGCGACGTCGAGTCGCTCGACGGCGAGTCGGGCGCCGGCTTTCCCCGGATCATGGGCCACGAGATCGTCGGCACGGTGGTCGCGACGGGGCCCGGCGGCCGTCGCGACGCCGCCGTCGGCGAGCGGGTCGCGGTCGACCCCTGGCTGCCCTGCGGCGGCTGCCGGCACTGCCTCGCCGGGATGCGCGCAGTTCTGCTCCGGCTGGAGCTTCGAGGGGACGCGCCTGGCCTGCTATGGATTCATCCCGCTGGCCAACGAGCCGGGCCTCTGGGGCGGCTACTCGAGCCACGTCTACCTGCACCCGAAGGCGGTCCTCTACCCCGTGCCGGCGGGCCCTTTCGGCGCTCGACGCCGCGCTCTGGAACCCGCTCGCCGCGGGCATCCAGTGGGGCGTGATGACGCCGGGGACGACGGTCGGCTCGACCGTCGCGATCCTCGGCAGCGGCCAGCGCGGGCTGACCGCGACGGCGGCCGCCCGGGCCGCGGGCGCGGCCAAGGTCCTGGTCACCGGCCTCGCCCGCGACGCGCGCAAGCTCGAGCTGGCCCGCGAGCTCGGCGCCGACGCCGCGGTCGACGTCGAGAACGAAGACCTGCGCGCCCGCGCCCGCGAGGTGACCGGCGACGGCAAGTTCGACGTCGTCCTCGACACCTCCGCCTTCTCGACGCAGCCGGTGCTGGACGCGCTGACCCTGGTCCGGCTCGGCGGCAACGTCGTCTACGCGGGGCTCAAGGCCAAGGACGTCGATGCCTTCCCGGTCGACAAGGCGATCATGAAGGGGGTCACGATCAACGCGGTCCTCGGCGTCAGCAGCGAGGCCTACCGCCGCGCCCTCGGCCTGCTTGCCTCGCGCCGCTTCCCCCTGGAGCGCATGCGGACCCACGTCTTCGACTACCGCGACGCGGTGGCGGCGATCGACACCCTCTCCGGCGCCACGCCCGGCGCCGACGCGATCAACGTGGTGCTGGCGAACGGGGCGTAGCCGGGGCCCGCGCCGGTGCTGGAGATGTCCCCAACGGCCCGGCCCTCGCCCGCGATCTCGCCGGCCGGCGAGGGAGTAGCGTCGACAGCGGGTAAATGCTCGATTCGGCGTGGCCCCTCGGCCGTGCCGGGGAATGGAGGGACAGACCGTGGCCGCAACCGACATCACCGGCAGCTACACCGAGGAGGACTTCCGCCGCATCGCCGAGAAAGTCCGCAACTGGGGCCGGTGGGGGAAGGACGACCAGATCGGCACCCTCAACTACGTGACGCCGGAGCGCCTCAAGGCGGCCGCCCAGCTGGTCAAGAAGGGCATCACCTTCGACGTCGGCATCCCCTTCGACGCCGCCGGCCCGCAGCTCGGCGCCCACGGCCGCAACAACCCGCTGCACGTGATGACCGAGATCGGCGTCGACCAGGACTTCCCCGGTCCCTTCCGCTACGCCGACGACTACATCGTGATGCCGCTGCAGTGCGCGTCCCAGTGGGACGGCCTCTCCCACGTCTTCTACGACGACCAGATGTACAACGGCTACCCGTCGAGCGAAGTCACCGAGCACGGCGCCAAGGTGCTGGGCGTCGAGAACATCGGCAAGGGCGTCGCCGGCCGCGGCGTCCTCCTCGACGTCGCCCGCCACAAGGGAGTGAAGTGGATGGAGATGGGCGAGGTCGTCACCCCGGAGGACCTCGACGCGACCGCCGCGGCCCAGGGCGTGGAGATCGAATCCGGCGACATCCTCTGCCTGCGAACCGGCTGGAGGCAGAAGTTCCTCGCCGACGGCCCGCAGGAATTCATGGCCGGCGAGCCGGGAATCGGGATGGGCGCGATCGAATGGCTGCACGACCACGAGATCGCCGCGATCGCCTGCGACAACTGGGCGGTCGAGGTGCTGAACCCGAAAGACGGGATCTTCATCGGCGAGATCCACGACATGGTTCTCAACTGCCACTCGATCCTGATCCGGGACATGGGCCTGACGCTGGGCGAGATCCTCGACTTCGACGAGCTCGCCGAGGACTGCGCCGGCGACGGGGTCTGGGAGTTCTTCTTCTGCGGCCCGCCGCTGAAGGTGACGGGGGCCGTCGGCTCTCCCGTCAACCCGCTGGCGATCAAGTAGCGGCGGAGCGCCGATGCGGCTCGGTGACGTAACCGCCACTGCGGCGCGCAAGTTCGGCGACCGGCTCGCCGTCTCCTTCGGCGAGGAGAGCCGGACCCACGCCGAGCTGCACGCCCGCGCCACCCGGCTCGCGAACGGCCTCGCCGGCCTGCTCGAGCCGGAGGCGCGGGTGGCGGTGCTGATGGAAAACCGGATCGAGTACCTGGAGTGCTACTACGGCATCCCCTCGGCCAAGGCGGGCCTGGCCCACCTCAACTACCGGCTGCACCCGCGCGAGCTCGTCCACATCGTCAACGACTGCGGCGCCTCGGCGCTGATCGTCGAGGAGGCCTTCAGCGACACCGTCGCCGAGATCCGCAGCGAGTGCCCGACCCTCGAGCACGTGATCGGCGCTCGGCGAGGTGGCGGGGGCCGAGCTGCGCTACGAGGACCTGCTCGCCGCCGCCGACCCGGCCGAAGCCGACCACGGCGTGGCCGAGACGGACCTCGCCTGGCTGCTGTACACGAGCGGCACGACGGGCCAGCCGAAGGGGGCGATGCTGAGCCACCGCAACCTGCTCGCCTCCGCGCAGAACTGGATGATCGACGTCCCGCACCAGCTCGGCAGCGTCAACTACATCGCCGCGCCGCTGTTCCACGTCACCGGCTACGTGACGGTCGGCCTGCTGCTGCGCGGGGCGACGATCCTGCTGCGCCGCGCCCACGACCCCGAGGACTTCATGGCCGCCTGCGAGGAGTACGGGGTGACCGCGACGATCGGGATCCCGACGATGATCGTCGACCTCCTCGCCCACCCGAAGATCGACGAGTACGACCTCTCCAGCCTGCGCGAGTTCCTCTACGGCGGCAGCCCGATCGCCGGGTGAGACGCTGCGGCGCGCGATGGAGCGCTTCCCGCAGGCGAGCTTCGTCCAGGGCTTCGGGATGACCGAGCTGGCCGGCAACGTCCTCTGCCTCAACGCCGCGACCCACCGCCGCGTGGTGGAGGAGGGCCGCGACGATCTCCTGCAGGCGACCGGGCGGGCGATGGCGATGACCCAGGCGCGGATCGTCGACGAGCAGATGCGCGACGTCCCGCTCGGCGAGGTCGGCGAACTCGTCCTGCGCGCCGACCAGGTCAGCTACGGCTACTGGGACAACGAGGAGGGCACGGCCGAGGCCAATGTCGGCGGCTGGTTCCACACCGGCGACCTGTTCAAGGCCGACGCGGAGGGCTTCTTCTACATCGTCGACCGCAGCAAGGACATGATCATCAGCGGCGGCGAGAACGTCTACTCGCGCCAGGTCGAGGACATCCTCCACCTGCACCCGGAGGTCGCCCAGGCCGCCGCGGTCGGCGTCGCGCACCCGCGCTGGGGCGAGGCGGTCTGCGCGGTCGTCGTCCCGGTCGCCGACAGCGAGCCGAGCGAGGACTCGATCGTCGCCCACAGCCGCGAGCACCTCGCCGGCTACAAGAAGCCGCAGCGGGTGATCTTCGTCGAGGAGCTGCCGCGCGGGGCGACCGGCAAGGTGCTGAAGCGCGAGCTGCGCGAGACGCTCGAGGCGCAGCGCCTGTTCGGCTCCGGCGCCTGAGGAGAGGCCCGATGAGCGCCGACATCGAGGTCAGCGTCGAGGACGGCGTCGCCCTGCTCACGATCGACCGCCCCGAGGTCCGCAACGCGATGCGCTGGCAGACCTACGAGGAGCTCGAGCAGGCCGTGGTCGAGGTCGACGCGCGGTGCTTCGTCATCACCGGCGCCGACCCGGCGTTCTGCTCGGGCGACGACGTGCGCGAGGTGATGGGGGGCGGCGAGCCGTCCGCCGGGCCGGTCACCGGCCGCATCCCGCGACTCACCCCGGCCTGCGACGCGCTCCTGCACACCGACGTGCCGGTGATCGCCGCGGTCAACGGGCCGGCGGTCGGCTGGGGGATGGAGCTGGCGCTGATGGCCGACCTGCGGCTCGCCTCCGAGCGGGCGCGCCTCGGCGAGCTCTTCGTCCTTCGCGGCCTCGTCTCCGACGTCGCCGGCCTCGGCCGGCTGGCGCAGCTGGTCGGCCGCGAAAAGGCGACCGAGCTGCTGATCGGCGGCGAGCTGATCGACGCCGAGGAGGCGCTGCGGATCGGTCTCGTGGGGCGCGTCGTCCCCCACGACCAGCTGCTCGAGGAGTCGCTGCAGATGGCGCGCAGGATCGCCGCCCAGCCGCCGCTGGCGACGCGCGCGATCAAGGCCGGCCTGCGGCGCGCGCTCGACCCGGACTGGCCCTCGCTCGGACGCTGGGTGACCGCGACGATGGAGGAGCTGTTCGCGACCGAGGATCACCGCGAGGGCGTGCGGGCGTTTCTCGAGAAGCGCCCGCCACGGTTCCAGGGACGTTGACCGCCGCGCTCGCCTTCGCCGAGCAGCGGGTCGGCCGCACCGCGGCAAGCGAGCCGCGCGCTGTCGCCGAGCCGGGCCTGACCGCACCCTCGACGGCGGCCGCGGTCCTCCGCCTGGCGGAGAGCCTCGGGCTGCTCGGCTCCGGCGGGGAGGGGATCGCCGGCTTCGCCTGGAGCTTCGCGGAGCTGCCGCGCGCGGGCGAGCGGGTCGTGCTGGAGGGGACGACGACTCGCTGCCGGGCGCTGGCAGCACGAGCGCCGTGGCCTGGTGCGGACTCACCTGGCCCTGCGCGCCCGCGGCGGGCGGGCGCTCGGCGAAGGCAGCGTCGAGGCGAACCATGCCGCTCGCCGATCCCGGCGCCGGCCCGCTGGCCGAGCACCTGCGCACCGACGTCGGCTCGCGGCCGTGGGCGGAGCTGCTCGCCGAGCGGCTCGCCGAGCGCGCCGAGTTCGCCGCCGCCACCCGCACCTTCGACGGCTCGGTCGAGCTCGCCTGCGGCGCCGACTCGGTGCAGCTGCGGATCTTCCGGGGCAGCGTGCTGGGGGTCGGCCGCTCGATGCCGCTCGGCCCGACCTTCTCGCTCGCCGGCGAGGAGATCGCCTGGACGCGGCTGCTGCTGGCGCCGCGCAACGACTTCATCGCCCGCGCGATGCGCGGCGAGTTCGTCGCCCGCGGCGACCAGTACCAGTACGTGCGCATGACCAAGGCGGTGCAGGCGATCTGCGACTGCGCGCGCGAGCTCGCCGCGGGGCGGGAGCGGTGATCGGCGCCCGCCATCTCGCGATCGACGGCCGCGTCGGCTTCGCCGAGGTCGCCGGCGAGGGCGAGGCGGTGCTCTGCCTGCACACCGCCGGGCAGAGCGGCGTGCAGTGGCGCGAGACGCTGCAGCAGCTTCCCGCCGCCGGCTACCGGGTGATCGTCCCCGACCTGCCGGGCCACGGCCGCTCCGACGCGGCGGCGGCCGGGCCGATCGACGACCTCTCGCTCTACGCCGAGTGGTGCCGGCGGCTGCTGGCGGCTCTCGGGGTCGACCGCGCCTACCTGGTCGGCTGCTCGATCGGCGGGCGCATCGCCCTCGACCTGGCGGCACGGGCGCCGGAGCTGGCGCTCGGCGTCGTCGCGATGGAGGCGAACGCCGCCGCCGGCGTGCTCTCGCCGGCCGGGCTCGAGCGCGAGCTCGAGGACGCGAGCTCGCCGAGCCGCGGCGACCGCACCTTCTACGGGACGCTGGCCTCGCTGGGCAGCGCCCTCGCCCCGGCCAGGGCCGCCGAGCTGGCGGCGCGGCACCGGCGCGAGGACCCGGTCGTCTCGACCGCCGACCTGATCGGTTGGGCGCGGCACCGGCTCGACGGGGCGCTGGGGCGGATCGCCGCCCCGGTTCACCTGGTCGCCGGCGAGGACGACTTCTGGCTGGACCGCGAGGTCCTCGAATCGATGCGAGGGCAGATCACCAACTGCACCGCCGAGGTCCTTCCCGGCGTCGGCCACTACCCGATGGAGGAGCTGCCGGACTTTCCCGGCACCCTCGCCGGGTGGCTGGCGCGGCTGGGCGCAGGCGGTGCCGAGGAAAGGAAGCGAGATGGATGAGATCGAGGCGATCAAGGCGCTCTCGGCGCGCTACAACCTGGCGTTCGACTACGGCGACGTCGACGCCTACCTCGAGTGCTGGACCAACGACGGCTTCTTCGAGCGCTCCAACGCCGGGCGCTCCTACCGCGGGCACGGGCAGCTGCGCGAGCTGATCACCACCTTCCCGGTCGACGGCCGCCACATCACGACCAACTTCCTGATCGAGGTCGACGGCGCCACCGCGCACCAGAGCGCCTACCTCACCTACCTCGACAAGGACAACGGCTTCGCGGTCGCGATCTTCGGCGTCTACGACGACGACCTCGTCCACGAGGACGGGGTCTGGAAGTACTCCTCGCGCAAGCTCGAGGTGGACCTCTGACGATGCTGGCCGCGATGCTCGAGGGCGCCGCCGCGACACCGCGGCACCGATGTGGCGCTGCTGGAGCCCGACGGCTCGGCCCTGCGCCGGCTCAGCTTCGACCAGCTCGGCGCCGCCAGCGCCGAGCTCGCCGCCGAGCTGCGCGGGCGCGGGCTGGCGGCCGGCGACGCGGTCGCGGTCTGGCTGCCGAACTGGTCGGAGGCGGTCGTCTGGCAGTTCGCGCTCGCCCAGTGCGGCGCCGCCTTCGTCGGCGTCAACACGCGCTACGGGGTCGACGAGCTGGCCAACGTGCTGCGTCGGGCCCGCCCGGCCGGCGTCGCCGTGCCGGCCAGCTTCCTCGGGCTCGAGTTCGCCGAGCGGCTGCACGCGGCCTGGGAGGCGGCCGGCGAGGGACGGCCGCCCTGGGTGGCGACCGTCCGCGGTGCCGAGCCCGCGCTCGACCTCGGCGCCGGCGCCTGGCGGAGCCCCCGAGCCGGGCGAGGCCGCTCCGACCGCCGCTCCGGCCCCGCTCGCGGCCGAGCGGCTCGCCTCGTGCTTCACCACCTCGGGCTCCTCCGGGTATCCGAAGCTCGCCGGCCACGACCAGGCCGCCGTCGTGCGCCACTCGGCGAACGTCGCCGCTGCGCTGGAGATGCGGCGCGGCGACGTCTTCCTCGGCGTGCTGCCGTTCACCGGCGTCTTCGGCTTCTCGCCGGCGATGGCGATGCTCGCGGCGGGCGGCGCCTGCCTGCTGGAGCCGGTCTTCGACGTGTCCCGCGTGATCGCCGACATGCAGGAGGCGGGCGTCAGCCACGTCGTCGGCGGCGACGACATGCTGGCCCGGCTGATGGACGCCTGGGACCCCGGGACGATGCGCGCCACCGTACGGCGCGGCGGCATCGCCGACTTCGGCGGGCGCTCGCGCGAGTTCGTCGCCTGGGCTGCGCGCGAGTGGGGGGCGAACCTGGTCGGCGTCTACGGCTCCTCGGAGATCTTCGCGCTGACCGCCCTCTGGCCCGACTCCGCCGCGCCCGAGGACCGGGTACGCGGTGGCGGGCGCACCGTCTCGCCGGCGATCGGGGTCCGCGTGCGCGACCCCCGCGAGGGAGGGCCGCTGCCCCGCGGCGAGGTCGGCGAGCTCCAGTTCCGCGGCTACAACGTCCTCGATCGCTACCTCGGCACCCCCGAGCTGCTGGCGGAGACGACGACCGCGGACGGCTGGTTTCGCAGCGGCGACCTCGGGCGGCTGACCGGCGAGCGCGAGTTCGAGTACGTGTGCCGCGACAGCGACGCGCTGCGGCTGCGCGGGTTCCTGGTCGAGCCGGCGGAGATCGAGCGCTTCCTCGCCGACCACCCGGCGGTGGCGACCGCCAAGGTCGTCGGCGCCGTCGAGCGGCGGCAGCGACGTCGCGGTCGCCTTCGTCACACTGGAACCCGGGTCGCGGGTCGACGAGGCGGAGCTGATCGAGCATTGCCGCAGCTCGTCTGGCGCCGTTCAAGGTCCCCGCCCGCCTGCAGGTTCTGGCCGGCTTCCCGGTGACGACCGGCACCAACGGAACCAAGATCAGGACCGATCGAGCTGCGGTCCCGCGCCGCGGCGCTGCTGAGGGAGGAGCGATGAGAGAGGCAGTGATCTGCGAGCCGCTGCGCACCCCGGTGGGGCGCTACGGCGGCGCCTTTCGCGAGGTTCCCGCCGCGGACCTGGCGGCGACCGTCCTGCGGGCGCTGGTCGAGCGCACCGGGATCGACCCCGCGCAGGTCGACGACGTCCTGCTCGGGCAGTGCTACCCGAGCGGCGAGGCGCCGGCGATCGGCCGCGTCGCCGCGCTCGACGCCGGCTTTCCGGTCGAGGTCGGCGGGCTGCAGCTCGACCGCCGCTGCGGCTCCGGCCTGCAGGCGATCGTGTACGGGGCGATGCAGGTGCAGACCGGCGCCAGCGACCTCGTCGTCGCCGGCGGCGTCGAGAGCATGAGCCAGGCGGAGCTCTACTCAGCCGCAGGCGCGCTGGGGCACGCGGGGCGAGGGCCTGATGCTGCACGACCGGCTCGCCCGGGCCCGGGTCACCGCCGGCGGCCGCAACTGGCCGGTCCCCGGCGGGATGCTGGAGACGGCGGAGAACGTGCGCGCCGAGCACGGCATCGAGCGCGAGGCGCAGGACCGCCTGGCGCTGCGCTCGCACCGTCGCGCCGTCGCCGCGACCGAGGACGGGCGCTTCGCCGAGGAGATCGTGCCGGTCGCGGTGCCCTCGCGGCGGGGCGAGCCGACCGTGGTCGACCGCGACGAGCACCCGCGCGCCGACAGCTCGCTGGAGTCGCTGGCCGCGCTGCGGCCGATCCTGGCCGGCTCGGACCCCGAGGCGACGGTCACGGCCGGCAACGCCAGCGGCCAGAACGACGCCGCGGCCGCCTGCCTGATCACCTCGCCCGAGCTGGCGGAGCGGCTGGGGCTGGAGCCACTGGGGCGCCTCGTATCCTGGGCCGTGGCGGGCGTCGAGCCCCGCCTGATGGGGATCGGGCCGATCCCGGCCACCGCGCGGGCGCTGGACCGGGCCGGCCTGACGCTCGGCGAGCTCGACCTGATCGAGCTGAACGAGGCGTTCGCCTCCCAGGTCCTGGCCTGCACCCGCGCGTGGGGCTTCGCCGACGACGAGCACGAGCGGATCAACGTCAACGGCTCCGGGATCTCGATCGGGCACCCGGTCGGGGCGACGGGCGCCCGCATCCTCGCGACCCTGCTGCGCGAGATGCGTCGCCGCGGCGCGCGCTGGGGTCTGGAGACGATGTGCATCGGCGGCGGCCAGGGGATGGCCGCGGTCTTCGCCGCCGTCTAGATCCGGTCGAGCCAGGCGGCGATCGCGGCGCCGATCTCGGCGCCCGAGTCCTCCTGGATGAAGTGCAGCCCGGGGACCGTGACCTGCGTCTGGTTCGGCCAGCCGCGGCAGAACTCGCGCTGGGATCCGATCAGGATCGTGCCGGGGTCGGCGTCGACGAACAGCTTCGGCACCTCCGCGGCGCCGGCGAGCCAGCTCGAGTAGGCGTCGACGACCTCGGCCACCGCCGCCGGCTCGCCCTCGATCGGGATCTCGCGCGGCCAGACGAGGGTCGGCAGCCGGTCCTCGCCGGGGCTGGCGAAGGGCCGGCGGTATTCCTCCATCTCCTCCTCGGAGAGCTGGCGCTGGATCGAGGCGGGGAGGATCCGCTCGACGAACATGTTGCGGTCGAGGATCAGCTCCTCGCCCGCCGGCGAGCGCATCGCCTGGAAGATTCCCCGCGCCGCCTCGGGCCACTCGTCCCAGCTCGCGATCGGCCGCACGATCGCCTCCATGTAGGCGATGCCGCGCACCCGGCCGGGGTTGCGCCGGGCCCAGTCGAAGCCGAGGGCGCTGCCCCAGTCGTGCACGACCAGCGTCACCCCGTCGCCGAGGTCGAGGGCGTCGAGCAGCGCGTCGAGGTAGCGGCGGTGGCAGGCGAAGGTGTAGCGGTCCTCCTCGCCGGCGTCGAGCTTCTCGGAGTCGCCCATCCCGATCAGGTCGGGTGCGATCAGGCGGCCGCGGCCCTCGAGCTCGGCCATCACCGAGCGCCAGAGGAACGAGGAGGTCGGGTTGCCGTGGAGGAAGACGATCGGCGCGCCCTCGCCGCGCTCGACGTAGGCCATCTCCCTGCCCAGCACCTCGATCTTGGATTTCGACAACTGCCAGTCGCTCGGCATCGCCTTCGATCCTGGCGCATCGGCGACACTCGGGGCAAGTCCGCGGCGCGAACAGAACGGAGAGATCCACATGGCGATCACAGTCGACCGCGACGGGGCGGTCTGCCTCGTCACCCTCGACCGGCCCGAGAGGATGAATGCCTTCACGGCGGCGATGCTCGGCGAGCTCATCGACCTGCTCGGGGAGCTCGGCCGCGACGACGGCGTCGACGCCGTCGTCCTCACCGGCCGCGGCCGCGCCTTCTCCTCGGGCGCCGACGTCGAGGGCCTGCGCGAGGCGTTCCACGGCGAGGGATCG
Source organism: uncultured Solirubrobacterales bacterium (assembly GCA_963764365.1). Lineage (GTDB taxonomy): Bacteria > Actinomycetota > Thermoleophilia > Solirubrobacterales > 70-9 > VRUE01. Next base: position 12,156 of record CAVXSI010000019.1, read on the forward strand.
ACTCAGAGCGAGGGCCTCGCCGGGTTCGACCCGTCGCTCTGGCTGGTCGACTGCCCGAAGCCGGTGGTGGCGGCGGTCAACGGCGTCGCGGTCGGCATGGGCGCCGAGATCGCGACCCAGGCCGACGTCCGCATCGGCTCCCCCGCGGCCCGCTTCGCCTGGAACTTCAGCCGCCTCGGGCTGGTCCCGGACACCGGCGCCGCCAGCTGGCTGCTGCCCCACATCGTCGGGCTGCCGAAGGCGCTCCAGCTGCTCTACTCGGGCGAGTTCCTCGAGGCCGAGGCGGCGCTCGAGTGCGGCTTCCTCTCCGCCGTGGCGGAGCCGGGGGAGCTGGTCGAGCGGGCGATCGCCGAGGCCCGCCGGCTCGGCGCCGGGTACGGCGCCGCCACCGCCCGCGTCAAGCGCCTCGTCTACGGCGGGCTCGGGCGCGAACAGGCGGAGAACCTCGCCGCGACCAGGGCGGCGGTGCGCGAGTGCTTCGCCAGCGACGATTTCCGGGAGGCCGTCGCCGCCTTCCTCGACCGCTCCTAGGAGTAGCGGCGCTGGAGAGATCGACAGCGCCGGGACCCCGGTATCCGCGAGCCGGGCGCCGCCGGGAGGGAGATTGGGGGGGTCAACCTCAGATCCGGAGGAGCCGAATGCGAGCCGCCGTCTTGACCGAGTCGGAGCTGTCGATCCGCGAGTGGGAGGAGCCGGAGCCCGGCCCGGGCGAAGCGCTGGTGGCGCTGACCAAGGTCGGGATCTGCGGCTCCGACGTCCACTTCGCAATCGACGGCACCGCGCAAACCCGTTTCCTCCCGATCATCCTCGGCCACGAGCCGGCCGGCCGCGTCGAGGCTCTCGGACCCGGCACCGATGGGCCGGCTCCCGGCACCCGGGTGGCGATCGTGCCGCTCGTCTCCTGCATGGAATGCGACGCCTGCCTCAGCGGCCGGACCGTGATCTGCAAGCGCAACGAGTGCCTCGGCGCCGAGCGGCACGGGGCCTGGGCCGACCTGATCTCGGTCCCGGTCCGCAACCTGGTCGAGCTGCCCGACGAGCTCAGCGACGAGCTCAGCGCCGTCGCCACCGACTCGGTCGCCACCGCCTACCATGCGGTCGCCACCCGGGGCGGGGTGAAGGAGGGCTCGCGGGTCGCCTTCTGGGGGGTCGGCGGCCTCGGGCTCTCGGCGCTCGGCTGCGCGGTCGCGCTCGGCGCCTCGAAGGTGATCGCGGTGGATCCCCGCCCCGAGGCCCGCGAGTGGGCCCTGGAGACCGGTGCGACCGAAGCGCTGGATCCGGAGGAGGGCGCGCTGCGGAAGATCGCCGCCGACGGCGGCGTCGACGTCGCGCTGGAGTTCGTCGGCCGAACCGAGACCTGCGAAGCGGCGGTCCGCTCGCTCGACGACGGCGGCCGCGCGGTGGTCGTCGGGCTCGGCGACGGCAAGGCCGACGCCGGGCGGCTGATCACCTTCGTGCCCCGCGAGCGCGAGCTGCTCGCCTCCTACGGGGCCGAGCCCTGGGAGGTGGCGAAGGTGATCGAGCTGATGGCCGCCGGCGACCTGGTGCTGCCGAAGGTGGTCGGCGACGTGATCCCGCTCGAGGACGTCAACGAGGGCCTGCGGCGGGTTCACGAGGGCCAGACCGGGGGCTCGCGGATCGTCCTCGACGTCGCCGACTGAGGACGCGTCGGGGCCGGGCAGAGTCGCATGCGCGCCGCCCAGTGGGAAGCGATCGAGAGGCTCGAGGTGGTCGACCTGCCGGCCCCGGTGGCCGAGCCCGGCCAGGCGGTGGTCGAGGTCGCCCACTGCGGCATCTGCGGCTCGGATCTGCACAGCTACCACGAGGGCTTTGTCGCCGAGCCCGGGTCAGGTGCTCGGCCACGAGTTCGCCGGGACCGTGGTCGAAGCTCCCGGCGTCGAGGGCCTCGAGCCCGGGCAGCGGGTCGTCGCCCGGCCGCTCGTCCCCTGCGGCGAATGCGAAGCATGTGCCGCGGGCGAGATCCAACTCTGCGAAGCGGGGATGGGCGACAACATCGGCTACGGTCGCCGCGGTGCCTTCGCCGAGCGGGTGCTGGTGCCGAAGGCGGCGGTCGGCCGGGTCGTCTTCCCGCTGCCCGACGAGATCGACGATCGCTCGGCGGCGCTGGTCGAGCCGCTGGCGGTCGCCCTGCACGCCGTCAACCGCTCGCGGGTCGAGCCCGGTCAGGCCGCCGTCGTGCTCGGCGCCGGCCCGATCGGCCTCGGGGTCACCGCCTTCCTGCGCCGGGTCGGGGTCGGGACGCTGCTGGTCAGCGATCCCTCGCGCGCGGCGGCGCGCGGCGGCGCTCTGGCGCTGGGTGCCGACGCGGCGATCGACCCGCTTGCCGAAAGCACGGTGGCGGCGGTCGTCCGAGCGCACCGGGATCGGCGCCTACGGCAGCGGCGCCCGCGCCGACCTGGTGATCGATTGCGCCGGGGTTCCGGCCGCCCTCGGCGACGCCGTCCGCTGCGTGCGCTCCGGCGGTACGGTCGTGCTCTGCGCGATGTACGCGGCGCAAGGCCGAGCTGCGGCCGGACATCCTGACGATGAAGGAGGTCGACATGCGCGGCGCGCTCGGCTACAAGCACGAGTTCCCGGAGGTGATCGCGGCGCTGGCGCGGGGCGAGGTCGACGCTTCGGCGGCTGATCTCGCACGAGCTGCCGCTGGCCCGAATCGAAGACGCGTTCCGGATCCAGTCCGACCCCGAGGCGTCGCTCAAGGTCCTGGTCACGCCCTGAGCGACGCCAGGCCGTTAGCCGGGCGTCGCGGCGGTGACTGTCGTAGGCGGTGCCGGTGTCGAGCAGCTCGTCGATCTCAGCCTCCGCGTAGCCCAGCTCCTCGAGCACGGCTCGCGTCTGTTCGCCGAGCGCGGGGATCGGCGAGCGCACCCCGGCCGGGTTCTCGCGGAACTTGAGCGGGGTGCCGGTCTGCGGCGCCGGCCGCCCCTCGCGGTCGGCGAGCTCGACGACCATCCGTCGCTCGGTCAGCTGCGGATCGGTGGTGGCGCCGGCGAAGTCGTTGACCGGGCCCACGCAGCAGTCGACCGGTTCCAGCAGGTCGAGCCACTCGCGGCGCGGGCGCGCCCTGAAGATCTCCCGCCAGGTCTCGATCATCTCCGGCTTGTCGTGGGAGTCGGCGAGCTCGGGGCGGCCGATCGCCTCGCAGAGGTTGACGAAGAACTTCTCCTCGACCGCGCCGACCGTGATCCACTCGCCGTCGGCGCACTCGTAGAGGTTGTAGCGGGGAAGCCCGCCGTTGAGCGGCATCCGTTCGCGGCCGCCGAGGTCGCCGTCGGCGAGGTGGCAGGCGATGTGGGGCGAGGCGATCGCGAAGCAGCCGTCGCACATCGAGACGTCGACGTGGTCGCCCTCGCCGCTGGCGCGGGCGCGCATCAGGGCGGCGAGCAGGCCGACGCAGGACATCAGGCCGCCCGCGGCCATGTCGGCGATCTGGACGCCCGGGATGACCGGCCGCTCGGTGGTGCCGGTGATGCTGAGCAGGCCGGCGCGGCCGATGTAGTTGAGGTCGTGCCCGGGAGCGTCGCGCAGCGGTCCGTCCTGGCCGTAGCCGGTGATCGAGACGTAGACGAGGGCGGAGTTGACCTCGCGGAGGTCCTCGTAGCCGAGGCCCAGGCGGTCCATCACCCCAGGGCGGAAGCTCTCGACCAGCGCGTCGGCGCTCGGCGACCAGGCGTCGCAGCGCCTCGGCGCCGCGCGGGTCCTTGAGGTCGAGCGAGAGCGAGCGCCGGTTGCGGTCGGTCGACCAGCTGTAGGCTGACTCGCCGCCGATCTTCGGTTCGTTGTCGCGCATGTAGTCGCCGACGACCGGTTGCTCGACCTTGACTACGTCCGCGCCCAGGTCGCTCAGCAGACCGACCCCGAAGGCGCCGGGCAGGAGCCGGGTCAGGTCGACGATCCTGACCTCTCGCAAGGGTCCTGTGGTGGCGTTCTGGTTCATGCCTGGTAAGCCCCTCCGTCGATTCCGAATGCCTGACCGCTGATCGCTCCGGCCCGCTCGCCGCAGAGGAACGCGGCCAGCGCCCCGACCTCGTCGGGCTCGATCAGGCGCCCGAGCGGCTGGATGCGGAGAAAGAGCTTGATCACGTCCTCGACCTCCATTCGGCGCTTCGCGGCGACGCCGGTGGCTTCCTCGCGGACCATCTCGGTGTCGACGAAGCCCGGCACGATCGCGTTGGCCGTGATCCCCTTGCCGACCAGCTCGGCGGAGAGGACGCGGGTGAGGCCGAGCAGCGCGTGCTTGCTGGCGGCGTAGGCGCCGGCGTGCTTGGCGGCGAAGCGCGCGTAGAGCGAGGCGATGTTGACGATCCGCCCCCAACCGGCCTCGAGCATCGCCGGGATCGCTCCCTGGGCGGCGAGGAAGGCCGCGGTCGCGTTGACCTGCATCGACTCGTTCCAGTCGGCCAGCGTCAGCTCGGCGATCGATCCCGGGCGGGCGATCCCGGCGCAGTAGACGAGGATCTCCGGCGGCCCGCCGAGCGCCTCGTCCGCGTGGCGGGCGAGGGCCGAGCACTCCTCCGGACGGGCCATGTCGGCGGGCAGTGGCAGGACCGATCCTGGAAGGCCGGCGGCGGCGGCGACGGTCTCGGCGAGCCCCGACTCGGTGCGGGCGGTGGCGAGGACCCGGTTCCCGTCGGCGGCGAGGGCGAGCGCGATCGCGCGGCCGATCCCGCGGCTGGCCCCGGTGACGACCGCGCGGCGGCTCACGGCGATGCCACCGTTCCGCTGCAGGTCGAGGCCGAGGTGGCGCTCCAGCTCCGCGGCGGTGGCCTCGGGCTCGGCATGGAGGATCCCGGCGACGCCGATCCGCGCGGCGCCGGCGAGGTTGCGGTCGATGTCGTCCACCAGCACGCACTCGGCGACGTCGACCCCGGCGGCCTCGGCCCCGAGCCGGTAGATCCGGCGCGAGGGCTTGCGCACCCCGACCTGGCCGGAGAGGACGGTCGCATCGAACAGCTCCTCGACGTCGACCAGCGAGTAGGCATCGTAGCCCATCGAGTTGGAGACGAGCACCGTCGGGACGCCGGCGGCGCGGACGGCGCGGGTCAGCTCGACCATCTCCGGCACCAGGCGGAGGCCCTCGTTGAGCCCCTCGCAGACTCGCTCGGCGGAGACCTCGACCCCGTGGGAGGCGCCGAGCAGCTCGGCGAAGGCGAGGTCGAACTCGGCGATCGGCATCGCCCCGGTCTCCAGGTCGACGAGCAGGCGCTGGGCGCGCTCGTCGCCGGCGAAGGCCTCGCGGACGGCCTCGCGCGGCAGGCCGCTGCGCTCGGCCCAGCTCGGCGAAGCTCTCGAAGACGTCCGTGGTGAGGACGCCGCCGAAGTCGATCAGGAGCGCCCGCGCCACTATGCCGCCAGCGCGTCGAGCGCCTCGCCATACTTCTCGATCGCCCGCTCGCGCCGCGAGGGGACGTGGTCGGTGGGGGTCTCGTGCGGCTCGTAGCCCCGCAGGATGCGGCGCGCGACCGAGACCTTGTGCACCTCGTCCGGCCCGTCGTAGAGCCGCGCGGCACGCGCCCAGCGGAACATCTGCTCGAGCGGCATGTCATCGCAGTAGCCGAGCGAGCCGTGTACCTGGATCGCGCGGTCGATCACGTCGTGCATGATCGACCCGCCCCAGTACTTGATCATCGCGATCTCGGTCCGGGCGCCGCTGGAGCCGTGGCGGTCGATCGTCCAGGCCGCCTTCAGCGTCAGCAGGCGGAACGCCTCGATCGCCGCCGCCGAGTCGGCGACCCAGTCCTGGATCATCTGCTTCTCGGAGAGCAGGCTGCCGTGCACCGACTTGCTGACGGCGCGCTCGCAGAGCGCGTCGAAGGCGCGCCGGCAGACGCCGACCCAGCGCATGCAGTGGTGGATGCGGCCCGGTCCGAGCCGCTTCTGGGCGAGGACGAAGCCGCCGCCCTCCTCGCCGAGGAGGTTCTCAGCCGGCACCCGCACCCCGTCGTAGACGACTTCGGCATGGGTGTGGACGAGCCCCTTGGACTCGGGGTCGTGCATCAGCCCCAGCTCTCGCATCTCGATCCCGGGCGTGTCGGTCGGGACGATCAGCATCGAGGTCGTCTCGTAGGGATCGGCATCGGCGGAGACGTCGGTGCGCGCCATGAGGATGTGGAAGTCGGCCCGGGTGGCGTTGCCGACGAACCACTTGGTGCCGTCGATCACCCACTCCTCGCCATCGCGCACGGCCTGTGTCGTGAACTGGCGCGGGTCCGAGCCGGTGCCCAGCTCCGTCATCGAGAAGGCGCTGAGCATCTCCCCGGCCAGCAGCGGCTCCATCCAGCGTCGCTTCTGCTCGTCGGTGCCGGCCAGGGCGAGCAGCTCGGAGTTGCCGGAGTCCGGAGCCTGGTTGCCGAACACCGGCGGTGCCAGCTCGGAGGCGCCGAGGATCTCGTGCATCAGCGCCAGCTCCACCTGGCCGAGTCCCATGCCGCCCATCTCCGGCGGCAGGTGGGCGGCCCACAGCCCGCGCTCCTTGACCCGCTCCTTGAGCGGCTCGATCAGGCGCCAGTAGGCGCGCCAGTCCATCTCGAGCGTCTCCAGGGGGAAGATCTCCTCGCGCACGAACTCGCGCATCCAGGCGAGCTCGGCCTCGAAGGCGGCGTCTGTCTCGAAGTCCCAGGCCATGGCACCACGCTAGAAGAGGAGCCGCGGCCGCCGCCGCGGTCAGCGGCCGGCAGCCGGTAGAGAAATCTCCAAGCTTCCGGCGCCGGCCGGAGGCGGCCGGGGAGGTCGCCGGCAGACAATCGGCGACATGGAAGGGATGAGCCGGATGCCACCCGGGACGGAGGAGGAGGTCAGCCCAACGCTGGCCGCCTGGCTGAGCGAGCGACTCGGAGAAGAGGGCCCGTTCAGTCTCGTATACCTCAGCGGCGGCAACTCCAATGAGACCCTCCTCCTCAAGAGCCCGAGGGCGCGCAACGTCCTGCGACGACCCCCGCAGGCGACGCTCTCGCCCAGTGCGCACAGCATGGAGCGGGAGTTTCGCGTCCTCGGAGCCGTCGCCGACACCCCCGTCCCGGCCCCCACCCCGCGTGCCCTCGCCACCCCTGACGACGAGGGCGGTCCCTTCCTGGTCATGGAGTTCGTCGATGGCTTCGCAGTCCTCGACGACCTCCCGCCCGGTTACCCGCCGGGCCTCGAATCCCTGCGAGAGGTCGGCGAGCGCGTTGTCGAGGCGCTTGCCACGATGCATAGCGTCGACTGGCGCGCCGCCGGCCTCGAGGGATTCGGCCGGCCCGATGGCTTCCTCGAGCGCCAGGTCGGGCGCTGGCGGGGACAGTTCGAGAGCTACCAGGTCCGCGAGATCGCCGATTTCGACTGGCTCTGCGAGTGGCTGGAAGCCAACCGCCCGCCGGCGCAGCCGCCCGGCATCATCCACGGCGACTTCCATCTGGACAACTGCCTCTTCTCGCGGGAGCCGCCGATCGAGGTGAAGGCGATCATCGACTGGGAGATGGCGACGATCGGCGATCCCCTGCTGGACCTCGGCCTGCTGCTCGGGCTCTGGGGGCCGGACCGGGGCAGCCCGCCGGCGATCGACAACCTGCAGGGCGTCAGCCGGGTCGAGGGCGCGCCGACCCGCGAGCACCTCGCCCGGCACTACGCCGAGCACTCGGGGCGCTCGGTCGAGCACATCGACTGGTACACGTGCCTGGCGCTGTGGAAGCTGGGCGCGGTGATCGAGGGCGCCTACGCCCACTACGTCAAAGGCAACGTCGACTCCGACTACGCCAAGTCGCTGGAGGCCGACGTGCCCCGGCTGATGGCGGAAGCCCGTCGGATCGCCGAAGCCAGCTAGCCGCCCGGTCGTTTGGAAGTCTCTACACGGGCTCGCGAGCGGCCCCTCGGCCGTCGGCGGCGCAGCGCCTAGCCTGCCCCGCGCATGACCCAGATCGCCGATCCATTTCGCCTCGACGGGCGCACCGCCATTGTCACCGGTGCCTCCAGCGGGCTCGGCAACCGCTTCGCGCGGGTGCTCGCCGCGGCGGGGGCCGAGGTGCTCGCGACCGCCCGCCGGGCCGAGCGCCTGGAGGCGCTCGCCGCGGAGGTCGACGGCATCCACGCCTTCGCCTGCGACGTCACCGACCCGCAGTCGCGGGAGCTGCTGGTTGCCCACGCGGTGGAGCGCTTCGGCCGCATCGACGTCCTCGTCAACAACGCCGGGCTCGGCGGCGCCGAGCCGGCCGAGACCGAGACGGTCGCCCACTTCGAAACCGTCGTCGACGTCAACCTGACCGCGGTCTTTGCGCTCGCGCAGCTTGCCGGCAGGCAGATGATCGACCAGGGAGCGGGCTCGATCGTCAACGTCGCCTCGATGTACGGGCTGGTCGCGGCGGCGCCGCTGAAGCAGGCCAGCTACACCGCGAGCAAGGGCGGCGTCGTCAACCTCACCCGCCAGCTGGGCGCTGAGTGGGCGCGCAAGGGGGTGCGCGTCAACGCGATCGCTCCCGGCTTCTTCCCCAGCGAGATGACGACCGACGTCTGGGAGGACGAACGCACGCTGACCTGGCTGCGCCGCCGGGCGCCGATCGGGCGCACGGGCGAGTCCCACGAGCTGGACGGGGCGCTGCTGCTCCTCGCCAGCGACGCCGGCTCCTACATGGTCGGCCAGACGCTCGCCGTCGACGGCGGCTGGACCGCGATCTGAGCGCCCGAGACGGTGACGTCCTCGAACCTCACGTCGGCAGAGGTCCCCGGGATCGACCGCGACCGGGTCGCCGCCTGGCTGGTCCGCCGCGACGAGGGGCTGAAGCCGCCGTTCGCCTACGAGCTGGTCGCCGGCGGCCGCTCGAACCTGACCTTCCGGATCGAGGACGCCGGCGGGCGCGAATTCGTGCTGCGTCGACCGCCGCTCGGCCACACACTGCCATCGGCGCACGACATGGGGCGCGAGTACCGGATCCTCTCGGCGCTGCAGGACAGCACCGTGCCGGTCCCGCGCCCGATCGCGATCTGCGAGGACGCACGCGGTCAGCGGCGCCACCTTCTACGCGATGGAGTACGTCGACGGTTGGGTCCTGCGGGCGCCGGAGGTGACCGAAGGGGCCTTCCCGACGCTCGCCGAGCGGGCCAGCATCGCGGACTCGCTGGTCTCGGTTCTGGTCGACCTCCACCTCGTCGACCCCGGGGCCGTCGGCCTCGGCGAGCTGGGGCGGCACGGCGGCTACATCGAGCGGCAGCTGAAGCGTTGGAACCGGCAGTGGGCGGACGCCAAGACCCGCGAGATACCGGCGGTCGAGGAGGTCTTCGCGCGCCTCAGCGCGAGCGTGCCCGAGCAGCAGCGGGTCAGCATCGTCCACGGCGACTACCGGCTCGACAACGTCGTCTCCGGTCGCGACGCGACCGTCGCCGCCGTCCTCGACTGGGAGCTCTGCACGCTCGGCGACCCGCTCGCGGACCTCGGCGGCCTGCTCGTCTCCTGGGTCCAGGAGGGCGAGGACGACACCCACGCGCTGGGGGGCACGCCGAGCGCGCTGCCCGGGTTCCCCACCCGGGAGGAGATCGTCGCCACCTACGGCGAGCGGTCCGGCCTCGACGTCTCCGGGATCGACTACTACCTCGCCTTCGCCTACTGGAAGCTCGCCTGCATCGGCGAGGGCGTCTACGCGCGCTACCGGGCCGGCGTGATGGGCGACGCCAGCGTCTCGCTCGAGGACCTGGCGCGGCGGGTCGACCGCCTCGCCGAGCTCGCCGAGGCGACCTGCCGCCGGCCCTGAGCTACTCGCCGGAGGAGGCGGCCGGCGGCGTGAACAGCCGGGTGATCGCCTCGGCGACGCAGACCGGCTTCTCGGCGCCCTCGCACTCGAAGGTCTGCAGCACCGTGACCTGGATCCCGCCCGGCACGTCGTCGACCGCCTCGAGCTTGGCCCGCATCCGCAGCCTCGCGCCGACCGGGGCCGGGGCCGGGAAGCGCACCTTGCCGTAGCCGTAGTTGACCCCGAGCTCGAAGCCGCGGATCTCGTAGATCTCGTAGCTGCAGCGGGGCCCGAGGCTGAGCGTCATCAGGCCGTGGACGATCGAGCCGCCGAACGGGGTCTCGCGCGCGGCGCGCTCGGGGTCGACGTGGATCCAGTAGCGGTCGCCGGTGACGTCGGCGAAGGTGTCGACGTCGTCCTGCGGCATCGCGATCCAGGAGGAGACGCCGAGCTCCTCGCCGACCAGCTGGCGCAGGCCCTCGACCCCGTCGATCTTCAGATCCGCCTCGATGTCCGCGAAGGCCATGCGCCGAGCTTAGGCGACGGCGAGGGCCGCCGCCCCGGGGCGCGCGGCCGGCGCCTGGAGATCTTCGACAGGGCGACGGCCGCGCCGCGGCCTGCCGCGGGGCGCGGGCCGCGGCGATGATCCAGTCCCCGGTTTGCGGGAGCGAAGAGGGTCCAAACCGACAGAAGGAGACTTTGTGGGCACGCTGGATGGCAAGGCCGCGATCGTCACCGGCTCGGCTCGCGGCATCGGCCGCGCCGTCGCGGAGCTGCTGACCGAGCGCGGAGCGAAGGTGGTCGTCAACGACCTCGACGGCGAGGTCGCCGAGCAGGCCGCGGAGGAGATCGGAGGCGGCGCCGTCGCCTTCTCGGGCGACCTGACGAAGGGCGACACCCCCGACCGGCTGGTCGCGACCGCGGTCGACGCCTTCGGCAAGCTGGACATCGTCGTCAACAACGCCGGCTACACCTGGGACGGGCCGATCCACAAGATGACCGACCGCCAGTTCCAGGCGATGCTGGACATCCACACGGTCGTCCCCTTCCGGGTTCTGCGGGCGGCGGCGCCGCACTTCCGCGACCCGGCGAAAAAGGAGAAATCCGAAGGCGTCGAGGTGTTCCGCAAGGTCGTCAACGTGACCTCGGTCTCCGGCGTCTTCGGCAGCGCCGGCCAGGCGAACTACGCCTCCGCCAAGGCCGGTCTGATCGGCCTCACGAAGACGGTGGCCAAGGAGTGGGGGGCGCTCAAGGTCAACGTCAACGCGGTCGCCTTCGGCTTCGTCGAAACCCGCCTCACCGCCTCCAAAGAGGAGGCCGGGACCTTCGACGCCGACGGCGAGCAGATCGAGCTGGGGATCTCCGACCAGGTGCGCGAGATGGCCTCGGCGATGATCCCCTTCGGGCGCGGCGCCAGCACCGAGGAGGCGGCGGCCGTGATCGGCTTCCTCTGCTCGCCGGAGTCGAACTACGTGCAGGGCCAGGTCGTCCCGGTCGCCGGCGGCCTCGCCGCGGGGATGATGAGCTGATGGCCTACGAGAACCTCAGCATCGAGTCCTCCGGCCGAGGGCGTCGCGCGGATCGTCCTGGAACGGCCCGAGCGGCTCAACGCGCTCAGCTGGGAGCTGGTCGAAGAGCTGCACGGGGCGATCGCCGAGATCGGCGCCGACGAGTCGGTCCGGGTCGCGATCCTGACCGGCGCCGGGCGCGGCTTCTGCAGCGGCGTCGACATCAAGTCCGACGACGCCGTCGGCACGGTCGACGGCCCGCTCGACGTCTACCGCCGCCAGGAGCTGATCGCCTCGCTCTCGACGGCGCTGAAGAACATGCCCCAGCCCGTGGTCGCCGCCGTCAACGGGCCGGCCGCCGGCGGCGGGCTGGCGCTGGCGCTGGCCTGCGACGTCCGGCTCTGCGCCCCGGCAGGCGCGCTTCAACGTCGCCTTCGTCCGCATCGGGCTCTCCGGCTGCGACATCGGCGTCTCCTACATGCTGCCGCGCATCGTCGGCCTCGGCATCGCCTCCGAGATGATGCTGACCGGCCGCCTCGTCGAGGCCGAGGAGGCGCTGCGGATCGGGCTCGTCAACCGCGTCGTGCCCGCCGAGGAGTTGCTCTCCGCCGCCGAGCAGGTGGCGGGGGAAATCGCCGCCAACTCGCCGTTCGGGGTGCGGATGACCAAGCAGGTGCTGCACCGGAACGTCGACGCCCAGTCGCTGGAGTCGGCGATCGAGCTGGAGAACCGGACGCAGGTGATCGCGACGCGGACGGAGGACATGGCCGAGGCGCTCGGGGCCTTCCTCGAGAAGCGGAAGCCGAGCTTCAAGGGTCGATAGTCCTACACTTTGGCTTGACCGGACGAGGCCGGATTGCCAAGCTGGTCTGAGGAGCGCAGGGAGAAGGGTGTGTCTCATATGGCAGTCGATTTGATTTCCTCGCCTCCGGGGTCCGCGGGCAGCGGCGACCGGGGCAGCCGCGAGGTCGCCTACCGCGAGGCGATCCGGGCCTTCTCGGATGTCGCCGTGGCGCTGCGCGAAGTGGTCGACCGCGACGAGTTGCTGCATCTCGCCGCGCGCAAGATGTGCGAGCTGGTCGGGGTCTCCCGCTGCAGCGTCTACCTGCGTGACGACGACACCGGTCTCTACCGCGGGCAGGTCGGCCATGCCGACCACGACATCGATCCGATGATCAAGCGCCTCACCGGCGGGGTCGAGGCCGACGGGTTCACGAAGGAGATCGTCCGCCTGCGCGAGCCGGTCGTGATCAACGACGCGCTGCGCGACCCGCGGGCCGTCCGCTCGACGATGCGGACCTGGCGCGTACGCTCGATGATGGGCGTGCCGATGGTCCTGCGCGACGAGGTGATCGGCATCTTCTTCCTCGACTCCGAGGACAAGGCGCGCGAGTTCTGCGAGCTCGATCGCGATCTCTCCTCCGCCTTCGCCGAGCTGGCCGCGGTCGCCATCTACCAGGGCGAGCTGCTGCGCGAGCTGCGCGAGAGCAGCCAGACCGTCGCCCGCCAGAACCAGGCCCTGCGCCGGGCCGCCGCCGTCGACGAGCGCTTCACCCGGCTGGTGATCAGCGGCGGCAGCCTGCGCGAGATCGCCGAGGCGGTGACCGAGCTGACCAGCAAGCCGTGCATGATCTGCGACCCGGAGATGAACACCCTCGCCTCCGCCGCGCCCGAGCGCGGCGGCTCCGCCCATCTCGTCGGCGAGGACGCCGGCCTGCGCTCGCAGATCGGCGCCGAGATCTCCCGGCTCGCGACCGACAAGAACTCGGTGATCGGGCCGTTCCCGCGCGCCGGGGTCAACGTTCGGCTGCTGGTGGCGCCGGTCACCGTCCGCGATGGCCACTGGGCGAGCCTGGTGCTGGGCGAGGTGGGGAGCCCGTTCAGCAACTTCGACCTGCTGATCGGCCGTCGCGTCGCCAGCATCATCGCGCTCGAGATGAGCGCCGAGCGCCGCGCCGCGCTCGCCGAGTGGAACGCGCGGGCCTCGCTCGCCGCCGAGCTGATCCGCGGCAACCGGGACATCGCCCACGTCGAGAGGCGCGCCAACTTCCTCGGCGTCTCGCTCGACGCCCCGCACGTCCTCGCCCTGGTCAGCTGGCGCGACGGGGACCTCCAGCAACTGCCCGACGCCGAGGAAGTGGTCGAGGCGGTGCAGCGGGTGGCGCCGGGGACGGCGGTTCTCGCGACCGGCGTCGTCGAGGGGATCGCGCTGATCCTCGAGCTGCCGCGGGACGAGCCCGTCGCCGTCGGGGTCGATCGCATCAAGGCTGACCTCAGCGCCGCTTTTTTTGACCTCGAACCGAACGGACGATTGGTCGGTGGAATCTCGATGCGCTGCCTCGGCGCCGAGGACTACGTCCGCGCCTACGAGCAGGCGCGCCAGGTCGTCTTCTGCATCGACGCCTACGGCCCCCCCGGCACGATCCAGGTGCTGAGCGCCGACGACCTCGGCCCCGGCCGGCTGCTCCTCGCCGGCACCGACCCGGCGGAGGCGCGCCGCTTCACAGAGGAATCGATCGGGCCGCTGATCGAGGACGAGGCGCCGGCGGAGCTGCTGGAGACGCTCGTCTGCTTCTTCGAGAACGGTCGCAGCGTGCGCCGCTCGGCGACCGCGCTGGAGGTGCACGAGAACACGATCCGCTACCGGCTGAGCCGGATCGAGAAGCTGACCGGGATGGACATCGCGGCCGACTGCTCGGCCCAGCTCAGCGCTCAGATCGCGCTTCTGGTCCTCCGCCTCCAGGGCGGGTTCGCGGAGGAGCTTCAGCTAAAGGCCGAGTGAGCGGCCGACGATCTCCTTCATGATCTCGCTGGTGCCGCCGTAGATGCGGGTCACCCGCGCGTCCTTCCACAGGCGCGAGATCTCGTACTCTTCCATGTAGCCGTAGCCGCCGTGGAGCTGCACGCAGGAGTCCATGATCCGGCCCTGCAGCTCGGTCGTCCAGAGCTTGGCGCCGGCCGCCTCGACCGCGGTCAGCTCGCCGGCCACGTGCGCGGCGATGCAGGTGTCGACGTAGGCGCGGCCGACCTGGACCTCGGTGGTCATCTCGGCGAGCTTGAACCGGTTCGCCTGGAAGCTCCCGATCGGTTTGCCGAAGGCATTGCGCTCGCGCGCGTAGTCGAGCGTGATCTGCAGCGCCCGTTCAGCGGCGGCAACCCCGGTGACGGCCATCGAGAGGCGCTCCTGGGCGAGGTTGCTCATCAGGTAGTGCAGCCCTTTGCCGGGCTCGCCGAGCACGTTCTCGACCGGGACGGCGACGTCCTCGAGGAAGAGCTCGGCGGTGTCCTGCGCCTTGCGCCCGACCTTGGGCAGCTTGCGGCCGCGGTTGAACCCGTCCATCTGGGATTCGACCCCGAACAGGCCCATCCCCTCGACGCCCTCCTCGCCCTTGACGTAGGCGGCGACCACGATCAGGTCGGCCTGGATGCCGTTGCTGACGAAGGTCTTCGAGCCGCTGACCCGGTAGTGGTCGCCGTCGCGCGTCGCCGTCGCCGCCATCCCGCGCAGGTCCGAGCCGGCGCCGGGCTCGCTCATCGCGACCGCGATGATCGTCTCGCCGCTGGTCACCTTCGGCAGCCAGCGACGCCTTCTGCTCGTCGTTGGTGAGGTCGAGCAGGTAGGGCAGGACGATGTCGTTGGTCAGGTTGAAGTTGTCGCCGACGGCGCCGGTCAGCGCCACCTCCTCGTCGATCACGGTGTTGAAGCGGAAGTCCCGCTGTCCCGCGCCGCCGTGCTCCTCGGGAGCGGCGAAGCCGACCAGGCCCTGGCGGGCGGCCTTGAACCAGAAGTCGCGGTCGACGAGGCCGGCGGCCTCCCAGCTCTCGGTGTGGGGCACCGCCTCCTTGAGCAGGAAGCTGCGGACCGACTCGCGGAAGTCGTCGTGCTCGGCTTGGAAGATCGTCCGCTTCATCAGTCGACCACCACCACGGTGTCGCCCTCTTCGACCGACTGGCCCTCCTCGCAGGTGATCGAGACCACCGTGCCGGCGACCTCGGACTCGACCGGCATCTCCATCTTCATCGACTCGAGGATGGCGACGACGTCTCCGACCGCGATGCTGTCTCCCACCGCGCACTCGATTTTCCACACGGTGCCGGTTATGTGCGCGTCTATGTCAGGCAACAGGGCTCCTTTTTCGGGCGACTTTCCCCCTTTCTATCCAGCCCGCCGCGGGCCGCCAGGGCCGCCGCGGCCCTTCGTTGTCGAAATCGCCGACGGCCGGGACGGCTCAGCGGGCGGGCGCGACGACGGCCTCGCGGAGGCGCTCGAGGGCCTGCGGCTCGAGCCCGTGGTCGAACAGGAAGGCGGCGGCGCCGCCGTGCTCTTCGCGGACGCCGGCGAGGACCTCCATCATCAGCTCGGGCGGCGAGCTCATCGCGACGGCGACGGCCTGCTCGGTCATCCCGGCGGCGATCGCCCGCGCCCTCACCTTCTCCCGGAACTCGCCGGTCAGGACCTCGGCGGTGAGCGCGTAGTCGGCGGCCACCACGCGGTCGGGCACGCCGAGCGCCGAGAGGGTGACCGCGCAGACGAGGCCGGTGCGGTCCTTGCCGGCCGAGCAGTGGACGACCCCGGGCAGCGCTCCGGGGGCGGCGAGGACGCCGACGACCTCCGCGATGCGGTCGCCGCAGACCTCGAGCAGCTCGCGGTAGAGGCCGCGCAGCCCGCGGACCGTGGTGACGTCGATCCGGCCCTCGAACAGCGGTCGCTCGTGGGTGACCGCGCCGGTCCCGGCGACCGCGTTGGGGTCCATCTCGCGCTCGACCGGCTCGCGCAGGTCGACGATCGTGCGCAGGCCGATCGCGGTCAGCCGGTCCCGCCCCCGGTCGCTGAGGTCGGCGAGGGCGTCGGCCCGCATCAGCCGTCGCCACCGCGTCGTCCCCGCCGCAGTCGGGTAGCCGCCGAGGTCGCGGAAGTTGCCGGTCTCCTCGACCGCGATCACCCGCTCCATCAGCCGCGGCTCCGGCGCTTTGGAACCGGCTTGGAGGACGCTCCAAGCCAGCCGCCGCGCTCGGCGGCCCTCGCGGGGCCGGCAGGCAGGCATGATCGCGGCTGCCAACGAGCGAGGAGGAGTGGGAATGGAGAACCCGTTCGATCTGTCCGGCCGCGTCGCGCTGGTCACCGGCGGCAACAGCGGCATCGGCCTCGGGATGGCCGAGGGGCTGGCGCGCGCCGGCGCCGACGTCTGCATCTGGGGCCGCAGCGAGGAGCGCAACGAGCAGGCCCGCGCCCGGCTCGGCGCCCACGGCGGCCGGGTCCTGGCGGTCCGCTGCGACGTCAGCTCCGCCGCGGACGTGGAGGCCGCGATGGCGACGACGCTGGCCGAGCTCGGCCGGGTCGACGCCTGCTTCGCCAACGCCGGCCGCGGCCCGGCCGGCGACGCCCGCTTCACCGACCTGACGCTGGACGAATTCCGCGCCGTGCTCGCGACCAACCTCGACGGCGCCTTCCTCACCCTGCAGGCCGCGGCGCGGGCGATGATCGAGCGCGGCGACGGCGGCAGCCTGGTCGGGATCGCCAGCCTCGCGGCGATCTCGGGCCAGCCGCGCGGCCAGCACTACGCCGCCTCCAAGGGCGGGCTGATCTCGATGGTCAACTCCTGCGCGGTCGAGCTGGCCCGGCACGGGATCCGCGCCAACTCGATCCTCCCGGGCTGGATCGAATCGGCGATGACCGAGGAGATGCTCGCCTCGCAGCCGATGGTCGACCGCGTGCTGCCGCGGATTCCCGCGCGGCGCTGGGGCCGGGGCGGCGACTTCGCCGGCATCGCCGTGTACCTGGCGAGCGGGGCCAGCGAGTACCACAGCGGCGACACGTTCCTGGTCGACGGCGGCTATCACGTCTTCTGAGTCGCCGCCCGGCCGCCGGGCTAGAAGGTGAGGACGATCTTGCCCAGGGCCGCGCGTCCGTCCAGCTGCTGCAGCGCGCGAACGCCTTCCTCGACCGGGTAGACGTCGCCGACGATCGGCCGCAGCCCGGCGGCAACCAGCTCGTTCAGCTCGGCGCCGAGCGTCGCCATGATCGTCGGCTCGGCGCTCGCCTCGAAGGCGCCGAGGCCGACGCCGACGACGCTGATGTTGCGCAGCAGCAGCCGGTTGACTTTGACCTCGTGGATCGCCCCGGTGGTGAAGCCGAGGATCAGCACCCTGCCCTCCGGCGCCGTCGTCCTCACCGCCTGCAGGGTTTCGTCGCCGCCGACGATGTCGGCGACGACGTCGACGCCGCGGCCGTCGGTCAGCTCCAGCACCCGATCGCGCCACTCGGCGCCGACCACCGTGTCGGTCGCGCCGGCGCGACGGGCGATCTCGGCTTTCTCCTCGGTCGAGGCGACGCCGATCACCCGCCCGCCCATCGCCGTGGCGACCGCGCAGCAGGCGGTGCCGAGGCCGCCGCCGGCGCCCAGCACCAGGACCACCTCGCCGCGGCTGAGCTTGCCGCGGCGGCCGAGCGCGAACACCGCGGTCGAGAAGTTGGAGCCGAGGGCGGCCCCTTCCTCGAAGCTGAGCCCCTTCGCCAGCGGGAAGACGCGGCCCCGGGGGGCGGCGACGACGTCCGCCCAGCCGCCGCGGCCGATCGCCGCCCAGACCCGGTCGCCGGCGGCGAAGCCGCTGTCGGCGGGCGCCGAGCGGACGACGCCGCCGATCTCCTGGCCCGCGACGTAGGGCAGCTCGGGCGATTCCTGGTAGGCGCCTTTGCTGATCAGCAGGTCGGGGAAGGCGATCCCCGCCGCCTTCACGTCGATCAGGATCTCGTCCGCGGCCGGGGTCGGCTCGGGACGGTCGCCGATCGCGTACCCCTCGGGGCCGTCGGTGCTTTGCAGCTCGAGAACACGCATTTGCCTCTCCGATCCTTGGTCGTCTACTTGAAGCCGCGGAAGACGGGGTCGCGACGATCGCCGAAGGCGGCCACGCCCTCGGCGTGGTCGTCGGAGACCGCCAGCTCCACCTGCATCTCCGTCTCCAGCGCCAGCTGCTCGGTCAGCCCGCCCAGCTTGGCCTGGTTGAGGCCGCGCTTGATCGCGGCGTAGGAGCGGGTCGGGCCGGCGGCCAGCTGCAGGGCCAGCGCCTTCGCCTCCGCGACCAGCTCCTCGTCGGCGACCAGCCGGTCGGCGAGGCCCCAGTCGACCGCCTGCGCCGCCGGCAGCCGCTCGGCGAGCATCGCCAGGGTGCTGGCGCGGCCGAGCCCGACCCGGGCCGCCAACGTCATCGAGGCGCCGCCGTCGGGCGCGAGGCCGATCTTGGCGAAGGCGAGCAGGAAGTAGGAGGACTCCGCCGCGAGGACGATGTCGGAGGCGAGCGCGAAGGAGCAGCCGACCCCGGCGGCCGGGCCGTTCACCGCGGCGACCACCGGCTTCGGCAGTCGCCGCAGCTCGAGGATGATCGGGTTGACGAGGTTGTCGAGGACGTGGCGGGTGGCGGCGGCGCGGTCTCCCTCGCGGGGGCCGCCGATGTCGGCGCCGGCGGAGAAGCCGCGGCCGGCGCCGGTCAGCAGCACGGCGCGGACCGCGGTGTCGGCGCCGATCGACCGGAGCGTCGCGAGCAGCTCCTCGGCCATCGTCGCGTTCAGCGCGTTCAGCGCCTCGGGCCTGTTCAGCTCGATCAGCGCCGCGTCCTCCTGGCGCAGCACGCGCAGCGTCTCCATCTCCTCACTCACAGCCCACTCGCTCATCCGGCGGTCCTTCCTCTCTTGACCTTGCTCAGCCGCCGCGGCCCCGGCGGGCGGCATCCGGAGAGGACCGTAGACGCGGTGGCTCCGGCCGGGACGACCGTCGCAGGAGGCGGTCTGTGGGAACCGACAAGTGGCCGCCGATGAATGTGGGCGTGGCCGCTGCGGCGGCCGGCCTAGCTTGATCACCGCCGGAACCGCCGCGCGCGACGGCGGCGCCGGGAGAGGAGGAGAGAGAGCAAGTGAGCGACAGCGAAGCACCCACCTACGAGACGATCGACCTCAGCGTCGAGGACGGAATCGCGACGATCACACTCGATCGCGAGGAGCGCCTCAACGCCTTCACCTACGGCATGCTGGAGGACTTCGTCGACGCCCTCGACCGCACCGACGCCGACCCCGAGGTCAAGTGCGTGATCGTCACCGGGCGCGGCCGGGCCTTCTGCGCCGGGGCCGACCTCGGCGAGGGGAAAACGACCTTCGATCGCGGCAGCGGCGTCTTCCAGATGCCGGAGAACGCCGACGGCGGCGGCACGCTCTCGCGGCGGATCTTCGACAGCGCCAAGCCGATCATCGGCGCGATCAACGGGCCGGCGGTCGGGATCGGGATCACGATGACGCTGCCGATGGACGTCCGGCTCGTCGCCGACTCGGCGAAAATCGGGTTCGTCTTCGCCAAGCGCGGCCTCGTCCCCGAGGCCTGCTCGAGCTTCTTCCTGCCCCGGATCGTCGGCATCAGCAAAGCCTGCGAATGGGTGTTCACCGGCCGCATCTTCAAACCGCAGGAGGCGCTCGACGCCGGCCTCGTCCGCAGCGTCCACCCCGTCGACGAGCTGCTGCCCGCGGCCCGCGAGCTGGCCAAGGAGATGTCCGAGGGCACCTCGCGCGTCGCCGTCGCCCTGGCCCGGCGGATGCTCTGGCAGATGCTCGCCGAGGGCACGCCGGCCCTCGCCCACGAGGTCGACTCCGAGGCGCTCTACTTCCTCGGGACCAGCCCCGACGTGCAGGAGGGGGTTTCGTCCTTCCTCGAGAAGCGCGAGGCCTCCTACCCGATGCGGGTCAGCGAGGACCTGCCGGACTTCTACCGCGTTGGGGCTCCGAACGTGGAGGTTTCGATCCAGGGGTTGCCAGCGGAGAGGGAGATGTCTATTGTCGTCTACGACTGACCGGGCGATCGGTAGGTCCCAATGGGGGGACCACCGTGGGAAGCGCCCAGGAGAGGAGCGTTAGTGATGTCTGACGAGCAGTTCCCTGACCTCAGGGACTTCAGGGCCGTTGGCAAACGTCTCAGCAACTGGGGGCGGTGGGGTAAGGACGATGAGCGCGGCGCGCTCAACCTGATCACCCCGGAGCGCCTGGTCGAGGCCGCGAAGCTGGTGAAGAAGGGCAAGGTCTTCGACCTCGCGATCCCGATGGACAACACCGGCCCGCAGCTCGGGGAGGTGCGCAACAACCCGCTGCGCCTGATGTCCGAGACCGGCGACGACCAGCCCTACCCGGAGCCCTTCAAATACGCGGACGACTACATCATCATGCCGCTGCAGGGCTCTTCCCAGTGGGACGCCCTGGGTCACGTCTACTACGACGATCACCTCTACAACGGGTTCCCCGCCTCCGACGTCACCCCGCACGGCCTCAAGCACGACTCGATCGACAAAGTCTCCAAGGACGTGATCGGCCGCGGCGTGCTCCTCGACATCGCGGCCCTGAAGGGCGTCGACTGGCTCGATCAGGGTCAGGTCATCACCCCGGAGGACCTCGACGCCGCCGCCGAGCGCCAGGGCACCGAAGTCCAGCCCGGCGACATCCTGCTCTTCCGCACCGGTTGGCGGAAGTTCTACGTGGACAAGCAGGACCGCGCCGCCTTCATGGCCGGCGAGCCCGGCCTCGGCATGGCCTGCTGTCGCTGGCTCGGCGAGAAGGAAGTCGCCGTCGTCGCCTCGGACAACTGGGCGATCGAGGTCCTGCCCGGCGAGTACGAGGACCAGGTCTTCAACGTCCACATGGTGCTCCTGCGTGACATGGGGATCACGCTCGGGGAGATCCTCGACTTCGAGGAGCTGGCGGCCGACTGCGCCGACGACGGCGTCTACGAGTTCCTGTTCTGCGCCCCGGCGTTGCCCTTCACCGAAGGTGCCGGGACCCCAATCAATCCCCTCGCAGTGAAGTAGCGATGCCCGGTATGAACCAATCAAGGAGGAGAGTCATGCGCCGAAGAGGCGTCTCGCCGCTGTTTGTTGCGGCGTCCGT
The DNA here is from genome assembly GCA_963764365.1 of uncultured Solirubrobacterales bacterium. Lineage (GTDB taxonomy): Bacteria > Actinomycetota > Thermoleophilia > Solirubrobacterales > 70-9 > VRUE01. Next base: position 33,296 of record CAVXSI010000019.1, read on the forward strand.
GTTGGTGTTGCTTGTCGCCCTGGTCCTGACCGCCTGCGGGGGAGGTGGAAGCTCGAGCTCGGCGGAAAGCACGTCCTCGACCTCCAGCGGAGAAGAAGCCAGCGGTGAAGAATCCAGCGGCGGCTTCGACCTGGCCGAATGGGAACAGAAGACCGAAGAATACGAAGAAGGGCCGACCACCTACGAAGGGCCGACCGAACCGGTCGAAGTCCCGAAGAACAAGAAGCTCGCCTGGATTCCGTGCTCCGGTGCGATCCGCGGTTGCGTCAGGCCGGTCGAAGCGGCCGGCGAAATCGCCGAAGAACTCGGTTGGAGCGTGAAGTCCTACGACGGGAAGGGAACGCCGCAGGGCATGAATGCCGCTGTCACCAACGCCGTGGCGGGTGGCGCTGAAGTCATCCTCACCGGCGGTGTCGATCCCCACTTCATCTCCTCCGGCCTCAAGCAGGCCAAGGAACAGGGCGTCCTGGTCGCCTCGATGAGCCAGGGAGCCAAACCCGAACCGAATGGCTACCCGTTCGACATCGGTGCCAACTACACCGAACTCGGCAAAATCCTGGGGACGTTCGTCGTCGCCCATTCCGAAGGCAAGGCAGTGATGCTGCCCTTCGACGACAAATCGTACGAATCGACGATGCAGTTCGTCGAAGCGTCCGAAGCAACCGTCGAAGAATGCCCGGAATGCGAAGTCCTGCCGACCGAGTGGTTCGTCGGAACCGACATCGAAACCACGCTCGGCCCGCGGCTCGTCTCGCTGCTGCGGCAGAACCCGGACATCACCTACGTCCAGGGTTCGTATGACCCGGCTGCCACCGCGATGGTTCCGGCCATCGCCAACGCCGGGCTCGGCGGCAAAGTCAGCGTCGTCGCCGGTCTCGGCAACGAACAGAACCTGCAGTACGTGAAGGAAGGCCAGGTTCAGGTCGCCGACGCCGGCTTCGACAACCTGTACATGGGCTACATGGCGCTCTACCAGGTGTCCCGCATGCTCAACGAAGAAGAACTGTGGGAAACCCCCGGCGTCAGCGAACCGGAATACAAATTCAGCGGTCACGTGCCGATCAAACTGTTCACCGAAAACAACACCACGGAAACCGGTGACTACGTCGCGAACGACACGCTGAACTACATTCCCAAATTCGAAGAACTCCTGGGACTGAAATAGGAATCGGGAGATGAATGAGGTGAGCGTGTCTGAGCCAAATCCCACCAGCGATTCGGTCAGCGGCACCACGCCTCAGCTCGATCCGTCCCGCGCACCTCTCACGGTGCGCGGGGCGCGAAAGAGCTTTGCTCACGTGGATGTCCTGAAAGGGGTCGACCTGTCGATCGCGCCCGGGGAGATCCACGCCCTGGTCGGCTCGAACGGCTCTGGGAAGTCGACCTTCGTCCGTCTCGTGACGGGCACCTACTCGGCCGACAAGGGAACCGAGATACAGATCTACGACAAAGTCTTCACCACCCACCTGACGCCGACCGCGGCGCGTGAGATGGGCGTGCGGGCGGTCCACCAGGAGGCGCCGCTGATCGCCCAGATGACGGTCGCCGAGCACTTCGGGATCGAGAACGGATTCCCGCGGGGCCCGCTCGGCTTCGTCAATCGGCGTGCCCTGAACCGGCGCGCCCGCGAGTCGCTGGAGCGGGTCGAGGCTGCGGTCGACCCGCACCGCCTGGCCAGCGAGCTGAGCACCGCCGAGCGGGCCCAGGTCGCGCTGGCGCTGGCGATGGCGAACATGGACACCGATCGCGGCCTGCTGGTCCTCGACGAGGCTACGGCGCTGCTGCCGGTGCCCGAAGCCAAACCGATCCTGGAGCGGGTCACGAACCTCGCCAAGGCGGGGCTCGGCGTTCTCATCGTCACCCACCGGCTTGCCGAGGTGAGCGAGTACGCGCACCGCACCACCGTCCTGCGGGACGGGGAGGTGGTGCTCGAGACCGGGCCGTCGCCTTCGCACGACGAGCTGGTCAACGCGATGGTCGGCCGGATGACCGACCGCGCGATCGCCAACCACCACGAACGCTCGAGCAAGATCGAGATGACCGAACACGCGGTCGTTCGCGGTCCGCGACCTGCGCGGCCCGTCCACCGCCGGCGTCAGCTTCGAGGTGAAGGGCGGCGAGATCCTCGGCCTCGCGGGAATCGTCGGCAGCGGAACCAGCGAGGTGGCGCGGATGATCAGCGGCGCCGAGCCGCGGCTCTGGCGGAGAGATCGAGGTCGAGGGGACGCCGGCGCCGAAGCACTGGACACCGAAGAAGGCGATCGCCGCCGGGGTCTGCTTCCTCCCCCAGGACCGCCACGCCGAGGGCGGCGTCCTCACCCTCAGCATGAACGAGAACATCGTCCTCCCGCGCTTCGGCAGGCAGTGGGGCCGGCGCAAGGAAGAGGTGACGGAAGTCGAGGGCATGATCGATCGCCTCGACGTCCATCCGCGCGATCTCAGCAAGCCCTTCGCCGAGTTCAGCGGCGGCAACCAGCAGAAGGGGTTGCTGGGCAAGTGGCTGCTGCTCAAGCCGAAGGTGCTCGTCCTCGACGACCCGACCTACGGCGTGGATCCGAACGCCCGGGAGACCCTTCTTCACGAGCTCGCCGGCCTCGCCGACCAGGGGGCCGGAGTGGTGGTCATATCAACGGAGCCTGAGCAGCTTGCGCGGATCTGCGATCGCGTGCTGGTGATGCGCTCAGGCGAGATCAGTGCCGAGCTGGTCGACGAAAAGATCAACGAGACGGAGATATCCCTTGCATGCTTCAGCTGACACCGTAAGCAGCCCAAAGGCAGACCCCCTCGGGGTGGCCATGAAGTACCTGACCAAGTACTCCCTGCTGGTCGTGCTCTTGGCGCTGATCCTGCTGTACACGGTCCTCGAGCCGGGCGAATTCTTCACCTCGCAGAACTTCAAGAGCATCCTGCTGCAGCAGACGGTGCCGGTCGTGGTCTCGCTCGCGGTCCTGATACCGATCGTCGCCGGCGGCTTCGATCTCTCGGTCGGCTACATCCTCGGCTTCACCTCGGCGCTCGCCGCCGCGATCGGAGCGGGGGCGATCGGCAGCGGCTTCAGCTCGATCGCCTTCGCGCTCGCGGGTGGCATGGCGATCGGTCTGGTCAACGGCTTCTTCGTCGCCGGCCTCGGGATCAACTCCTTCATCGCCACCCTCGGCGTCGGCATCTCGCTGAGCGGGATCACGATCGGGGTCACCGGAGGCTCCAACCTGTTCACCGGGATCCCGCCGATCATCGGCGAAATCTCCACGACCAAGCTGCTCGGCTTCGACTCCGCCGTCTGGATCGCGCTGGTCGTCGTCCTGGTCGTCTACGCGCTGCTGGCGCACACGCCGTTCGGGCGCAAGATGTACGCCGTCGGCGGCAACGAGAAAGTGGCCCGGTTGGGCGGCATCCACGTCTCGGCGCTCAAATGGGGCACCTTCGTGATGTCCGGCCTGCTCTGCGGGCTCGGCGGCCTGCTGCAGCTGGGCCAGGCCGGCAGCGCCAGCCCCACCTTCGGCCCCGAGCTCCTGCTACCGGCGTTCGCCGCGGTCTTCCTCGGCGCGACGACGGTGAAACCGGGCTTCTTCAACGTCTGGGGAACGATCCTCGCGATCTTCGTGCTCGCGGTCAACTTCTCCGGGCTCAGTCTGCTCGGCGTGCCCTTCTGGCTGGCTCCGGTGATCGACGGCGCCGCCCTGATCATCGGCGTCCTGGTCGCCGGCAAGGCCGTTCGCGGAACCGGCGTCTGATGTCGAGCTCCAACGGCGCCGACGAAGCGCCCAACCAGACGGCCACGGCATCCAGCGAGAGCTGGATGCCGGAGGTCGAGGAGATCGAGCGCCAGCGCGCCCGGGCGCTGGAGATGGGTGGCGAGGAGCGCGTCGCCCGCCAGCACGATCGCGGCAAGCTGACCGCGAGGGAGCGGATCGAGCTGCTCTTCGATCCCGGCAGCTTCGAGGAGATCGGGATGCTCGCCGACCACAGCAGCGTCCGCGACAACCTCCAGGACTTCTACGCGGCAGCTGACGGCGTCATCGCCGGCGCCGGCGAGATCGACGGCCGGCCCGCCTACGCCTTCGCCGAGGACTTCACCGTGCTGGGCGGGTCGACCGGCAAGACCGGCCTCGCCAAGCGCAACCGGTTGAAGGAGCTGGCCGGCAACGAGCGGCTCCCGCTGATCTACCTCCTCGACGGCGCCGGCGCCCGCGGCCAGGAGTCGATCCTCGGCGGCTGGGCGAGCGGCAAGCACTTCCTCGTGCAGTCGCGCCTGTCCGGCCAGGTGCCGCAGGTCGCGGCGGTGATGGGCGGCCTCGGCGGCGACCCGGCGCTGGAGGTCCCGCTCTGCGACTTCAAGCTGATCACCAAGCGCAACGGCATGCTGGCGACCGGGGGACCGCCGCTGGTCAAGGCGGCGCTCGGCCTCGACATCAGCAAAGAGGACCTCGGCGGCCACAAGGTGGCGATCGACGCCGCCGGCGTCATCGACAACGCCGCCGAGGACGACGAGGACTGCATCCGGCAGATCCGCGGCTATCTGAGCTACATGCCGCAGAGCTGCTGGGAGCTGCCGCCCGTCGATCGCCAGCGACGACGACCCGTTCCGCGAAGACGAGGGCCTTCGTCGACCTCGTTCCCCGCTCGAGGACGAAACCGTACGACATGCGCAGGGCGATCGACGCGGTGCTCGACCGCGACTCGTTCTTCGAGGTGCAGCCGAGCTTCGGCCGGGCCCTGATCGTCGGCTTCGGCCGCATCGAGGGCCACGTCGTCGGGATCCAGGCCAACCAGCCGAAGGTCCGGGCCGGCGCGATGGCCGGCCCCGAGTCCGACAAGGCGGTCCACTTCATCTCCGTCTGCAACTCGTTCAACATCCCGATCGTCTTCCTCACCGACGTTCCCGGCTTCATGGTCGGGCCCGCGACCGAGCGCGACGCGATCCTGCGCCGCGGCCTCCGGGTCGCCTGGGCGATGGCCTACAACCGGGTGCCGACGGTCAGCGTCATCTGCCGCAAGGCTTACGGCATGGGCGCGGTCGCGATGAACGGGCCCGAAGGCGGCCAGACCGCCACCCTCTGCTGGCCCTCCGCCGAGTTCGGCGCCCTGCCGGTCGAGGGCGGGGTCAGCGCCGCGTACAAGCGCTCGATCGACTCGGCGGAGGACCCCGACGCCACCCTCAGCCAGACCCAGGACGACCTACCGGGCGATGGGCGGCCCGCTCGGCCTCGGCGAAAGTCTTCAACTTCGACGAGCTGATCGATCCCCGGGAAACCCGGCCGCGCATCGTGCGGGCCCTGCGCCGGGCCCGCGCTCGCCAGGCGCAGCAGCTGGGCCCGTGGCAGCACTGCGGCATCTTCCCGTGAGGCTTCGATGACGGGGAACCTGAACGAGCACCTTCGCTCGGTCGTCGCCGAGGCGCTGTCGGACCCGGAGCTGCGCGTCCGCGACCTGCGCCAGCTGACCGGCGGCGCCAGCCGTGAGACCTGGGCCTTCCACGTCGACCTCTCCGACGGTCGCCGAGCGCGACCTGATCCTGCGCCGCGACCCGCCCGGCGCGGTCCGCACCGAGCGCGACATGTCGCGCGAGGCGACCGCGATCAAGGCCGCCGCCGCCGCCGGCGTCCCGGAGCCGGAGCTGATCGCGCACAGCGACGAGGCGACCCCGCTCGAAGCCCCGTTCATCGTCATGGGGTTCATCGAGGGCGAGACCGTCGCCCGCCGCATCCTGCGCGACGCCGAGTACGACGCGGTGCGGCCGAAGCTGGCCGAGCGCTGCGGGGAAATCCTCGCCCGCATCCACAGCATCGATCCGAGCCAGGTCGACGCCCTGCAGGCACCCGATGCGCTGGAGCGGCTGCGTGCCGACCTCGACCTCTTCGACGACCCCAGCCCCGCCTTCGAGCTGGGGATGCGCTGGCTGGAGCAGAACCGTCCCTCGGCCGACGAGGCGAGGCTGGTCCACGGCGACTTCCGCAACGGCAACCTGATCGTCGGTCCCGAGGACATCCGCGCCGTGCTGGACTGGGAGCTGGTCCACCTCGGCGATCCGATGGAGGACCTCGGCTACCTCTGCGCGCGCTGCTGGCGCTTCGGCGTCGTCGAGCACCCGGTGGGCGGCTTCGGCGAATACAGCGACCTCTTCCGCGGCTACGAGAAGGTCTCCGGCGTCCAGGTCGACCCCGAGCTGGTCCGCTGGTGGGAGCTGTTCAGCTGCGTGCGCTGGGGGGCCGGCTGCATGATGCAGGCCTGGCGCCACCTCTCCGGCAGCGTCCGCTCGGTCGAGCTGGCGGCGATCGGACGGCGGGTCTGGGAGCAGGAGTACGACGTCCTCCTCCACCTCAGCAACACGCGGGCGAGGGTCTGAAGTGCCGCACGGCGTCCCCACGACGGTCGAGCTGGTCGAGGCGCTGCGCACCTTCCTCGAGGAGGACGTGATGCCGGGGACCGAAGGTCGGCTGAGCTTCATGGCGCGAGTCGCCGGCAACGTCAGCGCGATGCTCGAGCGCGAGCTCGTGCTCGGGCCGGCGATGGAGGTCGAGCACCGCGAGCTGCTCGACCAGCTGGGCCGGCAGCAGCGACCGCGACCTGGCGGAGGCGGTTCGAGCCGGGCAGCTCGACGACCGGCTCGACGAGGTCGTCGCGCTGGTCCGCAGCGACGTGATCAACAAGCTCAGCCTCTGGAACCCCCGCTACGTCGAACCGGACGACGCCGACCGGATCGTCCGCATGCCCGGCGACGAGAGCTTTCCCGTCAACCAAACCAGGACAGGTGAGAAGTGATGGATTACACGCTACCCCAGGAGTTGCAGGACTTCATCCGCGACCTCGATGCCTTCATCGAGCGTGACATCAAACCGCTCGAGGCGGAAAACATGCAGTTCTTCGACCACCGCCGCGAGTGGAAGCGGACCGATTGGGAGAACGACGGCGTCCACTCCAAGGAGTGGATCGAGCTGCTCGAGGAGATGCGCCGGCGGGCGGACGCGGCCGGCTTCTTCCGCTACGCGCTGCCGAAGCGGATGGGTGGGCACGACGGCACCAACCTCGGCATGGCGGTGCTGCGCGACCACCTGGCGTCGAAGGGGCTCGGGCTGCACAACGACCTGCAGATGGAGTCCTCGGTGGTCGGCAACCTCGTCTTCCCGCTGATCCTCGAGGAGTTCGGCACCGAGGCGCAGAAGGAGCGAGTGGCTGGAGGGGTCGATCTCGGGCGAGAAGGAGTTCGCCTTCAACCTGACCGAGCCCGACCACGGCAGCGACGCCACCTGGATGGAGACGACCGCCGTGCTCGAGGGCGAGGAGTGGGTGATCAACGGCGCCAAGCGCTTCGCCAGCGGCGTCAACTTCGCCTCCCACGCGATCGTCTTCGCCCGCACCTCGGGCGACTCCGGGCTCGGCCAAGGGGATCACGGCCTTCGTCGTTCCCACCGACAACCCCGGCTTCAAGATCCCCTACTACCACTGGACCTTCAACATGCCGACCGACCACGCCGAGGTCGAACTCGACAACGTCCGCATCCCCACCAAGGACGCCTTCCTCGGCGAGGAGGGGAGCGGCCTGGACACCGCTCTGTTCTTCGTCCACGAGAACCGCATCCGGCAGGCGGCCTCGGGCGTCGGCGCCGCCGACTACTGCGTCACCGAGGCGGTCAAGTACGCCCAGGAACGGAAGACGTTCGGCAAACCGCTGGCCCAGCGGCAGGCGATCCAGTGGCCGTTGGTCGAGCTCGCCACCGACATCGAAATGGTGCGCGGCCTGGTCCGCAAGACGGCCCACGAGATGGACAGCGGCGAGGGCCGGGTGAGCGGCGTCAGCGACAAGGTCTCGATGTGCAACTTCCGCGGCAACCGGCTCGTCTGCGAAGCCGCCGACCGCGCGATGCAGGTCCACGGCGGCGTCGGCTACACGCGCCACAAACCGTTCGAGCACATCTACCGCCACCACCGCCGCTACCGGATCACGGAGGGCTCCGAAGAGATCCAGATCCGCAACGTCGCGGGCCATCTGTTCGGCTTCATCTCGCGCTAGCGCGAGATGTCGCGACGGTCATCGTCTAATTAAGCTCTCGCCGAATGGCGAAGCGCAGTCAACCAATGGGGGGCCAGAGCCGGGCCGTCGTCGAACCCGGCTCCGGCACCTCCAGGGACGGGGCGACGCTGATCGTCGACGCCGGCATCGAGCTGATGAGCGAACGTGGCTACCACGCGACCTCGATCCGCTCGATCGCCAAGCGGGCGGGGATGAGCACCGCGAACCTCTACCACCACTTCGACTCCAAGCAGGCGCTGCTGGTCCAGATCATGTTCGGCGGGATCGTGCGCCTTCGCCACGACACCGACCGGGCCCGCGCGGAGGCCGGCGGGAGCGCCGTCGACCAGCTCGACGCGGTGGTCCGCGAGCACGTCGTCGCCCACGCTCGCCGGCGGGAGGTCTCCTTCCTCACCACCAGCGAGCTGCGCAGCCTGCCCAAACGGGAGCGGAACCGGATCAGCCGGCTGTTCGACGAGCAGCAGCGCTGCTTCGACGAGGTCGTCGAGCTGGGCATCGAGCAGGGCCGCTTCGTCCACGCCGTACCCGCACGACGCGGCCCGCGCGCTGGCCAGCATGTGCACCGCGGTGGCCGCCTGGTTCGTTCCCGACGGGCCGCTCAGCCCCGAGGACGTGGCCGAGCGCTACGTCGGCTTCGCCCGCTCGCTGGTCAACGCGCCCGACTTGTAGGAGGCTCCAACGCCGCCGCCGCGGCCTCCTGGGCGCGCTCGGGGGCCGATCTACACTCGCTCCTCAGTTCAGCTGCGCGGAATGGTCGCTGCTCGGAGGAGGTATCGGGTCTATGGGTCTGCAACTGAGGGTCGTTGAGCGTGATTCGAGCGTCGCGGGCGCGTACTGCGGCCGCATGCTGGGCATGTTCGGCGCGGACGTGATCAAGCTCGAGCCGCCCGAGGGCGACACGATGCGGAACGCCGAGCCGATCCTGGAGGGAGCCGACGGCGAGCCCGTCAGCGCCCTCTTCGAGTACCTCAACGCGTTCAAGCGGAGCGTCGCCGTCGATCCTGCCGACACCGAGTCGATCGACGGCCTGCTCGACTCCGCCGACCTCGTCATCGACTACGTCGACGGCGAAGCCGACGCGGCGCTGCGGGAGCACGCGCGGCTGGCGAGCCGCAACCCGCGGCTGATCCACATCGCCCTCTCGGCCTTCGGCCTCACCGGGCCCTACCGCGACTACAAGGGCAACGAGTTCATCGACTTCGCCAGCGGCGGCTACACGTTCATCACCGGCGATCCCGATCGCGAGCCGGTGCAGGCGGGCGCGCCGGTCGCCGGCTACGTGGTCGGGACGACGGCGACGATCGCCGCGCTCTCGGCGGTTCGCAGCCGCGACCGGAGCGGGCGCGGCCAGCTCGTCGACGTCGGCGCGATGGAGGCGATGGCGGCGGCCCACCAGTGGACGATCGTGCTCTTCACCCACCAGGGCGTGATCAAGCGCCGCGCCGGCAACCGGCATGCGGAGTCCTACAACCCGATGGGGCCGGTCCCCTGCAAGGACGGCTGGGTCAGCCTCGGGGTGGCCAGCGCCGCCCAATGGGAGGGCTTCTGCCTGGCGATCGACGTCCCCGAGCTGCTCGCCGACGACCGCTTCCAGACCGGCGGCGACCGCTTCGACCACGCCGACGAGCTGGCCGAGCTGACCAGCTCGGCGCTGATGTCGATGACCGCGGCCGAACTGGTCGAGCGCTGCCAGGAGCACCACGTCCCGGCGAGCCCCGTGATCGACGTCGCCGCCGTCCTCCGCGAGCCGCAGCTCGAGGAGCGCCGCTACTGGGTCGCCAGCGAGCGGATCGGCGACGGCGCGAGGATGCCCGAGCGGCCCCTCCACCTGCCCTGGATGGAGGCGCCGTTCCGTCGCGCGCCGTCGCTCGGCGAGCACACCGAGGAAGTCATCTCCGAGACAGCCGAGACGACCGGGAGGGCGGGAGCATGAGCGCCAACGGGAACGAGCTGCCGCTGCAGGGGATCCGCGTCGTCGAGTTCACCCTGGCCTGGGCTGGGCCGCTGGCCGCTCGCTGGTTGGCCGATCTGGGCGCCGAGGTGATCCACCTCGAGCACCGCACCGCGCGCGGCCTCGGCGTCACCGGCGTCGGCGGCTTCCGCGCCACCGAGGAGGCCGAGGACTGGAAGTGGGGGGAACTCCCCGGCCCCGTCTTCCGCTCCGGCCTCTACCCGGACGGCGCTCCGGGGGAGCGGCCCTGGAACCGGCAGGGGCTGTTCAACAAGATGCAGCGCAACAAGCTCAGCCTCTGCCTCGACGTCAAGACCCCGGAGGGCCGGGAGATCCTGATCGACCTGGTCAAGCAGACGGACGTCGTCCTCGACAACCTCAGCCCGCGCGGCATCCGCAGCATGGAGATCCGCTACGAGGACCTGGTCGAGCACAGGCCCGACCTGATCCGGGTCTCGCTCTCCGGCTACGGCCACACCGGCCCCGACCAGATGCGCCCCTCCTGGGGCCCGATCCTCGAGGCCCACTCGGGGATGACCTGGGCGACCGGCTACGAGGACAGCGGCCCGCTCAAGCTCGGGGCCGCGCTGCCCGACCCGATCGGAGGCCTGCACGCCGTCGCCGCCACGCTCGCCGCCCTCGACGAGCGCGAACGCACCGGCGAGGGCGGGTTCGTCGACGTCTCCCAGTTCGAGACCTACAACGCGCTGAGCGGGGACAAGTACCTCTTCGCCTCGGTCGAGGGCGAGCCCCCGCCGCGCCGGGGCAACCGGTCTCTCAACCGCGTGCCCCAGGGGGTGTACCCCTGCGCCGGCGAGGAGGAATGGGTCGCGATCTCGGTCGAGAGCCAGGACGAGTGGGAGTCGCTGGCCGCGCTGGTCGGCGAGGCGGCGGACGCCGACCTCGAGCGGCGGATCGAGCGCGCCGACCAGATCGACGCCGCGATCTCGGCCTGGACCGCGCAGCGCGAGCGCTTCGAGGCGATGAGGGCGCTGCAGGACGAGGGAATCCGCGCCAGCGCCCTGATGACGAACGAGGACCTGGTCGAAGGCGAGCAGATGGGTGCCCGCGGCTTCATCGTCGAGTGGGACCAGGTCGACGTCGGCGTCCGCCGCTTCCCCGGCTTCCCGGTCCACTTCGAGGACCCGGCGCAGATCCCGATGCGCGGCGCACCCGGCCTCGGCGAAGACAACGAACGGATTCTCGTCGAGATCCTCGGCTACAGCCCCGAGCGGGTCGCCGAGCTCGAACAGAGCGAGGTCCTGGCCACCACCCCCGACTGAGAAGGACGAGCGATGGACATCCCGATGCTGCTCGAGATCCCGGCCGCGATCGTCCCCGACCGCGTCGCGGTGGCCGACGACGAGCGCGAGCTCACCTACGGCGAGCTCGCCGCCGCGGCGAGTGCCGTGGCCGAGAAGCTGGTGGCCGCCGAGGTCGGCGCCGGAGCTCACGTCATCGTGCTCGGCGTCAACTCGGCCAGCTACGTCGCCGCGATGTTCGGCATCGCCGCGGCGGGAGCCGTCGCCGTGCCGGTCAACTACCGGGTCCGCGAGGACGAGCTGACCTACCTGCTCCAGGACTCGGGCGCTGCCGCCGTCCTCTGCCAGCCGCGCTACCGTGAGCTGGCCGAGCATGCCGGAGCCGATCTGGTGCTCGACCTCGACGAGACGGCGACCGCGCCGCCGGACGCGCCCCCGATCCTCGTCCGCCAGCGCGAGCTGGAGGAGGACGCGGTCGGGCTGATCCTCTACACAAGCGGCACCACCGCCGCGCCGAAGGGGGTGATGCTGGGTCACGCCGGCCTCGCCCAGTACGTGATGCTCGGCTCCGACGCGCCGGACGGCAGCGACGCCGGCCGCTCGATCCTCTCCGCTCCCCTCTACCACGTCGCCGGGATAACCGCGCTGCTCAACGCCCTCTACGTCGGCCGCACCACCTACATCCTGGGCCAGTTCGATCCCGCGGCCTGGCTGCGCACGGTCGAGGAGAGGGAGGTCACGCACGCCTTCGTCGTGCCGACGATGCTGGCCCGAGTGATCGACGACGAGACCTTTGCCGCCGAGCGGGTCGGCTCGCTGCAGCTGCTCACCTACGGCGCCGCGCCGATGCCCCCGGCGCTGGTCCGGCGCGCCGTCGAGCTGTTCCCCGACGGGGTCGACTTCTCGGGCGCCTACGGCCAGACCGAGACCTCCTCTACCGTCGCGGTGCTCGACCCCGACGACCACCGGATCGAGGGCAGCGAGGAGGAGCGGGCGTTGCGCGAGAAGCGGCTCTCCTCGGTCGGCAAGGTCGTCGATGACGTCGAGGTGCGCGTGATCGGCAGCCGCGGCGAGGTGCTCGGCCCCGACGAAGAAGGCGAGCTGCAGCTGCGCACCGCGCGCTCGATGCAGGGCTACTGGGGCGGTCGCGACGAATCGACGCGCGTCGACGTCGACGAGGAGGGCTGGCTCAGCACCGGGGACCTGGGCTACGTCGACTCCGACGAATACCTCTTCCTCACCGGGCGCCGCGGCGACCTGATCATCCGCGGTGGCCAGAACGTCGCCCCGGCGGAGGTCGAGATGGTCCTCCATGAGCATCCGGGCATCGCCGAGGCGGCCGTCCTCGGCGTCGAGGACGAGGAGTGGGGGGAACGGCTGGCGGCGGTCGTCGTCCCCCGTGCCGGGAGCCCGCTCTCGGCGGACGAGGTCCTCGCCTTCGCCGCCGAGCGCCTCGCCGGCTACCGGAGGCCCGAGGTCGTCGTCTTCGCCGACGAGCTGCCGCGGAACGTGATGGGGAAGCTGGTGCGCCGCGAGCTGGCCCCGCTGGTCCAGGGCGCCGAAGTGCCGAGTTGAGCGTCGCCGCGCCCCCAGAGCCCCGCCTCGGCGCCGCCGTCGACCTCGCCGCCTGGCGACCGCCGGCCCCGCTCGCCGTGCTGCCCGGCTTCCGCGACCACCACCTGCACCTGCTGGCCGCCGCGGCGGCCAGGCTCTCGGTCGACGTCGGGCCCACGGCCGCACCGCGCCTGCGGACGCTGCTGGCGACGATCGCGGGGGCGGCTGCGGCGGCGCCGTCCGGCGCCTGGGTTCGCGCCTGGGGCTACGACGACGCCTTCCTCGCCGAGCTGCGGCATCCGACCCGAGCCGAGCTCGACTCGGTCGCCGGCGATAGGCCCGTGGTCCTCCGCCACCGGGCTGGGCACGTCGCCGTCGTCAACTCGCGCGCCGCGGACGCTGCTCGGCGGGCCGGTGCCCCCGGACGGGATCCTGGTCGACGCCGGCGAGCTGCTGGATGCGATCCCCCGGATCGCCCCGGAGGCGCTCGCGAGGGCCGTCTCGGACCTCTCGGACGAGCTCGCGGCGGCAGGCGTCACGGCGGTCACCGACGCCACCGTCGGCAACGGCCTCGAGGAGATCGAGCTGCTGGCCGACCTGCGCGCCTCGGGGCGGATCGCACAGCGCCTGACGGCGATGGTCGGGCTGGACCGGATCGAGGAAGTCGCCGCGGCCGGCCTGCGCCACGGCGGCGCCTGGCGCGGCCTCGAGGTCGGTCACGCGAAGGCCTACGTCGACGGGTCCAGCGATCCCGCGCGGCTGCGCGAGGCCGCGGCCGCCGCGGCCGCTCGCGGCTGGCCCGTGGCGCTGCACGTCATCGACCTGCTCGCCGCCGACATCGCGATCGAGGCGCTCGAGCAGGTGCCGCCGCCGCCGGGGAGGAGGCACCGAATCGAGCACCTCTCGCTGGCTCTGCCCGAGCAGGTCGAGCGGCTCGCCGCTCTGGGCGTCGTCGTCGTCACCAACCCCGGCTTCCTTGCCGAGCGGGGCGGCAAGTACCTGCGCGAGCTGAGCGCGGACGAGATCGGCTGGCTGTACCGCGTGCGCAGCCTGCGGCAGGCCGGGATCGAGGTCCGGGCCGGCACCGATGCACCGGTCACGGCGCCGGCGCCGCTGCCGGCGATGGTCGCCGCGGTCCGCCGTCGCTACCGTGGGGAGGTGCTGGCGCCACAGGAGGCGGTCGGCGCGCGGGTCGCGGTCGAGCTGTTCTCGGGCGGCGAGCACGAGCTGCGACGCGGAGACGCCGTGCTGCTCTCGGAGAACCCCCGCCGGGACAGCGCCGCGCTCTCCCGCGCCCGGGTGCTGGCCACCTACGTGGCCGGTCGGCGCGTCTACGCGGCGCCCTGTCACCGACCTGGATTGCCGGACGAACCGATGGAGGATGATTAGATGAATCAGGCTGGAAAACGAATGAAATGCGAAGTCTGCGGCGCCGAGGTGGTCGTCACCAAAGGCGGCGACGGCCAGCTCATCTGCTGCGGTCAGCCGATGGTCGAGAAATAGGACACGAGAGAGGAGACAAAGATGCTGGAGCTCGGTAAGCGATACGCCTGCGAGAACTGCGGCACCGAGTCGCTGGTCACCAAGCCGTCCGACGGCGTGATGACCTGCTGTGGCGAGGAGATGAAGCAGATGGCGCCGAAAAAAGCCGCCTCCGCCGACTGAGGGCCGGGGTGGGCGATGGCGCCGCGGAGCGAAGGCGCGGCGGTGCGCGAGCTCTGCCTGCCGGCGGGGCCGCTGTCGCTGGATGCCGCCGCCCTGCTCGAGCGCCAGGCGCTCGAGATCGGCGAGGATCGCGGAGCGCGGGTTGTCGTCCTGCGCTCCGACGGGCCTGACTTCTGCCCCGGTCCGGCCGCCGACCTCGATCCGCTCCGTTGCGGCCACGACCCGGCGGCGGCGCTCGCGGCGATTCGCTGCCCGACGGTCGCGGCGATCGAGGGCCGAGCCGAGTCGGTCGGGCTGGAGCTGGCTCTCGCCTGCGACCTGAGAGTGGCGACGCCGGGCGCCAGTCTCGGCTTCCCGGACCTGGCCGACGGCAGGCTGCCCTGCTGGGGCGGGACCCAGCGCCTGGTGCGGCTCGCCGGGCTCTCCGCGGCGTTCGGCGTGCTCTACGGCGAGCCGCTCGGCGGCGAGGCGGCGGCCGCTGTCGGGCTGGTGCAGGAGCTGGCCGCGGCGGGCGAGCTCGGAGCGGCGGTGGACGGGCTGGTTGGGGCGCTGCTCGAGCTGGCGCCGCTGGCCCTGGAGCTGGTCAAGGAGGCGCTCTGGCGAGGCCAGGAGATGTCGATGCGCGGTGGGCTCGAGCTCGAGGGGGACCTCAACCACCTCCTGCAGGGAACGGCCGACCGGGCCGAGGGCATCGCCGCCTTCCTCGAGAAGCGCCCGGCCCGGTTCGAGGGACGGTGAGCACGCTGCCGCTGCTGGGCGGCCTGCGGGTTGCGATCGCCGCCGACGACCCCGCGGCACGCTCGGCGGGCGCGCTGCTCGCCCAGCTCGGTGCGACGCTCGAGCCGGGGCCCGGCGGCTCCGGGATCGGGCTGCAGGTCGACGGCTCCGCGACGGCGCCGCTCCCCGTACGCCTGCTGCACGGCGAGGCGCTCGCAGGGGGGCTGCCCGGGCTGCCACCGGGCGTCGGCGAGCGCGCCGCCGGGCTCGCGCTCGCCGGCGCGGCGCTGGCCGCGTCCCTCGCGGGCGAGAGGGTCGACGTCTGCGCCCCGGCGCTGCTCGCCCAGCTCTACCTGCCCGCGCTGCTCGCGGCCAGCTACGGTGCCCCGCCGGCGCGCCGCTGCGCGGCACCGCTGGCGGTTGGCGGCGGTGCCGTGCAGGCCGACCTCGGCGTCGCCGAGAACGCGCGCAACTTCGAGACGCTGCTGGAGACCGCTCCGGCGGCGCTGCGGTCGGACCCGGAGGCGCTCGCCCGCGAGGCTCAGGAATGGCGGTTGCCGGTTCTTCCATACCGTCGCCGCGGCGCCGGGGTCCGCGGCAGCCTCGCCGTCGCCGCGGCTCGCACCGCGGTCGCGCCGGGGTGGGAGCCGTGCGGAATCCTCGACCTCACCTCGATGTGGGCGGGGCCGCTGGCCACGTGGCTGCTCGCGAGTGCCGGCGACACCGTGCTCAAGGTCGAGTCCGAGGCGCGTCTGGACGGCATGCGGGCGCTCGACGGGCGCGGCATCCATCCTCCCGGCGCCGATCCGGGCGCCGGCAACGCCAGCGGCATGTACAACGCGCTCAACCGCGGCAAGCGCCGCCTCGACCTCGACCTGCGCGACGTGGATGCCCGCGAGGCGCTGCTCGAGGCGCTCGGCGGCTGCGACCTGGTGGTCGAGAGCTTCTCGCCGCGGGTGATGGGGAACCTGCGGCTCGACCACGGCGTCCTCGACTCGCGCTCGCCGGGCGTCACGCTGATCTCGGTGCCGGCGCTGCCCCCGCGCGGGCCCTACGGCTCCTGGGTCGGGTTCGGCGCCGGCGTGCACGCGATCGGCGGTCTCGGCGAGGCGGCCGGTGCCTTCGCCGCCCCGGCCTTCGCCTACCCCGACGTCCTCGCCGGCCTCTCTGCCCACGCGGTGGCGCTCGCCGCTCGCTACGGGCGCCGCCATGGCCACTGGCGGGGCGGCCACCTGAAGGTGCCGATCAGCGCCGCGCTGCCAGGCCCGGTGGCGGCGAGGAGCCGCTGGTGGGAGCCCGGCGAGGAGCCCGACGAGCTCGGCGCCGAGCTCGCCGGGACCGTCGCTCGCGACCTGGTCGAGGACGGGGCCGGGACCCACAGCTACCCGTCCACGCCGCTGCTCGGGCCAGAGCCAGCCCCGGAGCTGGCGCCGGCGCCAGCCCGCGGCGCTGCGGAGGCGGCGGTCTGAGCTTGGGGGAGAGGGTCGACATCGAGCCGCGGGAGTCCGGTGTGGTGGCGCTGACCCTGCACGGCGCCAACCGGCTGAACATCTTCGACCTCGAGATGCGCGACGAGCTGATCGAGGCGGTCGCAGCCGTCCGCGACCTGCCCGACGCCCGGGTCCTGCTGCTGCGGGCCAGCGGGCCGGACTTCTCGGCCGGCGCCGACCTGACCGAGTTCGGCGGCGAGCAGAGCGTGATCGAGCGCCGCCGGATCCGCTGGGACCGCGACCCGTGGACGCCGCTTTGGGAGCTGCGCCGGCCGACCGTCGCCGCTCTCACCGGCGTGGCGATGGGGGCCGGGCTGGAGATGGCCCTGCTCTGCGACATCCGCTTCGCCTCGCCCGACGTCGTGCTGGCCCTGCCCGAGCCGAAGCTGGGGATGCTGCCCTCGGCCGGCGGCACCCAGTCGGCGCTGCGGGCCCTCGGCCTCTCGCGGGCGCTGCGGCTGTGCCTGCTCGGCGACCGGATCGACGCCGACCGGGCGCTTGCCGGGGGTCTCGTCCACCGCCTCTGCGAGGACGCCGACGCCGAGGCGCTCGCCTTCGCCGAGCGCCTGGCGGCGGCTCCCCCGGGGGCGCTGCGGTCGATCCGCACGCTCGCCCACGCGGCGCTCGAGCTGCCGCTGGCGGAGGGATTGCGACTGGAGCGCCTGCACGCGGCTTTGGAGGACCCCACAGTCGAGCCCCACTGATTCCGCGGTTCCGATTGGAGGGCGCCCCTAACCTGATTCTTGTCGGGGTGCGGCCTCGGCGCAGTCAAATCGTCCCGAAACGCGAACCCCAGGAATGAGAGATTTCGATGTCTGATGTGGTGATTGTCGACGCGCTCCGCTCGCCGGTCGGCCGGCGCAACGGAGCCCTTTCCGGTGTCCACCCCGCGGTCCTCCTCGGCACGGTCCAGAAAGAGCTGGTCGAGCGCACCGGGATCGACCCCGAGGACGTCGGCCAGGTCGTCGGCGGCTGCGTCGGCCAGGTCGGCGAGCAGGGGCTCGACATCGCTCGCACCGCCTGGCTCACCGCCGGGCTGCCGATCTCGGTGCCGGCGGCGACCGTCGACGCCCAGTGCGGCTCCTCCCAGCAGGCGACCGCCTACGCCGCCGCGCTGGTCGGCGCCGGCGTCGTCGACGTCGCGGTCGGCTGCGGCGTCGAGGCGATGAGCCGGATCCCGATGGGGTCCAACATGAAAGACGAGGAGCTCGGCCACCCGATCCCGCCCGAGTACGAGGAGCGGTTCGAATGGACCTCGCAGTTCGAGGGCGCCGAGCGGATCGCGAAGAAGTGGGAGATCAGCCGCGATGACACCGATGCCTTCGGTCTGCGCTCGCAGGAGCTCGCTCACGCCGCCTGGGCCGACCACGTCTTCGACAGCCAGATCGTCGAGATCGACGCCCCGGTGGTCGACAAGGAAGGCAACAGCAACGGCCAACGCCAGACGGTGAACCGCGACGAGGGCCTGCGTGAGACCACCCTGGAGGCGCTGTCGGGCCTGAAGACCGGTGCTGCCCGACGGCGTCCACACGGCCGGCAGCGCCTCGCAGATCTCCGACGGCGCCTCGGCGGTGCTGCTGGCGACGCCGGAGCGCGCCGCCGAGCTCGGCCTCGAGCCAAAGGCCCGGATCGTCGACACCTGCCTCACCGGCAGCGACCCCGAACTGATGCTGACCGGGCCGATCGGCGCCACCCGCCGCCTGCTCGAGCGCAACAAGATGTCGATGTCGGACATCGACCTGGTCGAGATCAACGAGGCCTTCGCCTCGGTCGTCCTCGCCTGGGAGCGCGAACTGGAACCGGACATGGACCGGGTCAACCCGAGCGGCGGCGCGATCGCCCTCGGCCACCCGCTCGGCGGCACCGGCGGCATCCTGATCTCGAAGGCGGTCGGCCAGCTCGAGCGCTTCGACAAGGAGATCGGCCTGATCACGATGTGCTGCGGCGGCGGTCTCGGGACGGGGATGCTCATCGAGCGTGTCTAGCGGCACCGCGCCCAGGCTCGTCCTCCCGGTCCTCGGCACCGCGGCGGTTGCCTGGGCGCTCGGCCAGACGACCCTGATCCCCGCCTTTCCGGCGCTGATGCGGGAACTGGAATGCGGGCCCAGCGAAGTCGCATGGACGATGACCGGATACCTGATCCCGGCGGCGGTGCTGACGCCGACACTGGGCAGGCTCGGCGACCTGCTCGGGCGCCGCCGGGTGCTCTTCTGGACGCTGCTGGTGTTCACGATCGGCTGCCTGGTCTCGGCGATCGGCACCTCGCTGGAGATCGTCGTGCTCGGCCGCGTGCTGCAGGGCGTCGGCGGCGGCATCTTCCCGCTCTCCTTCGGGATCATCCGCGAATCGCTGCCAGCCGACCGCGTCGGGCGCGGCATCGGGCTGATCTCCGCGCTGGTCGGCGCCGGCGGCGGCATCGGCTTGCTGCTGGGCGGGCCTGATCGTCGACCACGGCTCCTACCACTGGATCTTCTGGAGCGGCGCCGCGATCTCGGCGATCTCCTGCCTCGCCGTGCTGGCGGTGATCCCGGAATCCGGCGACCGGGCGGAGGGCTCGGTCGACATCCGCGGCGCCGTCCTGCTCGGCATCGGCCTGGCGGTGCCGCTATTCGGCATCTCCCGCGCCAACATCTGGGGCTGGACGGACCCCCGGGTCCTCGGCACGATCGCCGCCGGGCTCGCGATCCTCGCGGTCTGGGTGCGGGTGCAGCTGCGGACCAGGCATCCGCTCGCCGACATCCCGGCGCTGACGGCCCGGCCGGTGCTGA
This sequence comes from uncultured Solirubrobacterales bacterium, assembly GCA_963764365.1. Classification (GTDB taxonomy): domain Bacteria; phylum Actinomycetota; class Thermoleophilia; order Solirubrobacterales; family 70-9; genus VRUE01. The sequence goes on from CAVXSI010000019.1 coordinate 52,735, forward strand.
CCACGAACATCTCCACCCTGCTCGTCGGGTTCGGCGTCTTCGGCTCCTTCATCCTCACTCCGCAGCTCGCCCAGGCACCGGTTTCCTCCGGCTACGGGCTGGGCATGACCGCCACCGAGGCGGGCCTGGTCATGGTTCCGGGGGCGATCGCCATGCTCTTCCTCGGCCCGGTCGCCGGGGCGATGGGAAGCCGCCTGGGCAGCAAGACCCCGCTCGTCCTCGGCGCGGCGATCGCCGCCGCCGGACTCGTCCTGCTCGCCTTCGTCCACCGCAGCGCGCTGGATCTCGTCCTCTTCGCGGCGATGCTCTACGCCGGCGTCGGGTTCTGCTTCGCGGCGATGCCGAACCTGATCGTCGAAGCGGTGCCCTCCTCCCAGACAGGGGAGATGACCGGTTTCAACGCTCTCGTGAGGACCACCGGATCCTCGCTCGGGACCCAGGTCTGCTCGGCGATCCTGGCCGGCAGCGCCCTCGCCAGCGTACCCACGGAGAGCGCCTACGAGCTGGCCTTCCTCGTCTCCGCCGGGGCGGCCCTGGCGGCGGTGCTCGTCGGTCTCACGATCCCGCCGAGCCGGCGCCACTACCACCCGGGCGTGGCTGAGGAGATCGGCGCCGCGGGGCCGGTCGCGGAGCCGGCCTACGTGCGCCAGTAGGCGCTGGAAAGCTCCACATCGGTTCGCTCCCCGGCGCTTGCCGCGGCCCGGCGGGCGCGGTTTCATCCAGCGCAGTGACACCGACCCACGCCCCCGGCGCTTCCCTGATCACCCCCGAAGAAGCCCTCGCCTACGGCGAGCTCACCGACCACTCCGAGATCGAAGCTCTCGTCGAACGCGCCTGGGAGGTGCGGGTCGAGAACTTCGGCGACTCGACCGACATGTGCTCGCTGGTCAACGCCAAGTCCGGCGGCTGCGCGGAGGACTGCGGCTTCTGCGCCCAGTCGCGCTACGCCGAGGCCGACACGCCGATGCACGCGATGATGGAGCCCGAGCAGATCCTCGAGCACGCCAAGGCCGCCGAGGCGGCCGGCGCCCACCGCTTCTGCATGGTCACCCAGGGGCAGGGGCTCTCCAAACGCGACTTCCAGAAGATCCTCGAAGGGGCCGAGCTGGTCTCCGAGCGCACCAACCTGAAGCGCTGCATCTCGATCGGCCACATGTCGGCCGAGCGGGCGAAGAAGCTGAAGGAGGCGGGCGTCCAGCGCGTCCACCACAACGTCGAGTCGGCCCGCTCCTACTACCCCGAGGTCTCGACCACGGTCCGCTACGAGGGCCGGCTGCGGACGATCGCGGCGGTCAAGGAGGCCGGCCTTGAGACCTGCGTCGGCGGCATCCTCAACCTCGGCGAGTCCAAGCGCCAGCGGGTGGAGATGGCCTTCGAGCTATCGGAGATCAACCCGACCTCGGTGCCGATCAACCTGCTGATACCCAAGCAGGGGACGAAGTTCGGTGAGCGCACGACGATGGACCCGTGGGAGGTGGTGCAGTGGATCGCGATCTTCCGCCTGGTCATCCCCGGCGCCCTCTTCCGCCTCTGCGGCGGCCGCGTCGAGAACCTCGGCTCGCTGCACAAGCTCGCGGTGAAGGCGGGGCTCAACGGGGTGATGATGGGCAACTTCCTGACCACGCTCGGGGCCGAGCCGGCCGAGGACCGTGAGATGTTCGAGGAGCTCGGCCTCAACGTCGCCCGCCAGCCCGACAACGGCGCCAACCCCCGCCCCGACAACCGCTCCGGCTACCTGGAGGGCGAGAGCCCGGCGACGCCGATGGACGAGCTGATCGACCACCGCGACGAAGCGAGCTTCTGGGACCCCTCCACGCAGCTGCGCGTGGTCAAGAAGAGCGGCAAGACGCCTCCGCGACCGCGTGTGAGGGCCTGAGGGGTACCGACGGTGCTCGACCTCGAGCGTGAGCTGACGCGGCTCAGGCGAGAGGGTCTGCTCCGCCGCACGCGCGAGATCACGAGCTCGCAGGGCCCTTCGGTCGGCGTCGACGGCCAGCGGGCCGTGCTGCTCTGCTCGAACAACTACCTCGGCCTCGCCGACCACCCGCGCGTGCGCGAGGCCGCCGCCGCGGCGATCGGCCGCTGGGGGGTCGGCGCCGGCGCCTCGCGCCTGATCTCCGGCACGATGGAGCCGCACCGGGAGCTGGAGGAGGCGCTGGCCGACTTCATGGGTACCGACAGCGCCCTGCTCTTCGGCTCGGGCTACCTGGCGAACACGGGCGTCGTCGCGGCTCTCGGATCCGACCCCGGCGGGACGGTCCTCTCCGACGCGCGCAACCACGCCAGCATCGTCGACGCCTGCCGCCAGGCGAAGGCCCGGACCCGGGTCTACCGGCACCGCGACCTGGACCACCTCGAGTGGCTGCTGCGCGACTCGCCCGCCGGGCCGCGGCTGATCGTCTCCGACACGATCTTCTCGATGGACGGCGACGTCGCGCCGCTGCCCGAGCTGGTCGAGCTGGCGCGCCGCCACGGCGCCCGCCTGGTCGTCGACGAGGCGCACGCGGTCGGCGCCTACGGGCCGGCCGGCCGCGGGGTCGCCGCCGCCGCCGGCCTGGAGGGCGAGATCGACGTCGATCGTCGGCACCCTCGGCAAGGCGCTCGGCTCCTACGGCGCCTACGTCGCCTGCAGCGCGCGGATGTCGCCAGTACCTCGTCAACTGCGCCCGCACCTTCATCTTCTCCACGGCGCCACCGCCGGCGCTGGCGGCGGCGGCGCGCGAGGCGCTGGCGCTGCTGCGGGAGCGACCGCAGCTGCCGCGGCTGCTGCAGTCCAACAGCGACGTGCTGCGCCGCTCGCTGCGCGAGCATGGCTTCGACACCGGCGAATCGGAGACCCACATCATCCCGCTCCTCTTCGGCGAGCCCGGCACCGCGACGGCGGTCTCCGAGGGGGCGCTGGCCAACGGCGTCCTGGTGCCGGCGATCAGGCCGCCGACGGTGCCGTCGGGGACCTCGCGCCTGCGCCTGGTGCCGATGTCGGCGCACTCGCCGCGGCAGCTGACGAAGGCGGCGGCGAAGCTCGCGCGGGCGACCGCGGAAGCAGGTTTGGAGATCGGCACATCCCCTTTCCCGCCTCCTCTGGAGCGGCCGGAAAGGGCTGATAGCGTCGCCTGACCGGTCGCCCGATCGGTATGACTGGAGGAATGGATGAACATCGATGAGACGACCGCCCTCGTGGCCGGCGGCGCTTCCGGCCTGGGGCGCGCCACCGCCGAGGCGCTGAAGAGCAAGGGCGCGAAGGTGATGGTCCTCGACCTGCCCGCGGCCGAGGACAGCGTGCCCGCCAGACAGCGGCCTCGCCTTCTGCGCCGCCGACGTCCGCGACGGCGAGCAGGTCGCCGCCGCCGTCGACGCCGCCGCCGAGCTCGGGGAGCTGCGCATCTGCGTCAACTGCGCCGGCATCGGCTCGCCCGGCCGGATCGCCCGCAGGGGCGTGCCGATGGAGCTGGAGACGTTCCGCAACGTGATCGAGGTCAACCTGATCGGGACCTTCAACGTGGCCCGGCTCGCGGCGGCGAGGATGCAGGGCAACGACCCGGTCGACGACGAGCGCGGCGTGATCGTCAACACCGCCTCCATCGCCGCCTTCGAGGGTCAGATCGGCCAGGTCCCCTACTCCGCGTCCAAGGGCGGGATCGTCGGCATGAACCTGCCGATCGCCCGGGACCTCTCCGATTCGCTGATCCGCTGCGCGACGATCGCCCCGGGGATCTTCGACACCCCGCTGCTGGGCAAGCTGCCCGAGGACGTCCGCGCCTCGCTCGGCCGCTCGGTGCCGCACCCGGCGCGGCTCGGCCTGCCCTCCGAGTACGCCGACCTGGTCGTCCACATCATCGAGAACCAGATGCTCAACGGCGAGGTGATCCGCCTCGACGGGGCGCTGCGGATGGCGCCCCGCTGAGCGGCCCCGAAAGACGAGGAGGAGACATGTTCAAGACCCGCTTCACCGAGATGTTCGGCGTCGAGCACCCGATCACCCAGGGCGGGATGCAGTGGGTCGGCCGGGCCGAACTGGTCGCCGCCGTCGCCAACAGCGGCTGCCTCGGGTTCGTCACCGCGCTGACCCAGCCGACGCCGGAGGACCTGAGCAAGGAGATCGCCCGCACCAGGGAGATGACCGACAAGCCGTTCGGCGTCAACCTCACGATCCTCCCCTCGATCAATCCCCCTCCCTACGAGGAGTACCGGCAGGCGATCATCGAGTCCGGCGTCACCGTGGTCGAGACCGCCGGCTTCAACCCGCGCGACCACGTCCCCGACTTCCACGCCGCCGGGGTGAAGATCCTGCACAAGGCGACCACCGTCCGGCACGCGCTGTCGGCGCAGAAGGTCGGGGTTGACGCGATCTCGATCGACGGCTTCGAGTGCGCCGGCCACCCCGGCGAGGAGGACATCGGCGGCCTCGTCCTGATCCCCGCGGCGGCCGACGCGCTGGACATCCCGGTGATCGCCTCCGGCGGGTTCGGCGACGGCCGCGGGCTGGCCGCCGCGCTCGCCCTCGGCGCCGACGGGATCAACATGGGGACGCGCTTCCTCTGCACGGTCGAGTCGCCGATCGACGACGCCGTCAAGCAGCGGATCGTCGAGCAGGACGAGAACGGCACCGACCTGATCTTCCGCACCCTCGGCAACACTGCCCGGGTCGCCGCCAACGCGATCAGCGCCCAGGTGCGCGAGATCGAAGCCCGCGGCGACGCGAGTTCGAGGACGTGCGCGAGCTCGTCGCCGGCGCCCGCGGCCGCCTCGTCTACGAGACCGGCGACCTCGACGCCGGCATCTGGAGCGCCGGCATCGTCCAGGGCCTGATCCACGACGTGCCGAGCGTCGCGGAACTGATCGATCGCATCCTCGCCGAAGCCGAGTCGGTGGTCAGCGACCGCCTGGCGGGAATGCTGCCGGCTAGCGGCCGGACCAGCTCGGCGCGCGCTTCTCGATGAAGGCGTTGACGCCCTCCTGCATGTCGGCGGAGGACATCACGACTTCGTTGGCGGCCCGGGTCCGTTTCCAGGCCTCCTCGTCGTCGGTGGCGGCCGTGCAGTCGAGGACGACCCGGCGCGACTCGCGGACGGCCAGCGGCGCGTTGGCGACGATCCGCTCGGCCAGGGACCGGGCCGAGGCGAGCGCCTCGCCGCCGGGGCAGAGGTCGTTGACGAAGCCGAGGTCGTAGGCGCGCGAGGCCGGCAGCGGGTCGCCGGTCAGGGCGCACTCCATCGCCACGTTGAGCGGCAGCTTGCGGCCGAGGCGGAAGAGGCCGCCGGCGGCGGCGACGATTCCGCGCTTGACCTCGGGGATGCCGAAGCGGGCGTCCTCGGCGGCGACCAGCAGGTCGCAGGCGAGGACGATCTCGGTTCCCCCGGCCAGGGCGGCGCCCTCGACGGCGGCGATCAGGGGCTTGCTCCGCTCGCGGCGGACGAGGCCGGCGAAGCCGCCGCGCTCGGTCGACAGCTCGGCGCTGCGCCCTTCGCCGATCGCCTTCAGGTCGGCGCCCGCGCAGAAGACCGGCGGCGTCCCGGTGAGGATCGCGACCCAGACCGCGTCGTCGGCCTCGACGTTGTCGATCGCCGCCTCGATCCCGGCCGCGACCTCGGGGCTGACGGAGTTGCGCGCCTCGGCGCGGTCGATCGTGATCACGGCGCAGTTGCCGTCGACTTCGTAGCGGATGCACGGTCCGGTGTCCTTGGCTGGGTTTGGCATGGCCGGCAGTATCGGTCGCGGCGCGGCCCGCCGGCGCCCGGGTGCGCGTGCCTGGCTTGTGGAATCGGCCAAACGCCGCCGGCTCCCGCGGGACGCGCCGGCCGGCGAGCCGGCACGCTGGCGGCAGGTCATCCCGAGCCGGAGGAGGAGAGATGGGGAAGGTCGTTGTGGTCGGTGCCAGCGGTGTCGTGGGCGCGGCGGTCGCGGAGCGGTTCCTCGCCGACGACGAGCGCGAGGTGATCGCCGTCTCGCGGCGCGAGCCCGAAATCCAGGCCGACCGGCCGTTCCGCCACATATCCGTCGACCTGCGGTCGGCCGAGGACGCGCGGCGGGCGCTGGGGGAGCTCGAGGACGTCGAGGACGTGGTCTACGCCGCCCTGTTCGAGAAACCGGGCGTGATGGAGGGCTGGACCGAAACCGACCAGATGCAGACCAACCTGGAGATGCTGCAGAACGTGCTCGAGCCGGTGCTCGAGTCGAGCCCCGGGCTGAGCCACGTCAGCCTCCTGCAGGGAACCAAGGCCTACGGCGTCCACCTGCACCCGATCCGCATCCCCGCCCGCGAGCGGCTGCCCCGCGACCCGCACGAGAACTTCTACTGGCTGCAGGAAGACTACCTGCGCGAGGCGGCCTCCCGGCACGGCTTCGCCTGGACCGTGTTCCGGCCGATGCTGATCGTCGGCGCCACCCTCAACGCGCCGATGAACATGATCCCGGTGATCGGCGCCTACGCCGCGATCTGCCGCGAGGAGGGGCTGCCGTTCGCCTTCCCCGGCGGCGGCCACTGGGTCTTCCAGGCGGCCGACTCGCGGATCGTCGCCGGCGCCATCCACTGGGCCTCGACCGCCGAGAACGCCCGCAACGAGGTCTTCAACGTGACCAACGGCGAGGTCTGCGAGTGGCACGACATGTGGCCGGCGATCGCCGACGCCGTCGGGCTCGAGCCGGCCCCCGACAAGCCGATGAAACTGTCGGAGTTCCTGCCCCAGCACGCCGACACCTGGGACCGGATCGTCGCCGAGCACGGGTTGCGCGAGAACAGCCTCGCCGAGGTGCTCGGCGAGTCCCACCACTACTCGGACTTCATCTTCGCCTACGGGGTGGAGGACCCGCCGCCGGCGCTGGAGTCCGACGTCAAGCTCCGCGCCGCCGGTTCACCGAGGTGATGGACACCGAGGAGATGATCCGCCACTGGCTCGAGGTCCTGGTCGAGCGCAAGGTGATGCCGCCGGCCGGCGCCGCGGGGGCGCGGTAGCGGTGGCGCGGATCTCCTACGTCGACCCGGCGAGCGCTCCCGAGCAGGTCCGCATCCGCGCTGGAGCGGACGCCGCCGCTCAACGTCTTCCGCCTCACCGCCCACGCCAGCTCGGTCTTCCGGCCGTTCCTGCGCTACGGCGGCGCTCTGCTCTCCGATCTGGAGCTCGACCCGGTCCTGCGCGAGCTCGCGATCCTCCGCGTCGCGGTGCTGGCCGGCGCCGAGTACGAGCGGGTCCAGCACGAGCCGATCGCCGCCGGGGTCGGCGCCGGTCCCGAGCAGATCGCCCGCGCCACCCGACCCGGCGAGCCCGGCGAGGGGGTCGAGGGGCTGGTGCTGGCGCTGGTCGAGGAGACGGCGCGGGACGGTCGCGGCTCGGCGGCGACGACCGACGCCCTGTCGCGGCGCTCGGCGAGCGCCAGCTGGTGGAGCTGCTGCTGGTGATCGGCCAGTACCGCGGCCTCGCGGTGCTGATGAACACGGTCGAGATCGACCTCGACGAAGAGGCCGGGATGGCCGTCCTGCGGAGCGCCTCGGGACGGCGCCGGTCGTGAGCGAGCTGGAGGGCCGGCGCGTCCTCGTGATCGGCGGCGGCCGCCAGCGCTACGGCGAGGACGAACCCGCCGGAGGGGATCGGCAAAGCGACCTGCGTGCTGGCCGCTCGCGAGGGCGCCCGGGTGGCGGTGGTCGACCGCGACCTCGCCGCCGCCGAGGAGAGCGCCGCCGACGCCCGCGCCGCCGGCGGCGAGGCCTGGGCGATCGCCGGCGACGCGACCGACGAGGACGCGGTCGAGGCCTTCTTCGCCGCCGCCGAGGAAGCGATGGGCGGTCTCGACGGGGTCGTGGTCAATGTCGGGATCGGCGGCGGCGAGGGCTTCGAGGGCACCAGCACGCGGGCCTGGGACATCGTCATGCGGGTCAACGCGCGCTCCCATTTCCTCGGCTGCAAGGCGGCGCTGGCGCGGCTCGGCGACGGCGGCTCGATCGTCCTCGTCTCCTCCGTCGCCGCGACCTACGTCGCCGGCACCAGGATGCCCGCCTACACGGCCTCGAAGGCGGCGCTGATGGGCCTGGTCCGTCACGCGGCGAAGGAGGGCGCCGCGCGCGGCGTACGCGCCAACGTGGTCTCCCCGGGCTGATCGACACCCCGCTGGGCCGCTCCGCCTCGCGGGCGGACTCCAACCGCGAGGCGGTCGGGATCCCGCTCGGCCGGCAGGGCACGGCCTGGGAGGTGGCGGAGGCGATCGCCTTCATGCTCTCGCCGCGCTCCTCGTACGTCACCGCGCAGGAGCTGCTCGTGGACGGCGGCCTGAGCGGCGTCGGGGCTTTGTAGATAGGGCCAAAGCGCGCCCGCCGCGCGCTTGCGGGCGCGGCGGCGCCAGCGCTAGAACAGGGGCGGTGCCACGGCCGCGTGGCGCGGCGCCTTGTCGGGGACCGGAACGAAGGGAAGAGGAAGATCTCATGGCTGATCAGGCGATCAACGAGTTGAACGCGACGCGACGCCTCTCCTACGGAGAGCAGCTGGCTCGCAGCGCGCGCAAGATGCCCGACGCGAGGGCGCTCAAATTCGGCGAGCAGGAGCGGAGCTTCCGCGAATTCGACGAGCGCGTCACCCGGCTCGCCAACGCTCTCGCCGCCCGCGGGGTGGTGAAGGGCGACCGCGTCGCGACCCTGGCCTACAACGCGCTCGAGGTGGTCGAGACCTACATGGCCGCCTCCCGCCTGGGCGCGATCTGCGTGCCGATGAACTTCCGCCTGGTGGCCGACGAGATCGTCTACATCGCCTCCGACAGCGGCGCCAAGGCGGTCGTCGTCGACTCGATGCTCGCCGAGACCGTCGCCCGGGTGCGCAAGGAGGTGCCGACGCTGGAGAGCTGCCTCGTCTTCGACACCGACCCCGAGGCCGCCGGGGCCGGGGCCGAGGCCTACGAGGACGTGCTCGCCGAGTCCTCGACGGAGGCCCCGTGGGATCGACGTCTCCGAGCACGATCCCGCCTTCATCATGTACACGTCGGGCACCACCGGCAGGCCCAAGGGCGCGGTCCTCAGCCACTTCAACCTGCTGATCAACACCTACAACGTGCTGGCGACGATGGCGATCTCCGGCAGCGAGGAAATCTTCCTCTCCGGGCTGCCGCTGTTCCACATCGGGGGCCTCAACCTGATCTCGCCGCAGATCCTCCTCGGCGGCACCTCGGTGATCCTCGCGACCGGCGAATTCGACGCCGCCAAGGTCGTCGACATGCTCGAGGAGGACAAGGTCACCGGCTGCTACTTCGTCCCCACCCAGTGGCAGCAGATCTGCGAAGTCCCGGGCGTGAAGGGCCGCGACCTGAGCCTGAAGCGGATGCTGTGGGGCGCCTCGGTGGCGCCGCCCTCGGTGCTGAAAGCGATGGAGGAGACCTTCCCCGGCGTGCCGACGTACAACTGCTTCGGCCAGACCGAGATGAGCTCGCTGACCTGCGTGCTGCTGGGCGAGGACGCGATCAGCAAGCAGGGCTCGGTGGGCACCCCGATAGTCAACGTCGAGGCGCGCCTGGTCGACGACGAGATGAACGACGTGCCGAAAGGCGAGGCCGGCGAGATCGTCTACCGCGGCCCGACCGTGATGCAGGAATACTGGAACAAGCCGGAGGCGACCGCCGAGGCGTTCGCCGGCGGCTGGTTCCACTCCGGCGACCTGGTCCGCGAAGACGAGGACGGGTTCATGTTCGTCGTCGACCGCAAGAAGGACATGATCATCTCCGGCGGCGAGAACATCTACTGCGCGGAGGTCGAGGCGGCGATCGACTCCCACCCGAAGGTGCGCGAGGTCGCGATCATCGGCGTGCCGCACGAGAAGTGGGTCGAGACCCCGCTCGCGGTGGTCGCGCCGGTCGACGCCGGCGACCCGCCGACCGAGGAGGAAGTGATCGACTGGTGCCGCCAGAAACTCGCCTCCTACAAGAAGCCGAGCCGGGTCGTCATCGTCGACGAGCTGCCCCGCAACGCCAGCGGCAAGGTGCTCAAGTTCACGCTGCGCGAGGAGTACTCCGAGCAGCAGACGGCGACCGCGAGCTAGGGGGCGAGGATGGCTGACGTGAGCCAGAGCGTCGTGGTCTCCAGCACCCCCGACGAGGTCTGGGCGGTGATCGGCGACCCGGTGAAGGTCGGCGACTGGCTGCCGATGATCGCCGAGTCGCGGATGGAAGGGGACCTGCGGATCGCCTCGATCAACGGCCGCGAGGGCGTGATCAAGGAGCGGATCGTCGAGCACTCCGACGCCGACCGCCACTACAGCTATGAAGTCGTCGACGGGCCGATGAAGCTCGAGTCCTACCTCTCGAAGCTCAGCGTCATCGCCGAGGGCGACGGCTCGCGGGTTCTCTGGGAGGCCGACTTCGAGCCGCCGGCCGGCCGCGACAAGGACGAGGTCGGGCAGGCGATCGACGCGACCTACCGCTCCGGCCTGCAGTCGCTCCGGGATGTCCTCGGCGACTGAGCCCGAGCACGTCGCGCTGGCCGAGGACGCCGCGGCCGGCGAGCGCTTCGACCTGAGCGGCAAGGTGGCCCTGGTCACCGGCGGCAGCCGCGGCCTCGGCCGGGCGATGGTGCTCGCCTTCGCCGCCGCGGGGGCGGACGTGATCATCGCCAGCCGCAAGCTCGACAACTGCGAGGCGCTGGCGGCGGAGGTCGGGGAGCCGCACCGGGCGCCGGGCGCTGGCCGTGGCCGCCCACGCCGGCCGCTGGGAGGACATGGACCGGCTCGCCGAGCAGGCCTACGAGTCCTTCGGCCGGGTCGACGTCCTCGTCAACAACGCCGGCATGTCGCCGCTGTACCCCGAGCCGGCGGCGGTCACCGAGGAGCTCTACGACAAGGTGCTGGCGGTCAACCTGAAGGGCCCGTTCCGGCTGACGGCGCTGATCGGCGCGCGGATGGCCGCCGACGGGACCGGCGGCTCCGTGATCAACGTCTCCAGCGTCGCCTCCACCCATCCCCGCGGCGACGTGATCCCCTACGCGGCGGCGAAGGCGGGCGTCAACGCGATCACCAAGGGCTTCGCCCACGCCTGGCCGCGCCTGGTCCGCGTCAACGCGATCCTTCCCGGCACCTTCCTCACCGACATCTCCAAGGCCTGGGACATGGAGGCCTTCGAGCGCCGTGCCGAAGGCTTCGCCCTGCGCCGCGGCGGCTACCCGGACGAGGTGGTCGGCGCCGCCCTCTACTTCGCCAGCGACGCCTCCAGCTACACCTCCGGCGCGCTGCTCGAGATCGACGGCGGCTACATCGGCTGAGCCGGCGCCGCCGCGCCGCTCAGGGTCGCAGCCGCTCCGCCCAGGGGAGCAGGATCGCGGCGACCTCGGCGGGGCGGTCGAGCATCACGTGGTGGAAGGCGCCGTCGACCTCGATCAGCGGCACCTCCTGGCCGGTCGCCTCGCGCAGCAGCCGCAGGCTGTGCCCGTCGACGTGGTCGCTGAGCGAGCCGGCGACCTCGATCAGCGGGCACTTGACCCTGCCGAGCAGGTCGCGCACCGCCTTGCCGCTGAAGGAGGGAAGCGCGCGCGGATCCCACTTCCAGCCCCAGCGCCCGTCGCGCTCGGTCACCGCGAGCGGCGCCAGCATCGCTTCGACCTCGCGGTTGGGGGGCTGCGGCGGCATCAGCCGGAAGGCCTCCATCGCGGCCTCGCGGGTCGGGTAGGAGCTCTGCCGGAAGCGGGCTTCGAAGCGGTCCAGGCCGGGCCGCCAGACAGCGCTGTCGATCAGCGCGACCCCGGCGACGAGCGGCGGGTGCAGCGCCGCGGTGGCGAGGGCGACGCCGCCGCCCATGCTGTGGCCGACGAGGACCACGGGGCTGCCCTCGCCGACGGCCTCGGTCACCTCGCAGACCTCCTCGACCCAGAGCTCCACCGAGTACTCCGGGCGCCAGCCGCTGTCGCCGCCGTGGCCGCTGAGGTCCAGCGCCGCGACCCGCCAGTCGCGCTCCAGCAGCGGCGCCAGGCGACCGCCACCAGCCGCGGTTCGCGCCGCCGCCGTGGATCAGGACCATCGCCGGCTCCGTCGCGGGGCCGGCGACCTCGTAGTGGACCGCGGAGCCCGCGGCCGTTGCCTGCGCCGGTCGCACTGGGCCCATCCTGCCGCCGCCCCGCCGGCCACCGCCGCGCCGAGCGGGCAGCGGCACTGGAGGTCCCTCCAGGATCGCCGGCGCGGCGGCTGGCGGCCGAGCGCCGCGATCCCCGAGGCTGCGTTCGGCCACCAACAGAGGAGAAACAGGATGGATTTCGAGCTCAGCGACAAGGCGAGCCGGCTCCGCGAGGAGCTGCTCGACTTCATGGATGCCCACGTCTATCCGGCTGAGCCGGTCTACGAGGAGCAGCTGCGCGAGTCCGGCGACCCGCACTTCCACCCTCCGGTCATCGAGGAGCTCAAGCGCGAGGCGCGCTCGCGCGGGCTATGGAACCTCTTCCTCCCGCACAAGACCGAGTGGACCGACGGTCTCAGCAACCTCGACTACGCGCCGCTGGCCGAGATCACGGGCCGCAGCGGGATCGGGCCGGAGGCGCTCAACTGCTCGGCGCCGGACACCGGCAACATGGAGATCCTGACCAAGTTCGGCACCCCCGAGCAGCAGGAGCGCTGGCTCGAGCCGCTGCTCGAGGGCGAGATCCGCTCGGCCTTCCTGATGACCGAGCCGGCCGTGGCCAGCTCCGACGCGACCAACGTCCAGTGTCGGATCGAGGCCGACGGCGACGATTACGTGATCAACGGGACCAAGTGGTGGATCTCCGGCGCCGGCACCGACCGCTGCAAGATCGGGATCGTGATGGGCAAGACCGATCCCGACGGCCCGCGTCACCGCCAGCAGAGCATGGTCCTCGTCCCGCTCGACACCCCCGGCGTCGACCTCGGGCGTGACCTCCTGGTGTTCGGCTACAACGACCAGGAGGGCCACCTCGAAGTCAACCTCGAGGACGTGAGGGTGCCGAAGTCCAACCTGCTCGGCGAGGAGGGCGGCGGCTTCGAGATCGCCCAGTCGCGGCTCGGACCGGGACGCATCCACCACTGCATGCGCTCGATCGGGATCGCCGAGCGATCGCTGGAGCTGATGTGCCGGCGGGCCCGCGAACGCGTTGCCTTCGGCAAGCCGCTGGCCGAGCAGGGGGTGGTCCAGACCTGGATCGCCGACAGCCGGATGGAAATCGATCAGGCGCGGCTGCTGACCATGCGCGCCGCCTGGCTGATGGACACGGTCGGCAACCAGGCCGCGCGCAGCGACATCTCGGCGATCAAGGTCGTCGCCCCGAACGTCGCCCTGCGGGTCATCGACCGCGCGATCCAGACGCACGGCGGCGGCGGCGTCTGCCAGGACTTCCCGCTCGCCCAGGCCTACGCCTGGCAGCGCGTGCTGCGCCTGGCCGACGGCCCGGACGAGGTCCACCGCCGCACGGTCGCCAAGCTCGAGCTGGGCAAGTACGCCGAGTAGGGCACCGCGGGCGATGCCGATCGAAGGCCGAGAAGCGCTGATCCTCGGCGCGGTCCGCACTCGCGGTGGGCCGCGGCCACCCGGAGAAGGGGATCTTCCGCGACGTCCACCCGGTCGACCTGCTCGGGCGGACGCTGGAGGGGCTGGTCGACTCGGTTGGCGTCGACCCGGCCGAGATCGACATGGTCGTCGCGGGCTGCGTCTACCAGACCGCCGAGCAGTCCTCCGGGATCGGGCGCAACGCCTGGCTCTCCAAGGGCTTCCCCGAGGAGACGCCGGCGATGACCGTGGACGTCCGCTGCGGGTCCGGCCAGGAGGCGCTCAACGTCGCCGCGCTGCAGATCGCCACCGGCGTCAACGACCTGGTGGTGGCGACTGGGATCGAGCACATGGGCCGGGTCGGCTTCCCGGTCAACCTCGGCGCCCAGGAGCGCTGGGGCAAGGCCTTCAACGCCGAGCTGCTCGACCGCTACGCACTCGTGCCCCAGGGCATCGGCGCCGACATGATCGCCGACCGGTGGTCGATCACCCGCGAGGAGATGGACCTGCTCTCGCTCGAGTCCCACCGCCGCGCCGCCGCCGCCCAGCAGGCCGGCGCCTTCGCCCGTGAGATCGTCCCGATCGAGACCGCCGAGGGCGTCCAGAACGCCGACCAGGGGATCCGCGCCGACGCCTCGCCGGAGGCGATGGCGGGCCTGAAGCCCGCCTTCCAGGCCGACGGCCGGGTCACCGCCGGCAACTCCTCGCAGATCTCCGATGGCGCCGCGGCACTGCTCCTCGCCTCGCCGCGGAAGGCGGCCGAGCTCGGCCTCTCGCCGCGGGCGCGGGTCGTCGACCAGGTCGTCGTCGGGGTCGACCCGGTGACGATGCTGACCGGGCCGATCCCGGCCACGCGGAAGATCCTCGAGCGCAACGGGATGTCGCTCTCGGACATCGACCTGGTCGAGATCAACGAGGCGTTCGCCTCCGTGGTCCTCGCCTGGGAGCGCGAGCTCGGGCCGGAAATGGAGCGGGTCAACCCGCGCGGCGGTGCGATCGCGATCGGCCACCCGCTCGGCTCTACCGGTGCCCGCCTGCTGACCACCCAGCTGCATGCCCTCGAGGACGAGGACGGGGAGATCGGGCTGGTCACGATGTGCTGCGCCGGCGGCATCGGCACGGCGACGCTGATCCAGCGCGTCTGAGCGACGCACCCGGCCCGGCCTCAGCGCCGTTGGTCGAAGCGCCGGCCGAGGTACTCGGAGGCGATCCGGATCCGCTGGATCGTCGGCGTGCCGCCCGCCAGAGCCCAGCCGTGGGCGTTGCGGTGGTGGCGCTCGACGGCGTAGTCGGGGTGGTAGCCGTAGCCGCCGTGCAGCTGGACGGCGAGGTCGGAGACGCGCTTCGCCATCTCGTTGGAGAAGCACTTCGCGACCGAGGCCTCGAGCGGGTCCGGCGTCGCGGTGCCTGCGGCTTCGGCGGCGCGGCGGATCAGCAGGCGCGCGGCCTCGACTTGGATCACCATGTCGGCGATCGTCGCCTGCACGGTCTGGAACTCGATCAACTCGTGATCGAACTGGCGCCGCTCCTGCACGTAGGCGGCGCAGAGGTCGAGGCAAGCCTGGCCGATCGCGAGGCTCATCGTCGAGTTGCCGAGCCGCTCGACCGAGAAGACGCCGAACAGCCTGCCGAATTCCCCGACGCCGGTGATCAGGTTCTCACGCGGTACCCGCACGCCGTCGAAGTTGATGTCGGCGGAGGGGATGCCGTGCAGTCCCATCAGCTGCTCCTGGGGGCCGAAGGAAACGCCCGGCATGTCGGCGTCGACGACGATCGAGCCGACGCCCTTGGCTCCGGGCCGGTCCTCGAGCCGGACGTAGACGAGGTACTGCTCCGCGTGGCCGCCCCCCGAGCACCAGCGCTTGCTGCCGTCGACCACGTAGTCGTCGCCGTCCAGGCGGGCGGTCGCCTTCAGTTCGGTCGCGGCGGAGCCGGCGTCGGCCTCGGAGATGGAGAGCGCCATCGTCTTCTCGCCGGCGGCGATCGCGGGGCAGGAAGCGCTCCCGCTGTTCGGCCGTGCCGAGCACGTCGACGACGCGGGCCGGGCCGGTGTTCGCCTCGAAGATCTGGAAGGCGGCGACCTGGTTGCGCTTCGCCATCTCCTCGATCGCGATCAGGGCGCTGTAGAGCTCGAGGCCGCTGCCGCCGAACTCGGTCGGCAGGCAGATCCCGAGCAGGCCGAGGCTCGGCGAGCCGCTCGCGCTCGGCCGCCGGCAGGAAGGTGAACTCGCGGTCCCACTCCTGCGCCCGCGGCGCGTAGACGTCGTCGGCGAGCCGGCCGACCATCTCCCTCAGCTCCTGCTGCTCGTCGTTCAGCGGCGGGTTGCTCATCTTCCTCCTCGGTCGTGCTCCGCGGCGCTGCTGCGGACGGGCAAAGCCTAGGCCGGTTCGGCTGTCGCCGGCCGAGACGCCGCCGCCGCCGGCTTCGGCGATTACCACAGTCGCGGCGCCGCGCGCGACCGCGCGGCGACACGCGCGAGGGGGCAGAATGGCGGCGATGGCGGCCGGTCGCAGTCAAGCTCCTTCGAGCGGGCCACAGCGGTGCAGCCGCTCGGAGACGGTCGCTACCGAGCCGACGTCGGCGACGAGTGGAACGGGCCGATCGCGCCCAACGGCGGCATCCTCGCCGCCCTCTGCGTGCGCGCCGCCGCCGCCGAGCTGGGCGAGCCGGCGCCGCCGCCGCGGATGCTCGCCGCGCAACTTCCTCGAGGCGGCCCCGGTCGGGCCGGCCGAGGTCGAGGTCGAGGTCCTGCGCCGTGGCAAGCGGGTGGCGGCGGCGCAGTCGCGGCTGCGTCAGAACGGGAAGCTGATCTGCCAGACGTCGGTCGTCTTCTCCGCCTCGCGCGAGCAGGACGTCGAGCTGCGGGCGGTCGCTCCGGCGGTGCCGCCGCCGCAGGAGGTGACGCCGATCCCCGGCTCGGGCCTGGTCGGGCTGCCGCCGGTCTTCCAGCGGCTCGAGGTGCGGCCGCTGTTCGGCCGCCGCCCGGCGCCTGGGGCGAAGGGGAGCCGCTGGCAGGCGGATGGGTCTCGATGCGCGACGAGGACGAGCCCCTCGACGTGCCCCGGATCTGCGCTCTCACCGACCTCTGGTGGCCGGCGGTCTTCGGCCGCATGCGGGAGCTGGTGGCGGTGCCGACCCTGCAGCTGACGATCGACGTCCGCAGCGTCGAGCGAGGCGCAGCGCCGCCGGTCTTGGCCCGCTTCGAGGCGCGCAACGTGATCGAGGGCCACGTCGACGAGGTCGGCGAGCTGTGGTCGCGGGACGGCGTCCTGTTGGCGGAAAGCCGGCAGCTGGCGCTGCTGCCGGCGGTGATGCGCGAGGCCGCGGAGAGCGATGAGGGGGGATACCGAGATCGAGCACCTGCTGGCGTTCGATCGCGAGCACGTCTGGCACCCCTACGCGCCGTTGCCGGCGCC
>CAVXSI010000020.1:0-587806 GCA_963764365.1 uncultured Solirubrobacterales bacterium
CTGGCCGGCTACACGCTGGAGGAGAAGAAGCACATCGCCCGCCGTTACCTGGTGCCGCGGCAGATCGCCGCCAACGGGCTGAAAACCTCGCAGATCGAGTTCGCCGAGCCGGCGCTGGGCGCGATCGTCGAGGAGTACACGCGCGAGGCCGGCGTCCGCAACCTCGAGCGGCAGATCGGCGCGATCTGCCGCAAAGTCGCCCGCCAGGTCGCCGAGGGCAGGTCCCGCGGCAAGGTGCGGGTCTCGGCCAAACGGGCGCGCGAGCTGCTCGGTCGGCGCCGCTTCTTCGCCGAGCAGCGCCGCCGCACCAAGGCCCCCGGCGTCGCCACCGGCCTCGCCTGGACGCCGGCCGGGGGGGACGTCCTGTTCATCGAGGCGACCGCGATGGACGGTTCGGGCAAGCTGACGATCACCGGCCAGCTCGGCGACGTGATGAAGGAGTCGGCGCAGGCGGCGGTCTCCTACGTTCGCGGCCACTGGCGGGCGATCGCTCCGGAGCTGGACGAGGAGTGGTTCGCCAAGCACGACATCCACATCCACGTGCCGGCCGGGGCGGTGCCGAAGGACGGCCCCTCGGCCGGGGTGGCGATGACCGTCGCCCTCTCCTCGCTGGTCGCCGGCCGGCCGGTCCGCAACGATGTCGCGATGACCGGCGAGGCGACCCTGACCGGGCAGGTGCTGCCGATCGGCGGCCTGAAGGAGAAGTCGCTGGCCGCGCAGCGGGCGGGGATCAAGCGGGTGCTGGTGCCGGAGCGCAACGAGGGGGACGTCGCCGAGATCCCCGAGCACGAGCGCAGCGGGCTGGAGTTCGTCTACGTCGACGAGGTATCGAAGGCGATCGACGCGGCGCTCGCCTAGACGGGATGGAGGCAGCCGAGGCCCTGGGCAGGGGCAACCTCTCCGCTTTCTACGAGGCGTTTCGCGAGGCCGTGCGCGCCCGCTCCCGCGCCTTCTGGATAGTCGCCGGCCTGACCGTGCTGGCGGCGGCGCTGCGGTTCGCGACCCTCGGCGCCCAGTCCTACCACCACGACGAGATCGTCACCGCCAGCCGCGTCCTCCGCGACGGCTTCGGGCACGCGATGGAAGCGGTCGGCTTCAGCGAGTCGGCGCCGCCGCTCTACTACGCGCTGGCCTGGCTCTGGACACAGCTGACCGGCACCGGCGAGGTCGGCCTGCGCTCGCTCTCCGCCCTGGCCGGGGTGGCGACGGTCCCGGTCGCCTTCCTGCTCGGGGCCGAGCTGCGCGGCCGCCGCGCCGGGATCGCCGCCGCGGCCTTCGTCGCCGTCAACCCGATGCTGCTGTGGTACTCGCAGGAGGCGCGCGGCTACGCCCTGTTCTCGCTCCTCACCGCCGTCGCCGCGCTCTATTTCGTCCGCGCCCTCGACGCCTCCCATGGGGACGTGCCGGTAGTTAGACCCCATATTGGGCGGCAAATCACCGGCACGTCTGGGCGTGGGCGCTGGGATTTGAGGCTTTGGGGGGTTTTCTCGGCGCTCGCCCTGGCGACCCACTACTTCGCGATCTTCCCGCTCGTCCTCGAGGCGGCCTGGCTGCTGCGCCGCCGCGGCCGCGCCGCGCTCTCGGGGCTGGCGATCGCCGCCGCCGCGGGGCTGGCGCTGGCGCCGCTGGCGATCCACCAGATGTCGCTCGGGCACGCCGAATGGATCGGCGAACGCAGCCTTGGCCACCGCCTCTGGGAGGCGGGCGTGACCTTCGCCGTGGGAGAGACCGGCGACATCATCGCTCGGCCCGAGCGGGTGCTGCCCGCGGTGGTGCCGCTGGCGGCGATGCTCTTCCTGCTCGGCCTGATCGCCTTCCGCGCCGGGCGGGACGAGCGGCGGGCGGCCGGGCGAATGCTGGCGATCGCCGCGGTGACGGTCGCGGCGCCGCTGGCGCTCGCCCTGCTCGCGCCGGGCAAGGACTACGTCCTCGCCCGCAACCTGCTGCCCGCCCTGGTGCCGCTGCTGGCGGCGGTCGCGATCGGCGCCACCCTGCGTCGCGCCGGCCGCAGCGGCCTGCTCGCCGCCGCGGTGCTCGTCGTCTACTCGCTCGGCTTCTCGGTCCTCGCCGGCGCCGATCCCGGGCTGCAGCGCCCCGACTGGAAGGGCGTAGCCACCGCGCTCGGGGAACCGAGCGCGCCGCGGGCGACGATCACCTGGACGCTCGGCGAGGCCTCGCTGCGCTACTACCTCTCGACCGGCTCCTTCCAGGTGCGGCCGTCGGAAGGCTTCGCCTGGGACGTGCACGAAATCGACTTCGTCTCGCAGGGGCCGGCGCCGCCGGTCCCGGGCCGCCTGCTCGGGCCGCGTTTCCGCCAGGTCGGCTACGAGCAGGTAGGAAGGCTCTGGGTGAGGCGCTACGCGCTGCCCGGCCGGGATCTGGGGCATCTGCGGCTGCGGGCGATCCGCGACGCCGATCTCGGCTTTCGCTCCAACGGCGTCCTCCTGGACGGCATCGGCCCGTGACGTGCGTGGCCGGCGCATATCGGCGTCCTCGTCCGGCCGCCTGCGGGTCACGCACCGGCCGGTCGCATGTCCTCCGCTCTCGCTAGGGCGGACTGATGGCAACCGGAGATCTTCCGCGCCCGGGCATGCTCGTGCGCTCCCCATGCCGACCTCCCTGCGCCCCTCGTCCCTAATCTGCTTGGCCGCACGCGCGACGGGAGGTTTTGGGGCTATTCTGAGACGGGACCCAACGATCTTTTAGCGAGGAGAAGGCATGACCAAGACGAAAGCGAGCCAGGCCGCGGATGTCTATTCGACCGCGCGCGAAAACCCCTACGTCCAGCGGCTGATCGAGGACGAAGAGCTGCGCGACAACCTGCGCGACGCGTTCGAAGCGGCGCGCGGCGCCTACTCGCGGGCGACCGGCAACGGCAAGGGCACGGTCAAGGCCGTGACCAGCGACAAGAAGGTGCAGAAGGACCTCCGCACCGCCGCCGAGAGCCTGCGCGAGGCCTCCGAGCAGCTGCGGGCGCCGAAGAAGCGCAAGAAGAGCCGTCTCGGCCGCCTCATCCTGCTCGCCCTGGTCGGCACGGCGATCGCGCTGGTGGTCAGCGAGGACGCCCGCAAGGCCGTGCTCGACGCGCTGTTCGGCGCCGAGGAGGAGTTCGAGTACACCTCCACGACGAGCATCAACGGCTCTTAGTTGGAGGCTGCAACCAAAGAGCGGGAGCTGAGCGGCGAAAAGGCGCAGCGGATCGTCAACGCGATGCGCGAGAGCGTCGCCAAGCGGGGCGCCGCCGGCTCCACCTTCGAGCAGGTCGCCCGCGAGGCCGGCGTCAGCCGCGGCCTCCTGCACTACTACTTCGGGACCAAGGAGCGGCTGCTGGTCGAGGTGGTCCGCCGCGACGCCGAGATCCGCGTCGCCCGGCTCGACGAGCCGCTGGCGAAGGCGGAGACGGTCGACGACGTGCTCGACGTCCTCGTCGCCAGCCTGACCGACCTGATCGAGAACGAACCGGCCTTCTTCCTGCTGCTCTACGAGCTGTTCAGCGCCGGCCGGCGCAATCCCGAGATTCGCCACGAGGTCGGGCAGCTGTTCGACCGCACCCGCTCCCACGTCGCCGAGGTGCTGGAGGCGAAGGAGCGCGAGGGGGTGCTCAGCCTGCGCTACGAAGCCGAGGCGATCGTCGCCTACCTGTTCGCGGTCGGCGACGGCTTCGCGCTGCAGGCGCTGTCGGATCCCGAGCGCGACATCAGCGCCGCCCTAGCCGCGGGCGCCGCCTCGGCGCGCTTCCTGCTCGGCAGCGAGTAGCCCCTTCGGTTCCGCTGTTCCTTTGCCGCGGATGCGTGGGCAGAGGAACAGCGGAGCGTGATCGGGTTCACAGACCAACGGTCGCCGGTGCGAAAGGCTGGCCAACCAGCCAATGCGCGAGCCGATGACCAGACTTGCCGCTTTCCTGGGACGCAGGCGACGCTGGGTCCTGGCCGGCTGGGTCGTCGTCCTGGTCCTCGCTCTGCCGCTCGCCCAGCGCCAGACCGAACACCTGACCGGGGGCGGCTTCGACGTTCCCGGCAGCCAGTCGAAGGCTGTCAGCGACGCGGTCGAGCAGGGCTTCGGCGAACACGCCGACGGGATCGCGGTGCTGCTGCAGGCGCAACCGGGCACGACGCCGGCGGCTCGGGCCGCGGCGGTCGCCCGGGTGCGTCGCGCGGTCGCCGGGATCGACCGGGTGACCCTGACGCCGGCCGCGCCGCGGCGGGCCGAGCTCGCGCTGCGGCACGGCGCGGTGGCGATGCTGCCGCTGCGCAGCAACCTCAGCTCCGACCTGCTGATCGACCCGGCCGCGACCCTGCGAGACGAGCTCGACCCGGGCGCGTCGCGGGGCGGGGTGAGGACCTACCTCGCCGGCCAGCCGACGATCTGGGCCGGGATGCAGGAACTGTCCAAGGAAGACCTCTCGAAGGCCGAGGCCGGGGGCTTCCCGATCGTCGCCCTGATTCTGCTCGTCGTCTTCGGCTCGCTGGCGGCGGCGGCGCTGCCGCTGGCGCTCGGCTTCGTCAGCGTGATCGTCACCGGCGCGCTGATCTACTTCATCTCGCTCCAGATGGAGACCTCGGTCTTCGTCACCAACATGGCCTCGATGATCGGGATCGGGGTCGCCGTCGACTACTCGCTGTTCATCCTCGCCCGCTACCGCGAGGAGCGGGCGGCTGGGCGCGGCCCGGACGAGGCGCGGGCCGAGGCGCTCTCGACCTCCGGCCTCGCGGTCAGCTTCTCCGGCCTCGCCGTGATCATCTCGCTGGCCGGCCTGTGGATGGTCGACAACCAGGCGCTGCGCTCGATGGCCCTCGGGGCGATGGTCGTGGTCGGAGTCTCGATCCTCGCCGCGACGACCCTGCTGCCGGCGCTGATCGCGATGCTGGGGGACCGCGTGCTGCCGGGCGGCGTCGTGGCGTCGGCGCTGCGCTTCGTCAAGCACCGGGTCCTGCGCCGGCCGGCCCGGCCCGCCGCTGACACCGCCGCCGTGGCGCCGGACGCCGGCAGCCCCTTCTGGCGCGCCTGGACCGCCCGGGTGATGGCGCGGCCGTGGACTGCGGTGATCGGGGTCAGCGCCGTCCTCCTCACCCTTGCGATCCCGCTGCTCTCGATCACCACCGGCACCCAGGCGCTGACCCAGTTCCCGAAGGGCAGCGACGTGAGGGTCGGCAACGAGCTCGCCTCGAAGCAGCTCGGCGGCGGTACCGACCCGGTCCAGGTCGTCGCCGGCTTCGGCTCCGCCGGCGCCGCGCGCGAAGGCCGGGGGGCGGTCGCCGCCTTCGCCCGCCGGCTCGGGGCGACGCCGGGCGTCAGCTCGGTCGCGCCGCCGGCCTACTCGGGCGCCCGCGTGCTGATCCAGGCGACGCCGAGCGCCGGCAGCGAGTCCGACGCCGCGGTCGCCCTGGTCGAACGCGTCCGCGCGCTCGCCCCGTCGACCGCGCTCGGCCGGGCGGCGGCGGTGGACGTCGGCGGCGAGACCGCCCGCAGCCACGACGTGCGGGCGCTGATCAGCGGCTCGATGTGGAAGATCGTCCTCTTCGTCCTCGCGCTCAGCTTCCTCGTCCTGATGCTGATGCTGCGCTCGCTGCTGCTGCCGCTGAAGGCGGTGCTGATGAACCTGCTCTCGATCGGCGCCGCCTTCGGCGTCCTCGTCGCTGTCTTCCAGTGGGGCTGGCTCGACAGCCTGTTCGGCTTCGAAGCCCAGGGTGCGCTGGACACGATCAACGTGCCGCTGATCTTCGCCGTTGTCTTCGGCCTCTCGATGGACTACGAGGTGTTCCTGATGTCGCGGATCCGCGAGCGCTACATGCGCCACGGCGACAACGAGCGCGCCGTCGCCGAGGGGCTCGCGACCAGCGCCCGCACGATCTCCTCGGCGGCGCTGATCATGGCCTGTGTGTTCGGCGTCTTCGTCCTCACCGGCGTCCCTTCGATCAAGGAGTTGGGCCTCGGCTGCGCGGTGGCGATCACCCTCGACGCGACCCTGGTGCGGCTGATCCTGGTGCCGGCGGCGATGAAGCTGCTCGGCGGCTGGAACTGGTGGATGCCGTCCTGGCTCGACCGCGTCCTGCCCGACTTCTCCTTCGAGCGGGGGCGGGGCGAGCCGGAGCCGGCCGAGGCCTGAGGGGCAATCCCGGCAGGGGTTCCACTTGACTTTTTCGCCGGGAACGGGCGTCTCTCGCCGACGCGCTTGGGCGAAAAAGTAGAAGACGTTCCACCTCTACCGGGACAGGTCTCAATACGCTTCGAGTTATGAGCGATGAGATTGCTTTCGCGGGGGCGGCGAAACAGGCGGAGATGGTGCGCGGGGGCGAGGTCTCTCCGAGCGAGTTGGTGCGGCTCTGCCTCGACCGGATCGAGCGGCTTGACCCGCAACTGAACGCGTTCCGCGCCGTCTTCGCCGAGCGGGCGCTGCTCCAAGCCGAGCAGGCCGAGGCGCGGCTGAAGGGCGGCGACGCGCGACCGCTGCTGGGGGTGCCGGTGGCGATCAAGGACGAGGTCGACGTGGCCGGCGACGTGACGACCTACGGCACCGACGGCTTCTCCGGGCCGGCCGGCGCCGATGCGGAGGCGGTGCGGAAGCTGCGCGAGGCCGGCGCGATCGTGGTCGGCAAGACGCTGCTGCCGGAGCTGGCGATCTGCGGCTTCACCGAGTCGGCCACCTGGGGGGTGACGCGCAACCCCTGGAATCCGCAGCGCACGCCGGGCGGCTCCAGCGGCGGCAGCGCCGCCGCCGTGGCGGCCGGTCTGGTGCCGATCGCCTTTGCCTCGGACGGCGCCGGCTCGATCCGCATCCCCGCCGCGTCCTGCGGCCTGTTCGGGTTGAAGCCGCAGCGCGGCAGGGTCTCGGTCGCCCCCGATCGGGAGCGCTGGAACGGGATGTCGGCCTTCGGCTGCGTCAGCCGCTCGGTGCGCGACACCGCCCTCTGGCTCGACGTCAGCTGCGATCGCTCGGGCGAGGGGGCGCCGCCCCCGCCTGCGCGCCCGTTCGTCGAGTCGGCCGCCACGCCGCCCGGCAAGCTGCGCGTCGCCTGGTCGACCGCCGCCCCGCGCGCGGTCGCGCCGCCGACCGTGGACGCGCCGGCGAAGGGCGCGGTTGCTGCGACTGCGGAGCTGCTGGGCTCGCTCGGTCACGAGGTCGCCCAGCGCGACCCGGACTGGGGAGGGATCGGCGACAACAGCGTGCCGCGCTACCTGCGCGGGATCGCCGAAGACTTCGCCAAGGTCCCGCATCCCGAGCGGCTCGAACGGCGCACCCGCAACATGGCCGGGCTCGGCCGCCTGATCCCGGACGGCCTGTTCGAGCGTGCCCGCCGGGGAGAACGGGCCGACGCCGCCCGTGTCAACGCGATCTTCGACGACTTCGACGTGCTGATGACCCCGGTGATGGGCGGGACGGCGCTGCCGGTTCGCCGCTGGGAGGGCCGCGGCGCGCTATGGACGCTGCTCGGGATGAGCCGCTTCTACCCCTACTGCATCCCCTGGAACCACCTCGGCAACCCGGCGATGTCGGTTCCCGCCGGCTTCGCCGCCGACGGCATGCCCCTCGCGGTCCAGATCGTCGGCCGCCCCGGCGACGAGGCAACCCTGCTCTCTCTAGCTGCCCAGCTCGAGGCGGAGCGCCCCTGGGCGGACAAGCATCCACCGATCTCGTGAGCGTCCCCCGCTAAGCCTGAAAGAGGGCCCGTCCCGGTAGGGGTGGAGCGTCTTGTACTTTTTTTGCGATGGCGTCGGCGGACAGCCGATGGCTGTCTTCAAAAAAAGTTAAGCGGAACCCCTGCCGGGACGGGCCCTTACCCGAACACCTTGCGCATCCGCGCGATCTCGCGCAGCTTGCCGTGCGGGCGGATGCGGCGCTGGAGGAGCATCTTCAGCGGGTTCGCTTCCGGCTTGCCCATCGAGACGAAGTCCCCCCAGCTGGCCTCCAGGACCAGGGTCGGGTTCGGCGCCTCGCCCGGCTCGGCCCGGGTCGAGCCGTTGTCGATCGTCAGGTGCCACGGCTCGGCGTCGCTGAAGCGGTACTGGTAGACGAGCGGCGAGCCGTTCGCCGCCGCCGGGTCGGCGGCACGGCTGATCACGTCGAAGTAGAGGCGTTGCACCTCGGGCGAGGCGTCGGGCCTGGGACCGTCCGGCGGACCGAGCACGCCGGCCTCCATCAGCTTCACCTGCCGCGCCGCGACCTCCTCGGCCGTGGCCTCGGGGTCGAACGGGAAGACGCCGGGCGGCATCTCCTCGGTCGGGAAGCCGATCGTCCGCCAGCGCTGGCGGATCAGTTTGAGGCCGAAGGCGAAGATGTCCTCGATGCTGAAGCCGTAGCACTCGGTGTATTCGCGGTCCATGCCCGGCGGGTAGAACACGGCCGGCCCGTAGGGCAGGGTTCCGCGCAGCAGCTCGACCACCGCGGCGCGGCACTCCTCCGAAGCGGGATGCTCGGGCGCCAGCAGCTCCGAGAGCACCTTGACGCCGAAGCCGATGTGGCGCTGCTCGTCGCGCGAGACGTTGCCCATCCCCGCGCTGAAGCCGGGCATCGTTTCCTCGGAGGCGAAGAAGTCCTCGATGAAATGCTGGCCGGGCTGGGCGAGCGAGCCCTCGACGATCAGGTGGTAGAGGGTGATCGCCTGCGCGTACTTGGGCAGCGAGCGGTCCTTGCGCAGTTCCTCGGCCATCAGGTCGAGCCGGTCGAAGATGCCGCGGTAGCCCCAGTTGAGCTGCGGCATCGTCGAGGAGAGGGTCTGCTGGATCGAGTCGCCGCCGACCCCGATCACCTCCTTGAAGAAGCGATGGAAGAAGATCGAGTGGCGGACCTCGTCGACCTGCTGGGTGGCGAGGAAGTAGGACTGCTCCTCGGTCGGGGCGGCGGTGACGTAGGGGGCGAGCGTGTCGGCGACGCGGTCCTCGCCGTAGTAGAACATCGAGTAGATCCACATCGCCGAGCGGCGCTGGATCTCGCTCAGCGCCTCCCAGCCGGCGCGGTCCTTGGAGAAGTCGAGGTCGTAGGCGCTCCAGTTGCCCTGCTCCCAGCGCTTGTAGAGATCCTCGTAGGTGACGTTGTCCATCAGGCTCTGCGATGCGACGCTCATCTCTTCTCCTTTTGGTGTTGCGCTCGGGGCTGAGACTAGCGGGAAGCTGGCCAGTCAGCCAGTCGTCCCCGTTGTGACTTCGTCACACCGGGGCGGGAGTCTCGATCTCGCGCTTGAGGATCTTGCCGGTCGGGCCCTTCGGCAGGTCGTCGACGAACCAGACGACCCGCGGGTACTTGTAGGCGGCGATCCGGTCCTTGACGTAGGCGCTGACCTCCTCGGGACTCAGCTCCTCGTCCTCGTGGAGGACGACCGCGGCGCCGATCTCCTCGCCCCACTCGTCGTGGGGGACGCCGACGACGGCCGCTTCGCGGATCTTCGGGTGCTCGTAGAGCACCTCCTCGACCTCGCGCGGGTAGACGTTGTAGCCGCCGCGGATGATCAGGTCCTTCTTGCGGTCGACGATGTAGAAGTAGCCGTCCTCGTCGGTGCGGGCCATGTCGCCGCTGTGGAACCAGCCGCCGCGCATCGCCTCCGCGGTCGCGTCGGGGCGCTGCCAGTAGCCCTTCATGATGTTGTGGCCGCGGATCAGGATCTCGCCCACCTCGCCCTGGGCTACCTCGTTGTCGTCCTCGTCGACGACCCGCATCTCGACCCCCTCGATCGGGGTGCCGATCGAGCCCGGCTTGCGCTCCATCTCCGGGTGGTTGGACGAGGCGACCGGCGAGGTCTCCGAGAGGCCGTAGCCCTCGAGCACGACCGCGCCGAAGGCGTCCTCGAAGCCGCGCAGCACCTCGACCGGCATCGAGGCCCCGCCGGTGACGCAGGTGCGCAGAGCCGAGGTGTCGAAGCACTCGCGCTCGGGGTGGTGGAGGAGCGCGCCGAACATCGTCGGCACCCCGTAGAAGTGGGTGACGCGGTCGCGCTGCATCGTCTCCAACGCCTCGCCGGGGTCGAATTTCGGCACCAGGGTGAGGCAGGCGCCGACCTTGACCGAGGCGTTCATGCCGACCGTCTGGCCGAAGGAGTGGAACAGAGGGAGGGCGCCGAGGACGACATCGCCCGCGGCGACCTCGCAGGTCGTGCGCGAGGAGACGTCGGCGTTGCGCCAGAGGTTCGTCTGGGTCAGCTCGGCGCCCTTCGGCTTGCCGGTCGTGCCCGAGGTGTAGAGGATCACCGCGGTGTCGTCGTCCGCGGTGGCGGCGACCTGCGGGCTCGGCTCGCGCTCGGCCAGCATCGCGGCGAAGGACTCGGGCTCGACCTCGACCGGCTCGGCCCCCGCATCGGCGGCGCCGGCCCGCGCCTCCTCGGCGAAGCCGTGCCAGGCGAGCAGCAGCTTCGCCCCGGAGTCCTCCAGGTAGAAGGCGATCTCGCGGCGCTTCAGCAGCACGTTCATCGGCACGACGATCGCGCCCGCCCTCAGCACGCCGTAGTAGGCGACCGGGAACTCGGGCACGTTGGGCAGCATCACCCCGACCCGGTCGCCCTGCGCGACGCCCTTCTCCCGCAGCAGGGCCGCCAGGCGGGCGCTGCGCTCGTCGAGCTCGCCGTAGGCCAGCTCGGCGTCGCCCAGCCGCACGGCCGGGGCGTCGGGCGAGCGCTCGGCGCTCTCGACCACCATCGATGCCAGATTCATCCCCATCACCCGCGCTTGAGCATAGCTCGGCGGATCGGCACGGATATGCTCAGGCGATGCCGGATCTGGGTCAGCCGAGCTCGTTCCTCACCCTGGGCAAGGGGGTGCCGGTCTACTCGAGCGACGGGAAGGAGATCGGCAAGGTCGAGTACGTGCTCTCGGTCCCCGAGGACGACATCTTCGACGGGATCGTGCTCGACACCAGCTCGCTGCCGGGCGGCCACCGTTTCGTCGACGCCCCCGAGGTCGCCGAGATCTACGAGCGCGGGGTCGAGTTGAAGATCGACGCGGCCGCCTGCGAGCGCCTGCCGAAGCCGAGCCCGAACCCGGGCGAGGCCGAGGTCGGCCCCGACGACATGGTCCCGGACGGCCGCCACGAAAAGCTGCGCCGCGCCTGGGACCTGATCTCCGGCAAGGGCTGAGGGGGGACCGGGGGGTCGCCTCGGCGGCAAGTCGCTTAGGATGCCGCGCGATGAAGGCGCCCCTGCTTGCGATCGCCGCGCTCGTCGCCCTGGCCGTTGCCGGGTGCGGAAGCTCGTCCGGCGAAACCACCACCGCCGCCGAAAAGACCAAGCCGGCCGTGACGGTGCCCAAGGGCGCCCCGCCGAAGAAGCTGGTCATCAGGGAAATCGAAGCAGGCAGCGGCGAAGAAGCCACGTCGGGCAGCGAAGTCACCGTCCAGTACGTCGGCGTCGACTACAAGAACGGCAAGGAATTCGACTCCTCCTGGAGCCGCAGCGAACCGTTCACCTTCACGCTCGGCGAAAGCCAGGTGATCCCGGGCTGGGAACAGGGCGTCGAAGGGATGAAGGTCGGCGGCCGGCGCGAGCTGATCATCCCGCCCGAACTCGCCTACGGCGAAGCCGGCTCCCCGCCGGCGATCGGTCCGAACGAAACCCTCGTGTTCGTGATCGACCTGCTTGAAGTCGGCTAGCCGAAGATCTCGCTTGCGGTAAGCACGAGGACCCGGTCGGCGCGAGTCACGCGCTCTCTTGCGCAGATCGCGCAGGTCGGGGCTGCGGAGGTCTTTGGCAAGGCATCCGCCTTGCGCTCCAGGTCGGCTCTGAGGGAGGCCCCGTCTGCCGTGCGGCTCCATTTCGCCTCGCCAAGCAGCACTGCTTCTCGGCCACGACCAGACAGAGCGACCGCGTCGATCTCAACCGGGGGCGAGTCCTGCCACCAGCGGCCGATGTCGACGATTCCCTCGCCGAGGTCTCCCCGCGATGCGATCTGGATGAGGTGCTGCCGGAACGCGTCCTCCCAGCGTTCGCCCATGTGGTCGTCGAGCTGCTCGACCAGGGTCGGGAGGATCTGGTCGCCGAGGCCGCGGCTGATCGCCGAGCGGTGACGATCGAGCACGCCGAGCCAGAAGGCGAGGAAGTTGTCGGCGATCCGGTAGACCCGTCGCCGGGTGCGCGCCGGGTTCTCGGTGATCGGGACGAGCCGCTCCACCAAACGCAGTTCGATCAGTCGCTCCAGTACGCGCGTCGGCTCCGCACGGATCGCCTGCTCGATCTCGTTGTGGCGGGTCCGGCCGGAGGCGATCGCCCGCAGGGCAAGCCCGCCCAGGCCGCCCAGGTCGCCCTCGGTGGCAAGCACCAGCCGCCCCTCGTCGAGGATCCTTCCACCCGGGGTGCAGGCGAGCCTCGAGAGGTTGCGCTTGACGCTCTGGCCGGTGTCCCACCAGTCGAGGTACAGGGGCACGCCCCCGACGATGCCCCAGACGAGGGCGCGTTCGCTGGGACTCAGGCCGGTCAGCATCTGAGTTGCCTCGTGTGGGCGGAAGGGGTGCAGGAGCAAGCTCAGGTCGAATCTCCCGTAGAGCGGCGCCCGCTCCTCCTGGATCGCCTCCATCGTGCGAACCGCGGAGCCGCAGATGAGGATTCGCAGCTTGGTATCGGCTCGCGCTCGGTCCCAGAAGGCGCGCAGCACACCCGGCAGCTCAGGGCTGACGGCGACGAGGTCAGGGAACTCGTCGATCACGAGCAGCAGGCGCTCGCGGCGCGCGGCGGCGGCGAGCGAGTCGAGCGCATCGTCCCAGTCGGCGAAGGGCCGCGTGCCGAGGTCGCGCGAGCCGAGCGAAATCGCCGCCGCCGCCTCGCTGAGCAGGCGCAGCTCGTCACCGCCGGGGCGGCCGGCGCCGGTGTGGAAGACCGTCCGCTTGTCGCGAGCGAGCTCCTCCAGCAGTGCGGTCTTGCCGACTCGGCGACGTCCCCACAGCAGCCCCATCGACGCGCCGGGGCGCTGCCACCAAGTCTGCAGCGCTCCCAGCTCTTCAACGCGGTTGACGAACATGCACCAAGATTACCAACATCAGATGTAAGTTACATTTGCTGTCAGTTACATCCAGTGTCGGCTTATGGTGGGAGTGCTCGAGAGGCCGTTCCGCCAACGTCAAGGGCTGCTTCGGGCTCTGAGAAAGGCGTCGAGTGGAGTGCCGTCGCCGCCGATCAGCGACTTCCGCACCGGCTGCTTGACGGCGGCCTCGAACGCCGCCATCCCCGGTAGGCCGTCGCGACGGCGGCCGCTCTTGACCTCGATCACGGTCAGGGTCGTGCCGCGCTGGACGACGAAGTCGACCTCGCGGTTGCGGTGCCGCCAGTAGAGGATCTCCGCCCGCGGGTCGCGGGTGGCGAGGAGGTGAGCGCCGACCGCGGTCTCGACCAGTCGCCCCCAGTGCTCGCCGTCGGCCTTGGCCTCGGCGAAGGTGCGCCCGGAAATGGCTGAGACCAAGCCGGTGTCGAGGGCGATCAACTTTGGCGTGGACCTTCGCTGCCGCACCTTCCCGGATGAGTATTTCTCGAGCCCGACCGCCAGTCCGGCGGCGGCCAGCAGATCGAGGTAGTGCGCCAGGGTCGTCGTGTTCCCCGCGTCCTGCAGCTGTCCGGTCAGCTTCTGGTAGGAGACGATCTGGCTGGAGTAGTCGCAGACGAGCCGGAAGAGATTGCGCAGCAGCGCCGGCTTGTCGACCCGGGTGAGCAGCAGTAGGTCGCGCGAGATCGTCGTCTCGACGATCGAGTCGAGGACGTATGCCGCCCATCGCTGCTCGTCCTCGATCAGTCGCGCGGCACCCGGATAGCCGCCGAAGTGGATGAACTCATCGAGGTTGAGCCCGAAGGCGTCGTGCATTTCGCCGTACGACCAGTGCGAGGCCGGGATCAGCTCGAAGCGCCCGGTCAGGCTCTCACTGAGCCCGCGTTGAACCCGCAGCGCCGCCGATCCGAGCAGGACGACGCGAAGCGGCATCTCGTCCCGACGATCCTCGTCCCAGAGCCTCTTCACGGTCTCGGCCCAGCCGGTGACCTTCTGGACCTCGTCGACGGCGAGGATCGCGCCGCCGCGCCGTTCGCGGGTCAGTCGCCTGGCCTCCTCCCACTGGGCCTCCAGCCAGGCGGAGTCCCGCAGCGCCGGGTCGTCGGCGCTCGCGTATCGGCTCGGCTGTTCGAGCTGCCCGAGCACCTGCCGCACCGCAGTCGTCTTGCCCACCTGGCGAGGTCCATTGATCACCTGGATACGCAGGGGATCGTCGCCCAACCGCGCCGCCAGCAGCGCGAACATCGGTCGCCTATAGGTCTGCAATTTGCTCATGACACTGAGTGATTTTACTCAAAGTACTGAGTGATTTGTCGCCTGGTCGATTCGGCAAGGGGCGACGACCTCGATACAGACGGCGAACGTGGCTTCGCGGGCAACTTCCGGAGACCTTGAGGCCGTTTCCGCGGTTCCGCGGAACCGCCTTGCGAGCCAGGTCAGCCCAGCTTCGGGCTGCGCCAGGGCTGGGCGAGGCGGGTGGCCAGGTCGTCGGCGAGGCCGTCGATCGGGACGCGGGTCTGCTCCAGCGAGTCGCGGTCGCGGAGGGTGACGGTGTCGTCTTCCATCGTCTGGTGGTCGACGGTGATTCCCCAGGGGGTGCCGATCTCGTCCTGGCGGCGGTAGCGCTTGCCGATCGAGCCGCCCTCGTCGAACTCGGCGGGGACGCGGCGGCGGATCGCCTCGAAGACCTCGCGCGCCTTCTCCGGCATCCCCTCCTTCGAGACCAGCGGCAGGACGGCGACCTTGACCGGCGCCAGGCGGGGGTGGAGGCGCAGCACGGTGCGCTGCCGGCCCTCGACCTCCTCGACCTCGTAGGCGTCGACCAGGAAGGCGAGGGTGGCGCGGTCGGCGCCGGCGGCCGGCTCGATCACGTGGGGGACGTAGCGCTCTTTGGTCTGCTGGTCGAAGTACTCGAGCTTCTCGCCGCTGTACCTGGCGTGCTGGGTGAGGTCGAAGTCGCCGCGGTCGGCGATCCCCTCCAGCTCCGACCAGCCGATCGGGAACAGGTACTCGATGTCGCTGGTCGCCGAGGAGTAGTGCGAGAGCTCATCGGCGCCGTGGGGGCGGACGCGGAGGAAGTCGGGGCGGATGCCGAGCTCGGTGTACCAGCGCTCGCGTTCCTCCATCCAGACGCTGTGCCACTTCTGCGCTTCGGTCGGGGGCACGAAGAACTCCATCTCCATCTGCTCGAACTCGCGGGTGCGGAAGATGAAGTTGCCGGGGGTGATCTCGTTGCGGAAGGACTTGCCGATCTGGGCGATCCCGAACGGCGGCTTCTTGCGGGCGAAGCCGAGCACGTTCTTGAAGTTGATGAAGATGCCCTGCGCGGTCTCCGGCCGCAGGAAGACCTCCGAGCCCTCGCCCGCCACCGGCCCGATGTGGGTCTCGAACATCAGGTTGAACTGGCGCGGCTCCGAGAGCTCGCCGCCGCACTCGGGGCAGCGCAGCTCGGCGTCGGGGTCGCCGCCTTCGGCCTCGACCGCCTCGCGCAGGTGGTCCTCGCGCCAGCGCTTCTTGCACTTGCCGAGGCACTGCACCAGCGGGTCGGTGAAGCCCTCGAGATGGCCCGAGGCCTCCCAGACGCGCGGGTGCTGGAGGATCGCCGAGTCGAGGGCGACGATGTCGTCGCGCTCCTGCAGCATCGCCCGCCACCACTCGGCCTTGACGTTGTTCTTCAGCAGCACGCCGTAGTGGCCGTAGTCGTAGGTCGAGCCGAGCCCGCCGTAGATCTCCGAGGAGGGGAAGACGAAGCCGCGGCGCTTGCAGAGCGCGACGATCTCCTCCATCGTCGTCTCGATTTGGCTGATCTCGGGCTTGGCCGCCATCGGGAGAACGGTATAGAGCGGGCGCCGGGCGCGGCGCCGCGGCTCGTCCTCGCCGGGGCCTACTGCGATAATCCGCCGCGCCGATGCCGATCTACGAGTACAAATGCGCCAGCGGGCACGTCTTCGACGTGATCCAGAGGATGAGCGACGAGCCGCTCACCGAGTGCCAGGAGTGCGGCGCCCCCGCCGAGCGAGTCCTGCACCCGGTCGCGATCCACTTCAAGGGCTCCGGCTTCCACAACACCGACTACGCCAAGAAGAAGACCGGCGCCAACGGCAGCTCCTCCGACTCCTCAAAGGACTCATCCGAGTCCTCCTCGTCCTCCTCCGACTCCAAGAGCTCAGACTCCAAACCGAGCGACAACAAAGCTCCCGCCAAAGCCGAGTAGACGTTTTGAGGGGCGGGTGTGGGGGCGCCTCGACGGGGCGTCGCGAAGCGGCCCCGGCAAGGTGATTCTGTGCCGCGAAGCGGCACAACGTTCCACCGCCGAAGGCGGTGGTCAGTCCCGTCGAGGCGCCCCCACACCCGCCCTACCCGAACAACTTCTTCACGGCCCGCCGCCGCTCCGATTCCGGCACCACGATGCTGTCCCCCGGCCCGATCGTGCAGCCCGAGTGGGCGCCCTTGCAGAGCACGTCGGCGGCGCTTTCGCCGCCGATCGCGGCGGCGAGGATCAGCTGCGGCATCGTCAGGAAGCCCATGTCGCTGACGAACGCTTTCGGCGCGTCCCAGCCGATGATCGGCCCCTTGACGAAGTTGTAGGGGATGCGGAGCGGGTCGGTGAGCCGGTCCTTGATGCCGGCGATCACCGCCTGTTGGGCCTGCTCGCGGTTGATGTCGCTGTAGCCGAGCGTGTAGGCGCTCTTGCCCGGGCCCGGGCATTCGCTCGGCTCGCGGATCCGCGAGTAGATCAGCGCCTCTTCGCCGTCGAGGGTGTTCTCGCCCTTGCCGAGCCGCAGGGTGAAGCCGCCCTGGCCGCCGCCGGCGCCGCCGGCGATGTCGGCGCAGAGCTTGTGCGGCACGTTCACCTTGACGCCGCCGACCGCGTCGATCAGCTTTTCGAAGCCGGTGAAGTCGACGATCGCGACGTGGTCGACTTCGATCCCGAGGAACTGTTCGACCGCTTCGATCTCCGCCTTGGCGCCGCCGAAGGCGAAGGCGGCGTTGATCTTCTGCGGGCTCTGGCCGGGGATTTCGGCATAGCTGTCGCGCGGGATCGAAAGTTTGCGGAAGGCGCCGCCGCCGGCGCGGATCAGCATCAGCGTGTCGGCGCGGAACTGGCCCTGCGAGCAGCCGTCGTGGGGGGCGTCGCCGTGCTCCTGCTGTTCGAAGCACTTCTGCGAAGGGGCGGCGCCCGGTTCCTTGGTGTCGGGCGGGCGGGCGTCGGTTCCCAGCACCAGGATCGTCTGCGCGCTCGGCAACAGGAACGGGTTGCCGTGCAGCGCCGACTTCGCTTCGCCGGACAGCTTGAACGCCTGCAGCTGGGCGGAGACGGCGAAGGCGAGGAAGCTGAGCAGGATCCAGCCGAACGCCGCCAGTCCGACCCATTTCAGCGCCCGCCTCCAGCCGGGGCGGGGCCGGCGCAGGCCATGGTCGCGGCCGGGACGCCCCGGCAGCTTCGGTCCCCTCGGCAGCTTCGGCGCCCGCCAGCCACCGACCCCGGAGAGGTCGGGCTTGCGGAAGCGCGAGAGCAGCCCCCTGCGGGATCGGTAGACCTTGTAATCGGGCGGTCCCTGCGGCCGCTGCTCGTCGTCGGTTGCCATGAAAGACTCCGGAATCATGCCGATGCCCGCGGTCGCCCGTCTCAGACCCCGTCTAAAGAAGTGAGCTCAGCCGAAGCGATAGGCGTCGATCTGGGCGGCACGAAGATGCTGCTCGGGGCGCTCGACGCCGGCTCCGAGGTCGTCTGGGAGAGCCGCGAGGCCTCGACCGGCCAGAGCGAGGACGAGCTGGTCGAGCTGCTGGTCCGCGAGGTCGGCGAGGCGCGCGCCGAGCGGCCCGGGATCGCCGCGATCGGGATGGGGATCCCGGCGACGATCGACCACGACAGGGGCCTCGCCGTCTCCGCCGTCAACCTGCCGATCGAGAACCTGCCGCTGCGCGACCTGGTGCGGGAACGGACCGGGCTGCCGGCCTCCCTCGACAACGACGCCAACGTCGCCGCCCTGGCCGAGTCGCTGTTCGGCGCCGCGAAGGGGGCGAAGGACGCGGTGATGCTGACGATCGGCACCGGGATCGGCGGCGGCTTGATCCTCGGCGGCGAGATCTACCGCGGCGCGACCGGGGCCGGGGCCGAGCTGGGCCACATGGCGATCGACATGGACGGGCCGCCGTGCCAGGGCAACTGCCCGAACCGCGGCTGCGTCGAGACGCTCGCCTCGGGCACCGCGCTGGGGCGCGAGGGGCGCGAGGCCGCCGAGCGCCGGCCCGGGTCGGCGCTGGGCGCGATGCGCGCCGACGGCCGTGAGATCGACGGCAGGGCGGTGACCGAGGCGGCGCTGGGAGGCGACGAGACGGCGATCGCCGTCTTCGACCTGGTCGGCCGCCGGCTCGGCGTCGCGCTCGCCAGCCTCGCCAACATCTTCGAGCCCGAGGTGATCGTGATCGGCGGCGGTGTGATCGCCGCCGGCGACCTGCTGCTGGAGCCGGCGCGGGCGGAGCTTCGGGCGCGGGCGCTGACGCCGATGAACAGGGTCCCCGTCGTCGCCGCCGAGCTCGGTCAGGACGCCGGGATGATCGGCGCCGCGGCGATGGCCAGGATCGAGCTGGAGCGGGGCACCGGCTGATGCCCGGGGCCCTGATCGTCTGCCCGACCCCGATCGGAAACCTCGACGACATCACGATCCGCGGCCGTGACGCCCTCGTCGCCGCCGACTACGTCGCCTGCGAGGACACCCGCCGCACCGGCGGCCTGTTCGACAAGCTGGGGATCCGGCCGGCGCCGCCGCTGGTCTCTATCCACGAGGGCAACGAAGCGCCGCGCGCGATCGAGCTGGCGCAGCGGATCGAACGCGGCGAGGTCGTCGTCCTCGTCTCCGACGCCGGCATGCCGGCCATCT
The DNA here is from genome assembly GCA_963764365.1 of uncultured Solirubrobacterales bacterium. Taxonomy (GTDB): domain Bacteria; phylum Actinomycetota; class Thermoleophilia; order Solirubrobacterales; family 70-9; genus VRUE01. The sequence goes on from CAVXSI010000020.1 coordinate 18,837, forward strand.
CCGACCCCGGCTTCCGCCTGATCCGCCGCTGCATCGAGCGCAACCTCGAGGTTACGGTGCTGCCGGGACCGTCCGTGGTCCCGGTCGCCCTGGTCGCCTCCGGCCTGCCGACCGACCGCTGGCGCTTCGAGGGCTTCCTGCCGAAGCGGGCGGGGGAGATGGAGCGGGTGCTGCGCTCGACCGAGACCGTGGTCGCCTTCGAGTCGCCGCGCCGGATCGGCGACTCGCTCGCCGCCCTCGCTTCGATCGCCCCGGATCGCCCCGCCGCGGTCTGCCGCGAGATGTCGAAGATGCACGAGGAGGTCTCGCGCGGCTCGCTGGGCGAGCTGGCGCGGCGCTTCCGCGGCGACGTCAAGGGCGAGATCGTGCTGGTGATCGCGCCCGCCTCCTCGGAGGAGCACGACGACAAAGACGTCGGCTTCGCGGTCGACGCGCTGCGCCACCTGGTCCAGTCCGGCGCCCGCCCGCGCGCCGCCGCCAGCGTCGTCGCCGCCCTCACCGGCACCCGCGCAAACGATCTCTACAGGGCGCTCACCGGCCGCGAGCCACGCCGGTGAGCGCGTGGCGCTGCGCATATCCGCGTCCTCGGTCGCTCGCGTGCAGAGCACGCGGCGCGACCCCCGCCGAAGGCGGGGTGCGAGCGCGTCAGCGCGAGTTCCTTGATCTGCTTGGCCACGCGCACACCGGGTTGCGCGGATAGCCTGGCGGCACCCGATGGCCTACTACGTCACGACGCCGATCTACTACGTGAACGCCGAGCCGCACCTCGGTCACGCCTACTCGACGATGGCCGCCGACGTGCTCGCCCGCCACATGCGCCAGCGCGGCGAGGACGTCTTCTTCCTCACCGGCACCGACGAGCACGGCGAGCCGATCGAGACCGCGGCCGAGCGCGAGGGGGTGACGCCGCAGCAGCTGGCCGACCGCAACGCCGCCAAGTTCGAAGCGCTGATGCCGATCATCGACGCCAGCAACGACTTCTTCATCCGCACCTCCGATCCCCGCCACGGCGCGCGGGTCGCCGAGATCATGCAGCGCGTCTACGACAACGGCTGGGTGAGCAAGGGGACCTACGAGGGCTGGTACTGCCCGCGCTGCGCCGACTTCAAAACCGAGCGTGAGCTGGGCCCCGGCCAGACCTGCCCGATCCACGAGATCGCGCTCGACCTCGAGCGCGAGGAGAACTGGTTCTTCAGGCTCTCCGCCTTCCAGGCGCAGCTCGAAGGGCTCTACGAGGAGCGGCCCGACTTCGTCGTTCCCGACTTTCGTCGCAACGAGGCGGTCGCCTTCATCGAGGGGGGCCTCGAGGATGTCTCGCTCTCGCGGCCGAAGCTGAAGTGGGGGATGCGGCTGCCCTGGGACCCCGAGCAGCGGATGTACGTCTGGTTCGACGCCCTGCTCAACTACGTCACCGCGCTCGGCTTCGCCCGCGAGGGTGAGGACCTGACCGCCCGCTACTGGCCCGCCGACCTGCACATGCTCGGCAAGGACATTCTCAAGTTCCACGCGGTGATCTGGCCGGCGCTGCTCTGGGCCGCCGGCCTCGAGCCGCCGCGGCGGATGGCGATCCACGGCTATCTCCTGATGGGCGAGAAGAAGATGTCGAAGTCGCTCGGCAACGTGCTCGACCCGTTCGAGGCGATCGAGCGCTTCGGCGCCGACGCGCTGCGCTTCTACTGCTTTCGCGAGGTCAGCTTCGGCCGGGACGGTTCAATCTCCACGGCCGGCTTCGAGGTCCGCTACGAGACCGAGCTGGCGAACGACTTCGGCAACCTCGCGAGCCGGGTGCTGGCGATGGTCGAGCGCTACCGCGACGGCACCGTGCCGTCGGCCCAGGTCGACGCCGTGCTCGCCGAGGATTTCGAAGGTGCGGTCGGCCGCTTCTCCGAGCTGCTCGACCGGGTCGAGCTGAGCCAGGCGCTGGAGGAGGCCTGGAAGCTGGTCCGCAGGCTCAACCGCTACGTCGAGGAGACGCGGCCCTGGGAGCTGGCCAAGGACGAGGCCGACCCGGAGCGGCTCGACGAAGTCCTCTACAACCTCTGCGAGGGGCTGCGGGTGACGACCCTGCTGCTCGTCCCCTACCTGCCGCGGACGAGCGAGACGCTGCTCGCCGCGCTGGCCGAGGACTCGCGGGAGCTCAGCGAGCTGGGTGCTCGACCCGGCGGCCGGAAGGTCGAACGGGTTGCCCCCCTCTTCCCGAAGATCGAGCCGCCTGTCTGAGGAGCCGCCGGCCATGCCGCGCTGCCTCTCTGCGGCCCGCCTTCCGTCCCCCCGTCGCAGGCGAGCAAGCCGGCGAGCCGCCCCAGCCATCGCTCCCGGGCCCGCCGGCACCCCTCGCCGCCGGCCAGGATCTCCACCGGCAGCAGGCGTGCCACCTCGGGGTGGGCAAGGCACCGCGCGCGAACCACTTCCGTACCCGTAAGAGGCCACGCCTTTCACAAACACTCGTGTCTGGTACGCCCTCCAGAAAGTGCCTGTTTGCAGGGAAAAGGCATCAGGGTTGACATACGTTCTCGCGTCTGGTCCAATGTCCCTGCCATCCAGAGACGCGAACGTCTGCGTTCCTGGCCGCTATTGCCCCAAGGACGGGCAGGGAAGCACCACAGGGACACGGAGTCGCCGGGAACGGCTCCAGGGACAAGGGAGAGACCAAGAGTGACCAAAGCGCCCCGATCGACTTCGCGCCTCGGCAGCCCCCGTGCCGCCTGCGCGCGCGCCGCCGGTCCCTCCTCGCCAAGCAGGGCAGCGGTCATCGGCGTGGCGAGTCCTCTAACAGGCCACCCGCGGCCGATATCCGCCCAGCGACTTTGTCTCGCCTCGCCCACGGACTTCACCGCAGCACCCGCCGGGAGCGCTTCTGCTCCCGTCGGCCTCATTGATCAACCAGCTCGGCCGCGGGGCGGGACCCCGCGGCCGCACTCAATCCGGCCGGCCGGGATTACCCCGGCGGGCATTACACAGGGAGAGAACACGTGAAACGCTTAACCGTCCTTCTCGCCGCGCTGGGAGCCCTGCTCCTGGTCTCGGCGGCGCCGGCCCTGGCCAGCGAAGAACTCGAATTCAAGGAAACCTTCGGCTCGGCCGAACAGCCGTCGTTCAGCCAAGCCAGCCGGATGGCGGTCGACCAGTCGAGCGGCGAACTGTACGTCCTCGACGGCGCTGCGAACACGCTCTACCGCTTCAACGCCGACGGCACGCCGTCGGAATTCCCGATCCTCGGCAGCAACGAAATCGCGGTCGAAGCGGGAGGGACAAGCAGCGTCGCGATCGACGAATCCGGCGGCGCGACCGACGGCGACATCTACGTGATGGAAGAAGAATCGTCGCCGGTCAGGGTCGGAATCTACAGCGAAGAAGGCTTGCCGCTCGGCGAACTGACCGAATCCAGCTCCGGCGCCTACTTCGGCCTGCTGGGTATGACCGTCGATGGCTCGGGCAACGTCTACGTCTCCGATCTCTATGGCACGCACAAGTACGAACCGAGCGCCAACCCGGTCGAAAACTCCGACAACAGCACCAGCTTCGGCCCCGCCGGGACCCAGATGGCTGCCGGCCGCGGCCCCAGCGCCGGCGCGTTGTTCGGCAAGTTCGAAAACGTCTTCGGCGGAGAAAACTTCAACTACGCGAAGATGAACTCGAGCAGCGGCGCGATCGAATACGAAATCGACGCCGAAACGTCGACTGCCAGCAGCGTCGACCCGGTAACCGGCTACCTCTACCAGGCGACCAGCAAAGTAGCTGGACACAAGGTCAACGTCTGGGACGCGTCGGGTGGCAGCTTGGTCGAAGTCGGGAGCACGACGCTCGCCGAAGCTGCGGAAGGCGTAGCCGTCAACGGCTCGACCGGCGACGTCTACGTCAGCCACGCTGGAAACACCGTCGAAGTCTACGAACTGGTCGCAGGCGCCTCCGAACAGCCCCTCACCCTCAAAATCAACGAAGGCGAAGGCACGGTCATCTCCAACCCCGCAGGCATCACCTGCACCGGCTCCTCGGGCAAAGAATGCACCTCTGAATTCGAAGAAGGCGCAGAAGTCACCCTGACCGCCTCCCCGGCGGCCGGCTACCGCTTCAACGCCTGGGGGAGCTGCCCCGGCCCGAACGGCCGCCAGTGCACGGTGACGATGTCCGAAGCCAAAGAAGTCGGGGCCTTCTTTGACAGGTCTGCAAGCTGACGGTCTCCAAGACCGCGGGCTCCCTGCCGGGCCTGGTCGCAGATGAATGCCGCCCGGCGATCGCCTGCCTCTACCAACTGCCAGTCCGTCAGCTACTCCTGCAAGACGGGCGCGGAAGTGGTGCTCACCGGCAACGATTTCGGCGAACAACGCACTTCGCGAATTCACCGACGGCACCGGTTCGGCCGCGGCGTGTACGGGGAAACCGAATGCACCGTCACGATCGGACCGAAGCAGACTCCTCGATCGAAGCGCTGTTCGGACTCAACGCCAAAGTCCAAGCTCAGCGTCGAAAAGGCAGGCGGCGGCACAGGCCACGATCAGAGCCGTCGGCGGCATCAAGTGCCGCAGCACCTGTGGCTCGGCCTCGGCCAAATACTACACTCGGTGAAGAAGTCACCATCAACTGGGAACTCGACCCCGGCACCAGCTCGATCGAATGGACCACCGGCGCGGGCACCTGCACCGGCAAATCCACCTCGAACGGGAGCTGCAAAGTCGACGATGAGCGCTGCCAAAGAACTGGTGGCGAAGCTCGAATAGCCGCCTGAGCAAAGAAGCAAAGCCAAAGCCCCGGGAGCCTCACGGCTCCCGGGGCGGAGGCTCCACCAAAGCACCAACCGAAACGCACACGACACGCAGCAACGAACCGCAAGCGGCCCTCAGGGACCCGGCTCAGACAGACCGCCGGCAGGGCCACGGGACAAAGGGGACAGGGACGTGAGAGACATCGGCACCACCACCAAGGCGTCAGCGCCACGGTCGCCCCAGCACGCGGCAACCGGCGTGGACCCGCATCGCCGCCATGCCTCGCGGATCGTCGCCACGCTCCGCTCCCTTGTTTCTCCAAGATCTTTCCTCAGTTTTTCCAGTGCCGGCGAGGGGCAGTCCCGAGCCGACAGGTGCGCAGCCGAGGAGCGCCGCACCAAGCGGGGCCAGGACGCAGGGAGCGCGAATAGCAGCGCTATTCGCGCGACTGAGGACGCCGCCCCGCGCAGCTCCGTTGCGGGCGCGCCGAAGCGCGCCCGCAAGTGCGCCGCCCTCGGGTGCGTGACTGTCGCGATGGGGCTGCTCCTCGTCGGTGCCGCCCAGGCCTCCGACAAATACGGCTTCGCCTTCCTCGAAGAATTCGGCTCCGCCGCCAAGCCCAGCTTCACCTCCCCGAACACCCTCGCCGTCGACCCCGCCACCGGCGACCTGCTGGTCGCCGACGCGGGGGAAAATGAGGTGCAGAAGATCACCTTCAACAACTTCGCCGACGGCGACAAATTCAAGCTCACCTGGACGCCGCCCGGCGGCTCGGCCGCAACGACCGAAGAAATCATCTACTCGGCGAACTCCACGATCAACGAACGCAACATCGCCCCGGCCATCGAAGCCGCCTTCGGCTCGGACACGGTCAGCTTCAGCACCAACGGCCAACAGGGCGCCGTCCAGATCACCTTCTGGGTCGTAGGTGCCGGTCCCCAATCGCTGATCTCCTGCGCCGTCGTCCCCGGCCACGGAAGCGGCACCTGTCCGGTCGCGCGCACCCAGGAAGGCATCCCCAGCGGCCTCTCCCGCTACGGGCCCAACGGCGAACCCGACCCCTTCTCCGCCCTGGGAACGAACGTCATCGAGGGCAGGGAAGGGGCCGACGAAACCCCCCAGGGAGCGCTCGGCCTGCTCAGCGAGCAGATCGCCGTCGACGGCGCCTGCGCGGAGCACGAACCGCCGCTCACGGGAGCCGAATGCGAAGCGTTCGACCCCGCCGACGGCGACATCTACGTGACCCAGTACGCGAGCAAGTCGGTCGAAGTGTTCTCCTCGAGCGGCGAATACCTCGGCCAGATCGACAAAGCGACCTCGAACGAGGTCCAGCAGCTCGAACTCTCGGGCTTCGAAGAAGGCGACGAACTCTCGCTCGGCAACCTGCCTGGCGCCTGCTCTGAATCCCACACCTCCCAGGTCCCCTACGACGCCGTCTTCGGCGAAGGCCTCCAGGCCGCCCTCGAAGCCCAGTGCGGCCCCGACTTCGCGGTCAGCACCACGATCGGCGTAATCGTCGAATTCACCGGCGAACTCGGCGACACCGACGTGCCTCGCCTCACCTGCACTATCAGCGACGGCCCCGGTACCTGCATACCCGGCTCTACCGTGATTGTCCCCGGCGACGAAAGCCACAACGAGGTCCAGCAGCTCGAATTCTCCGGCCTCGGCGAAGGCAGCAAAATCCAAATCGGAACCGACGGCAGCTCCGGCGAACCAAGTCTGCCCCAGCCCCCCTGCAACTCGAACTTCGTGAAAGCCACCTACTCCGCCAACCTCACCCGGGACCTCCGCACCTCCCTCGAAGCCCGGTGCGGCTCCAACTTCGTCGTCTCCCTCTCGGCGGGGGCAAGCGCCAACGTCACCTTCAGCAACTCCCTCGGCCTCGTCGACCGGCCCCAGCTCGCTTGCGGGGTCGACGCCGGCTCGGGCTCCTGCGTGCCCTCGACGGTCGAAGACGGCGGCCAGGCAAAGCCCCTCGGCTCGGCCGGAGGCCTCGCCGTCGACTCTGCCGGCGCGGTCTACGTCGCCGACTCGACCAACGACGAAATCCACAAGTACCTGCCGAGTTCGAACTCCCCCTTCGAAGCCGAAACCGTCGCCGGCTTCCCCGTCGAAGGCCCGGCAGACCTTGCCGCTGGTGTCGGACCTACCGACGGCCTCCTCTTCTACGACAGACACCGTGAACTGATCGAGCTCGACAGCTCCAGCGGCGAGCAGAAGTATGTAGTCGAACCGCGCGGGAGATCCACCCTGCTTTCTGTCAACCCGGGCAACGGCACCCTGTTCAGTGGCAGAGGCGAACTCGAAGTCGTCGAGTACGACGCCTCCGGCCCGAGCGAAGCGGTGCGCCTCGCGCACTTCACGCCCTACGAAATGGCGCCCAACAGGTCGAACATCCGCGGCATCGCCGTCGACCCCGCCGCCGGCGACCTCTACGAATCCAGCAAGAAGAACGGTGAAGCGACGGGGAGGGTCGCCGTCTTCGAACCGGTGATCCGCCCCGAAGCGGTCACCGAAGAAGCCACCGAACGAACGGGCGAATCGGCGCTCCTGCACGGCACCGTCTCCGCCAACGGCGGCCCGCCCGCCTCCTGCGAATTCCAGTACATCACGGTCGCCGCCGCCAACGCCGACTACGAATACAAAGGCCTCAAGCGGGGCTTCAAGGACGCCCCCACCGCCCCCTGCACGCCCACCGGCCCCTTCACCGGCACGGGCAGCGAAGCGGTCAGCGCCGAAGTGACCGGCCTAGCCCCCGGCACCCCTTACATCTTCCGCGTCGTGGCCGAAAACAGCGGCGGCGCGACGCCCGAATCGGGGGACAACGGCCGCTCGACCGAAGGGGCGCTCGAATTCACCACCCTGGGCCCGGCGATCGACGAACAGGAAGTCTCCGAAGTCACCGAAACCGAAGCGACGATCTCCGCCCAGCTCAACCCCAACGAAGAACAGACCACCTACGCGCTCGAATACGTCAGCGAAGCCGAATTCCAGTCCTCCGAATACGAAAACGCCACCACCTACCCGCTGCCACAGCTGACGCTCGAACCGGGGAACGAATTCGTCCACGTCGCGATCACGCTCTCCGACCTGCCCCCCGGCAGCGCCTGGCACGCCCGCATCGCCGCCGCCAACGCGGTCGTCCGTGCACGGCCCCGACCAGCGCTTCGCCACCTACCCGGTCGCCACCGGCCTGCTCGACGGACGCGCCTACGAGAAGGTCAGCCCCTCGCAAAAGAAAGGCGAGGTGGTCGCGCCCAACGGCCAAGATCTCGGGAGCAGCTGCGAAAACTGCCTGCCTGCCCAAAACGGCCTCCGCCAGCCCCAGCAGGTCGCCCCCGACGGCGAATCGATCCTCTACGAGGGCCAGCCGTTCGCCGAAGGCCTCGCCTCGCGAGCTAACCAGTACGTCTCCAGGCGCGGCCCCTCGGGCTGGGACTGGCGCAGCCTCAGCCCGCCGACCCAGACCGGGCTCTGGCAGGAATTCTCCACCGACCTCTCGCGCGGGATCCTCGAGCAGTCCGAACCGCCGCTCAGCCCCGAAGCCCCGACCGCGGAAGGCCGCGCCTTCGCCAACCTCTACCTGCGAGAAGAAGGCGGCGCCTTCGAGGCGCTGCTGACCGAAGCGCCGCCGCACCGCGTACCGGGCATCTACGGCTTCAGTCACATCGAAAACCAGTTCCTCCTGCGCTACGCGGGCGCCAACGCCGGCACCGAATCCTCGCCCGCGCTCGGCCACGTCCTGCTCGAAGCCAACGACGCGCTCACCGCGGCGGTGCCGGGCGATCGCCCCGAAGGCGCCCGAAGTCGCGGCAGGGGACATCCATCCTTGCGGAAGCAATCTGCAATATCGACCCGCCTGCGACCTCTACGAATGGTCGGGCGGGCAGCTGCACCTGGTCAACGTCCTGCCGCGCAACACCTACGCCCCCGCGGAGTCGGTGATCGGCTCCGGCTCCCTGCTGGCAACCGGCAACAACTTCGCAGAAGTGCCGGCCCTCGCCCACGCGATCTCCGACGACGGGCGCATCGTCTTCTTCAGCACCGAACTGGTCGGCCACGTCTACGCGCGGATCGACGCGCGAACGAACGCTCGCCATCCCGGGCCCTGGCAGCTGCAAGGAAAGCTACGAAGTGCGCGAACGCGCCTGCTTCCTCACCGCCTCGACCGACGGCCACCGGGTGATGCTCAACAACGGCCAGATCGACGAGCTGGACGAAGCAGAGACCTCCTTCTCGCAGACCTAGGACCTGAGCGAAGGCGAGGGCGGCTTCCAGGGCATCCTCGGCGCCGCCGAGGACCTCTCGCGCGTCTACTTCGTCGACACCGCGGCGCTGACGCCCGCAGGCGAAGCCAACGACAACGGCGAACACGCCGAAGCGGGCAAGGACAACCTCTACGCTTGGCACGAAGGGTCGAGCGTCTTCCTCGGCCGGCTGGCGGCGGGCGACAACGCGATCGGCAGCAACAAGGGCTATGGCGCCTGGCACCCGGCGCCGACCGACCGCACCGCCCAGGTCACCCCCGACGGGAGCTACCTCGCCTTCATGTCCTATGCGCCGCTGACCGGCTACGACAGCACGGTCGCCGCAGAGGGCGGATGTCTCCAAGGCGGCGGCAGGTGCTTCGAGGTCTTCGAGTACGCGGCAGCGACCGGCAAGCTCGTCTGCGCCTCCTGCAACCCGACCGGCATGCGCGCCGGTCGGTCGCTCCAACCTCAGCGCGCCCAAGTCCTCGGCCGGCAGCGATCCCGGCCTGCCGCAGATCCACAACCTCAGCCCCGAGGGCCACGGGCGCCTGTTCTTCGAAAGCGCCGACTGGCTCTCGGCCCGCGACCGCGCACCTGATCGACCCCCGCCGCCGACGAACCCGATCCAAAGCGTCTATGAGTACGAGCCCCAGGGGGTCGGCAGCTGCGAAGAAGAAGGCGGCTGCGTGCAGCTGATCTCCTCGGGCAAGAGCACGAGCCCCTCGATGTTCCTCGACTCCACTCCCTCGGGCAACGACGCCTTCTTCATCACCCGCTCGCGGCTCGTTCCCTCCGACAAAGACGAACAGATGGACCTCTACGACGCCCGCGTCGGCGGCGGCTTCCCCGAAGAACCCGCGCCGCCCCCCTGCGAGGGCGAAGCCTGCAAGGGCTCCTCGCCCGCGGCACCGGGCGAAGCGGCCTCCGCCGGCAGCGCCGCCTTCGCCGGCCCCGGCAACCCCAAGACCACCCCGACGACCAAGCCGCGCTGCAAGAAGGGCAAGGTGAGGCGGCGCGGGCGCTGCGTGCGCAAGCACCACAGGCACAAGCGAAGGCACGGCAAGCACCGGCGCAAGCACCGCCACGGCAAGCGCCACGCGAAGCGCCACCACAACCGGGGGGCCCACCGATGAGACTCTGGAACGTAGCCCGGCCGCATCGCAATTTGATTCTTTGCGGCCGGGCGGCAAGCAACGCCAAGCCCTCAAGGTATGCACCACAGCGGCATGCCCGGACGCGAAGCGGAGGACATGCCGCATTGGTTCTGACCCTGCTCTGCCTCGCCGTGGCGGCAACGGCTCTGCTCGCCCCCGCCGCCCAGGCCGACTTCGGCATCGTCCCCGGCTCCTTCAAGGCCACGGCCGAAAACGAGGACGGCACCGTCGACTTCCAGGCCGGCTCCCACCCCTTCCAATGGAAGCTCTCCTTCGCGATGAACCAGGACGCCGAAGAAGAACCCGAAGGTCAGCTGCGGGAGCTGTTCGTCGACCTGCCACCGGGCCTGGTCGGCAACCCGACCGCGCTGCCGCGCTGCCCGGCAGCGCTGTTTGAGGGCTTCAAGCCGCAGTGCCCCGCGGACACCCAGATCGGCATCGCCCGCGTGCGCTTCCTCGCCTCGACGAAAGGAACCTCGACGGTGGCGATCAACCCCCTCTACAGCACCACCCCCCCCTACGGCGTCCCCGCCTCGCTCGGCTTCAGCGCCGCCAACTTCAACAGCTTCCAGGAAGCCTCGCTCAGGAGCTCCTCCGACTACGGCATCTCGGTCGCCGACATCACCGTGCCGGCGATCAAGATCCAGGCGGTCGAAGAGACGGTCTGGGGGGTGCCGGCCGCCCACTCCCACGACGCCGAACGCGGCTCGGAATGCCTCAACGGCGAACAGCCCTGCCGCGTGGCCTCCGACGCCCCCCTCGCCCCCTTCTTCACCCTGCCGACCTCCTGCGGGGCGCCGCTCGCGGTTGCCGTGCACGTCGAATCGCTCGAGGAACCCGGCGTCCCCAAGACCGCCACCGCCTACTCCGAAGAAGAAGGCACGAAAGCCGGCATGGACGGCTGCAACGCGGAGGAATTCAAGCCGCAGGTCACGGCCAAGCCGACGACCAACCGCGCCGACAGCCCCTCGGGCCTGCACTTCGACCTGCACCAGCCCCAGAGCGAAAGCTGCACGGAAGAAGAAGAAGGCGAACTCGACTGCGGGCTCTCGACCGCGCACCTGCGAGACGCCACCGTCACCCTCCCCGAGGGCCTCAGCCTCAACCCCTCCGCCGCCAACGGCCTCGGCGTCTGCACCGAGGAAGAGATCGGCCTGCTGCCCGGTCCCGGCCTGCACTTCTCCGAAGACCCCAACGCCTGCCCCGACGCCTCCAAGGTCGGCACGATGACCGTGCGCAGCCCCTTGCTCGGCGAATTCAACGAAGAAGGCAAGCCGACCGGCAAGCACCTGCTGCACGGCGCCGTCTACCTGGCCAAGCCCTACCAGAACCCCTTCGGCTCGCTGATCGCGATCTACCTGGTCGTCGAAGACCCCGACACCGGGATCGTCGTCAAGCTGGCCGGCAAGGTGACGCCCGACCCGAGCACCGGCCGGCTCACCACCACGGTCACCGAGAATCCCCAGCAGCCCCTGGAAGACGTCGAACTGGACTTCTTCAAGGGCGCCCGCGCGCCCTTGAAGACCCCCCTGGCCTGCGGCACCTACACCACCACCTCCACGCTCACCCCCTGGAGCTCGCCAGAAGGACAGGACGTCCATCCCAGCGACTCCTTCCAGACCACCCAGGCGGCGGGAGCGGGGAGCTGCCCGGGGTCGGAAGCAGCCGCCCCCAACGACCCGAGCGTCAACGCCGGCACCGTCTCCCCGCAGGCAGGCGCCTTCAGCCCCTTCGTCTTCAAGCTCGCCCGCCCCGACGGCTCCCAGCCGCTGCGCTCGATCGACATCGCCCTGCCCGCCGGCCTGACCGGCCGCCTCGCCGGCGTCCCCTACTGCCCCGAGGCGGCGATCGCCCAGGCCCGCAGCCGCGAACGGCCGAACATGGGCGCGGTCGAGCAATCGGACCCGAGCTGCCCGGCGGCAACCGAAGTCGGAACCGTGACCGCCTCCGCCGGCGCCGGCCCCGACCCCTACTACGCCACCGGCCACGCCTACCTGGCAGGCCCCTACAAAGGCGCCCCGCTCAGCTTCGCCTTCGTCATCCCCGCGGTGGCGGGGCCCTTCGACCTCGGCGCGGTGGTGACGAGAGCCGCCGCCTACGTCGATCCCAACACGGCGAAGATCACCGTCCGCAGCGACCCGATCCCGCAGGCATTACAGGGCATCCCGCTCGACGTGCGCTCGATCGCCGTCCACGTCGACAGACCGAGCTTCACCCTCAACCCGACCTCGTGCGAACCGATGAGCCTCGGAGTCGGGGTGCTGTCGGCGCTCGGCAACACCGCCTCGGTGGCCAACCGCTTCCAGGTGGGCGGCTGCTCGGCCCTCCCTTACAAGCCGAAGCTCACCACCAGGATCTACGGCAAGACCCGCCGCGGCGCCTTCCCCAAGCTCGTCGCCAAGGTCTTCGCCGGGGCCGGGGAAGCCAACAGCTCGCAGGCTGGCCGTAACCCTGCCGCACTCCGAGTTCCTCGAACAGGGCCACTTCGGCACGATCTGCACCCGCGTGCAGTTCGCGGCTGCGGCCTGCCCCCCCAAGTCGGTCTACGGCTGGGTCAGCGTGAGAACGCCGCTTCTGGCCTACCCGCTGGAAGGCCCGGTCTACCTGCGCTCCTCAAACCACAACCTGCCCGACATGGTCTTCGACTTAAAGGGACCGGCCTGGCAGCCGATCGAGCTGACCCTGGTTTCCCGCATCGACTCCAAGCACAAGGGCATCCGCTCGACCTTCGAAGGCATCCCCGACGCCCCCTTCGAAGAAGCGACCCTGACGATGCGTGGCGGCAAGCGGGGGCTCTTGGTCAACTCCACCAACGTCTGCGCGAAGACCAACCGCTCCCTGGTCAAGGCGATCGGGCAGAACGGGGCGCGAGAGGAGCTGCACCCGAGGCTGGTCAACCCGCGGTGCGGGAAGCAGGGCAAGAAGAAGCGCGGGGCGCACCGCGGAAAGAAGCAGCAGGGCCACAAGCGGAAGGGGAGCCGCAGGTGAACTCTCGAAGCGGACCCCATCCCGGCGCTTCAGCGGATAGCGAAGCGCCTCAGTCGATCCGCACGCTCGCGAACCCGAGCACGCTGTCGAGCAGGCCGAAATGCTTGTCGGCGTGAAGCACGCCGAAGCCGCGCTCGGCCGCCGCAGCGCCGATCAGGTAGTCGACCGCCGGGATGCGGCGTCGGGCGCCGAGTTCGCGGGCCGCGCCGAGGGCGGCCTGGCAGGCGGAAGCCGTGACCGGCACCTGGGGGAGGCCGGCGAGGGTTTCGTTGACGAACGCGAATTCGCGCTCGTCGCGCGTCGCCGCGAGGATCTCCAGCGCGGCGGCCGGGCAGCTGACCAGCAGGTCGGCCTCGACAGCCGCTTCCCACTCGCCAAGCACGGACGGTTTACTCTGTCGGTACCAGGCCGAGGCGTCGATGACGAGCGGGACGCGCGACCCGAAGGCGGTGGCGCTCATTCCCACTCGGACGGCTCGCTGCCGATCGCCTCGTGGCGCTCGCGGATGATCTCGCCGAGCGCCGGGAAGTCGTACGAGACCTCGCCGCGCGCGATCTTCAGCAGGTTCTCCTTCGCCTTCTCGTGCCCCTCCCGCTCCTCGGCCGCCGCCTCGGCGCCACGCAGCGCCAGGTCGCGGATCAGCCGCGACCTGCTCGCCGGGTGCGGATCGACCGAGCTGAGTGCCTCGCCCAGCTTGGGATCGACGGTCACCTGTACGCGCGGGTTGGCTGCCACGACCAAAAGCGTACCATTGCGACGGTACTGTGCGAGGGGAAGGCGGTGCGCCTCGACTGGCGTCGTCTGAGGCGAGGTCTTCGATGACCGGGTTTCTCGGCAGGGGGCGGGGGCGCCGAGGGCTGCTCGTGGCCGTGATCGGGGCGGTAGCCATCCCGCCGCTCGCGCTCGCGGCTGCGCCCGCGGCCCGGGCAGCCGTGCCGCCGCAGGTCGAAGCCGCCTGGACGACCGACGTCACCGCCACCTCGGCCTACCTGCGGGCGAAGATCAACCCCGAGGGCTCCAGCACGACCTACCGCTTCGAGTACCTGACCGAGGCGGCCTACGAGGCGAACCTGAACGCGGCGCCGCCGCGCGAAGGGTTCTTCGGCGCGACCAGGGTGCCGCCCGGCGGCGGCACGTCGATCGGCTCCGGGACGGCGCCGGTCAACGTCGCCCGCCATGTCGCCGGCCTGACGCCGCTGACGGCCTACCGCTACCGGGCGGTGGCGACGAACGCGGGGGGGACCGCCGAAGGGCCCGCGCGCGCGCTGAGCACCGAGGCGCCGACGAACGAATTCAAGCTGCTCGACGGGCGCGCCTGGGAGATGGTCTCGCCGGTCGACAAAGACGGCGGCGGCGTCGGGTTGCCCGAAGCGGTGTTCGGCGGCGGCGACTTCCAGGCGGCGGCGGGGGGAGGGGCGGTCACCTGGTCCTCCGCCTCCTCCTTCGCCGGCGGCGCCGGCGCGCCGGGCGGCAGCCAGTACGTCTCCGGCCGGGGCGGCGAAGGGTGGTCGACGCAGAACATCACCGCGGCGACGCTCTCGGGCGCCTACGGCGACGAGCCCGACGGCACCCCCTACCGGCTCTTCTCCGAGGACCTCTCGCGCGGGCTGATGCTGAACGGCCTGCGCTGCGCCCCCGAAGAACCGTGCCCGCGCAGCTACTCGCTGCGCGCGGGCGGCGCCTTTGACCCGCTGGCGGGATCCTCGGGCCTCGGCTTCGCCGGGGCGAGCACCGACCTGCACCACGTCGTCCTCGGCGGCGAAGGCGGGCTCTACGAGTGGAGCGGGGGGTCGCTGGAGACTGTGAGCGCGACGCCGGGCGCGGCCCTCGCCGCTCCCCTCGGGGCGATCTCCGGCGACGGCGGCCACGTCTACTTCACCACCGAAGAAGACGGGCCGCTGTACCTGCGCGAAATGGGCGGATCGACGAAGCTCCTGCCCGAAACGTCAGGGGGAGGGGCGGCCTTCCAGGTCGCCTCGAGCGACGGGCGCTACGCCTTCGTCCTCAAGTCCGGGCACCTGTACCGCTACGACGCGACGAGCGAAGCGGCCACCGACATCACCCCCTCGGGAGGGGTTGTCGGCATGCTCGGCGCCTCGGGCGACGCCTCCTACGCCTACTACCAAGACGGCGCCGGCCTCTGGCAGTGGCACAGCGGCACGACCACGGAAGTCGCCGCCGGCGCCGAAGCTGCCGCCCCGGGCGACTACCCGCCCGCCACCGCCACCGCCCGGGTCAGCTCCGACGGCGCCCACCTCGCCTTCGTCTCGGCGGCCGACCTCGGCGACTACGAAAACATCGACGCGACGAGCGGCGAACCCGACGCCGAGGTCTACGTCTACGGCGCCCCCCCGGGCGGCGGCGCGGCCCTGCTCAGCTGCGCCTCCTGCAACCCGACCGGCGAACGGCCGCACGGCCCCTCCAGTATCCCCGGCACCGTCGCCAACGGCAGCACCCGCGCCTACCGGCCGCGCGCCCTCTCCGCCAACGGGCAGCGCGTCTTCTTCGACTCCGAACGACGCGCTGGCGATCCAGGACACCAACAACCGCCCCGACGTCTACGAGTGGGAGGCGCAAGGGCGAAGGCGACTGCGGGCGCGCCGGCGGCTGCGTCGGGCTGATCTCCAGCGGCCGCAGCGCCGCCCGGTCGGTCTTCCTCGACGCCTCCGCCGGCGGCGGCGACGCCTTCTTCCTCACCGAACGCTCGCTGGTCGGCATCGACCCCGGCTCCTACGACGTCTACGACACCCGGGTCGGCGGCGGCCTGCCGGAACCGACCGCGCCGATCCCCTGCGAGGGCGACGCCTGCCAGCCGCTGCCCGAAGCGCCCGAAGACCCCACCCCCAACACGCTGCTTCCCAACTCCGGCAACCCGGCGCTGAAGGTCGAAACGGTCAGGCCCCGGCGGCGCCGCTGCCCGAAGGGCAAGGTCAGGCGCACGGTCAAGGTCAAGCGCAAGGGCAAGGTCACGCACACGGTTAAGTGCGTGAAGAAGAAGCACCGCCGGCACCGCCACAAGAAGCGAGCGGCCCGCCGAAGCGGGCCGCTCGCAAACCCTGGGAAAGTCCGGTGAAAACCGTCAACTCCCGGTATCGCAAGGCGAATGATAGCGCCCCCGGAGGGAATCGAACCCTCTCTTTCCCAGTTGCGATACCGGAAGCCGGCGTCCACCGGCGGGGGCGTCGCCGCATGCGCGGCGCTGTCAGCCTAATCATTGCTGTGGCCTTTTGTCTGCCAGCCTCCGCGCAGGCCTTCGACGTCTCCTCCTTTCACGCCACGGTGAGCGCCGAAGGCGGGGCGCCCGCGACGCAGGCGGGCTCGCACCCGGTCGCGCTGAGCATGGAAACCGAGTTCGAAGCCGGCCCCGAAGCCCCATACACCGCCGGCGACGTGCGCGACCTCTCCTTCGAGCTGCCGCCCGGCCTGGTCGAAGACCCCTCGGCGGTGCCGACCTGCACGCAGGCGCAGTTCACGACGCCGCGCTCCTCGCCGTTCGAAGCAAGCCGCTCCGGCGAGAGCTGTCCCGACTACACCCAGGTCGGGATCGCGACGATCCGCTCCTCATACGGCGGCGGGGAAACCCGCAGCTTCGGCCTGTTCAACCTCGCCCCGCCGCCCGGCGCGCCCTCGGAGCTCGGCCTCAACTCCTACGGCTCGCCGATCGTCTTCGTCCCCCATGTGCGCCAGGCCGATGGCGAATACGGCCTCACCCTGGAAGCGCAGCGGATCCCGCAGCTGGTCGACATCTCCTCGATTCAGCTGACGATCTGGGGCACGCCCTGGTCGATCCTGCACAACGCCCAGCGCGGCGACTGCCTGAACGAGGCCGAGCCGGGCTTCGGCTGGGCCAAATGCAAGCCGGGGACCGACAGCTCGCCGGTCGCCTACCTGACCCTGCCCACCGCATGCGAAGGGCCGCTGCGCTTCGCCGCCTCAGCCGACTCCTGGCAGAGCCCGTCTGAGCGCAAGAGCCGCGGCTTCGCCGCCCAGAGCCTCGGCGGCTGCCAGAAACTCGCCTTCGAACCGCGCGCCTCGATCGTCCCGACCGACGCCCGCGCCTCCTCGCCCAGCGGCGTCGACTTCAACCTCGAAGTCGACGACTCCGGCTTCCTCGAACCGCAGCGGCTGGCGCCCTCGCCGGTGCGCGGCGCCGTCGTCACGCTGCCCGACGGGATGACCGTCAACCCCTCGGTCGGCGCCGGGCTCGGCGCCTGCGACCCGGGTCAGTATGCGGCCGAGACGGTCAGCTCGGCCCCCGGCGCCGGCTGCCCCAACGCCTCGAAGATCGGCGAGTTCACCGTGCACAGCCCGCTGTTCGGGGAAGCGGTCGAAGGGGCGCTCTACCTCGCCACCCCCTACGAAAACCCGTTCGGCTCGCTGCTCGCCGTCTACCTGGTCGCCAAGCAGCCCCAGCGGGGCATCCTCGTCAAGGTGGCGGGCAAGATCGAAGCCGACGCGGGCAGCGGCCGGTTGACCGCGCGCTTCGACCGCCTGCCGCAGCTGCCCTACTCGAGCCTGCGCGTGCACTTCCGCGAAGGCCAGCGCAGCCCGCTGGCCACCCCGGCCGGCTGCGGCTCCTACGCGAGCGGCATCGACCTGACGCCGTGGCGCGACCCGGGCCTCCTCCGCCACAAGGACTCGACCTTCCAGATCTCCTCGGGGATCGAAGGCGGCCCCTGCCCCTCGGGCGCCCAGCCGTTCGCGCCCGGGGCGGTCGCCGGCACGGTCAGCTCGCAGGCCGGCGCCTACTCGCCCTTCTACCTGCACCTGACGCGACGCGACACCGAACAGGAGATCACCTCCTACTCGGCCTCGCTGCCGCCCGGCCTGGCCGCCCGGGTCGCCGGCATCCCCTACTGCCCCGACGCGGCGATCGCCGCCGCCAAGCAGCGCAGCGGCTTTGCCGAGGAGCGCGACCCGTCCTGCCCGGCGGCCTCGCGGATCGGCCGCACCTACGCCGGCTACGGGCTCGCCTCGGTGCTCTCCTTCGCGCCGGGAAAGCTCTACCTCGCCGGACCCTTCGGCGGCGACCCGCTGTCGATCGTCGCGATCGACTCGGCCACGGTCGGGCCGTTCGATCTCGGCACGATCGTGATCCGCTCGGCGATCCACGTCGACCCCCAGAGCGCCAGCGTCTCGATCGACTCCGCCGCCTCGGACCCGATCCCGCACATCATCGACGGCATCCCCACCCACCTGCGCGACGTCCGCGTCTACGTCGACCGGCCCGGCTTCGCCCTCAACCCGACCAGCTGCGGGCGCACCTCGATCCTCTCTGTGCTGCGGGGCTCGGGGCAGCGCTTCTCCGACCCCTCCGACGACACGACCGCGGGCGCGCTCAGCCCCTTCCAGGCGTTTGACTGCGGCGGGCTCGGCTTCCGCCCGAAGCTGGCGCTGCGGCTGAAGGGGGCGACGCGGCGCGGCGCCTACCCGGCGCTGCACGCCGTCGTGCGCCCGCGCGCCGGCGACGCCAACTTCGCCGCCGCGACGGTGACGCTGCCGCCCTCGGAGTTCCTCGCCCAGCGCCGCATCCGCGGCGTCTGCACGCGCGTGCAGTTCGCCCGCGGCGCCTGCCCGGCGATTTCGGTCTACGGCCGCGCCCGCGTCTACACGCCGCTGCTGGCGGCGCCGCTCGAAGGCCCTGTCTACCTGCGCTCCTCCGAACACAAGCTGCCCGACGTGGTGGCGGTGCTGGCCGGGGGCGGGATCGGGATCACGGTCGAGGTGGCAGGACGGATCGACTCCTACAAGGGCGGCATCCGCGGCCACTTCGAAGGGCTGCCCGACGCGCCGGCCTCCCGCTTCGAGCTGACCCTGCGCGGCGGGCGGCGCGGCATCCTCGTCAACTCCGAAAACCTCTGCAAGGGGCGCCACGAAGCGCGGGCGCGCCTGATCGGCCAGAACAACCGCGGCGTCAACGAGCGGGTGGCGCTGCAGGCGAGCTGCCGCAAGCACAAGCGCAAGCACGGGAAGCACCACAGAAAGGCGCACCGGTGAGACATCAAGGTCGATACCACCCCGGAAAAGCGGACGCGAACCGGAGCATTTTCCGGGCCTTGACTCGACCTGCGGTCACGCTGAGTTGCCTTTGCCTGTCAGCGGCGGCGCTCGGCGTCGCCCCGGCGCAGGCCCAGCGCACCCTGATCACGACCCACGCGGTCGAAGGCGCAAGCGTCCCGGGCGGGATCGAAGACGCCTGCGGGGTGGCGCTCTCCGGCGGGCACCTCTACGTCTCCGACTACTACCACAGCCGGGTCGACGTGTTCGGCTCGGCGGCAGCTACCTCTCGGAAATCGCCGCCGGGACGTCTCCGGAAGGCCCCTGCGGCCTCGCCACCGGTCCGGGGGGAGCGCTCTACGCCAACTACTGGCACGAGCGCGTCGTCCGCCTGCTGCCGACGAGCCTCTCTTTCGACGAAGCCGAATCGACCGGGGTCGCGGTCGACCAAGCGAGCGGCGACGTCTACGTCGACGACCGCACCGACGTCGCCGTCTACGAATCCTCGGGGGCGCCGGTCGAAGTCGGCGGCGAACCGCTCGTGATCGGCCAGGGCAGCCTCGGCGACGGCTACGGGGTCGCGGTGTCCGCGGGGCTCGTCTACGTGGCCGACGCGGCGAGCGACACGGTGAAGGTCTACGAACCGGCCGGCGACCCCTCCGAACCGGTGATGACGATCGCCGGGCCGTCGGGGAGCGGCTTCCACTCCCTCCTCGACGCCTCGCTGGCGATCGACCCGGCCGAAGGGCACCTGCTGGTCGTCGACAACCTGCAGCCGGGGTGGCTGCACCCCGAAGCGGTCGTCGACGAGTTCGACTCCTCCGGGGCCTTCCTGGGCGCCGCGCCGAACCGGGTCATCGACGGCGAACCGTCGGGCCTCGCGGTCTCCGGTGGGAACCTCTACGTGACCAGCGGCAACTACACCGGCGCCAACGTGTTCGAGTTCGGCCCCTACGCCGGACCGGAACCCGAATCGGCGCTCCTCACCGGTGGGGGCGCCGCGCCGGCCGCCGCCGCGGCGCAGAGCGCGGCCGTGCCGGCGAGCACGACCGCGGCGCCGGCGGCGGGCGCCGCCGCGCCGGGGGCAGCGAGGAGCAGCTCCCACCGCGGGCCCAAGGCCCACGCCTCCGAGCTGCTGCAGCGCGGCCACATCCGCGTCGCGATCGACGCCTCCTTCACGCCGAGGCGACTGCCGCGCCACGGCGCCGCGCCGATCCATCTCTCGGTCGGGGCGAAGATCTCCTCGACCAAGAAGGGCGAAGAGGCGCCGCAGCTGCGGCGGCTGACGATCGCGGTCAACCGCGAGGGCCGCTTCGACCCGACCGGTCTGCCGGTCTGCCGCCTGAACCAGATCGAACCGGCCACCGCCGCCAACGCGCTCAAGGCCTGCCGCGGCGCCCTGGTCGGCGAAGGCCGCTTCGCCGCCGACGTCGGCCTCTCCCACCAGAGCCCGTTCCCCCAGGGCGGCAAGCTGTATGCGTTCAACGCCCACCTGCACGGGCGCCCCGCGATCCTCGCCCACGTCTACGGCACCGACCCCGTCCCCACCTCCTACACGCTGCCGTTCGAAATCGGCAAGGCCAAGGGGACCTTCGGCCTCCTCCTGCGCGCCTCGCTGCCGCGGGGCGAAGCGGGCCACATCACCGAACTGTCGCTCGACCTCGGCCGCACCTTCCGCTACCGCGGAGCGCGCCGCAGCTACCTCAGCGCCGGCTGCCCGGCCCCGAAGGGCTTCCCCGGCGCCATCTTCCCGCTCGCCAAGGTGAAGCTCGCCTTCGTCGGCGGCAAGACTCTGTCGACGACCCTGACCCGCAACTGCAAGGCGCGCGGATAGGCGTGCGCTCGGGGCCTGTGACCGGAATCAGGTCGCACGCGGTCGTCGACATGCAGGGCGGCCAGAAGGGCCTGTTCGTCAACTCGCGCAACCTCTGCCAAGAGCAGCGGCGCAACCGCGCCCGCGTGAACGCGGGGGGGCAGAACGGGCGGCGTGAGGTGAGCAAGCCGGTGCTGCGGGCGCTCAGCTGCGGCAAGTCCCATCGCAAGCACCACAAAAGCCACCACCGCAAGGCCAAGCACAAGCGTGGGAATCGCCGATGACGCGAAGCTTCTATGCCGTCTCGAGGCGCCCGATCGCCCCTCGTTCAGCTTCGCCTTCCACGACAGCGCGACGATCAAGCCTTCGCTCGTCCGCAAGATCCTCACCAAGGACATCGGCCTTGCCGAGGACGAGGCCCGCAGGCTACTCTGGGCGCAGGCACATGGAGACCATCCGAGTCATCTATCACCACGAGGACGGCGCTTGGTGGGCCGAGTCGCCCGACGTCGACCGCTGGTACGCGGCCGGCGATACCTACGCCGAGGTCGCAGGGCTCGCCGAGGAGGGAATTTCCTTCGCGCTCGAGCGAGAGGATGTCGAGCTGGAGCACTACGTGCCCGCCGGCGAGCCCCTCGCCGCTTAGCTCCTCACGCTCAAATTCCCAGACATTCAGGCGTCCCCGACGAAGAAGCCAAGATCGGGATCGCTACCGGTGAGGTGCTGAGAGGTTCTCTACCGAGATGGCTCCTTGGTCAGCGCGTCCGGGCCGAGCTGGCCGGGACTGGTGTAGCCGCAGAGGGCCATCGTCAGGTCGAGCTCGGCGAGGATCATCTTGAGGACGGTCTCGACCCCCGCCTGGCCGCCGAGGGCGAGGCCCCAGACGTAGGGGCGGCCGACGCAGACCGCGTCGGCGCCGAGGGCGAGCGCCTTGAGCACGTCGGCGCCGCTGCGGACGCCGCTGTCGAAGAGGACCGTGAGCTCGCCGCCGACCGCCTTGGCGATCGGCACGAGCGCATCGAGCGAGGCGATCGCGCCATCGACCTGGCGGCCGCCGTGATTGGAGACGACGATTCCGTCGACACCGCACCGCGTCGCCTCACGGGCGTCGTCGACGTGCTGAATCCCCTTGACGACGATCGGCAGCGAGGTCGTCTCGCGCAGCCAGGCGAGGTCGTCCCAGGTCAGCGATGGGTTCGCCTGGACGCCGAGGAAGTGGCCGGTCGCCGCGCCCTGGTCCTCCTCGGGCGTCCGCTCGAGCGCCGCCCGGAACATGGGATCCTGGAAGTAGTTGGCGACGCCCATCCCGTTGAGGAACGGAAGCCAGGCCTGCTGTAGGTCGCGCGACTTCCAGCCCGGGACGAAGGTGTCGACCGTGAGCACGATCGCCGCGTAGCCGGCCCGCTCGGCGCGGCCGACGAAGCTCGCCGCCAGCTCGCGGTCGTTGGGCCAGTAGAGCTGGAACCAGCGCGGCGCCTCGCCGCCGGCCTCGGCGATCTCCTCCAGCGTGAAGTGGGAGTTGGTGCTGGCGATCATCGGCACCCCGACCGCCGCCGCGGCGCGCGCCGTCGCCAGCTCGCCATCGTCATGGACGACCTTCTGCACGCCGATCGGCGCCAGCAGCAGCGGCGCCGGCATCTCCGTGCCGAGCAGCTCGACCGAGAGTTCGCGCTCGGCGACGTCGCGCAGCATCCGCGGCACGATCCGGTGCCGGCCGAAGGCGGCGCGGTTGGCGTCCATCGTGTGCTCGGTGCCGGCGCCCGCGAAGACGTAGTTCGCCGCCCGCTGGTCCATCGCCTCGTGGGCCCGGCGCTCCTGCTCCTCGATTGCGATCGGAATCGACGGCGTCTCGCCGCCGAGGCCACGGGCGTAGATCTCGCGGTAGTAGTCGGCGAAGTCGGTCATCGCAGGCCGAGGCGGCGGCGCCAGTCGCGCGCGTTGAAGGCGCGTGCGACGCGGCCGATCAGGCCGCGGCGCGAGCGGGTGTACGGGTACCAGGTCGGCTCGCGCTTGCCGCCGAAGCGGGCGACGATCACCGACTCGGGCCGGCAGTACTTCTTGATCCCGTACTCGCCGTGGCGGAAGCCGATCCCCGACTCCTTCCAACCGCCCATCGGCACGTCCATCAGAACGTAGTTGACGATTACGTCGTTGACGTTGACCGCGCCGGCCTCGATCCGCCGTCCGACCCGCTCGGCCCGCTCCTTCTCGCCGAAGACCGAGGCGGCGAGGCCGTAGCGGGTGTCGTTGGCGAAGCGAAGCGCCTCCTCGCTGTCGCGCACCTTCATCACCCCGACCACCGGCCCGAAGGTCTCGTCGCGCATCACCGTCATCGAGTGGTCGACGTCGACCAGCACGGTCGGTTCGAAGTAGTCCCCCGGGCCCTCGACCCGCTTGCCGCCGGTCAGCGCCCTGGCGCCCTTGGCGAGCGCGTCCTCGACCTGCGCTTCGACCACCGCCCGCTGGTTGGGCGAAGTCATCGCGCCCACGTCCTTGGCCGGCGTCCTGCCGTCGGCGCCCTGGCGCAGGGCCCCGACCGACCTGGTCAGCTTGGCGACGAACTCGTCGTAGACGGGCTCCTCGACGTAGATCCGCTCGATCGAGAGGCAGACCTGGCCGGAGTTGAACATCCCGCCCCAGGTGGCGGCGTTGGCGGCGCGGTCGACGTCGGCGTCGTCGAGCACGATCATCGGGTCCTTGCCGCCCAACTCGAGGCTGACCGGGGTCAGGGTCTCGGCGGCCCGCGCCATCACCTTGCGGCCGGTGCGGTCGGAGCCGGTGAACTGGACGAAGTCGGCGTTGTCGACCAGGGCGCCGCCGGCCTCGCCGGTCCCGTGCACGCAGTCGAACACGTCCGGGCCGCCGATCTCCCGCTTCCACGCCTCGACGATCTCGGCCAGCCCGAGCGGCGTGAACTCCGAGGGCTTGACCACCACAGCGGCGCCCGCCTGCAGCGCCGGTATCGCGTCGCCCAGGGCCAGCGCGAGGGGGAAGTTCCAGGGGCTGATCACGCCGACCACGGGGTAGGGCCGGTACTGGACCATCAGCTTTTTCGACGCCGCCAGCGGCGAGTGCGGGCGGACCGTTTCGTCGCCGATGAACTTCGTCGCCTTGGTCCCGTAGAAGTTGATCAGGTCGGCGAGGTAGATGGTCTCCGCGGTGGTGTCGCCGCGGACCTTGCCGGTCTCCGCCTGCATCGTGTCCAGCACCCGCTCCTGGTTGTCGAACAGCCAGTCGCGCAGCCGGCCGAGCCACTCGTAGCGGCCCTCGACCCCGAGCGCCTCCCAGGCGGGCTGGTTGGCGCGCACCCGGGCCACGGTTTCCGCCACGCGCTGCGGCGAGTCGACGTCGAGCTCGGCGATCGCCGCCCCGGTCGCCGGGTTGAGAACCTCGATCAGCTCGGCGCCGTCGCCGTTCGAGCCCGCGCCGTTCACCGCCTCGCCTACTTTTCCCTGCCGGCTTCGATTGCGACGACTTCGCCGTTGTCCTTCACTTCTACGTCGGGCGGAGGGGTGGCGACCCGGGCCGTGAACGAGCCACCGGGCTCGGTGCCCGCGGCGGTCCTCGCCTTCGCTTCGCTGTTGTAGCCGGCGCCGATGTCATAGAGGACCGTGTGGCGGCCGGCGCGCACGGCGCTCAGCTTCCAGATCGCTTCGGTCGTGCGGCCGGGCTTCAGCGGCCCGAACGAGAAGGTCTTCTTCAGCGCCGGTTCGATCGGCCCGCGGGCGGAGGAGCCGGCGACCCTCGGATAGCCCGACGCCAGCACCCAGATCGGCCGATCGGGCTGGGCCAGCCCCGGCGAGGGGTCGCGGTAGCCGAACGGCAGCGAGGAGTCCTGGCCCTGTTTGCCGGCGATCGAGACCGTGACCGTCAGCGCCGGCAGCGTCTTCTGCCCGCTGTTGCGGACGCCGACCTTCATCAGCGAGGTCTGGCCGAGCCGCTGCCTGGCGGGGAATTCGGCCTTGACCACCGCGACCTGGTAGGTGCCGCCGGGCTCGTTCGAGTCGGCCGAGGATTCGCTCCCGCAGGCGGCGGCGGAGAGCGCCAGGGCGGCGGCGGCGAGCCCGGCCGCGACGGCACCGGCGCCGGAACGCGATCGGCTTCTGCGGTTCCCTCCGGGGCGCTCCAAAGTCGTCCCAACATATCTCAACCTGCGGCTAACCGGCGACGCTTACCCATCCCCTAAACTCAGGCTCCGCGCAGGGAGCGCATGGAGGCGCTCCCGCTTGCCGAGGAGGAGATGGAAGCAGCAGCGTCCATAGGGAGAAGGTTCTTGCCCGCCAAGTCCTTCTTCGAACAGGTGGGGGACATGATGATCCTCACCGCTCGGACCCTGGTTTCGGCGGTCAGGCCGCCGTACCCCTACGGCGAGGAGTTCATCGGCCAGTTCCTCTTCGCGCTGCAGCTCTGCTGGTTCCCGCTGCTCGTCTCGACCGTCGCCTTCGGCTTCGGCGCGCCCGGGCTACAGGCGGCAAACATCCTCAACCTGTTCGGCGCCCTGGACCGGCTCGGCGGCTTCTTCGTCCTCGCCTCGATCCGCGAGTTCGCCCCGTTCGTCACCGCGGTGGTCGTCGCCGGGGTTGCCGGCACCGCGATCACGGCCGACCTCGGCGCCCGCAAGATCCGCGAGGAGCTCGACGCCCTGCAGGTGCTCGGCGTCGACCCGATCAAGAACCTGGTCGTGCCGCGCTTCCTGGCGCTGATGCTGATCACCGGCCTGCTCGACATCTACGCGCTGGTCTTCGGGATCAGCGGCGGCATCCTCACCGAGCTCGTCTACAACCAGCCGCTCGGCGGCTTCTTCGCCACCCTCTTCACCAACGCCTCGATCACCGACCTCTGGGGCTCGGTGATCAAGTGCACGCTGTTCGGCGCGATCATCGCCGTCGTCTGCTGCTACAAGGGGATGACCGCCTCCGGCGGCGCCGCCGGGGTCGGCCGCGCCGTCAACCAGGCCGTCGTCATCTCCTTCATGGGCGTCTTCGCCTTCAACTACGTCTTCACCCAGACGCTGCTGGCCACCAACCCCGAACTGCAGACGATCCGGTGAGCGTCGAGCGACGATGAACGCCTGGCTCGAAGTCCCCCGTGGCTGGCTCGACTCGTTCGGCGAGATCGCCCGCTTCGGCTCGCGCGTCGCCGGCCTCGTCTACTCGGGCCGCGTCCTGCGCTTCTTCGGCGAGAGCCTGCGCCAGGCGGGGATCCTGATCCTCGGCTCGGCGATCGTCATCTGGGGCCTGGTCTTCATCCTCGGCCTGCAGTGCGGGATCGAGGGCGCCTACCTGCTGCGCGCCCAGGGCGCGCCCGCCTTCGCCGGCCTCTTCTCCGCCTGGTGCGACCTGCGCGAGATCATGCCCTACGCCTTCGGCTACATGCTCTCGGCCAAGGTCGGGACCGGGATCGTCGCCGAGCTCGGCGCGATGCGGATCTCCGACGAGATCGACGCGCTCGAGGTGATGGGCGTGCAGCCGGTCACCTTTCTCTGCGCGACCCGCCTGCTCGCCGCCTGGATCGCCTTCCCGTTCATGTACCTGGTCGGGATCGGGATCATGTACTTCGCCAGCTACCTGGCGGTGGTCGAACAGATCGGCGACGTCTCCTCCGGCGGCTACCTGCTGATCTTCTGGATGTTCCAGAACCCGCCCGACCTGGTCTTCAGCCTGGTCAAGGGGATGTTCATGGCGACCGCGATCGTGCTGGTCGGCTGCTACTACGGCTACACCGCCTCCGGAGGGCCGGTGGGAGTCGGCACCGCGACCGCGAAGTCGATGGTGCTCAACATAGTCTTGGTTCACATCATCGGGATGCTCGGCACCCTGGTCTTCTGGGGAGCCAACCCGAGAGCGCCGATAGGAGGCTGACTTGGCAGTCGAGGACGAGAACCGCAGCGGGCCCTACATCAGCGAGGATGGCTCCCAGATGGGGCGCGACTTCGTCATCCCCGGCGTCGACCCCGCCGAGCCGGATCCCTACCGCTTCCACACCGGCCGCAAGCGCGAGCACGGCAGCGAGGACGTGATCGAGATCATCGACCTGGTCAAGCAGTTCGGCCGGGCGCGGATCCTCAACGGGCTCAACCTCGGCCTGCCCGCGGATCAGGTCTCGATGGTCCTCGGTCCCTCGGGCACCGGCAAGAGCGTGCTGATCAAGCACATCGTCGGGCTGCTGTACCCGGACTCGGGCGACGTGCTGGTGGAGGGCGAATCGATCCCCGGCATGAGCGACGACGAGCTGTTCGAGGTGCGGAAAAAGTTCGGCCTGCTGTTCCAGGACGGCGCCCTGTTCGGCTCGATGAACATCTACGACAACACCGCCTTCCCGCTGCGCCAGCACACCGACAAAAGCGAGGAGGAGATCGGCGAGATCGTCAACCGGCGGCTCAAGGAGGTCGGCCTGATCGAGGCGATCTACAAGATGCCGAACGAGCTCTCCGGCGGCATGCGCAAGCGCGCCGGCTTCGCCCGGGCGCTGGTCCTCGAACCGGCGATCGTGATGTTCGACGAGCCCGACTCCGGGCTCGACCCGGTCCGCACCGCGCTGCTCTGCGAGCTGATCCGCGAGGTCCACGCGGAGAACGGCGGCTGCTACCTGGTGATCAGCCACGACCTCAACACGGCGCGGCGGATCGCCGACTTCATCGCCGTGCTGTGGAACGGCAAAATCGTCGAGTCGGGGCCGAAAGAGGAACTGTTCGACTCGGAAAACCAGTTCGTCAACCAGTTCCTCAACGCTGACGTAACCGGTCCCCTTTCCATGGATTGAGCGGGGGGAGGCCGTCCGGTACCCCTCCTGGCTCAACTTTTTCGGTGTTGCGGCAGTGGCCTGCCGAGATTGGATTGACGAAAAAGCACAAGCCGCCAGGAGGGGCACCGGACGGCCTCTTATCGACCTTGGCAGGGGCGCCGTGAGCTTCGGGAACGGGCCTCCTCACTCAGCTGCGTGGCACCCCGACGCCTCCCGCCCGAGGGGGCGCTTGTGGGATCGGTAGCTGCCTGGTCGGTTCGTCATGCGCGTCTGATTCTGGCGAGCTGCCTGTTCCTCGCTGCTGGAGCTGCTGTGGTTGCCACGCAGCTTCCTACGGATGCGGGGGTCGACACGTTGGTCGACTCGGGTTCGCCCAGCTACAGGGCGACTGAGGATGTGCGCAGGGAGTTCGGGGAAGAACCGGTGGTGGTGCTTGCCGAGGGGGATTTGCAGCGGATCGTCTTGACGGCGAATCTGGGGCGGTTGCTGCGGCTCGAGGGGTGCCTGTCGGGGAAGGTGCCCGAACGGGCGCGGGCGATCCCGGGGCCCTGCACGGAACTGGCGGCGATGGACCCGGTGCGGTCGGTGGTCGGGCCGGCGACCTTCCTCAACGAGGCGGTGATCCAGATCGATCGCCAGATCGAACGGCTCGCCGCCAACCTGCCGCCGGCGAAGCTGCGCCGGCTGCTGCTCCAGCTCGCGGCCCGCTACGGGATCACCAGCGTCCCCAGTATCTCCAACCCGGAATTCCTGGCGACGATCGTCTTCGACCTGAACAAGGCGCGCGACACGCCGAAGGCGCGCCTCTCCTACCTGTTCCCCAACGGCCACACCGCCCAGGTCCTGGTCCGCCTCCGGCCGGACCTGGGCGAAGCCGAGCGGCAGCGGGCGATCGAGCTGATCCGCGCCGCGGTCCACGACGAGACGCCGCGGTCGGCCTGCCGCTTCAAGGGCAAGCCGGAGGCCTGCTTCGACCTGCACGGCTCGCGCTACGTGATCTCCGGCGTGCCGGTCGTCGTCGACGCCGTCACCCGCGCCCTCAAGGACGCCCTGCTGCTGCTCCTCGCCGTCGCCGTGGTCGTCATGGCCGTGACCCTGCTGCTCGTCTTCCGCTCCCGCTTCCGCTTGCTTCCCCTCGCGCTCGCGCTTGCCTCGGCGGCTCTGGCCTTCGGCCTCTGGGGCGTCTTCGGTGGCTCGCTGACGATGGCCTCGATCGCCGTCCTGCCGATCCTGATCGGCCTCGCGGTCGACTACGCGATCCAGCTGCAGGCGCGCTACGACGAGGCGCTGAGCGAAGCGACGACGCCGCTCGAAGCTGCCAGCGAGGCCGCCTCCCGAGCCGGACCGACCATCGCCATTGCCTGCCTCGCAACGGCGGCGGGCTTTCTCGTGCTGTTGCTCTCGCCGATTCCGATGGTTCGCGGCTTCGGTCTGCTGCTGGTGGTCGGCGTCGCCATCGCGTTCCCGGTGGCCTTCGTTGCGGGTTTCGCTGCGCTTGGGCTGCGGGACCGGGCGGGTGGGGGCTCCCCTTCGACCCGTTGGGCAGGCAGTAGGGGTGTCCCTCCCGTTGCTGGGTTTTTCGCCTTGCGCGCTGCGTTTCTCGCCAAGTGGTCTGTGCGAAAAACAGGACGCCGCTGCCGGGAGGGACACCCCTACTACCTGCCCCAGCGCGCGGTGAGACTGGCGCTGGAGAGGCCGAAATGGGTGCTCGGGATCGGGCTGGCATTGGCCGTGATCGGCTGGGGGCTGGGTACTCAGATCGAAACGGAGTCGAACATCGTCAAGCTGGCGCCGCAGAATCTCCAGGCCGTGAAGGACTTGAACGAGCTGCAGGATGCGACCGGGGTGTCCGGGGAGCTGGACGTGCGGGTCCATGCGCGGGATCTGACCGATCCGGCGACGATCCGTTGGATGGCGGGGTTCAAACGGCGGGCACTTGAAGCCGGGGGGTTCTCCGGCGAAGACCCGAGCTGCCGGGAAGCTGAACTCTGTCCCGGGCCGGCATTGTCGGACTTCGTCACGGGCGGGGGGCTGCTCGCGGGCAATGAGGTGAAGCTGACGCGGAGGAGCATCCGGGCGGCGCTGAAGCAGATCCCGCCGTATGACCTGCGGCAGGTGGCGACCGTCGATCCGCGGACGGGGCTGCCGGCGGGGACGGCGTTGATCGGCTTCGGGATTCGCAACCAGTCCTTGGACAGTCAGCAGGCGTTGATCGAACGGGTGCGGGATGCGATCGGGACGCCCGGGGAGCCGGGCGGGCCGCCGGCCGGGGTCCAAGTGGAGCCGGCGGGGTTGCCGGTTGTAGCCGCGGGGGCCGCCTCCGATCTGTCGACCAGCCGGTACTGGCTGACGCTCGCCGGGCTCGGGGCCGTGGCCCTGGTGCTGCTGGCTGCGTACCGGTCGTGGCGGCGGGCCCTGGTGCCGCTGGCGCCGGTGCTGCTCGCCACCGGCTGGGCGGCGCTGGTCCTGTTCGCCAGCAGGATCCCGTTGAATCCGATGTCGGCGGCGCTGGGGGCGCTGACGATCGCGGTCGCCACCGAGTTCAGCGTGATTCTCGCCGGGCGCTTCCACGAGGAGCGGGGAGGGGGCCGGAGCGTGGGGGAGGCCCTGAAAGCCGCCTACGCCCGCACCGGCGCCGCGGTGCTGGCCTCGGGAGTGACAGCCACGGCCGGGTTCGCGGTGCTGATCGCCAGCGACGTGCGGATGCTGCGTGACTTCGGCATCGTCACCGTGATCGACCTCGCGGTGGCGCTGCTGGGGGTGATGGTGGCGCTGCCGGCGGCGCTGGCCTGGACGGAGCGGGAACGGTGAGGGACCGCTACACGATCATGGTCGGCCTGATCTTCCTGGCCGTGGTCGCCGTCGCCGTGATCCACGGGGCCGGCGGCAACGACCGCACCCTCGGGCTCGAAGACCAGCCGCCGCGCTGGCCGCTGCCGGAGTTCGCGGTGCCGGCCGCCGCCGGCAAGCTCGAAGGCGACGCCAACGTCGCCCAGGACGACTGCGACAGCTCGGCGCTGCCCTGCCCGCGGGAAGCGCGCCGGCCCCCCGCCTGCGAGCTGCGCACGCCGGGCGCGATCCGGGTCTGCGACCTCTTCGACCGGCCGGCGGTGATCTCGTTCTGGTTCAGCAAGGGCGGCGACTGCGTCGACCAGCAGGATGTCGTCAGCCGCGTCTACGAGCGCTACCGTGGACGGGTGCGATTCCTCTCGCTCGACGTGCGCGACGATCGCGACACGGTTCGCGAATTGATCCGCGCCCGTGGCTGGAAGATGCCGGTCGGCTACGACCGCGACGGCGCCGTCGCCGGCCTCTACCGGGTCGGCGGTTGTCCGACCTTCGCCTACGTCTACCCCGGCGGCATCCTGCAGAGCGCCGGCATCGGCAACCTCGACGTGCGCGCGCTCAGCGCCCGCGTCGAGCGGCTGCTGAGCGCGACCAGGGCGGCGGAAGCGGGCTGATGGCCGCCGCCGCCCCGGAGCCGGAGGTGCGCTGGGAGCCGGCGCCGCGGCCCGGCTGGGTGGCGTCCCACCTGGCGACCGAGTTCCCGGGCCTGGGGATCTCCGCGGTCGAGGTCGACGGGCGGCCGGGGCGCAGCCCGCAGGCGATCGGCCGGCGGCTGCGTGACCTCTCCGACCGCTTCTACGGAGCCCACGCGATCCACCTGCGCGAACGGCCGATCCCCTGGGCCTACCGCGTCTTCTTTCGCCAGATCGGCCTCGACCCGGATCGCAACCGCACCCCGGTCGAGCAGCTCGCCCTCGACCGCCTCCAGGAGGGCGGCTTCGTCAGCCGTGGCCTGCCGCGCGACGCGATCACGATCGCCACGATCGAGACCGGGATCGCGCTCCGCGCCTTCGACGCCGAGCGGCTGCGCGGCGCGCTCTGCATCCGCGACTCGGCGCCGGGAGAGGCGCTGCCCGGCCGGCCGGGGGAGTTGTCGCAGGGAACGCTGACGATCGCCGACGAGCGCGGGCCCGTCGGCCTGCTGTTCGGCCGCACCGGTGACGGCTACGAGGCCGGCAGGGAGACGCGGCGGATCGCGATCGCCGCGATCCAGGTCCACGGCGTGCCCCAGATCGCGGTCGACGAGGCATTGTGGATGGTCCACACCATGCTGGAGACCGCGTGATCTACACTCGGGATCGGGTTATGCCGCATCTGCTGGACCGAGACATCCGGACCGAGATCCGCGTCGGCGGCGACGAGCGACTCGCCCGCGCCGAGTTGCGACGTCAGATCGGTCGCCTGGAGCGCGAGCTGTCGGGCCTCGTCGCCGAGGCCTTCCCGCGGGTCCAGATCGATGCTCGGGTGCCGGCGGTGGGAGCGGCCCCCCGCGCACTCGGGCTCGGCGATCTGGAGGCGGTGCGCGACGCACTCGCCACCCGGGTCGGAGCTGCCCGCACCGCCCTGCGCGAGCGGGAGGAGCTGGAGACCCGCAACCGCGAGCTGCTGGAGCGGATGCTGGACGTGCCGCGCGACTTCAAGTGGCTGCGGATCTCGCGCGCCGATGTCGGCGAGCCCGGCTGCGGCCACTGGCATTCGCGCCCCCGGCTGGGACCGCTCGGCATGCTGATGGGCTGGTGGCGGGTCAAGGTCTCCTCCGGATGCCCGTTAGCCGGGCGGCTCGCGGCCGTTGACCCAGAGCCGTAAGGCCTCGGAGAGGCGCAGGCCCGACGAGCGGCCACCGGCGCCCTGGGGCTCGTTCCCGCTCGCCGAGCTGACGATCCTCGCCGGGATCGTGATGCTGGTCGTCGGCGTCGTCGGCAAGAACCCGACCGCGCTCGGCGTCGGCGTCGTCCTCGCCGGGCTCGGCGGCCTCGAGGTCTCCGCCCGCGAGCACTTCGCCGGCTACCGCTCCCACACCACCCTGCTCGCCGGCACCGCCTTCGTCATCGTCACCGGCGGCCTCTTCTACCTCGCCAACCTGATCCTCTACGTCTGCCTGGCGATCGGCGCCGCCGTCTTCCTGATCTCCTTCTACCTCCTACGCCGCGCCTTCCAGAAGGCCTCCGGCGGCCTCTCCTTCAAGGCCGGCGGCCTGAGGGGGTAGCGGGCCCCAACGTCATACCCCGGTCGGCGCCGGCGGGCAATTCCGGTAGGGGTGGAGCGTCTTGTACTTTTTTTGAAGCGCGGCCCTCGGACGGCAAGGGCCTGTCTTCAAAAAAAGTTAAGCGGAACCCCTACCGGAATTGCCCGCTAGACCAGCGCCGTATTCTGCCCGTTCAGCGCGCTGGCCAGCAGCGCCCGCTGGCGCGGCGTCAGCGTCCCCAACCGCTTGTTCTCGCTCAGCGCCAGCGCCTGCAGCAGCTTGCGGGCGCGGGTGCGGCCCCAGCGCCGCTGGCTGGTCAGCAACTCGGCCAGGGTCATGCTCTCGGTTTCCCAGGGGCAGTCGCGGATCACCTCGGCGACATCGGCGTCGCCGCGGCCGATCGAGCGCTTCAGCTCCGCTCTGGCGAGCCGGACCCGGTTGGCGCGGGCCAGGGCCCGCATGTGCTGCGGGATCTGAACGGCGGAAGCGGTCGATGGGGCAGGGGCGATCGAAACTGCAGCATCCACTGGGAGTCCTCCCTTATGGGTCGAAAAACTGGGTTATCTCTCTGCGCCGGCCGCCGGAGCGGCTCGAAGAGCGAATTCGCTCTACCGCCTCGCTGCCTCCTGTCCAGGCTGCGATCGGCGAAGGGGGCAAGCTACGCGCTCGGGGCGGTGGGCGTCAACCCGCGGTCGGAAAAGTCACTCCGGGTCATCCGCTAAGAGCATCTTTTTCTCGAACGATGCGCCTTGTCCAGATCCGGACAAGGCCGAAACTACCCCCCACGGGGTAGATACGCCCCCGCCTCCTCTGCTCCCGTGAATCCCTGGCGGGTCGGACTTGGCAGGCGTCCACGCCCGCATCCGGGGCTGGCGGGTCAGTCTCTCCTGGGAAGTTCAGGGAAGTCTTGGATGGTCTTGCCGATTATCTCCAGCGCCCTATCCAGGTGCTGACGCTCGTGCGTTGCCATCAGGCTGGTCCGCAGCAGCGCGCCGCCGGGGGGGACCGCCGGGTGTATCGCCACGTTGGTGTAGACGCCGGCGTCGAACAGCGCCTTCCACAGCAGCACCGCCTGCCAGTCGTCGCCGACCATCACCGGCACGACGGGAGTTGTCGCCACGGTGCCGTCCGGCAGCGCCCCCGGCTCGACCACCCGCAGGCCAAGCTCGCGCAGTCCTTCGCGCAGGTACTCGGAGTTGCCGAGCAGCGCCCCGAACAGCCGCGGCCCGTCGGCTCGGATCACCCGCAGCGCCTCCAGCGCCGCGCCGATCGCCGCCGGCACCGCTGAGGCGCTGAACATGAAGGCGCGGGCGGAGATCTTCAGGTACTCGATCACGTCGGCCGGGCCGGCGATGAAGCCGCCGCAGGAGGCGAGGCTCTTGGAGAACGTCCCCATCCGCAGGTCGACCTCGTCCTCGAGCCCGAACAGCTCACAGGCGCCCGCCCCGCGGGCGCCGAGCACGCCGACGCCGTGGGCCTCGTCGACCATCAGCCGCGCCCCGTGGGCCCGGCAGAGCTCGACCACGCGAGGCAGGTCGCAGACGTCGCCCTCCATCGAGAAGACGCCGTCGACGACGACCAGCACCCCGCCGCCGTCCTCCGCCGCCCGCTCCAGCATCTTCTCCAGCTTGTCCATCCGGTTGTGGCGGAAGGGGCGCAGCTTGGCGCCGGCGAGGCGGCAGCCGTCGAGGATCGAGGCGTGATCGCCGGCATCGCAGATCACCGTGTCGCCGGGCCCGAGGATCGTCCCGAGGCAGCCGACGTTCGCCTGGTAGCCGGTGGTGAAGACCAGCGCCTCCTCGGTCCGCATCCAGTCGGCGATCTCGCGCTCCAGGTCGACGTGCAGCGGCGTCGTGCCGTTCATGAAGCGGGACCCCGTCAGCGCGGTGCCGTAGTGCTCGAGCGCGTCGCGGGCCGCCTGCTTGACCCGCGGGTCGCCGGTCAGGCCGAGGTAGTTGTTGGAGCCGAGCATGATCACCTCGTGCCCCTCCATCTCCATCACCGGTCCGGCCTCGGACTCGATCAGGCGGAAGTAGGGGAGGAGGTCGTGCTCCTTGGCAGCTTCGAGCTGCTCGCGGCGGTCGTGGCTGCGGGCCTTCTCGAAGACGTCGACGGGGGCCTTGGCTATTTCGCTCATGCCGGAAGTGTAGGTTCCGGCTCCCATGGCAGAGGTGTCGATCCGGCCGGTGAGCACGCGGGGCGAGCTGAAGCGCTTCGTTGACCTGCCCTACCGCCTGCACGCCGGGACGCCGTGGATCCCGCCGCTGCGGCTGGAGCGGCGCCTGTTCCTCAACCGCCGCCTCAACCCCTACTTCAAGCACGGCGAGGCCGAGTACTTCCTCGCCTGGCGCGGCGAGCGGGTGGTCGGCCGGGCGACGGCGCAGATCGACCACGCCTTCAACGAGTTCCACGAAAGCCGCTGGGGCATGTTCGGCTTCCTCGAGCTGGAGGACGACGAGGAGGCGCTGGCGGCCCTGCTCGGCGCCGCCGAGGGCTGGCTGCGGCAGCGCGGCTGCGACCGCATGGTCGGCCCGATGGACTTCTCGATGAACGAGGAGAGCGGGGTGCTGATCGAGGGCTTCGAGCTCGACCCGATGATCCGCCAGCCCTGGCACCCGCCCTACTACCAGCGCCTCTGCGAGGGGGCCGGCCTGGAGAAGGCGATGGATCTCTACTCGTGGGAGCTGGATATCGGCGACCGCAAGGACATGCTGCCGGTCCTCTTCGAGCTCGACAAGGCGGCACGCGACGAGCACGGAGTGACGATCCGCAGGATGTCGCGGCGCCACCTGCGGCGCGAGATGGACGGCTTCGCCGAGATCTACAACGCCGCCTGGGCCGGGAACTGGGGCTTCGTCCCCTATTCGAAGACCGACCTCGACGCCTACACGCTCGACATGCACCTGGTCTTCAACCGCGATTGGTTCATGGTCGCCGAGAAGGACGGCGAGACGATCGCGATCGCGATCACCCTGCCCGACGTCAACCAGGTGCTGAAGAAGATGAAGGGGCGGCTGCTGCCATTCGGCTGGTGGCGCTACCTGAACCGCAACCGCACCTGTGACCGGGTCCGCGTCGGCTTCCTCGGGGTCAAGCCCGAGCACCAGCACACTGGCGTCGCCGCCGCCCTCTACGTCGAGCACTTCGACACCGCCGCCCGCACGCGGCAGAAAGGCGGCGAGGCGGGCTGGATCCTCGAGACCAACGAGGCGATGAACCGCGGCCTGGAAGCGATGAGCGCGGAGATGGTGAAGAAGTACCGGGTCTACGAGAAGGTCATTCAGCCGGTCAGCTAAGGGCGCAGTTTCCGGCTTTGTCGTCGGATCGGGCTGCTCGCATCGCTACAGTCGGCCGGGTGAGCGAGTTTGAGCTTGAGCCGGTTCGAGTCCGCGTCTTGGAGCGGCAGGTGACGAGCGTGCCGGCCCTTCGCAGTGAGGCGCGGAGCGCCGCGATCGCCGCCGTGGGGGGCGTGCTGGCCGGGGCCGCGACGGTGGCTACGGTGCGGGCGGTGAGCGCCGCGACGAAGCGGTCGGGAGGGCTGCTGCCGCGCCGGAACCGCCAGCCGAAGGTCGTGGCGAGTCGCTCTTTCCTGGTTGACGTGCACCTGCTCGGCAGGTGAAGAGCTTCGAAGTAGAGGTGCGGCCCCCCTCTCCCTACCGTCTTCCCGCATCCGGCGGCGAGGATCGGGTGATGCGGATCGACGGCGGCGTCGCCACGCGGCTGCTGCACGCCGGCGGTAGCCCGGTGCTTGTGCGGGCCTGGCAGTCCGCCGGCGGCCGGGTTCGCTTCCGCGCCGAGCCGGTCGACCCCGAGGCGCTGACGCCGCCGCGCTCGCTGCCGTTCGAGCCCGGTCGCCCCGCCGGCCCGGAGGAGTTGGAGCGGGCGCTGGCGCGGCTGCGCTTCGCGCTCGGCGTCGACGACGACCTCGGCGAGTTCTTCCGCGCCTTCCGCCGCGACCCGCTGCTCGGGCCGCTGCTGCGCCGCCGGCCCTGGTTGCGCCCGCGCCGCCGTCCGTGGCCCTGGGAGGCGCTCGCCTGGGCAATCGTCAAGCAGCTGATCGAGAGCGGCCGCGCGGCGACGATCCAGCGCCGCCTCGTCGGCCGCTGGGGCTCGCGCCTCGGCGCCGACTCCCGCGCCCTGCGCGACGTCCCCGACGCGGCGACGATCGCCGGGCGGGCGCCGGCGGAAATCGAGCAACTCGGGCTCTCGCCGGCGCGCTCGATCGCCCTCCGCGCGGTCGCCCGCCAGATCGCCGCCGGCCGCTGCGACCCGGCCGAGCCGGGCGCCGACCGGCGACTGCTGGCGGTGCCGGAGGTCGGCCCCTGGACGGTGCAGTGCCTCGGCCTCTTCGGCCGCGGCGATCCCGACTCGCTGCCGGCCGGCGACCTGATGTACCTGAAGCTGGTCGGCCGCCTCGCCCGGCTCGGCCGCCGCGCGACCGTCGAGGAGGTCGAGGAGTTCTACGCGCCCTACGCGCCGTTCCGCGGCCTCGCCGGTGCCTGGACGGCTGGCATCTGACGTCTGCCGATCAAGGAACCCCGTCCGCGGTCGATAAGTCCGCGATGGAACAACTGGAACGCGGCGACGGCTGGCCGGACCGGGTAAGCGAGTTCCTCGACGAGATCTCCTCGGCGAAGGACGAATACCGGCGCCTGGTCGAGCGCCTGCCGGCGATCGTCTACGCCTGTGAGCGGGGCGAGCGCGGGCGCTGGCGCTACGTCAGCCCGCAGATCGAGGAGATTCTCGGCTACAGCCCCGAGGAGTGGATGGCGGACCCCGGCCTCTGGGCGCAGCAGGTCCACCCCGAGGATCGCGAGCGGGCGCTCGAGCAGGAGACCCGCAAGCTCGCCGGGGGCGGCGGGCCGCCGATCGACTACCGGATGATCACCCGCGAGGGCAACGTCGTCTGGATCCTCGACGAGGCCGTGCTGGAGCCGGACGAGCGCGGCACCCAGGTCTGGCACGGGGTCCTGTACGACATCACCGAGCGCAAGATCGTCGAGCAGGAGCTGCGCCGGGCCGCCGCCCAGCAGGCGGCCGTGGCGCTGCTCGGGCGCCAGGCCCTGCAGGACGGCGACCCGAGTCGCCTGCGGGCCCGCGCCACGGCGCTGATGACCGAGATCGAGGGGGTCGAGGCGGCCTGCGTCTGGGAGGCCGGTCGCGAGGGACGGCGACTGCATCTGCGGGCCGGGCTCGAGGGCCAGTCGCCCGGCGCCGAGCGGCGCGCCTCGGCCGCTCGCGACTCCCACGCCGGCGCGTCGCTGGAGTCGGGCCTGCACGTGATCGTCGACGACTGGTCCTCGGAGCGGCGCTTCTCGATGCCGCCGGCCCTGCGCGCGCTCGGCGTCCGCAGCAGCCTCGCGGTGCCGATCGCCGGCACCGAGCGCCCGTTCGGCATCCTCGACATCCACTCGACGGAGCCGAGCCGCTTCACCCCGCAGGACGTCCACTTCGTCCAGGCCTCGGCCAACGTGCTCGCCGACGCCTTCGAGCGCCACACCGCCGACGAGGTGCTGCGCCACCGGGTCCTGCACGACTCGCTGACCGGCCTGCCCAACCGGCTCAGCTTCATCGACTCGCTCGGCGACGCGCTGCGGCGCGGCACCGCCTCCGGCTCGCCGGTCGGCATCCTCTTCCTCGACCTCGACCACTTCAAGCTGATCAACGACAGCATCGGCCACCACGCCGGCGACGATCTGCTGCGGGCGGTGGCGCCGCGCCTGCGCGAGCACCTGCGCCCCGGCGACATCGTCGCCCGCTTCGGCGGCGACGAGTTCGGGATCCTGGTCGATCGGCTGGCCGACGAGGACGAGGCCCTGGCGATCGCCGACCGCGTCGCCGGCGCCTTCGCCGAGCCCTACTCGACGGGTGGCGCCGACCACTTCGTCACCGCCAGCGTCGGCGTCGCGGTGGCGCGGCCGGCCGGCCGCGAGCCGGTCGACGCGGAGATGCTGATCCGCGACGCCGACGCGGCGATGTACCGGGCCAAGGAGCGAGGCCGCGGGCGCTGCGAGCTGTTCGACGCCGAGATGCGGGCGCGGGCCGTGCGCCGGCTCGAGGTCGAGCGCGAGCTGCGTCACGCGCTCGAGCGCGACGAGCTCGAGCTGCACTACCAGCCGGTCGTGGCACTCGGCAGCGGCGAGATCGTCGGCCTCGAGGCGCTGGTGCGCTGGCAGCACCCCGAGCGCGGCGTGCTCGACCCCGGCGAGTTCGTCTCGATCGCCGAGGACAGCGGCCTGATCGAGCCGATCGGCCGCTGGGTGCAGGACACCGCCTGCCGCCAGGCGCTCGGCTGGCACGCGCTGCAACCGGACAGGCGGCCGCTCGACATCTCGGTCAACCTCTCGGCCCACCAGGTGGCCCACCGCGATCTCGCCGCCTCCGTCGCCGAGATCCTCACCCGCACGGGGCTCGAGCCGGTCAACCTGCGGCTGGAGATCACCGAGAGCTCGCTGGTCGAGGAGTCCGCGACCGCGACGGCGACCCTGGAGGAGCTGAGCGAGCTCGGCGTGCGGCTCGTGCTCGACGACTTCGGCACCGGCTACTCCTCGCTCGCCTACCTCAGCCGCTTCCCCTTCGACGCCCTGAAGGTCGACCGCTCGTTCGTCGACGGGCTGGGGATCGAGCAGGAGCGCACGGCGATCGTCGAGGCGGTGATCGGGATGGCGCGGGCGCTCTCGCTCGACGCGATCGCCGAGGGAGTCGAGAACGAGGCCCAGCTCTCGGAGCTGCGGCGGCTCGGCTGCGACTACGCGCAGGGCCACCTCTTCTCGCGCCCGCTGGCGCCGCAGAAGGTGACCGCGCTGCTGCGCGAGGGCAGCTTCGAGCTACTTGGGGACGCCGCCCGGTAGGTATTCGTCGGTCAGCGCTTCGCTCGGCGCGATCGGCTTCGAGATCAGCTCGTTCGCCCGCATCCAGGCGATGAAGCGGCCCCAGGCCGAGGCGTCCATCTCGCCGCCGGCCGAGAGCAGCGGCAGGGTCGCCTTCACCTCGGCTTCGGTCAGCTTCGGGTCGAGGTCGCTGTTCGCTTCGAGCAGCGCCTTGGTCGTCGCCCCCGGGCTCTTCGTCGCGGCGGCGGTGCCGCGGGCGAGTGCGGCGAGGAAGAGGCGGATCGGTTCCGGGTCTTCCTCCAGTCGCTGTCGCTTGGCGACCAGGACCAGCTCGTCGTAGGTCGGGACGCCGAGCCTGTCGACCGGGGTGACCACCGGTTCCTTGCCGCGCAGCCGCAGGTCGACCCCCTCGACGTTGCGGAAGCCGCCGAGCATCGCCTGGGCGCGGCCGCCGACGATCGCAGGCAGCAGGCCGTAGCCGACGTTGACCGTGCTGACGTCGGAGGGGGAGAGGCCGGCGCGGCCGAGGATCGTCTTCAGGTAGGCGTCCTGGTAGGGGATGCCGGCGGTCGCGATCGTCTTCCCGCGCAGGCCGGCGATGCCGCCGATCTTCGACTTCTTCAGCCAGATCATCGAGGTCAGCGGCCGATCGACGATTGCGCCGACGGCGACCACGTCGAGCCCCTGGTTGCGGGCCAGCAGCACCTCCGGCTCGTAGGAGATCGCCAGGTCGGTGCGGCCGGCGGCGACTTCCTTGATCGGCGCCGCCGGGTCCGAGGGCGTGTGGACCGAGACGTCGAGCCCCGCTTCTTCGAAGTAGCCGAGCTTCTGCGCCATGTAGACGCCGGCGTGGTCGGGGTTGGGGTAGAAGTCGAGCGTCAGGCCGAGCGGCTGCTTTTCGCCGCCGCCCTCCTTGCTCTTTTCCCCGCACGCCGCGAGCGCCAGGGCGAGCGCAAGCACGGCCAGGGCGGCGGCGATCGCCGGCAGTCGGGAGCGCTTCATCCCCTGCTTTCTATCGCCAAGTGACGATGCGCCGCTCTGCGAGGGCGAGAAGGGCGAAGAGCGCGATCGCGATCGCGGCGAGCACGGCAGCCGCCGCGAACATCCGCGACGTCTCCAGCTGGGCGTTGTCCTGGAGGATCAGATGCCCGAGGCCGGAGTCCGCGCCCACCCACTCGCCGAACACGGCCCCGATCGGAGCGAAGGTCGCCGCGATCCTGGCGCCGCTGAAGACGTACGGCAGCGCCGACGGAGCTTCGACCCGCCGCAGCACCTGCAACCGGGAAGCGTCGAGCGTGCGCATCATCTTCGTCGCCTCGGGGTCGACCGAGCGCAGCCCGTCGACCGTGTTGACGGCGATCGGGAAGAAGCAGAGGAGGGCGACGACGGCCAGCTTCGGGCCGATCCCGTAGCCGAACCAGACGACGAGGATCGGCGCGACGACGATGATCGGGATCGCCTGCGAGCCGACCATCAGCGGGTAGAAGGCGAGGCGCAGTGTCTCCGAGAGCCGCATCAGCACCGCGAAGGCGAGCCCCGCGGCCAGCCCGCAGAGGAAGCCGAGCAGGATCTCCTGCAGGGTCACCCAGGCGTTTTCGGCGAGCAGCGAGCGGTTGTCCCACAGCGAGGAGGCGATTTCCGCCGGCGAGGGGACGAGGAAGCTTTCGAGGTTGAGCACGTCGGCGAGCGCGCCGCTGGCGCGCGGCAACCTGCCAGGCGCCGATCAGCGCGGCGAGCACCAGCAGCGGCAGCCCCCAACGCCTCACCGCGAGCCCCGCCGTGACGAGTTGTTCTCGCATAGCGACACTAAGTCGTCACACCGCCTCGCAGCGCGTGCATCGCCCGCTCGCGGGCGGCGACGAAGGCGGGGTCGGTGACCGCGGCGTCGCGGTCGGCCGCGCGCGGGGCGGGGGCGCTCAGCTCCTCGACCACCCGCGCCGGGCGGGCCGAGAGCACGGCGACGCGATCCGAGAGGTAGAGCGCCTCCTCGACGTCGTGGCTGACGAGGACCACCGTGCGCGGGTCGGCCCGCAGAGCGGTCGCCAGCCAGGCCTGCATCTCGGCGCGGGTGATCGCGTCGAGCGAGGCGAACGGCTCGTCGAGGGCCAGCACCGGCTTGCCGGCGAGCAGGGTGCGCAGGAAGGCGACCCGCTGGCGCATTCCGCCCGACAGCTCGGCTGGGCGTACCCGCTCGAAGCCGCCGAGGCCGAAGCGCTCGAACAGGGCCGCCGCCTCCGCCCGGGCCGTGCGGCGGCGCGTGCCGCGGTTGCGCAGCGCCAGCGCGGCGTTGTCGATCGCCGCCAGCCAGGGCAGCAGCAGGTCGCGCTGCGGCATGAACGCGCAGCGGGCGAGCCGGCCGGCCGCATCCGAGGCGCCGCCGACCTCGACCTCGCCCCCGGTCGGGCTCTGCAGGCCGGCGACCAGCTCCAGCAGCGTCGACTTGCCGCAGCCGGAGGGGCCGACCAGGCCGAGGACTCCATGCGCCGGCACCTCCAGGTCGAGCCGCTCGATCGCCCGCAGCTCGGCATATCGATGGGACAGGCCGCGGATCGAGACGGCGGCGCCGGATCGCCCCCCGGCAGCAGGCGATGCCGGGCCCGCGGCGAATTGCCCAGTTTCCGCACTCACGCTGCTATCCTGCCGACTTCGCGCTTCTGACTAAGACGGTCAAGAAAGTCGATAACCAGCGGCGGCGCGAATCCAGCATGGACCCAGCCATCGTCATCTTCGGTCTCGGCATCGGCATCCTCGTCGGCATGACCGGGATGGGCGGCGGCTCGCTGATGACGCCGCTGCTGATCCTCATCTTCGGCATCCAGCCGACCACCGCGATCGGCACCGACATCTTCTACTCGGCGGTCACCAAGACGGTCGGCAGCTGGCGCCACTGGAAGATGAAGACGGTCAACATGGAGCTGGTCAAGTGGCTGGCGCTGGGCAGCGTTCCGGCGGCGGTCGCCGGCGTCGCCCTGGTCTCGGTGCTGGAGCGGCAGATCGGCGAAGACCGGCTCGACTCGCTCGTCTACGCGGTCCTCGGCGGCACCCTGCTGATGGTCGGGATCATCACCCTGGCGCGGGCGCTGATCCTCCGCAACCTGGTCCACGAGCGCGACCGCTTCGACGTCGAGCGGCGGCACAAGATCGCCGCGGTGCTGATCGGCGCCACCACCGGCTTCGTGATCGGCATCACCTCGGCCGGATCGGGCACCGTGATCGCGATCCTGCTGATCGCCGTCTACCGCCTGGCGCCGAAAAAGGTCGTCGGCACCGACGTCTTCCACGCCGCGATCTTGCTCTGGGCGGCGGGGATCGCCCACTGGGTCGGCGGCAACGTCGACTTCGTCCTCGCCGTCAACATCCTGATCGGCTCGGTGCCCGGTGTGGTGATCGGCGCCGCGCTCTCCGGCCGGGCGCCGCAGGGCTTCATCCGCACCGCGCTCGGCGTCGTCCTCGTCGGCTCCGGCATCGTCACGATCCAGAAGGGCGACCCGACCGTCTGGCCGATCGCCGCCGCGGTCGCCGCGGTCGGGCTCGGGGCGATCCTCTACGCGCCGCACTGGCTGCACCGGCGCCGCGAGCGCGAAGCGCGCCAGCAGGCCCTCGACGGCTCGGGCGAGCTGGCGCCCGAGACCAGCGGATAAATTTCAGCCGTGCGCGTCTCAGCGAAGGCCGACTACGCCGTTCGGGCCGCCGCCGAGCTGGCGGCTGCCAAGGACGGCCCGGTGAAGGGCGAGCAGCTCGCCGAGTCGCAGGACATCCCGCTGCAGTTCCTCGAGCACATCCTGCTGGAGCTGAAGCACGCCGGCATCGTCCGCGCCCGCCGCGGCGCCAAGGGCGGCTACTGGCTCGCCAAGCCGGCCGACACGGTGACGGTCGCCGACATCGTCCGCACGGTCGAGGGGCCGATCGCCCACGTCCAGTCGGCGCCGCCGGAGTCGATCGAGTACCGCGGCAACGCCGAGCACCTGAAGGCGGTCTGGATCGCCGTCCGGGCCAACCTCCGGGCCGTGCTCGAGCACGTCACCCTCGCCGATCTGGTCAGCGGCGACCTGCCGGCCTTCGTCGAGGATCTCGCCGCCGAGCCCGACGCCTGGGCGCCGCGGTAGGACCGCGTCCCCGGTTCCGCGGAACCGGCGACCGCCCGACCACCGCGCCGAGCCCCCCGGGGACTCTCAGGGCTCGAAGCGGAACGGCGGGTACTCGTCGGTGACCAGGGTGAAGGCGTAGCCGGTCACCCGGTTGCTCCAGCGGATCGTGCCCTCGACGAAGTCGAAGATGCTGCGCGGGTAGCGGCCGGTGAAGAGGATCGCGAACCAGGCGCCGATCACGGCGAAGAAGACGCCGATGTAGAGGAAGAAGAGGACGATGTAGTGCGGGATCGCGAGCAGCCACTTGACCAGCGGCAGGCCCCTTTCGAGGCGTTCGGCGTCCGGATAGGGGAAGTCGAGGTGGACCGCCTGCTGCTCGTCGGTCGACGGGTATTCGTCGTCCATCAGAGCCAGGTAGACGCCGATCCGGTTGACGAAGCGCAGCAATTCGAGGTTCCAGTCGTACCACCAGCGCGGGTACTTCTTCCGGACGAGCAGCATCAGCACGACCGGCGCGAAGATCAGGGAGCCGGCTGCGAAGCTCCCGTACATCGTGCTGTTGTATTCGCCGCCGACAGCGAGCTCTCCGCCCGGTAGCAGCGCGGCGAGGATCGCGATCGGAACCACGGTGAAGATCCGGAAGAAGGTCGAGACCCGGTTCAGCTCGCGCTCCGGGTAGTCGACCGAGAAGGTGACGGGGTAGGACGGCGGTTGCACCGGCAAGGACGAGGTCTCCATCGCTGCTCTCCCTTTCGCGAGTTTGCGCGGCAGATCATCGCCCACGACTCGGCGGAATCCATCCGGGAAATGCCGCGAACTCAGTCCGCTGCGGGGACGCCGCCGGCGACGACGTTGACGAAGTTCTCCAGGTGGCGCGTCGTCCAGCACTCGAAGGCGCCGTCGCAGTGGCGCTCGTAGGCGGCCATCACCGAGTCGCCGTAGTTCCAGTAGAGCTTCGGCTCGGGGTTGAGCCAGAACAGGCGGCCGGCCCGTTCGGCGA
Source organism: uncultured Solirubrobacterales bacterium (assembly GCA_963764365.1). Classification (GTDB taxonomy): domain Bacteria; phylum Actinomycetota; class Thermoleophilia; order Solirubrobacterales; family 70-9; genus VRUE01. The sequence continues at coordinate 63,439 of CAVXSI010000020.1, forward strand.
CCTGGGCGAAGACCTCGGCGTGGGGCTCGCGGCCGTTGGTGCGGGCGTCGCCGAGCACGATCACGGTCGAGCGCGGGTCGAGGTCGTCGGAGATCTCGGTCAGGAACTCGAGCCAGACGCGGCCGTAGTCGGTGTAGCCGGAGACGTCGGCGACGCCGCCCTCGCTGGAGACCCGCTTGGCGATCTCGCGGAAGTCGCGCTCGTGCTCGAAGATCTCGGTCACCTCGGAGATCCGCTCGATGAAGACGAAGCTGCGCAGCTTGCGGAACGAGTCGTGCAGCGCGTGCAGGACCGAGAGGAAGAAGACGCTGGCCGAGGTGACCGAGGTCGAGACGTCGCAGAGGACGTAGATCTCCGGCCGCCGCGGCCGCTTCGGCCGGTAGCGCAAGTGCATCGGCACGCCGCCGGTCTCCAGCGAGGCCCGCATCGTCCGCCGCACGTCGACCGTTCGCCCCCTGCGCCGTCCGCGCTGCTCGTGGCCCAGCGTCGCCAGCCGCCGCTTCATCTGTGAGACGGCGCGGTGCACGGCGGCCAGGTCCTGGGTCGGGCTGGTCGGCAGGGCGCGGTCGAGCTCGGCCAGCGGGCGCGAGGGGGGCAGCGTCTCGGTGCGCTCGATCAGGTCGCGTTCGAGCTCGCGCCGCAGGTGCCGCTCGAAGCGGTTGAGCTGGTCGCGGTCGATCGGCGGCAGCTCGCCGGAGCCGTCCTCGCCCTGCCGGGTCCCGGCGGAGAGCTCGAGCGTGCGGCGGATCCGCTGCACGTCGACCCCGACCACCCCGGAGCCCTCGCCCTGGCGCCCGAAGGCAGCGATCGCCAGCCGCGCCAGGTCGCGCATCTCGCCCTCGTCGCCGTCGAGGATCGCCTGGCGCACCTGCTCGCGCAGCTCGTCGATGTCGAGCCGCTCGCCGCCCTCGTGGCGCCGCCCCTCCTCGCCGATCCCGCGCTCGATCGCCTCGCTCTCGGCGGCGCGGAAGAACCAGCGCTCGAACAGCAGCTCGAACAGGCGCCGGTCCTCCTGCGACTTGGCGACCGTCGCCGCCAGCGCCTCGCGAAAGTCGTCGTGTGAGGTCCAGGGCACCTCGTCGAGCGCCGCAAACGCGTCGAGGATCTCCGAGGTCCCGACCGCGACCCCCTCGGAGCGCAGCTCCTCGCAGAAGCCGAGCAGCTTCGCGGCGAGGCCGGGCGGGCCGGCCTCAGGCCTGGGGCCGTACGGCGTCGGCAAGCTTCACCCCGACCCGCTCGGCGACCAGGTCGATGTCGGTGCGGTGCTTGACGATGATCGACATCGACTGCTCGAAGGTCTCGCGGTCGATGTCCTCGGCGCCCATCAGCAGCAGGGTCCGCGCCCAGTCGATCGACTCGGCGATCGACGGCGGCTTCTTCAGGTCGAGCGCGCGCACCATCCGCACCACCTCGACCAGCCGCCGCGCCAGCGCCTGCGGCAGCTCGGGCGCGTGCAGGCGGACGATCTCCAGCTCGCGCTCCAGCTCCGGGTAGTCGAGCCAGAGGTAGAGGCAGCGCCGCTTCAGCGCCTCGGTCAGCTCGCGCGAGTTGTTCGAGGTGAGGACGACGATCGGCATCGTCGTCGCCGCCACCCGGCCCAGCTCGGGGATCGTGATCTGGAAGTCGGAGAGCAGCTCCAGCAGCATCGCCTCGAACTCCTGGTCGGTCTTGTCGATCTCGTCGATCAGCAGGACCACCGGCTCGGGGCTGGCGATCGCCTGCATCAGCGGCCGCTCGAGCAGGAACTCGTCGGAGAAGATGTCGTCGTGCACGTCGTCCCAGCCGGCCTCGCCGCCGGCCTGGATCCGCAGAAGCTGCTTGCGGTAGTTCCACTCGTAGAGCGCCTTCGCCTCGTCGAGCCCCTCGTAGCACTGCAGGCGGATCAGCTCGCGGCCGGTCGCCCGCGAGAGCGCCTTCGCCAGCTCGGTCTTGCCGACGCCGGCCGGGCCCTCGACCAGGACCGGCTTGCCGAGCTGCTGGGCGAGAAAGGAGACCAGCGCCGCCGGCTCGTCGGCGAGGTAGCCGGCGCTCGCCAGCGCCTCCTTCGTCTCGGCGACGCTGCCGGCTTGCGGGGCTGCTGCCATGGAGGGCGATGATAATGGGCACCAGTGCCCGACTTCGCCCTCTCGCTCGCGACGCTGCTGCCGCACACCGCGACGCCCTACATCTCGCTGATGATCGTCGGCTTCGCCGTCGGCATCCTCGGCCACCTCTCCGCCTCGCGCTGGCTGATCGCGATCGGGGTGATCCTGATCTTCCTCGGCGCCTTCCTCTTCCCGCTCGCCCTCAACATCACCGAAAGCACGCCGCCGCAGGTCGAAAACGCCCGCAACCGGTGATCGCCACCCTCGCGACGGTCTAGCCTTACGGTCCCGCCCTTCCGATCCGACCCAGGAGGCCCGCAGCTTTGAGCCGATATCGATTCCTCTTCATCTCCGCCGCGCTGGTTGCGCTGGCGACCGCCTTCGCAGCCTGCGGCGGCGGCAGCAGCAGCAAGAGCAGCGAGAACCCGCAGACGGTCATCGACGAAGCCACCCTGCAGGGGATCGACAGCGGCAAGCTCGATCTCTCGCTCGGCATCGACGCGGCGGGCAACGAAGGCGGCAAGGCGAACGTCAGCCTCTCCGGGCCGTTCCAGGCCGGCGAAGGCAAGGGCAGCTACCCGCAGTTCGACATGGCCGCCAAGGCGGCCGGCAAGCTCGGCGGCGAAGCGATCGACTTCAACGGCGGCCTGACGCTGCTGCCGAATACGGCCTACGTCGAATACAAGGGCACCGAGTACGAAGTCGACCCGACCACCTTCAGCTTCGTCGAATCGGCGATCTCCGAAGCGCAGAAGCGCGGCGGCGGCGAAGGCGAATCCGCCGACCTGACCGCCTGCCAGGAAGAAGCCGGCAAGCTGAAGATCGCCGACTTCATGGAAAACCTCAGCAACGAAGGCAGCGCCGAAGTCGGCGGCACGAGCACGACCAAGATCAGCGGCGACCTCAATGTCGCCGGGGCGATCGACGCGGTCGTCGAACTGGTCGAAGGCCCGGCCTGCAAGGCGCAGCTCGGCGCCGCCGGCCCGCTGCCGTCGAAGGCCGAAATCGACCAGCTGAAGAGCGAGGTGACGGGCGCGGTGAAGACCGCCCACGCCGATCTCTACGTCGGCGACGACGACATCGTGCGGCAGATCTCGGCCCAGCTGAAGATCGAACCGAAGAGCCCGGGCAGCGGCCCGAAGAGCGTCGAAATCAACCTCGACCTGAAGCTGACCGGGGTCAACGAAGAGCAGGAAATCTCGGCCCCGGCCAACTCCAAGCCGCTCAACGACCTGTTCATCAAGCTCGGCGTCAACCCGATCGAACTGCTCGGCGCGCTGCAGGGGGAAGGCGGCGAAGGCCTCGGCAACCTGATCGAAGGCCTGGCCGGCGGCGGCAAGGGCGGCTCGGGCGGCGGCGGCCAGCAGGCCTACCTCAACTGCATCGCCGGCGCCAAGACCGCCACCGACATCCAGAAGTGCACCGCGAAGCTGGGCTGAGCGACTGACGACATCGCGCTTGCGGAGGGCGCCGCCGCGGCTGCGCCCTCCGCGCTTGCGCATACGCTTCCCCGGCGATGACCGGACAGCGGCTCGACGCCGCCTTCTTCCGCAGTGCCGCCGGCTGGCCGTACTGGCTGACGCCGCTGATCCCGGTCGCCGTCGCGCTCGACCTCGCGGGTGCACCGGCGACCGCCGTCTTCGCCGTCTCGGCGCTGGGGATCGTCCCCACCGCGGCGCTGATGGGGCGGGCGACCGAGGAGCTGGCGGCCCGTTCGGGGCCGGGGATCGGCGGCCTGCTCAACGTCACCTTCGGCAACGCGCCGGAGCTGATCATCGCCCTGTTCGCGCTCGGCCAGGGGCTGCAGGAGGTCGTCAAGGCGTCGATCGTCGGCTCGATCATCGGCAACATCCTGCTGGTCATGGGCGCGGCGATGTTCGTCGGCGGGCTGGGGAGGGAGAAGCAGACGTTCAGCCGCACGGGCGCCGGCGTGCAGACGTCGATGCTGCTGCTCGCCGCCGCGGCGCTGCTGATGCCGGCGATCTTCGAGCTGGTCGAGGGGCAGGGGCTGCCGGCCCCGGGCGCGCAGTCGATCCACTACGGCGCGACCGTCGAGCACCTCTCCTACGCGGTGGCGGCCGTGCTGATCGTCACCTACGGGATCGGGCTGGTCTTCTCACTGAGGACCCACCGCGACCTGTTCAACCCCGAGTACGGCGACGAGGACAGCTGGGGCTGGTCGACGCGGACCTCGGTGATCGCGCTGGCGGTCGCCGGCGTCCTCGTCGGCGTCATGTCCGAGATCCTGGTCGGCTCGATCAAGGAGGCCTCGCACTCGTTCGGGCTCTCGGAGTTCTTCATCGGCGTGATCGTCGTCGCGATCGTCGGCAACGCCGCCGAGCACTGGGTCGCGGTGCTGGTCGCGCGCAAGGACAAGATGGATCTGGCGGTCAACATCGCGATCGGCTCCAGCGCCCAGGTGGCGCTGTTCGTCGCCCCGGTCCTCGTCCTCGCCTCGATCTTCCTCGGCCCATTCCCGCTGGCCCTGGTCTTCAACGGCTTCGAGCTCGGCGCGATCATGCTGGCGATCCTGATCGCCAACTACGTCACCCAGGACGGCGAGTCGACCTGGTTCGAGGGCCTGCAGCTGCTGGCGGTCTACGCAGTCTTCGGAATCGCCTTCTACTTCGCCTGAGCGCGCGAGCTCAGTCCTCGCGGCCCGGGTCCTGGCCGTCCTCGTCCTCGTCGAGCTCCGCGTCGCCCTGCTCCAGCGCCGTCTCCGAGACCGAGCCGGATGAGCCCGGGTGGTAGTGGGTCTGGAACTCCTCCAGGGCGCGGTCGCGGCGGTCCTCGTCGACCGGGACCTCGTCGGAGATCCGCACCCAGTCGGCCCCCTCGTAGTCCTCCATGTTGAAGACCTCCTGGTCGAGCGAGGTCGAGTCGTCGACCACGACCAAGACCTCGGTCTGGGGATTGAAGTAGGTGCCGGGCTGGTTGAGCAGCTCCTCGACCCCGTAGAGGCTGTCCTTGTCGGCGGCCATCGGCACCGATCCTACAAATCCGCGAGCTGGCGCTCGACCTCGCCCTCGACGTCGAGCGGCTCCTCGCCGCGGCGCATCCGCCGTTCGTTGCGGGCGACGACCAGCTGCCGCACCTCCTCGCGCAGCTTCTCGTCGACGCCGGGGCCGGCGGCGCCGGGCGAGGCGAGCAGCCGGGCGACCTCCGAGTCGACGTCGAGCGGCGCCTCGCCGCGGCGGCTGCGGCGGTAGGACTTCGCCTCGATCATCTGCCTCGCCTCGGCCTCCTGCAGCTCGCGGTCGACCGGTGGCTGCGGCTGCGCCAGCCGGGTCGGTGGCAGCTCCTGCTCGATCGCGAACGGGCCTTTGCCGATCCCGCGCCAGGCGGGGCCGGAGCGGGCGAAGGCGATCGCCGCGACCGGCAGCGCGACGAGCGTGATCGCCGCCAGCACATAGCCGGTCGGGATCGCGAGCGCTGCCACTGGAATCCCCATCCCAAACAGGGTACGACCCCACGGACGGGTCGCCATCCGCTACCCTTCTGGCTGGTTGACTGACCAGTCAATCGGTGGAACGCGCGTCAGCCCGACGGCGCTCCAGGACAGACTTTTAACGCCACGAAAAGGAGCACCGACCGGTGGTTGACTTCACCCTGACCGACGAGCAGAAAGATCTGCGCGAGCTGGCGCACAGCTTCGCGGAGAAAGAGATGCGCAGGGTCGCCTGGGAGTACGACAAAGAGGGCACCTGGCCGCAGGACATCATCGACCAGGCCTGGGAGGTCGGGTTGATGAACACCCACATCCCCGAGGCCTACGGCGGTCCGGGGCTCGACTACCTCTCCGGCTGCCTGATCGAGGAGGAGATGGGCTGGGGCTGCTCCGGCATCGGCACCTCGCTGATGGCCAACGGCCTCGCCTCCGCACCGGTCACCCTCGGCGGCAACGAGGAGACGAAGAAGAAGTACCTCGGGATGCTGACCGAGGAGTCGAAGCTGGCCTCCTTCTGCCTGACCGAGCCGGACGCCGGCTCCGACGTCTCCGGGATGAAGACCCGCGCCGTCAAGCAGGGCGACAAGTACGTCATCAGCGGCTCCAAGTGCTTCATCACCAACGGCAGCTACGCCGACTGGTTCACGGTCTACGCCAAGACCGACCCTGACGCCGGCCATCGCGGCATCAGCGCCTTCGTCGTCGACGCGAGCTCCCCCGGGGTCACGGTCGACAAGAAGGAGGACAAGATGGGCCAGCGGGCGTCCAACACCGCGACCATCTCCTTCGACGAAGTCGAGGTCCCGGCCGCGAACCTGCTGGGCGAGGAAAACCACGGCTTCAAGCTGGCGATGATGACCCTCGACCGGACCCGCCCGGGCGTCTCGGCGATGGCGGTCGGGATCGGCCGCGCCGCGTTCGAGTACGCGGCCGAGTACTCGAAGGAAAGGGTCCAGTTCGGCGTGCCGATCGCGATGCACCAGGCGATCCAGTTCATGATCGCCGACATGGCGACCAAGGTCGATGCCGGCCGCTTGCTGGTCTGGAACTCCGCGGTTTTGCTCGACCAGGGCCAGCGCAACACCAAGGTCTCCTCGGAGGCCAAGCGCTTCGCCGCCGACTCGGCGATGGAGATCACCGTCGACGCCGTGCAGGTCTACGGCGGCTACGGCTTCATCAAGGAGTACCCGGTCGAGAAGCTGATGCGCGACGCGAAGATCATGCAGCTCTACGAGGGCACCAGCCAGATCCAGCGCCTGGTGATCGCCAAAGAGGTGCTGCTGCCGCGCAACATCGACGAGAAGACGCCGGAGGCCGAAGCGAAGGCCAAGGCCGCCGAAGACAGCCAGGCCGAGCAGGCTGCGGCCACCGTCTGAGCGCCCGATCGTCCACGACTTAGGGCAGGGGCCCTAGGACGAGCCGCCGGTCCGCGAAAGCGGTCGGCGGCTCTTTTTCAAGCCCCGGCGCGAGCGCCCTGGCGGGCGGCCTTCTGGCGCCGGGTCTTGTCGAGCTCGACCTTGCGCAGGCGGACCGACTCGGGCGTCACTTCGACGCACTCGTCGTCGCGCAGGAACTCCAGTGCCGCTTCGAGCGAGAGTCGTTTGGGCGGCTCGAGGCGGACCAGGATGTCGGCGCTGGCGGCCCGCACGTTGGTCTGGTGCTTCTCCTTGATCGCGTTGACGTCGAGGTCGTCGGCGCGGGCGTTCTCGCCGATCACCATCCCCTCGTAGGTCTCCTCACCCGGGCCGACGAACATCGTGCCGCGGTCCTGCAGGCCCATCAGCGCGTAGCTCGCGGTCGAGCCGCGGCGATCCGCCACCAGGGAGCCGGTCGACCGGGTTCGCAGCTCCCCGGCCCAGGGCTCCCAGCGGTCGAAGACGTGGTGCATCAGCCCGGCGCCGCGCGTCTCGGTGAGGAACTCGGTCCGCAGGCCGATCAGCCCGCGGGCGGGGATCAGGTAGTCCATCCGCACCCAGCCGGTCGAGTGGTTGACCATCTGGTCGAGCCGCCCCTTGCGCCCGGCCAGCAGCTGGGTGATCGCGCCGACGTGCTCCTCCGGCGCGTCGATCGCCAGCCGTTCGACCGGCTCGCAGGTCTTGCCGTCGATCTCGCGGGTGATCACCCGCGGCTGGCCGGCGGTCAGCTCGAAGCCCTCGCGGCGCATCATCTCCAGCAGCACCACCAGCTGCAGCTCGCCCCGCCCCTGCACCTCCCAGACGTCAGGACGCTCGGTGTCCGTGACCCGGATCGAGACGTTGCCGACCAGCTCCTGGTCGAGCCGGTTGCGGATCTGACGCGCGGTCAGCTTGCTGCCCTCGGTCCCGGCCAGCGGCGAGGTGTTGATGCCGAGGACCATCGAGAGCGAGGGCTCGTCGACGACGATCACCGGCAGCGGGCGGGGGTCGTCGGGGTCGGCCAGGGTCTCGCCGATCGTCACCTCGGGCAGGCCGGCGATCGCGATGATCTCGCCCGGCCCGGCCTCCTGCGCCGGCACCCGGTCGAGCGCCTCGGTCACGTACAGCTCGCTGACCGCCGCCCGCTCGATGCTGCCGTCGGCTCGACACCAGGCGATCTGCTGGCCGTTGCGGACGTGGCCGTGGCGCACCCGGCAGAGCGCCAGGCGGCCGACGTAGGCGTCCGCGTCGAGGTTGGTGACGAGCGCCTGGAAGGGATGCTCGGGATCGTGCTCGGGGGCGGGGATCTTCTCCAGCATCAGGTCGAGCAGGGGGGAGAGGTCGCTGCCCTCGACCCCTTCCTCCAGCGCGGCCCAGCCGGCTTTGGCGTTCGTGTAGACGATCGGGAAGTCGATCTGCTCGGAGTCGGCGTCGAGGTCGAGGAACAGCTCGTAGACCTCGTCGACGACCTCGGCGATGCGGGCGTCGGGCCGGTCGACCTTGTTGACGACGAGGATCACCGGCAGCTTCGCCTCGAGCGCCTTGCGCAGCACGAAGCGGGTCTGGGGGAGGGGCCCCTCGGAGGCGTCGACCAGCAGCAGCACCCCGTCGACCATCGTCAGGCCGCGCTCGACCTCGCCGCCGAAGTCGGCGTGGCCGGGGGTGTCGATGATGTTGAGCTTGACGCCGCCGTGCTGGACGGTGGTGTTCTTGGCGAGGATCGTGATCCCCTTCTCGCGCTCGAGATCCATCGAGTCCATCACCCGCTCGGCCACGTCCTGGCCCTTGCGGAAGGCGCCGGTCTGCCACAGCATCGCGTCGACCAGGGTCGTCTTGCCGTGGTCGACGTGGGCGATGATCGCGATGTTTCGGAGGTCGTCTCGGGTGGTCATGGAAGTGCGTTCGCCTTTTGTCGCGCCATGCGGCACAAAACGCGAACGCGCGTTTGCGAAGCATAAAAAGGGCCCGCCTCGCGACGGGCCCCCGGTGCTGCTAAGTGCGGTACGCGACTACGCGGTCTGCTGGACGCTCGCGGCGGCCGGGCCCTTGGGGCCTTCTTCAGACTCGTAGCTCACCTTCGAGCCCTCGGTCAGGGACTTGAAGCCCTCGCCGAGGATCGCGCTGTGATGCACGAAGACGTCCTTCGAGCCGTCGTCGGGCGTGATGAACCCGTAGCCCTTGTCGTCGCTGAACCACTTGACAGTTCCAGTTGGCATGCAATTGCCTCCACTTCATGTGCTGCGAACGCGGCACATGCGGTGAAGCAACGACGCGAGCGCTAGACACGACTTTGCCGGTTCTCTCCCCGGCCTAACGCCCGGGACGGTAGCAGGGAAGGTGCCCGGAGCGCCTTTTACAGAGCCCTTACATTGCGGTGACCGGCGGCTGACCCCGGCGGCAGAGGCTGGAGTCGTCAACAGGAAAGGGGTAGCGATGACCCGTTCGCGCCACATCAAGATCTTCATCCCGCTCGCGCTCTGCGCGCTCGCCGCCGCGGCCTTCGCGGTCGGCCTGGGAGGGCTGGGGGGTGTCTCGGAGGGCGCCGCCACCGCTTCGTCCACCAACCCCGAATCGCTGCCGATCGGCGACGGCAGGGTGACGTCCTCAGGTTCCCAACGGGGCTACGTCTACACGTGCGGCAGCGGCGCGGGCGGCGGCCCGCCCAGCGGCGGCGCCCAGGTCGAAGGGCCGTGGATCCACGGCAGCACCTTCGACCTGAACTCGAAGGCCACCGTGGATGGATCCGTCCACTGGCCGAACGCCAAGCTGCGCGAGAAGACCGGCAGGAGCCGTCGCACCTTCTCCGGCAACGGCCTGCCGAAGGGCGACACGACCGGCGAATTCCCGATTTCCCCGAGCACCGACGCCTACCGGTACGACCGCAACCCGAACTCGATCCGCGCCCAGCGCGTCCACTACTCGCTGCCCACCCATCCGCATGCCGCCTCGAAGCCGAACTGCCTGCCGATGGGGCAGATCGGGATCGCCAAGAACGGGGTCGCGATCTTCAACGCGCTCGACGCCGGCGACCGTGACGCGGTCGCTCACGAGGTTCAGGACAGCTGCGGCGGGCATCCCCAGATGAGCGGCGTCTACCATTACCACGACATCCCCTCCTGCCTGACCAGGGGCGAATCGAAGCACCGCGCCTCGGGCCTGGTTGGCTGGGCTCTCGACGGCTACCCGATCTACGGCCCGCGCGGCCACGGCGGCAAGCTGCTCACGAACGAAGACCTCGACGCCTGCCACGGCCGGGTGAGCAAGGTCTTCAACGAAGGCCGCTGGCAGCGCATCTACCACTACAACGCGACCCTCGAATACCCCTACACGCTCGGCTGCTTCCACGGCACGCCGAGCGCGTCGGTGGGGTGATGGTCCTCTTCTGACCGCGACCGCGAACGGCGCATGCCGGCTCCGACCTTGATCCGCTTGGCCAAGCGCGCCCCCAGTCACACCTCGCCGTGGAATCAACCATCTAGGGATTCGATGGCCAAGAAGCGCAGGGAGTATTCGGCGGCAGGAAGGAGAGCCAAGCGTCGCGGGCGCTGGAGGCGACCGTAGATGCCGGCGAGCGCGAAACGGCCGACCGCCCCGGCGACCGAGGGATCGGCCCTGGCGCGGCGCCGGGATCTGGCGCTCTTGTGCTTCGCTGGGTCATGTTGACGCTTGTGGTGGCCGATACCCTTTTTTAGTGATGCCGCCAGGGAAAGGGCGTCTCCGCCGCCGCGCGGGGATCGCATCGATCGCGTCGTGCACGCTCATCTGGGCGCTTGTCCCAGCGGCCGCCCAGGGAGCGGTCGGCCCGGCCTCCGACGGCGTCCTATCGCCCCGCCTCGCCGAGCTGGCGAAGCCGGCGGTGCACAACGCTCCGCCGGCGCAGCAGGCGCGCGATCTGAGCGTCGCCGCCGAAGGCCCGGGAAGCCTGCTGCGGGAGGGGAACCGGGTGCTGGTCTCCGTTCGATTCGAGCATGGCGCTGAGGCGGGAATCGTCAGTCTGCGCACTGCCGGAGCCGAAGTCGTCAACGTCAACCCGAAATACCAGACGGTGACGGTCGCGGCGAAGCCTGATGAACTTCGGCAGCTTTCAACCGTTCCTCATGTTGCCGGTGCGACCGAGGCGCTTGTTCCATTCACCGCAGAACCAGAATCATCCACTTGCCCGGCCGGCATCGCCGTGTCGGAGGGGGTGCAACAGCTTCGGGCCGGCGATGGAGAAGGCGGGGGCTACGAATCGGAATATGAAGCGCGCAAGCGGTTCGGCGTTGACGGGAGTGGCATCACGGTGGGCATCCTCTCCGACTCGTTCAACGTCGACAAGGAAGCTGCAACGAACGAAGCAGGAGATATTAAAACCGGCGACCTGCCGGGTGACCAGAACACCTGCGAAGGGCAGGAAGTTGGTGTGAACGACCTCACGAAATCGGAAGAACCCGAAGGAGGCGAGGACGAGGGGCGGGCGATGGCCCAGATCGTCCACGACATTGCGCCGCGAGCAGAACTCTCCTTCGCCACTGCGTTCACGGGCATCGTTGGATTTGCCAGCCACATCGAAGACCTGGCCAAACACGGCGCCGATGTCATCGTCGATGACGTCGGCTACCCCGACGAGCCGTTTTTCCAGGCAGGCCCGGTCGACGCGGCTGTTAGCAAGGTCGCTGGAGAAGAAGTCGCCTACTTCAGCGCCGCCGGCAATGGCAACCTGGTCGACGCGGGCGGGCACGACATCGCGTCCTGGGAAACGCCGAATTTCCGGGACTCGGGCAGCTGCCCCCCGGCGGTGCAGTCCTATCCGGGGATCAACGGCAGTCACTGCCTGGACTTCGATCCGGGGGCGGAAGTCGACAGGACCTTCGGGATTAAAGTCGCGCCGCACGCGACGCTGCGGATCGACCTCCAGTGGGCCGAACCGTGGAACGGGGTGACCACCGACGTCGATGCCTTCCTGCTCAATTCCGAAGGGCACCTGATCGCCGAGTCGACTGAAAACAACGCCACCGGCGAATATCCGACTCAGATGCCGTTCGAGTTCATCGGGTGGGAAAACAACAGCTCGAGCCAGAAGACCGTTCAGCTGGCGATCAACCGCTATTCGGGAGGCTTGCCACGTGTCAAGTTCGCCCTTTTGGAGAATGGCCCCGAATCCGTCACGGCCACCGAGTACCCGCAATCGAGCGGTCCCGACGTCGTTGGGCCGACCGTGTTCGGGCACACGGGCTTCGCGGACGCGACCTCGGTGGGTGCGGTTCCGTTCAACAACAGCTCAGCGGCGGAGAGATACTCCTCACGCGGTCCCGTCATGCACTACTTCGAACCGGTCGGCGGGGGCGGGCCCGCGGAAGCGCTCGACCCGCCGGAGGAACTTTCCAAGCCCGACGTCGCCGCCGCCGATTGCGGGGCGACGACGTTCTTTGCACAGTTGGTGAGCGGAAAATGGCGCTTCTGCGGCACCTCCGCCGCCGCCCCGCACGCCGCAGGCGTCGCGGCGCTGATGCTCGATGCCGACGAATCGGCCTCCGCGGAGGAAGTCCGAGCGGCGATGCAGGCCGGCGCCGCGGATGTCGGAGGCTCCGGCCCCTGCGCCGTCGGCGCCGGCCTGATCGAAGCCGTCGGCGCGATCGAAGACCTGCCGCCGTTGGGGGGCGGCGGCGCACCCGAATGCTTGCCGCCGGGGTCGGAAGTGCCGCCCGGAGAAGCGAGGGCCCCTGGCGACTGGGGATCCGAATCGCCGCCGAGCACGCCCGCGCCGACCGAATACACGCCGAATCCCTACATTCCCGCGACTCCGCACCTCGGTCCCGCGCCGCGCGCCTCCTTCCGCCGCCACCCAGCGAAGCTGGTGCGCATTCGCGGGCGCCGGGCGAAGGTCGTTTTCAGGTTCGAATCCAGCTTCCAGCCCGTCGCCTTCCTCTGCGACGTCGACCGTGGCCCGTACCACCCGTGTCCGGCGAAACTGGTTCGCCGCATCGGGCTGGGTAGCCACGCTGTCCGCATCAAGGCTCGCGACCGCGGCGGCAGAGTGGGCCCGGTCGCGACCTTCCGCTTCCGCGTCAAGCGCGTCGGCCACCGCAACCGCTGATTTCGCGCTCGAACAGGCGCTCGTCGAGCGCCAGGCGCCAGGGGCCGGCGGCCGATTCGGTGGCGCGGAAGTCCGTGAAGTCGAAGGTGAGGATTGGCAGCTCGAGGCGCTCGGCAAAAGCCATCACGCAGGAGTCGACCAGGCCCAGGTTGAGGTCGGCGTAGCGGCTGTCCAGCTCAGCCGCTCGGCGCATCAGGCCCTGCGTCATGAAGGCGATTTCGTGAGCGCCGCCGACGAGCGTCTTCATGAATCGGCGGGCAGCGTCGTCACCGACACGTCGCCGGGCGAGGTGATCCACCTCGACCATCACGGGAGATGGAACGATCGCGGCTCTTCGAAGGTGAGTGACAAACGTAAATTTCCTCCGGCGTCATTCGCGCGAGTCCGCGACTTTCCGGGTGGCGTCGACCCTCCGCACGATCTGGTGGCCGCCGAGCAGCAGGAGCACCAGGGCGGCGCCACCGGCGAGGACGAGTGGGTCGGTGATGCTGAGGCCCTCGAGGCGGGTGCCGAGGTAGACGGCGATCGCGGTGATCGGCAGGAAGCCGACCACGGTGGTCCAGACGAAGCGCCAGAGCGGCACCCGGGCGGCGCCTGCGGCGTAGGAGACGAGGCTGAAGGGGACGATCGGGATCAGCCGCACGGCGAGGAGCAGGGTGGCGCCGCCGCGCTCGATCGCCGCCTCGGTCCGCTCGAAGCGCTCGGCACCGAACCAGCGGTCGAGCAGCGGCCGGGCGATCGTCTGGCCGACCGCGAAGCAGAACAGCCCGGACAGCAGCCAGCCGAAGATCACCAGCGCCAGCGCCGGGAAGAAGCCGTAGGCGAAGCCGGCCGCCGCGTCGACGATCTCGGCCGGATAGAAGACGACGGCGTGCAGCAGCGCCAGGGCGACGATCAGCAGCGGTCCGGCGACGCCGAGGCTGTCGACCCGGCTGCGCACCTCGGCGGTGTCGCCGTGGATCGCCGCGGTGAAGGCGTGCCGCAGATCTGGAATCGCCAGCACGACCAGCGCGATCAGGGCGATTCCGCCGACGGTGACGGCGACGGCGGCAAGCGAAGGTCTCGGCGACTCCGGCATCTGGCAAGCATTCTGGGGGCTGGTGACCCGCAGACGCTGCGTCAGACGACGTTCGTCTCGCGGAGGCGCTCGCAGAGGGCCGAGTGGCGGTTGCCGCTGTCGTCGCGGCGCACCGCCGTCGCCAGCGCCGCGGGGTCGCCGACGAGGACGCAGCTCCGGCGGGCGCGGGTGATCGCGGTGTAGACGAGCGGCCGGGTCAGCATCCGCGCGTGCGAGCGGTGGCAGACGCCGACCACGACCGGCACCTCACAGCCCTGCGCCTTGTGGACGGAGATCGCGTAGGCGAGCCGCAGCGTCGCCGTCTCGCCGTAGGGGATCGCCAGCGCGCCGCCCTCGTCGGTGTCGACGAGGATCGTCTCCTCCTCGGGGTCGTCGGCGCGCAGGAAGACGATCGAGCCGTTCATCAGTCCCAGCTCGTGCGAGTTGCGGGTCTGGATCAACCGGTCGCCGAGCCGGAAGCGCTCGCTGACGGCCGGTTTGCCGTCCGGGTTGAGCCGCGCCTGCAGGCGCTCGTTCAGAGCGTCGATCCCGACCGCCCCCCGGTACATCGGCGCCAGCACCTGGACCTCGCGGATCGGGTCGACGCCGAACCCCTCCGGCGCCCGCTCGGCGACCACCTCGACGACCGTCTCCAGCGCCCGCTCGGGACTCGGCCGGTCGATGAAGAAGAAGTCGCGCTCCTGCCCCTCGCCCGGCTCGAGGTGCGGCGGCCGGCCCTGGTTGATCTCGTGCGCGGCGGTGGTGATCATCGAGCGCGCCGCCTGGCGGAAGATCTGAGTGAGCCGGACGACCGGGGCGACGCCGGAGGCGATCAGGTCCTCGAACGGCTTGCCCGCGCCGATCGGCGGCAGCTGGTCGGCATCGCCGACGAAGACGACGTGGCTCGACTCGGCGAGGCCGCCGAGTAGCACCTCGATCAGCCGCAGGTTCAGCATCGAGGCCTCGTCGACGATCACCAGGTCGGCGGGCAGGGGGCGGGAGGGGTTGAAGGCCGCTTCGCGCCCCGGCATCCACTCCAGCATGCGGTGGATCGTCTGCGCCTCGTGCCCGGTCGCTTCGGCCAGCCGGCGGGCGGCGCGGCCGGTCGGCGCGCAGAGGGCGATCGAGGCGCCCGCCCGGTCGGCCTCGGCGACGATCGCCTGGGTGCAGGCCGTCTTGCCGACCCCGGGGCCGCCGGTCAGGACCGAGATCCGCGCCGCGAAGGCGCTGTGCACCGCCGCCCACTGCTCGTCGGTCAGGCGGCGGGTCTCGTCGTCCCCCTGGGGCGGCGATTCGCCCGGGTCGTGGTCGAGGTGGGGCGGTCCGCCGGCCCGCGTCGCCAGCGTCGCCGCGACGGCGACCTCGCTCGCGTGGGTCGGCTCGCGGTAGACCCGCCCTTGGTCGAGCAGCAGGCCGCGGGCGACGATCAGCGTGTCGGGGTCGGGGACGAGCCCGATCAGCTTCGCGGTGCGCTGCGCCAGCTCCTCGACCGGCACGTAGGTGTGCCCCTGCTGCTCGGCCTCGGTCAGCGCGAAGGCCGCCGCCGCCTGGGCGCGCCGCGGCGACTCCGGCGGCACGTCGGCCGCGAGGGCGATCCTGTCGGCGCGGGCGAAGCCGACCCCGGCGACCTCGGTCAGCCGGTAGGGGTCCTCGTGCAGGACGGCCATCGAGCGGTCGCCGAAGCGGGTGTGGATCGGCGCCGCCAGGTGGGCGAGCCCGTGCGGCGCGAGCTGGACGTGAAGGTCGCGGATCGCGCGCGAGGCGTGCCAGGACTCGGTCGCCGCGGCCGCCTGGTCGGCGCTGACCCCGCGCAGGGCGCCGAACACCCCGGCCGGGTCGGCGGCGATCGCCCCCAGCACGCCCTCGCCGTGCTCGTCGACCAGCCGTTCGGCCCGCGCCGGGCCGATGTGGCGCAGCGAGGTCAGGTAGGCGATCCGCCCGGCCCGGTCGGCCGGGTCGAGCGGCAGCGCCCCGCGCGCCTTCAGCTGCCGCCCGTAGCGCGAGTGGGTTTGCCAGTCGCCGCTGACTTCGGCCCGCTCGCCGGGCGCGAGGTGGGCGACGGGGCCGACCAGAGCGAAGCCCTCGCCCGACTCGGCGTCCTGCACCTCGAGCACCGCGTAGCCGTCGTCCTCGGCGGCGAAGATCACACCGAGCACCTCGACCGTGCCGGTGAAGGCCGCCGCGTCGGCGTCGAAAAGGGTGGCCGTGCCGTTCACAGCACAAAGCTAGCCGCCGCGCAGGCGGCGCACGCGCAGGGCGCCTGCTGGGGCCTGCGCGCCGGGGCGCTCGCTTGATCGGGCCCCGGGCGAGCCTCAGCTCGCCATCGGGTCCGGTTCGCCCAGCTTGGTGATGTCCGGAGCCTCGTAGGCCTCGCCCACCTTGCCGCCGAGGACCAGCACGCGAATGCCGTCCCCGCCCGGCCAGACCTTGCGCTTGACGCCGGGGCCGACCCGGGCGACGTGGTCGGCGTCGAGCGGGTGGCGCTCGCCCTCGATCTCCAGCTCGCCGCCGCCGCGCAGGGTCACGTAAACCTCCTCCTGGCCGTCCTCGGAGTGGTCGTGCTCGGGGTAGCCGTCGTAGTTCGGCGGCATGTCGATGATCTGCATGCCGAACGACTCGACCTCCAGCTCCGCTCGAGCCCGCTTGAAGCCGCCACCGAAGACGGCCTCCATCTCGTCGATCCTCTTCACCGTGTGACCCGCCATCTCTCCTCCTCGGACTGGTTTGACGAGGTGGATCATAGGCTCGGCCGGCGGGCTCGGAGTTAATGTTGTGCGATGGACCGAGAGCAGGCCACCGACTTCGTCCGCCGCTTCGAGGAGTACTGGCGGGCGCCGCGGACCGCCGACCTCGGCACGGTGCTGGCCGAGAGGGCGCATCTGTCCGCGCCGATGACGCCGACCGTCGAGACCCGGGCGGAGGGCGAACGCGCCTTCGCCGAGCTGCTCGAGCTGATCCCGGACCTGGGCGTCGAGGTGCGGCGCTGGGGCGCGACCGAGGACGGCGTTCTGATCGAGTTCACGATGGGCGGCACGGTCGGCGGCAAGCCGCTCTTCTGGGACGTGGTCGACCGCTTCGTCGTCGGCGAGGACGGCCTCGCGACCGAACGTGCCACCTACTTCGACTCGGCCCCGATCGGCCTCGCCGTGGCGCGCCGTCCCGGCGCCTGGCCGAGCTTCGTCCGCAGCCGCCTGCCGAAGCGCCGCTGAGGGCCACCGGAGTTCTAGTGTCGGCGCCGCGGAGGCCGGAAGCTCGGATACGGGTGCGGCTGCGGCCACGGGGGAGCCGCGATGAGCTGGCGGGGTTGCGCGACGGCGTTCTGCAGGCGAAGGTGACGGCGGCGCCGGTCGACGGCAAGGCCAACAGGGCGCTCTGCCGGCTGATCGCCAAGCGAGTCGGCGTGGCGCCGTCTCGCGTCTCCGTGGTGCGCGGGGAGAAGTCGCGCGACAAGGTCGTGCGGGTTGAGGGGGTGGACCCGACTGCTTTGCGAGCAGCTCTGAGCGAGTGAGCGAGCCGGTTCCGGCGTTCGCTCTCAGTCGGGCAGAAGCTCGAAGCGCGCGCGGCCGTGGATGCGGTAGATGTCGAAGTCCGCCTCGAGGGTGAAGATCCGCCGCTCGCTTCGTTCCTCGGCAAGGGTGACGAGGGTGGCGTCGGCAAGATCCATCGGGCGGTCGGCGTAGCGCTCCATCAGCGTCGCGATCCTCCCGCCGGATTCCGACGATTGAGTCGCCAGGTCGAGATCGCGATTGAGGACCAGTTGCCAGAGGGCTTTCTGCGCGTGCCAGCCGCCGGCTCGACCGACCAGGTGCATCGCCTCCGTGAACGCCGACCAGGTGGTGAGGAGGGGGAGGTCGATCGATTTGAGCGCGGCGACACAGCGCCCGTGATCGGGTTCCCTCGCGTCCAGCAGGGCGATCAGTGGACCCGCGTCGACCAGCGTCATCGCCGGCCGTCGCGGTGCTTCTCGTCGACCACGTCTCCGAAGGCGGCGCCCGTATCTCGCGCCAAGCCCAGCCCGACGTCGATGACGCCGATCGCATAGGCGAGCCGCTCCGTGGGATCGGCGAGCGTCCGCTCGGCTCTTTCGCTTGCCGCCCGTCTCAGGAACTCCGAGACTGAGGCGCCCTCTTTGGCCGCCGCCCGTCGAACCTGGTCGTCGAGCTCGGGGCTGAGTCGGAGACTTCTCATCCGAATCAATGTATCACGTTGAATAGCTAGACGTGATACAAAAGTGTGCCAAATGTGTCGACTTCAACCCCTCGCACGACCGGAGGTCTGCGGGAAAGCCGTCTAGCCATGCGGTTCCGGGTGGGTTAGGGTCGGCCCAGTGTCTCCCCGGTATCTCCTATTAGAAAGAATGGAGCCTGCATGGCTTATGAGATGAAGATCCGCGGCACCGAGGACGAGGTCAAGGTTCGCAGCCCCTGGGCGGCGGCGCTGCTGCCGCTGATCACCCTCGGCATCTACCACCTGGTCTGGTGGTACCGGATCAACCGCGAGCTGCGCGACTACGGCCAGGCGAAGGGCTACGACCTCGGTCAGAATCCGACCAACTCGGTGCTGGCGCTGTTCCCGGGCGGGATCATCATCGTCCCCGCGCTGATCACCTACTGGCGCGGGGTGAAGCGCGTGATGGGGGCCTCGCGGCTCGCCGGCAAAGAGCCGCTCAACGGCTGGATCGCGATCATTCTCTACCTGCTGCTCGCGCCTGCGCTCTGGGCCTACGTCCAGATTTCACTCAACGACATCTGGCGTCAGGAAGCCGAAGCGCTGCCCGGCGGCGAGGCGCCGCCCGCTCCGGCGAGCGAGATGCCGCCGCCACTGCCGCCCGAGCAGCAGCAGCCGACCGACGCATCGCCGCCGGAGCCGCCGCCGGCCAGCTGACCGGCGCCCGGCGGGCCCTACACTCGCCGGAGTGGATCGCGAGCTTCTCCAGCGCACCCTCGCCGCCGGCGGCGAGCCCTCCTACCGTGCCTCCCAGGTCTGGGAGTGGGTCGCGCGCGGGGCGCGCTCCTACGAGGAGATGACCAACCTGCCGGCGGCACTGCGCGGGCGGCTCGCCGCCGCGGTGCCGCTCTCGACCCTCGCCCTGCAGACCGAGGCGAAGTCCGACGACGGCACCGTCAAGGCGCTGTTTCACAGCGGCGACGAGCGGCCGCTGGAGGCGGTGCTGATGCGCTATCGCGACGGCCGCCGCTCGGTCTGCGTCTCCTCGCAGTCGGGCTGCCCGCTGACCTGCACCTTCTGCGCCACCGGGCAGATGAAGTTCGGCCGCAACCTCAGTGCCGACGAGATCCTCGACCAGGCGCTGCACTTCCGCCGGCTCGAAGAGATCGACCACGTCGTCTTCATGGGGATGGGGGAGCCGACGATGAACGTCGACGCGGTGCTCGCCGCCTGCGAGCGGCTGCCCGACCTCGGGGTCAGCAACCGCCGCACCGCGATCTCCACCGTCGGCTGGGTTCCGGGGATCGACCGGCTCGCCGAATCCGAGCTGCCGATCGGGCTGGCGCTCTCGCTGCACGCCCCGAACGACGGCCTGCGCTCGCAGCTGATGCCGGTCAACGACCGCTGGCCGCTGGCCGAGGTGCTCGCCGCCTGCGAGCGCTGGCGGGCTCGCCGCCGCCGCAAGGTCTTCGTCGAGTACGTGATGCTGGACGGCGTCAACGACCAGCCCGAGCACGCCCGCCAGCTGGTCGAGCTGCTCGACCCGCGCGCCTACAAGGTCAACCTGATCCCCTACAACCCGACCGGCGCCTACGACGGCTCGCCGCCGGAGCAGATCGAGCGCTTCCGGGCGATCCTCGCCGAGCACCGCCTCACCGCGACCATCCGCCTCACCCGCGGCCGCGACATCGCCGCCGCCTGTGGCCAGCTCGCCGCGTCGCGCTGACCGTTTCGTGCTTTTACCGTGCTCCCACACGGGAAAAGTACGAAGCGATAACTGGCTGAGCAGCCAGTTATGATCGGCGCATGCCCGTCGACGCTGTCGCTCCCGTCGCCAAGCCGTCGCAGAAGTCGCCCAACCCGGTGCGGCGGGTGGCCGACGACATGCTCGCCGAGTGGCGCGTGCGAGGGCAGTTCCCGCCTGGGCCCGGCGATTTCAGCCTCTCGCGCACCCACCGGATCGCCCACGACCCGCTGCCGATTCTGCTCTCCGCCTACGAAGAGCACGGGCCGATCTTCAGCATGCGCCTGTTCCACACCCGGGTCGTCTTCATGCTCGGCCCGGAGGCGAACAACTTCGTCACCGTCGCGCACCCGGAGAACTTCCATTGGCGCGAGTCGAGCTTCGGCGACCTGATCCCGCTGCTCGGCGACGGCCTGCTGACGATCGACGAGGACTACCACGACCGCGCCCGGGCGATCATGATGCCGGCCTTCCACCGCCGCCAGCTGACCGCCTCGGTCGAGGCGATGACCGCCGAGGCCGATGCCGCGATCGGGGCCCTGAGTCCTGGCACGACGATCGACTTCTACGATTGGATGCGCAACCTGGCGATGCGGATCGCGATGCGGGCCTTGCTCGGGCTCGACCCCGACGAGGCCGGCAAGGGCGCCGCCGCGGCCGACCACTTCGAGCGGGCGCTCGGCTTCTACGGGATCGACTACCCGCTGCGGCTGCTGCGCGGCCCCGGCTCGCCCTGGCGCAGGCTGATTGCCTCGCGCAAGGCGCTCGACGAGATCGTCTTCGACGAGATCTCGCGCCGCCGCGCCGCCCCCGACAGCGAGCGCCAGGACATCCTCAGCCTGCTGCTCGCCGCGCGAGGCGAGGCAGGGGAGGCGTTCACGGACCGCGAGGTGCGCGACCAGGCGATGACGCTGATGTTCGCCGGCCACGACACCTCGACCTCGACCCTCAGCTTCATGATGCACGAGCTGGCCCGGCACCCGGAGGTCGCGGAGAAGCTGCGCGAGGAGGCGGACCGGGTGTTGGGCGGCGAGCCGCCCGGCGTCGACGTGCTTGAAAAGGAGATGCCCTACCTGGAGATGGTGCTGGACGAGGTGCTGCGCCTCTACCCGCCGGCCTGGATCGGCCCGCGCCGCGCCGTCCGCGAGTTCGAGTTCGGCGGCTACTCGGTGCCGCGCGGCGCCTATGTCAACTACTGCTCCTGGGCCAGCCATCGCATCCCCGAGGTCTTCCCCGACCCGGAGGCGTTCATCCCGGAGCGCTTCGAGCCGGCCCGCAAGGCCGCTCTGCCGCGCGGCGCCTACGTCCCCTTCGGCGGCGGCAGCCGGATCTGCATCGGCAAGCGTTTCGGCCAGACCGAGGTGAAGCTGGTGGCGACGATGCTGCTGCAACGGCTGCGCCTCGACGCGCTCCCCGGCCGCACGATGACCGTGCGCCAGATGCCGACCCTGTCGCCCCGGGGCGGTCTGCGGATGCGGGTGCTGTCCCGCGCCTGACCGCGCCATCGGCGATGATCGGGGCGGATGCGCGCGCTGGTCATCTCGGATACGCACTTCGGGGCCTGGACGGGACGGGACCTGCTGCGGGAGGAGTTCTTCCTCGCGCGGCTGGCGCCGGCTCTGGAGGGAATCGACGAGTTGATCTTCCTCGGCGACCTGTTCGACTTCCTCTTCGGCTCGGTCGGCGACGCGGTTGACGCCTCCGACGGGCTGCTGCGGCTGATCGCCGAGCGGATGGATGGGAAGCGGCTGGTCTTCCTCGCCGGCAACCACGACCACCACCTCGTCCACCGCGACTGGGAGAACCGGCTCGAGGCGATGCTCGCCTCCGGCCTCTCGCCGACCGGCGCCGACGGGCTGCACGGCGCCGGGGCCGAGCCCGGCCCCGGCTTCTTCCGCTCCTTCCTCAACCGCCGCCTGCCCGGCGTCGAGGTCGAGGTCGCCTACCCCACCTACACGTTCGCCGGCGTCCTCTGCACCCACGGCCACTACCTCGACCCGCACGCCCGCCTCGCCGGCTCGCGCGGCGACCGCATGCTGACCCGCACGCTCTGGTCGATCGCAACCGGCGGCCCGGAGGACCCGAAGACGATCGAGGACTACGAGTCGGTGATCACCCTGCTGACCGAGTGGCTGTACATCGCCGCCCAGATGCCGCACGGCACCCACGCGCAGCAGAACGTCTTCCACGCGGTGCAGCGGGTCGGCAAGGCGGTCGCCGCGCTGGGGCTGCCGGTGCGCGGGGCGAAGCGGCTGGCCGCCGAGCTGCGCGACCGCGGCGTCGGCGACGGCGAGGCCCCGACGCTGCTGCCGAGCGAGGAGCACTTCGACGCGGTCGTCCGCGACGAGACCGCGCGCCAGAACCGTGAGCAGCCGGTGCGGGGGATCGGCTGGCCACGCCCGGTCTACCCGCAGGCCTCGGTCGTCACGCGCAGCGACCCCTCCGAGCACGCCCTGGAGGCGTTCGCCCGGGTTGTCGCCAACCTCGGCTGGAACGCTGAGAGCGACCGGATCGTCTTCGCCCACACCCACCAGCCGCTGGCCGACGTCCGCTGCGGCGGGGATTCGCGCACCCGCTACTGGAACACCGGCTCCTGGATCTACGAGCCCGACCTCGGCTCACGCCAGGCCTACTCCCGCTACCTGCGCTACGCCTGGCCGGGAACCGCGGTGCTGATCGACGACGGGCAGCCGCAGCTGCTCGAGCTGCTCGCCGACCTCAACCCGCTGAAGGGCGGCCCCGGGATGCCAAGCGCGTGATCCCGCTCGCCGCCGAGGCCTGGCCGGCGGTCTTCGGCGGTCTGATCCCGATCCTCGGCCTCGGCGCAATCGCCTGGCTGATCGTCAGAGCGGTGCGCGACGACGACGACTGACGGAGCCGGATCGGCGGCCCGGCCCGGCTCCCCAGCCCTACTTGATGAACAGCATCTCCTCGTACTTCGGCAGCGGCCAGAGGTCGTCGGTGACGACCTTCTCCAGCTTGTCGGCCGCCTCGCGGACAGAGGCCATCGCCGTGAGCTGCCTGTCGCGGGCGTAGACCGCAAGGTCCATGCCCTCGAGGTCGTCCGGGTAGGCGTTGGCCGCTTCGAGCTCGGCCAGCCCGCCGACCAGCTCGTCGACCAGGCCGCGCACCTCGCCCTCGATCGCCGAGACGCCGGACTCGCCGATCAGCGCCAGGTGGCGTAGCGCCGCCGGCAGGATCATCGTCTTGGCGATCGAGAAGCTCGTCTCCGCCTCGATGTTGGCGCGGATCGCGTACTGCTCGAGCCAGACCTCGTAGCGGGACTCGAGCTCGCGCTTCGACAGCACGCGGTACTTCTCAAACGCGGAAACCGTGTCGTCGGCGAGCACCTCGGGCAGCGCGTCCGGCGTCGTCCGCAGGTTCTTCAGCCCCCGCCCCTCGGCTTCCGCGTGCCACTCCTCGGAATAGTTGTCGCCGCCGAAGCAGACCTGTTTGTTGGCCGCGTAGGACTCCTTGACGATCTCGATCACGGCCTCCGGCATCGGGCTGCCGCTCGCCAGCTTCCCCTCCAGCTTGCCGGCCATCTCGTCGATCGCCTCGGCGGCGATCGTGTTCAGGACCGTGTTCGGGAAGGCCAGCGACATGCTCGACCCCAGCGCCCGGAACTCGAATTTGTTGCCGGTGAAGGCGAACGGCGAGGTGCGGTTCCGGTCGCCGCCGTGCATCGGCAGTTTCGGCAGCACCGTCGCCCCGAGCTCGAGGAACGAGGCCGGGGTGTTGGGGTCGCCCTCGCCGGTGGCGATCGCCTCGAACACCCTCTCCAGCTCGCCGCCGAGGAAGATCGAGATGATCGCCGGCGGCGCCTCGTTGGCGCCGAGCCGATGGTCCTGGCCGATGTTGGCGACCGAGGCGCGCAGCAGGCCCTGGTGCTTGTTGACCGCCTGGATCACCGCGGCGCAGAAGAAGAGGAAGTGGATGTTGTCGGCCGGCGTGTCGCCCGGGTCGAGCAGGTTGGCGCCGGTGTCGGTCCCCATCGACCAGTTGTTGTGCTTGCCCGAGCCGTTGACGCCGGCGAACGGCTTCTCGTGCAGCAGGCAGACCAGGCCGTAGCGCCGGGCGACGTTCTCCAGCGTCTGCATCAGCAGCTGCTGGTGGTCGGAGCCGACGTTGGAGTTCTCGAAGATCGGCGCGATCTCGTACTGCGCCGGCGCCACCTCGTTGTGGCGGGTCTTCACCGGGATGCCGAGCTTGCGCATCTCCAGTTCGGACTCGAGCATGCAGGCCAGGATCCGCTCCGGGATCGAGCCGAAGTAGTGGTCGTCCAGCTCGTGCCCCTTCGGGGGCTTGGCGCCGAACAGGGTGCGGCCGGTTGAGATCAGGTCGGGCCGCTCGAAGAAGTACTGCTCGTCGATCAGGAAGTACTCCTGCTCGGGCCCGACCGTCGTGAACACGCGCTTGCTCTGCTCGTCGCCGAGCAGCCGCAGCGCCTTGATCGCCGAGCGCGAGAGCGCGTCCATCGAGCGCAGCAGCGGGATCTTCGCGTCGAGCGCCTCGCCGGTCCAGGAGGCGAAGGCGGTCGGGATGCAGAGCAGCGTCCCGTTCGGGTTCTCGAGGATGAAGGCGGGGGAGGTCGGGTCCCAGGCCGTGTAGCCGCGCGCCTCGAAGGTCGCGCGGACGCCGCCGGTCGGGAACGAGGAGGCGTCGGGCTCGCCCTGGATCAGCTCCTTGCCGGAGAAGCCGGCGAGAACCTTGCCGTCGCCGGAGGGCTCGAAGAAGGAGTCGTGCTTCTCCGCCGTCGAGCCGGTCAGTGGCTGGAACATGTGGGTGTAGTGGGTGGCGCCGTTCTCCAGCGCCCATTCCTTCATCGCCTCGGCGACCGCGTCGGCGAGGCTCGGGTCGAGCGCCTCGCCGGTCTCCAGCGCCGAGTGCAGCTTCTCGAAGACGTCACCCGGCAGCCGTTCGCGCTGCACCGCGACGGAGAAGACGTTGATCCCGAACGGGTCGTTCTCGGGCTGGGTCAGGTCGATCGCGCCGAGGGCCTCACCGTTGGAGCTCCACTGCGCGGCGGTCACGTTCTGCTGGCGGATTCGGGTCATCGCTGTGTCAATCCCTCGCTTGCGGGCGCCCCCGGCGGGGCGCGTTCGGTTGCCGGTCAACTCCCATGTAAGAGCCAAAAGAGCCTAATGGCAGCGGGCCGAAAGCGTCCTTGTACCTCCGTACAAGGATCGCTCCCCGGCTTTGTCCGTGCGGTCGCCGCGGCCGCCGATTGAAGCCTTTTCCACCCCATGATGGGGAAAAGGCTGCAACATGCGCCGCGCCTATAGCCTTCCCGGGTCAACTAGCTGGAGGAAGCCCGAAATGTTCGTCTCCAAGGCCGCCGTCGTCGGCGGCGGCACCATGGGCGGTGAGATCGCGCAGGCGATCGCCGCCGCCGACATCCCCGTCGTCGTCAAGGACGTGGAGATGAAATTCGTCGAGGCGGCGCTGGAGAAGGCGCGCGCCGTCACCGAGGGCCAGCTCGGCCGCCTGGTCAAGAAGGAGAAGCTGACGCAGGAGCAGGCCGACGCCCGCCTCGCCGAGGTGATGGGGCTGATCGCGGGCACGACGACCTACGAGGAGTTCGGCGACGTCGACTTCGTCGTCGAGGCCGTGCCCGAGCGGATGGAGATCAAGCAGGCGGTGTTCCGCGAGCTCGACGCGGCGACGCCCGGACACGCGATCCTCTCCTCCAACACCTCCTCGCTCTCGATCACCG
Organism: uncultured Solirubrobacterales bacterium; assembly: GCA_963764365.1. Taxonomy (GTDB): domain Bacteria; phylum Actinomycetota; class Thermoleophilia; order Solirubrobacterales; family 70-9; genus VRUE01. The sequence goes on from CAVXSI010000020.1 coordinate 89,125, forward strand.
AGATCGGCGAGGCGACGCTGCGCCCCGACAGCGTCGTCGGCTTCCACTTCTTCTACCCGGCCTCGGTGATGCCGCTGGTCGAGGTGGTCGCCGGCGACGACACCTCGCAGGAGACCGCCACCGCCGCCTACAACTTCGCCCAGGCGATTCGCAAGCAGCCGATCGTCTGCGGCGAGGTGCCCGGCTTCGTCGTCAACCGGGTGCTGATGGCGACGATCGGCGAGATCTGGCGAGCCCAGGAAGAGCAGGGGCTGTCGCTGAAGGCGATCGACGAGGCGATCGCCGCCGCCAAGGTCGCCCCGATGGGGCCGTTCTTCCTCACCGACCTGCTCGGCCTCGACACCGTCCTGCACGTCGCCGAGCACCTCGCCGATTCCTACGGCGACAGCTTCTACGTCCACAGGGGCCTGCAGGGACTCGTCGGCGAAGGCAAGCTCGGCGCCAAGAGCGGCGGCGAGGGGTTTTTCAAGGATGGCGAGCAGACGATCCCCGGCGATGCCGACCCGGACGCCGAGGAGCTGGTCGCGATGTTCACCGGCCGGGCGCTGATCGAGGCCTGCGCGCTGGTCGAGGAGGGCATCTGCTCGGTTCGCGACATCGACCTCGGGATGATGGCCGGAGCCGGGCTCGACCCGCGCAAAGGCCTCTTTCCGCCGTTCTGGAAAGCCGACCTCGAGGGCCTCGACACGGTGCTCGAGCGGATCGAGCAGCTGGAGGAGAAATACGGCGAGCGCTTCGCGCCGCCGGTCCTGCTCAGGCGGCTGGTCGCCCAGGGGCGGTTCGGCCTCAAGTCGGGCCAGGGCTTCTACCCCTACCCGCAGCCCGACGAGGGCGAGCAGCCGGACACGGTGAAGTTGGAGACCCGCGGCGAGGTCGCGATCGCCTGGCTCGCCAACCTGCCGATGAACGCGATCTCCCCCGACGTGATCCGCGACCTCGGCACGGTCTGGGAGAGGGTCAAGGCGGCCGACGGGGTGGGGGCGATGGTCGTCGCCTCCTCGGTTCCGGTCGTCTTCTCCGCCGGCGCCGACATCAAGGCGTTCACGCAGATGGACGAGGGCGCCGGCGAGGAGCTGCTGCACACCGCCCACGCGCTGCTGCGCGAGATGGGCACGGACAGCGTCGCCACGATCGCCGCGGTCAACTCGATCGCCTTCGGCGGCGGCTGCGAGCTGGCGATGGCCTGCGACGTGCGGATCGGCGCCGAGGCGGCGGTGTTCGGCCAGCCGGAGATCAAGCTGGGGATCGTCCCCGGCTTCGGCGGCACCCAGAGGCTGCCGCGCCTGGTCGGCCCGAACAAGGCGCTGGAGATGAACCTGACCGGCGAGGCGGTGCTGGCCGGCGAGGCGCTCGAGTTCGGCCTCGTCAACCGGGTCGTGCCCGACCACGAGCTGTTCGAGGCGGCGCTGATGTGGGCCCGCAAGCTGGCCGCCCAGGCGCCGGTTGCCCGGGGCCTGATCAAGCAGGCCTCGCACAAGGGTGACCTCGACGAGGGGATCGAGGCCGAGAAGCAGGCCTTCGGCGCCGCCTTCGCCAGCGACGACGCCAAGGAGGGCATCGCCGCCTTCCTCGGCAAGCGCACCCCGAAATGGAGCGGCAGGTAGCGACAGGAGCCCGCCGACGGGCCGAGGGCCGACGCATGGCGACGGAGATCGGCCCGGCGGCGGCGAGGTTGGCGGAGCTCGTGCGCGCGTCGGGGTGCACGGTTGCGCTCACCGGCGCCGGCGTCTCGGTGCCGTCCGGGATCCCCGACTTCCGCACGCCGGAGACCGGCCTTTGGGCGAACGTCGACCCGATCGAGGTCGCCCACATCGATGCCTTCGAGCGCGACCCGGCGCGCTTCTGGTCCTACTACCGGCCGCGCTTCCAGGCGCTCGGCGACAAACGGCCGAACCGCGCCCACGAGGCGCTGGCCGAGCTCGAGCGCCGCGGCCTGCTCGAGGCGGTCGTCACCCAGAACATCGATCGCCTGCACCGCGCCGCCGGCTCGCGTGAGGTGGTCGAGGTGCATGGCTCGATCGAGACCTCGACCTGCCGCGGGTGCGGCGCCGTATACGTGGTCGAGGAGGTCGAGGCGCTGTTCGACGCCGCGGGCGTCGCGATTTGCGCCGAATGCGGCGGCGCCGTCAAGCCCGATGTCGTCCTCTTCGGCGAGCTGCTGCCGCAGGCGGCGATCTCACGCGCGGGGGAACTGGCCGAGCGGGCCGAGCTGATGCTCTGCGTCGGTTCCTCGCTCGCCGTCCACCCGGTCGCGGCGCTGCCCGGCCTGACGCTCGAGGCCGGCGGCAGGCTGGCGATCGTCACCAAGAGCGCCACCCCGTACGACGACGATGCGGTGCTGAAGCTCGACGGCGAGGTCGACGCCGAGCTGGACGCCCTGCTCGCGGCGCTGGGCTAAAAGGCCCGGAGAGCGCCGCGGCTCAGAATTTGATGCCCTGCCGTTCGCACTCGGCGACGACCCCCCGCGCACGGGGGCTGTCGAAGAGAGCAGCGTGCGCGCATTTCGCTTCCGCCTCGGCGCCGCAGCCGCTGATCGTTTCGGCGCCGACGACCCCGGCGACGTTGGCTCTGATGCAGCCGACCGGGGTCGGCGGGTTGCTGTCGCCGGCGGTCGCGACGACGATCGCGAGCATCGCGGCCACGGTCACCACGAGGGCCGCGAGCACGGCTCTGCGCTCACGGCGCGTCAGCTTGCGCAGCGGCGTGTTCTGCGTCTGCCAGTGGCCTTCGAGGGGCATCGGCAGGGACCCTAACGCAGCCGCTGCCGCCGCGGTCCCGACAAATGGGAGAACTTGCCCGGCCGATCTTTAGACGCCTGTACGTACTCGTCGCAGGCCGATGGCGGCAGGGTTACCGCGTTGATGCCAAAGCCATCGGAAGCGTCGGTTCCCGCATGTGGCCGTTGCCTCCGTCGGCTCCCCAGATGAGAAAGGAAGCATGGATCAATGGAATGGTTGAGCGAAGGCGCCAACTCATGGCAGATGACTGCCGCGACGTTAGTCGGGTTGATGAGCGTTCCGGGATTGGTCGTGCTCTACGGCGGCGTGATGCAGAAACGCTGGTCGGTGAACTCGATGATGATGGCCTTCGTCGCCTTCGCGATCGTGCTGGTCCTCTGGGTGCTCGTCGGCTTCAAGATGGGATTCGGCGAGCCGATTCACCTTGCCAATAGCGGCTTCTTCGGGAACTTCTGGGGTCAGCCCGGGTCGATCCTGAGCAGCGGCGAACTGCTGGGCCAAGCGCACATTCCAGAGCTGGCGGAAGAAGAATTCCTCTTCCCGCAATCGACGCTCGCGTACTTCCAGATCGTCTTCGCGGCGATCACGCCGATCCTGATGCTGGGCTCCGTGCTCGGCCGGATCAACTTCAAGGCGTGGATCCCGTTCGTCGCCCTCTGGACCCTGTTCTGCTACACGATCAACGCCTTCCTGATCTGGGGCGGCGGCTACTTCGCCCAGCACGGCGCGGTCGACTACTCCGGCGGCTACGTGATCCATCTCGCCGCCGGCGTCTCCGGATTCGTCGCCGCGGCCGTGATCGGCCCGCGCCTGCAGCGCGACCGCGAGGTCGACGCGCCGAACAACCTGGCGATGGTCGCGGTCGGCGCCGGGCTCCTGTGGATGGGCTGGAACGGCTTCAACGGCGGCGACTGGTACAGCGCCGGCGAAGTCGCCTCGGCGTCGGTGCTCAACACGAACATCTGCACCGCGGTCGCCTTCCTGGTCTGGGTCGCGATGGACTACCTGACCGGGCGCAAGCCGAGCCTGATCGGCAGCGTCAACGGGATGATCGTCGGCCTCGTAGCGATCACCCCCGGAGCCGGCTTCGTCAACGGCTGGGGCGCGATCGTCATCGGCGTCGTCTCCTCGGTGCTCGTCTACCTGGCACTCAACTACCTGAGCCGCACGGCGCCGTTCCGCAACGTCGACGACACGCTCGGAGTCGTCTACACGCACGGTTTCGCCGGCGTCTGCGGCGGCCTCCTCGTCGGCATCTTCGCCAACGTGGCGATGGGGGGCGAACACGAAGGCCTGATCTCCGGCGGCGGCCTGGAGCTGTTCAAGTGGCAGGCGCTGACCGCGTTCTGGGTGATCGCCTTCTCGGCGATCATGACCTTCGTCCTGCTCAAAATCGTCAGCATCTTCGTGCCTCTGCGGATGTCCGAGGAGGAAATGGAGATCGGCGACATCGCCGTCCACGGGCACGAGGTGTACCCGTCGGACGTCCCCTCGCTGGGCTACCCGGACGGGGCTCCGGCTCCGGCCTCGGCGGGCGGCGGCTGAGAGAAGAGCAGCTGCTCAGGCGGCGCGCGGACCCTGTCCGCGCGCCGCCTCGCGCAGCACGTCGAGCATCGTCGCCACCGCCGGCGAGACGGCGGCCGAGCGGGGAGTGGCGGCGAGCACCTTGCGCACCGGGCTGCTCGGGTGCAGGGCGCGGACGGCGATGTCCTCGCGGACGGTCGAGAGCGCCAGCTGCGGGATCAGGGCGACGCCGACGCCCGCCGCGACCAGTCCCTGCACCGCCTGGTAGTCGTCGCTCTCGAAGGAGACGGTCGGCTCAAAGCCGGCGGCGTTGCAGGAGCGGACCACGTGCCGGGCGCACGGGCTCGATTCCGAGGTCTGGATCCAAGCTTCGCCCTCGAGATCCTCGAGCCGGACGAGATCGCGCCCGGCGAGCCGGTGCTCGCGGGGGAGCGCCAGCTGCAACGGGTCGCCGAGCAGCTCGAAGCGCCGCATCCCCGAGCCGAGGCGCTCCCCGGGTTGGTCGAACTCGTAGAGCAGCGCCAGGTCGAACTCGCCGCCGCGCAGCCGCGGGGCGATCTCCTCCGGCTCGGCCTCGGCGAGGGTCACCTCGACGCCGGGGTGGGAGGCGCGGAAGGCGGCGATCGCCTGCGGCATCAGGGTCGCGCCGGCGCTGGGGAAGGAGGCGGTCCGCAGGCGGCCGCCACGCCCGGCGGCGATCGCCGCGATTTCGGTCTCGGCCTTCTCCATCCGGGCGAGGATCCCGTCGACGTGGCTCGCCAGCGCCGCCCCGGCCGAGGTCGGGCGGACGCCGCCCCGGGAGCGCTCGATCAGCTGCACGCCGACCTCGCCCTCGAGCGTGGCGATCGACTGCGAGACCGCCGACTGCGAGTAGGAGAGGGCGTCCGCGGCTTGCGAGAAGGATCCGCGGTCGACGACTTCGCGGAAGACCTTGAGGCGGCTTGCATTCAACATAAGCAATGCCAATTCTATTCATAGGCAAACACAGTTGTGCTAATGGATCGTCGGTGCGACCATCGCGTCCAGGCTTCGAAAATCACCCGAGGAGGCAACTCATGGCACTGAAGATCATCGTTTCCTACGACGACACCGACAACGACCGCGACGCGCTGGCGCTCGGCCGCCTGCTGGCGACCGCCGGCGCCGAGCTCTCGCTCGCCTACGTCCGTCACTCGTTCGGCGAATCGCTCGAGCAGAAGCAGGCGGAAGAACTGCTCGCCAGGGGTGCGGAGTCGGTCGGCGCTCCCGAGATGCCGCGCCAGGTCGTCGTCAACCCCAACACCAGCGTCGGCCTGACCGAGCTGGCCGAGAAGGAAGGCGCCGACATCGTCGTCTTCGGCTCCGAGTACCGGACCGCGGACGGCACCCTCAAGCCGGGCATCTCGGCGCACAAAATGCTGCTCGGCGGCCCGGCGGCGGTCGCCGTCGCGCCGGCGGGGCTGCGGTCCAACCCGTCGGTCAGCGTCAACACGATCGGCGTCATCGACGAGGGCGACGAAGCCGCGGACGCCACCGCGAACAGCCTCGCGGCGACGCTCGGCGCCTCGGTCAAGGCCGGGGCCGAGGGCCCGCTCGACCTGCTCGTGGTCGGCTCTCGCCCCGAGGCGCCGCAGGGCAAGGTCGTCCTCAGCGCCGCCAGCGACTACGCGGTCGAGGCGACGACCCACCCGGTGATCGTCGTCCCCCGTGGGGTGACGATCCGCTTCGACTCCGGCGCCTCGCCGCAGGCCCCGTCGGATCCGGCGGTCAGCGCTTAGTCACGAGGATCACGGCCGCAACCTTCGGGTCGCGGCCGTCGAGCCTCTCCCGCGCCTGGCCCAGCGCCACAGGCTGGGCCTGCTGACCCTCCAGCATTTCCGCCACCGTCGCCTCCGGCAGGTCCGACTCGACGACGAAGGCGTCCGGAATCGTCGGCTGTGGCGCCGCTGCCAATTCGCGCCGGGTCACGTCCTCGGCGGAGCGCTCCGCGTTCGCCCAACCCTGGCCGAAGGAGAGGTCCGGGGTGTCGAGGTGGGGCCCCTCGAGGATTATCAGGGCGCTCGTGCGGGGATCCCAGTCCTGTTCGCCGAGCTTGACCGGATGACCGGCGAGCCAGGGCGCGATCACCGTCTCCGCCAACTCCCCGGCGGAGAGGTTGAAGGCGCGCGCGTGGTTTATCCCGCTGCCAATCTCGACATGAAACGCCATCCCGGCGACCCTACAGGGGACGTGCCGTGTCTTAGACCCTCTATCTGGGCACGTAACTCACGGCACGTCCGCTCGGTGGTTCGGCGATGATCCCGGCGTGAGCCTCGCCCCCCCTGACGCCGTCGTCTTCGACAACGACGGCCTGCTGCTCGACACCGAGTCCGTCTGGACGCGGGCCGAGCGCGACCTGTTCGACCGGCGCGGTCTCGAATTCACGCCTGCCGACAAGCGCGAGCTGGTCGGGACCTCGGCCGAGATCGCCGGCGGGATCCTCGAGCGGCGGCTGGGCGAGCCCGGGCGGGCGGCGGCGCTGATCGAGGAGCTGAACGACCTGGTCGTGGCCGAGCTGGAGCACGGGGTCGAGGCGATGGTCGGCGCGCGCGAGCTGCTGACGGAGCTGCGCGGGCGGGGGACGCCGATCGGCCTGGTCTCGAACTCGCCGCTGCGCTTCGTCCGCCGCTCGCTGGAGATCGTCGGCTTCGAGGACCGCTTCGACGTCGTCCTCAGCGCCCACGAAGTGGCCGCCCCGAAGCCTTCTCCCGACCCCTACCTGGAGGCCTGCCGCCGGCTCAGGGTCGATCCCGGACCCGCCGTGGTCGCCCTCGAGGACTCCCCGACCGGCGTGGCCGCCGCCCGCGCCGCCGGCCTGACCGTGATCGGCATTCCCTCAATCGAAGGCGTCGCTCTGGAGGAAGCCCACCACCTGGCCAGCTCCCTCCAAGACGAGATGGTCGCCCTCCGCCTGTCGCTGTAGCTCCGGCGACGTGAGGAGCGGTCGAATCCTGACGGCGGTCGATCCCTGACGGCGGCCGATGGGCGAGGAGAGGGGCACCCCCGAACGGGCGGATACTCAAATCGTCAGTCTAATTAGACCGACGATTGTCCGAGCGGGGGTGCCCCTCTTCTCGCCCACCCTCGCATCGCCCCTCAGCACCCGCCGTCCCTCCTTCAACCCCGCAGAACCCGCCGCCTCCGCAACACCCGCTCGCACAGCCCGACCAGCTCGCGCACCTGCCGCTCCCGCTCGTCGTCGAGGTCCCCCCGCAGCGCCGCGTTGGCGGCCTCGCCCACCTCGGCCCGCCGCCCCTCTAGTGTCGCGACGTCCTCCTCGTGGCCCGGGTCGGCGAGCGCTCCGGACAGCTCGACCAGCAGCGCCTCGAGGCCGATCCGCAGCTGCAGCGCCGCCTCGCGCCGGCGCCCGGCGTCGAGGTCGGCGCGGGCGCGCAGCAGCAGCGTCTCGCAGACGTCGACCTGCTCGCGCCCGGAGAGCACGGCGGCGGTCCGCTCCTGCGGGCGCATCTCTTCCAGCCGCCGCCGCCGCGGCGAGCCGGTCGCCCGTCGCGGGTCGACCGCGCTCGCCGCCTCGAAGCGACCGGCGGCGACCTGCTCGCCGCTGCCGTAGCCGATCCGCGCGACGACAGCCCGCTCGGCGTCGAGCTCGGCCAAGCGGGGATCGGCGCTTGCGGCGGCCTGGGCGTGGAGGGCGCGGTTCAGCAGGCCGATCCCCTCGGCGAGGGCCGCCTCGGTCCGCGCTTCGTCGCCGAGCGCCTCCCGCAGCCATCGCTCGGCCTCGGGCTCGGCCTCGAACGGCGCCTCGGCCCGAACCGCGGTGACCCGAGCCAGCGGCAGGGTCGCGGGCCCGGCGTCGGGCTCGGCGGCCCTCGCCCTGCGGCGGCGGCGCGGCGGTGGCGCCCCCAGCGTCTCGATCACCAGAACCCGCCGCGAGCCGCCCGGGTCGCGCTCGCGGACCAGGTAGCGCCCGTCGGGGACGGCCAGCGTCCCGGCGAACTCGAACTGCGCGAATCCGAACAGCTGGGCCAGGCGCCCGATTCTCCCGGATCCTCTACTTGGCCGCTTCGGAGGCGCCGCCGCCCGAGCCGGGCTTGTTGCCGCCGTCGGGCAGCGAGTACTTCGACGGCCTTGCCGGCACCGACGGGTTTTCGATCCCGCCGAGTCGCCGGATCAGCCGGTCCCACTTGCCGGGTTCGAGTTCGCCGAACTCGGGGAACAGCGAGTTGGAGCTGCCGAGTTCGCCGAGGAAGGTCGCCATCTTGCGGCCCCAGACGGTTTCGACACCCTCCTGGTATTCGCCGTGGCTGAGCGGTACGCCGGAGTCGTCGGAGAAGCCCATCTCGATCGACCCCCCGGCGACGAAGGAAGCGATCTGCTGGCCGGCCGAGACGCGCCGGCCCGCCTTCACGGTCGCCTGCACGCCCTCGTAGACGAAGATCGTCTGCCCGGCGGCGGGGCCGTCGAGGAGCTTGTAGAGGACGCCGCCCCCTTCGGGCCAGCCCGGTGCCCCGGTGGCGAGGATCCGCGCGTCGCCGACGGCGAAGATCGGCCCGCTGCCGGTGAAGTCGACGCCCTGGTCGATCCTGCCCTGCGTCGCGCTGACGAACGGGCTCGCGTATTCGGATTCGAATCCGGGCGAGTAGCCGACGTGGACGTGGTCGGAGTGATCGGGCAGCGCGAAGCTGGTTTCGCCGGGCAGGTTCTCGAGCGAGATCACCTGATTGGGGTGCATCGTCCCCTGCAGCTGCAGCGCCGTCTTGATCAGCTGGTCGACGAGGGTGCCGGGGCCCTGGTGGCCGGCGACCGGGACGCCGTCGATTTCGGCGATGTCGACCGCGTCGCCGGTCGAGTGCGCGGAGACGTTGCCCGAGGCGGTCAGGTAGCTGTGGCCGCATTTCAGCGCGCTGATCCCGAGCTGGAATCCTTTCGCCGAGAAGTACTCGAGCATCGCCAGGACCCGCCGGTCGACCTGGCCGGTGGCGATGTCGGTGCGCCCGCAGGGGTAGATCGAGAGCTGCTTGTCGGCGAGGACGCGCTGCTCGAGCGCGTCCTTGGAGAGCAGCAGAACGCCGGCGCCGCCGAGGCCGGCCGCGAACGGGTTCCTGCCCTTGGCCCGATAGACCGCGGTGGCTTCGAGCAGCTTCCAGCCGTCGAGGATCGGCTTCGGGTCGATCCGCGGGGCGCCGCGCCCGGCCGGGCGGATCGAGAAGTTGACGTGGGCGGCACCGCCGCCGGCGCCTATCCTGGCGAGCACGGTCCCGGCTATAACCCTCGACCCGACGCTGAGGGTTCCGGGGGAGCCGCCGTGCTTCCCACCCTCGGCACCGGTCTGCGCGGCGGCGCGCTTGCCGCTGCGGCCCGGCAGGGCGTAGAGCCGCGGGCGCAGGTTCTGGCTGTCGATCGGCACGTGGTGGCGGCCGCCGGGAGAGACGACGAGCGAGCGCTGATGGCGGACGAACCCGCCCAGCTCGGCGTAGGTGAAGCGGTTGCCGTAGGCGTCTTCGAGGATCAGGTAGCGGCCGAGCTTCTTCGTTCGGCCCATCTTCCTGACGACGCCGTCGTTGACCGCGACCACCGGCGCGCCCGCCGTGGCGAAGATGTCGATCCCGCGCCGGGTCGGCGAGGAGGAGGCGGTCGCCACGCCGGCCGCCCGGGCCGAGATTTCGTCGGCGTAGCGGGCGTCGGCGGCGACCGGGAAGTGGGCGCCCTCGGTCAGTCCGGTCAGCGAGCCGACCAGGTCGGGCGGAAGCTTGCCGTAGGCGCGGGCGTAGAGCAGGACCTCCTGCGCGTACCAGTCGGCGTGGTTGTAGGCGAGGATCGCGTTGTAGAGGTGCTTGACGCCGCCGCCGGCCTTCAGGTAGTTGGCAGCGCCGCAGATCGCGTCGACCGGGTTGTAGGGGTCCTTGCGCCCGTCGCCGTTGGCGTCGACGCCGTAGGTCGCCCAGGTCGAGGGCAGGAACTGCATCCAGCCGACCGCGCCGGCGCTGGAGACGTTGAGGTTGGTGCCGAACGCGGTCTCGATCTTGTTGATCGCGGCGAGCACCTCCCAGGGGATCCCGTACTGGGTGCCGCAGGCCTGGTAGATCGGCAGCAGGAAGGGCGGGATCTCGAACGAGTCGATGACGAAGTTGGGGACGCCGATCGGGGTCGGGGCGAAGGGAGCGATCGTCACCGAGGGGTTTTCGGCGGTGGGGGCGCCGCCGGCGTTGAACTGCGAGCCGCCGTCGGGGCCCCCGGCGGGCGGCTGCACGCCGGCGGTCGCGCTCGGCGCCCTCACCGCGCCGCCGCGACGGACGCTCGATCCGCCCAGGCTCTGGTTGCGCTTGACCCCTCCGGCCGGGGCGGGGGGCGGCCGACGCGTCCAGCGTCGTCCCGGCCCGAACGCCTTTGACCGCGGTCGCCGTGCCTTCTTCGCCGCCTTCGGCTCCGGTCGCCGGGGAGGCCGCTTCACCGGCTTTCGCCGGGGCCTTTTCGGGCGCCTCGGTGGTGTCGGTCGGGGAGCTGCAGTTCGGGTCTTCCATGTCGACGAGGCCGTCGCCGTCGTCATCGACGCCGTTCGAGCAGGCCGGCTTCTGCGCCGGCGCGGTGGCCTGCAGGCCCGGCGCGGCCGGGAGCGGTCCGGTCGCTCGACCGCCGTCCAGCCCGGTTTCGGAGTCGGCGCCGGCCATCCCGACACCCAGCGCGGTGATCAGCCCGAATCCGGCCAGAGCAATCGTCAGTGCGAGCTTGTGTCTCATACGACGGCGCCTCGATACCCGCGGACGCGGTTCCTGCAGTCCGCGTCGCCCCTCTCCCCACGGATCGGACACGACCACGCTACCGATCCGGGCGGAGGCACGCAATGCGGCGCGACGGCCCCCAACACGGCCTTAATCGAGATCGGTCCCATGCCTATGGCGCAGGAGGATTTCAGCCACGCCGGATGCGGTCGTCGACGACTTGTTTCGATGCCGGTCCGGCAATCTCTAAGGTGTGCCGTGATGGCGCTCGACGACCAAGACCAGGACAGCCTGCGCTCGCGCAGCGAGCAGGCGATCGGCGAGCTCGCCCAGGCCCTGCTCGACAGCCAGGTGTTGGAGAACGCGGTGTCCGCCGCCTTCGGCGCCCGCGAGAAGGCGCTCGAGGCCCAGCACGCGGCGCTGGCCGCGCTCAACCTGCCCTCGGCGGGCGACATGGAGCGGCTGGAGCGGCGCCTGCGCTCGGTCTCGCAGCGGCTGGACGAGGTCGAGGACGAATTCGACCGGCTCTCGAGGGAGATGGGCGCGCTGCGGCGGCAGCTCGCCGCCGATCGGGCGGAGGAGGCCTCCGCAGAGGCCTCCGACGACTAACCCCGAATCCACCGATCTCGCCGGCCTCTCCACTCCGCATCCCTTCGCCGGGAGCCACTTCCCTCCACCCAGGTAGCACCACTACCCGGGTGAGCGGGAATCGGCCCCCGACTCGGCCTGCGAAGCGGAGAGCCTCGCCGACCTCGGTGGATTCGGGCTAACTCTAACCTTCAACTTTAGGCTGAGAGTACGGCTGCGGCGAGCCGGCCGCAGCGCTTGGCGGCGGCGGCGAGCGGCTCGTCGCCCAGTGCCTCGCCGCCGGCCCCCTCGCTGACGACCAGCAGTGCCGCCGCGGCGACTCCGAGCTCGCGCCCGCGCGCCAGCACCGCCACGGTCTGCATGTCGGCGGCGGCGACGCCCGGCGGCGGCGCGTGGCGGCCCGAGGGCGGCTGGTCGAAGCTGGCGACCGCGGCGGCGCGGGACGCTACGGTCGGCTCGCCGCGCAGCCCGGCCAACAGTTCCGCGTCGGGAGCCACGGCCTCGCCGGCCGCGAGTCCGAACGAGGCGGCGCTGCCGCCCGCTGCGACCGCCCGCTCGACCAGCACGACGTCCCCGGCGCCGACCTCGGGATCGAGGCTCGTGCAGGTCCCGACCCGGATCGCCCGACGCACCCCCAGCCCGGCCAGCTCGGTGAGGACGGCGGCGGCGCTCGGCCCGCCGATTCCGGTCGCCTGGATCGTCAGCTCGCGACCGGCCGGGGTCCGCCCCGAGTATCCCCAGAGGCCGCGCGCGTGGTTGCTCATCCGCGGCTCCTCCAGCAGCTCCTGGGCGAGCAGCAGCGAGCGGCCGGGGTCGCCGACGAGGATCGCATCGCCGGCCGGAGGTGCGGTCGGTCGGAGTCGGGCCGGCATCTCCGCGGCATCTTTCCACTCGTGAGACGGCCGCGGCGCGTAAAACAGAGCGCTCGTCGTCTAGCCTCGGGGCTCGTGGCGGACGAGCGGATATCGCTGAGCGAGGCGGCGCGTCGCTCGGGTGTACCCGCCAGCACGCTGAAACGCTGGGCGGCGGAGAGGATCCTGCCGGTTCGCCGCGGGCGCTGGACCGCCGCCGCCGCCGCTCAGGCCCGGGTCGTCGCGCGGATGCGCGAGCGCGGCCACTCGCTTGAGGAGCTGCGCCAGGCCGGGCGCGAGGGAAGGCTCGCCTTCGGCTATGTCGAGGAGCTGTTCCCCGGCGTCGCGGAGCAGGCGACGATCGACGACGTCTCCCGCGAGACCGGCCTCGAGCCGGAGCTGATCGAGCGGATCCTGGCGATCCTCGGCACCCCGCTCGGCCAGGAGCGGCTGCTCGACCCCGACGACGTGAAGGCGCTGCGGCACTGCGCCCGGGTGCTCGCCGCCGGCTTCCCGTTGGTCGCCTTCCTGCAGATCGTCCGCGTCTACGTGCAGTCGCTGCGCCGGATCGCCGACACGGAGGTGCGCCTCTTCCACCTCTACGTGCACGAACCGATGATCCGCGACGCCCTGCCCGAGCTCGAGATCGCCGAGGAGATGGGTGAGCTGGCGGCCGACATCCTGCCGCTGGCGGCGCCGCTGACCGAGTACCTGCACACCCGCTACCTGCGCTACTTCATGGAACAGGACGTCGTCGGCCACATGGAGACCGACCTCGAGGAGCCGGCCTCCGACCTCGGTCAGGTCCCGGTCACCCTCTGCTTCATCGACCTCACCGGCTTCACCCGCTACACCGAGGAGGAAGGCGATCAGGAGGCTCTCGACGTGGTCGAGAACTTCGTCGAGACGGTCGAAGCGACGCTGCCGGCCGAGGCGACGATCGTGAAGACGATCGGCGACGAGGTGATGGTCGTCTCACCCGACCCTGGCTCGCTGACGGCCTGGGCGGTGGAGCTGCTCGACCGCTTCCCGGAGCGCCCGCGCCCGCGGGTCGGGATCCACTACGCCAGCGCCGTCTACCGCGACGGCGACTATTTCGGCACCCCGGTCAACCTCGTCCACCGGGTCGTCGGCCGTGCCCAGGCGGGCGAGGTCCTGGTCACCGACCAAGTCACCGACTCCCTGCGGGGCCGCGGCCTCAGCTGCGAGCCGATCGGCGAGGTCAGCCTCAAGGGCTTCCCGGCGCCGACCCCGCTCTACATCGTCCGTCGGGCCGCCTGACCGCGGGGCACGTCCGCGCAACACTGTTTGAGATGGAGAGCGAGGCGATGCTCGAAGCGGTGCGCGACGGCGGCATGCTGCCGCCGGGGACGGCGCTCGTCGCGATGCTCTCGGGCGGCCGGGACTCGGTCTGCCTGCTCGACCTCGCGGTGCGGCTGCTCGGTGCCGAGGCGGTGACCGTGCTGCACGTCAACTACGGCCTGCGCGACGACTCCGACGCCGACGAGGAGCACTGCGCCGGGCTCTGCCGGCGGCTCGGCGTACGGCTTGAGGTCGAGCGGCCGCGACGACCCGAGGGCCCCGGCAACCTGCAGTCCTGGGCCCGCGACAGCCGCTACGCGGCGGCGGCCGCGCTGGCGCTTGCGCGGGACGGCCTGATCGCGACCGGCCACACCGCCGACGACCAGGTCGAGACGATCCTCTACCGGCTCGCCTCCTCGCCGAGCCGCCGCGCCCTGCTCGGGATGAAGCCCAGCGACGGCAAGCTGACCCGGCCGCTGCTCGGCGTCACCCGCGCCGAGACCACCGCCTACTGCGAGCAGCGTGGGCTTGCCTGGCGCGACGATCCGACCAACGCCGGGTCCTCCTACGCTCGCAACCGGATCCGCCACGGGCTCGCCGCGGCGCTTGCCGAGGTCCACCCGGCCGCCGCCCGCAACGTCCTGCGCACCGCCGAGCTGTTGCGCGACGAGGCCGAGGTGCTCGACGCCCTCGTCGCCGCCGAGCTCGACGGCGGCGACGGCTCGCCGCGCGAGACGATCCGGCTCGAGCGCCTGGCCGGGCTGCCGCCGGCGCTGCGCCGCCTGGTCGTCCAGCGGCTCGCCGATCGCGCCGCCGGCCGCCCGGTCGCCGGCGCCGCCCGCCACGCCGACGAGGTCGCCGCTCTGCGCCGCACCGGCACGGCGATGCTCGACCTCGGCGCCGGCGTCCGCGCGATCGCCGAGCGCGGCCTGCTGCGGGCGGAGCGGTAGTCTCGCGGCGATGAGCGAGTCGGCGGTTGGGGAGACCCTGGTCTCGGGCGAGGAAGTGCAGCGGCGGGTCGCCGAGCTGGGAAAGCAGATCAGCGAGGACTACGACGGGCGCGACCTGTTCATGATCGGCGTGCTGAAGGGCGCCGTGATCTTCCTCGCCGACCTGATGCGCAATCTGACCGTGCCCTGCGAGATCGACTTCATGGCCGTCTCCAGCTACGGCTCGCAGACCCACTCCTCCGGCGTCGTCCGGATCCTCAAGGATCTCGACGCGCCGATCGAGGGCCGCCACGTGCTGATCGTCGAGGACATCATCGACTCCGGGTTGACGCTGCAGTACCTGATGCGCAACCTCAACGCCCGCGCTCCGGCCTCGCTCGAGGCCTGCGCGCTGCTGACCAAGCCCGACCGGCTGCGGGTCGACCTCGAGCCGCGCTACGTCGGCTTCCGCATCCCCAACCGCTTCGCGATCGGCTACGGGCTCGACCACGCCCAACGCTACCGCAACCTCGACCACGTCGCCGCGTTGGACGACTGATACCGCCGTCCCAGCCGGCCGAGCGCCGAAACCGCCCTGGTACGCTGATTTTCCCTCGTGAGGCGTTTCTTCAAAAGCGCAGCGTTCCCGATCCTTCTGGTGGTGATCCTCGCCTTCGTCGCCCAGAAAGTGATCAGCCCCGGGCCGAGCACCGAATCGCCGACCTACAACGAACTGACGCAGCCGAAGTCGGGCCTGATCGCCAGTGGCGCGATCGAAGAAGTCAACGTCAACGTCAAGGACAGCACCCTCGACGTGAAGGAGAAAAACGGCGAAAGCTTCTCCACCGGCTACCCGCCCAACGCCGAAGAAAGCCTGATCGGGAAGCTCGAAGCGAGCAACGTGACCACCAAGGTCCACGGCACCGGCAGCTCGGGGATCCTCTCGCTGCTCACCTACATCCTGCCGTTCGTCCTCTTCTTCGGCTTCTGGATCTTCCTGATGAACCAGATGCAGGGCGGCGGCTCGCGGGTGATGAACTTCGGCAAATCGAAAGCGAAGCGGATGTCCGTCGACGCGCCGAAAATCACCTTCCGCGACGTCGCCGGGGTCGACGAGGCGGTGCAGGAGCTGCAGGAGATCAAGGAATTCCTCGAGAACCCGAAGAAATTCCAATCGCTCGGCGCCCGCATTCCGAAGGGCGTCCTGCTCTACGGCCCGCCCGGCACCGGTAAGACGCTGCTCGCCCGAGCGGTCGCCGGCGAGGCCGGCGTGCCCTTCTTCTCGATCTCCGGCTCGGACTTCGTCGAGATGTTCGTCGGCGTCGGCGCCAGCCGCGTCCGCGACCTCTTCGAGCAGGCGAAACAGAACTCGCCCTGCATCATCTTCATGGACGAGATCGACGCCGTCGGCCGCCACCGCGGGGCCGGCATGGGCGGTGGCCACGACGAGCGCGAGCAAACGCTGAACCAGCTGCTCGTCGAGATGGACGGCTTCGAGATGAAAGACAACATCATCCTGATCGCCGCCACCAACCGGCCCGACATCCTCGACCCGGCGTTGCTGCGGCCGGGCCGCTTCGACCGCCAGGTCGTCGTCGACCGCCCCGACCGCAAGGGCCGCAAGAAGATCCTCGAAGTCCACACCCGCGGCAAGCCGCTGGCGAAGCTGATCGACCTCGACGCGCTGGCCGGCCAGACCCCCGGCTTCACCGGCGCCGACCTCGCCAACCTGATCAACGAGGCGGCGCTGCTGACCGCCCGCACCGGCAATCGTGAAATCTCCATGCAGGAGCTGGAGGAGGGGATCATGCGGGTGATCGCCGGCCCCGAGAAGAAGACCCGGGTGATGAGTGAGAAGGAGCGGCTGATCACCGCCTACCACGAGCTCGGGCACGCGATCGTCGGCCACCTGCTGCCGAACTGCGACCCGGTCCACAAGATCTCGATCATCAGCCGCGGCCAGGCGCTCGGCTACACGATCAGCCTGCCGACCGAGGACAAGTTCCTGACCAGCCGCGCCGAGCTGACCGACACGATGGCGATGACCCTGGGCGGCCGCGCGGCCGAGGAGATCGTCTTCGGCGAGATCACCACCGGCGCCTCCAACGACCTCGAGAAGGTGACCGAGACGGCGAAGCAGATGGTGATGCGATTCGGCATGTCCGAGCGCCTCGGCCCGCGTGTCTTCGGCCACGACCGCGGCCAGCCCTTCCTCGGCCGCGAGTTCTCCTCCGAGCCCGACTACTCGGATGAGATCGCGCGCGAGATCGATGACGAGATCCGCCGCATCGTCGAGTCCGCGCACCAGACCGCCAAGGACCTCCTCAACGACAAGCGCGGCGAGCTCGACGCGATCTCGAAGATCCTGCTTGAGCGGGAGACGATCGACGCCGAGCAGTTCGTGGCGCTGCTCGCCGGCAAGCCCGAGGGCGAGGTGTTCGTCGACGAGGAAGAGCCGACGCCGCCGGTCGAGCCGGCGCCGGAGCCGGAACGGGCGGCCCGCGAGGGCGCTCGGCCGATGCCGCGGCCCCGGCCCGGTTACGCCGGCGGCGACGCAAGCTAGCGCTCCGCCGCGGTCCTGTCGTCCGAGGGACCAGGCGCCCTGCCCGCGGGTCCTGTCGCCGGGGAGGGGGTGTCCGGCCGTTGCTGGGTTTTTCGCCGCGGACTTGCCTGTGCTCGCTGAGTGGTCTGTGCGAAAAACAGGACGCCGCTGCCGGCCGGACACCCCCTCCCCGACGCCACCCGCGGAAGGAGGGCTGATACTTCGGTCATGACTCCGAAGCTGATGGGTGTCGTCAACGTCACTCCCGACTCATTCTCCGACGGGGGGCTGTTTCTCGATGCGGGGGCGGCGGTTCGGCATGGGGAGAAGCTTGTGAGGGATGGGGCGGGGATTTTGGATGTGGGGGGGGAATCGACTCGGCCTGGGGCGGAGGCTGTGAGTGTGGGGGAGGAGCGAGCGCGGACGGAGCCGGTGGTTGCCGGGTTGGCCGGGACGGCGACGGTGTCGATCGACACTTCGAAGACTGCGGTGGCCGAGGCGGCGCTCGATGCCGGGGCGTCGATCGTCAACGACGTGACCGCGATGCGGGGGGATCCGGAGATCGGCGCGCTCTGCGCCGAGCGGGGAGCGGGAATGGTTCTGATGCACATGCAGGGCGATCCGCGGACGATGCAGGCGGACCCGAGCTACGAGGACGTGGTCGACGAGGTCAAGGCGTTTCTCGCCGAGCGGCTCGAGGTGGCGGTTGCCGCAGGGGTCGCCGAGGAGCGGGTCTGGCTCGATCCGGGGATCGGGTTCGGGAAGACGCTGGAGCACAACCTGGAGCTGCTGCGGCGGCTGGGCGAGCTGCGAGGGCTGGGGCGGCCGCTGGTCGTCGGCACCTCGCGCAAGAGCTTCATCGGCAAGATCGACGGCTCGGAGGTCGGCGACCGGCTCGGCGGCACGATCGCCTCGACCGTCCTCGCGGCGGCCGAGGGCGCCGAGGTGCTGCGCGTCCACGACGTGGCCGAGACGGCGCAGGCGGTGAAGGTCGCCGGGTCGATCCTGGGCTTTCCCTGACGTTCCACTGCTCCTCAGCCGTGTATATGGCGGCAAAGGAGCAGTGGAAGCGGGAGACTGTGGCAATTCTCCATGGAGGAACCGAAGGACAACGGGATCGAGTCGCGGGTCGAGGTCGAGTTGCGCGGCCTCTCGATCTACACGCATCACGGCGTCAGCGACGCCGAGCAGGAGGTCGGCCAGCGGCTCGAGTTCGACCTCTCCTTCGACGTGCCCGACTGCGACGCGGTGCTGACCGACCGGCTCGAGGACACGGTCGACTACAGCGAGGTCTGCGACATCGTCGCCCTCGCCGCGACCGAGCGCAGCTACCGCACCCTGGAGCGCCTCGCGCAGGTGATCGGCCAGCGGCTGATCGAACGCCACGGCTGCGAATCGGTGCGGGTACGCGCCGCCAAGCCGGAGCCGCCGCTGCCGCTGGCGATCCAGGAGGTCGGCGTCGAGGTGACCCAGGAACGCACCGAAGGCGAGGACGACGAGGACAACGGCGAGGAGGCCTAGATGGTCGACCACCTGGACGTGCCGGGAGTTACGTGCCCATATAGGGGGTCTAACTCACGGCACGTCCTGCTGTGAGGCGGGTCGGCTACCTGGGGCTTGGGTCGAACGTGGGGGGCCGGGCCGCGCACCTGCGGGCGGCGGTCGAGATGCTGCGCGAGCGCGGGGTCGAGGTCGAGGCGGTGTCCTCGGCCTATGAGACCGAGCCGGTCGGGGAGGTGCTCGACCAAGCCGACTTCCTCAACGCGGCGATCCGCATCCGCACCGAGCTGGAGCCCGAAGCTCTGCTCGATGCTTGCAAGCAGGTCGAGGCGGAGCGGGGCCGCGCCCTCGACGCCCCCCGCCACAGCCCGCGCCCGCTCGACGTCGACCTGCTCCTCCTCGGCGACCTCGAGATCGAGACCGACCGCCTCACCCTGCCGCACCCCGAGGTCACCAGCCGCCGCTTCGTCCTCGCCCCGCTGCTCGAGCTAAACCCCGACCTCACCCTCCCCGACGGCACCCGCCTCGCCGACGCCTTGGCCGCCCTCGGTCCTGGTCAGCGGGTTGACCAAGCTGGCCCTATGGGGGAGGCCCGGCCCCGGTAGGGGTGGAACGTCTTGTACTTTTTCGCCCGAATGCGTCGCCGAGAGGCCGGCGAGATCGGTGGATTCAGGTTAAGTGGAACCCCTACCTGGGCCGGGCCTATGCGGCAGCGCTCGTGCTGCGCAAAGCCTGCAGCCAGGCGGGTGGCAGGATCGGCGGGATGTGCCCTGGGTAGTCGGGGACCAGGCGCATCGCCAGCTCGCCGGCGGGGCGCGACTCGATCACCGGCCGCAGGTCGTCGAGCGTCATCGCCAGCCTCAGGCTGGGGGCGATCTGGAAGTCGGCGATGTTCGGCTGCTCGGCGCCGATCGTGCCGTCGGCGATCCAGCTGTCGATCCGGTCCAGCATCGCCGGCATCGCCGCCAGGCGCTGACGCACGTTCTCGTCGCTCGCCTCGTTGAAGTGGGCGGCGGCGGCGACGATCGGCGCCGCCGTCTTCAGCGCCAACCCGATCGGGATCCCCAGCTTCGCCCCCTCCGAGTAGCTGCGCAGCGGCGCCTTGTCCTTGTGCAGCGCCCACCAGAGAATCGCCCGGACCGGCGGCTGCAACTCCTCGTCGCCGAAGCGCTCGGCCTTTTCGACGGCGGCGAGGCGCCCGGGGTCGGTCGGGAGGAGGGCCGGCTCGGGCCGCAACCGGTCGAGCTCGCGGGCGATCTCGCCGGTGCCCTGGACGCGGCGACCGTCGATCTTCATCGCCGGCACGGTGTTGCGCGGGAAGCCGAGGCCTCGCAGCACGGCCTTCGAGACCACCGGCATCAGGTCCGTGCGCTTGTAGGCGATGCCCTTGGCCTCGAGCATCAGCCGGGCCGCCATCGAAGGATGGGAGCCTGGAATGACGTAGAGCCGCGTCTCCACGATGGTGATCCTTGCACGAAACGCCCGGCGGCGGCGATGCCGGAACGAGGGCTGCCATGTCCGGTTCCCCGGCCCTCGTGGGAGCAGAGCAGCCTCCGGATGGAGATAATCGCGCCGTGCTCCTCGCGGTCGACGTCGGCAATACGCAGACTCACCTCGGCGCCTTCGACGGCGAGCGGCTGGTCGAGCACTGGCGCTTCCAGACCCGTTCCGGGGCGACCGGCGACGAGCTCGCCGAGCGGATCGCCGGCCTGCTCGCGCTCGACGGCATGGGCCTCGCCGATCTCGACGCCGTCTGCGTCTCCTCCGTCGTGCCGCCGCTCGGCGTCCAGTACGAGCGGATGACCGCGCGCTACCTTGCGGGCGAGTGCCTGACGATCGGCCCCGGGGTGAAGACCGGGATGCCGATCCGCATCGACAACCCGCTCGAGGTCGGCGCCGACCGCCTCGTCAACTCGATCGCCGCCTACGAGCGCTTCGGCAACGCCTGCGTGGTCGTCGACTTCGGCACCGGGATCAACATCGACGCCGTCTCGGCCGACGGCGACTACCTCGGCGGCGCGATCGGCCCCGGCCTGGAGATCTCGCTGACGGCGCTGGTCGAACGCGCCGCCCGGATCGGCCGGATCGACCTCGAAGAGCCGGAGACCGCGATCGGGCGCTCGAGCCGCGCCGCGATCCAGTCCGGCTTCGTCTTCGGCTTCGCGGGCATGATCGACGGCGTCGTCGGGCGGATCGAAGCGGAGCTCGGCGAGGCGGACGTGTTGGCCACCGGCGGCCTCGCCCGGGTCGTCGTCCCGTTCGCCGAGACGATCGACGAGGTCGACGAGATGCTTACCCTGAAGGGGCTGCGTCTGATCCATGCCCGCAACGCGCCCACAGCTGACTGATCCCTTCCGGATCGGCGACGTCGAGATCGCCAACCGCGTCCTGCTCGCGCCGCTGGCCGGGATCGGCAACTGGTTCGTCCGCCTGCAGGCGAGGCGGCACGGGGCGGGGCTCGCCGTCTCGGAGATGATCTCCAGCTTCGGCCTGCACTACCGCAACGAGCGCACCCTGCGCGAGCTGATGCGGATCCACCCCGACGAGCACCCGGTCTCCGTCCAGCTGTTTGGCCACGACCCCGAGGCGATGGGATCCGGCGCGGCGGTCGCCGCCGCGGCCGGAGCCGACCTGATCGACATCAACATGGGCTGCCCGGTGCGCAAGGTCCGTAAGACCGGCGCCGGGGTCGAGCTGCTCTCCGACCCCGAGCTGGCGCTGGCGCTGCTGCGCGGGGCGCGTCAAAGCAGCGGCCTGCCGGTGACGGTGAAGCTGCGCTCCGGCCTGCGGCCGGGCGACCGCTCCGGCTTCGAGCTCGCCGTGCGCCTGGCCGAGGAGGGCGGAGCGGCGGCGATCGGCTTCCATCCCCGCCCGGCGACGACCAAACACAAGGGCAGTCCCGACTACGCCCTGACCCGCGAGCTGGCCGAGCGCCTGGCGGTGCCGGTGATCGTCTCCGGCGGCCTCGACAGCGCCGCGGCGGCGCGGAACGCCTTCGAGCGGTCCGGCGCCGCCGCGGTGATGATCGCCCGCGGCTCGCTCGGCAATCCCTGGCTGTTCGAGGAGCTGACCGGGCGTCGCAGCGAGCCCCCGTCGCGCGAGGAGGTCGTCGCCGAGCTGCTGTGGACGGTCGACCGCGCCGAGGAGCACCTCGGCCCCGATCGCGCGTCCCGCTACCTGCGGAAGTTCTACCCCTGGTACGTGGAAGCTCTGGGCGTTTCGCCGCAGGTCGCCGAGGAGCTTCAGCGCAGCGCCGACCTGCCCCGCGCAAGGCAGCTGATCGCTGCCCAAAATCCCCTGAGTGCCGGCTCCGGCGCCTCGCTATAATCCCGCGACTTCCGGCCCAGGTGCGGCGTGCGAATACGTCGTATCCGGGCGTTTTTTCGATCTGGGAGCGACGCCTCCCATCGTCCAGCGATCAAAGCGAGGGCAGCAAAGTGACTCGGCAGGCAGTGATCACTCCGGAAGGGCTCGAGAAGCTCAAAGAGGAAATCGAGTACCTGACCACCGCCAAGCGGCGCGAGGTGGCCGAACGGATCAAGGAAGCGCGCGAGTTCGGCGACATCTCTGAGAACGCCGAGTACGACGACGCCAAGAACGAGCAGGCGCTGCTCGAGGGGCGGATCGCGCAGCTGGAAGAGCGCCTGCGGCGCGCCACGGTGATCGACGAGAAGAAGGTCGACACCGACGCGGTCAGCTTCGGCTCGATCGTCCACGTCAAGGACCAGAAGACCGGCGACTCGCAGAAATTTCAGATCGTCGGCTCGACCGAGGCCAACCCGCTGGAGCAGAAGCTCTCCAACGAGTCGCCGATCGGCAAAGCGCTGATCGGCCACAAGCGCAACGACGTGGTCAGCGTCGAGGTGCCGCGGGGGCCGAAGAAGAAACTCAAAATCACGAAGATCGAGTCCGCCTGAGAGCGCCAGAAAGCGGCGCATCTCGGGGTCATCGGTCCTCGCCACTCGCTCACCTATTGAAATAGGCTCGCTCGCGGCTGCGGCCTGCTTCCCCCGACCTGCTTGCTTTCTGACGCTCTCAGACAGTGACTGAAGAAAAAGAACTTTCGGACGTTCTTCGCGATCGACGCGAGAAGTTGGAACGCCTGCGCGAGGCGGGGATCGATCCGTTTCCGCATCAGTTCGCCGAACGCGAGGAGATCGCCGAGGTGCGGGCCGCGCACGAGGGCCTCGAGGCCGGCCTGGAGACCGAGTCGCGCCACCGGGTGGCGGGGCGGATCGTCGGCAGGCGCGGCCACGGCAGGGCCTGCTTCCTCGACATCCGGGATGGCAGCGGCCAGCTCCAGCTGCACGCGCGCGAGGATCTGCTCGGCGAGGAGCCCTACGAGCTGCTGGTCCACCTCGACCTCGGCGACTTCGTTGGTGTCGAGGGAACGGCGATGGCGACCCGCCGCGGCGGCGAGCTGTCGCTGGCGATCGACCACTGGCGGCTGCTGGCGAAGAGCCTGCGGCCGCCGCCCGACAAGTTCCACGGGCTGGAGGACGTCGAGACGCGCTACCGGCAGCGCGAGCTCGACCTGCTCGCCAACGAGGAGAGCCGGCGGGTCTTCGCGATCCGCGCCCGGACGATCTCCGAGACGCGGCGCTGGCTCGACGAACACGGCTTCGTCGAGGTCGAGACGCCGGTCCTGCAGCCGCTCTACGGCGGTGCCCTGGCGCGCCCGTTCGTCACCCACCACAACGCGCTCGACCGCGACTTCTACCTGCGGATCGCAACCGAGCTGTACCTGAAGCGGCTGGTGGTGGGGGGGATCGACCGCGTCTACGAGCTCGGCAAGGACTTCCGCAACGAGGGCGTCTCGCACAAGCACAACCCCGAGTTCACGATGCTCGAG
This sequence comes from uncultured Solirubrobacterales bacterium, assembly GCA_963764365.1. Classification (GTDB taxonomy): domain Bacteria; phylum Actinomycetota; class Thermoleophilia; order Solirubrobacterales; family 70-9; genus VRUE01. The sequence goes on from CAVXSI010000020.1 coordinate 112,649, forward strand.
TGGTACCAGGCCTACGCCGATTACGAGCGGACCGCGCACGACCTGGAGCTGCTGGTCGCCGAGGTCGCCGAGCGCGTCCTCGGGACCACCAGGGTCGAGCGCGACGGCGTCGAGATCGACCTGGCGCCGCCGTGGCGGCGACTGACCCTGCGCGAGGCGGTCCGCGAGCGGACCGGGATCGACCTCGCCGAGCACCCGACCCGCGAGGCGCTGGCGGCGGCGATGGGGGTCGAGCCCGACCCGGCGGAGGGCTGGGGCAAGCTGGTCGACGGCCTGCTCTCGAGGTCGGTCGAGCCTCAGCTCGTGCAGCCGACCTTCGTCGTCGACTACCCGGTCGAGCTGTCGCCGTTCGCCAAGGCCCATCGAAGCGAGGAGGGGCTGGTCGAGCGCTGGGAGGCCTTCGTCGGCGGGATCGAGATCGCCAACTCGTTCACCGAGCTGAACGACCCCGACGAGCAGCGGCGGCGCTTCGACGAACAGGCGGCGGAGCTGGCTCGCGGCGACGAAGAGGCAGCGCGATACGACTCGCTGTTCGTCGAGGCGCTCGAACACGGGATGCCGCCGACCGGCGGGGTCGGGCTGGGGATCGACCGGCTTGCGATGATGTTGACCGGAGTCCGCAGCCTGCGCGAGGTCATCCTCTTTCCGGCGATGCGCTCCTGAAGACCGCGAAACGACCCGCGAAAAGCCGCTCTCAGCGGGAATCCAGGTACCGAGGCCGGGGCGGCACGCTCGGTATCGTGTAAAGCACACATGGACGCCTTCCGATATGCGAAGGGCGTCTGCGGTACTTCCGACCACCGGATGCGTTGACCAAGTGAGAGGTTGAGAGGAAGCTCCTTTGTTCGAGAGATTCACCGAGCGAGCCCGACAGGTAGTGGTCCTGGCCCAGGAAGAGGCGCGCACGCTGAAACACAACTACATCGGCACCGAGCACATCCTGCTCGGGCTGCTGCGCGAGGAGGAGGGCCTGGCGGCCCGCGTCCTCGAGTCGCTCGACATCACGACCGAGCGGGTGCGCTCGCAGGTGGTCCGCATCGTCGGCTCCGGTGAGGAGGTCACCTCCGGCCAGATTCCATTCACGCCGCGCGCCAAGAAGGTGCTCGAGCTGGCGCTGCGCGAGGCGCTCTCGCTCGGCCACAACTACATCGGCACCGAGCACATCCTGCTCGGCCTGGTGCGCGAGAACGAGGGCGTCGCCGCCCGCATCCTGCTCGACTTCGACGCCGACTCGGACAAGATCCGCAACGAGGTGATCCGCATGCTTTCCGGCCCCGGCGGCCGCCGCCAGGGCGGCGGCGCGGGCGGCCCCGGCGAGGGCAGCGGCGGCAAGAAGTCCTCGAAACTGCTCGACCAGTTCGGCCGCAACCTGACCAAGCTCGCCGAGGAGGGCAAGCTCGACCCGGTGATCGGCCGCGAAACCGAGATCGAGCGGATCATGCAGATCCTCTCCCGCCGGACCAAGAACAACCCGGTGCTGCTGGGCGAGCCCGGGGTCGGCAAGACCGCCGTGGTCGAGGGCCTGGCGGCGCGGATCAACAAGGGCGAGGTGCCGGAGCTGCTGCGCAACAAGCAGATCTACACGCTCGACCTCGCCGCCCTGGTCGCCGGCTCGAAGTACCGCGGCGAGTTCGAGGAGCGGCTGAAGAAGGTGATGAAAGAGATCACCCAGCGCGGCGACATCATCCTCTTCATCGACGAGCTCCACAACCTGGTCGGTGCCGGCGCCGCCGAGGGCGCGATCGACGCCGCCTCGATCCTCAAGCCGGCGCTGGCCCGCGGCGAGATCCAGACGATCGGCGCGACGACGCTCGACGAGTACCGCAAATACCTGGAGCGCGACTCGGCGCTGGAGCGCCGCTTCGCCCAGATCAAAGTCGACCAGCCCTCGGTCGTGGACACGGTCAAGATCCTCGAGGGCCTGCGCGAACGCTACGAGCAGCACCACCGGGTGAACATCACCGACGACGCGCTCGCCGCCGCCGCCGAGCTGGCCGACCGCTACATCTCCGACCGCTTCCTGCCCGACAAGGCGATCGACCTGATCGACGAGGCCGCCTCGCGGATGCGGATCAAGTCGATGAGCGCGCCGCCGGTCTACCGCGACCTCGAGGAGGAAGTGGAAACGACGCGGCGCGAAAAGGAGGCCGCGATCGAGGCGCAGGAGTTCGAGAAAGCGGCCAACCTGCGCGACACCGAGCGCCAGCTGACGACCCGCAAGCGCCAGCTCGAAGACGAGTGGTCGGAGGGCGACAACGCCGAGCGTCCCGACGTCGGCGAAGAGGAGATCGCCGACATCGTCTCGATGTGGACCGGGATCCCGGTCTTCAAACTGACCGAGGCCGAGACCAAGAAGCTGATCCGCATGGAGGAGGAGCTGCACAAGCGGGTGATCGGCCAGGAGGTCGCGATCACCGCCGTCTCGAAAGCGATCCGCCGTTCGCGCGCCGGGATCAAGGACCCGAAGCGCCCGGCCGGGTCGTTCATCTTCCTCGGCCCCTCCGGGGTCGGCAAGACCGAGCTCGCCCGCACCCTCGCCGAGTTCCTCTTCGGCGACGAGGAGGCGCTGGTCAGGATCGACATGTCCGAGTACATGGAGAAGCACGCGGTCAGCCGCCTGGTCGGCTCGCCGCCGGGCTACATCGGCTACGACGAGGGCGGGCAGCTGACCGAGGCCGTGCGGCGCAAGCCCTACAGCGTGCTGCTGCTCGACGAGATCGAGAAGGCCCACCCGGACGTCTTCAACATCCTCCTGCAGATCCTCGAGGACGGCAGGCTGACCGACGCCCAGGGGCGGACGGTCGACTTCCGCAACGCGATCGTGATCATGACCTCGAACATCGGCGCCTCGGAGATCGCCAAGAACACCTCGATCGGCTTCACCGTCGCCGACGAGACCGGGATGTCCTATGGCGACATGAAAAACCGCATCATGGGCGACCTGAAAAAAGTCTTCCGGCCCGAGTTCCTCAACCGGATCGACGAGGTGATCGTCTTCCACAAGCTGGCCAAGGACGAGGTGAAGGAGATCGTCGACCTGATGATCAACCGGGTCCGCGTCCAGGTGGCCGAGCACGAGCTGCAGCTGGAGCTCTCCGAGGAGACCAAGGACCTGCTGGTCGACAAAGGCTGGGACCCCTCGATGGGCGCCCGGCCGCTGCGCCGCGCGATCCAGCGCTATATCGAGGACCCGCTGGCCGACGAGGTGCTGCGCCAGGGCCAGATGGCGCCGGGCTCGACCGTGCTGGTCGAGCGCGATTCCGCCGGCGACGAGGAGGACAAGCCGCTGAAGCTGAGGATCGTCGCGCCGAAGAAGCCGGCGAAGAAGGCGAAGCCCGACAAGCCCGAGCCGGAGAAGGTCGGCGTCGGCGCCGCCAAGAAGGACGAGGGCGGCGAGCCCGAGCAGCCCGAAGGAGCCGAGCAGCCCAACGCCGACGGCGACGGCTGAGCAGCTCCCGGCGCGCGGGGCCTGTCGCCGGGGAGGGGGTGTCCGGCCGTTGCTGGGCTTTTCGCCGCGGACTTGCCTGTCCTCGCTGAGTGGTCTGTGCGAAAAACAGGACGCCGCTGCCGCCCGGACACCCCCTCCCCAGCGCCACCCGCGCGAGCAGCGCCTTTATGGTTCAGAGGATGCGCGAGCCCGGCCGTACTGCGATAGGCACCTGGAGCGGGGGAAGGTTCCTTCGCTTCGGTGAGGAGATTGCCGCGGAGCGGTTGGAAGAGCTGCTGCGGCCCGGTGGCGGGATTGACACGGTTCTGACCGCCGATGTCTATGGGCAGGGAGAGGCCGACTCGCTGCTGGGTCGGGCGCTGGCGGGGGCGGAGCGCGATTCGTACTGCCTGATCGGCGCCGTCGGGCATGACTTCTACGAGGGGGAGCGGGACGGGCCGCGGGGGTTTCCGCGCTTCACCGACCCGCGGCTGCGCGGGCCCGACGAGTACGCCGGCTACCTGCGGATGGCGACCGAGCGCAGCCTCGAGCGGGTCGGCGTCGATAGCTTCGACCTGCTGCTGCTGCACAACCCCGACCGGATCGGCTACTCGAGCGAGGTCGTCTGGGACGGGATGGAGGCGCTGCGCGAGGCCGGCCTGGCGGCTCGGATCGGCGTCGCCCCGGGGCCCGCGAACGGCTTCACGCTCGACCTGATTTCCTGCATCGAGCGCTTCGGCGGGCGGATCGACTGGGCGATGATCATCCTCAACCCGTTCGAGCCTTGGCCGGGTGAGCTCTGCCTCGACGCCGCCGCCCGCCACGGGGTCAGGGTGCTGACCCGGGTGGTCGACTATGGCGGCCTCTTCTGGGGGGACCTGCGCCCCGGGATGGAGCTGGCGCAGGGCGATCACCGGGCATTCCGCCCCCCCGGCTGGATCGAGGCCGGCGTCGAGAAGCTGGAGCGCGTGCTGCCGATCGCGGAACGGGTCAGGCTGACGCCGATCCAGCTCGCCTGTCAGTGGAACCTCGCCCACCCGGCGGTCGAGTGTGTCGCGCCGACCCTGGTCCAGGAGTTCGGCCCCGATGCCTGCCCGATCGAGGCCAAGCGGGTCGAACTTGCGGCGCTGCCGGCCGATCTGCGGCTGAGCGCGGCGGACGTCGCCGAGATCCGCGCGATCGGCGACAACAGCGGCTGCATGGCGCTGAAGGGCGCCAGCATCGAACACGAGGGCGAGGAGCGCCCCGACCGCTGGTCCGTGAGCGAGGCACTGGTCGAGGTCGGCGGCCGCTGGGGCATCGACCCGGCTCGCGACCTCGCCGCCGCGCCCTCCTAGCGGGTCGATGTCGTAGCTGTTCCCGATGTCCGCGGACAGCAACGACCGCAACGGCGTCTAGGGTCGCGTCGCGATGGCAATCGACGAGCGGACGCGGCCCTGGTGGACGCTGGTGGGGGCCTGCTCCGGTCTCTTCATCCTGATGCTCGACTCGACCGTGGTGGCGCTGGCGCTGTCCAGCATCCGCCACAACGTCGGTGCCACTTCGGCCGGGCTGCAGTGGGTGATGAACGGCTACCTGCTGGTGATCACCGCCTTCGTCGTCACCGGCGGCAGGCTCGGCGACATGTTCGGCCGCAAGCGCCTGTTCCTGATCGGCATGGCCCTGTTTGCGCTCGGGTCGATCGTCTCGGCCATGTCCGACGACCAGCTGACGCTGATCTGCGGCCGCCTGGTGCAGGGTCTCGGGGCGGCGCCGATGCTGCCGCTCTCGCTGGCGATCGTCTGCAACGCCTTCTCGGCCGGGGAGCAGCCGCGGGCCCTGGGGATCTGGGCGGGCATCTCTGCCCTGGCGCTGGGTTTCGGCCCGCTGGTCGGCGGCGCCTTGGTCGATCTCGACTGGCGCCTGATCTTCTGGATCAACCTGCCGATCGCGCTCGCCGGGATCGCGATCGTCTGGCGCGCCGCGCCGGAGTCGACCGATCCCGGCTCCGGCAGCCACGTCGACGTGCCAGGCCTGATCGCGCTGGCGCTGGGCCTGACCGCGATCGTCCTCGCGCTGATCCAGGCCGAAGACTGGAGCGGCGGGGCGGTCGCCGCGCTTGGCGCGTTCGGGGTCGCCCTGCTCTACGGGTTCTGGCGGATCGAGCATCGCTCGCGGGAGCCGATCGTCGACTTCGCCCTGTTCCGCAACGGCCCCTACTTCGGCGCCAGCGCGGCCGCCTTCTGTCTGGTCGGCGCCTACTGGTCGGTGATGTTCTTCCAGCCGCAGTACCTGCAGGACGTGCGCGGCCACTCGGCCGTGCTCAGCGGCCTGCTGATCATGCCGGTGACGGCGCCGATGATCGCCCTCTCGCCCCTCTCCGGGCGGCTGATCGCCCGCTTCGGCGCCCGCGCGCTGATGACCGCGGGCATGGCCTGCGGAACGCTGGGCCTGCTTGTTCTCACCCAGCTCGAAGCGGGCAGCTCCTATGCCGCGCTGCTCGCCGGCTACCTGCCGTTCGGGATCGCCCTCGGCCTCGTCTACGCGCCGATGTCGACCGCGGCGATGGCGGCGATGCCGCGCGAGAAGGTCGGCATCGCCTCCGGCGTGCTGGCGATGGATCGGGTGATGGCGGGGACGATCGCGCTTGCCGTCACCGGCGCCGTCTTCCACGCCCTCGTCGCGGGCGGCGACTCGTTCTCGCAGGGGGTCGCCGACTCGACCTGGGTGCTGGTAGCGCTCGTCGCCGTCGGGACCGCCCTCACCTGGGCCTTCGTCCGCGACACGGGCCGCCCCTCTCCCCCGGAGCACCACGCCCGCCACCGCCACTCCCACCTCTAACGACCCAGGGAGGTATCCCGGCGGGGGTGGAGCGTCTTGTACTTTTTGGCCCGACTTCGTCTGCGAGAGACGGCCCGCTGCCCGCCAAAAAGTTAAGCGGAACCCCCGCCGGGATACCTCCAAAGTGACCGATCCGCTTGACAACGTCCATCCCGACCTGTCCACTAGGCATTAGCCAGACCGCATTGCAGAGCGAAATTTGGCATCCTAGACGGGATGTCTGCGATGCCAGGGGATGAGCTTCACGAGTTGGCGGAACGGCAGGACCCCCGGCTTCTCAGGGCTCTCGACGTCGTCGCCCCGGGCGGCTCGCTGCGCGAGGGGCTCGACAACATAGTCCACGCCAGCACCGGCGGCCTGGTCGTCGTCGGCGATCCCGGCGACATCTCCCACCTGCTCTCCGGCGGGATCAAGCTCGACATCGACTACACGCCGGCGATGCTCTACCAGGTGGCGAAGATGGACGGGGCGATCGTCCTCAACGCCGAGGCAACGAAGATCGTCTGGGCGAACGTGCAGCTGATGCCCGACCCGACGATCCTCTCCTCGGAGACGGGGACCCGCCACCGCACCGCCGAGCGCGTCTCCAAGCAGACCGAGGCGCTGGTGATCGCGATCTCCCAGCGCCGCGACGTCGTCTCGCTCTACGTCGAGGGGGCGAAGTACATCCTGCAGGAGATCCCGGCGGTGCTGGCCAAGGCCAACCAGGGCCTGGCGACGCTGGAGAAGTACCGCGAGCGACTGGAGCAGGTCTCGAACCGGCTGACGATGCTCGAGTTCGAGGGCGGCGGGGTCCTCTACGACGCGCTCACCGTCCTCCAGCGGGCCGAGTTGGTGACCCGGATGGCGGTCGAGGTCGAGCGCTACATCGTCGAGCTCGGCACCGAGGGGCGGCTGATCGAGATGCAGCTGGAGGAGACGATGGTTGGCGTCGCCGCCGACAAGACGGCGCTGATCCGCGACTACTCGGTCGAGGACTCGGAGCAGAACCTGGCGACGGTGCTGCAGTCGCTGGCGCGGTTGCCACACGAAGAGGTGCTCGACTTCGGGCGGCTCGCCGAGCTGCTCGGCTACGACCGCAAGCTCAACACGCTCGACTTCCCGGTGGCCCCGCGTGGCTATCGCGTGATGGGCCGGATCCCGCGGGTCCCTAAGCTGGTCGTGCAGAAGATCATCCGCGAGATGGGCGGTCTGGAGGAGGTTCTGGCCGCATCCGACGCCGATCTCGAGGCGGTCGAAGACGTCGGGCCGGCGCGGGCCAAAGACATCCGCGAGGGCCTGCGGAGACTTCAGGAGGTCGACCTCGTCGACCGGTACTTGCAGAGTTGACGGCGAATGGCGCCGTCGCACAATCGAAAGGAGCTAGCGATTCCCCAGCTAGAGGAGGTAGTGGAGGTCAGCCCCGAGCAGGACATCCCGTACGTGTGCGACTTCGAGGAGGGCGACAAGGTCGTCTATCCGCACCACGGGGCAGGCCTGGTGCTGACGAAAGAGAGCCGTGAGCTGATGGGGGAGGAGCGTGACTACCTCACGATCAAGATCCTCCACAACGAACTGACGGTGATGGTTCCCTGCGAGAACGCGGGCAAGGCTGGTTTGCGCCGCGTGATCGACGAGGAGGAAATCAAGAAGGTCACAGACGTCCTCACCGACGACGTCTCGGAGATGCCGAAGAACTGGAACCGGCGCTTCAAGTACAACCGCGAGAAGATCAAGACCGGCGACGTGTTCGAGTTGGCCGAGGTCGTCCGCAACCTGGCGATTCGCGAGATGGAGAAGGGACTCTCCACCGGCGAGAAGCAGATGTACACGCGGGCGAAGAAGATTCTCGCCTCGGAGTTCATGTACGCGCTCGACAAGGACGAGGAGGGCGCGGAGGAGTACCTCGACGGACTGCTGGAGGAGCGCTTCGCCGCCACGGCATAGTCCCAACGCGGCGTCCGTCACCGCGGTCGTTGCGGCCGCCGGCTCCGGGGAGCGACTCGGAGCCGGCGGCCCGAAGGCCTTCGTGCCGCTGGCCGGCCGGCCGCTGGTCGAGTGGTCGATCGCCGCGCTGCGCGCGGCCGCCGGCGTGCGCTCGATCGTCGTCGCCTGCCCGCCCGGGCACGTCCACGAGCTCGGTGGGCACGACCTCGGGGTGGTCGAGGGCGGCGCCACCCGCTCGCAATCGGTGGCCAACGCGCTCGAGGCGGTCGGCACCGAGCTGGTCGCGATCCACGACGCGGCCCGGCCGCTGGTCACGCCGGAGCTGGTCGAGGGCGTGGTCGCGACCCTCGCCGCCGACCCCGGCGCCGCCGGCGCGATCGCCGCAACGCCGGTAACCGACACGATCAAGCAGGGCGACCACCGACAAGTGGCGACTTTTCCACACCAGGGTGTGGTCGACTCGCCAATCGCCATAGAGAGGACTCTGGACCGTGGCCGGCTCTGGGCGGCGCAGACGCCGCAGGTGTTCCGCGTAGAGGCGCTGCGCGCGGCGCTGGCGGGCGATCCCGATGCCGTTGCCGCAGCCACCGACGAGGCGATGCTGGTCGAGGCGGCCGGGGGCCGGGTGCTGATCCACCCGGCGCCGCCGCAGAACCTCAAGGTGACGACGCCGCTCGACCTGCGAGTGGCCGAGCTGTTGCTCGCCGAGCGTTAGGCGGGCAGCTTCCCCCAGCTGTTTCTAGCGAAGCAGCAGAAATACCAGGGCAGCGGCGAAGGTCAGCTGGCCGACGCCGAGGGCGGTGCCGAGGTCGACCGCCCCGAACAACAGCGCGATCGCGGTCCCGGCGGCGAAGGCGAGGGCGAGGACCGCCAGCTGGCGAGCGCGGGTCACCTCGCCCCCGTGGCGGCGAGTCGGTCGGCAGGCCGGCGGGCGCGGGAGTCGATCTCCTCCAGCGAGATCGAGCCCTCGCGGATGTCGCCCAGGTCGCGGATGTCGCCGATCGCCATGCACGCGATCCTACGCGTGCCGTCGGGACGCTCCGGCGATTCAGCGCCCACGTAGGCATCTGACTCCCGGCACGTCCCCCGGCTCCGTAACGTTGGGGCCGATGCTGACCGACTACCACCTGCACCTGCGGCCCGACGAGCCCGACACGCCGCCCGAGCGCTACTTCACGGCCGAGAACGTCGCCCGCTACCGCGAGGCGGCCGCCGCCGCCGGGGTCGAGGAGCTGGGCGTCTCCGAGCACGTCTACCGCTTCGCCGAGGCGCTGGACGTCTGGCGCCATCCCTTCTGGCTGGAGCAGGCGGGCGACGACCTCGGCGCCTACTGCGAGTTCGTCCGCGGCGCCGGCCTCAAGCTGGGGATCGAGTGCGACTTCGTCCCCGGGGCCGAGGAGCGCACCGCGGCGCTGCTCGAGGCGCATGACTTCGACTACGTGGTCGGCTCGGTCCACTTCGTCGGCGACGCGGCGGTCGACCACGAGGGATGGGACGTCTGGGAGGGGGGCGGCGACGCCGGGGAGATCTGGCGCCGCTACTTCGAGGCGCTGGCCGAGTGCGCCCGCTCGGGCCTGTTCGACATCCTCGCCCACCCCGACCTGGTCAAGGTCTGGGGCCGCGGCCGCCCGCTTCCCGACCGCGACCCGCGCTTCTTCTACGAGCCCGCGGTGGAGGCGATTGCCGCGAGCGGGGTCGCGGTCGAGCTCTCGACCGCGGGCCTGCGCAAGCCGGTCGGCGAGCTGTACCCGGCGCCGGCCTTCGCCGCGCTCTGCGCCGAGGCGGGCGCTCCCTTCGCCCTCTCCTCCGATGCGCATCTGCCCGAGCAGGTCGGCTTCGGCTACGAGCACGCGGTCGAGCTGCTGGAGCGGCTTGGGGTGGGGGAGATCTGCGTCTTCGACGGTCGCGACCGTCGCTTGCAGCCGCTGGACGCCCGGGTGGGAGAGAATCACCCATCCGCATGAGCGTCGGGATCGGATACGACAGCCACCGCTTCGCCGGCGACCGGCCGCTGATCCTCGGCGGGGTCGAGATCGAGCACGAGCGCGGGCTCGGTGGCCATTCCGACGCCGACGTCGTCGCCCACGCGACGATCGACGCCCTGCTCGGCGCCGCCGGCGAAGGCGACATCGGCACCCTCTTCCCCGATGACGACGAGCGCTGGCGCGGCGCCGACTCGATCGACCTGCTGCGCACCGTCGTCGGCACGATCCGCGGCCGTATCGTCAACATCGACGCGACCGTGGTCTGCGAGGAGCCGCGGCTGGCGCCCTACCGCGGCGCGATGGAGCGGATCCTCGCCGAGGCGACCTCGGCCCGGGTCAGCGTCAAGGCGACCACCAACGAGGGCATGGGCTGGATCGGCCGCGGCGAGGGGATCGCCTGCATAGCGGTAGCTTCGGTGGAGAGCGAATAGGCTTCGCGCCGCGATGGGAAGGCTCAGCTCGATAGCCGAGGCGGCGCGCCGGTCGGTCTCCGACTCCGCCTTCGAGGCGAAGGTGCTGCACGAGGCGGGCATCCTCGGCCTGCTGCGCCCCGACAAGGCGGCGAAGATCGGCGCCACCTTCATCCGCTGGGGCGCCTCGCCGGCGACCGGGATCGCCACCGCGGCGATCCACCACCCCGACGAGCCGGCGCTGATCGACGAACGCGGCACGCTCACCTTCGCCCAGCTGCACCGCCGCAGCAACGCCCTCGCCCACGCCTTCGAGCGGATCGGGATCGGCTACGACGACGGGGTCGGGATCATGTGTCGCAACCACCGCGGCTTCGTCGAGGCGACGCTCGCCGCGGCCAAGCTCGGCGCCGCCGCGCTCTACCTGAACACGATGTTCGCCGGGCCGCAGCTGGTCGAGGTGATGCGGCGCGAGGGGCCGAAGGCGCTGGTCTACGACGAGGAGTTCGCCGGCCTGCTCGAGGGCGTCGACGACGACGTCCAGCGGGTGGTCGGCTGGAGCGACGGCGAGCCCGGGCAGCCGACGATCGAGGCGCTGATCGCCGCCAACGAGGACTCCGACCTGAAGCCGCCGCCCGACAAGCCGCGCTTCGTGATCCTCACCTCGGGGACCACCGGCACTCCGAAGGGCGCCCAGCGTTCGAGCCCGGACGGGCTGCTGGCGATGGCGGCGCTGATCGACAAGATCCCCTACCGCAGCCGCGAGAGGATCATCGTCGCCGCGCCGCTGTTCCACTCCTGGGGCTTCCTCCACTTCGTGATCGGCCTGCCGACCGCCTCGACGATCGTGCTGCGGCGGCGCTTCGACCCCGAGGAGACGCTGCGGGCGGCACAGGAGCAGCGAGCCGAGGTCCTGGCGATGGTGCCGGTGATGGTCCAGCGCATCCTCCAGCTGCCGGCCGAGACCCTCGACTCCTACGACCTCTCCTCGCTGCGCATCACGGCGCTGTCGGGCTCGGCGCTGCCGGGCGAGATGGCGATCGAGTGGATGGACCGATTCGGCGACACGATCTACAACCTCTACGGCTCGACCGAGGTCGCCTACGCGACCGTCGCCACCCCCGAAGACCTCCGCGCCGCCCCCGGAACCGCTGGGAGGCCGCCGCGCGGGACGGTGGTGCGGATCTACGACGAGGAGGGTCGGCCGGCGCCGCCGGGCGAGGTCGGGCGGATCTTCGTCGGCAACGAGATGTCCTTCGAGGGCTACACCGGCGGCGGCGGCAAAGAGGCGATCGACGGGCTGCTCTCCAGCGGCGACGTCGGCCATTTCGATTCCGCCGGACGCCTCTTCGTCGACGGCCGCGACGACGAGATGATCGTCTCCGGCGGTGAGAATGTCTTTCCGCGCGAGGTCGAGGACCTGCTCGCGGACCACGAGGGAGTGCTCGAGGTGGCGGTGATCGGCGTCGCGGACGAGGAGTTCGGCCAGCGGCTGAAGGCCTTCGTCGTCGCTGCGGCCGGGGCCGAGGTGTCCCCCGGGGATCTGAAGGCGCACGTGAAGGCGCACCTCGCCGGCTACAAGGCGCCACGCGAAGTCGAGTTCATGGACGAGCTTCCGCGCAACGCGAGCGGCAAGATCCTGAAGCGGGAACTGGGCGGACGGCCGAGCACCGATTCCCGCGCCCGCGGCTGACGCGAACGCGGCAATCGGGGCGGTCCATCCGGCCGATTCCTTTCCGCTAATTGCGGACTCTCTGCCGGCGTTGCTTCCGAGCCGGGTAGTAGCTTGCGGCGAATGGGCGAGCCTGCCGTCAAGTTGCATGCTGTAACGGAGGCGACCGAGGAGATGCGCGGCGTTGCCGAGCAGGCTCTTGAGTGGGTGAGAGTGAGCGAGGCGCGAGTTGCCGCGGCCGAGCAGGGCCGGGCCGAGGTGAAGGAGCGGGCCAGGGCGGCGCTGGCCAAGATGGCCGAGCAGGGCCGCGAGCGGATTGCGAGCGAGCGCGCGGGTCGCCGCAAGGCCGAGGTCCGGGCGGCCCGGGCCGAGGATGGCAAGCTGCGCTCCGAGCAGGCGTTCGAGCGAGGGCAGAAGCGGGCCGAGGCCGACCGCGAGGCGCTGACCACGCAGATGGCCGCTCAGAAGGCGCAGGCCGACCAGACGATGGAAGCGGCGGTGAAGCAGACCGAAGCGCAGGCATCCCAGCGCACCCGCGAGGTGCTCGAGAACGCCCAGCAGGAGGCGGATCGGCGCGTCGCCGCCGCCGAGCAGCGGGCCGCCGAGGCCGAGGCCAGGGCGGCCGAGGCGCATGAGATCGCGGTCCGGCTCGAGGCCGAGATCGAGGAGCGGGTGATGCAGGGCACCGAGGACGTGCGCCGCGAGTCCGGGGAGCGGGTCCGCCGGCTGGTGGAGAAGGTCGAAGGCGAGGCCGAGGAGAAGGCGCGGGTTCGGGCCGAGGAGCAGCTGCAGGCTGAGTCGGCGCGGATCCGCGGCCAGGCCGAGCAGCGCGAGCAGCGGTTGCGGCGGGCAGCCGAGGATGAGATCAAGGCTTCTGCGAAGCGGGCCCGGCGCGAGGTGCTGGCGGCGGCCGACGAGACCGCGCCCGAGTGGGCGCGCACTGAGGCCCCCTCCGGGGCGGGCTACAGGACGTTCTAGCATCCCCGCGGCCATGCGGGAGGTGCGGATCAAGGACACGCTGACGGGGGGGCTCGTCGCCCTGGACTCAGAAGCTGAGGTTGGGATCTATGCGTGCGGGCCGACGGTGTATAGCCGGGTCCATATCGGCAATGCACGGCCGTTTGTGATCTTCTCGCTGCTTTCTCGATTCCTCAAGTCGGAGGGGTATCGGGCGAAGCTGGTGATCAACGTCACCGACATCAACGACAAGATCTACGATGCGGCCAGGGTCAACTCGGAGCCATCGGAGGATTTTGCCCGGCGGATGACCGCCGCCTATTTCGAGGACACCGACCGATTGGGGCTTGGTCGTCCCGACGCGGAGCCGCTGGCGACGGAGACGATCGACGGGATCGTCGGGTTGATCGCCGAGCTGGTGGATTCGGGGCACGCCTACGAGTCCGGTGGCGACGTCTACTTCCGGGTGCGGAGCTTCGAGGGGTACGGGAAGCTTTCGAACCGGCGCACCGAGGAGATGGATCAGGGGGAGGAGACCGGGTCCGAGTCGCTCAAGGAGAGCCCGCTCGACTTCGCGCTCTGGAAGGCGCACAAGCAGGGCGAGGACTCGTCCTGGGACTCGCCCTGGGGCCCCGGTCGACCCGGCTGGCATATCGAGTGCTCGGCGATGGCGGAGGCGGAGCTCGGTCCGTCATTCGCGATCCACGGCGGCGGTTCGGACCTGGTCTTTCCCCACCATGAGAACGAGATCGCCCAGTCCGAGGCCGCCGGACGGCCATTCGCCCGGGTCTGGATGCACAACGGGATGATCGAGACCGACGCGGCGAAGATGTCGAAGTCGGAGGGAAACATCTTCCAGCTCTCCGAGGCGCTCGACCGATACGGGCGCGAGGCGGTCGTCGCCTACCTGATCTCCGGCCACTACCGCCAGCCGCTGGCCTTCGACGAGGAGCGGATGGAGCAGGCCGCGGCGCGGGTCGAGCGGTTGCGCAACTTCTTCCGCGAGCACCCACCGGCTCGCGGGGACGTGCCGGAAGTTAGCCACCATATTGGGCGGTCAAGTCCCGGTACGTCCGATGAAGGGGGGTTTGCGGCGGCGCGGGCTAGTGCGTTTCGGGATGCGCTTGCCGACGACTTCAACACGCCGCGGGCGATCGCCGAGGTCTTCGAGCTGGTCGGCGAAGCCAACCGCGAGAACATCCCCGGCGCGCCCGAGGCGGTGTACGAGATGCTCGAGCTGCTCGGGCTCGGCTCGCTGACGACGGAGAAGGCCGCCGAAGGCGAGGCGGCGCTCACGGCCAGGATCGCGCTTGAAGCGCGCGGGGAAGCGGCATCGCCGGAAGGTCTGCTCGCCGAGCGCGAGGAGGCGCGGGCGGCCAGGGATTTCGAGCGAGCGGATCAGATCCGCGACCGGCTGGCCGAGCTGGGCTGGGAGGTCCGCGACTCGGCCGACGGCCCCCGCCTGGTTCCCCGAGAGCGCCTGTGACCGGCGCACGTCGGCTTCCTCGCTCGCTCGCGTGCGGCGTGCGCCACGCTCCCCGCCGGTTCGATCCGCCAGGCCACCGGCGCTTGCGACCGTGAACTCGATCTACGGCAAACGGCCGGTGGAGGAGGCGGAACGAGGCAGGCGGCGAGTTCTGCGGGTCTGGCGCTCTCCCGAGACTTCCACCGCCGAGCTGGAGCGGCTCTGCGGAACGCCCGACCACCAGGGCGTCGTGGCCGAGGTCGATCCCTATCCGTATGCCGATCGCAACGCGCTGCTGCGGCGCGAGGACGCGCTGATCCTCGCTCTCGACCAGGTCCAGGACCCGCGCAACCTCGGGGCGATCTGCCGCTCGGCCGAGTTCGCCGGCGCCGCCGGCGTCGTCGTCCCCGAGCGGCGCGCGGCTGAGGTGACGGCCGCGGCCTGCAAGGCGTCGGCGGGGGCGGTCGAGCACCTCGACGTAGCCCGCGCCCGCAACCTGGCCGACTGGCTGGCCGAGGCGAAGCAGGCCGGCTTCTGGATCTGGGGCGCCGACGCCGGCGCCGAGCAGGCGCCCTGGCAGGTCGACCTCGGCGGGCCGACGGTGCTGGTCCTCGGCGGCGAGGGGAAGGGGATCCGGCCGCGGGTCGCCGCCGCCTGCGACGGCCTGGTCGCGCTGCCCGGCCGCGGGGCCGTCGACTCGCTCAACGTCTCCGCCGCCACCGCGGCGCTGCTCTTCGAGGCCGTCCGCCAACGCGGCTGAGCCGCGCGGTCGATTCCGACCGGGTCAGGGGGCAAAAGTCCGGCTGCGGGGCCGGTAGCAACTGCAACGGCGGTTGCACGAACGCCAGTTCGGGGTTGACAGAACTCCGCGCGGCGGTAAGACTAACGCGCGAATAAAGGGTGAACCTCAGCTTGAGTCTGAGGATGCCCAGTCAATAGAGGCGCCTCAGGGGAGGTAAACGGCGCCACGACCCTTCATCTCGAAAAGGAGAAGGATCTGTGGCTCTATCTACGCCTAAGCAGGAATTTCGGCTTCCGACCGGGCGCTTGAACGGCTCCACCCGCCCACTCGAAAATAACCCTCAACCTGAGCTTGATGACCACTACCTGGTTGCCCTGGCGAAGGACGGCCGGACGGATGCCTACGACGCGATCGTCCGCCGCTACCGTGGCTTCGTCCGCCTCAAGGCCTCCTCGTACTTCCTGCTCGGAGGGGAGAGCGACGACCTGATCCAGGAAGGCCTGCTCGGCCTCTACAAGGCGGTTCGCGACTACCGCAGTGACCGCGAGTCGAGCTTCCGCAGCTTCGCCGAGCTCTGCATCACCCGCCAGATCATCACCGCGGTGAAGACCGCGACCCGCAACAAGCACACGCCGCTCAACCAGTACGTCTCGTTCAGCCAGACCCCGGCCGCGGCGGGCGAATCCGACACCACCCTCGACGAGATCCTTCCCGGCCCGTCGGTCTCCGACCCGGTCCACCAGGTGATCGCGACCGAAGAGCTGTCGAGCCTCGTCTCCTGCCTCTCCGGCACCTCCGGCGTGCTCTCCGACCTGGAGAGCAGCGTCCTCTCGCTCTACCTCGACGGCCACTCCTACGAGGCGACCGCCGAGCGGCTCGAGTGCGACACGAAGACCGTCGACAACGCTCTGCAGCGGGTCAAGCGGAAGGTGGCGGCGCACCTCGATTCGCGGGAGGTTCCGGCTTGAGGGCCGAACCCCGTAGGGAACGATCCCGGTAGGGGTTCCACTTAACTTTTTCCGAAGGCAGTAAACCGCCGTCCGAGATCCGTCTTTCGGAAAAAGTACAAGACGTTCCACCCCTACCGGGATCGTTCCCGCAGGTTCAGTCGGTAGCTGGGGGAGCTGGGGCCGACTCGACCTCGTAGGTGAGGAAGTCGCTGAGCGCGGTAAGGAACGATGCTGGGTTGAATGCTTGGGCAGGGGCGAGGGCGCCCGTGCGGTCGAAGCTGGGTGAGGCGGCGAGCATTGCGCCGTGGGCGAGGCTGGCGGCGGTGAGGCCGTAGACGTCGGCGCCGCGCACGGCGCCCCGGCGCACCCGATCGCCGGACCGGGCCTCGCAGGAGACGACGAACCTCGACGCCCTGCGCGCGCTCTCGCTCGGGGCAGCCGGCAGGCGCCGGACCAGGGCGCCCGTCGCGCCGCGCACCGGCCCGACCCGCATCGCCAGTCCCAGCAGCGGGGTCGCGGCGGCCAGCAGCCCCGTCATCCGCGGCGGCACCGCCATGCCGCTGAGCATCGTCCGCACCTTCGCCGTCTCGACGTGGCACGGGACGGTGATCTGCTCGCCGGCCGGGTAGCGCAGCGTCGACTTCTCGCCGACCGGCTCCGGGAAGTCCCACCTGCCGCCGCTTGCGCCCCGCGGGGCCGGGCGCCGGGCGCCCCCGTCCCAGACGACGTCGCCTCCGCGCATGATCTCCAGCGCCGAGAGCGCCGTTCCGTGGGTCGGGGCGAAGCCGTCGACGTGGTAGGCGATCGCAATCTCCTCCAGCGGTCCCATCCCCGCCGCGGTCAGGGCGGCGAGCAGGTCGCCCGGCGCGTAGTCGAAGCCCATCCCGGGAACCAGCGCCGCCCCTCGCGAAGCGGCCCGCTCGCCGTAGCGGTCGAAGGCGAGCGCGATGAACGGCTGCTCGCCGGTCGTGTCGAGGTAGTGGGTGCCGGTCTCCGCGGCGGCGGCGAGCAGCGGCTCGCCGTACAGCGTGAACGGGCCGGCGCAGGCGACGACCGCGGCGCAGGGCTCGAGCAGCTCGCGCAGGGCGGACGGGTCGTCGAGATGGGCGAGGGCGACCGGCACGCCGCCGAGCTGCCGCGAGAGCGCCTCGAGCTTGGCGCCGTCGCGGCCGGCGAGGACGAAGTCGGCGCCGCGCTCAAGCAGCTCGCGCGCGATCAGCCCGCCGGTGAACCCGGTCGCCCCGTAGACCGCGATCGGCCCGCTCCGGCTCGCCGCCGCCGCCGCCGGTTTGGCGTTCGCTGCCATCCGCGCACGGTAGCGGCCCCGGAGGCTTCTAGCCGCGCGGACCGCCACGACCGCCGGATCGACCGGCTGGAGCAGGGCGCGGCCCGTCGGCAGGATCCCGAACCTCGCCGCGCCGGCGTAGGAAGAGAGGGTCGAACGTGAAATCGGCAAGCGCCGCGCCGGATAGGCCTATGCGCCCGCGTCAGGGCTGACGCCGCACGTCGGCGAGCACGTAGTCGAGCAGCTCGCGGCCGTGGTCGGAGGCGACGGCGATGTCGTCCGCGGCTATGCGGGCGCGGTGCAGGGACTGCATGCGGAGGACGTCGCCGTCGGTGCGGTTGTTGGGGAAGACGCCGGCGTAGGAGACGCCGAGGCGCTCGAGGTGGTCGGCGAGCAGGGCGGTCGCCGGATCCTCCAGCGGCAGGTCGAGGTAGACGGCGTCGAGGCAGCGGCGGTGGAAGAGGTGGTGGCGCTCGGCTGCGACGGCGGCCTCGAGGTCCGCGCCGGGGGCGTGGGCGGTGATCAGCGCCAGGTTGTGGTCGGCGTCGACCTCGACGTGCAGCTCGGTCCGCTCGCGCAGCTCCACCCCCGGCGGGGGATCGGCCAGCGTCCCGCGCAGCTCGCACAGCTCCAGCGTCTGCTTGACGATGTCGTGGTGCCGCTCCGGCGCGTAGACGGGGCGCTCGTGCCCGTCGTTCAGCCTCGCGTAGAACAGCGCCGCCGACTGGCGGCGCGGCCGTCGCTCGCCCGCCGCGTCGTTGGACACCGAGGCCGGGATCCAGCCGAGCAGGAAGCCGGTCTCGTGGGCGCCCAGCTCGAGGTTCGCCCGCTCGCTGTACGGGTGCGCCGCGGTCGCCTCGCTGTACATGCCGGCGAGGCCGCGCGCGGCCGCCCAGTCCATCAGGTGGCGCTTGGTCCGGGTGAAGATGTGTCGGCCGCGGGCGATCGGCATCGTCACCGCCTGGCCCGAGTGGCCGACCGCGTCGCCGGCCGCGGCGAGGCTCATCCCCTCGTGGCAGAGCAGCTCGCCCGCCTCGGACTCGGCGACGAAGGAGACATAGGTGCCGGCGGCGATTCGCTCCGCGACCTCGGCCGCGTCGTAGACCCAGCGGGCGTCGTAGCTGTCCCCGTAGGCGATCCGGATCGCCTCGCTGACCAGGTGCGCCTCATCTGGCAGCAGGTACCGGAAAGCAGACTTCACTCGTGCCGGAGCCATCGTTCATGCTCTCTATATTCGGCACCGCGCCCGCCTAGCTCAATTGGCAGAGCACCTGGTTTGTAACCAGGAGGTTTCCGGTTCGATTCCGGAGGCGGGCTCTCACCTCACGAGCCGCCGCTCAGCACCCGCGCCTTCTCGGCGGCGAACTCCTCCTCGGTGAGGACTCCCTTGTCGCGCAGCGCCGCGAGCCGCTCGAGCCGCTGCAGCCGGCCGTCCTCGCCGTCGGCGGGTGGCGGTGCTCCGGCGGCGGCGTCCCCGGCCGGCCGCCGCACCTCGGGCAGGCGCAGCTTCGAGGCTCGCTCGCCCAGGTTGGCGCTTCTCACCGCGTCGACCACCGCGGTCCTGGCGCCGCCGAAGTAGTCGGCGAACCGGGCGTCGGGGAATTCCTCGCCGGTCTGCTTGCGCAGCTCGTGGATGCCGAAGGCGACGAAGCCGGCGACGATCAGCGTGGTCAGGAAGGAGCGCAGGTTCTGGATCGACGAGGAGAGGAAGTAGATGCAGACGACGATCGCCCAGCCGGTGTAGACCCAGGGGACGTAATCGCGCAGAGCCGGCGCCATGAAGCGGCGGGTCGAGCGGGCCGTCCGGGTCGGCGAGCCGAGCCAGCCGGCGATCCCGAGCAGGGCGCCGAAGACGATCACCGTCGTCGCGATGCTGACCATCAGCGAGGTGGATATGGACCAGGCGGCTTCGGCCGCGGGCTTGACGCTTTCGTCCTTGACGAGCTGTTCGACCACGATCCCGCCGGCGACCTCGCGGAAGACGATCACCGCGAAGCCGGCGGCGGCGAGGCCGATGCCGCAGAACAGCACCGTCACCCAGCGCCCCTCGCGCGAGAGGTAGACGGCGAGGCCGAAGGCGAGCAGGGTGAGCAGGGAGAGGACCAGCGCGAGCCCCTTGACGGCGACGACGATGTCCTGCGCGGTCTTCAGTTGGTCGGAGCGCAGGATCGTCACCTGGCCGGCGTCGGGCGGCAGCTTTTCCGCCAACTGGGCCCCGATCCCGACCTGCTGGGCGAGGTTGGTGACGAGGCCGCCGAGGTTGAGCGTCACTTCGCCGTTCGCGGTGGAGACCGCTTCCTTCTTGTTTTCCAGCACCGCCAGAAGCTGTTCGTGCGCGGCCCGGTTCGCGTCCTTCCACAGTTCCTGCGCGGTCGAGGTCTTCAGCACCTCTTCGGCGCCGTCGCCGGCGACCTGGCGCAATCCCCCCGACGCCGGGCCCGCCAGCTGCTTCAGTTCGCCCGGCAGGATGCCTTCGAGTTCCTTTTCGACGTTGACGTTGGCGTAGAGCTGGTCGACCAGATATGCGCCCACCGCCGTGCGGATCTTTTCGTTCTGGATCAGGCGGCCGCTGGTGTCGACCCAGTCGTTGGTGTTGAGCGCCTGGCGCTCGGTCCATATCGCGAAGACGCTGAGGAAGGCGAGGAGCGAGCCGACCACGACCAGGGCCTTGACGGTGCGTCGCCTGGCGCGGCTCATCGCGGTGGATGGTATACGTGGGAACCAATGAAGTTGGAGGGGATCCACCACATCACCGCGATCACCGCCGAGGCGCAGGACAACGTCGACTTCTACGCGGGGGTGCTGGGGCTGCGTTTGGTGAAGAAGACGGTCAACCAGGACAACCCGACCGTCTACCACCTCTTCTTCGCCGACGAGGAGGGGAGCGCCGGGTCCGACCTGACCTTCTTCGAGTTCCCGGGCGTGCCGCGCGGGCGGGCCGGGGCGGGGGACGTGCACCGGATCGTCTGGCGGGTCGCCTCGGCCGACGCGCTCGGCTTCTGGGCCGGGAGGCTCGCCGCCAACGGCATCGAGCCCGAGCACGAAGGGGGGAGCCTGCGCTTCTCCGACCCGGAGGGGTTGGGACACGAGCTGGCCGTCGTCGCGGTCGAGGACGAGCCGCTGATCGCCGACCACCCCGAGGTGCCGGCCGAGCTGGCGCTGCGGGGGTTCCACGCGGTGCGCGCCTACGCCGGCTCTCCCGAGGCGAGCCGGCGGCTGCTGGAGACGCTCGAGTTCGAGCAAGCCGGCGACGGCTGGGAGGCGCGGGGGACCAGGCGCGGCGGCCTCTACTCCTACGACGAGCCTCCGGCGGAGCGGCCGCTGCAGGGCGCCGGCAGCGTCCACCACGTCGCCTGGGCCTCGACCCTCGACGAGCACGAACAGTGGCGGCAGCGGGCGATCGCCGGCGGCGCCCGCCCGACCCCGGTGATCGACCGCTTCTACTTCCGCTCGATCTACTTCCGCGAGCCGAGCGGGGTGCTGTTCGAGATCGCCACCCTGGGCCCCGGCTTCACCGTCGACGAGCCGCTCGAGCACCTCGGCGAGAAGCTCTCGCTGCCGCCCGACTATGAGCACCTGCGGGCCGAGGTCGAGCCGAGCCTGCGGCCGGTCGTCAACCCGCGCGTCGCCGGGGCCGGGTGAGCGGCAACTTCGTCTGGCGCGACGCCGGTCGGGTCGTCGTCCTCCGCGACGGTGGCGTCGAGCAGGCGCCGAAGCTGCTCGACGAGCACGGTTTCGGCGGCTTCGAGCTGCTGACCACGCCGCGCGCTCTGCCGGGGGCACCGGAGCTCGAGGCGGCGGCGAGCGCGGTCCACGCGGTCGGCCCCGGCCAGGTGCCGGAGCTGGCTGCCGGCCTGCTCGACCGGGTCGGCGCCGAGCGGATCGTCGCCCTCGGCGGCGGTCGCACGATCGACACCGCAAAGGCAATCGCGGCCGTGACCGGTGCCGCCGTCGCCGCCGTGCCGACGACGCTTTCGGGCGCCGAGATGACCGGCATCCACCGGCTCCCGGCGGGCGCCGAGGGCCGGGTCCGGGGCATGGTCCGGCCGCGGCTGGCGATCGCCGATCCGGAAGCGATGACCGGCCTGGCCGAGCCGGCGCTGCGGGCGAGCGCGATGAACGCCCTCGCCCACGGCGCCGACTCGCTCTACACGCCGCTTGCCAACCCGGTCTCGCGGATGACCGCGCTGCGCGGCGCCGCGCTGATCGCGACCTCGCTCGACGAAGGCCGACCCGAGCGCAACCGCGCCGGTCTCGCCCAGGGCTCCCTGTTCTGCGCCTACGCGATCGACTCCGCCGCCTTCGGCATGCACCACGTGATCTGCCAGACCCTGGTCCGCATCTGCGGCACCCCCCACGCCGAGACCAACGCCACGATCCTCCCCCGGGCCCTCGCCCACATGGCCCCCCGCGTCCCCGACCGACTCTCATCCCTGGCCGAATCCCTCTCCACCGATCCCGAAGACATAGAAGCCCGCGTCCTCCAACTCGGCGGCGACCCCGCCGGCCTGGGCAAGCTCGGCGCCGACCGCAGCAAGCTCGACCAAGCTCTCGAATCGATGCTCCTGCGGCCGGAGCTGGCCTTCACGCCGGAACCCCCCACCCGTTCCGACCTCGAAGAGCTGATCGACCGCGCTTGGTAGCAAGAGCAAAGCTGCGGTTTCTCGGCGGGTGGCGTCGGGGTGGGGTGTCCTCCGCCGACCGAAGGCTGCGGAGGGCAAGGTCACATCCCTGCAGTCGGAATGTCCCTTCGCCCGGAGCAGCACGTAGGGCAAGGAGGGCACCCCACCTCGGCGACAGGACCCGCCCCCGGTAACCCCAGTCCCCAGCCCGTGTAGCGCTCACACGTGAGCGAAGACCGCCTCCTCGGCTACCACGACTACACCCGCGCCCACAGCGTCAACTGGCCGCTCTACCTGCTCGCCAGGCTGTTCATGCTGCCGTTCTTCCTCGTCTACTTCCGGCTCGGGCGCGCGGGCCGCGACCACGGGAAGGTCAGGAACGGCCTGATCGTCGCCGCCAATCACCGCAGCTTCCTCGACCCGTTCGTGATCGGCGGCACCCTGCCCTGGTGGCGGCCGATGAACTACGTCGCCAAGGTCGAGCTGTTCGAGCGCCGCTGGCAGGGTTGGCTGCTCTCCCGGCTCGGCGCCTTCCCGATCCGCCGCGGCGAATCCGACGAGCTGGCGATGGAGACGGCCCGCCTCGCGGTCGAGCGTGGCGGAACCGTCTGCATCTTCCCCGAGGGCACCCGGATCCGCCACGGCACCCTGGCCGAGCCGAAGCGCGGCGTCGGCCGCCTCGCCCTGCAGACCGGCGCCCCGGTCGTGCCGACCGCGGTGTTCGGCAGCGAGCACGTCCGCCGCGTCTGGCGCATCCGGCCGCGCCGGGTGCGGGTGCGGCTCGGCCGGGCGATGACCTTCCCCCGGGTCGAGCACCCCTCGCCGCCGCTGGCCGAGTCGGTGACGGCGCGGATCTGGCCCAACGTGCTGCTGCAGTGGGAAGAGATGGGCGGGCTGCCGCCGATGCGCCGCGCCGCGGTGATCGGCGCCGGCAGCTGGGGAACCGCGGTCGCGGTGCTGCTCGCCCGTGGCGGCCTCGAAGTCCAGCTCGGCGCCCGCACCGCCGAGCAGGCGGAGGCGATGGCGGCGGCGGGGCAGAACGAGCGCTACCTCGAGGGCGTGCCGCTTCCCGACTCGCTGCAGGTCCGGCCCGCCTCGGAGATCGAGCTCGCCGGTTTCGACCTGGTCTGCCTGGCGATCCCCTCCGGCTCGCTGCCGCAGGCGGTCGGGGCGATCGCCGACCGGGTCAGCGATCGCTCCTCGGTCCTGCTCCTGACCAAGGGTTTGATCGCGCCGCTCGGCCAACTCCCCGCCGAGTACGTCGGCGAACGGATCCGGCCGCGCGCGATCGCCTGCCTCGGCGGTCCCGCCCACGCCCGCGAGGCGGTCTCCGGCTCGGCGGCGCTGGTGCTCGGATCGGGAGACGCCGACCTGCGCGACCAGCTCGGCCACGTGTTCGACCGCGCCGGCCTGGTCTGCGAGCGCTCGGGCGACGTCGTCGGCGTCGAGATGGCCGGGGCGGCGAAGAACGCCGCCGCGCTGGCCGCCGCGGCGACCGCGGCGCACGGGCTGAACGCGGCCGGGATCGCCACCGCCCAGGTCTGGCACGAGTGCATCTCCTACGCGATCGACCGCGGCGCCGAGCTGGAGACCTTCTCCGGGTTGGCCGGGGTGGGGGACCTGACCGCCACCGTGCTGGCGCCGTCGGGTCGCAACCGGCGGGCCGGCGAGCTGCTCGGCGGCGGCACCCCGGCGGCGGAGATCCCGGCCCTGATCGGCCAGGCCTCGGAGGGGCTCGACGCGGTGCCGTTGCTGGCCGAGGCGATCGCCGCCTCGGGCGGCCCGGCGGAGGCGCTGGGCGGGCTGGCGGCACTGATCCGCGGCGAGATCGACGCCGACGCCTGGGTCGCCGGCCTGCGCCGGGTCGAGCGCCGCAAGAGGGCGGCCTGATGGCACGGCCCCGTCTAGGCTTGCCCGGTGAGCGAGCAGCGGAACGTCGAGCCGGCGAGCCTCGACCCGGCGGCGAAGGCGGAGCTCGACCGGGCGTTCGAGCAGCTCTACCGGGACCACCTGCGCGACGTCTACTCCTACGCCTACTACAGGGTTGGCAACCAGCACGACGCCGAGGACCTGACCGAGCAGGCCTTTCTCCAGGCCTACCGCCATTTCGACCGGGCGCGGCGCGAGTCCGACGGCAGGCCGCTGCGGCCGTGGCTGATCCGGATCGCCCACAACCTGGCGCTGAACTACTACCGCGACCGCTCGCGCCGGCCGCAGACGCCGCTCGACAGCGCCGAGCCGATTCCGGCCAAGCACGGGACCGAGGCGATCGCCGAGGGCCGCGAGGAGCTGCGCCAGGTGATCGAGAAGCTCCAGCACCTGCCCGACGACCGCCGCGACGCGCTGATCATGCGCTTCGCGCTCGGCATGGACAACCGCGAGATCGCCCGCGCGCTCGGCCGCAGCGACGGCGCCACCAAGGTGCTGATCCATCGTGCGATCAAGCAGCTGGAAGGGGAGATGAGCGATGACTGAGGCACGCGACACGCTGACCGGGAGCACCTGGGACGTCGAGCTGCTGCTGGGCGACGCGCTGCGCCCGATCGAGCCGCCGGAGCGGCTCTCGGGGCGGCTCGAGGACACCCTGGCGGCGGTCACGCAGGCGGCCGCGGAGGAGCTCTCCGACTGGGCCGAGGAGCTCTCGGAGAGCGAGCTGCGGGCGCTGCGCGACCCGCGCAACTGGGTCCGCCCGGTGGTCGCGGTCGGCGCCGGCGGGCTTGCCACCGGCGCCCTGTTGGTGCTCGAGATCAGGCGCCGCGGCCGTCAGCGGGCCGGCGGCCTGCGCTCGCTCGCCGGCCGCGTCCGGCCCTGAGCGTCAACCTGACTCAGCAGAGGCGGCTAGAGCGAGGCGCCGAAGACCGCGATCGCGACGTAGAGCGCGCTGGTCCAGAGCGCGTAGCGGCGCGAGGCGAAGCCGGCGACCAGCAGGCCGACCGCCCCGGTGAGGATGTGGAAGCAGTTGGCCCAGCCGTTGACCGAGGCCAGGCCGAGCGCGTCGCGGAGGTCCGCCGGGGAAGCGAACGAGGAGTCGAAGAAGAAGCCGACGATGCCGTAGACGACAAGCCCGGCGCCGACCAGGCTCGCGTACAGTCTCGCCGGGCTCGCCTGCTCCATCCGCCGCGATTGTAGGCTCGCCGTCCCGATGGCGCAGACGTGCTACCGACATCCAGACCGCGAGACCCGCGTTTCCTGCTCGAACTGCGGGCGGCCGATCTGCCCTGAGTGCATGACCCCGACCCCGGTCGGGATGCGCTGCCCGGAGTGCGCTCGGCAGCGGACGAAAGTCGTCCGCGGGGTCGGCGAGGCGTCGCTGTTCACACGCGCGCCCGCGACCTCGATCCTGGTCGCGGTCAACGTCGCCGTCTTTCTCGCCGAGATCGCCACCGGCGGCGGTGGCTTCGAACCGCTCGGCAGCTCGCTGATCACCGAATTCGGCCTGTTCGGTCCGTCCGTCGCCGAAGGCGAGTGGTACCGGCTGCTGACCTGCGGCTTCCTCCACGCCAGCCTCTTCCACATCGGCGGCAACATGCTGCTGCTCTACTTCCTCGGCCGTATCCTCGAGCCCGGGGTCGGCACCGCCCGCTTCGTCGCGATCTACTTCGCCTCGCTGTTCGCCGGCTCGTTCGGGGCGCTGCTGCTCTCCCCGGAAAGCCTCAGCATCGGCGCCTCGGGGGCGGTCTTCGGCGTCCTCGCGGCGACCTTCGTGATCGCCCGCGGCCGCGGCGTCGACGCGCTCGCCTCGAGCGTCGGCATCCTGATCGTGCTCAACCTGGCGATCAGCTTCGGCGTCCCCGGGATCAGCGTCGGCGCCCACCTCGGCGGCCTCGCCGCCGGCTTCATCTGCGCCCTGCTGATCATCGCCGGCGAGCGAGGAATGCTCGGCGAACGCCACTTCCCTGCCGAGCTAGCGGCGATGACCGCGCTGGGCGTCCTCTCCATAGCTCTCGCTATAGCGGTTGCGTAGGGCCGATCCCGGTAGGGGTGGAACGTCTTGTACTTTTTCGCCCGACTGCGTCGGCGAGAGACGCCCCGCGCCCGGCGAAAAAGTTAAGTGGAACCCCTACCGGGATCGGCCCTGGGTCACCGCGGCGCCCGCACCTCGGCGAAGCCGATGTTCCCCGGCGGGTCGACCAGGTCCGGGTGGAGGACGTGGCCGAGCAGCTCGACGCCGTCGACCAGCCGCGGGCCCGGGCGCGAGAAGGTCGAGGCGGCATCGACCGCGTAGACCCGGCCGGCTCCCAACCTGGCGATCCGCTCCCAGTGCTCGAGCGCCTGGGCGCGCGAGTCCTCGACGTGCCAGCCGCAGGGCATCGCGATCACCACGTCGGGGACCAGCCCCGAGAGCGTCCCCCAGCTGACTTCGGGCGACTTCAGGCCGGGTGGTCCGGCGACGTCCTCGCCGCCGGCGATCGAGATCATCTCCGGGATCCAGTGTCCGCCGACGAAGGGCGGGTCGAGCCACTCGAGCGCGATCACCCGCGGCGGCCGCGCTCCGGAGACGGCGGCGCGGACGGCTGCCAGCCGGCCCTCCAGCTCGCCGCGCAGCTCGTGCGCGTCGGCGGCGACGCCGGTCGCCTCGCCGAGCCGGATCACGTCCTCGAGCATCTCGCCAAGCGTGCTCGGGTCCTGCTGCACGACCTGTGGCCTGCCGGGCAGCCGGGCGGCGACCTCGAGCACGTCCTCGTAGGAGACGGCGCAGACGTCGCAGACCGCCTGGGTGACGATCAGGTCCGGCTCCAGCTCGGCCAGGCGCGGCTCGTCGAGCTCGTACAGCGCCCGCCCTTCGCCGACCGTCTCCTTCACCGCGGCGTCGATCCCGGCCGCGTCGAGGCTCGGCGGCAGCACCGTGCGGGTCAGCTGTGGGAGTGCGCGCGCCGCCGGCGGGTAGTCGCACTCATGGGTCACCGCGACCACGCTCTCGCCGAGGCCGAGCGCGAACAGCATCTCCGTGGCGGATGGGACGAGACTGGCGATGCGCATGGCGCGCCCAATATGGCAGTCTCGGGCGGATGAGCGTCCTGCTGCTCGTCCTGCTGCTCGTCCTCGTCGCCGTCAACGGTTTCTTCGTCGCGGCCGAGTTCGCCCTGGTGCGCAGCCGCCGCGGCAAGATCGAGCAGCTCGTCGAGGAAGGCGAGAGAGGCGCCGAGGAGGTGCTCGGGCAGCTCGACGAGATCGACGAATCGCTCTCCGCCTGCCAGGTCGGGGTGACGATGGCCTCGATCGGGATCGGCTTCCTCGGCGAGCCGTCGCTGGCAAAGCTGCTGGAACCGCTGTTCGGCGGCTTCTCGCACGGTGCCGCCGTCGTGCTCTCGGTGGCGATCGCCTTCGCGATCGTCACCGCGGTCCACATCAGCATCGGCGAGCAGGTGCCGAAGATGCTGGCGATCCACCGGGCCGAGCGCACCGCCCGGCGCGTCTCCCGCCCGCTCGGCTGGTTCCGGGTTGCGACGGCGCCGGTGACGATGGGGCTGAGCGCGATCTCCAACTCGATCGTCCGCCTGTTCGGCGTCGACCCGACCAGCATCGACGAACGCCACACCGCCGAGGATCTGAAGCAGATCATCGACAGCTCGCGACTCGGCGGCACGCTGGACCCGGGCGAGGCGGGGATGCTCGGCGGCGTCTTCCACCTGCACGAGCAGCAGGCGCGCGAGGTGATGACGCCGATCCCCGCCGTGGTCACGGTCGACTCGGCGGAGACGGTGGAGACGGCGCTGCGGCGCTGCGTCACCTCCGGCCACACCCGGCTGGTCGTGATCGAGGAAGACAACCCCGACCGGGTGATGGGGATCGTCCACAACAACAGCCTCGCCCGCCTCTACATGAGCGACGGCCCGGAGGCGCGGATCGGGCCGGTCGTGCGCGACGCGGTGATCGTCCCGGAGACGCGCCCGCTCGACGACCTGCTGCACGACCTGCAGGTGCAGCGGACCTCGCTCGCGGTGATCGTCGACGAGTACGGGCGGACGGTCGGGATCGTCACCGTCGAGGACATCCTCGAGGAGGTGGTGGGGGAGATCGAGGACGAGACCGACCCGCGGGCGGCGGCACTGCGGCGCCTGGCCGGGGGCGAGTGGTTCGTCCGCGGCCACGTCTCGCTCGGCGACCTCGCCGACGCCGGGATCGAGCTGCCGGTCGACAGCGACGCCTACAACTCGATCGGCGGCTATGTCTTCGGCGAGCTCGGCCGGCTGCCGAGGCGCGGCGACACGATCACCGCCAACGGCTACACGATCCGGGTCGAGTCGGTGCGCGAGAACCGGGTCGAGGCGGTGCGGATCCGCGGCGACGGTTCCGTCCGGCACTCGGCCTAGTTTTTTCGAGCAACCCGCGTTACGCCTAACCCTGGAGGTATCGCATGTGGGTTGTGCGCTTGAGCGACAAGCAACTCGAGGTCCTGACGGCGCTGCTGCGCTCGGAGGAGCATCTGGGCCCGGCGCTCAAGGGAGCGGTCGAGGCCCTCGACCTGGCCCGCTGGGACGAGCTTCCCGAGGCTGAGCTCCCCTGGGACGAGATCGAGGCCGCCGCCCGTTGTCAAGGCTGCTCCCCCGCCGATGTCATCTGGGATCGCGCCGGAAAGAGATAGTCAGTCGTAGCTATAGAAGCCGGCGCCGGACTTGCGGCCCATCTTCTCTTCGCCGACCATCTCGACCATCAGACCGGGCGGTTTGTGGGCCATGTCGGCGGAGTCGGCGTAGAGCGCGTCGCCGATCGCCTCGGCGACGTCGAGGCCGACGAAGTCGAGCAGCGCCAGCGGGCCCATCGGGTGGCCGGCGCCGAGCTTCATGCAGGCGTCGACCTCGCCCGCCTCCATGCCGGTGCGCTCGACCATCCGCACCGCGTCGAACAGGTAGGGAAAGAGCAGGCGGTTGACGACGAAGCCGGCCTGGTCCGGAACCTCGACCGCGGTCTTGCCCAGCGCCGCGCACCAGGCGAGCGCCTTCTCGCGGGTCGCCTCGCCGGTTTCGGGGAAGCAGACCTCGACCAGCTTCATCCGCGGCACCGGGTTGAAGACGTGGAGGCCGAAGAGGCGGCCCGGGATGCCGGCGGCCTCGGCGATCTCATGGATGCTGAGCGAGGAGGTGGTGGTGGCCAGGTCGGCGCCGGGACAGGCCGCGGCGACGGCACCGAGAACCTCGCCCTTCGGCCCGACTTCCTCGATTACCGCCTCGACCACGACATCGCAGTCGGCGAGATCCTTGGGGTCGGTGGTGACCCGCAGCCGCGAGGGCTCGGCGCCGTCGATCTTGGCGCAGGCGGCGACCACCTTCTCCTCGGCCCGCCAGGCCGAGGCCTCGCTGCGGGCCAGCAGGATCGTGTCGGCCGTCGTCGTCGAAACCGCGGCCAGGCCCGTGGCGATGGCTCCGCTGCCGGCGATCCCCGGCGCTTCATACCCCAGCTTTCCGCTCATCAAGACGGGGTTCCTATCACTTCCCGCCCGCGGGAGGCGTGGGGCTGGGCTCCCCGCCCGGCGAAGGCGGGGAGCCCAGCCCCACGACAGGACCCGCGGCCGAGCGCTGTGTGAATCCCGTCAAGCAAATTGGCTGACTGACCAGTCAATCGGCTATCTTTGGATAACCCGGTTCCGCTGTCCCTTTGCCTCGCGATTCGGGGATAAAGCACATCGGAGCGAGAAGGACGCGACGAACGGAGGCTTCGATGTCAGGCAACGGAAACGGCAGGTTCGGCGGCCGCGAGGTCGTCATCGTCGAGGCGGTCCGCACCCCGATCGGCCGCGGCCACGAGCAGAAGGGCTACTACAAGGACATCCACCCTTCGAACCTGCTGGCCAAGGTCTACGGCGAGCTGTTCGAGCGCTCCGGCGTCGACCCCGCCGAGACTGGCGACGTGGTCAGCGGCTGCGCCCAGCAGTTCGGCGAGCAGGGCGTCAACATCGGCCGCAACGCCTGGCTCGAGGCGGGCCTGCCGGTCGAGACCCCGGCGACGACGATCGATCGCCAGTGCGGCTCCGCGCAGCAGGCGGTCAACTTCGCCGCCGCCCTGATCGCAACCGGCGTCCACGACGTCGCGATCGGCTCCGGCGTCGAGCACATGGGCCACATCTCCTTCGCCGACGGCTACAAGGTGATGGAGGAGTACGGCGCCCCCTTCTCGCCCGCGCTGCTCGAGCGTTACAACCTGATCCCGCAGGGCCTCTCGGCCGAGATGATCGCCGACAGGTGGGAGATCCCCCGCTCCGAGCTGGACGAGATCGGCCTGCGCTCGCAGCAGCTCGCCGCGAAGGCGACCGAGGAGGGGCGCTTCGAGCGCGAGATCGTCCCCTTCGCCGTCAATGGCGACACCTACGTCACCGACCAGGGCCTGCGCGAGACGACGCTGGAGGGGCTCGCCGCGCTGAAGCCGGCCTTCAAGGAGGACGGCAAGGTCACCGCCGGCAACTCCTCGCAGGTCTCCGACGGCGCCGCCGCGGTGCTGCTGATGGCGCGCGAGAAGGCCGACGCCCTGGGGCTGAAGCCGCGGGCACGGATCTACGACCAGACCACGGTCGGCGTCGACCCGGTGATCATGTTGACCGGCCCGATCCCGGCGACCGAAAAGCTGCTCGAGCGCAACGGGATGAAGATGGACGACATCGACCTGGTCGAGATCAACGAGGCCTTCGCCGCGGTCCTCGCCGCCTGGCGTCGCGAGCTCGAGCCCGACATGGACCGGGTCAACGTCAACGGCGGCGCGATCGCCCTCGGCCACCCGCTTGGCTCGACCGGCGCCCGCCTGATCACCACCCTGCTGCACGAGATGGAGCGCTCCGACAAGCAGATGGGCCTGGTGACGATGTGTTGCGGCGGCG
This sequence comes from uncultured Solirubrobacterales bacterium, assembly GCA_963764365.1. Classification (GTDB taxonomy): domain Bacteria; phylum Actinomycetota; class Thermoleophilia; order Solirubrobacterales; family 70-9; genus VRUE01. The sequence continues at coordinate 143,719 of CAVXSI010000020.1, forward strand.
GGCTTGGGACTGGAACTTTGATCGAAAGGGTCTGAGGCCGTCTGACCGGCGCATATCGGCGTCCTCGGTCGCTCGCGTGCAGAGCACGCCACGCTCCCTGCGTCCTTGATCTGCTTGGTCAGACGGCCTCAGCACCTGTGGCTTTTCAGCAAGTAGGCTCTGAGCCATGGACTTGAGCCTGTCTCCTTCTGAGAGAGACTTTCGGGACGAGGTGCGGAGTTGGCTGGAGGAGAACCACCCGGGGCCGGAGCCGGAAGGCAGTCTCGAGCAGGTGATGGCCTTCCGCACCGAGTGGCAGGGCAGGCTGCACGAGGCGGGCTGGGCCGGGATCTCCTGGCCGAAGGAGTACGGCGGCCGCGGCGCGACCCTGATCGAGCAGGCGATCTTCGTCGGCGAGGCGGCGCGCCAGGAAGCGCCCAGCCCGGCCAACGTGCTCGGGCTGGCGATGGGCGGCCCGGTGGTGATCGCCCACGGCAGCGACGAGCAGAAGCAGCGCTACCTGGAGCCGATCCTGACCGCCGAGGAGATCTGGTGCCAGGGCTTCTCCGAGCCGGAGTCGGGCTCCGACCTCGCCTCGCTGAAGACGAAGGCGGTCAAGGACGGCGACGAATGGGTGGTCACCGGGCAGAAGGTCTGGACGACCTTCGCCCAGTACGCGAAGTGGTGCATGCTGGTCGCCCGCACCGACCCCGACGCGCCCAAGCACAAGGGCCTCACCTACTTCCTGATGGACATGGAGCAGGACGGCGTCGAGGCGAAGCCGCTGGTTCAGATCACCGGCGAGGGCGAGTTCAACGAGGTCTTCATCGAGGAGGCGCGGATCCCCGACGAGAACGTCGTCGGCGGCGTCGGCAACGGCTGGTCGGTGGCGATCACGACGCTGATGAACGAGCGCGCCGGCCTCGCCTTCGGGGCGATCTCGCAAATCGCCAACAGCCTCAAGCGGTTGGGCGGGCTGGCGGCCGGGACGCGGATCGACGGCGGCACCGCGGCTGACGACCCGGTCATCCGCCAGCGCCTCGCCCAGCTCAACATCGAGGCCGAGACGATGCGGCTGAACGCCTACCGCGGCCTGACCAAGACGATGCAGTCGGGCATCCCCGGCCCCGAGGGCTCGCTCGGCAAGTGGCAGTGGGCCGACATCAACCAGCGGATCGCCGAGCTGGCGCTCGACATCGAGGGCGCCTACGCGCCGCTCGACCGCGGCGCCGAGCACGCGGTCGCCAACGGCGCCTGGCAGTACGGCTTCCTGCGCTCGCGCGCCAACTCGATCGAGGGCGGCACGACGGACATCCTCAAGAACATCATCGCCGAGCGGGTGCTCGGCCTACCCCGTCTGCGATGACTTTCCGGGCCGAGAACACCCGCCCACTGCCGACCGCGGGAGCGGAGGCGCATCCATATCCGATCCCTGCGCCGGAGCGGGAGCAGAGGAAGTGGGCGGAAAATGTATTTTGATCTGACCGACGAGCAGCAGGCGATCAAGTCGACCGCGCGCGAGTTCCTCGCCGCCCGCTACAGGTCGGAGCGGATCCGCGAGCTGGCGGCGAGCGAGCACGGCTTCGAGCAATCCGACTGGGAGGAGATGGCCGAGCTGGGCTGGCCGGGTCTGGCGCTGCCGGAGGAGTGGGGCGGGCAGGGCCTCGGCATCGTCGACCTGGCGGTCCTCTTCGAGGAGATGGGCTACGCGCTGGCACCTTCGCCGCTGCTGTCGACCACGGTCGCCGGCCTGGCGCTGGCGGCGGTCGGCGACGACGCCCAGCGCGAGCGCTGGCTGCGGCCGCTGGCGAGCGGCGAGGCGCGCGGGACGGTCGCGCTGTTCGAGGCCGGCAGCAGCGCGACGATCGGCGACTTCGGGATGCAGCCGGGAGCCGCTGGCGACGCGACCGTGCTCGACGGCGAGAAGGTGCTGGTGATGGACGCGGCCACGGCCGACTTCTTCCTCGTCGCCACCGCCGACGGCCGCCGCCACCTGGTCGAGCGCGGGGCCGACGGTGTCACGGTGAGCGCCGAGAGCTCGATCGACCTCACCCGCCGCCTCCACTCGGTCCGCTTCGACGGCGTCCGGGTCGAGCCCGAGGCGACCCTGGCCGGCGGCCAGGAGGACTACCTGCCGGTGCTCTGGCGGGCCTGCGTGGCGGTCGCCGCCGAGTCGACCGGGATCGCCCAGCGGACGATGGAGATGGCGGTGGAGTACGCCAAAGACCGGCAGCAGTTCGGTCGCCCGATCGGCGCCTACCAGGCCGTCTCGCACCGCTGCGCGCAGATGCTGCTGGAGACCGAGAACTCGCGCTCCGCCGTCTACGGGGCCGCCTGGGCCGCCGACGCCGAGCCCGAGTCGCTGCCGCTGGCCGCCTCGATGGCCAAGGCCTACGCGTCCGACGCCGGCTGGCGGGTTCCCGACGCCTCGATCCAGGTGCACGGAGGGATCGGCTTCACCTGGGAGCACGATCTGCACTTCTTCCTCAAGCGCGGCAAGGCCAACGCGGCGACCTTCGGCGATGCCCGCTGGCACCGCGACCGGGTAGCCGACCTGGTGCTCGAGCAACCCGCAGTACCGGCATGAACCCATGTTCCGCTGTTCCTTTCCATCGGTAATCGCGGCTGCAGAACAGCGGAGCGCGGAGGGGCGGATCCTGTGGGGGCGTTAGACCGGATCAGCGTCGCCGCGATCGGCACCACGGTCGCCGACCTCGAGGCGGAGGCGAAGCGCGCCGAGGCGGCCGGCGTCGAGTGCGTCTGGGCGCCGGAGCTGTTCCGCTCCTCGGTCACCCAGGCCGCCTACCTGGCCGGGCGCACCGAGACGATCGGGATCGCGACCGGGATCGCCTGGGCGTTCACCCGCAGCCCCTTCATCCTCGCCGTCTCCGCCCTCGACGTCGACGAGATGTCGGGCGGGCGCTTCCGGCTCGGCCTCGGCTCGGGGGTCAAGCGGCTGAACGAAACCTGGCACAACGCCGAGTACGGCAGGCCGGCGCCGCACCTGCGCGAGGCGATCGAGGCGACGCGGCTGATCATGCGGCAGGCGGGGGCCGGCGAGCCGATCCGCTACGAGGGCGACTACTACGACATCGACATCAAGGGCTGGGTGCGACCCCACCCGGCGCCGCGCGAGTCGGTGCCGATCTACACCGCCGGCGTGCAGGGGGGCATGTGCCGGATGGCCGGCGACGTCGCCGACGGCCTGATCGGCCACCCGATCCAGAGCCTGCGCTGGATCGACGAGGTCGTCGTCGCCTCCTTCGAGGATGGGCTGAAGCGCTCCGGCCGCGACCGCGGCGACTTCGACTACCTGCCGACCGTCTGCTGCGCGATCGACGACGACGAGGCGCGGGCGATCGAGATGGCCCGGCGCACGATCTCCTTCTACGCGACCGTCAAGACCTACATGCCGCTCTGGGAGCTGCACGGCTTCGCCGACAACGCCGTCGCCGCCGGCGAGGCCTTCCGCCGCGGTGACCTCGCCGCCGTCCCGGCGGCGATCAGCGACGAGATGGTCGACGCCTACTGCGCCGCCGGCCCGCTCGACAAGGTCCGCGCCCGAGTCGAGCAGACCGCAGAGCGCGCCGACGGCCTCTTCCTCACGCCCCCGACCTACTTCATCTCCCCCGAGGAGCTGAGCGAGTACCAGAACCGCCTGATCGACGCCTTCGGCCCTGGGGCGTGAGCGCCCGCTACTCGTCGCGCGGGGTGATGCGGAAGACCGAGACGACCTCGGCCTGGTGCGCCTCGGGGTGGGCGACGTAGGCGCTGGGGCCGCCGCCGAACCAGCCGGAGGCTTCGTTGTTGCCGACGAAGACCCCGGGATGGTGCTTGCCGTCTCCGTCCTCGACCCAGACCTTGTCGCCCTCCTTGAACCCGTGCTCGATCGCGTCGGCCATGGCGAGAGCATAGTCGGACGTGCCGGTGGTTATCCCCCGTATTGGGCGGCAAATCACCGGCACGTCCCGGCGGTCAGGCGGGGAGGGTGGAGACGAAGCGCTCGAACCTGGCGATGTCGGCTATCGCGGGGCCGTGGCCGGGGAGGATCAGGGACGGCTCGAGGTCGGCGAGCTTGCGGATCGAGCGGCGGTTCTCGGCCGGGTCGTAGGTGAAGATCTCGGGCGGCTCGGCGATCATCGGGCGGCCGGTTGCGTAGCTCATGTTGCGGATCACGTCGCCGCAGATCGCGACCCGGTCGGAGTCGCGGAAGAAGACCACCTCGCCGCGGGCGTGGCCGGGGGCATGGACGACGCGGAAGCCCGCCACCTCGTCGCCCTCGCTCAGCACCCGCTCGACCCTGTACGGCGGTCCCTCCCAGAGGCTGCTGATGACGCGGTTGACGAGGTTGCCGCGGTGCGCCTCCTGCACCGGCCGCCGCCCCTCCATCGCGTCGACGTCGTCGGCGTGGCAGGCGAGCGGGATGCCGCGGGCCTCGCAGACGTCCTTGGCGACGCCCTGGTGGTCCGGATGGACGTGGGTGAGCGCGAGCATCGACAGCTCGCGGCCGTCGATCTCGGCGAAGATCCGGCGGCGGTCCCAGGTGCGGCCGGCGTCGATCAGCACGTCGCCGGCCAGGTAGACGTTGATCGTCGGCGCCGGCAGCTCCTTCAGCCGCCAGACACCCGGCGCCATCGCCTTCATCGGTGGCCGATGCCCATCGTGCCGCGAGGGTCGCCGCTGTGCTCGGCCAGATCCTCCAGCTCGGCGATCTTGCGCTCGCCCTCGACCCGGGCCGGATGGCCGGCGGGCAGCGGCTCGATCAGACGGCGGATGCGGTTGCGCACCTGCAGCGCGAAGTGGGGGGTGGAGGGGCCGGCGAGGGCGCGCACGTCCTCGGCCGTCACCTCGTGGCCGCCGCCGAGAAGCTCGGGGCTCTCCGCCTCGCTCACCCTTCCCCCCCGATCTGGGCCAGCGCCGCCAGCTCGTCGATTTCCGCCTGCTGACTCACGTCGATCGCTTCCTCGTCTCCGATCACCCACACGTGGTTGTAGAAGGCGCGCGTCGGGTCCGTGGTGTAGCCCGGCTTGACGTCGAGCAGGTAGCCGCGCAGCGCGTCGGGAAGCCTATCGGCGCCGTCGCTGAGCAGCAGTGGGCCCCAGGCGCCGGAGGCCGAGAGCGCTGCCGCCGCGGCCGCGTCGAGCGGTTGGTCGGAGCGGGCGACGACGAAGCCGTGGCCGGGGTCGTTGACGTTCCAGCCGAAGCCGCCTTTCGAGTAGCGGGCGAGTTCGATCGCGTTGGCGACGGGATCCTCACCCGACACGCGGCCGGCCCGCTTGTCGATTCTGGCGATTTCGCGGAACACCTGCGAGGAGATCGCCGAGGACGGGCCGAGAACGTAGACGGGGACGTGCGGGTGGCGCCTCAGCGCCGCCGCGGTCGCCGCGGGCAGCTTGGCAGCGCCGCTGAACAGGACCGGGTCGCCGGAGCGCGCGGCCCAGGCGGCGGCCGGCATCGCAAACGCCGGTTCGCCGCTCGGCGCGACGACGACGTGCTGCGGGGGCGAGCCGAACAGCCGGTCGCGCAGCGCGGCGATCTTCGCCGCGCCGGCGGCGCCGGCGCCGCCCACCGGCGTCGTCTTCAGGTCGGCCGGCGCGTCGGCGCCGGCGATCGCGAACAGCTGGGCGCCGCCGCTGCCCCTGCCGCCCTGAGGATCGAGCGCGTCGAGCGCTTCGACGGTCGAGCCCGGCATCGCGTCGGCTGCGGAGACGAGCGCCGGAGCGCCGAGCGGCGGAGCCATCAGGACCGAGGCGGCGATCGCCGTCTGCCAGTCCGCTTCGTTGACCAGGCTGACGGCTTCCGGCCGCTGGGCGGAATCGGTGGAGGGGTAGGTTGCGAGGGCCACCGCCGCCGCGGTGGAGGCAGGGTCGGCGCCGCCGACCCTGGTCGTGTTGGCGGTCGCGAACCCGGGGTAGCCCAGCTCGCTCGCCGGCTGCGAGGGCGGCGCTTCAGCCTGCCCACCGCTCGATTCGAGCGGCGCCGGCGCCGCGGGTTCCGCTTCGCCGCCACCGGAGCTGCCGCCGAGGATCGCGGCGACGATAAAGACGACGGCGAGCGCGAAGAGGCCCGCGATCGCCTTCAGCGCCGCGGGAATCGGCCTGCGCCGCGGCTTCTGCGGGCGGGGCGCCGGCTTCGGCGCCGACCTGCCCTCCGCCCGAGCCTCGCCCCCGGGCGGCTTCGACGCCGGGACGTCGGCGTTGATCGGTCGCGTCATCGGGGGCAACGCTATTGCAAGTTCGTCGCCGCCTGGGCGTGTGCGGCAGGCAGATCGAGGACGCGGGGAGACGGCGAAGAGGGCGCGCTTCAGCGCGCGACCGGAGCTGGCTGGTCGGTCAGCTAAGCTTCGTCGAAGCGATTGACTGACCAGTCAATCAACAATCTTCGCCACCGAGGGGGATCGAATGGATTTCGCGCTCAACGAGGAGCAGCAGGACTTCAAGGACCGCGCCCGGGCCTTCGCCCGCGACGTGATCCGGCCGGCGGCGCGCAAGCACGACGAAGAGGAGAGCACGCCCTGGGAGGTCATCAAAGAGGCGCGCAAGCAGGGCTTCGGCACGCTCGAGGCGATCCAGCGCTCGGCCGCCGACGGCGAGGGCCAGATGCAGGCGATCTCTGCCGAAGAGTTCCACTGGGGCTGCGCCGGCATCGCCCTGGCGATCTCCGGCTCCGGCCTCGCCGCCGCCGGCATCGCCTCCTCCGGCACCCCCGAGCAGATCGCCCGCTGGGTTCCCGAGTGCTTCGGCACGGGCGACGAGATCATGCTCGGCGCCTACGCGGTGACCGAGCCGCAGGCCGGCTCCGACGTCAAGAGCCTGAAGACAACCGCCAAGCGCGAGGGCGACGAGTGGGTCCTCAACGGGACCAAGGTCTTCATCACCAACGGCGGCATTGCCGACGTCCACGTCGTCGTCGCCACCGTCGACCCGAGCCTCGGCACGCGCGGCCAGGCCTCGTTCGTGATCGGCAAGGACACCCCCGGCCTCAGCCAGGGCAAGAAGGAGTCGAAGCTCGGGATCCGCGCCTCGCACACCGCCGAGGTGATCCTCGACGAATGCCGGATCCCGGCCGAGAACCTGCTCGGCGGCGAGGAGAAGTTGGAGAAGAAGCTTCAGCGCGGTCGCGAAGGAAAGAAGTCGCGGGGTGCCGACGCCCTCGCGACCTTCGAGATCACCCGGCCGATCGTCGGCGCCTCGGCGCTGGGGATCGGCCAGGCGGCCTACGAGTGGACGCTCGAGTACCTCGACGGGCAGTCGGAAGGCGGGACGCCGCTGCTGCAGACGCAGCGCATCCAGCAGACGCTGGCTGACGTCGCGACCGAGCTCGAGGCGGCGCGGCTGCTGGTCCAGCGGGCTTCCTGGATGGGCCGCAACGGGATCCCGATGCGCGGCGGCCAGGGCTCGATGTCGAAGCTGAAGGCCGGCGACGTGACGATGTGGGCGACGACGACGCTGATGGACCTGGTCGGCCCCTACGCGCAGAGCACCGAGTGCCCGCTGGAGAAGTGGTTCCGCGACGCGAAGATCTACCAGCTGTTCGAGGGGACGGCGGAGATCCAGCGGATGGTGATCTCGCGGATGCAGGCGCGGGAATACGGCGAGAGGCTCGGGTACGCGGCCGAGGTGGCGGCGGAGGCGATGAAGGAGAAGCCGGAGCCCGTCGCTGCGTAGGGCTGGTGGTGGTGGGGGGAGTTGGGGGGTCCTCTCGCCGGACAAACGCCGGCCTAATTAGGCCGGCGTTTTGAGTATCCGCCCGTCGAGAGGACCCCCCAACTCCCCCTTCGCAAGCCGGGTTGCAGGGACTGGGGGCTGCTTCGTGGCGGGGTTGGGGCCTCGCTAGCGTGCGTTGCCATGCTGAAGACTCGTTTGGCCGCGGTGGCTGCGGGAGCTGCTGCGGCGGCGCTTGCTGTGCTGCTCTGTGGAGCTGCTTCGGCGCCGGCCAAGGATTTGCAGTCGACTCTCGACGCCAAGGAAGCGAAGCTCTCGAAGGTTCGGGAACGCAGGGGCGTGCTCACCTCGACGATCTCGCGCTTCAGGGGGCGGATCGAGAGGTTGACCACGGAGGTCGCCGCGCTGCGGGGGCAGGAGGCCGGGGTGCGGTCGCGGCTGCGGGTCAAGCAGGCCGAGCTGGACGAAGCGCAGGCCGAGCTGGACGTCGCCAGGCAGCACCTCGCCGTCGTCCGGGCGCGGCTGACCAGGGCGCTGACGGCGCTGCGGCGGCGGCTGGTGGCGATGTACGAGTCGGGCAGCCCGGACCTGCTGACGGCGATCGTCGAGGCCGGCGGCTACCAGGACCTGCTCGACCGGACCGAGTACCTCAACCGCATCCACGGGCTCGACGAAGCGGTGGTCGGCCGGGTGCGCGACCTGCGCGACCAGGTGCGGCGGACGGTGGTCCGGCAGCGCTCTGCCAAGGAGACGATCGAAGCCGCCCGCGACTCGATCGCCGCCGAAGAGCGGGCACTGGCGAGCGCCCGTGCCGCCGTGCAGAGCCGGCAGGCCGACCTCGTCGCGACCAGGCGCCGCCGCGAAGCGGCGCTGGAGAGGGTCGAAGGCTCCGAAAAGGAGCTGGACGGCGCCGTCGCCTCGATCCAGGCCGAACTGGCGGCGACGCTGGCCGCCACCGGCTCGGTGCCGCTCCCCGCCGGCCCGATCCGCGGCGGCAACGGCAGCGGCCTGATCTGGCCGGTCGACGGTCCGGTCGTCTCCGGCTTCGGCCCGCGCTTCGGCGGCAGCGAGTTCCACCCCGGGATCGACATCGCCGTCCCCAGCGGCACACCTATCCGCGCCGCAGCGGCCGGAACGGTGATCTTCACCGAGCCGGAGGCGAGCAGCGGCGGCTACGGCAACTTCACCTGCATCGACCACGGTGGCGGGCTTTCCACCTGCTACGCCCACCAGGAGTCCTTCGCCGTCAGCGCCGGCCAGCAGGTCTCGCAGGGCCAGGTGATCGGCTACAGCGACTGCACCGGGCGCTGCTTCGGCCCGCACGTCCACTTCGAGGTGCGGATCGGCGGCGCCCCCACCGATCCGATGGGCTATCTGTAGGACGGTCGGCGGCTTGCTTGGCGGCGGCACTGACCGCGACCACACCGATTCCGGTCACAATGCCGACCGATGACCGAACGCGGACAAGCGGGCGCGGTCGCCGACCCGGTCGCCGGCTCGGCGGTCTTCCCGGCGGGTAGCCGCGTCAACGAGCTGGGCCGGCTCGAGGTCGCCGGCTGCGACGTGGTCGAGCTGGCCGCCGAGCTGGGCACCCCCGCCTACATCTACGCCGAGGACGACATGCGCGCCCGCGCCCGCGCCTACCGCGAGGCGTTCGAGCGCCGCAGCGACGACTTCGAAGTCCTCTTCGCCAGCAAGTCGCTGCCCTGCACCGCCGCCTACCGCCTGTTCGCCGAGGAGGGGCTCTCGGTCGACGTCGCCTCCGGCGGCGAGCTGCACATGGCGCTGCGCGCCGGCTTCGACCCCGCCCGCATCCACATGCACGGCAACAACAAGAGCGACGAGGAGATCCTGCTCGCCGCGCGGGCCGGCGTCGGCCACCTGATCCTCGACTCCTTCGACGAGATCGAGCGCTGCGAGCGGCTGCTCGACGGCCCCCAGCGGGTGCTGATCCGCGTCACCCCCGGGATCAAGCCGTCGACCCACGACTACGTGCAGACCGGCCAGCTCGACTCGAAGTTCGGCTTCGGGCTGGAGGACGGCCTGGCGGCGCGGGCGATCGAGCGGGTGCTGGCGAGCGGCGCGCTCGAGCTGGTCGGCCTGCACGCCCACATCGGCTCGCAGATCTTCGAGCTCGAGCCCTACCGGCTGGCGATCGAGGCGATCGGCGCTCTGGCCGGGGACTGGTGCCGGCTGGTCAACGTCGGCGGCGGCCTCGGCATCGCCTACACCGCCGAGGACGAGCCGCCCTCGATCGACTCCTACGTCGAGGTCAAGGCCCGCGGCGTCGCCGAGGTGTTCGGCGAAGGGGTGCGGATCCTGGTCGAGCCGGGCCGCTCGCTGGTCGGCAACGCCGGCCTCACCGCCTACCGGGTCGGCACGGTGAAGGAGATCCCCGGCGTCCGCACCTACGTCGCGGTCGACGGTGGCATGTCCGACAACCTGCGGCCGATGCTCTACGGCTCGCGCTACGAGGCGCTGATCGCCGACCGCGCCGGCGCCGAGCCCGACACCCTGGCGACGGTCGCCGGCATGCACTGCGAGTCCGGCGACGTGATCGTCCGCGACGCGACGCTGGCGGCACCGGCGGTCGGCGACGTGCTGGTCACCCCGGCCACCGGCGCCTACGGCTACGCGATGGCGAGCAACTACAACGGCGTGCCGCGGCCGCCGGTTGCCTTCTGCCGCGACGGCGAGGCGCGGGTCGTCGTGCGGCGCGAGACCTACGAGGACCTGACCGCGCGCGACGTCGATGGCTGAGCCGGTTCGCATCGGGCTGCTGGGGCGCGGCACGGTCGGCGGCGCCTTCGCCACGCTGCTCGCCGAGCGAGCCGGCGCGGTCGAGGCGCAGACCGGCAGACGGCCGGAGCTGGCCGGGACGCTGACCCGCTCCGAGGGCGACTTCGGGGTCATCCTCGAGCAGTCGGACCTGGTCGTCGAGCTGATCGGCGGCACCGACCCGGCGCGCCAGTTCGTGCTCGACGCGCTGCGGGCCGGCCGCCCGGTCGTCACCGCCAACAAGCAGCTGCTCGCCCAGCACGGCGAGGAGCTGTTCGCGGTCGCCCGCGAGGCCGGCGTGCAGCTGCGCTTCGAGGCGGCGGTGGCGGGGGCGATCCCGATCGTCCGCACGATCCAGGAGAGCTTCGGCACGATTGAGATCGCGAAGGTCTTCGGGATCGTCAACGGCACCACCAACTTCATCCTCAGCGAGATGGCGGCGAGCGGCGCCGCCTACGAGGACGTCCTTGGCCGCGCCCAGGAGCTGGGTTACGCCGAGGCCGACCCGAGCGACGACGTCAACGGCGCCGACGCGGCGGCGAAGATGGCGATCCTCGCCCGGCTCGCCTTCCACACCCCGGTCACGCTCGACGAGGTCGCCTACGAGGGGATCGAGCGGGTCATGCCCGACGACCTCGCCTACGCCAAGGAGCTCGGCCTCTCGCTGAAGCTGCTCGGCGTCGCCGAACGGCGCCAGGGCGGGCTCAGCGTCCGCGTCTTCCCCTGCTTCCTCTACGGCGGCCACCCGCTGGCGCCGGTCGGCGGCCCGTTCAACGCGGTGATGGTCGAGGCGCCGGCGATCACCGAGGTGACGATGTCGGGACCGGGCGCCGGCGGGGTCGAGACGGCCACGGCGGTGCTCGGCGACGTCGCCTCGATCCTCGCCGGCGAGGCGCCGGTGCACGAGGCGCGCGAGCGGCTGCCGCTGGTCAGCGACGTCGGCTCCTCCTTCTACCTGCACCTCGAGGTCGCCGACGAGCCCGGCGTGCTGGCCAGGATCGCCCAGCTGCTGGGCGAGAACGGGATCTCGGTCAAGAGCGTCGTCCAGCGCGGGGCCGGCGACGACGCGCGGCTGGTGATGGTCGTCCACGAGTGCCTCGAGTCGCGCTTCGAAGCCGCCGTCGAGCGGATCGGCGCGCTGGACGACCTGCGCTCGGCGCCCCGCTTCATCCGGGTGATCGAGGAGGAGTTCGGTTGACCCCTGCGCCGTTGATCGTGCGCTATCGGGACAGGCTTCCGTTGGAGGCTGGAGATCCGGTCGTCACCCTGAATGAGGGGTCGACCCCCTTGATCGAGGCCGAGAGATTGTCCGAGCGCCTTGGTGTGCGGGCCTACCTCAAGTTCGAGGGGGCGAACCCGACCGGGTCTTTCAAGGACCGGGGGATGACCGTGGCGGTGTCGCGGGCGAAGGGGCGCGGGGCGGAGGCGGTGATCTGCGCCTCGACCGGCAACACCGCCGCCAGCGCCGCCGCCTACGCCGCGCGGGCGGGGATGCGGGGGGCGGTGATCGTGCCGGAGGGCAAGATCGCGATCGGCAAGCTCGCCCAGGCGCTGATGCACGGGGCGCGGGTGATCGCCCTGCAGGGCAACTTCGACGAGGCGCTGCAGCTGGTCCGCGCGCTCGCCGAGAAGCACCCGATCGAGCTGGTCAACTCGGTCAACCCCTACCGGATCGAAGGCCAGAAGACCGCCGCCTTCGAGGTCGTCGAGGAGCTGGGCGAGGCGCCGGGAGCGCTGGCGATCCCGGTCGGCAACGCCGGCAACGTGACCGCCTACTGGCGCGGCTTCCAGGAGCTGGGCGCGGCGCCGGTCGTCTACGGCTTCCAGGCCGAGGGCGCGGCGCCGCTGGTCCGCGGAGCCCCGGTCGCCGACCCGGAGACGGTCGCCTCGGCGATCCGGATCGGCAACCCGGCCCGCTGGGAGGAGGCGATGGACGCCTTCACCGCCTCGCGCGGCCGCGTCGCCGCCGTCTCCGACGAGCAGATCCTCGACGCCTACCGCTGGCTGGCCGACGGCGAAGGCGTCTTCTGCGAGCCGGCCTCGGCCGCCTCGGTCGCCGGCCTGCTCGCCCACGGCCTGCCGGTCGCCGAGGGCTCCGCGCCGCCCGAGTCGGTGGTCTGCGTGCTGACCGGCCACGGCCTCAAGGATCCCGACACCGCCCTCTCCAAGGCCCCGCCGGTGATCAACTGCGAGAACGACCTCGCGGCCGTCGAGCGCGCGGTGTTCGATTGACCGCCCGTCGCCGCCTCGTCCGCGTCCCCGCCTCCTCGGCCAACCTCGGGCCGGGCTACGACACGATGGCGGCGGCGCTCTCGATGTTCCTCGAGCTGGAGGTCGAGGAGGCGGGAGAGTTCTCGCTCGACCCCGGCGGGCTCGACGTGCCGACCGGGCGCGACAACCTGATCGTCCGCGCCTTCGACAGCCTGCACTCGGCCGACGGGATCGCCTTCCGGCTGGGCGGAGGCAGCATCCCGCTCGCCCGCGGCCTCGGCTCCAGCGCGGCTGCGATCGTCGCCGGCCTGTTCGCCGCCGACCACATGTTCGAGCTGGGCCTCTCCAAGCAGGAGCTGCTGATTCGCGCAACCGAGCTGGAGGGACATCCGGACAACGTCGCCGCGGCGATCCACGGCGGCTTCGTCGTCTGCGGGCGCGACGAGACCGGCGTGCCGACCGCCGCCCGCTTCGAGCCGCCGGGCGGGCTGGAGGGGATCGTCGTGATCCCACCCGAGGAGGTCTCGACCGAGCGCGCCCGCGAGGCGATCCCGGCCGAGGTGCCGCTCGCCGACGCCGTCGCCAACATCGCCGCCGCCTCGCGCCTGGTGCTCGGCCTGCAGCGCGCCGACCTCGACCTGGTGGCGAGCGGGCTCGTGGACCGGATCCACCAGCCGCGCCGACGCGACCTCTACCTCCGCTCGATGGAGTTGGTCGACTCCGCCCGCGACCTCGGCGCGCTCGGGGCGACGATCTCCGGCGCCGGCCCGACCGTGCTCGTCTGGACCACCTGGGACGACGCCGGCAAGGTCAGCGAGGAGCTGGAGCGCCGCTGCGCCGGCTGGGCCGAGGTCCGCCGCCTCCCCTTCAGCCCCCACGGCGCCGACGTCCCCGAGCTCTGAGCGACGTGCCGGTAGTTGACCGCCCAATATGGCGGTCAACTCGGCACGTCCACCGTGGGGCACTATCATCGTGTTGTGGCAACGCGTCCGAGTCCGAGATGGATCGCCGTGGCCCTGGTGGGCGTTGCCCTGCTGGCTCTGCCGGCGGCTGCGCAGGCGACGCTGGTATTCACGCGGCAGCCGCTCAACCCGGTTGTCTGGGCGGCGGCAGACAACGGCTCGGGGGCGCACAAGCTCGTCGCCGGGTCGAACCCGCGGGTCTCGCCGGACGGGCAGATCGTCGCCCTGCTGCACCAGGGGAGGGGCCAGAACGCGCAGCCGGAACTGGTCCTCGCGGCCGCGAACGGCAGCGCCCCGCCGACGACCCTGGTCAGCGGCTGGCGGGATCCCTACGTCTTCGACTGGTCGCCCGACTCGAAGTCGGTGGCGGCTGTGCTCGGACCCGAAGTCGGCCGGCAGCGGCTGGTCCTGATCGACACCGTCACCGGCGCGCAGCGGACGATCGCGCGCGGCTTCTTCAACGGAATCAGCTTCGCGCCCGGAGGCGGAGCGCTCGTCTACGGCAGGGCGGCGAGCGAAAGCTTCCCGCCCCGCAGCGACGTCTTCCGGTACGACATCCGCCTCCCGGGCATGCCCGACGCGCAGGCTCCGGAACTGACTCAGCGCCTGACCAGCGACCGGCGCTCCGGATACCCGCTCTGGACGGTCAACAGCGGGATCGTCTTCGCCAGGCAGCTCGGGGCCAGGAAGCGGCGCTATGGGCCGAAGAACGAGTTGTTCACGATGAATCTCGCGGGCGAAAGGGTGCGACGGCTCACCCACTCGAGGGTCGGCGCGCTCGCCCAGGGCCTCTTCCCGACCGCTTCGTCGATCAAGGGCCGCCGCCTGCTCGCACAGTTCGAGGGCCAGGATCTGAGCTACGCGGTGACCGTCAACGGCCGCACCGGCGCCCAGCGCCCGCTGGTCGAAGCGACCGAGCAGGGAGTCGTCGGCACCGGCATCTCGGCCGACGGCCGCTTCGTTCTCGGCGCCACCGGCGGCTTCGAACCCGGCCCCCGCCACAACGTCGTCCGCATTCCCTGGGGCGGCGGCCACCAGCGAATCCTCGCCCGCAACGCCTTCGAACCCGACTGGAGCGACTGAGCCGCAGCCTAGGGCGGGCTCATCTCCAGCTGTTCGGGCTCGTCCCTTTGCACCTTTGGCGCCGCTCGCTCGGCGTCGCTCGGCGTTGGAAGCTCCTCGGCGGCGAATACCGGCCCGTCGACGATCTGTTCGAGAAGGTCCGCGGCCTGAGGGATGAGCTCGATCGTCTGCTCGACTATCCAAAGCAGCTTGCAAAGCTCCTCGGTGAAGTCCGCCGGCCAGCGCTCGGGCCTAATCTCGTCCAGAGAAGAGGATCGTTTGCCGGCGCCTTCCTTCATTCGATACGAGAGCCAGGACTTGACCACCTGTAGGCCGGAGACGCTGAACTCCCAGATCGCCGGGTCGACCGGTTCGAAGATGCCCTCCCCGACCGTCAGTCGTTTCGACTTCGGGTCAAAGTCGAATTCTTCGGGATAGTCGGCCGGGTCAGCGGGCACGGCCGTGGTGCATTTCGCGGTGCCCGCTGGAACGACGCCTGGCTTCTCGCCATCCGGCGTGAAGCGCTCGCCGTAGGTGTGCAGCCAGATCAACCGACCGCCCAGGTTCACCGCTTGCTCGAAGAGAGCACCTTCCTTCGTGATCGGCACTCGCGGCCCGGGGATCTCGAGCTCGGCCGCAAAGCGGTCGGTGTAATCACCCGCGAGAATCGCGTAGACGTAGGCGAACAGGTCCTCCGGATGCACATTGCGCACCCAGTGCGTCTTCGAGTCGAGCAAGAAGGTCCAGCGGAGAGGTTCGGCTCTGTGGCCGCGGCGTCCCGCCAAAGCGGTATCGCGTGCTTTGCTCCAAATGAGCCGCGAAAGTGGTCAAGTCGGGAATCTCGGATGAAGCCATTGCCGCCGGCCCGTCCCCGAGGAGGCCCGTAAGCAGGCTCGTCATGAATACCTGACGAGGCCCTCGGATCGACCAGAGAACCGGGCGGGGAAAGTCTGCCAGTCTGGTATCGGCGAAGACCCGCTGGCGGTCGAGGCTGCGGTAGGCGTAGGTCTGGATGCTGGAAGGCGGGTCCCCAGGCGACAGTGCCGCCAACGGCTCGAGTCGCTCGGTGCCGTTCAGGAGATCCGCATAACTTCCGGTCACCTTGCGATCTCTGGTCTCGCGGAAGGCGGCTGGCCTCGCCTCTTTGTCCAGCGAGAGAAGCGCTGCCCAGCGCGCCATCAAGGCCTCCTTGCTCGGCGCAATCGGCCAGGTCCGCTTGAACTGGGCTCCGGAGTGCTGCCACGGAAACAGATCCGTGAGCAGCGGCCATGAGTAGTAATTGCCCGCCCTCTCGGGCAGCATCGGTTCGTCCCAACCGGTGAAGCACTCCTCCCAGGCGAGATCGGCGCGCGAGTCGATGAACGCGAGGCGGGCGAGCTTTTCCTCGCGAGGGCCTTTGACCAACTCGTCGCAGTACCAGACGGTGGCGGGAATGTCGGGGTGCGGCTCGCCCTCGCGAACGCCGAACGCGATCGCGACCGGCGTCTGGATCGCGAAGACGTTCTGACTCTTGCGGGCGCCGAGGTTGTCGCCGCCGAGGTCGACGATCCAGAGCTCGTCGAAGGTCTCGCGCATGACTTTGCGCATGCCGGCGAACCCGGGGCCGCGGAGGTAGGAGGAGGCCGTGATGAAGCTGACGATGCCGCCGCCTCCACTCTGCTCGAAAACCTTCCACATCGCCCAGCGCCAGAAGTAGACGTAGTCGTTGTAGAGGTTCTTCAGCTGGCCGCCTGCCCCCGCTGCCTTGACCGGCTCGATGAAGTCCTCGAGGATCGGCTCTTCGCCAGGATCGCCGAAGCGGACCCACCCACCCTTGCGCTCGGTGGCCTTGTCGTCGGGGTCGATCTGCTGGCGGTCGTAAGGCGGGTTGCCGATGCAGACCAGGACCTGCTCCTCGGCCTTGACCTTGCGCGCTCGCTCGTTCTCCTCGCTGAGCTTTTTGTGGGTCAGGGAGGTCTGTTTCCCTTTGCCGGGGACGAACGGGCTCTCAAGGGTGTCGGCCAGGTAGACGTGGACACCGTCGTCTGGGAAGAGTCCCCCCGTATTCGAGGATGCGTTGCGCGACGCGTAGATGCGCGACGGCGTACGGCCCGACAAGGAGCTCGAACCCGTGGAAGTTCGAGGCGGCCGTAGAGGCGCGGCCGGCGTTGTCGCCGGGTCCGAAGCGCTTCGAGGCGTTCGTCAGCCCTTCGTCGATCGCGGCAAGCAAATAGGTGCCGGTGCCGGCCGCCGGGTCTAGTAAGACCACGTCCATCGTCGACGATCCCCAACTGCTTGCCGAACCGTTCGTTCAGCAGCTCGGTGACCAGCCGGACCTGTGCCTGGACCACCTGCGCCGGCGTGTAGTAGACGCCGCGGTCGTTGCGCAGCTTCGGGTCGTAGGCGGCGAGGAAGTCCTCGTAGAAGTAAAGCCAGGGATCGGTCTTGCCGCCGCCGGCCATCATCGTGGGATCGATCGCGCCGATCGATCCGCTCGAGCAGCTCGATCGGGACTCGAACCTCCTCGCGCGCCTCGTCTTGCTCGAGGATGCGCAGAACCTGGGCGAGGAGCCCATGGCGCTCGTCGAGCTGCTTCGCGGCGGAGCTGACGGACAGGTTCGCCTCGCCCTCGACCCGGGCGAGAAGCAGCGCATACGTGACCGTCTGCGCATAGGCGTCGGCGAACTGGCGATCGTCGGCGTCGGCAAAAAGGAAGACGCGCCACTCATTCGCCAGCATCCGCATCGCGGAGCCTCCATTGCTGAGCGCGGCGAAGGCATCGTCCCTGAGCAGTCGGCACAGTGGTGCGAGCGTCTCGGCGAGCCGCCGTGGGCTCGTCGGCACGATCGGCTCCCAACCGGTGAAGTCGCGCAGAAGGATCTCCAGATCACGCACGTTGTCCGGCGAGACGGCGGCGGTGCCATCGGAGGTTGCGTCGCCGGCGAACCGAACGACCTCGCCCTGTCGCTCGCCGGTCCGGTACAGCGCCCACTCGTTACCGTCGGTGTAGATCAGATTCGGGTGGTTGCGGAACTTCTTCCACTGTTCCGCGTCACCACCTTTGAGCTTGGTGGTCCGCGCGCCTTTTCCGGGTGCCTTCAGCTCGATGTGGCCGGTTACAAGCCCGTCGACGGCGATCGCGACATCCGGCCGACCCTTCAAGTCGGCCATCTGAGCCTCCGTCGTCGCGATGATCGGAGCGCCGATCTCGATGCCGAAGCTCTCGATCAGCGCTTTGATCGGCGGCTTGAGCTGATCCTCGGGCTGGGCATGGCTGGCGTCGATCGCGCCATAGACGATTTGAAGCGATGCAGCGAATTTCTCGACAATTTCCCCGAAGTCCATGGAGGGGAATTCTCTCGGGTTGGGCGGATGACGACTTCAAGGGGAAGAGTTTTCGGCGCTGCGCCCTTGGTAGGGCGTGCGCCTCACCCGTCATGCCAAGAACTTTCTCCGTCGTCTGCGAGCAACCCTGGACGACGCAGAACGAGTGATCAGAGATCCAATCCACGTTGACTCTGATGAAGACGGAAAGCCGCGGTACACTGGCGTGATCCGGGGAGTTCGGGTGCGGGTGATCGTCGCGCTTGACGAGCCGGATTTGATCGTCACAATCCACGAGAGGAGACGATGATGCGAGCCGACTACGACAGCGAGGCCGATGCTCTCGACATCGAACTGACGTTGTTCAAGCATTTCGAACGCCAGGAGCAGGTCCACGACAGCTACTGCACGGTCGGGTTCTCGGATGGGCGACTGGTCGACGTCGAGCTGTTGACCCCGGCGGAGCACCTGGATCTGCTGGCAGTCGTTGCGGAGCGCTACGAGCAGGACGGCTCGGCTCTTCTTGCCGCCGCAAAGGCAGCTCTTGCTGCACCCGATCGAGTTGTCGAGCTCGAGGTCGGAGCGCCTATCGTCGCCTGAGGCGAATGCGTTTCCCCCTATTTGCGGGGAATAACGAATTCGAGGCTTGAGGCGCGCCGGTCGCCCTATAATCCGGCAACTCGTTCAACCCGTCGCGCGCCCGCTCGAAGAAGGCGCGGAAACCGGGAGGTCAATTTGTCTGAGCAGCGCCAGTCACGCCCCGAGGCGAAGGTCGAGCGGTACTCGCCCGAGCTTCCCTACCGTCCCCTCGTCTCGCCGCCGAGCGTCGAGGACAAGGACGCCTGCGCGATCTACGCCTCGGTGCGCAAGGACGCAACGCCGAGCCACGAGCCGATCGAACGCGCGATCCCGGCGCTGGGGAAGATGCTGCACCGGGCCGGCAACGTCGACGGCGAGGGCGACGGCTGCGGCCTGCTGCTCGACATCCCGCGCAAGATCTGGGCCGAGGAGGTCCGCTCCGGCGGCCACGACCCCTCGCTGACCCTCGACGACGCCTTCGCCGTCGCCCACGTCTTCGTCGAGCGCTCGCAGGATCTGGAGAAGGTCCAGCACGACGCGCGCGAGCTGCTCGGCCAGGGCGGCTTCCGCATCCTCGCCGAGCGGATCGGCGTCGTCGACTCGCCCGCGCTCGGCCCGACCGCGCGCGAGGAGGAGCCGCACTTCTGGCAGGTCGCCGGGCTCGTCGCCGACGTCCCGCGCCGCGACCGCGTCCTCTTCGACCTGCTGATCGAGCTCGAGCAGGAGCTCGACGTCCACGTCCCCTCGCTCTCGGCGAAGACCTGTGTCTACAAGGTGATGGGCGCGCCGAAGGTTCTCGGCGAGTACTACCCGGACCTGCGCGACGAGCGCTTCGAGGCGATCGGCTGCTTCGGCCACAACCGCTACTCGACCAACACCTGGCCCTCGTTCAAGCGGGTGCAGCCGTTCTCCGTGCTCGGCCACAACGGCGAGATCAACACGATCGAGCAGCTGCGCCAGGAGGCGCGGATGCTGGGCGTGCCGATCCGGCCCGGCTCCTCCGACTCGCAGGACCTCAACCGGACGATCGACACGCTGGTCAGCCGCGGCGGCCTCAGCCTCGCCGAGGCGATGGAGATGGTGGTGCCGCCGATCGTCGAGGAGATCCGCGGCCTGCCCGAGGACCTGCACAGCTTCTACATGTACCTGCACCAGGCGATGGGCCCGTTCGCCCAGGGGCCGGTGGCGCTGATCGCCCGCCAGGCCGACGAGTGCGTGTTCTCCGCCGACGCGCTCGGCCTGCGCCCGCTCTGGCAGGTCGAGACGGGCGAGGACTTCGTCTTCAGCTCCGAGCCCGGGGTCGTCGCGGTCAGCGAGATGGTCGCGGAGCCGAAGCCGCTCGCCCCCGGCGAGAAGGCGATGGTCGCGATCGACCGCGAGTCGCGGCGCTCGACCCTGCACCCGCACCACGAGATGCTGCGGATCGTCCGCGATCGCTGGCTGGCCCGCAACGGCGTCGAGGAGACCGCCGGCTACGACCGCGCGCTGCAGACCGGCGGCCCGCTAGAGGGCGGCGACGTGCCCGGCTACTCCGGCGCCGGCCCGGAAGAGCCGGTCAAGGTCTCCGACCGCGTCCTCGCCGGCTTCGGCTGGCAGCGCGACGACGTCAAATTGGTCCAGCAGATGGCCTCCAACGGGGCCGAGCCGATCGGCTCGCTCGGCTACGACGGGCCGCTGGCGGCGCTCTCGCCGGAGCGCCAGAACCTGGCCGACTACTTCAAGGAGACGGTCGCCGTGGTCACCAACCCGGCGATCGACCGCGAGCGCGAGGTCGAGCACTTCTCGACTCGCACGGTCTTCGGCCGCCGCCCTTCGATCGACGCGGCGGACGAGGACACCGGCACCGTCGAGACCGCCTTCCCGGTGATCCTCGGCGGCCACCACGGCCTGGCGCCGCTCTCCGACAAGACCTACCGCAGGATCGCCAGCGAGCAGCGCACCTACCTGCTCGAGGATCTCTGGGAGGAGTTCCGCGGCCGCGCCGGCGCGGTCGACATCTCGCTGCTCGAGTCCGAGACGACCAAGGGGGCGATCGAGCGGATCAAACAGGAGGCGGCGAAGAAGGTGCGCGACGGCGCCGAGCTGCTGATCCTCACCGACCGCACCGTCTACGACGCCGACCGCCGCTACCTCGACCCGCACCTGGCGACGTCGGCGGTCGACCAGGCGCTGAAGCAGTTCCGGGTCGAGCCCGGCGAGGAGAATCTGCGCCGCCGCTGCGGCATCGTCCTCCGTTCGGCGGCGATCCGCAACGTCCACGACACGATGCTGGCACTCGGCCTCGGCGCCAACGGCGTCTGCCCCTACACGATGGCGGAGGTCGTCTGCGTCGAGGACTACCAGGCCGACATCCGCAACCTCTGCGCCGCGCTCGGAAAGGGAATCGAGAAAGTCATCTCGACGATCGGGATCCACGAGGTGCGCGGCTACGCGCGCCAGTTCTCCTCGATCGGCGTGCGGCCGGAGCTGGCCGAGATCTTCCAGACCGAGGCCTTCGCCGCCTCCGAGAAGGGAGGCGTCGGCTTCGCCGCGCTCGACGAGGACACGAACGAGCGGGCGCGGGTCCTGGCCGGGGACGAGGATGCGAAACCGGCGAAGACGTTCCGCTTCTACCCGAAGGTCTACAAGGCGGCGATCGCCACCGCGAACGGCTCCGGCTCCTACGAGGAGTACTCGGAGAAGGTCCGCGAGCTGGAGAAGCAGAGCCCGATCTCGATGCGCCACGCGATGGGCCTGAAGGGCGACCGCGACCCGGTCGACCCCTCGACGGTCGACGCCGGCGTCGGCCACCACGACTACCCGGTGGTGATCTCCTCGATGAGCTTCGGCTCGCAGTCCGAGCCGGCCTTCCGCGCCTACGCGGAGGCGGCGAAGTCGATCAACGTCCTCTGCGTCAACGGCGAGGGCGGCGAGATCCGCGACATGTACGGGCAGTACCGCAAGTGGCGCGGCCAGCAGGTCGCCTCTGGGCGGTTCGGCGTCTCGGCCGAGATGATCAACTCCTCCTACGTCGCCGAGATCAAGATCGGCCAGGGGGCGAAGCCCGGCGAGGGCGGCCACCTGCCCGGCAAGAAGGTCTCCGAGAAGGTCGCCGCCGCGCGCAACGCCGCGCCCGGCACCGACCTGATCTCGCCCTCCAACAACCACGACCTCTACTCGATCGAGGACCTGGCCGAGCTGATCGACGAGCTGAAGACGGTGAACCCCGACGTGCGGGTCTCGGTCAAGGTGCCGGTGGTGCCGAACATCGGCACGATCGGCCTCGGGATCGCCAAGGCGGGCGCCGACATCATCACCCTGTCGGGATTCGAGGGCGGCACCGGCGCCGCCCGCCAGCACGCCCTGCGCCACGTCGGCCTGCCCTCGGACATCGGCACCCGTGCGGTGCACCGGGCGCTGATGGAGGCCGGCCTGCGCAACCGGGTCGAGATCTGGGCCGACGGCGGCTACCGGACCGGCCACGACATCGTCAAATTGCACTGCCTCGGCGCCAACCGGGTCGGCTTCGGCACCCTGGCGATGGTCAGCCTCGGCTGCACGATCTGCCGCGGCTGCCAGCTCGACACCTGTCACGTCGGCATCGCCACCCAGATCGAGACGACCGAGCAGGCCCAGCAGCACGGGCTGAAGAAGTTCACCCCGCAGGAGGTCGACGGTGCGGCCGAGAGCTGCGCCCGCTTCTTCGGCGCGATGGGCGAGGAGGTCAAGCGGGTGGTGGCCTCGCTCGGCTACGACCGCGCCCAGGACCTGGTCGGCCGCTACGACCTGCTCGAGCAGGTCTCCCACCACGATCAGGTTGACCTGGCGCCGCTGATCACGCCGCTGGAGGAGTTCCTCGACCTCGAGCCGATCGACCTGCCGGTGGGCGAGGAGATCGCCGACCAGCGGGCCGAAGCGGGGCTCGTCGTCGCCCGGCCGATCCGGATGGAGGCGAAGGCCGCCTCGGCCCAGATCGGCGCCCTCGCCGGCGAAGTCTGCTCCGGCCAGACCGTGCGCAGCGAGTTCCCCCGTCACACCGACGCCAACGACCGCGTGCTCGGCACCGAGCTGTCGGGCGCGATCGCCCGCTCGCGGATCTTCGACGACGGCCCCGAGCCGGGCGAGGACGTGCTCGCCAGCCTCGAGTTCAACGGCGGCTCGGTCGCCGGCCAGGGCCTCGGCGCCTTCAACTCATACGGCGTCTCGATCCGGGTCGAGGGCGGCGCCCAGGACGGCGTCGGCAAGACGATGCTGGGCGGGACCGTCGCCGTGCTGAAGGGCAAGGGTGCAAAGGGCCGCCGCCTCAACGGCTCGGTCGGCAAGTCGTTCGCCTACGGCGCCCAGCGCGGCCGCCTGTTCGTCCAGGGCTCGGCCGACTCGCGCTTCTGCATCCGCCTCTCCGGCGCCGACGTAGTGCTGGGCGGCGAGCCCGAGGAGGCGATCGACGACAGCCGTGGCTGCCTCGTCGACCGCGCCAACGCCAAGGGCTTCGCCTTCGAGTACATGACCTCCGGCCGGGCGGTGGTGCTCGGCGACCTCGGGCCCTGGGCCTGCGCCGGGATGACCGGCGGCCGCGTCTACGTGCGCCACAACTCCTTCGGGATCGACCGCGAGGCGATCGAACGGCGGCTCGGCGAGGGCGCCAAAGTGGAGCTGCGCGAGATCGACCCCGAGGGCCACCTCGACGTCGACGACCTGCTCTCCCACTACGCCGACGAATTGCGGGCGACCGGCCAGGACGAGGAGGCCGAGCGGATGCTGGCGCTGGCCGGCGCCGCCGAGGATAACTTCATGATGGTGGTGCCGCACAAGGTGCAGGCGGATCCGAGCATCTCGACCGAGTAGGGGCAGGGAGGGGTCGGGCACTACCCCCGGCTCAACTTTTTGGCGGGTAGCGGGGCGACTCTCTTGGACGCGGTCGGGCCAAAAAGTACAAGCCGCCGGGGGCAGTGCCCGACCCCTCCGTGTCGCAATCGCCCCGTCGAGGTGCTCGCCGTTATCTGGAGCTGGTTAAGAGATCGGCTATGGCTCGGACCTCTCTGAGGAGGCCGTCGAGCATCGCCTCGGTGTTGGTGTGGATGCGCCACTCGGCGTACTTGCGGTCCTGCTCGAACTCGTCGAAGCGGCGTTCGAGCTTGCCGATCCGCTTGTCCACGCGCTTCTCGCTCTTGGCGACGCGCTTCTTGACATAGCGGCGGGTCTCCTCGCGCAGCGCGTCCAGCTCGCGCCGCAGCTCGTCGGCTCCGGGCAGGTCCTCCTGCTCGGCGAGCATCTCCTCGACGCCGACACGGACGCGCTCGATCTCCTCGTGCAGACGGGCGCGGGCCTGGTCGGCAGCGGCCGAGGGGTCGTGCGGGGGACTCACGGACGCCATGCTACGGGCGCCGCAGGCTGGAACGCCGCGTCCGAGGTTCCGGTGCGCTTTACGTTCGCCAGGGGGAGGAAAGGCGCACCGGAAGGGATCAGCCTTCGAGCACGAACAGCCGGAAGCGGCCGATCGTCAGCTCGTCGCCGTCGCTGAGCTTGCCCCACTCGGCCTCCTGGCCGTTGACGAAGACGCCGTTGAGGCTGCGGTCGTCGAGGACGCGCAGCGACTCGTCCGTTTCGGAGACGATCAGGGCGTGACGGCGCGAGACGCTGGGGTCGTCGAGGCGGACGTCGGCGGCGACGCTGCGGCCGATCCGGGTCCAGCCGCGCTTGATGGCGAAGACGCGGACCTGGCCCTGCTCGTCGCGACAGACGAGCCGGCGACTGCCTGCCGGCAACTCAGCCCGCGCCGCGTCGAGCCAGCTCGGCACCCGCGGCTCCACCGCGGCCGCGAACTCGGCGGTCGTCTCGCCGTGCTCCTGCATCGTCTCGAAGATCGAGTCGAGGCGGAACCGGGAGGCGCCGCAGCGCGGACAGCCGGGTAGGCGGTCGTCCTCGTGGAGTGCCAGCTGCGAACCGCAGGAGAGGCAGAAGTAGGTGCCGGGCCCGGGAAAGACCCCGGTCGAGTAGCTCGGCGAAGCTGGGCTGGGGGTGAGGCTCGTGGTGGAGATGGCTTTGCTCCTTCCTGCGCCCTCCGCTCGGGGATCTTAACGCGAAAAATGGTCCTGCCGCATCGGTGATTTTCCGCAGGCTTGCCTGCTCGATCTCACGCCACAAACCAGACGAATAGACTGGCGCCGCGATGGGCCCCGTCAGCGCCGAAGTCGAAGTCGACGTTCCCCGCTGGCGGGTCTACGAGGCGATCGGCGACCTCGGCCGCCGCCCCTCCTTCACCGACCACTTCCTCGACGGGTTTCACCTGACGCGGATCGAGTCCAGCGGGGTGGGCGCCGGCGCCCGCTTCCGGCTGCGGCAGCCGCCGCGGTCGGTCTGGATGGACACCGCGATCGCCGAGCTGGAGCCGCCGCAGAGAATCGTCGAGCGCGGGCGCGGCGGCCGCGGCAACAGGATCCCGGTGACGACGGTCTGGGAGTTGCTGGAGGGCAGCGGCTCGCTGGTCCGGGTCCGGGTCAGCCACTGGACCGAGCCCTCGAACCCGCTCGACAGGGCGCTGGAGCGGCTCACCGGCGCCGCGGTGCGCACCGAGCGCGACTGGCGCGAGGCGCTGCGCAGGCTGCGCGACCAGCTCGAGTCCGAACGGCCGCCCGCCGATCTCGCCGGCGTCGCCGGAGGCAACCCCCACGCGACGGGCATCCCGTGAGGCGGGCTGCCGGTCGCCTTTATAGACTCTCGCCGCCGATGACTCGCCTCCGCAGAATCGCCCCGCCGCTGCTCGCGGCGCTCGCCTTCGCCGCCGTCGCGGTGGGGGTCTCCGCCTGCGGCTACTCGAGCGACTCCAAGAGCGTCGCCGAGGGCGAGTCGGTCTCGCTCGGCGAGCTGCGCTACACGGTGATCTTCTCGCGCTACCTCAACCCGAAGGACAACGAGGACTCCGCCTACCTGGTCGGGCAGCCGCAGGCGGCGCCCGGCGAAAGCTACTTCGGCGTCTTCTTCGAAGTCCAGAACGAGAGCGAAGAACCGCAGACGCTGCCGAAGTCGGTCAAGATCACCGACGCCGGCAACCAGACCTTCCAGGCGCTGTCCAGCGAAAGCCTCTACGCGCTCCCGTTCGGCGGCGAAGTCGAATCCCAGGAACAGATCCCGGTGCTCGACTCGACCCCCCAGCAGGGCCCGATCGAGGGCTCTCTGGTCCTCTTCAAGCTCCCCGCCTCGGCCTCCGAGAACCGCCCTCTGACGCTCCACATCCCCGGCGCCGAAGGCCCGGCGGACGTCACGCTCGACCTGTAGATGGAATCAACCATCTAGCCCGACCAGACGGTCTAGAGACCCGCCGAGAGGACTTCGGCGGCGATCGGGGCGGCTACTTCGCCGCCGGCCGCTTCGGCTTCGACCAGGAGGACGCCGACCGCCAGGCGGGCCTTTTCGGCAGGGGCGAAGGCGGCGAACCAGGCGTCCTTGATCTGTTCGGGGTTTTCTTCGCCTTCCTGACCGGGCTTCGGGCCCAGCTCGGCGGTGCCGGTCTTGCCGGCGACCTGGGCCTGGGGGATCGCGGCGGCGGTGCCGGTGCCGCCGGTGACGACGCCGATCATCAGTTCGGCCAGTTCGCCGGCGATCTTCTTCGACATCACCCGCTCGGACTTCGGTTCGGGGCGCAGCTTGCGATTGAGGACCAGCGAGGTCGGCTCCCGGACGCCGTCGTTGCCGATCGTCTGCGCGACGGTCGCCATCTGCAACGGCGTCGCGAGCACTTCGCCCTGGCCGATCGCGCTGACGCCGAGGTCCAGTTCGTCGCCGATTTCGGTCGGGATGCTCGACTCGGGCGGTTCGACTTCTTCGACGATGCTCGGCGCGTAGATCGCCGGCGGCGAGTTGAAGCCGAACGCTTCCGCGGTGGCGACCAGGTCCTCGTTGCCGATCTTCGGGCCGAGTGGGGCGAAGTCGGCGTTGCAGGACTCGGCGAACGCTTCGCGGAAGCTGCCGCCGCAGATCTCGCCGTTGGCGTTGCTGATGAAGCGGCCGCCGACGTCGACTCCGTCGGTCAGTTCGAATTCGTCGTCGAGCGAGACGACGCCCTTCTGCAGGGCGGCGGTGGTGGTGATGGTCTTGAAGGTCGAGCCCGGCGGCTGCGGGGCCGAGAACGCCTGCCCGGCAAGGGCCCGGACATCGCCCGTACGGGCGTCGAGCACCGCGACCCCGCCCGCCCGCCCGCCCAGGCCTGAGACCGCGACCTGCTGCAGGGTGGGGTCGATCGTCGTCTTCACCGGGACGCCCGGCTGCGGCTTCGACTGGGCGAGGATTCGCACCTGGCCGCTCTTGTCGGCGACCGCGAGCAGCGAGCCGCCCGGCTTGCCGGCCAGTCGGGAGTTGAAGGCCTGCTCGATGCCGCTGACGCCGACCGGCGTTTCCGGCGGGAAGCCGTGGCGGGCCAGCGCCGCCTCCTCCTCTTCGCCCGCCGTGCCGACTTCGCCTGTGACGTCGATCGCGGCGCTGCCGAGCGGGTGTTCGCGGGCGTCGGCCGGGCCTTCGGCCAGCGGCGTGCCGTCGCGGGCGAGGATCGGCGCCCGCGGCGCCAAATCGACGCGGTTCTCGAGGTGCTCGCCCGGTTCGAGGCCGGGGAAGACCAGGCTCGGGCCCCAATCGATGCCCCCGTCGGCGTACGGCAGGTCAACGTCGGCCCTGACGGTGCCGAAGGCGACGGTGCCGGCTTCGACCGGCACCGGCACCACCGAGTGGTCGTGCGCGGCGGTCGCGCTGCCCGCCGAGCCGACCGCGAGGCTCCGCAGGGTCGCCACCTCGGCCGCTTCGTGGTACTCGGCGACGAATTCCCGCTCGTCGATCGAGGCGCGTGAGGATTCGTTCAGCTCCCGGTACATCGCCGGGAAGTCGCGGCGCGCCCAGGCGTCGGCGAAGCGCTGGGCGGCGTCCCTTTCGGGGGAGCCTGGGGAGCCGGCGGAGGCGCCGAGCACGAAGGCGACGATCGCGATGATCGACAGTGGCAGTGCGCGGGTCAGCAGACGGCGACGGCGCCGGACCTCGAGAGGCGTGGGTTTCACTGTTTGGAAACTTAGTGGGGGGACAGGTCGGGTACTGCTCCCGGCTCAACTTTTTCGCGGGCAGCAGGGCGGCTCTCGGTCACGCACTCGGGCGAAAAAGTACAAGCCGCCGGGAGCGGTACCCGACCTGTCCCTTCAGCTTCGGTCGGCTACCCCGTACAGGGACCGGTGTCGACCGGAGCTGCTGTTTCCCGGAGGGCTGCTTTGACGACTTCGTTCGGGACGGCGAAGCCGCCCGGGGGGCCGGAGGTGGTCGCGGCGAAGACGGTGCCCATCACTTCACCACGGGCGTTCACGAGGGGGCCACCGGAGTTGCCGCTGCGGACGGTGCCGCGGAGGAAGGCGATCGGGCGGCGGATCGGGCCGTTCCCGTAGGAGTCGTCGCTGATCACCGGGTGGGTGTCGCCGATCCGCACCGGGGCGATCGAGAAGGGGCCGTTTTCGGGGTAGCCGAGCAGGGCGCCGTTGGTGCCCCGCTGCGGGTCGGCGGCGATCGGCAGCGATCGCAGCCCGGCGTCGATCCGCAGCAGCGCCAGGTCGTTTTCGGTGTCGTAGTGGACCGGGGTCGCCGGCAGCGAGGCGCCGTCCTGGGTGCTGACCGTGGTGTCGCCCTCGCCGGCGACGACGTGGGCGTTGGTGACGACGATTTCGGGGGCCGCCACCCAGCCCGACCCCTCGACACCGAGGCCGCAGGCGGTTCCCAGCACCCTGACCACCGAGCCGCCGGCACGGAGGACGTCGGGGTCGGAGCTGCTGGCCGCGTTGGGCGGGGCCACCGGGGTGGTCGGTCCGGCGATCGACGGTGCCGGGTCGACCCGGTTGAGCGCGTTGAGGACCGGGCCCGAGGGCGGCAGGACGTCGTTGAGGCCGCGCAGGATCACCGAGCGCTGCACGTCGACCCGCAGCTGCGCGGTCCCCGGAGCGTGCAGGGCGACGGCGCCGAACACCCAGGCCATGCCGAGTGAGACCGCGGCGATCAGCGCCGCGCCGGCGGCGCCGTCGGCGCGGCGCAGCGCCCGGCCGCGGATCAGGCGCGAGCGCAGTCCCAGCGCCACGCTCTCGAGCGTGACCGCGACCAACGCCCCCGCCAGCAGCGCCCCGAGCGCCGCGAACAGCGGCGCGTACGGCGATTCCGAGCCCTGGTTGAGCAGCAGCGGGCCGAGCCGGCTGCCGGCGAGGGCGCCGCCGCCGAAGCCGGCCAGGGTGAGGACGCCGACGATCAGCCCCTGGCGGTAGCCCCAGAGGGCGAGGGCGATGGTGAAGGCGACGATCGACCAGTCGAGAACGGTCATGCGTGAATACAAGCAGGCCGCCCCGGTCTGCCCGTCGCTTACGTTCAGTAAGCTGGTTGGACCTGTGGAGGCGATGTCCACGACAGAGCAGCCGCCAGGCGTCTGCCCTCACTTCCACGCCGCGATCGAGTTGATCGGAAAGCGGTGGACCGGGGCGATCGTCTGCGCCCTGACCGAGGGCCCGCTGCGCTTCGGCGAGCTCGCCAAGGCGGTGCCGGGCCTCTCCGACCGGTTGCTCTCGCGCCGGCTGCGCGAGCTCGAGGAGGAGGGGCTGGTCGAACGCGAGGTCGAACCGGCCTCGCCGGTCCGGGTCACGTACTCGTTGACCGAGGCCGGGGCCGGGTTGCGCCCGGCGATCGTCGAGCTGAAATCGTGGGCGCGCGAGTGGAAGCGCGCTGGATAGCCTGGCTGCGTGGAGTTGCCTGGTCCATTTCCGGTGGGTCGCTATGCGAAGACTCTTCGTGACGAGCTGCGCAAGCGGGCGCGGGTTCAGCTGATCGGGGAGGTCACCGGCCTACGGCACACGCAGAAGCAGACCTATTTCGAGTTGCGCGACGCCGATGGAGCCGTGCCGTGCACGGTGTGGGCGAACGAGTTGGAGCGGATGAAGCTGGCGGATGGGGCGCTGCGGGACGGCGCCGAGTTTGTCGCGGGGGGTGGGCCCGACTACTTCGCCGGCAGCTCGACTTCGTCTCCTGCCTTCTCGTTCCGGGTCACGCAGCTGCGGCTCGCCGGCGAGGGCGATCTGATCGCGCGGCTGGACGCGCTGCGCAGGCAGCTGCGCTCCGAGGGGCTGTTCGAGCTGCAGGGGCAGCTAACGCGGCCGTTGCTGCCGAAGACGATCGGCGTGGTCACGGCGGAGTCCGGCGCCGCGCGGCGCGACCTGCTCGCCGGGTTGCGGCGGCGCGGCTGGGGCGGCAGCGTCGTCTGGGCGTTCGCGCCGGTCCAGGACCGGCGCGCGGCGCCGGCGATCGCGAGCGCGATCCGCGACCTGGCGGCGCGGCCGGAGGTCGAGGCGATCGTCGTCACCAGGGGCGGTGGCAGCCTCGCCGACCTCTGGGCGTTCTGCGACGAGACCCTCTGCCGGACGGTGGCGATGCTGCGGGTGCCGGTGATCAGCGCGGTCGGCCACGAGCGCGACTCGACCCTGATCGACGACGTCGCCGCGGTCGCCTGCTCGACTCCGACCCACGCCGCCGAGGCGGCGGTGCCGCTCGACTGCCTGGCGGCGCGCGGCGGCCTGGAGCGCTGCGCGGAGTCGCTGCGGCGGGCCGGCGAGGGGGCGGTCGGCTCCCGCGCCCGCCATCTCTCCGCCCTCGCTCGCGGCCCGGCGCGGGCGCTGCGGCGCGAGCGCACCGCGCTCAACCAGAAGACGAGGGAGATCCGGGCCGCGTCCGAGCGCGGCGTCGCCGCGCGGCTCGCCTTCCAGCGACGGCTCGCGGTCGTCGTCCTCGAGCGCGCCGCGCGCCGCGCCGCCGGGCCGGAAGCGAGTGCCCGCCGCGAAGCCCTGCGGCGCGCCGAGGTCGCCTTTCGCGCCCATGAGCCCGAGCAGACGCTGCGGCGCGGCTACGCGCTGGCCGAGGACGCCGACGGCGACCCGGTCACCAGCGCCGCCGCCGCCGTCGCCGCCGGCAGCGTCAAACTTCGCTTCGCCGACGGCCGCGTCGGGGCTAGGATCGATCGTCCCGACCCAAACTCTCCCGCGGTGGACGCGGGAGAGAGTTAGCCGGTGACCATGAGTGCGAACGAGCAAGAGCAGAGCACGCGGGCGGAGCCCGATTCATACGAGGCGGCGGTCGAGCGGGTGGAGCAGATCATCGACCGCCTCGACTCGGGCCAGTCGGGCCTGCGTGAGACGCTCGAGCTCTGCCGCGAGGGCCGCCAGCTGGTCACCTACTGCGCGGCCGAGCTCGACGCGGTCGGCGAAGGGCTGCAGGAGCTGCACCTCGACGAGTTGGCCGAGAAGCTAGAGCAGGCGCCGTCTGAGGGCGCCTGACCGGCGCATATCTGCGTCCGCGGTCGCTCGCGTGCAGAGCACGCCACGCTCCCCGCGTCTTGACCTGCTTGGTCAGGTGGCCTCGGGGCCCGAACAAAGTCGTCCCAGCGCCGGGCACTCCCGACAGAGGTCCCAGTCGCGCCGCTCGACGGGGGCGACTGGGAACTCGCCGGCGCCGATCCGGCCGATCGCGGCGGCCAGCTCCTCGCGGCCGCGCCCGATCGCCGCCGTGTCGAGCAGCTCGAGGACCGGTTCGTCGGGGCGCTCGAGGAAGACGTAGGCGACCTCGACCTCGCTGGCGCCGCGGGCCTCGGCAACCGCCAGCGCGTAGATCGAGCGCTGGGTCGCGTACCTGGCGGCCCGCTCGGCCGGCGGCGAGCCGCGCAGGCGGTCGGTCTTGTAGTCGACGACCAGCGGCGCCGCGCCCTCGCGCTCGGCGAGCAGGTCGATCGAGCCGCGCAGGGTCGCGCCGGCGACCCCGAGCAGGAGCGGCACCTCGGCGCGGACGAGCGTACCCGCGCAGGCGATCCGTTCGGCCAGCAGGTCTGAGCCGAGCCAGGCCCGGATCGGCCCCAGCAGCTCGTCCGCGATCCCATTCCCGGGGTCGAGCCCGGCCGTGGCCGCCTGCTCGGCGACTAGGTCGGCGTCCGGCTCCCGCCACCCGTTCGCCTGGCTCCACTCGAGCAGCGAGTGGACGGCGGCGCCGCGGGCCGCGGCCTCGCTGCGGCCGTCTCCGGCTTCGCCATCGCCGATCCCGGGAGGCGCGTTCGCGGTTTGTCCCGCGTGGCGGGACAAACCGCGAACGCGCTCGCCGAGGTCGAGCACGCGCTCCATGTAGAAGCGGTAGCCGCACTCCTCGTAGGCGGCGATCGCGGTGTAGGAGAGAGGGCGGTTGGGCGCGGTCGGCGGGCGGCGCTCGAGCAGCGGCGCCGGAACGGCGCTCGGCGCCCGCTCCGCGGCGGCCTCGCGTCGCATCGCGGTCAGCGCGGCCGCCCGCTCCGGAGACGGCAGGTTGACCCGCACGGCGATCCGCGCGGGCGCGAAGCTCGCCTCGAGCCCGTCCCGCGGCTGCGGCGCCGGCAGCTCGATCTCCGAGTCCCGCTCGCGGTCGACCTCGAAGCCGTCGACGATCCGCTCGATCGTCGGCGTCCCCGGGGCGCCGCGCCCCGGCTTCGGCATCGCCACGCCGCTGAGGATCAGTCGCTCGCGGGCCCGCGTCGCGGCGACGTGGAGGAGGCGCAGCTCCTCCGCCGCCTCGCGCTCCTGCAGCTCGGCGCAGAGCTCCTCGTGCGCGAAGAGCTTGATCGAGGCGGCGCCGAGGCGGCGCAGCTGCAGGCCCACCCGGGGACGCTCGGGCTCGCGGCCGAGGGTCAGCGCCGGCAGCCGCCCGGTGAGCAGCGGGCGCCCGAGGCCGGGAACCGCGACGACGCCGAACTCGAGTCCCTTGGCGCTGTGCACGGTCATGATCCGCACCCCGTCGTGGCCCTCGATCGCGCTTGCCGCTTCGGCCTCGGCGTCGGCTTCGGAGTGGGCGGAGAGGAAGTCGAGCAGGCCGCGCAGGTCGCGTCCCTCGCGGGTCTCGAACTCGCCCGCCAGGCGCATCAGCTTGCGTACGTTGGCGAATTGCGCTTCGCCCGCCGGCCGCATCAGGATCGCCAGGTCGTAGCCGGTCTCGCCGATCGCCGCGTCGATCAGCTCGGCCAGTGAGAGCCGGCCAACCCGGGCGCGCAGGCCGGCGATCGTCGCGGCGAACCTGCGCAGCAGGGCCAGCTCGGGCTCGGGGATCTGCCGCAGCCGCTCGGGGTCGTCCAGCTCGCCGTCGCCGAGGCCCGCGGCTCGCTCCAGGGCCGGCCAGGCGTGCCGGCGGCGGCCGGCGGCGGCGCGCAGCAGCCAGAGGGTGTCGGGAGTGGCGGCGCAGGCCGGCGAGGCGAGCGCCCCGAACAGCGCCTGGTCGTCGAGCGGGTTGGCGATCGTCGCCAGCAGGGCGCGAACGTCGGCGACCTGCTGCTGGGACCAGTAGCCGCGGCCGCCGATCGTGTACGGGCGCAGGCCGGCGCGGCCGAGCGAGTCCTCGTAGGCGTCGAGGTGGGTGAAGGCGCGCAGCAGGACGACCATCTCGCCGCGCTCGACGCCGCTCTCGTGCAGCCGGCGCAGCCGCTCGGCGACGAAGCGCGCCTCGGCGAGCCGGGCCGGCGGCGTGTCGGCGTCGGTGGCCGGCGCCAGGTCGATTCCGTCCGCGTCCCAGCCGTCGCGGGCGGTCAGCAGCAGCTCGACCGCAGGGCCGTCGCCGGGCGGCGCCGGCGCCTGCGGCGGCGCCCCCACACGCAGCGGGTGGAAGGAGTCGCCGAGCAGCTCGTCGCCGATCGCGTTGACGGCGGCGATCACCTCGGGGCGCGAGCGGAAGTTGCCGCTCAGCTCGATCGCAGCGGCGTCGCCGCTCGCCTCGACCGCCCGCCGCCGCTCGCGGAAGACGTCGAGGTCGGCGTGGCGGAAGCCGTAGATCGACTGCAGCTCGTCGCCGACGACCATCAGCGCGGTCCGCGGACCGCGCAGCGCCTCGATCAGCCGCAGCTGCAGCCGGTTGGTGTCCTGGAACTCGTCGACCAGCAGATGGCTGAAGCGCTCCCGGTAGGCATCGCCGACCTCCTCGCGTTCGAGCAGGCGCGCCGCGCGCAGCTGCAGGTCCTCGAAGTCGAGCCCCTCGCGGCGCTCCCTGACCGCGTCGAAGCGGCGGTCGAACAGCGCCAGCAGCTCGGCGACGTGACGGTAGGCCTCGCCGCCCTCGCCCGCCTCGGCGGTGCGTGCCACGGCCGCGTCGATCGCCTCGCGGTAGGCGGTCATCGACTTCGCCCTGCTGCCGGTCTGCAGGGCGGTCAGCTCGTCGAGGCCGGGGGCGCCGGCGCTTCCGCCGAGCCGCTCGAGCGCCCGCTCGACCAGCTCGCGGTTGGAATCGGTCGGCTTCAGCTCCTCCAGCGTCTCCGCGGCGATCGCGGCGAGGCGGCGGACGGCGGCCTCGGGATCGGGCTCGGGCGGCGCGGGCAGGCGGGGCTCGGCCTCGCCGCGGCTGCGCAGCTCCGCGTGGGCGCCGACGACGACGGCCCGCAGGCCGCCGATTTCGAAGGCGGCGACGGTCCGCTCCCGGTCCGCGTCCCCGTCGGCGAGGAACTCGGCGAGGGCGTCGTCGAAGGCCTCGCGTGCGGCCCGCTCCGCCTCCGGCGCGTCGAGGACCCGGAAGCGGGGGTCGATTCCCGCAGCGACCGGGTGGGCGGCCAGCAGGCGGCTGCAGAAGCCGTGGATCGTCGTCACCCAGGCACCGCCGATCGTCGCCAGCAGCTCGGCGGCGCGCTGCGAGCCCGCCGCCGCCCGCTGCGCCAGCGCCGTCCGGATCCGCTGCCGCAGCTCGGCCGCCGCCTTGTCGGTGAAGGTGAAGGCGAGCACCGCGTCGGCGGGAACCTCGAGGTCGCAGACCAGGCGGCAGTAGCGGTCGACCATGACCCCGGTCTTGCCGGTCCCGGCACCGGCCTCGACCAGCACGTCGCGGGCGTCGGCCTCGATCGCCCGTGCCTGCTCCGGCGTCGGCTCGCGGCTGCTCACCGTTCCCCCCGCTCGCCGTCTCCGGCTTCGGCCGGGGCGCGGTCGCGGCGGCAGATCGGCGCGAAGGCGCAGAAGGTGGGGCAGACGTCGTGGCCGCGCAGCCCGCGGCGCGGGCCGGGGTCGCGGCGAATCTCGCCGCGGCGCATGCGGTCGACGATCTCGCCCGCGCGGGCGCGGGCGTCGGCCAGCATCCGCTCGAAGCCCTCGCCGTCGACCAGGTCGCCGGGGTAGAGCCGGTAGGGCGCGAGCGCATCCGCGGCGTCCTCGCGCACCGCCCCGCGCGGGCGCCGCAAGTCGCTCGAGGTGCCGCGCAGCGCGTGGTAGAGGCCACCGACCGCATCCGTCCCCCAGTGCTCGGCGACCGCGATCAGGTAGAGCTGCAGCTGCAGCTTCTCCTGCTCCTCGAACTTCCCCAGCGGCGTCACCGCGCGCGAGAGCTTGTAGTCGATCACGATCGCCCGCCCGGCGGGATCGCGGTCGACCCGGTCGATCGCCCCGTGCAGCGCCCAGCCGTCGATCTCCAGCGCCGGCCTCTCGGCGTCCTCCTGCTCGCCGAAGGCGGCCTCCAGCAGCCACGGCTCGAAGCCGGCCGGAGCGCGCGACACCTCGTCGGCGAGGAAGCGGGTCAGCAGGGCCTCGACCCGGCGCACGATCGCCCGCTCGGCCGGATGCTCGCCGAGGCCGCGTTCCCCGGCGAGCTCGGCGACGAGCTGCCGCCCGCGCCCGGTCCAGGCGCCGAGCGAGCCGGGACGGGGGAGCGGGTCGCCGCCGGGCCGCTCGCGGTAGAGGCGCTCCAGCACGCCGTGCATCAGCCCGCCCTGGACGAGCGGGTCCGGCGTCGGGTCGAGCGGCTGCGGGTCGAGCTCGTGGGCGACGAACCAGCGGTAGGAGCAGAGGTCGAACTCCTCCAGCGTCGTGCCGCCGTAGGCCGGCACCGAGGAGAGGGCCTCGAGCACGGCCGGGTTCGAGATCGGGCCGGGTGCGCGGCCGGCGGCCTCGGCGGCCCGCGCCCGGGCAAGCTGGGCCTCCGAGGCGGCCGCGTGCCGCGGCAGGCGCACGCAGGTCAGGTCGCGGGCGATCGTCAGCTCCTCCTCGACCGGATCGGCCTCGCCGTCCGCGGGCGGCGCCGGCTCGAGCAGGCGGCGGACGTCGTCGAGGAAGGGGGAGCGGGGCTCGGCGACGCCATCCTCGTCGCTGTCTCGATAGGAGAGGAAGAGGCGCCTGCTCGGCAGCGCCAGGCAGGCGTGGAACAGGTAGCGCTCCTCGGAGTCGGGGTCGCGGCGCGGGTCGAGGCCGAGGGCGAGCCGCTGCGCTTCGGAGAGGAACGGGTCCTCGCCGCGGTCGCGGCGCGGGAACTCGCCGTCCTGCAGCGAGGCGACGAAGGCGTGCTCGAAGCGAGAGGCGCGCAGCCGATAGGGGCTGGCGATCCGCACCCGTCCCTCGACCGGGCCGCTCCAGGCGTCGAAGCGGAGCTCGCGCAGGGTCGCCGCCAGCTCGGCCGGCGGCGGCGCCAGGCCGGGCAGCTCGGCGAGGTCGCCGAGCGCCCCCGAGACCGCCCCGGCGGCGCGCAGCTCCAGCCCGTCGCCGTGCTGCGGCCGCGGCCCGTCCTCCTCGCCGCGCAGCGGTCGCGACGCCATCGTCGCCGCCAGCCGGGCGACGGTCGCCGCCAGCGCCGCCGGTCCCTCTTCGGCGGAGCGCCTGACGCGCTCGAGGTCTCCCGGGAGCCGCTCGTGGCGCTCCTCCCACAGCTCCAGCGCCGCGGCGGCGCTCTGCAGGCGGCGGCGGCGCACGGCGCGCTCGAACCAGTCGACCTGCGCGGGGGGGATGCCGGAGGGCCCGCGGAGGAAGCGCAGCAGGTCGCTGGCGCGACCGGCGCCGAGCTCCGCCTCGAGCAGCGCGACCAGCGTCCCGCCGACCGAGGTGGCGGCGACCGGCACCTCGGCCTCCAGCGCGACCGCGATCCCGTAGGACTCGAGCACCGAGGCGATCAGCGGCCCGCGCCGCACCGGGTCGCGGACCGCGATCGCGATCGCGGCCGGGTCGGCGCCGGACTCGATCAGCTTCGCCGCCTCGGCCCCGATCGCCTCCGCCTCGCTGCGCGCCCCGGCCGAGCGCAGCAGCACCAGCGCCGCGTCGGGCCGCAGGCGT
This sequence comes from uncultured Solirubrobacterales bacterium, assembly GCA_963764365.1. GTDB lineage: Bacteria > Actinomycetota > Thermoleophilia > Solirubrobacterales > 70-9 > VRUE01. The sequence goes on from CAVXSI010000020.1 coordinate 180,307, forward strand.
GCCGGTTCGGCGCGGCCGAGCTCGCGCTGCAGGTGGGCCAGCAGTGGGTCGACGCCGAAGGCGCCGGGATCGGCGGGCGCGCTCAGCGCCTCCTCGGCGGTCGCGATCTCGCGCAGCGTCTCGATCGACGGCCGCCGCGCCGCCAGCGCCGCGTTCCCCGCTTCGAAGGGGAGGGCTACGGTGACCTCGGTCGCCGCGCTCAGCGCCTCCAGCAAGCGGCGCTGGTTGCCGGTCGGGTCGCCGGGCTCATAGAGGAAGACCGGCCGTCCCCTCCAGGCCGCGGGCGCAGCCCGCAGCGACTCGATCGCCGCCCGCTCGGCGTCGTAGGCGTCACCCGGCCCGAGACTGTCGCGAACCTCGGCGTAGGCGGCGAACAGGGCGGTCAGGTCGGCAAGGTACGCCGAGGAGGCGAGGGTCTGCGCGCCGGAGCCCAGCGCGCCGGGATCGAGCCCGGCGCTCTGCAGCTCGCCGAGCAGGCGCTCGAAGGGGATCGCGAAGCCGGGCCGCGCCGCCGAGCGCCGCAGCGGCCCGAGGCTCCCGCGCCGCGAGGCGATCCCCGCCGAGACGGCGGCCAGCCGCTGGGCCGGGGTCAGCTGGGCGGCCGCCGGCGCCCCGGTCGAGCGCCCGACCTCGCGGAACAGTTCGGCGAAGGTCAGCACCGAGCCGCCGAGCGCGGCGCCGTCGGCGCAGAGCCCGCGCTCGAAGCGGAAGACGTCGTCCAGGGTGGGGAGGACGAGCACCGGGTCGCGGTCGAGCGCGGCGCGGAACAGCGTCAGGACCCGGTCGGCGCGGCCGGAGTTGGGGGGTCCGTGGATCAGCTTCAGAGACATCGCGGAACGAACCAGCATAGGTCGGCCTCCGGCGCGCCCGCCGTCGCCCGAATGCCGCCTGGCAAAGCCGCAAATGGGGCGATTCCGTCCCCAGCTTTGCCGTCTACCGCCCCCTCTAGATTGAGTCACGCGAATGGCCCTCTGCTTCGTAGACCCAGCCGATGCGATCCGCGCGATCTCCGACTCGATCGGACGCGAGGCGCGTCGCCAGCTGCTCGGCGAGGCGGTTCGCGCCTGGGTCGACGAGATCCCCGACCACGAACTCGAGGTCCACTACGCCAAAGCCCTCTCCGAGCTGGACGAGCACGACATCTCGATGCTCGCCGCCTGGCACGGCTCGCTGGAGATCGGCCAGCCGCTGCCCAACCGCGACTTCCTCATGGGCGCCTTCGGCTCGCTCGGCGACAACCGCCGCGAGGCCATGAAGCTGGCGGCCGGCTTCCGCGGCGAGGAGGCCGTCGACGCCGGCGTCACCGAGGACGACGCGCTCGAACTGGTCCTCGAGATGCTCTCGCCGCCGCGCCTGATGGACCTCGCCGTGGAGGCCGTCGACCTCTACGTCTGGGACCGCGCCGGCTCCGAGAACTAGGACGCTGCAAACCGGCGCATCTCGGGGTCTTCGGTCGGTCGGATCGGGTCACGCACGAAAGTGCGCTCCCCTCACCGTCCTCCCTGCATCCCCCGACCTGCTTGGTTTTCGCGTCCTAGCGTTTTGCGGATTTCTGAAATTGCCTGTTTGTTGTTCTGAAAATGGACCGATTTGATGCCGGCCCGTTCGGCGCCTTCGCAGTTGACCTGGACGTCGTCGACGAACAGGCAGCGCTCGGCCGGCAGGCCGATCCGCTCCAGCGTCAACGCGTAGATCCTCGATTCGGGCTTGCGGCAGCCGACGAAGCCCGAGTCGACGACCGTCTCGAAGATCTCGTCGACCGGCAGCATCGGCCGCCACAGCGGCTCCCACTCGCGCACGTTGTTGGTCAGCATCGCCATCCGGTGGCCGCCGTCCTTGAGCTCGCGCATCAGCTCGATCATCGGCGGGTTGGGGTCGAGCGCCTCGAAATAGATCTCTTTGAACCGGTGCATCTGCGGCCGGTGGCCGAGCAGCGGCTCGAGCGCGTCGGTCAGCTGCTCGAGGAAGGCCGCCTCGGTGATCTCGCCGCGCTCCATCTCGAACAGCGGGTTGTCGCCGTTGGCCTCGGTCGCCGCCTGCATGCCCTTGCCGAGGACCTCGGCGCCGATCCCCGTCTGGTCCTGGAAGGCCATGAACGATTCGATCAGCGGCGTCGTCAGCACGCCGCCGAAGTCGCTGATCACCGCCTCGATCGGGCCGTCAGCCATCGGCGCGGACGACCTCGTAGTGGCCGAGCCCCTCGCGCCCCTCCAGGGCCCAGCGGAAGAAGGCGACGTCGGAGCGCAGGCCGTCGCGGCGCACCTCGGCGGCGCTGATCAGCGTGCCGGCCCCGCGCAGCGGCTGCGCGCCCTCGTCGTCCAGCCACAGCTCCAGCGTCGCCCGCCGCTGCACGCCGTCCTCGCCGTACTCGGTCGAGAGCAGCGCCTCGGAGGCCTCGGCCGGCGCCCCGTCGGGCCCGCAGAGCACCGCGGCGACCGTCTCGTCCCCGTGGACCGCCGAGCCGGGGGGCCGTACGGCGGTCAGCGCCAGCAGCCCGCCGTCGGCGAAGACGATGCCGATCGAACGGCGCTGGACCTGTCCTCTGTCGGCCATCGGCACGGCAGCATATTTGCTCCCGCTAGGCTGTTGCCATGGCAGAGAACCAGACCGAAGCGCTGACCGAGGACGACGTGCTGGAGGCCCTCGAGGAGGTGATCGATCCCGAGCTGGGACTCGACTTCGTCTCGCTCGGCCTCGTCTACGGCGTCGAGATCGAGAAGGAGGACGTCTACGTCACCTTCACCCTGACGACCCCGGCCTGCCCGATCGGCCCCCAGGTCTCCGAGCAGATGAAGGAGTTCGTCGGCGACCTCCCCGGCGTCAACGCCGTCCACCCGAAGATGATCTTCGACCCCCCGTGGAGCCCGGAGATGATGACCGAGGACGCCAAGTTCGCACTTGGGTTCTGAGCGCGTTTCAGAGTTGACGCAATCGCGGCGCGCGCGTTGTCCTGGGTGGCCCTTGACTAATGACGCGGTGGTGGGATATTGCGCAGACATTCCCGATTTTAAGGAGTCGAGATGAAGTACATGGTCAGCGCAACCCCTGGTCCGATGCCACCGACCCCCGAGCAGTTCGATGCGGCGATCGCCTGGCTCGACGGAAAGGTCGCCGACGGCAGCTTCGACTGCGTCTTCGGGTTCATCGAGGGCGGCGGCCTCAGCGTCGCCAACGTCGACTCTCATAGCGACGTCCTCGACCTGATGGCCGACTATCCGCTCTACGGGCTGGTCACCTGGGAGGTGCGCCCGCTGCTCGAGTTCAAAGACGGCATCGACACGGTGCGGGCGAAGCTTGCCGAGGCTCAGGCGGCGATGGGTGGCGGCTAGCGCTCAGCGCGGCAGCTGCGGGTCGTCCTCGCCGATCTCCTCGGCGGTTGCCTCGAAGTCGTAGTCCCGGCGCGGTTGGTCCGCGCCCGGCCGCGGGCCGGCTCCGCCGAGGCCGACGACGATGAAGCGGCGGGCGGCGTAGGTATGGAGGAGTCCACGGGCGATCGCCCGGGTGGGCGGGAAGAGCAGCAGCAGGCCGAAGGCGTCGGTGATGAAGCCCGGGGTCAGCAGCAGGGCGCCGCCGAAGGTGATCATCACTCCGTCGGCGACCTCGCGCCCCGGGAAGCGCCGCGCCGCGATCGCCTCGTTGAAGCGCCGCCAGGCGCCGCGGCCCTGGTGGCGCAGCAGCGCCGCGCCGAGCAGCGACATCGCCAGCAGCAGGACGAGGGTGGGGAGGACGCCGATCAGCCCGCCGACCTTGACGATCACGTACAGCTCGAGCAGCGGGACGGCGATGAAGAGGAGGACCAGCAGGACCACGGCTCAGGCCGCGGCGGCGGCGACCGCGGCCTGCTCGAGCTCGGCCAGCGACTCGTCGAGCCCGCGGGCGACGGTTTCGACGTCTTCCATCGAGTCGTAGTCGGCCAGCAGGCCGAAGCAGATGCGGCCGTTGTAGCTCATGATCGCCACCGCCAGGGCGTGGTTCTGGGGCAGGAAGGCGATCGGGAAGACCTCTTCCAGCTCGCGCCCGAGGACGTAGAGCGGCTGTTGCGGCCCCGGCACGTTGGTGACGATCAGGTTGAACAGCCTGGTCGAGAAGTTGATCCGCGCCGCCTGGGCGAGCAGGGTCGGCGGCGCGAAGTCGTTGAAGCGGGAGATCACCTCGGCGCCAAGCGCCTGCTTGGAGCGCTTCAGCCCCTCCATCTGCTCGCTCACCACCCGCAGCCGCCGCACCGGGTCCTCGACGTAGACCGGCAGCGGCCCCCGCAGCGCCGCGAGCTTGTTGCCCAGCTGTCCCCGCTCGTCGGCGGCGCGGATCGAGACCGGGACCAGCGCCCGCAGCTCCAGCCCCTCGGTGCGGATGCTGCGCTCGTGCAGCCACTTGCGCAGCGCCCCGGTGACGACCGCGAGGACGACGTCGTTGACGGTGCCGCCGAAGGTGTCCTTGATCCGTTTGAAGGTCGCCAGCTCCGAGCGCGTCCAGGTGAAGCGCCGGTGCGGTCCGATCGGCTGGTTCAGCGGCATGTCCGGGGCCGGGTCGGCGAAGGCGCCGACCACCTCGGCGACCCCCTCCAGCGCCTCGACGGCCCGCCGCGCCGCCGTCTCCGGGTGGCGCACCGCGGCCACCGCCCGCTCGGCCAGTTTCACCGGGGCCGCCGCTACGTCGCTCGCCCCGCGGGCGATCAGCTGGGCGGTGCCCGGGGTCGGCACCGGCACCCAGCCGTCCTCGACCGGCGCCGGCTCGGGGACCGGCTCGAGGTCGAAGAGGACGGTGCCGATGTCGACCCCGGCGATTCCGTCGACCGCCGCGTGGTGGGTCTTGGTCAGCAGCGCGAAGCGGTCGCGCTCGAGGCCCTGCACCAGCCACATCTCCCAGAGCGGCTTGGAGCGGTCGAGCTGCTGCGAGAAGACCCGCGCGGCGAGCCGCTGCAGCTGCGCCTCGCCGCCCGGATCGGGCAGCGCGGTGTGGCGGATGTGGTAGCTGAGGTTGAAGTTGACGTCGTCGGCCCAGAGCGGGCGCCCGGCCTCCAACGGCGGCACCACCAGGCGTTGGCGGAAGCGCGGAACCTGGTCCAGCCGCCCGCGCACGTGCTCGACCAGATCGACGTAGCGAGGCGGCGGGCCCTCGAAGATCAGCAGGCCGCCGATGTGCATGTGGCTGGTGTCGCTCTCGTTGGTCAGGAACGAGGCGTCGACCGCGGTCAGGCGCTCGAGGTTGCCGGCGGCGTCGTTCATTCTGCAAGGCTAGCTGCGCCGCGCTTCCGGGGGCCAACCGCGCCGCCGGCCGCAAGCCCGGCACCGGTACCCTGCTGAGGATGGCTCCCTCCGCGACCGCGGCCCCGAAGCGGGTTCTGCTCGCCGCTCCGCGCGGCTACTGCGCCGGCGTCGACCGCGCCGTCGAGACGGTCGAACGCGCGCTCGACCTGCATGGCGCGCCGGTCTACGTGCGCAAGGAGATCGTCCACAACAAGCACGTGGTCGAGCAGCTCTCCCAGCGCGGCGCGATCTTCGTCGACCAGGAGACCGAGGTGCCGGAGGGCGAGATGGTCGTCTTCTCCGCCCATGGCGTCGCCCCGGCTGTGCACGAGAACGCCGCCGCCCGCCGCCTGCGGACGATCGACGCGACCTGCCCGCTGGTCACCAAGGTCCACGTCGAGGCGCGGCGCTTCGCCGAAGACGGCTACACGATCGTGATGATCGGCCACGAGGGCCACGAGGAGGTCGAAGGGACGACCGGCGAGGCGCCCGACAGCATCGTCCTCGTCCAGACCGCCGGCGAGGTCGCCGAGCTCGAGGTCCCCGATCCCGAGCGGCTCGCCTTCATCACCCAGACGACCCTCTCGGTCGACGAGACGGACGAGATCATCGCGGCCCTGCGGGCGCGGTTCCCCTCGATTGTCAGTCCCAAGTCCGACGACATCTGTTACGCGACGACGAACCGCCAGATCGCCGTCAAGCAGCTGGCCCGCGAGTGCGACCTGGTGCTTGTGATCGGCTCGACCAACTCCTCCAACTCCAACCGCCTGGTCGAGGTCGCGCGCGAGCACGGCGCCGCCTCGCACCTGATCGACAACCACAGCCAGGTGCGGGAGGAGTGGCTCGGCGGCGTCGAGACGATCGGGATCACCTCCGGGGCGAGCGCGCCGGAGGAGCTGGTGGAGCGGCTGGTCGAGTTCTTTCGGGAGCGGGGGGCGGGCGAGGTCTCCGAGCTGCGGACCGTGCACGAGGACGTTCGGTTCATGCTGCCGAAGAAGATCCGCGAGGCGCGGGCCGCAGCTTCGGCGTAGGGACGGGGCCGCCGTGGCCGCGGGTCCTGTCGCCGGGGTGGGGTGCCCCTCCCGCTTGCTGGGTTTTTCGCCTTGCGCGTCGTCGCCCTCGCCGAGTGGTCTGTGCGAAAAACAGGACGCCGCTGCGCGGGAGGGGCACCCCACCCCGGCGCCACCCGCGGAGAAGCGTCTCCGCCTACGGGAGGCCGGCGGCGAAGCTGATGGACCAGATGCGTAGGCCCGCGCTGGCGCTGAGGGTTAGCTGGTGTTGCTCGTGGCGTTCGTGCTCCACCAGGGGGTAGAGAGCTGGGGCTTCGATGAGAAGTGGGGGAAGCTCGGTTCCGTCCAAGTTGACGTTGAGTTTGCCCTGGCCCTCGACGGTGGCGAAGGCTCCGCCGGCTTCGTAGGGGATCTCCAGACGGTCACCGTCTTCACCGGCTGCCCAGGGGTGCTCCCAGCTGCCGCCCGGGAAGATCTCCGCCGTCGGGGGCATGACCTTGGCGCCGGGGGCGTCGGTGGGGCGCAGGGGGTGCATCGGCTCGGGCAGGGGGCGGAGGGCGTCGGCTTCGCGCAGCTCGTCCTGGATCGCCTCCTCGGTGGCGCGGTATTCGCCCTCGCCGAAGTGGAACCAGGCGAGCGCTCCGCCGAGCTTCCAGAGGAAGAGGCTGGGCCAGCCCTCGCAGCCGTAGGCGTGCCAGAGGCGGCGGTCGGCGTCGATCGCGACCGGGAAGTCGACCTTGAGCCGCTCGAGCCCGGCGGCGACCGCCTCGCCGTCGGCGCCGAAGGGGAAGCGCGGCGCCTGTACGCCGATCGTCGTCAGGCCGCGGTCGCCGTAGCGGCGCGCCCACTCGGCGACGTAGGGGAGCGTGCGGACGCTGTTCAGCTGGGCGAAGTCGAGGAAGTGGACGAGGACCGGTCCGCCCGCGGCCGCCACCGGCATCGACTTCGGCGCCTCGCCGATCCACTCGATCTCCTCGGGCAGGTCCGGGGCGGCGATGTTGTCGCGGTCGGGGCGCATCGGCGGCGGCGGACGTTATCCTGGCCGCGCGATATAGACGTGCCGGGAGTTAGCCACCGTATTGGGCGGTCAATCGACGGCGCGTCCCGGAAAACCGGCGAATCGAGGAGGCCCGCAGTGAGCAACGACGTCTGGCAGAGGATCGAGCAGGCTCGCGAGCGCTGGAACGTGCTCGAGCACCCCTTCTACCAGCGCTGGTCCGCCGGCGAGCTGAGCCGCGAGGAGCTGGCCGCCTACTCGGGCCAGTACCGCCACGCGACCGCGGCGATCGCCGATCTCAGTGCCGCCGTCGCCGAGTCCGCCCCGCAGGCGGACCGCGCCGAGCTGCGCCGCCACGCCGAGGAGGAGCACGCGCATGTCGCGATCTGGGACGGCTTCGTCGAGGCGGTCGGGGGCGAGACCGCGGCCGCCCCGAACCCGCAGACCGCGGCCTGCGTCGAGACCTGGACCGCCGGGGACGACCGCCTCGCGCAGCTCGTCCGCCTCTATGCGATCGAGAGCGGCCAGCCGGCGATCTCCCGGACCAAGCGCCTCGGCCTCGCTGAGCACTACGGGATCGGCGACGGCCCCGGCAACGAGTACTTCCGCGTCCACGAGACGGCCGACGTCGAGCACGCCGCCGAGGGCCGCTCGCTGATCGAGGCGCACCTCGACGGCGCCGACCCCGACGCCCTGGTCGCCGCCGCCGAGTCGGCCTTCGAGGCCAACTGGCGCCTGCTCGACGGGGTCGACGCCGCCGCGGCCTGAAGGCTCCGACCGGCGGATTCTGCGGGTGAATCCGTCCTGAAATTCATGGTTTTCTACCGATGCTCGGCGGCTTCGCGATTGGTTCACTGCGGCAGAGGTTGCGAATCGTAGATCGGTCTCCGATCTCCCTCTCCCTATAAGCACTGGGGCCGCCGGCAAACTCAGCCACGCCGGCGGCCCCAGCTGCGTCTTTAAACCTTTGAGACGGGCGGTTCCCGGTCAGAGGATCTCGGCGAGCCGCGCCGCCAGCGCCGCCGAGACCTCGTCGCGCACCGGGCCCTCGGCGAGCCGCTCGACCAGCGACTCGAGGAAGCCCTCGACGATGAGCTGCTTCGCCGCCGCCGGGTCGAGGCCGCGCGAGGTCAGGTAGAAGAGCTGCTCGCGGTCGATCTGGGCGATCGCCGCGGCGTGGGTGCAGCGGACGTCGTCGGCCTCGATCTCGAGGCCCGGGATCGCGTCGGCGTGGGCGTCGGGGGAGAGCAGCAGGTTGCGGCTCTCCTGGAAGGCGTCGGTCCCCTGGGCGCCCGGGTCGACCCGGATCATCCCCCGCCAGACGGCCGTGGCGCCGGCCGCCAGCACGCCGCGGAAGGCGAGGTCGGAGAAGGTGTTCGGCGCCGAGTGCTCCTGGGTCGTGTCGTAAGTCGAGGTGCTGGCCGGGGCCGCCGGCGTAGCCGCCGGTCACCCGCGCCTCCGAGCCGGGGCCGGCCAGCCTGGTCTCCATCCGCACCTTGCCGCGGCCCGAGCCGAAGCCGAGCGCGGTCCAGTCGAGCCGGCCGTCGCGCTCGACCTCGGCGCGCTGGCTGGAGAAGATCCAGGCCCGCTCGGAGATGTCCTGGGTGGCGACGTAGCGCAGCGTCGCCGCCTGGCCGACGTGCAGCTCGACCACCGAGTTCAGCAGCGCGTCGGTCTCGTCGCCGGCCGAGGAGCCAGTGCTCCCAGACCTCCGCCTCGGCGCCCTCCTCGAGCACGACCAGCGTGCGCCAGGCGACCGCCGCGCCGTCGCTCGTCGAGCGGCAGCTCGATCCGGATCGGCTCGGCGACCTGACCCCGGCCGGCACGTGGACCAGCACGCCGTCGCGCCACGCCCGCCTCGTTGCGGGCGACGAACGGGTCCTCGCTCGGCGCCAGCGCGCCCAGCCGGTCGGCGACCAGCGCCGGGTGCGAGTCGACCGCCTCGGCCAGCGGCAGCACCGTCGCCCCCTCCGCCGCCCCGAGCGAGGCGGCCGGCGGGGGCTGGGCGCGTAGGCGTCGAGGTCGAGGTCGGAGAGGTCGGTGAATTCCCACCCCTTCGCCTTCTGGTCGGGAAGGGGTGGGAGGGTGGCAAGCTCAGCCAATCGAGCCCTCCATCTGCAGCTCGATGAGCCGGTTGAGCTCGACCGCGTACTCCATCGGCAGCTCCTTGGTGACCGGCTCGATGAAGCCGTTGACGATCATCTTCGAGGCCTCCTCCTCGTCGAGCCCGTGGCTCTGCAGGTAGAAGACCTGCTCGTCGCCGATCTTCGAGACCGTCGCCTCGTGGCCGACGTCGGCGTCGTTCTCGCCGATCCGGATCGTCGGGTAGGTGTCCGAGCGCGAGTCCTCGTCGAGCAGCAGCGCGTCGCAGACCACCTTGGAGCGCGATTCGCTCGCCCCGTCGGCGACCTCGAGCAGGCCGCGGTAGGTGCTGCGGCCGCCGTCCTTGGAGATCGACTTGGAGAAGATCGAGGACGAGGTGCGCGGCGCGGCGTGGATGATCTTGCCGCCGGCGTCCTGGTGCTGGCCCTCGCCGGCGAAGGCGATCGAGAGGATCTCGCCGTGCGCTTCGGGGCCGAGCAGGTAGATCGACGGGTACTTCATCGTCAGTTTCGAGCCGAGGTTGCAGTCGACCCACTCCATCGTCGCCTTCTCCTCGGCGACGGCGCGCTTGGTGACCAGGTTGTAGACGTTCTGCGACCAGTTCTGGACGGTCGTGTAGCGGACCCGCGAGCTCGGTTTGGCGACGATCTCGACCACCGCGGAGTGCAGCGAGTCGGTCGAGTAGACCGGCGCCGTGCAGCCCTCGATGTAGTGGACGTCGGAGCCCTCCTCGGCGATGATCAGGGTGCGCTCGAACTGGCCCATGTTCTCGGTGTTGATCCGGAAGTAGGCCTGCAGCGGCATCTCCACCTTGACCCCGGCGGGCACGTAGACGAAGGAGCCGCCCGACCAGACCGCCGAGTTGAGCGCCGCCAGTTTGTTGTCGTTGGGCGGGATCACCGTCGCCCAGTACTCGCGCACCAGATCCTCGTGCTCGCGCAGCGCCGTGTCCATGTCGGTGAAGATCACGCCCTGGGCCTCGAGCTTCTCGTTGACCTGGTGGTAGACGACCTCGGACTCGTACTGGGCGCCGACGCCGGAGAGGAATTTGCGCTCCGCCTCGGGGATGCCGAGCCGGTCGAAGGTGTTTTTGATGTCGTCCGGGACCTCGCTCCAGTCGCGGCTGTTCTTGTCCGAGGCGCGGACGAAGTAGTGGATGTCGTCGAAGTCGATCTGGCCGAGGTTGCCGCCCCAGTTCGGGGTCGGGCGGGTTTCGAAGTGCTCCAGCGCCTTGAGCCGGAAGTCGCGCATCCACTGCGGCTCGTCCTTGTACTCGGAGATCGACTCGACCACCTCGCGCGAGAGCCCCTTCGGGGCCTTGTAGGCGTAGCCGCTCTCGGGATCGTGGAAGCCGAACTTCTCCTTGTAGTCGGCGTTGATCCCGGCCAGCTCTCTTTTCTCCGCTACTGCCTCGGGCGTTGCCATGTTCAGACCTCCAAGACGATGGTGTCGTCCACGACGGCCGTCGCGAACGTCCGCACCGGAGCATAGGCGGGCAGGGTCTTCGGCCTGCCGGTGGTCAGGTCGAAGAGCGAGCCGTGACGCGGGCACTCGACCGTGCAGGCGGCGGTGTCGAACTCGCCCTCGGCGAGCGGCCCGTCGTCGTGCGAGCAGCGGTCCTCGATCGCGTACAGCGTCCCGTCGCAGTTGAAGACGCCGATCTTCGTCCCCTCGTGCTCGACCAGGCGCATCGCGCCGGGCGGCAGCTCGGCGAGCGGGCAGACGGGTATGGTGGTGTTCCAGTGGTGTCGCTCATCAGGGCTCGCCTTCTCCGCCAGCTCAGTGCGGGTTGAGACTTAATCCTACTTCCACGGTCGGATTTTAGCGGCCGCGGCCGGGTAACGAGGCCTTGACCACGGTCGGTCCGGGGATGAGAGGATCGGTGTCGACCTTCGACGATTGGAGAGCGAGATGAGCGAGAGGACGAGCTACGCGCCGGGAACCCCGTGCTGGATCGACCTCGGCACCCCCGACCAGGACGCCGCCGCCGAGTTCTACGGCCCTCTGTTCGGCTGGAGCGTCGAGGAGGACGAGAACGCCGAGCAGACCGGCGGCTACAGGGTGGCGACGCTGCGCGGCCAGGCGGTCGGCGGCGTGATGAAGCTGATGCAGGAGGGGCAGCCGCCTGCCTGGTCGAGCTACATCTGCGTCGAGGATGCAGACGCGACCGTGGCCAAGGCCAAAGAGGCGGGCGGCACGGTGATGGTCGAGCCGATGGACGTCCTCGATTACGGCCGGATGGCGTTCCTGGTCGACCCCACCGGAGCCGCGATCGGCCTCTGGCAGCCCGGCCGCAACATCGGCGCCGGAGTGGTCAACGAGCCGGGCGCGCTCTCCTGGAACGAGCTCGAGACCCGCGACCCCGAGGCCGCCAAGGCGTTCTACGGCGCCGTCTTCGACTGGAGCTTCGAGGACCACGAGATGCCGGGGATGGGCACCTACACCGAGTGGAAGCTCGGCGAGAGCTCGATCGGCGGGATGGCGGACATCCGCGGCCGCGTGCCCGACGAGGTGCCGGCGCACTGGATGGTCTACTTCGCCGTCGAGGACACCGACGCGGCGGTCGAGCAGATCGAGGCCGGCGGCGGCGAGGTCCGCTTCGGCCCGGTCGACATCCCGGCCGGCCGCTTCGCGATGGCCGCCGACCCGTTCGGCGCCGCGTTCGCCGTGATCAAGCTGGCCGAAACCGCGTAGCGGGCGGGGCGGAGGCCCGGCGCGGGGTCTAGGCTTCCGCGCCGTGAGGCGCATGTTCCAGCGCTCTGTCGCGGCGGTCACCGGTCCCCGCGGGCGCTGGGCGGCGCTGGTCGCCTGGGTCGCGCTCGGGCTGGCGGGCTACTTCGCGCACGCGCATCTCGGCGACGTGACCGCCGCCGGGCAGTCGAGCTTCCTGCCCTCGAACTCCGAATCGACCCGGGTGGTCGACGCGCTCCAGCGCAACTACCGGGGCGGCGACGACGTACCGGTCCTGATCGTCTTCGACCGCCGCGGCGGGCTCAGCGAAGCCGACCTGAACACGATCGGGGGTCTGGGCAACGGGCTCGAACGGATCGGCCTGACCGGGGCGACGCCCGTCTTCGCCCCCTACTCCGGCGCGACCGACCAACCCCTGGGCAGGCTGGCGACCGTCGCCCAGGGCGTCGGCCCGGTCTCCCGCGACGGCGAAGCGGCGCTGGTCGCGCTGGCGCTGAACGCGAACGACCGCGGCGCCGTGATCGGCGGTGTGCGCAAGATCCGCGCCTACCTGGCGCGGCACCGCACGCCCGGCCTGCGCTCCTACGTGACCGGGCCGGCCGGGATCGCCGCCGACCTCGGGCGGGTCGCCGAAGACGCCGGCCAGACGCTGCTGATCGCGACCCTCTCGCTGGTCCTGCTGCTTCTCCTGCTGGTCTACCGGGCGCCGATCCTCGCCCTGCTGCCGCTGCTCGCGGTCGGCGCCGCCTACCTGGTCGCCTGCGGGGTCGTCTACCTGCTGATCGAGGCGGGCCTGATCACCGTCAACACCGAGGGCACGCTGCTGCTGCTCGTCCTCGTCTTCGGCGCCGGCACCGACTACTCGCTGCTGCTGGTCCACCGCTACCGCGAGGAGCTGGGCGGAGGGCGGTCGCGGACGAGGCGCTGCCGGCCGCGCTGAGCGAGAGCGCCCCCGCCCTCGCCGCCTCGGCGGGGACGGTGATCGCCGCGATGCTCGTCCTGCTGCTGGCCGAACTGCAGTCGACCCACTGGCTCGGGCCGGTGCTCGCGGTTGGCGTCGCGACGATGCTGCTGGCGGCGTTCACGCTGCTGCCGGCGCTGCTCGCCCTGCTCGGCGAGCGCGCCTTCTGGCCCGCCCGTCCAGCCTCCGCTGTTCCCTTGCCCGCGATAGCGAGGCAAGGGAACAGCGGAGCCGGGGCGATGCGCGCCCATGAGCCAGACCGTCGCTGGGCCGCTGTCGCCGGGCTGGTGCGGAGGCGGCCGCGTTCGATCGTGGTGACGGTGCTGGCGCTGCTGCTGGTGCTCGCGCTCGGCAACCTCTCGCACCATGGGACGATCGGCTTCGGGCAGGGGGAGATCGGGCCGACCGAATCGAGCCGCGGCAACGAAGTCCTCGGCGAGCACTTCCCGCCCGGCCTCGGCTCGCCGCTGACCGCGGTCGTCCACGTCGACGAAGTCGAGCCGGCCCTGGGCGGGCTGAAGCAACTCGACGAGGTCAAGCTGACCGTGCCGGTGCCGCCATCGCCGGGCTCCGACAAGGCAGTGCTGACGATCGTCCTGCGCGGCGACCCGTACTCCGGCGCGGCGACCGAAGCGGTCGAGACGATCCGCGACAAGCTCGACGCAGTCGCGCCGAGCGCGCTGCTCGGCGGCATCCCGGCCGAGAACCTCGATGTCGAGCAGGCCAACGCCCGCGACACCGGGTTGATCGTCCCGCTCGTCCTCCTCGTCGTCGCGCCTGATCCTGATCGTGGTCCTGCGCGCCCTGGTCGCCCCGGCCTACCTGATCGCCACCGTGGTCGCCTCCTTCGCGGCGACGCTCGGCCTCGTCACCTTCGCCTTCTCGACCTGGTCGGCTCCGGCGGGATCGCCTTCAACCTGGTGCTGATCGCCTTCATCTTCCTCGTCGCGCTCGGCGTCGACTACAACATCTTCCTGATGGCGCGGGCGCGCGAGGAGGCGCGCCGGCACGGCACCCGCGAGGGGGTCCTGGTCGCGCTGCGAGAACACCGGCGCCGTCGTCACCGGCGCCGGCCTGGTCCTCGCCGGCACCTTCGCGACGCTGACGCTGCTGCCGCTGGAAGGGCTGGTGCAGATCGGCGCCGCGGTCGCCGTCGGCGTCCTGCTCGACACCTTCGTCGTGCGGGCGCTGCTGATCCCGGCGATCACCTACCTGCTTGGCGAGCGCGCCTGGTGGCCCGGCGGGCTCAGTTGAACGTATAGACCCCAAAATGCCGCAAGACGCGGCGCGAGGCCTATGACTCTATGGGCCGAGGTCGGCGGCCGCCTCCGTGGGGTCGCCGGTCTCGCCCTCGTCCTCCCATTCGGCCGGCTGGCCGAGGCTGGCGCTCTTGACCACCTTGAGGCCGAGCATCGCGCACTTCATCCGCGTCGCCGAGATCTCGATCCCGAGCAGGTCGAGGACGACCTCCTTCGGCATCGCAGCAGCTCCTCGCGGCTCTTGCCGACCAGCTCGTCGGTCAGCAGCGAGGTCGCCGCGGTCGAGATCGCGCAGCCCTGCCCCTCGAAGGCGACCTCCGCGACCCTGCCCTCGTCGTCGAGCCGGATCGTCACGTGCTGCTCGTCGCCGCAGAACGGGTTGGTGTCCTCGAACTCGAGGTCGGGATTCTCGACCCGGCCGAAGTTGTGCGGCCGCTTGTAGTGCTCGAGGATCTGCTCGCTGTACAGCTCGTCCATGCTGCGAGGCTAGCGAAGGCGTCGCGTGGCGAGTTGGTGTCGCATATCGACACCAAGTCGCCACTCGCAGAGGCCGAAGACCTTGCGCGCGTCGTGGAGGCCCTCGACCAGCCGGTCGATCTCCTCGCGGACGGTGTAGACGCCGAAGCTGGCGCGGGCGGTGGCGGCGACGCCCGAGCCGTTCCATCAGCGGCTGCGCGCAGTGGTGGCCGGCGCGCACGGCGACGCCGTGGCGGTCGAGGATCTCGGAGACGTCGTGGGCGTGGACGCCCGCCAGCTCGAAGGAGACGGGGCCGAGCCGCTCGGGGCCGCGCGGCGGGCCGAAGACGCGCAGTCCGGGCACGTCGGCGAGCCGCTCCAGCGCGTAGTCGGCGATCGCGCGCTCGTGGTCGCGCACCGCCTCCATGCCGATCGCGTCGAGCCAGCGCAGGGCGGAGGCGATGCCGACCGCCTGGGCGATCGCCGGCGTCCCCGCCTCGAAGCGGGCCGGCGGGTCGGCGTAGGTCGTCCCCTCCTTGGTCACCTTGCGGATCATCGAGCCGCCGCCGAGGAAGGGCGGCATCGCGCGCAGCAGGTCGAGCTTCGCCCAGAGCAGCGCCGATCCCGGTCGGCGCGTAGAGCTTGTGCCCGGTCAGCGCGTAGAAGTCGACGCCGAGCTCGGCCACGTCGAGCGGCAGCTTCGGCGCCGCCTGGGCGCCGTCGGCGAGCACCAGGGCGCCGGCCTCGTGCGCCAGCCGGGCGATCTCGGCGACCGGGTTCTCGGTCCCGAGCACGTTGGAGACATGGGCGACGGCGACGAGCTTCGGCCCGCGCTCCAGCAGCTCCGCGTAGAGCCGCCATGTCGAGCGGGCCCTCGTCGTCCACCGGCACCCAGTCGATCTCGCCCCGACCCGCTCGGCGAGCTGCTGCCAGGGGACGATGTTCGAGTGGTGCTCCATCTCGGTGAGCACGATGCGGTCGCCGGCGCCGACGTTGGCGTCGCCCCAGGCGCGCGCGACCAGGTTGATCGCCTCGGTCGCGTTGCGGACGAAGATCGACCTCGCGGCGGTCGGCGGCGCCGAGGTGGTCGGCGACGGTCGCCCGCGCGCCCTCGAAGGCCGCGGTCGCCTCGGCCGAGAGCGTGTGCGAGCCGCGGTGGACGTTGGAGTGATGGGCGCGCTCGTAGCGGTCGACCGCCTGGATCGAGGCCAGCACCCGCTGGGCGCTGGCGCCGCTGTCGAGGTAGGCGACCGGGCGCCCGTGGACCTCGCGCTCCAGTGCCGGGAAGGCGGCGCGGACCTTCTCGATCGGGAAGCCGACGCGGGATGGTCGTAGTCGGCTCCATCGTCCCGAGGCTAGGCGCTCGCGCCCGCCTCACCTCCTCGCCGATCCAGCCGTAGCCCTTCTCCTCCAGCTGGCCGACCAGCTCCGGGCCGCCCTGCTTGACGATCCGGCCCTCGAACATCACGTGGACCGAGTCGGGCTTGACCATGTGCAGGATGCGCTGGTAGTGGGTGATGATCAGAACGCCCATGTCGGGGCCGGAGAACTTGTTGACCCCCTCGGCGACGACCCGCAGGGCGTCGATGTCGAGCCCGGAGTCGGTCTCGTCGAGGACCGCGATCTCGGGCCGCAGCAGCGCCAGCTGCAGCAGCTCCATCCGCTTCTTCTCACCACCGGAGAAGCCGTCGTTGAGGTAGCGGCTGGAGAAGTCTTTCGGGATGTTCGCCAGCTCCATCGCCTCCTGGGCGACCTTGGCGAACTCTTTGATCTTGATCTCGGCTTCGCCGCGCGCCTCGCGGCGGGCGTTGATGATCATTCGCAGGTACTTGCTGACCGAGACGCCGGGGATCGCGACCGGGTACTGGAAGGCCATGAACAGCCCGGCGCGGGAGCGCTCGTCGGGGTCGGCCTCGGTCATGTCCTCGCCCTTGAAGACGATCGAGCCCTCGGTGACCTCCAGCGAGGGGTGGCCCATGATCGCGTTGGCCAGGGTCGACTTGCCCGATCCGTTCGGGCCCATCAGCGCGTGCACCCGCCCCTTCGAGACGTCGAGGTCGAGGCCGCGGAGGATCTCCTTGCCCTCGGCGCTCACGTGCAGGTTGCGTATCTCCAGCTCAGCCATCGGTCTCCATTTCGTGTCGTTGGTTCAGGCGGCGCTGCCGACCGGCTCGGCGCTTGCGGCGGCGCCCTGCGACCCGCCGGAGAACTCGACCAGCTCGGCCAGGGTGGTGCCGGCGAGGGCCTTGGTGACGCCGCCCTGCACGCGGGTCCACAGCAGCTTCGTCGCGCAGGCGCGGTCGCCGTCGCTCTCGTGCGAGCAGAGCACCTTGCCCTCTGGAGTCTCGTGGAAGCACTCCATCGGCGCGATCTGGCCTTCCAGCGCCTCGACCACCGCGTCCAGGGTGATCTCCTCCGCCGGCTTGGCGAGGCGGTAGCCGCCGTGCGCGCCGCGGGTCGAGCGGACCAGCCCCGCCTTGCGCAGGCGGGCGACCAGGTGCTCGAGGTAGGAGAGCGGCAGCCGCTCGCCATCGGCGACGGCGCTCAGCGAGATCGGCGAGGAGCCCGGCTGGCGGCCCAACTCGACCATCAGCCGCACCCCGTACTCCGCTTTCGTCGAGAACAGCATCGGCTAAATCCTACCGAGGCGGTCGGTTATGGCGCGGGCTGCCATAATCGACGTACCCATCTACCTAGGAGTTGAGCGGCGTGAGCACGACCAAGCAATCGACCTTCGGGGCAACGCTACGGACCACGATCCTGCTGGCGGCCCTGTCCGGGCTGCTGGTCGTGATCGGCGCCCTGATCGGCGGTCCCAGCACCGCCGCCCTGTTCCTCGGGTTCGCCCTGCTGATCAACCTCGGCTCCTACTTTTTCAGCGACAAACTGGCGCTGGGGATGAGCCGCGCCAAGCCGATCGAGGAGTCGGAAAACCCGCGCCTCTACCAGATCGTCCGCGAACTGACGACCCGCGCCGGGCTGCCGATGCCGCGCCTCTACATGATCCCCCAGGACCAGCCGAACGCCTTCGCCACCGGCCGCAACCCCAAGCACTCGGCGGTGGCGGTGACCCGCGGGATCACCAAGCTGCTCTCCGAGGACGAGCTGCGCGGCGTCCTCGCCCACGAGCTGACGCACGTCAGGAACCGCGACATCCTGATCCAGTCGGTCGCCTCGGCGATCGGCGCCGCGATCACCTATCTCGCCTACATGCTGCTCTGGTTCGGCGACGACGACAACTCGCCGTTGGGCCTCGTCGCCTCGCTGGCGCTGGTGCTGCTGGCGCCGCTGGCGGCGACGATCATCCAGCTCTCGATCTCGCGCCAGCGCGAGTACGCGGCCGACGCCGGCGGCGCCGAAATCTGCGGCAACCCGGAGTCGCTGGCCAGCGCCCTGCTGCGCCTCGAGCAGGGGGCGACGGCGATGCCGATGCAGGTCAACCAGGCGGCCGAGCCGCTCTACATCGTCAAGCCCTTCTCCAGCAAGGGAATCGCCGGCCTCTTCTCGACTCACCCGCCGATCGAGGAGCGCGTCAAGCGCCTCCGCCAGATGCGCCCCAGCCTCGGTTGAGCGGCCCGCTATACTTTTTGAAGTAAAGCCGGATCGGAATTAGGGTATTTAGGAGACGCATGGCTACCACGGCGCAGACCAAGCAGCAGATCGAGGAGATCGAGCCGTTCGAGGCGGCGCAGGAGATCGAGGGCGGCGACGTCGTCCTGATCGACACGCGCGAGCCGCACGAGTACCAGGAGGCCCACCTCGAGGGTGGGAAGCTGGTGCCGCCGGGATTGCTCGGCGACGAGATCGCGGCCGCCGCCCCGGACAGGTCGGCGCGGACCATCCTCTACTGCCGCAGCGGCAACCGCTCCTACATCGCCGCGCAGCAGCTGGAAGCGCTCGGCTACCAGGACGTCGCCTCGATGGCCGGCGGGATCCTCGCCTGGCAGGAGCAGGGGCTGCCGGTCGTCGCCGCCGCCGGGATGACCCCGGAGCAGCGCGACCGCTACTCGCGCCACACGCTGCTGCCCGAGGTCGGGGTCGACGGCCAGCTGAAGATGCTGAACGCGAAGGTGCTGCTGGTCGGCGCCGGCGGGCTCGGCGCGCCGACCGCGCTCTACCTCGCCGCGGCGGGGATCGGCACGATCGGCCTGGTCGATGACGACGTCGTCGACGCCTCCAACCTGCAGCGCCAGGTGATCCACAACACCGAACGGATCGGCACCCCGAAGACCGAGTCGGCGCGGCTGACGATCGAAGCGCTCAACCCCGACGTCGACGTGGTCGAGCACCGGACCAGGCTCGACGCCTCGAACATCGTCGAGCTGCTCTCCGGCTACGACGTGATCGTCGACGGGGCCGACAACTTCCCCACCCGCTACCTGCTGAACGACGCCTCGGTGCGGCTGCGCAAGCCGGTCGTCTCCGCCTCGATCCTCAGCTTCGACGGGCAGATCTCGACCTTCGTCCCCTTCGAGGGGCCCTGCTACCGCTGCCTCTACCCGACCCCGCCGCCGGCCGAGCTGGCGCCGAGCTGCTCCGCCAACGGCGTGCTCGGAGTGATGGCCGGGACGATGGGCCTGTTGCAGGCGAACGAGGTGCTGAAGCTGGTGCTGGAGATCGGCGAGCCGCTGATCGGCCGCCTGCTCCTGTTCGAGGCGCTCAGCACCCGCTTCACCGAGCTGAAGGTGCGCCGCGACCCCAACTGCCCGATCTGCGGCGAGAACGCGCCGGAGATCGCGGAGTCGGAGCTGGGCAAGTTCCCCGACTACGAGCTGTTCTGCGCCGGATAACCGGTAGGTTTCGGCCAGATGGCAACCGTTCGCATACCGCCGGTGCTGCGCGCCCAGACCGGGGGCCAGACCGAGGTCGAGGCCGGCGGCGGCAACGTCGGCGAGGTGCTGCGGGCGCTGACCGCCGAGCACCCCGACACCGAGTCGCAGCTGTTCGGCGCCGACGGCGACCTCAACCGCTACGTCAACGTCTACCTCAACGACGAGGACGTGCGGGTGCTGGACGGGCTCGACACCGCCGTCTCCGACGGCGACACCGTCGTGATCCTCCCGGCGATGGCCGGCGGCTGAGACGGTCGCAAACACTGCGCCTGGCGTTGTCCTCGGGCGGCCGGCTGCGGGTCACGCACAAACTGTGCGCTCCCCTTGCCGGCCTTCCTGCGTCCTAGCCAGGCTTGGTTTGCGACCGTCTCAGAATCCATGGCTATACTTTTTGAAGTGCCGGGAGAGCTTCTAAACCGACCCTGCGGGGGACGCTTCGGCGACATCGTCGAGTCGATCGGCAACACGCCGCTGGTCGAGCTGCCGCGCCTCTCGCCGAAGCCGGGCGTCCGCATCTACGCGAAGCTCGAGGGGCGCAACCCGACCGGCTCGGTCAAGGACCGGGTCGCCCGCTCGATGATCGAGACCGCCGAGGCCGAGGGGGCGATCGAGCCCGGCCAGACGATCCTCGAGCCGACCTCGGGCAACACCGGCATCTCACTGGCGATGATCTGCCGCCGCAAGGGCTACTCGCTGAAGGTGGTGATGCCCGACAACGTCACCTCCGAGCGCACCCAGCTGCTGGAGATGTACGGGGCCGAGATCGTCTACTCCGAGGGCGCCAAGGGCTCCAACGGCGCCGTCGAGGTGGCGCTGGAGATGGCCGAGGACAGCCGCTACTACATGCCCTACCAGTACGGCAACGAGGCCAACCCGCTGGCCCACTACAACGGCACCGCGCTGGAGATCCTCGAAGAGCTCGACGAGGTGACCGCCTTCGTCGGCGGCCTCGGCACCGGCGGCACCCTGATGGGCAACGGGCGGCGGCTCAAGGAGCACGACCCGGAGACGCTGATCGTCGCCGCCGAGCCGATGCAGGGCGAGATGGTCCACGGCCTGCGCTCGCTCGACGACGGCTTCATCCCGCCGATCATCGACCTCTCGTTGATCGATCGCAAAATCATGGTCTCCAACCGCGACGCGGTCGTCTGGACCCGCAAGCTGCTCGACGAGGAGGGCGTCTTCGCCGGCGTCTCCTCCGGCGCGATCGCCCGCATCGCAGTCCGCATCGGCAGCGAGCTCGACGGCGGCAACGTCGTCTTCCTGATCCCCGACGACGGCTGGAAGTACCTCTCCTCCGGCGTCTACACGCGACCGATCGACGACATAGAGAACCTCGACTCCACCGTCTGGTGGTGACGCGCGTGGCGCGGCGCATATCGGCGTCCGCGGTCGCTCGCGTGCAGAGCACGCCACGCGACCCCCGCCGCTGGCGGGGTGCGAGCGCGCAAGCGCGAGTTCCTTGATCTGCTTGGCCACGCGCGCCACCACATGCCCCTGAAACTCACCGGACAGCTAGTCGATGCAATGGTCGCCCACGCGCGCGACGACATGCCCGACGAGTGCTGCGGGATGGTCGGCGGCGCGGGCGGAGAGGCGCGGACGGTGTACCGGGCCGAGAACGCGGAGGCGAGCCCGCTGCGCTACTCGATCGATGCCAGGGAGCAGTTCCGGCTGATGCAGGAGATCGAAGCGGCGGGGGAGGAGCTGGTCGGGATCTACCACTCGCACACTAAGAGCGCCGCCTACCCGTCGCAGACCGACGTCAACCTCGCCGGCTGGCCCGACGCGGTCTACCTGATCGTCTCCCTGGCCGAGCCGGAGGCGCCCGACCTGAAGGGCTTCTGGATCCGCGACGGCGAGATCGCCGAGGCCGAGCTTGTCGTCGAGTAGCGGCAAGCTGGTCAAGGTCGGCTACGGCCAGAATCAGGCCGAGGCCGAAATGATCCAGGGGCTGCTCGCCGAGCACGGCATTCCCAGCATGCTGAAGCGCGCGGCGGGCTTCGACGTCCCCGACTTCCTCGCCGCCGGGCCACGCCAGGTGCTGGTCGCCGAGGAGATCGCCGAGCGGGCGCGCGAGGTGCTGGAGGGGACCCCGGGAACGAGCTGACCACGGAGAGCGGGTCGCGGCCATCCCAGCTTCCCAGCGATCCGTCTCGTCTCCACGGCGATGAACTCGCTCTGGGTCGGCTTCGAGCGTGCCCAGGCTGGGGACGCCGGAACGGAGTCAGGCTGGACCCGGCCGGGCGATCGCTCGCAGGTAGTCGCGCCAGGCAGTCTCGACTTCGCCGATCCGGGCCTCGAAGGCGGCTTCGAGCGTGGGGGTGGCACCGCCGGGGCGGAGCTCCAAGGCGAGGCGCTCGCAGGCGTCGGCGCCGCGCTCGGTCTCCAGCAGGTCGAAGATCGTGCCGCCGAGGATGACGGCATCGCGGCGCGACGGCGGGAACGAGGGTCCGGCACTCTCGCGCAGCCGGCGGATCACCGCCGCGCGGTAGAGGCCGACCTGGCGGGAGAAGTACTGCGCCGCGCCCTCGACCAGCCAGGCCCAGCCGAGGTAGCGGGCGAAGCGGCGCGGCGTCCAGGAGGGGGGGAGGTCGGGGTTGTTGGCGGCGATCACGAGCTGCGCGTAGAGCCGCTCGGCCGTGCCGCGCAGCGCCTCCCGCGAGTCGTCGCCGGCGGCGCGCCGCTCCATGTGGGTGTCGTTGAGGACGTGCAGCTCGGTCGCCATCGCCCAGCCGGCGAGGTAGCGGCGACCGGCCGGCGCCGCCGACCAGCGGGCCGCCGGCAGGAACGGGTGGGCCATCGCCAGCAGGGCCGGATTGGTGTGGACGACGACGGTGACCTCGCCGGGAACCGACTCGAAGCGGTCCTCGAGCCGCAGCCGCAGCTCCTCCATCCGGTCCAGGATCCGCTCCGCGAAGCTCGAATCGCCGCTGTCGTGGCGGGCCGTGAAACTCAGAGAGTGCGTCTCGACCCAGGGCATATGGCGAGATTACTTTCTAAGGCTGTCTGACCAAGCAGATCAAGGAACTCGCGCTTGCGCGCTCGCACCCCGCCTGCGGCGGGGGTCGCGTGGCGTGCTCCGCACGCGAGCGACCGAGGACGCCGATATGCGCCGGTCAGACGGCCTTAGACCAGGACCGGTTCGGATGCCGTGCAGACCGAGTGGATCTCGCCGCGGGCGCGGTCGAACTCCTCGTCGGCCATCACCGGGGTGCCCTCGAAGGGCAGATCGCGGTCGATCTCGACCCAGGAGTGGCAGCCGTGGTACTCCTCGCGAACCTTGACCGTGACTGGGCGCGGGATGCGGTGGACCCGCAGCAGCAGGATGTGCAGCGGATGGCGCCGCTTCCAGTTGAGCCGCTTCTCGGCGTAGTCTGGGGTCCAGACGTAGAAGGGGGAGAGTTCGTCGACGATGCGCGGGTTGTTGATCGTCAGGTGGTCGGTCACCTCGGCCCAGCAGCGCAGTCGCACCCGCTCGGGTTGGGCGATGCCGCCGTCCTGGATCAGCGCGCCGGGGGGCGGCTCCTCGTCGGGCCAGACGCCCTCCTCGAGCGCCCGGCTCAACTCCGGGTGGTGGGACTCGCGCACCAGGTTGTTCCGCTGGTGGTCGAAGGTCGGGTAGAGGAAGAAGCGCTCGTGCTCGAGCTCGAAATGCTTGTTCTGCTCCCGGATTCCGCCCTTGCGGAGGGTCAGCAGCTGCTCGCCCTCGGCGAGGGCGCGCACGGTTACAGCCCATTCCTTTAATGCGATCGGCATGTGAAAGCTCTACCTCGGAGGTCTAGAAGAAACAATGACTGGCAGGTACTGGCGCCTTTGGATCCTGTCCAGGCGGGCCCCCGCCCAAGGCGAGCCATTCTAGAGGAGGAAGGCCAAATCGCCAAATCGAATTTGTTTCAGCCGTGGCCGCCGCCGCCGGGAGTCTCGCTTCTGAGCACGTCTCCGGGGTTCAGATCGCCTTCGCACTTGCCCGGCAGCGGCTCCCCGTTGAGCAGATCGCGCCCGGTCGCGCCGGCGTCTCCGCCATCGCGCCCACGCGGCGGATGGCGGCGCCGCTCGCCGATCAGCGTGTAGCGCATCGGCGCCAGCGCCTCGAGCGCGCGGACGATCCCCTCGCCGCCCGTGCGCCTGCCGGCGCCGCCGCTGCCGCGACGCAGCGAGAGCTCGCGGACCCGCAGGGGGAACTCGGTCTCCAACGCCTCGACCGGCGTGTTCAGGGTGTTCGACATCGCCACGTGGATCGCGCTCGGGCCGTCGGCGTCGGGGCAGGCGCCCTGACCGCCGCCGAGCGTCTCGTAATAGGTGAAGCCCGCTCCGGCCAGGGTCAGGTTGTTCATCGTCCCCTGCCCCTGGGCGGGAACCTCGCAGGCGCCGGCCAGGGCGGCGATGACGAGGTCGGCGACCCGGCTCGAGGTCTCGACGTTGCCGGCGGCGACCGCGGCCGGGGAGCGGGCGTTGAGCAGGCAGCCCTCGGGAGCGCGCACCTCGATCGGCCGGTAGGCGCCGGCCGACGGCGGCGCATCGGGGTCGGTGAGGACGCGGACCGCGAAGAACGCCGCCGACTTGGTCACCGAGAGCGGGCAGTTGAGGTTGCCGCCGGTCTGCGGGTCGGTGTTGGAGAAGTCGAGCAGGAGGCGGTCGCCGTCGACCGTTGCCTCGACCCTCAGGGCGAGGTCGCCGGGCGCGCCGCCGGCGTCGTCCTCGAGCACGTCCTCGGCCGCGTAGGTCCCGTCGGGCAGGGCGGCGAGCGCGGCACGGGTGCGCCGCTCGGCGTAGGCGAGGATCTCCGCCATGCCGGCGCGCATCGGCCCGGCGCCATGGCGCTCGGCGAGCTCGGCGAGGCGCCGCTCGCCGACCCGGTTGGCGGCGGCCTGGGCGCGGAGATCGGCGAGTCGCTGCCGCGGCGAGCGCATTCGCGCGGCCAGCCGCTCCAGTGTGGCCGCGTCGGCGCGGGTCGGCGGGATCGTCACGCCCTCTTCGTCGAGCGTCCGCGAGCGGGCCGGCATCCCCGCCGGGTTGGGGCCGCCGACGTCGGCGTGGTGGGCGCGGCTGGCGGCGAAGCCGAACAACCCTCCGGCGACGAAGACGGGCGAGATCAGGGTCACGTCGGGCAGGTGGGTGCCGCCCCGGAACGGGTCGTTGAGGATCCAGTCTCCTCCCGGGCGCTGCTCCTCGGCGAGGATCGCGGCGACAGCGTCGGGCATCGATCCGAGGTGCACCGGGATGTGCTCGGCCTGCATCACCAGCTCGCCCCCGGCGTCGAAGAGGGCGGTCGAGCAGTCGCGTCGCTCCTTGATGTTGGCCGAGTAGGCGGAGCGGATCAGCGTCGCGCCCATCTCGTCGCAGGCCGCCCGCAGGCCGCCCACCATCACCTGCAGGGTCACCGGATCCACCCCGCTCACCGCTCCCCCTCCGGGGACGTGCCGGTTGTTATCCCCCATAGTGGGCGGCGAATCACCGGCACGTCTCCGCGTGGATGGTGCCGGTGGCGTCGACGGTGGCGCTCCAGGCGGGCGGGACGACGAAGGTCGCCTCGGGCAGCTCGAAGATCGCCGGGCCGTCGATCGCGAAGTTCGCCGTCGGCTCGCCTCGCAGCACGGGAGTCTCCAGCCACTCGCCGTCGAAGCGGACCCGGCGGCGGCTTCGGGCGAGCCGTCCCTCCGAGGGCGCCGTCGGGCGCGGGCGCGGGCCGGGGGAGACCAGCGCCAGGCGGATGTCGACGAGGACGACCTCCCCGTCGGGGTCGCGATGGCCGTAGCGCTCCTCGTGCGCCTGCTCGAAGCGATCGATCAAGTCGGCGGGGTCGGGCCGCGTCCCGCCGCTGACCGGCAGCTCGAACGCCTGGCCCGCGTAGCGCAGCTCGTAGACGATCTCGGGCTCGGCCTCGTCGGGGTCGCCGCCGAGTTGAGCGATCAGCGCCTCGACCTCGGCGGCGACCCGCGCGGCGCTCAGCTCGGGGCCGCTCAGCATCACCGTGCGGGCGGTGTCGCGGCGGCGGTCCGAGGCGCAGAGCCCGAGCGCCGAGAGGACGCCGCCGGCCCGCGGACAGATGATGCGCCCGATCCCCAACTCGGCGGCGATCCCGGCCGCGTGCATCGGCCCGGCGCCGCCAAAGGGCAGCAGGGCGAAGCCGCGCGGGTCGATCCCCCTCTCGACGGTGACCACCCGCAGCGCCCGCACCATCTCCTGGTCGGCGATGCGGACGATCCCCTCCGCCGCCTCCAGCTCGCCGATCCCGAGCGCCTCGGCGAGCCCGCCGACGGCGGCCGCGGCCGCTTCGGGGTCGAGCGCGACGCCCCCGGCCAGGGTCGAGTCGGCCGCCAGCCGGCCGAGCAGCAGGTTGGCGTCGGTGACCGTCGGCTCCGCGCCGCCGCGGCCATAACAGGCAGGGCCGGGCACGGCGCCGGCCGACCGCGGCCCGACACGCAGCGCTCCGCCCGGGTCGCGCCAGCCGATCGAGCCGCCGCCGGCGCCGACCGTGTGCACGTCGACCATCGGCAGCTGGATCGTGCGGCCGCCGATCTGCCGCGAGTCGATCCGCCGCACCTCGCCGTCCTCGACCACGCAGACGTCGCAAGAGGTGCCGCCCATGTCGAGCCCAAGGGCGTTGCCGTCGCCGCAGGCACGGGCCAGCAGGGCCGCGCCGACCGCGCCGCCGGCCGGGCCGGAGAGGACGCTCCAGGCGCCGGCCCGCGCCGCCTCGTCGAGCGCGGCGACGCCGCCGGAGGACCGCATCACGACCGGCTGCGGCAGCCCCGCCTCTGCGGCGGCCCCGCCGAGCCGGTCCAGGTAGCTGCCCAGCAGCGGCGAGAGGTAGGCGTCGATCGTGGTGGTGGAGCAGCGCTCGTACTCTCGGAAGCGCGGCAGCACCTCGTGCGAGGCGGAGACGTGGACCTCGGGCAGGTCGCGCCGCAGGCGCTCGGCGATCGCCCGCTCGTGCGAGGGGTCGAGGTAGGAGAACAGCAGGCAGACGGCGACCGACTCGGCACCGCTGTCGCGGACGAGGTTCGCCAGTCGCTCCGGCTCGTCGGCTCCGAGAGCCTCTACGACGCTGTCGGGGCCGATCCGCTCGGCCGCCTCGAAGCGCAGCTCGGCCTCGACCAGGGGCGCCGGCTTCGGGGCGCAAAGCCGGTACAGATCGGGCCGTGCTTGGCGGCCGATCTCGAGCAGGTCGGCGAAGCCCCGGGTGGCGATCAGCGCGGTGCGGGCGCCGCGCTCCTCGAGCAGCGCGTTGGTCCCGACCGTCATCCCGTGGGCGAACGTCTCGACCGCGCCGGCGCTCGCCCCGGCCCGGCGCAGCACCGCCTCGATCGCGGCGACCACCCCCTCGGACTGGTCGTCGGGGGTGGTCGGCAGCTTCGCGGTGTGGACGACCTCGCCGTCGAACAGGACCGCGTCGGTGAAGGTCCCGCCGACGTCGACCCCGAGCAGCATGGAGACGACGCTATCCGGTGCGTCCGCAGTTTTGGTCGGCATGGGACCGAAAGTGCGAACGCGGGGAGCTCAGCGCCAGGTCTCTCGACGGATCCGGCCGTCGGGCCCGAGGACGATGTGGATGCCGTCGAGCTCCGGGTCGATTCCCGGGTGGTCGGCTCGCAGATGGCCGCCGCGGGACTCGCGGCGCTCCAGGGCGGCGGTGGCGACCGCCGCGGCGAGCGGGTAGGGATCGCCGCGCAGCTGCTCGAGCTGCTGTGGCCGGCGCAGCGGGCCGGCCAGCCTCCAGACCGCCGCGCGGGTTGCCTCGGTGGGCGGATCGAAGCGCCACGAGGGCGGCGCCGGGCGGATCGCCGCGCCCGCCGCCGCCGACGCCGCCGCGGCCGCGCGGCTGCCGAAGACGAAGCACTCGCTGAGCGAGTTCGAGGCGAGCCGGTTGGCGCCGTGCAGCCCCGTGCAGGAGCACTCGCCGACCGCGAACAGGCCGGGCAGCGAGGAGCGGCCCTCGAGGTCGACCGCGATGCCGCCCATCGTGTAGTGGGCGGCGGGAGCGACCGGGACCGGGCCGGTGCGGGGGGTCAGCCCGGCCTCTTCGAGTGAGGCGAAGACGCCGGCGAAGCGCTCGCGGTCGACACCGCTGAGGTCGAGCCGGAGGCTGGGTGTGCCGTCGGCGCTCATCCGGTCGAGCATCGCCGCGGTCACCGCGTCGCGCGGCGCCAGCTCGTCGGTGAAACGGCGACCGTCGATGTCGAGCAGGGTGGCGCCCTCGCCGCGCACCGCCTCGGTGATCAGCAGGCCGTCGAAGCGGGTGCCGGGCAGGGCCAGCGCGGTCGGGTGGAACTGGCAGAACTCGAGGTCGGCGAGGTCGGCGCCCGCGGCGGCCGCCAGCACCGGCCCGGCCCCGATCGCTCCCCAGGGGTTGGTCGTGCGCTGCCACAGCGCCGCGGCGCCGCCGGTCGCCAGCACGGTCGCGGCGGCGGCGATCGCCCCGGAGTCGGCGATCACCCCGTGGCAGCGCTCGCCGTCGCTCCACAGGGCCAACGCCGAGGTTCGCTCGCGGACCGCGATGCCGGGCTCGGCGGCGACCATCGCCGCCAGCTTCGAGGTGATCTCATGGCCGGTCTGGCTACCGCCGGCGTGGACGATGCGCCGCCGGGTGTGCCCGCCCTCCAGCCCGAGCGCCAGCTCGCCGCCGGGCTCGAGGTCGAAGGAGACGCCGCGCTCGCGCAGCTCCCGCACCGCCGCCGGCGCCTCCTCGACCAGCGCCCGCACCGCGGCGGGCCGGCAGAGGCCGCGGCCGGCGGCGATCGTGTCGGCGGCGTGCCGCTCGGGGGAGTCGCCGGGCTCGAGCGCCGCCGCGAGGCCGCCCTGGGCCCAGAAGCTGGCGCTCTGAGAGAGCGGCTTGCGCGAGATCAGGCAGACCGACGCGCCCTCCTCGGCGGCGCGGAGCGCCGTCCAGAGGCCGGCCGCGCCGCCGCCGATGACGGCGAGGTCGCACTCCGGCTCTGCGGCTATCGCCGCCCCGCCTCTCGTTTGATCGTCTCGATCTGCTCGCGCAGCCAGGCGGCGGCCGATTCGCGTGCCCTCGACTCGCTGGCGCCGCCCGCGCTCTCGGCCGCGGCGGCGCGGCGCTGCGCCTCCTCGACCCGCTTCTCGGCCGCCTCCGCCTGCGCCTCGATCTCGGCCAGGCGGGTCTCGGCGCCGGCGATCGCCCGGTCCCGGGCCTGTCGCTCCCGGTCCAGCTCGGCCTCGTGGCTGCGCCGCAGCGCCTGCAGCTCCTCGGCCGAGCGCTGCCGCTCCCTCTCGAGGTCTTCCTCCAGCGCCCGGATCTCGGCCGTGGCCTGCTCCTGCGCGGCGGCGGCGGACTCCGATGCCTCCTGCAGCCGGCGCTCGGCGGCCTCCACCTGCTCGCTCAGATTCTCGCTGCCCGGTCCGCCGCTCATCGAGGACTCAATCTATTACGCCCCCGCCAGAACGTCGCGGTAGGCCTCGATCGTTCGCTCCGCCATCCGTGCGGCCGAGAGCGCCGCGGCGCGCGCCGCTCCGTCGACTCGGGGGTCCGCGGCCGCGAGGTGGAGGCCGGCCGCGTCGCTCCAGCTCGTCTGCTCGAACGGCGCGCAGAGGGTGCCGCGGATGCCGGCGAGCGCCCAGGGGGCGATCCCGACCGGGGTCGAGAGGACGGGGACCCCGCAGGCCAGCGCCTCGACGCAGACGAGGCCGAAGCCCTCGTAGTTCGAGGTGACCAGGACGGCGTTCGCGGCGTTCATCCAGAGCGGCATCTGCTCGGGGTCGATCGCGCCGCCGGTCAGCAGCTCGGCGCCGGTCGCGGCGGCGACGGCGCTCGCCCGGTCGGCCCGCTTCTCGGGGCGTTGCGGGTTGGCGGGGAAGAGCAGGTAGCGCCCGCCGGGGTCGAGGCCGAGCCGGCGGCGCGCGTCGGCGCGGGGGATCGGGTGGAAGCGCCCGAGGTCCGGCCCGCATGGCAATACCGCCGATCCCGGCACCGGCGGCAGGCCGGGCCGGCCGTCCTCGGCGGCGAAGAGGGCGCGCGAGACGGCGGCGACGAGGTCGACCCGCCAGGCGAGGCGGCGGCTGAGCGGGCCGACCAGGCCGTGGCGGACGTCGGTCCCGTGGAAGCTGACGACCAGCGGCGAGGCCCCGGCGAGGTGGGCGCACCAGCCGGCGAGGCCGTAATGGGCGTGGACGAGGTCGAAGCGCTCGCGGCGCAGCAGCCGCCGCAGCCGCCGCGTCGCCGGCAGGTACCCGCCCCGGCCGGGCGGGAACTCGAACACCTCGGTCTCGACCCCCCGGGCGCGGATCTCGTCGATCTGATCGCGCACCCAGCGACCGCGCTGGGGCGCGCCGGCGTCGGGCAGGAAGTTGTTGACGACCAGCACCCGCATCGGCGCTGAGCGTACCCGCAGCGGGCGGCGCCCCCGGCTGTCACCGACATTTGACATTTCAGCCCCAGAATTGGCGCATTCGCGTCTAGACCCGTGCGTCGAAGCCTTGGAGCATCGGCTCAAACCGAGACAGGAGGCTTCGATGATCTATCTGCTGATGGGCTACGCACACGCCGCGATCGCCGAGCGGGTGCGGACGATCCGCGCCCTGGCCGGCGGCGAGCGGGGACAGGGGACGGTCGAGTACGTCGGCCTGATCCTGCTGGTCTCGCTGCTGATGGTGGGAATGGTCGCGGCGATGAAGGGGTTCAACGGCAAGCAGGGCACCGAGCTGGCTGGGGTGATCGTCGACAAGATCAAGCAGGCGGTCGACAAGGTGGCGTTCAAATGAGGGCGGAGGCGGCGGCGGGGCGGCTCGCGATGCGGGCCGCCCCGCCCGCGGCGGTGCCGTTGACGCTGGTGTCGCCGGCCGGGAGGAGGGTGAAGGGCGGGATTCCGACCGACGGGCCGATTATGCTGTATTCCAGCATGAAGCATCGAACCCAGCTATATCTCGACGAGGGCCAGTACCGCTGGCTCAAGCAGCGCGCCGGCGCGTCCGGCAGCATCGCCGCAGTGGTGCGCGAGCTGATCGACGCCGAGCGGGCGCGGCTCGCCGATCCCGGCGGCGATCCGCTGTTGCGGTTCCTGGTCGAGGAGTCGCCGGCGCGCGGTCGCGAGGGGACGAGCGTCAGCACGCTCGACCGCGACCTCTACGGGCGATGAGGTCGGTCTTCGTCGACACCAGCGCCTTCGTCGCCCTGCGCAACGGCTCGGAGGCCGAGCACGAGCGCGCCCGGGCGACGCTGGCGAAGCTGATCGAGGAGGGGGCGACCCTGTTCACCTCCAACTACGTCTTCGCCGAGACCTACACGGCGCTGCTGGTCAGGGTCGGGCGGGAGGAGGCGATCGAGTGGGGGCGGCGCTTCCGGGCCGGCGCGGCGGTCGAGCTGGTGCGGCTCGAGCCCGAGGTGGAGGACGACGCCTGGCAGATCCTCGAGCGGCACGGCGACAAGCGCTGGAGCTATGTCGACGCCACCTCCTTCGCGCTGATCGAGCGCGACGGGGGTGGGGAGGCATTCTCCTTCGACGCCCATTTCGCCCAGCGGGGGCTGCACGTGCTGCCGGCACCGTGAGGGCGGGCCGGCGACCCGCATGAAAGACTCGCGGCCATGAGCGCGGAGCGAGCAAGCGCGCAGATCCCGTTCTTCGCGCAGCGAGGGGAGCCCGGGCCTTGACGCCGGCCTCGCGCAGCTACGACCGCGCCCAGGCCGACATCCGGCCGGTGGCGATCGACCCCGGCTTCGTCGAGACCGCGGCCGGCTCGGCGCTGATCTCGCTCGGCAAAACGCGGGTGATCTGCACCGCGTCGGTCAACGAATCGGTGCCGAAGTGGATGTCGGGCCGCGGCAAGGGCTGGGTCACCGCCGAGTACTCGATGCTGCCCGCCTCGACCGGAGACCGCAAGGCGCGCGACGTCTCCAAGGGCCGCCAGGACGGGCGCGGGGTGGAGATCCAGAGGCTGATCGGGCGCTCGCTGCGGGTCGTCGTCGACTTCCGCGCCCTCGGCGAACGCAGCGTCTACGTCGACTGCGACGTGCTGCAGGCCGACGGCGGCACTCGCTGCGCGGCGATCACCGGCGGCTACGTGGCGCTGCGGCTGGCCCTTCAAAAGTTGCTCGACGCCGGCAAGATCGAGGCGATGCCGCTGACCGGCTCGGTCGCCGCGGTCAGCGTCGGCATGGTCAACGGCCGTGCCCTCTGCGATCTCGACTACGGCGAGGACTCCAACGCCGAAGTCGACGCCAACGTGGTGATGACCGGCGACGGAGGGCTGGTCGAGGTCCAGGCGACGGCGGAGCGGACGCCGCTCTCGCGCGCCTCGCTCGACGAGTTGCTCGGCCTCGCCGAGATGGGCATCTCGCGGCTGCGCCAGGTGCAGGAGCGGGCAGCCGGCAGTTGAGTTGATCTTCGCCACCGGCAACAAGCACAAGCTGCGCGAGATGCGTGAACTGCTCCCCGGGGTCGAGTTGGAAAGCCTTCCGGCGGGAGTCGAGCTGCCGCCGGAGCACGGCCCGGACTTCGCGTCGATCGCGCTCGACAAGGCGCGGGTGGCGCACGCCGCGAGCGGGGAGGCGGCGATCGCCGACGACTCGGGGATCGAAGCCGCCGCGCTCGGCGGCCGCCCCGGCATCCACTCGGCCCGCTACGGCGGCCCCGGCGCGAGCGACGAGGAGAACCTCGAGAAGCTGCTGCGCGAGGTCGCCGCCGCGGGGGAGGACCGCCGCGCCGCCTACCACTGCGCGCTGGCGCTGGTCGAGGCCGATGGCTCCGAGCACCTCTTCGAGGCCCGCTGCGAGGGACGCCTGATCGAGGCCGCGCGCGGCGAGGGCGGCTTCGGCTACGACCCGGCCTTCGTCCCCGACGCGACCGGCACCGCCGACGAGCGGACGATGTCGGAGCTGAGCCAGGCGGAGAAGAACGAGATCAGCCACCGCGGCCTCGCGGCGCGGATGCTGATGCGGCACCTCGGCGGCGCCGGGGCGGCGCCGGCGGAGCGATGATCCGCACCAAGAGCGGCGCGGCGGCGCTCTCGATCGCCTCCAACGCGCTGCTGATCGCGATCAAGCTGGCCGCCGGGGCGATCACCGGCTCGATCGCGATCGTCACCGAGGCGGTCCACTCGCTGATCGACCTGGTCGCCTCGGTCGTCGCCTTCGTCTCGGTTCGCAAAGCCGACGAGCCGGCCGACGCCGAGCACCCCTACGGTCACGAGAAGGTCGAGAGCCTGGCGGCGGCGATCGAGGGGATGCTGATCCTGATCGCCGCCGGGATCATCGTCTACGAGGCGACCCACCGGCTGGTCACCGGCGCGACCGTCGAGAGCCTCGGGGTCGGCATCGCGGTGATGGGCTTCTCGATCCTCGCCAACCTCGCGGTCTCGACGGTGC
The DNA here is from genome assembly GCA_963764365.1 of uncultured Solirubrobacterales bacterium. GTDB lineage: Bacteria > Actinomycetota > Thermoleophilia > Solirubrobacterales > 70-9 > VRUE01. The sequence goes on from CAVXSI010000020.1 coordinate 213,186, forward strand.
TCGCGCGGCAGGCCAGGGCGCACGACTCGCCGGCCCTGGAAGGCGACGCGGCGCACCTGCGGACCGACGCGCTCACCTCCGCCGGCGTCCTCGCCGGACTGGCGCTCGTGCAGATCACCGGCATCGTCGCCTTCGACTCGATCACCGCCCTGGTCGTCGCGGTGGCGATCGTCACCGCCGGCCTGCGGATCATCCGCCGCTCCTCCGGCGTGCTGGTCGACGAGGCGCTGCCGGAGGACGAGATGGACCGGATCGAGGCGGCGATCGCCGCCGCCCGCACCCCCGAGGTCGCCGGCTACCACAAGCTGCGCGCCCGCCGTGCCGGCAGCCGCCGCCACATCGACCTCCACGTCCAGTACCGCGCCGGCACCAGCCTCGAGCGGGCGCACGAGCTGGCCCACGCGATGCGCGACGAGATCGAGGCCAACGTCCCACGCGCCGAGGTCCTGATCCACGTCGAGCCGGAGACCTCCGTAAGGGAAGACGACACCGGCCCCTACCGCGCCGGTTAGAACAACCGATCAGCGAACGTCACGATGATCTGATTCTCCGTGAGCGGCGCCGATATGGCCTATGGGGAGGGCAACAGGTTCACGGCCGCGGCCAGCCCGACGGCGCCGACGGTGATCGCGTAGCCCGTGTAGCCGCCGATCGCGAAGAGGACGACGGCGATCGCGCAGACACCGACGACGATCATCCAGGAGGCGCGGGCGACGGGCATGGGCGGTATTTTCACTCAGATGTCCGACGATGCCGCGACCGGGGTGGTTTCAGGCGAGGCCGCAGCGGGCGCACTCGCCTACCTGGCGGAGATGTCGCTCGACCTGCGCGGCGCCGCGATCCTCGATTCCGCCGGCGCGGTGCTGGCGGCCGGCGACCGCCCGGAGCGCTGGCGCGACGATGCCGCGGCGCTGTTCGCCGCCGCCGACCGGGCCGGGCCCGAGCCGGTCGAGCAGATCCACATCGGCACCGAGCAGGGAGAGGTCTTCGCCCTGCGCCACGCCGGGCTGGCGGCTGTGGCGGTTACCGAGCGCTTCGCCCTCGCCTCGCTGACCTTCTTCGACCTGCGGGCGATGCTGCGCGACCTCGCCGCCGGCGGGGACGGGCGCTCGGGGGGCTGAGACGGTGGCTCCCAAGCCTCACCGCGTGCTGCTCGACCGGGTCTCCGGCTACGCCGACGAAGCGGCGGCCTACATGCGCCGCCGCCGCGCCTCGCGCCGCCCCTTCGCCCGCCTCTACCACGGCGGCGGGCGGGCCGAGGACCACGCCGTCGACTCGGTCGCCGGCGGCGAGCTGTTCGTCGCCGCCGGGCGGCTGATCGAGGTCGCCGGGAAGCGATCGAAGTCGTGAGCGGACCGCCGGCGCTGTTCGATCCCGAGGTCGCCGAACGCGTCCTCGCCCGCGCCCTCTCCTCGGGCGGCCGGTTCGCCGAGCTGTTCGCCGAACGGCGCAGCGGCATGACGATGGCGATCGACGAGTCGCGGATCGAGGCGGTGCAGGCGGGCGCCGAGCAGGGAGCCGGGGTGCGGGTGGTCGCCGGCGGCACCACCTACTTCGCCCATGTCGACGGCCTCGACCCCGGCGAGCTCGAGCGGGCGGCCGGGGAGGCGGCCGCGGCGCTGCGCGGCGAGCGGGCCGAGCCGCGGGCGCTGCGGGCCGCCACCGTCGAGCCGGAACCGATCGAGCGGCCGCCGGGCGACGTCCCGGCCGAGCGCAAGGCCGAGCTGCTGCGCGAGCTGGACGAGCGCGGGCGCGCCGCCGGCGACGAGATCGCCCAGCTGACGGCCTCCTATGCCGAGGCCCGCCGCGAGGTGGCCGTCGCCAACTCCGAGGGCCTGCTCAGCGGCGACGACCGCACCCGCACCCGGATCGGCGCCCAGGCGGTCGCCCGCCGCGGCGACCGGGTCGAGACCGGCGCCGAGACGCTGGGCGGCCACCGCGGCTTCGAGCTGCTCGAAGACGAGCCGGGGGAGATCGCCGCGAGCGCCGCCGGCAAGGCGCTGACCCTGCTCGACGCCGGCCCGGCGCCGGCGGGGTCGATGCCGGTCGTCGTCGGCGGCGGCTTCGGCGGCGTCCTCTTCCACGAGATGACCGGCCACGGCCTCGAGGCCGACCACGTCCAGAAGGGAGCCAGCGTCTACGCCGGCAAGCTCGGCGAGCAGGTCGCGCGGCCGCTGCTGAGCGCCTACGACGACGGCCGCCTGCCCGGCGAGTGGGGCAGCGACGCGATCGACGACGAGGGCACGCCGACGCAGAAGACCCTTGTGATCGAGGACGGCCGCCTCGTCGCCTTCCTCTACGACCGCCTGCGGGCCGAGCGCGACGGCGTCGCCTCGACCGGAAACGGCCGCCGCGAGAGCTTTCGCCACCTGCCGATCCCGCGGATGACCAACACCTACATCGCCCCCGGGGAGGCCGAGCCGGATCAGTTGATCGCCGAGCTCGACCGCGGCTTCTACGCCGCCTCCTTCGCCGGCGGCCAGGTCGACCCGGCGACCGGGGACTTCGTCTTCGGCGTCAGCGAGGGCTACCTGATCGAGGGCGGCAGGGTGACCGGGCCGTGCCGCGGCGCGACCCTGATCGGCAACTGCCTCGAGGCGCTGATGGCGATCGACGCGGTCGGCAGCGACTTCCGCATGAAGTCCGGGATCTGCGGCAAGGGTGGCCAGAAAGTCCCGGTCGGGACCGGCCAGGGCCACGTGCGGCTGGCCGCGATGACCGTCGGGGGCACCGACATATGAGCTTCCGGTGTTCCCTTCCCTCGCCCCCCGCCGACAAGGCACAGCGGAAGCCTGTTGTATGAGCGAGTTGGGGACGATCGCCGAGCGAGCGGTCGCGGCGGCGCTGGCGGCCGGGGCGAGCGATGCCGAGGCCTATGCCTTCGAGGCGGTGCGGCGCGAGGTCCGCGCCCACGGCGGCGAGGTCGAGAGCCTGACCGCGGCGACCCAGCGCGGGGTCGGCGTGCGGAGCTGGATCGGCGGCCGGGTCGGCTACGGCTTCGGCACCGACCTTTCCGAGGGCGGGATCGAGGAGACCGCCGCCCGCGCCGCCGCGGGCGCCCGGGTCGCCGACGAGGACGAGTTCGCCGGGCCGCCGCCGGGTGGCGAGGCGCCGCCGCTGGGCGGGCTCAGCGATCCCTCGCTCGGCGAGTGGTCGACCGCGCGGGTCGCCGGGCTGGCGCTCGCGGTCGAGCGGGCCGCGCTGGCGTCCGACCCGCGTGTGGTCGCGGTCGAGCAGGCGGTCTACGCCGACTCGGCCGAGGGCGTCGCGATCGCCTCCTCGACCGGCGCCGGCGGCGAGTACGAGAGCTCCGACTGCTACGCCTACGCGCAGGCGCTCGCCGAGGGCGACGGCGCTCGCGAGACCGGCCTCGGCTTCGACCTCGGGCGCGGGCCGGCCGGCCTCGACCCGGAGGCGGCGGGCGCCGAAGCAGGGCGGCGGGCGACCGAGATGATCGGCTCGGTGAAGCCGTCCTCGCGCAGCTGCCCGGTGGTCCTCGACCCGACCGTCGCCGCCAGCTTCGTCGGCCTGCTCGGCAAGGTGCTGGGCGCCGACGCGGTTCAGCGCGGCCGCTCGCCGTTCGCCGGCCTGCTCGGCGAGGAGGTCGCCGGCGAGGCCTTCGTCCTGCACGACGACGGGCTCGACCCGGAGGGCTTCGCCAGCGCCCCGATCGACGCCGAGGGCACGCCGCGGCAGCGCACCGCGCTGATCGCCGGCGGGCGGCTCCGCGCCCACCTCTACGACGCCTACACCGCCCGCCGCGGCGACGCCGCCTCGACCGGCAACGCCGGGCGCTCCGGTTACCGGACGCCGCCCGGCGTCGCCGCCTCGAACCTCGTCGTCAGCCCGGGGGACGCCGGCTTCGAGCAGCTGCTGCGCGAGGCCGGCGAGGGCGTCCTGGTCACCGACGTCGCCGGACTGCACTCGGGCGTCAACCCGGTCTCCGGGGTCTTCTCGGTCGGCGCCGGCGGCCGCGCGATCCGCGCCGGCGCCCTGGCCGAGCCGCTGCGCGAGTTCACGATCGCCAGCGACCTGGTCGCGATGTTGCGCGCCGTGCGGGCAGCCGGATCGGAGGCCCGCTGGGTCCCGTTCGGGGGGTCGGTCAGCGCCCCGCCGCTGCTGATCGGCGAGATGACGATCGGCGGCTCCTAGGAGCCAGGCACGCTTTACGCCCGCGCGCGCTGTTAGATTGCCGCCCGACCTCAACGACGACGGAGGAGCATCGACGTGACCAAGGCTGAGTTTCTGGATCAATTGGCAGCTGACGAGCGGGTGGGCAGCAAGAAGGCCGCGGGCGACGCGGTCGACGCCGTGCTCGACGCGATCACCGACACGCTGAGCGGCGGAGGTGAAGTCAGCTTCACCGGCTTCGGCAAGTTCCACGTCGCCGAGCGCGGTCCCCGCCAGGGCGTCAACCCCCGCACCGGCGAGCGGATCACCATCCAGGGCGGCAAGGTGCCGCGCTTCTCGGCCGGCTCGGCGTTGAAGGCCAAGGTCAAAGGCTGAACCGCTCTGAGCCGAGCTCGCCCGCGATCGAAATCTGATTCTCTCGCGGGTGGGCGAGGGCGAAGCCCAATTGTGGTCCCCTTCGCAGATCGGCTCGCGGCGCTCGTCGAAGAGCGCCGCAGCCAGATCTGCCTCGGCCTCGACCCCGATCCCGCCAGGCTCTCCCCGGAAGTCGATCCGGGGCAGGGATCCGGGTCCGCGGCGGAGCGTGCGGCATCCGCCGTCTCCGTCCACTGCCGGCGGCTGATCGAGCGGGCCGGACCGGCCTGCGTCGCGGTCAAGCCGCAGCTCGCCTGCTTCGAGCGCCTCGGCGCGCCGGGCTGGGCGGCACTGGCCGAGGTCCGCGCCGCCGCGTCCGAAGCCGGCCTGTTGACGATCGCCGACGGCAAGCGCGGCGACGTGCCGGTGACGGCCGCCGCCTACGCGCAGGCGCTGGTCGGCGAGACGCCGACCCCGTGGGGCCCGGTCGCCGGGCTGGGCGCCGACGCCTTCACCGCCAACCCACTGCTCGGGCTCGACGCGCTGGAGCCGCTCGTCGCCGCGGCCGAGCTGGCCGGGGCCGGGGTGTTCGCGCTGGTCAGGACCAGCAATCCCGGCGCCGCCGATGTCGAGGATCTGCCGGCGCCAGAGCGGCCGCTGCACGAGCGGCTCGCCGAGCTGGTCGCCGGGCTCGCGCCGCGGCTGGCGGGGGGCGGCGGTCTCAGCGGTATGGGCGCCGTCGTCGGCGCCACTGCGCCCGAGCACATCGCCCGCCTGCGCGAGCTGATGCCGCACTCGATCTTCCTCGTCCCCGGTGTCGGCGCCCAGGGCGGGCGCCCGGAGCAGCTCGGCGCCGCCTTCGCCCCCGGCCGGGCGGCAGCGCTGGTCGCCGCCTCGCGTAGCATTTCCGCGGACCCCGATCCCGCGGCGGCCGCGGAGAGCCTCCGCGCGGCGGTCTGGGAGGTGTCATGAAGAAGCGTTCCTCAGCCCCGGCCAGGGTGCTCGCCGCGACCGCGGTCGCCTGCGGCTTCGTCGTCGTCGTGGTGGTGATCGCGACTTCGCTCGGAGGAGGCGGCGGCAGCTCCGGCTCCGGCGCCGGAGCCGGCGGACAGGCGGCCAAGCACGGCGACGGCCGGTCGAAGCTCCACACGCCGAAGGTCTACGTCGTCCAGAACGGCGACACGCTGACCTCGATCGCCCACCACACGGGCGTCCCGGTCGCCCGCATCCGCGCGCTCAACCCCGGCGTCGACCCGCAGATCCTGATCTCCGGCGAAACGCTGAAGCTGAGGTGAGCGCCGATCGCGGCGGTGGTAGTCGGTCGTTCGACCCCGCCGCGCTCGGCGGTTGAAAAGGCCATACGGGGGTCCATCCTGGCGGTGCTCGTCGCCTATCTCGCGATCGCGACAACGGCGAGCGCCGCCGGCCCGCCGCAGCTCGACGCCCGTGCCTGGGCGCTGATCGATGCCCGCAACGGCGCGGTCATCCTCTCCCACGCGGCGAGGCGCCATCTGCCGATCGCCAGCACGACCAAGTTGATGACCGCCTGGGTCGTCCTGCACGAGCTGCCGCTCGACAGGATCGTCCGCGCCGCCCCCTACACGCCGACCTACGGCGAGTCGCTGCTCAACCTGCGCCCCGGCCAGCGGATCAGCGTCCGCGACCTGCTCTACGGCCTGATCCTGCGCAGCGGCAACGACGCCGCCTACGACCTGGCCCGCGCCGCCGCCGGCTCGGAGGAGCGTTTCGTCGGGCAGATGAACCGCTACGCGGCGGCGCTCGGCCTCACCGACACCCACTACGCCAACCCGATCGGCCTCGATCAGCGCGGCAATCACTCCAGCGCCCTCGACCTGACCTCGCTGGCCCGCCGGCTGCTGCGGATCCCGGTCTTCGCAAAGATCGCCCGCTCGAAGCAGGCCGTGCTGCGCAGCGTCCACCCGCGACGCCGGATCGAGACGATCGACGAGCTGCTCGACCTCGCCCCCTGGGTGAACGGGGTGAAGACGGGGCACACCTGGCACGCCAAGTACGTCCTGGTCGGCTCGGGGCGGCGCAAGGGGGTCGAGCTGATCGCTGCCGTGGTCGGGGCGGAGACCGACGAAGACCGCTTCGAGGACGCTCTCCACCTGCTCGAATACGGCTTCTCCAGGTACCGCCGGCGGTTGCCGGTCCACGCCGGGCAGGCGCTGGCGCGCCCGTCGATCCGGTACCAGGGCGGCGAGCTGCCGCTGCGCGCGGCCCGCGGCGTCGCCGCCGGGGTGCGACGGGGCGAGCGGGTCGAAGTCGCGGTGCGGGCGCCGCGGCAGGTGACCGGGCCGATCCGCCGCGGCGCCGTCCTCGGCCGGGCGATCGTCAGGATCGACGGCCTGCGCTCCGGCGCGGTGCCGCTGCGCGCCGGCCGTGCGGTGCCGAAGGCGAGCGCATGGGATCGCGCCCGCAGCTTCGTCGAAGACAACGCTGTCTGGGTCGCGCTCGCCGCGTTAGGGATACTGGTCCTCGTGGGACTCGTAATCAGGCGCTCCAGGCGATGATCCTCACGGTCACCCTCAACGCGGCGATCGACCGCACGGTCGCGGTCCCGAACTTCCGCCTCGGCCACCGCCACCGGGCGGTGGAGAGCCGCACGGTCGCCGGTGGCAAGGGGATCAACGTCGCCCGCGCCCTGCGCCTGCTCGGCCGCCCTGTGATCGCCGCCGGCTTCGCCGGCGGGCCGACCGGCAACCGCGTGCTCGAGCAGCTGCGCCGCGAGGCGATCCTCACCGACTTCACCTGGATCGCCGGCGAGACGCGGATCAACATGGCGGTGATCGACCCGACCTCGGGCGAGCAGACCGAGATCAACGAGCGCGGCCCGGCGGTCAGCGCCGAGGAGGTCGAGCGCTTCGTCGAGCGGCTGCGCTACCTGGCCGACGGGGCGCGGATCTGCGTCGTCGCCGGGACTCTGCCGCCGGGCGCCGGCGAGGATCTCTACGCGCGCCTGGTCGGCGACCTGCGCGAGCGCGGTGTGACGACGATCCTCGACTCCGAGGGCGAGGCGATGCTGGCCGGCCTGCGCGCCGGGGCCTCGGTCGTCACCCCGAACGAGCGGGAGGCGGAGGAGCTGGTCGGCCAGGAGTTCGCCGACCGCGACGACCTCGTGCACGGGCTCGGCGAGCTGGTCCGGCTGGGTGCCGGGGAGGCGGCGATCACCCGGCCCGACGGCTGCGTCGCCGTGGTCGGCACAGGCCCCGAGCGCCGCGTGGTCGAGGTCCGCACCCGCTCGCTGGAGCCGGTCTCGACGGTCGGCTCCGGCGACGCCTTCCTGGCCGGCTACGCCGCCGCGCTCTACGACGGCCGCGAGCCGGAGCAGTGCCTCGCCTACGGAGTCGCCGCCGGCGCCGAGTCGACCCAGCACTTCGGCGCCGGCACCGTCGACCGCCGCGGCGTCGAGCGCCTGCTCGACGAGGTCGAGGTGCGCGATCTGGAGGTCCACGCGGAAGTGTAGGCTGGCTGTCCTGGCCACCACCTTCCTTGGAGGATCGATTTGGAGATCGACATCGGTCGCGGCAAGAAGGGGAGGCGTGCTTACGGATTCGACGACATCGCGATCGTCCCGTCGCGCCGCACCCGCGATCCCGACGACATAGACATCAGCTGGACCCTCGGGCCGTACCGCTTCGAGCTGCCGCTCGTCGCCTCGGCCATGGACGGGGTGGTCAGCCCGGAGACGGCGATCCTGGTCAACGAGCTGGGCGGCCTCGGGGTGCTCAACCTGGAGGGGATCTGGACCCGCTTCGAGGACGCCGAGGAGCAGCTGGAGAAGATCGCCGCCGCGCCGAAGCACCTGGCGACGCGGGTCATGCAGGAGATCTACGCCGAGCCGGTCAAGCCGGAGCTGATCGGGCAGCGGGTCGCCGAGATCAAGCAGCGCGGCGCCGTCGCCTGCGGCTCGCTGACCCCGCAGAAGGTGCGCGAGCACTACGAGATCGCGGTCGAGGCGGGGATCGACATCCTCGTCATCCAGGGCACGGTGATCTCCGCCGAACACGTCTCGACCACGGTTGAGCCGCTGAACCTGAAGGAGTTCATCTCCGAGGTGCCGGTGCCGACCGTGGTCGGCGGTTGCGCCTCCTACTCGACCGGCCTGCACCTGATGCGGACCGGCGCGGTCGGCGTCCTCGTCGGCGTCGGTCCCGGCGCCGCCTGCACGACCCGCGGTGTGCTCGGGATCGGCGTCCCGCAGGCGACGGCGATCGCCGATGTCGCCGCCGCCCGCGCCCAGCACATGCTGGAGACCGGCGAGTACGTCAACGTGGTCGCCGACGGCGGCATGCGCACCGGCGGCGACGTCTCCAAGGCGATCGCGGTCGGCGCCGACGCGGTGATGGTCGGCTCACCGCTGGCACGTGCCAAGGAGGCCCCCGGCCGCGGCTTCCATTGGGGGATGGCGACCTTCCATCCCTCGCTGCCGCGCGGTACCCGGGTGTCGACCACGCAGGACGGGACGATGAAGGAGATCCTGCTCGGCCCGGCCCTGGAGAACGACGGCACCTTCAACATCATGGGGGCGCTGAAAACCTCGATGGCGACGACCGGCTACGAGGACATCCGCTCCTTCCAGCGGGCCGAGGTGATGGTCGCGCCGGCGCTGCAGAGCGAGGGCAAGAAGCTGCAGAACGAGCAGTCGGTCGGGATGGGGTCGAACGGGCGCGCGGCGGTATCGGCGGGGGTGGCTGTCTCGGATGACTGACGGCCTGGGCCGGCGGGGCCTGGCGTCGGGGAGGGGGGCCTTCCTTGCCCTACGCGCTGCTCCGGGCGGAGGGACGTTTCGCTTCCAGGGTCCGGGCCTTGCCCTCCGCAGCCTTCGGGCTGCGGAAAACCCCCCACCCCGACACCTCCCACCGGCAGTCGCGTGAGCGAGGCAGCGCTGAGACCCCAGACTTCCGAGCCGTCCGCGAAGACGCCCGCGGATGCGCATGCTGTCGAGGAGGTGCTGGTCCTTGATTTCGGCGGGCAGTACTCGCAGCTGATCGCGAGGCGCATACGCGAATGCGGGGTGTTTGCCGAGTTGTTGCCGGCGACGACTTCGGCTGAGGCGATTCGAGAGCGCGAGCCGAAGGCTCTGGTGCTCTCCGGGGGGCCGGCGTCGGTGTACGAGCCTGGAGCCCCGGCTTTCCCGATGGATCTGCTGAATCTCGGGATTCCCATTTTGGGGATCTGTTACGGGATGCAGGCGATGGTGCAGGCGTTGGGCGGCAAGGTCGAAGGGGCCGAGTCGGGCGAGTTCGGCCGCGCCGACCTGACCCTGCGCAACGCCGGTGGGCGGCTGCTCGGGGGACTGCCCGAGGAGCAGAGCTGCTGGATGAGCCACCGCGACACCGTCTTCGAGCCGCCGCCGGGCTTCACCGCGCTGGCCTCGACCCCGACCTCGCCGGTCGCCGCCTGCGAGGCCCCCGAGCGCGGCCTCTACGGCATCCAGTTCCACCCGGAGGTCGTCCACACGCCCTACGGCACCGAGGTGCTGACCCGCTTCCTGCGCGAGATTGCCGGTTGCGAGCGCGAGTGGTCGCCGCAGTCGGTGATCGCCGAGCAGGTCGAGGCGATCCGCGCCCAGGTCGGCGAGGGGCGGGTGATCTGCGGCCTCTCCGGCGGCGTCGACTCCTCGGTTGCGGCGCTGCTCGTCCACCGGGCGGTGGGGGAGAAGCTGACCTGCGTCTTCGTCGACCATGGCCTGATGCGGCTGAACGAGGCCGAGCAGGTCGTTGCGGCATTCGAGCAGTTCGGCATCCCGCTGGTTCACGTCGACGCCGAGGATCGCTTCCTCGCCCGGCTCGCCGGGGTCGACGAGCCGGAGCGCAAGCGCAAGCTGATCGGCGCGGAGTTCATCCGCGTCTTCGAGGAGGAGGCGGCGAAGCTCGAGGACGCCGCCTACCTGGTCCAGGGCACCCTCTACTCCGACGTGATCGAGTCCGGCGGCAGCGAGTCGGCGGCGACGATCAAGTCCCACCACAACGTCGGCGGCCTGCCCGACGACCTCGAGTTCGAGCTGGTCGAGCCGCTGCGGATGCTGTTCAAGGACGAGGTGCGGGCGGTCGGCGCCGAGCTCGGGTTGCCGGAGCGGATGGTCTGGCGCCAGCCGTTTCCGGGGCCGGGCCTGGCGATCCGCATCGTCGGCGGCGAGGTCAACCGCGAGCGGCTCGACATCCTCCGCGCCGCCGACGCGATCCTGCAGGAGGAGATCCGCGCCGCCGAGCTGTACCGGCAGCTCTGGCAGTCGTTCTGCGTGCTGCCGGTGGTGCGCTCGGTCGGCGTCCAGGGTGACGGCCGCACCTACGCCTACCCGATCGTGATCCGCGCCGTCACCTCCGACGACGCGATGACCGCCGACTGGGCGCGCCTCCCCTACGACCTGCTGGAGCGGGTCTCGAACCGGATCATCAACGAGATACAGGACGTGAATCGAGTGGCTTTGGATATCTCGTCCAAGCCGCCCGCCACGATCGAGTGGGAGTAGCCCCACGGGGACGTGCCGGGACTTATCCCCCATAGTGGGCGGCGAATCGACGGCACGTCCGCCTAGGCTCGTCCGGTGCTGTCGTTTGCGGTTTCCATTTCGATTCTGAGCCTCCTGCAGGCGGCGCTGGTCTGGCTGCCGCGGCCCCGGCGCTTCGCCTGGCTCGACTCCTTCCGCAGCCCCTGGTGGGCGCTGGCGCCGGCGCTCTCGATCGTCGTCGTGATCGGAATCGTCGCGCTGTGGGGGGAATCGGCGACGGCGCTGTCCTGGCTGGCGCTCGTCGCCGTGCCGCCGTTCGCGGCGCTGGCGCTCGGTTGGCTCGTCCGCGGCGGCCGGCCCGAGTGGGCCGCGGCCGTCCCGGCGCTCTTCCTGATCGCCTGGGCGTCGCCCGGCTCGCTGCTCGGCGAGGCCGCGGCGACGGCTCTGACTGCGCTCGGCTGTATCGGCCTCGGCTGGCTGCTGGTCAGCGTCGCTCCGGCCGCCTGGCTGAAGCTGGGGATCTATGCGATGGCCGCCGTCGACACGTGGCTCGTCGCGACCGAGCTGCTGCAGGGGCCCAACGCCGTCCTCACCGCCGCCGCGCCGGCCGGCCTGCCGCGCCTGCAGGCGATCCACTTCGGCTCCGCCCTGATGGGCTTCGGCGACCTCTTCGTCGCCGCCACGCTCGGCTGCCTGCTGGCGCTCCCCGCCGACGGGACGATTTCCGCGCGCATGCCTCGGCAATCGTTCGCGGCGCTGCTCGTCGCCGCGCTGGGACTCGGGATGGAGCTGCTCTTCTTCGCGCTCGACACGCTGCCCGCCACGGTGCCGGTCGCGCTCGCGCTGGCGCTGGTCGAGCGCAGGGACCGGCGACGCTCAGACCCCGGCAGCGCGGGTGATCGCGAAGATCAGCGCGAAGCCCGACGCGGTCAGGCCGACTTTCTTCCATGAGGCGTGGGCGTGGGCCTCGGGAAGCAGGTCGGTCGCGCCCATGTAGAGGAAGAAGCCGCTGTAGAGGCAGAGCAGGTAGCCGAGCGTCTGGTCGGAGACGCTGGCGAGCGAGCCGACGATCGCTCCCAGCAGCGGCGCGATCGCGTCGATCTGCAGCCAGCGGACGGCCTGGCGCCGGTTGCCCGACTGTTTGAGGACGAAGCTGACCGTGTTCAGGCCGTCGGCGAAGTCGTGGCTGATCACGGCGACGAAGACGAGGAAGCCGGTGGTCGAGTTGAGGCCGAAGGCGAGCCCGATCCCGAGCCCGTCGACGAAGCTGTGGATCGAGAGGCCGAGGGCGCCGAGCACGCCGACGTGGTGGTGCGCCCGTGCCTCCGAGGCGTCGTCGCGATGGTGCAGGACGAGCGCCCGCTCGGCGAAGAAGAAGGCGAGGAAGCCGACTGCGACCAGCGTCGTCGCCTCGGTCGGGTCGCCGACGTTCTTGATCCCCTCCGGGAGGACGTCGAACAGCGCCACCGCGACGACGACGCCGCCGGTCAGGGCGATCACGGTCGGCAGCGTGTGCGAAAGGCGCAGCGCCACCTTCCCGCCGATCAGGGTGGCGATCACGGTCAGCCCGGCGAGGGGAATGGCGACAGCGGGCACGACTACTCGCGGACCCGGGCTTGGCAGGCGGGGCAGCGGCCGCGCAGGACGACATCGTGAGCCGCCACCTCGAAACCGCTGTCGCGGCTGATCGCGGCGATCGCCCGCTCGAGCGGGCGATCCGCGAACGGCGCGAGGCCGCCGCACTCGTCGCAGACGAGGTGATGGTGGTGCGCCTCGGCGTCGACCCGCTCGTAGCCGGCGGCGTCGCCGCCGATCTCGACCCGCTGGACGAGTTGCAGCCGCTCGAGCTGCTCCAGCGTCCGGTAGACGCTGGCGCGGCCGACGTCGTCGAGCCGGCGATCGATCTCGAGCGCGGTGAGGGCGCACCGCTCCGTCGCCAGCAGCCCGATCACCCGCCGTCTCGCGGCGCCGCTGCGGTAGCCGGCCTCGTCGAGGCGGCGCGTTGCTTCTGCGGCCCAGTCCACCGGCCGACCGTATCAGATAATGAGACCTAATCTCATATCGTCGGCTTTGTCCAGGCGGGCGGGGCCGTGCGCGCGGAGTCGGTTTGGCAGCTATCATCCCGGAGCCGCTGGGGCTTGGCCCCGCGGTTTTTCTCTGATGAAGACCTATGTCGCCACCCCCGCCGACCGCCAGCGAGACTGGTACGTCGTCGACGCCGAGGGGCAGACCCTGGGCCGGCTGGCGACGCGGATCGCCGACGCGCTGCGCGGCAAGCGCAAGCCGGAGTACACCCCGCACGTCGACACCGGCGACTTCGTCGTCGTCGTCAACGCCGAGAAGATCCAGGTCACCGGCAAAAAGCTCGAGCAGAAGCGCTACTGGCGCCACAGCGGCTACCCCGGCGGGATCAAGTCGAGGACGCTGGCCGAGATGCTCGACCGCCGTCCCGAGGAGGTGATCCGCAAGGCGGTGAAGGGGATGCTTCCCCGCAACCGCCTCGCCCGCAAGCAGCTGACCAAGCTGAAGGTCTACGCCGGGCCGGATCACCCGCATGAAGCGCAGAAGCCGAAAGAGATGGAGATCGCCTGATGGTCGACGAGCCGCAGAACGACGAGCCGCAGGAGGAGACGACTCAGGACGAGGGCGCTCCGGCTGCGGGTCCTGTCGCGGGGGAGGGCACCTCCCCCTCGCAGGCAGCGGGGGAGGAACCCACCCCCACGCCTCCCGCAGAGGAAGCGTCGCCGGAGACGCCTCAGGACGCTGCGCCCGACGAAGACGCTCAGGACGATGCCGCTGGTGAGGAGCCGGCTGAGGACGATGCGTCTGCTGAGGAGGCCGCTGAGGTTGCGGCAGCTGAGCAGGAGGCGCCTGCGGCCGGGAAGGATGCCGAGGAGGAGCCGAAGCCCGAGCGGAAGAAGGACGTCATCCCCGGGGCCGACCTGGAGCCGATTTCGGTCGAGCCGGAAGAGCGGCCGCTGAGCGCCGAGGAGCGGGCTCGGCGGGAGGCCGAGGAGGAGGAGCGGCGGCAGCGTGAGGCGGCGCTCGACGGTTCCGACGAGGAGCCGCAGGCCGCGAGCCGCGCCCCGGCCAAGATCGAGGCCGACTCGCGCTTTCTCGCCACCGGCAAACGCAAGAACGCGATCGCCCGCGTCACGGTGCTGCCCGGCGGCGGCAAGTTCGAGGTCAACGGCCGGCCGCTGGAGGAGTTCTTCCCGCGTCCGCTGCACCAGACGGTCGCCCGCCAGCCGCTCGCCACGACCGGCTACGAGGGCAACGTCGACGTCCGCGTCCGCGTCCACGGCGGCGGCGTCAGCGGCCAGGCCGGCGCGGTCCGCCACGGCATCGCCCGGGCGTTGATCGAGGTCGACCCGGAGCTGCGCACCGAGCTGAAGCGACGCGGCTATCTGACCCGCGACGCGCGCGTCAAGGAGCGCCGCAAGGCGGGGCTCAAGAAGGCCAGAAAGCGCCCGCAGTTCTCGAAGCGTTGAGGCGGCTGCAAATCTGCGTCTGGGGGTGTCCTCAGTCGTCCGGATCGGGTCACGCACTGGAAAGTGCGCTCCCCTCACCGTCCTCCCTGCGTCCTACCCAGACTTGATTTTCGCTCGCCTCAACACTTCGAGCCATGGATAAGAGAACGCTGTTTGGAACGGACGGCGTTCGAGGGGAGGCCGGCACCTTCCTGACCGCCGAGCTGGCGCTTGCCCTGGGGCGGGCGGCGACGGCATCGCTGGATTCCGACGCCCCGCAGGTGCTGATCGTGCGCGACACGCGCGAGTCGGGGCCGATGCTCGAAGCGGCGCTCGCCGCCGGGGTCGCCGCGGCCGGCGGCGATGCGCTGCTCGGCGGGGTGCTGCCGACGCCGGCGGCGGCGATCCTGGTGCGCCGGCTCGGGCTCGACCTGGCGGCGGTCGTCTCCGCCTCCCACAACCCCTACCGCGACAACGGGATCAAGTTCTTCGGCGGCTCCGGGACCAAGCTCGACGACGGGGCCGAGGGGCGGATCGAGTCCCTCCTCAACGATGGCGTTCGCACTTATGGCTCCATGGGAGACAAAAGTGCGAACGCGACCGGGGTGGGGCCGGGCCGGGTCCGCGAGCTCGAAGGCGGCGAAGAGGACTACCTGCGGGCGCTCGAGTCGGCCTTCCCGCTCGACCTCTCCGGGCTGACCGTCGCCCTCGACTGCGCCAACGGCGCTACCCACCGGGTCGCGCCGGCGATCTTCGAGCGGCTCGGCGCCACGGTCGAGGCGATCGCGGTCGAGCCCGACGGGCGCAACATCAACGCCGGCTGCGGCTCGACCCACCTCGACGGCCTGGCCGCGCACGTCGCCGGATCGGCGGCGGCGATCGGCTTCGCCTTCGACGGCGACGGCGACCGGGTGCTGGCGGTCGACGGCGACGGACGGACCCACGACGGCGACGAGCTGATCGCCCTGCTGGCGCGCGGGATGGCCGCCCGCGGCGAGCTTGGGGGCGGCGTCGCGGTCACCGTGATGAGCAACTTCGGCTTCCACCGGGCGATGGAGGAGGCTGGGATCGAGGTCGCGACGACCAGGGTCGGCGATCGCTACGTGCTGGAGGAGCTGCGCGAGCGCGACTGGGTGCTCGGCGGCGAGCAGTCCGGCCACATCATCGACACCGGCTTCGTCGCCACCGGCGACGGGATCGCGGCGGCGCTGATGACGATGCGCGAGCTGGCGGGGCGCGAGCTGGCCACCGTCGAGGCGATGGAGAAGCTGCCCCAGACCCTGGTCAACGTCGAGGTCGCCGATCGCGAGGCGATCGCCGGCGCCGGCGCGGTCTGGGATGCCGTCGAGCGGGAGGGCGCCGGCCTCGAGGGCCGCGGTCGCGTCCTCCTACGGCCCTCCGGGACCGAGCCGCTGGTCCGGGTGATGGTCGAGGCGCCCGGGGTCGGGGAGGCCGAGGAGGTCTGCGAGCGGCTTGCCGACCTGGTCCGCCGAGAGCTGGGCTGACCCCCTCCAGGGTCTACCCTTGGCGGCCTTCCATGTGCGGAATCGTCGGATACGTCGGGGGGCGGCCCTGCCGCGACATTCTCGTCGCCGGCCTCGAGAAGCTCGAATACCGCGGCTATGACTCGGCCGGGGTCTCGGTGATCGAGGACGGCGCGGTCGACAGCGTCCGCGCGGTCGGCAACCTCGCCAACCTGCGCGCCGCGATGGGCGAGCGTGAGGCCAGGCGCGGCGGCGTCGCGGTCGCCACGGCGCCGGCGACCACCGGCATCGCCCATACCCGCTGGGCCACCCACGGTCGGGTCACCGAGGAGAACGCTCACCCGCACAGCGACGGCAGCGACCGCGTCCACATCGTCCTCAACGGGATCGTCGAGAACCACGCCGAGCTGCGGCGCCGGCTCGAGTCCGAAGGGGAGCCGTTCAGCTCGGAAACCGACGCCGAGGTGGTCGCCCACCTGATCTCCCACCACTACGACGGCGACCTCGCCGCCGCGGTGCGGGCCGCGTTCGCCGAGCTGCGCGGCCACTACGCCTTCGTCGCGATGCACGCCGACCAGCCCGACCTGCTGGTCGGGGCGCGCAAGGAGTGCCCGCTTGTCGCCGGGGTCGGTGACGGCGAGACCTTCCTCGCCTCGGCGATCCCCGCCTTCCTCGTCGAGACGCGTCGCGCGGTGGCGATCGAAAATGACGAGATCGTGACGATCGACCGCTCCGGCGTGACGATCACGGACGCCGAGGGCAGCCCGGTCGAGCGGGCGCCGGAGGAGATCGACTGGGACGAGGCGGCCGCCGAGAAGGGCGGCTACGAGACCTTCATGCTGAAGGAGATCCACGAACAGGCCGACGCGGTCGCCGAAACGATCGCCGACCGGCTGCCCGGCGACGACGGCGTCGACCTCTCCGAGGTCACGATCGACGACGACTTCCTGCGTGGCCTGCGGCGGATCGTGATCGTCGCCTGCGGCACCTCCTACCACGCCGGGCTGGTCGGCCGTTACGCGATCGAGGAATGGGCGCGGGTGCCGGTCGAAATGGACATCGCCTCCGAGTACCGCTACCGCAACCCGGTGGTGGGGGAGGGCGATCTGGTGATCGGCATCACCCAGTCGGGCGAGACCGCCGACACGCTGGCGGCGATGCGGCTCGCCCGCGAGCGCGGCGCCAGGGTGCTGGCGATCACCAACATCATGGGCAGCCAGGCGACCCGCGATGCCGACGCCGTCCTCTACACCCGCAGCGGCATGGAGATCAGCGTCGCCGCGACCAAGACCTTCGTCGCCCAGGTCGCGACGATGTACCTGATCGGGCTGCGGCTGGCGGAGCTGCGGGGGACGCTGGAGCCGGCCCGCCTGGCTGAGCTGATCGCCGAGGTGAAGTCGCTTCCCTCGAAGATCGAGCAGACGATCGCCGGCAGCGAGGAGCGGGTGCGCGAAATCGCCCGCGACTACTCCGACCGCGAGTTCTTCCTCTACCTGGGGCGCAACGTCGGCCTGCCGATCTGCCTCGAGGGGGCGCTGAAGCTGAAGGAGGTCTCCTACATCCCGACCGACGCCTACGCGGCCGGCGAGATGAAGCACGGCCCGATCGCCCTGCTCGACGAGTCGACGCCGGTGGTCTCGGTCGCGACCGAGAGCCCGGTGCTCGACAAGGTGCTCTCCAACGTCGAAGAGGTGCGGGCCCGGGGGGCGGAGACGATCGCGATCGCGACCGAGGGCAGCGGGCGGGTCGGCGAGATCGTCGACGACGTGATCGAGATCCCGCGCAGCGACTGGCTGCTGCAGCCGATCCTGGCGATCCTGCCGCTGCAGCTGCTGGCCTACGACATCGCTCGCGCCCGCGGGCTCAACGTCGACCAGCCCCGCAACCTGGCGAAGACGGTCACCGTCGAGTGAGGGTTTGTCCCACCGGGTTGCGAGCGGGTAGGATGCCGCCCGCATGAAGCTTCGTCCCGTCCTCGCGCTCGCCGCTTTCGGCGCCCTGCTCGTCGCCGTCGCCGGTTGCGGCGGCTCATCGTCCTCCGGCGGCGACCTGGCCGAACTGGCGCCGCCGAAGGCGCCGGTCTTCGTCGAAGGCAAGGTCCGCCCGAGCGGAGAGTTGAAGTCGAGCGCCGACGCGGCCGCCAAGCAGATCGCCGGCATCGACAACCTCGGCGACTACGTGGTCGAACAGCTCGAAAGCTCGGCGCACGGAGACGGCGAACCGTTCGACTACGAAAAGGAAGTCGAACCGTGGCTGGGCGAACGCGGGGCGGTCTTCTTCGAGCAGGTCGAAGGCGGCAACGTCTCCAGCCCGGGCGTGATCGTCGAAACGAACGACACCGCCGCGACGCAGGAATTCATCGACGCCCAGGTCAAGTCGAGCAAGTCCCCGTACAGGAAGGGCTCCTACGAAGGGGTCGAATTCGAGGTCGGCGGCGAAGAAGGCAACGCGATCGGGGTGATCGGCGACTTCCTCGCGGTCGGCGACGACGAAGCGGTGTTCAAGGAAATGGTCGACGCCTCGAACGGCGAATCGCTGGCCGGCGAAGACCGCTTCGCGACCGCGATCTCGGCCGCTTCCGACGCCAGCCTCGCCGATGTCTACGTCGATGTCGGCGGCCTGATCGAAGAATCCGGCGGCGAAATCGACCCGACCGCGCGCCAGCTCCTTCAGAACGCCGGCATCGACCCGAGCGAAGCGACGGCGGTCGCCAGCGTGATCCCCGGCTCGAATCAGGTCGAGGTCGACCTCAGCAGCGACCTCGGCGGCGAGAAGCCGCCGAGCGGCGATGCCTCGAAGCTGCTCGGTTCGCTGCCGGCCGGCTCGTTCGCGGCGATCGCGGTCACCGGCTTCGGCGAACAGCTGCAGGAAGCGCTCGACGAACTCGATGCGCAGGGGATCTCCGGCTCGGTGCCGCCGCACCAGCTGAAGAAGGGCGTCAAGGAACTCGGCATCGACCTCGAAGGGCTCGTCGGCTCGCTCGAAGACGCCGCGGTCTTCGCCACCGGCAACAGCGAACGCAGCCTCGGTGGCGCCCTGGTGCTGACCGCCAAGGGCTCGCAGGCGAGCGAAGCGGTCGAACGGGCGGCGACGCTGGCGCGCGCCTTCCACGTCGGCGGGGTCAGCGTGCTGGGCGGCAAGGCGAGCGGCTTCTCGATCCACAGCCCCGAACTGGGCTCGAAGCCACTCGTCGTCGCGGCCGAAGAAGGGCGGGTGGCGATCGGCTACGGGACGCCGCAGACGCTGCTCGCGCTGAAGCAGCCCTCGGGCAAGACCCTTGCCGACAACCCGGCCTACCAGGAAGCGGTCTCCGCCCTCGGTGACGCGCCGATTGGCGGCTTCGTCGAAGGGGCGGCGGCGCTGAAGCTCGCCGACGCGCTCGTGCCGAATTCCGACCAGGGCTTCAAGGAAGCGAAGCAGTACCTGCGCAACATCGCCTACGTCGGCATCGGCACCGGCGTCCAGGGTGAACTGGCGACGGCCAAGGTCGTCGTCGGCCTCAAGTAGCGCAATCGGCGTGGCGGGCGGGTCCTGTCGCCAGGTGGGTGTCCAACCGGCCGCTGGGTTTTTCGCCAGATGCGGGTGTGGCGTTCGCTGAGTTGGCGGGGCGAAAAAGAGGACGCCGCGTCCGGTTGGACACCCGCCCGACGCCACCCGCCCGAGGGTCCGGGTTAGGCTCCTGCAGGATGGAGAGTTGGTTGGACCCCCTTTATGACGCCGACGGAATGCAGGCCGTCGATAGGTGGGCTATCGAGGAGATCGGGGTGCCTTCGCTGGAGCTGATGGAGGCTGCCGGGAGCGCTGTGGCCGAGGCGGTGGCTGAGATCGCGCCGGACGGGCCAGTCCGGGTCGTCTGCGGGAAGGGGAACAACGCCGGCGACGGGCTGGTCGCGGCGCGGGAGCTGGACCGGATGGGGTTCGCGGTCGAGGCGCTGCTGCTCTGGCCCGCGGAGGAGCTGAGCGGGGACGCGGCGGCGAACCTCGGGCGCTTCGAAGCGATGCACGTGAGCGGCGACCTCGGGCCGCGGCTGGCTGGCTCGGGCGCCGTCGTCGACGCGATCTTCGGCACCGGCTTCGCCGGCGAGCCGCGGGAGCCGGCGCGGGCGGCGATCGAGGCGATCGGCGGCTGCGGGGCGCCGGTGGTCGCCTGCGACATCGCCTCCGGGGTCGACGCGTCGAGTGGCGAGGTCGCGGGCCCGGCGGTCACGGCCGACCTCACGGTCAGCTTCCACGCGGCCAAGCTCGGCCACCGCATCGCCCCCGGCAAGTGGCATACGGGCGAGCTGCGGGTCGTCCCGATCGGGATTCCGGATGGGGCGCCGGGGGTGCCCGCCGCCGGGACGATCGGCGCCGCCGTGCTCGAGCTGCCGCCGCGGCGCGGAGCCCGCTCGACCAAGTTCAGCTCCGGCCAGGTGACGATCGCCGGCGGCTCGCGCGGGCTGACGGGCGCGGTGCAGATGTCCTCACTGGCGGCGATCCGGGCCGGTGCCGGCTACGCGACCGTCGCCGTCCCGGCCGACCTCGAGCCGATCTTCGAGCAGGGCCGGCCGGAGGTGATGTCGGTCGGCTGTCCGGGTGGCGACGGCTGCCTGGCGCCGGCCTCGGCGAAGCCGCTGCTGCGCGCCTTCGAGCGGGCGGCGGCCGGGGTTTTCGGCCCCGGGCTGGGTCGGGATCCCGGCTCGGTCGAGCTGGCGCGCGAGGTCGTGCCGGCGATCGAAACGGCGCTGGTGCTCGACGCTGACGGGCTCAACGCCTTCGCCGGCGAGCTCGGCCTGCTGGCCGCGCGTGCGGCGCCGACGGTGCTGACGCCGCACGCCGGCGAGCTCGGCCGCCTGCTGGAGCGCGACTCCGAAGAGATCGCCGCGCACCGCCTCGCCGCCGCCGGCGAGGCCGCCCGCGCCGCCGGGGCCGCGGTGGTGCTGAAGGGAGACGACACGATCGTCACCGACGGCGAGCGGGTCGCGGTCAACGCCGTCGCTGCCCCCGGCCTCGCCACCGCCGGAACCGGCGACGTGCTCTCGGGAATGACCGCGGCGCTGCTGGCGCGCGGCCTCGAGCCGTTCGCCGCCGCCTGCGCGGCGGTGCTCGCCCACGCCCGCGCCGGCCGCGAGGCGGCGGCGCGGATCGGCGCCGCCGAGTCGGTGGTCGCCGGCGACGTGATCGAGGCAATCCCAGCCAGCCTGCGCCCGGGCGGGCGCGATTGATGGATTTTCCACACGGGGATGTGGACAACTCGCCAAACGTGGGACCTGCTCGGTCGAATACGCTCTCGCCGATGAAGACCGCCGCCGAGATCATGGACGCCGAGGTGCCGGCCGTCTCACCCGGCGCCGACGCCCGCAACGCGATCGAGCTGCTCGCCAGGACCGAGAAGGGCGCGATCCCGGTCGTCGACGAGGAACGCCGCGTGATCGGGATCGTCAGCGAGTCCGACCTGATCCTCAGTGAGGAGGAATCGGACCTGCACCTGCCGCACTACCTCAACATCATGGGCGGGATCGTCTTCGTCGGCTCGATGAAGGGGTTCGAGAAGCGGCTCGAAAAGGCCTTCGCGACCAAGGTCTCGGAGCTGATGACCGCCGACCCGATCGTCGTCCGCGAAGACGACGACGCCGAGGCCGTCGCCAAGACGATCGCCGACGAGCACCACAATCACCTGCCGGTGGTCGATGGCGAGGGCCGCCTCGCCGGCCTGGTCACCCGCGCCGACGCGCTGGCCGCGCTAGTCGAGTGAGATGACTGATCCCACAACCACGCACGCCTGGATGACGCACGTGGCGCTGCGCATCTCGGCGTCCTCGGGCTTGCCTTTGCAACCAGCAAAGGCTGCACCCTGCGTCCTTGATCTGCTTGGCCACGCGCGCCCCCAGTCGCACGCGGCCGTGCAATCAGTCATCTAATGGCGCGGGCGGTCGCCCGGATCGACCTCGGCGCGGTGCGGGACAACTGCGCCCGGCTGAAGGCCGAGCTGGGGGAGGGGCTGGAGCTGTGCGCGGTGGTCAAGGCCGACGGCTACGGCCACGGCGCCGACCGCTGCGCCGAGGCGGCGCTGGCCGGGGGCGCGACGCGGCTGGCGGTGGCGACCGCGAGCGAGGCCGAGCCGATCGGGCGGCGGCTGGCCCACGTGCCGCTGCTGACGATGGGGGCGCTGGCGCTGGAGGAGCTGGACACGGCGCTCGCCGCAGGCTCCGAGGTCGCCGCCTGGCGCCGCGATTTCCTCGATCTGATCTCCGCCCGGGCGCGCGCGCAGGGGCGGCCGGCCCGGGTCCACGTCAAGCACGACAGCGGCATGGGGCGGCTCGGCAACCGCGATCCGGACGAGGTGTTGGCGCTGCTGCGGGCCTGCGCCGAGAGCCCCGACCTCGAGCCGGCCGGGGTCTGGACCCATTTCGCCACCGCCGACGAGCTCGATTCGACCTTCTTCGAGCAGCAGCTCGAGCGCTTCGAGGCGGTCGCTGCCGCGGCGCGCGCCGAGTTCCCCCGGGTCCTCGTCCACGCCGCCAACAGCGCCGCCGTCTTCCGCGACCGCCGCTCCCACTTCGACATGGCGCGCTGCGGCGTCGCCGTCTACGGCCTCGATCCGTTCCAGGGCGACCCGGCCGAGCGCGGGCTGCGGCCGGTCCTCTCGCTGCGCTCCTACGTCGCCGACGTGAAGCCGTTCGAGCCTGGCGACAGCGCCGGCTACGGGCGGACCTGGAGGGCCGATCGCCCAACCCGGGTCGGGGTGCTGCCGCTTGGCTACGGCGACGGCGTCCGCCGCGGCCTCTCCAGCAACGCCGAGGTGCTGGTGCGGGGCCACCGCCGGCCGCTGGTCGGCACGGTCTCGATGGACAATGTGACGATCGACCTCGGGCCCGAGAGCGAGGTCGAGCCCGGCGACGAGGCGGTGTTGATCGGCGCCCAGGGTGAGGACGAGATCCGCGCCGAGGAGCTCGCGGCCCGGCTCGGCACGATCAACTACGAGATCACCTGCGGGATCTCCGCCCGGGTGCCGAGGGAAACAGGGTGAGCTTGGCCGAGCGGCTCGCGCGCGCGCCGCTGGTCGGCCTGGCGCGGCGGGCGCTGGCCGGCGGCCCCGAGGCGTGGATCGTCGGCGGCGCGGTTCGCGACGCCGCGCTCGGCCGCGAGGTGAGCGATCTCGACCTGGCCGTCGCCGACGACCCGGCGAAGGTGGCGAAGGCCGTCGCCCGCGAGGGTGACGGCCACGCCTTCGAGCTCTCGGCCGAATTCGCGACCTGGCGCGCCGTCGCCGCCGACCGCGCCTGGCAGCTCGACGCCACCGCGCTGCGCGGCGAGACGATCGAGGCCGACCTGGCGGCGCGCGACTTCACCCTGGGCGCGGTCGCGGTTCCGCTCGGCGGGGGTGAGCCGCTCGACCCCTTCGGCGGCCTCGCCGACCTCGAGGGGAGGCGGCTGCGGGCGGTCGGCGAGGGCAGCTTCGCGGCCGACCCGCTGCGGCTGCTGCGCGCCGCCCGGATCGCCGCCGACCTCGGCCTCGAGGTCGACCCCGGCACCGCCGCGCTCGCCCGCGGCGAAGCGGCTCGGGCCGCCGACCCCGCGGGGGAGCGGCAGCTCGCCGAGCTGCGCCGGCTGCTCGGCGGCCCCGACCCGCTCCGCGGCCTCGCCCTGCTCGACGAGCTCGGCCTGACCGCGGTCGTCCTGCCCGAGGTCGAGGCGCTGCGCGGCGTCGAACAGGGCCCCAACCACCATCTCGACGTCCACGGCCACACCCTGGCGGTGCTGGAGCGCACGCTCGAGGTCGAGCGCGACCTCGGGCGCTTCGCCGGCGAGCGGAGCGGCGACGCTCGCGCCCTGCTCGACGAGCCGCTGGCCGACGAGATGACCCGCGGCACGGCACTGCGCTTCGGTGCCCTCCTGCACGACATCGGCAAGCCGGCGACGCGCGGCGAGCGCGACGGCTACGTCACCTTCATCGGCCACGACGGCGTCGGCGCCGGGATCGTCGCGGCGATCTGTCGCCGCCTGCGCGCCAGCCGCCTCCTCACGACCCACCTCGCGGCGCTGACCCGCCAGCACCTGCGGCTCGGCTTCATGGTCCACGAGGCGCCGCTGCCGCCGCGCCGCGTCCACGAGTACCTGCGGGCGACCGAGCCGGTCGCGGCCGACGTCACCCTGCTCACCGTCGCCGACCGGCTCTCGGCCCGCGGCAGCGGCCCGTTCGCGACGGACGAGGCGATCGAGGCCCACCTCGCGCTCGCCCGCGAGATGCTGGCGGCGGCGTTCGACTGGCGCCGCGACGGTCCGCCGCCGCCGCTGCTGCGCGGCGACGAGCTGGCCGCCGAGCTGGGGATCGACCCCGGCCCGGAGCTGGGCGAGCTGCTGGCCGAGCTGGAGGCGGCGCAGTACGCGGGCGAGGTGAGCACGCGCGCCGAGGCGGTGGAGCGGGCGCGCCGGGTGCGCGGTTAGGCCTGCGTGGAGTAGCCTTGCGCCCCGGATGGCCAAAGAGGAGAAGATCGAGATGGAGGGCGAGATCACCGAGGCCCTCCCGAACACGATGTTCCGGGTCAAGCTCGACAACGACCACGAGGTCCTCGGCCACATCTCCGGCAAGATGCGCCGCCACTACATCCGCATCCTCCCCGGCGACCGCGTGAAGATCGAGCTCTCGCCCTACGACCTCGACCGCGGCCGCATCACCTACCGCTACAAATAGCCAAATAGCCGCCTGGCGGCGTCCTCGGTCGCTCGCGTGCAGAGCACGCCACGCTCCCTGCGTCCTTGCCAGACGACTATTTGAAGCGGTAGGTCATACCGCGGTCCGTTTCATCTCACGCAGGGCGAGGGCGCCGAGGACAGCCAGCATTCCCAGCAGGGCGACGATCCCGGGCCAGGTTTCGGCCCAGCTGACGTCGCCGACGAAGCCCTGTCGGGCGGCATCGACGACCTGGGTCACCGGGTTGACCTGGGCGACGGCGTGGAGCCAGCCCTGCAGCAGCGCCAGCGGCGCGTAGGCGGGGGTGAGGAAGATCAGCGCCATCATCCCCGCCTGCATCAGCGGCGCCGCCGACTGGCTCTTGAAGTGGAGGGCCAGCATCGATCCCCAGCAGGCGGCGACCGCGGCCATCGCGGCGACCATGAAGTAGCTGATCAGCAGCCCGTCGATGCCGGGCCAGCCGGCGCCGAGCACGAGGGCGATCGCGAACACGAAGGTGGCCGGGATCAGCGCCCGGGCGCCGGCCGCCAGCACGGTGCCGGCGAGCAGCACCCAGCGCGGGGCGGGGGAGACGAGCAGGCGGTCCACCCAGCCCTGCTCGTAGTCGCGCGCCAGGTTGACGCCGGCGGCCGCCCCGGTGAAGCCGGCACCCTGCAGCATGCTGACCGGGATGATGAAGCTCTCGTAGCTGCCGGTGGTGAATCCGCTCAGATTGGTGACGGCCCCGAAGACCCCGTTGATGCCGAGGAAGAAGATCGTCGGCGCCAGCACTCCGGGGATCGCCGCGCCGGGCACCCGCAGCAGCTCGTTGCGGGCGCGCGCCATCAGCGCCGCGATCGTCGCCAGGTTCGACCGCCAGGCGGGCAGCGGCGCCGCGGCTTCCATCAGCCGACCCTCAGCCGGTGGCGCAGGGCGCGGGCGCTGAGCACCAGCCCGAGGACGACGATCGCGGCGATCGCCAGCACCGCGTCGAGCAGGTCGGAGGCGTTGAGTTCGGCGATGATCGGCTGGCGGATCCCTTCGACGACGAAGCTCAGCGGGTTGTATTCGGCGATCGCCTTCGCCGGCTGGATCATCAGTTCCACCGGGAAGAAGGCCGAGGAGAGGAAGAGGACCACCAGGACCAGCGGGAACAGGCCCTGGACGACGCTGGCGCTGCCGGTCCGCAGGGCGATCGCCGCGCCGATCCCGCCGACCGCCATTGCCGTCGCGGTGACGAGGACGATCGCGATCAGCGCCCCGGCGACGCCGCTCTCTATGTGGGCGCCGAAGATCAGCCCGATCGCGAGGAACCAGAGCGAGCCGAACAGGCCCAGCGCCGCGGTCCCGGCGAGCCGGCCGAGGACGATCGTGAAGC
Source organism: uncultured Solirubrobacterales bacterium (assembly GCA_963764365.1). Taxonomy (GTDB): domain Bacteria; phylum Actinomycetota; class Thermoleophilia; order Solirubrobacterales; family 70-9; genus VRUE01. The sequence continues at coordinate 239,131 of CAVXSI010000020.1, forward strand.
GCGAGATCGGCGCCGCGAAGAGCCGGTCGGTGAAGCCCATCTCGATGTCGACCGCGAGCGCGATGCCGCCGCTGTTGCCGGCCAGCATCAGCGACTGCATCATCGCCCCGGCGAGCATGAACTGGAGGAAGCTCTGCACCGGCGGGAAGCCGGGCAGTTCGACGGCGGCGCCGAGGCCGCCGGTCTGGACGGCCAGCAGCAGGGTCGGGAAGACGACGATCGGCGCGATCAGCTGCGGCCGGCGGAAGGTCTGGCGGACCGAGCGCATGCCGAGCGCCCGCACCACGCGGGCGTTGAGCGCCAGGGAGTCAGGCATCTGCGGGAGCAGAGGAAGTGGCCGGAGCCTTTATGTGGTACCCGGTCTTGGCGACGAAGACGTCGTCGAGGGTCGGGTGGACGAGCTCCAGCGAGCCGACCTCGATCCCGGCCTCGTCCAGCGCCCGCACCACGCGCGGGATGTCGGCGGCGCCGCCCGCGACCTCGACCAGCACGGTGTGGCCGTCGATCGGTGGCAGCAGGCGGCCGATCCGCCCGCAGACCTCCTCCGCCTCGGCGACCGAGCCCTCCTCGATCAGCAGGCGGATGTGGGGGTTGCCGATTTCGGCCTTCAGCGACTTCGGGGTGCCCTCGGCGACGATCCGGCCGTTGTCGATGATGCCGACGTTGTCGGCGAGCTGGTCGGCCTCCTCGAGGTACTGGGTGGTGAGGAAGACGGTCGTGCCGTCGTCGTTGAGCGCCCGCACCTCCTCCCAGATCGTCTTGCGGCTGACCGGGTCGAGCCCGGTGGTCGGCTCGTCGAGGAACAGCACCCGCGGTTCGTGGACCAGCGCCGCGGCGAGGTCGAGCCGGCGCTGCATCCCGCCCGAGTAGGTGCCGACGCGGCGGTCGGCGGCGGCGGCCAGGTCGACCCGCTCGAGCAGGTCGTCGGCGCGGCGGCGCCCCTCGCCGCCCGGCAGCCCCTGCAGCGTCGCCTGCAGGCGGATCAACTCGCGGCCGGTCATCAGCGGGTCGAGCGCCGCCTCCTGCAGGGCGACGCCGATCGAGCCGCGGACGGCGCGGGCTTCGCCGACCACGTCGTGCCCGGCGACGGTCGCGCGGCCGCCGGTCGGCAGCAGCAGCGTGGTCAGCATCCGGACCGTCGTCGTCTTGCCGGCGCCGTTGGGGCCGAGGAAGCCGTAGATCTCGCCCTCGCCGACCTCGAGGTCGACCCCCTGGACCGCAAGCACCTCGCCGAAGGCGCGCTCGATCCCCTCGACGACGATCGCCGCCGCCACCTATGCCTCCGTCGGCTCGGCCTCGGCGATCGGCGGCCTCGACTCGACCCAGCGCCGCCCGTTGGCCCGCTCCAGCGCCTCGGCGGCGTCGAGCAGCAGCTCGTCGCGCCCCCAGGCCCCCTGCAGGCTGCAGGGCGATCGGCAGCCGCTCGGCGCTGAGCCCGACCGGGACGCTGATCGCCGGCACGCCGGTCAGGTTGGCGAGCCCGGCGCCGCGCACGTTGGCCTGGTCGGCGGTCAGCGTGCCGGAGGGCAGCTCGACCAGCGGCGCCTCCAGCGGCGGCGCCGGCGCCGGGACCGTCGGCCAGGCGAGCACGTCGACCTGCTCGTGCAGGGCGGCGAGCCGGCGCCGCATCAGGGCCCGCACCCGCGCGGCCTGGACGGTCGCCGCCGCCGGCAGCAGCATCGCGTACTTGAGCGTGCCGCGGGCGATCGGGCTGAGCTCGGGGTGCAGCCGGTTGAGCTTCTCCGGCGTCGTCCCGTTGAGCGTCTCGGCGTTGATCGTCAGGATCGCGGCGAGCGCCGAGGCCTCGAGGTCGGGCAGCGAGACCTCGGAGACGGTGCCGCCGGTCTCGGCCCGCAGCGCCTCGATCGCCGCCTCGCAGGCCTCGCCGACCTCGGCCGTCACATCCTCGGAGACGGCGTCGCGGACGACCCCGATCCGCAGTCCCGCCGCCTCGCCGGCCGCCAGCTCCTCGCCGAACAGGGCCGAGCCGAGCAGGCGGCAGTCGGCGGCGTCGGCGCAGAGCGGTCCGGAGACGATCGTCGTCGTCAGCTTCGCCAGGTGATGGCCCGCCATCGCCGAGCGGCCGAAGGTCGGCTTCAGCCCGGTCAGGCCGCAGTAGGCGGCGGGGAAGCGGACCGAGCCGACCCCGTCGGCGCCGATCGCGCCGGCGACCATCTGCGCGGCGACCGAGGCGGCCGGCCCGCTCGAGGAGCCGCCGGGGCAGCGCTCGGGGTCCCAGGGGTTGTGGCAGGCGCCGTAGTAGGAGACGTTGCCGGTGCTGCCGGCGCCGAGCTCGTGCATGTTGCCGACCCCGACGATCGTCGCCCCGGCGTCGCGCAGGGCGCGGTAGGGGCCCGACTCGCCCGGGGCGGTCGGCGCCATCAGCTCGGCGGCGCCGAAGCGCTGCGCCCGCCAGGGCAGCGGCCACTCGTCCTTGATCACGACCGGCACGCCGCGCAGCGGCCCGTCGGGCGCCGCCGCCGCCATCTCGCGCGAGCGCTCGGGGAAGGTCTCGACCACGGCGTTCAGCGCCGGGTTGCGCTGCTCGATCCGCGCCAGCGCCGCCTCGAGCAGCTCCGCCGCGTCGGCGTCCCCGGCGGCGACCGCCGCGGCCTGGCCGCGCAGGGTGAGGTCGAGGACGGAGCTCACCGCAGCCCCCCTGGGAAGCTCATTTTGGCGCCTTCGATAGGTCCGGGTGCCGCTCCGGCTCGACCGCGCTCGTGTCGAGCGCCAGCAGCTCGAGGATCGGTGGCCAGAAGAAGCCGTGGACGGCGGCGATCACCGCCAGATCGGTCTCGTCCGCCTCGATGCCCATCGAGGCCAGCCCGGCCGGGATGAAATCGCCTGCTGCGGCCGCGCCCTCCATGGCAGGCAACCCTACCGACCGGAATCTGGCCGCGATCCTGCATCGACGGCGGAGGAGCGCGCCGGAGCGCGCCGAACGCAAGAATCCGGGCCGCAACCCTGGCCGGACGGTCGGGTTGTCGCTTGAGACCGTGGTCAGAGCAGCCGAAAACCGACTCCGCCGTACCCGCGCCCTGGCCGCGGTGGGCTTTGCCTGCGCGCTGGCGATGCTGGTCGCCGCCACCTGGCCCGGCGCCGCCGACTCGGCGCCGGCGCGCGTCGTCGTGCTCGGTCAGACCAGCGAAACTCCGCCGGCCTCCTGTCCGGGCAAGATCGTCAACAACGTCGAGGTGATCCCCTGCCGGGTCGAGGGCCACGTCAGCGGCTTCCAGGCGGTCGCCGGCGGCGTTCCGCGTCCCTACGAGGTGCCCTTCGACGGCAAGATCGTCGCCTGGTCGATCACCCTGGCGCGGCCGTCGCGCACCGACAGCGCGAAGACGACCGATGAGGTCGGCTTCTTCAACGAATTCCTCGGCAAGCCCTCGGAGGCGCGGATCGGCGTCCTGCGCCCGGTCGAAGGCTCGAACCCACCGCAGTACACGCTGGTCCGCCAGAGCCCGCTCCAGGTGCTGAACAGCTACTTCGGCAGCACCGTGATCTTTGCCCTCGACCACCCTCTGAACGTGCTCCAGGGCCAGACCGTCGCGCTGACGGTCCCGACCTGGGCGCCGATGTTCGCCTTCAACGTGACCGGCGAAAACACCTGGCGCGGCAGCCGCCTGCCGAAACACTGCTCCTCGAAGGAAGACATCCAGGGCGGCCACCCGCAGCAGGGCGTCGGCAAGACCAAGACCTACGGCTGCTACTACTCCAACGCGCGCCTCCTCTACACGGCCACGGTGGTCAAGAAACCGTAGTCAGGCGTTCCAGACGCCCTCTAACCAAGCAGTTCAAGGACGCAGGGAGGGAAGTGTGCTCTGCACACGACCGACCGAGGACGCCGAAATGCGCCGGTTAGAGGGCGGTCTGGCGCAGGCCGCAGTGAGGGCAGTCGCTGACGTCGAGCCCGATCAGCTGATCGCAGCGGCGGCAGGCGCGCAGGTTCTCGGGGCTGCGCGGCAGGGCCGAGGGGGAGGGGGCGAGCGGCAGCACCATCGCCACCGGCTCCATCTCCTCGCCGGTCTCGCGGTCGACGTAGACCTCGCCCGGCTCGGCCTCGGCCAGCGCCTCGCGGCCCGAGGCCGGCGCCCGCATCCGGTAGAGCTGCCGTGGGTTCATCCGCGTGGACAATAACAATGGCCCGGTCGCCATCGCCCCCAAACGAAAGTCCACCGATTAGCGAGCCTCACGATGATTCTCCGTGAGCGGCGCCGATATGGCGATTGCCGCCGCCCGCGGACGCGAAGCGGAGCAGGCGGCAGTTTATGAGGGTCCTCCTCCTCCACGGCTACATGCTGCGCGGCACCGGCAGCAACATCTACACGCTCAACCTGGCGCGGGCGCTGGCCAAGCTGGGCGACGAGGTCCACCTCCTCTGCCAGGACAAGCAGGTCCGGATCGAGGGTGTCGAGATCCACAATCCCGACATCCACGGCCTGCTCCCCGTCTACGTCAAGGACCCCTACGAGGGCTTCGAGGTGAAGACCTTCCCGGAGCTGAGCGACGAGGAGCTGGACCGCTACATCGACGCCAACGTCTCGGCTGTCCGGGATCTGGCCGAGGCGACCGGCGGCTTCGACGCCGCCCTCGCCGGCCACCTGGTGATGGGCCCCGCGATCCTCGCCCGCGCGAACATCGGCAGCTTCGCCGCCAAGGTCCACGGCTCGGCGCTCGAGTACACCGTCAAGCCGCATCCCCGTTTTCTTCCCTACGCCGAAGAGGGCATGCGAGCGGCCAGCTGCGTCCTCGTCGGCTCCCGCCACACCGCGGAGTCGCTCTGGGCGGCGCTGTCGAATGTCTCTGGCCTTCGCGAGAAGACTCGGCTCGGTCCCCCCGGCGTCGACACCGATGCGTTCCACCCGCGGGTGGCGTGGGGAGGGGGGTCCGGCGGAGCGCGGCGTCCTGTTTTTCGCACAGACCAGTTGGCGAGAGAGAATGCGCGCAAGGCGAAAAACCCAGCGCGGAGCCGGACCCCCCTCCCCACGACAGGACCCGCGGCCGGAACGTCCAAAGTCGTATTCGTCGGCAAGCTGATCGTCTCCAAGGGCGTCGACCTGCTCTTGGCCGCGTGGCCCCTGGTTAGACGCCGCAATTCGGAGGCGAAGCTGCAGATTGCGGGGTACGGGGCGTACGAAGCCGGCTTGCGGCGACTGCTAGCTGCATTGGATGGTGGTGACTTGGAGGATGCGCGCGATGTCGCACGGCTGGGTTGGCAGCTCGAGGGCGGTTCCGCGGAACCGCTGCCGATCCTCAGCGCGTTCTTGGACGACCCGCCCGCGGGCTATCTGGAAGCTGCGGAGGGGATGGGGGAGTCCGTGGAGTTCATCGGGCGGCTTGAGCACGACGAGGTCGCCGAGCTGCTGCCGGGAGCCGAGGCGCTGGTGATGCCGAGCACGTTTCCGGAGGCGTTCGGGATGGTCGCCGCCGAGGCCGCCGCCTGCGGGGTGCTGCCGGTGTCCGCGGGGCATTCGGGGATGCGGGAGGTCTCGCGGCGGCTGGCCGCGGCGCTTCCGGAGGAGATCGCCCCGCTGGTCTCCTTCCCGGTCGAGCCCGGTGCGGTCGAGGCGATCGCCGAGCGGCTGAGCCGTTGGCTGGCGCTGCCCGAGGAGCGCCGCGCCGCCGCCCGCGAGTCGCTGGTCGAGACCGCTCGCCGGCTCTGGAGCTGGGAAGGCGTCGCCCGCGGCGTGCTCGCCGCCTCGGCGGCGGAGCTGGACGCGCTGCCGAAGCCGGAGTAGATCGTGGCGGGAGTCATTTGGACGTAAAAACCTCCCGCCGCCGCTTCAATAGAATGCCCGCCGCCTCATGTACGGCCGCCTGCCGATAGCGAAGCTCCTCGCCGCCACCGTCGCCCTCGCCGCGGCGATGTCTGCCGTGATGCTGTCGGTCAACTGGGACGGTCAGGAGGCCTCGACCGCGGCGCCGAAGATCGACGATCTGCTCAACGTGATGATCGTCCTCTCGTCGTTCGTCTTCTCGCTGGTCGTGGTGATGCTCTTCTACGCGCTGTGGAAATTCAAAGCCAAGCCGGGCGACGAATCCGACGGGGAGCCGATCCACGGCAACACCCGGCTCGAGGTCGCCTGGACGCTGATCCCGACGATCATCGTCCTCTTCGGCGCCGGCTACAGCTGGTCGGTGCTCAACGACATCGAAAAGAAGGCCGACAACCCGCTCACGGTCGACGTCTTCTCCCAGCAGTACGCCTGGAGTTTCGGCTACCCGGGCGAGGGCAACGCCTACGTCGAGGGCGAACTGCACGTCCCGGTCGACCGCCAGGTCGAGTTCAAAATGCACTCCCAGGACGTGATCCACTCCTTCTGGGTGCCCGAGTGGCGGGTCAAGAAAGACAACGTCCCGGGGATCACGACGACGGCGACGGTGACTCCGGACAAGGTCGGCACCTACCAGCTGATCTGCACCGAGCTCTGCGGCTTCGGCCACGCCTCGATGCGGGCCAAGGTCGTGGTCGAGCCGGCGCCGAAGTTCCGCGAATGGGTCGCCGGCCTGAAGGAGACGGTGCCGCCGCCGTTCATGGAGTCGATCCGCCAGGACACGGAAACCAACCCGATCGAACCCGTCGGGGCGGGCGGGGCATAATGGAGGGCAGGGACTGATGGTGGCAGCGATCAAGCGACCGGGATGGATCAGGGGGGCGCTCGGCGCCCTCGTGGCGGCCGCCTTCGGCTTCGGCCTCGTCGTCGTCCTGCGCGCGATCTCCGGCCTGCCGATCTTCCAGACCGAGCAGACCGGCTACCCGCACGTCATCGTGCCGCTGATCACGGCCCCACTCGGCTTCCTGCTCGGCTTCGGCGCCTTCGACTACTGGCTGCGCTGGGCGGCCGGGATGCCGACGATCCCCGACGACCACTCCCAACACGGCGCCACGAGCTGGCGCGACTACTTCCGCTTCAACACCGATCACAAGGTGATCGGCATCCAGTACATCTGCACGAACTTCTTCTTCTTCTTCGTCAGCGGCCTGATGGCGATGCTGATCCGGGCCGAGCTGGCCCAGCCGGGCACCCAGATCGTCTCTGCCGAGCACCTTCAACGGCCTCTTCTCGGCGCACGCGGCGATCATGATCTTCGTCTTCATCGTGCCGGTCTTCGCCGGGATCGCCAACTACGTGCTGCCGCTGATGATCGGCGCTCCGGACATGGCCTTCCCGCGCCTCAACGCGCTCAGCTTCTGGATGCTGCCCGTCGCCGGCCTGATGTTCGTCGGCAGCTTCCTCGCGCCCGGCGGCGCCTTCGACGCCGGCTGGACCGGCTACGCGCCGCTCTCCACCGGGGCGCCGCTCGGGCAGTCGTTCTTCAACCTCGGCGTCCAGTTCGCCGGCGCCTCCTCGATCGCCACCGCGCTCAACTTCCTGGTCACGATCATCACCATGCGCGCGCCGGGGATGACCTTCTGGCGGATGCCGCTGCTGGTCTGGGCCAACCTCTCGACCTCGCTGCTGGTCGTCGCCGCGACCCCGTTCATCGCCGGCGCCCAGTTCATGGTCCTCTTCGACCGCCTCCTCCACACCCAGTTCTTCCAGTTCGCCGGCGGCGGCGACGTGATCAGCTACCAGCACATCTTCTGGTTCTACTCGCACCCTGCCGTCTACATCATGATGCTGCCCGGCTTCGGGATCATCTCCGAGGTCATCTCGACCCACGCCCGCAAACCGATCTTCGGCTACCGGCTGATGGCGCTGGCGCTGCTCGGGATCGTCGTCCTCAGCTACTCGGTCTGGGCGCACCACATGTTCGTCGCCGGCATGTTCAGCTGGCTGCGGGTGCCGATGATGATCACCACGCTGCTGATCGCGGTGCCGACCGGGATCAAGATCTTCTCCTGGCTGGGGACGCTCTACTTCGGCAAGATCCACACCTACTCGACCGCGATGCTGTTCGCGCTCGCCTTCATCGTCACCTTCACGATCGGCGGCATCAGCGGCGTCATGCTCGGCATGGTGCCGATCGACATCCACGTCTCCGACACCTACTTCATCGTCGCCCACATCCACTTCGTCCTCTTCGGCGGCTCGGTCTTCACGATCTTCGCCGGCATCTACCACTGGTTCCCGAAGATGACTGGGCGGATGTACGACGAGAAGCTCGGCCGGGTCCACTTCTGGGGCACCGTGATCGGCACCTGGGGAACCTTCCTGCCGATGCACTGGATCGGCATGGACGGGATGCCGCGCCGCGTCGCCGACTACGCCGCGCAGTTCGGCGACTGGAACCTGCTGATCAGCGTCTTCGCCTTCATCCTCGGCGCCGTCCAGCTCGTCTTCCTCTACAACATGATCGTCAGCTGGCGCTTCGGGCCGCGCGCGACCGCGAACCCGTGGCGGGCAAACTCGATCGAGTGGCAGGTCTCCTCGCCGCCGCCGATCTTCAACTTCGACGAAATCCCGCGCGTCGTCGGCGGCCCCTACGAGTTCGGCGTGCCGGGCGCGCGGCACGCGATCATGGCCGGCGAAGGCGCCGAGGTGCGCGAGCCGGAGCCGACCGTGGCGGGGACGACGACGTGAGCGGGGACGGGGGAGAAAGCCGCCCGCTGCTGGTCTTCCTCAACGAGGTCGCCGGTGGCCGCAAGCTGCTGCAGGCGGTCTCCGAGCGGGCGGGCAAGGTCCCGTTCGTCGCCGTCGCGGCGCCTCAGAACCAGCCGGCGGTCGGCCAGCTGATCGACTCCGGCGAACTGCGCGAGGCGGCCCGCGCCCGGGTCGAGGTGACGATGTCGATCCTCTCCGAGTACGGCGTCGACTCGGTCGGCGAGGTGATGGACTCCGACCCGGCGCTGGCGCTCGACGACGCGGTCCGCGCCCACGACCCGGGCGAGGTGCTGCTCTCCTGCATGTACGAGACCCGTTTCGGGTTGACCCGCAAGGATCTGGTCGAGTGGGCCCGCGACCGCTTCGAGCCCGACGTCGCCGTCACCCACATCCCCGTGCGGATCACCGACGACTCGATCAGCTGGGAGAAGAGTCACACGCTCGTCGTCGCCACCCAGACGGTCGCCGCGCCGGACCTGGTCCGCAGGCTGAAGGAACGCGCCGCCGGCCACCCCCACCGCTTCACGATCGTCTGCCCGCGCAGCGAGGACGTCGGCGAGGCGGAGATCGTCCGCGACCTCGCCGCCACCCTGGCCGAGCTGTATCGGGCCGACGTCGACGCGACCGGGCAACCGATGAGCCCCGACCCCTTCCACGCCGTCAAGAACGCGATCGAGCACTACAGCATCGATGAGGTGCTGATCTCGACCTTCGCCGGCGAGGGCTCGCGCTGGCTCGACGAGGACCTGATCGGCCGTACCCGCGAGATCACCGACAAGCCGGTCGAGCACATCGAGGTCGGCCGGCCGGCCGAGGCCGTCGCCGCCGCGGTCGCCGGGGGGGAGGAGGCCTGATGGAGAGCGCAACCGTCGCCCTCGGCCACGGCCACGAGGAGCACCACGGCCCGCCCGAGGCCAACCAGAGCTCGCGGATGGACCGTCAGACGCTGGGGATCCTGATCTTCATCGTCTCCGAGGTGATGCTGTTCGGCGCCTTCTTCGCCTCCTACTTCTTCCTGCGCGTGGTCGTCCACCCACCGGTCTGGCCGCCGGAACCGTACAAGCTGCCGGTCGCCGTCGCCGGAGTCAACACGGCGATCCTCGTCTCCTCCAGCTTCACGATCCACTACGCGCTGGAGTCGATCCGCCGCGGCAACCGCAAGGGCCTCAAGCTCGGCCTCGTTCTCACCTGGATGCTGGGCGCGACCTTCCTCTTCATCCAGCTCAACGAGTACGCCCACATCGGCTTCAGCGCCCGCGACTTCGCCTTCGGCTCGATCTTCTACGGCCTCACGGGCCTCCACGGCGCCCACGTCTTCGTCGGCCTGATGCTGCTCAGCTTCGCCACGATCCGCGCCTTCCGCGGCCACTTCGGCCCCAAGGCGGAGGACCACCTCGGCGTCGAGGTGCCCGGCATCTACTGGCACTTCGTCGACATCATGTGGATCATCGTCTACACGACGGTCTACATCCTCTAGCTCCGGCTCCGGCAGGCGGCTTTCGGACTTCTCACGGCATCTCCGCCGCGGCTTCGCGGCGGGCGCTCCACTGGGCCTGGGGGGCGGCGGACATCTCCTCCCAGGCGGCCTCCTCGCCGCAGTACTCCATGACGACGAAGTGGAGCAGGCCGGGGAGCATCTCCGGGGCCTGCTCGGCCTCGCCCGCCATCAGCTTCGCGCACACAAGCGTGTCGATCGCCCCTACTATGAAGCTGGCAGCAATAGGAGGTGGAGCTTGGCGAGAGGGAATCTCGCGGCGCGCGCCGTCCAGGGCGCGGGAGAGGCGCTCCATCAGATCGTTGCGCTGAGCCTGCGCCCGCGGGCCGGCGGCGTGGGACTCGACGAGCAGCGCCTTGGCCAGCAGCGGCTGGTTGGCGCAGAACTCGAGCAGCTCGGCCATTGCCGCGCGCAGGCCCTCGCGCCAGGTCGGCTTGCGCTTGGCGACGCCGGTCAGCCGCCGGTAGAGCCACTCTCCCGCGTCGCGGTGGGCCTGGGCGAAGCAGTCCTCGCGTCCGTCGAAGTACTTGTAGAAGGTCGCGCGGCTGGTCTTGCCGCGCTCGACCACGTGGCGGACGGCGACCCGGTCGTAGCCGAGCTCGCCACTGACGACCAGGATCGCCTCGAGCAGGCGCTGGCGCGGCGGCTGCTTGCGATGGCGGGGCCAGGGGGAGGCCGGGACTCGGTCCGGTCCCGGCTCGGCGGCGCTGGCGGTTGGGTCAGGCATCTTTCACCCCGTCTGAAAACAAAACCCTTTTGTCTAGGTATAGCAGCTTTTAGAGGCGCCGGTGACCAGAACGCTACGTTTTCTGATGTAAAGGGAAATAGACATCAGCTAAACGATCTGGTATACCGTCGGTATGGCCGAATCGCGGTCCCTATCGGAGCGTCTCGCCAAGCAAGCGCCCCAAGTCGTCCCGCACGACTTCGTGGCCCGGAACCAGCGCCAGCGGATGCTGCAGGCGGCCGTCGAGGTGGTCGGCGAGCGCGGCTACCGCAAGACGACGATCGAAGCGATCGCGAAAACGGCCCGGGTGGCGCTGATCACCTTCTACGAGCAGTTCGCCGACAAGGAGGAGTGCTTCCTCGCCGCCTTCGACGAGAGCGTGGACGCCGCGTTCGCCGCTCTCGACGAGCTGCTGGACGCCGAGCTGCCCTGGCCCGAGCAGCTCGCCTCCGGCCTGGAGATCGTGTTGGAGATGGTTGCCGCAGAGCCGGCCCGCGCCCGGCTCTGCATCGTCGAGTCGCAGGCGGCGGGGCCGGCCGGGCTCGCCCGCTACCAGGCGGCCCTGGCACGGGTGGGCGAATGGCTGAGTCAGGGGCGAGCGCTGAACCCGCGGGCCGATCGGCTGCCGGAGGGCCTCGAGGTCGCGATCGCGGGCGGGCTCGCATGGCTGCTTCACCAGCGTCTGGTCGGAGACCGGCTCGACGAGTTGAAGGGCCTGCTGCCGGAGATGCTGCAGGTGACGCTGACGCCCTACGTCGGCGACGTCGAGGCGGCCCGGGCCGCGGAGGAGGCCCAGGCGCGGATAGCCGCCTGATCGGCCGCGGGCGGGAACGAGCGAGCGCAGGGAGCCGGGTCGGGGCGATGTGAGCGCGGCGCGAAGCGGACGCGACGTCCACGGCGAGGCCGTCGAGGAGCTCTGCGGCCTGGTCAGGGCGGCCTTCGACGGGCCGGCTGGCTGGCACGACCGGGTCTGGGCGGCCGGTCTGGCGGCGATGCGCCACCTGCGCGAGGAGACGCTGCGGGCGCACCTGCTGGTGGCCGGCTCGAATCGCGCCGACGAGAACTCGATCGAGCTCCGCAGCCGCATCCTCAGCGGCCTCGCCGATCTGCTCGACGGCGGCCGTCACGGTGACGGACAGCGCGGCTCGAGATCGCGCGGCACCGCCGAAATCACCGCCGCGGCGGTCTACGGCATGTTGCTCGCCAAAATCGAGTCGGGCGCGCTGGAGCGGGGGGAGGATTTCCTCGCCGAGCTGGTCTACGTCGCGGTCATGCCCTACATCGGGTCCGACACGGCCGAGGCCGAGCTCGCGATCCAGCCGCTGCGCTGAGCCGCCTCGCCGCCGCCGGCCTCGGGTATCGTCGCCGCGTGGCCGAGAAGAGCAAAGCGACCTCACCGCGCCTGCCGGCCGGGCGGCACGGCCTGCCACGGGAGTTCGTCGCCGAGAACCAGCGCGAGCGGATCGTCACCGCGCTGGTCGACAGCGTCGCCGAGCGCGGCTACAACGCGACCACCGTCGCCGACATCACCAAGGCCGCGTCGGTCTCGCGCCGCACCTTCTACGAGCACTTCGCCGACAAGGAAGCCTGCTTCCTCGCGGCCTACGAGATGGTCGCCGACCACCTGCTCGGCTCGATGAAGGCCGCCGCCGCCGCCTACGAGGAGTGGCCGCAGAAGGTGCGGGCGGCGCTGTCGACGCTGCTTTCCTTCCTCGCCGCCGAGCCGGAGCTGGCCCGCATCTGCATGATCGAGCCGATCGCCGCCGGGGGGGAGATCGCCGCCCGCTACCGCGTCTCGCTGCAGGGCCTGGTCGAGATCCTCAAGGCAGGCCATCCCGAGCCCGCCTCCGGCCGGCCGCTGCCGGAGGCGACCGAGGAAACCCTGGTCGGCGGCCTCGTCTCGCTGATCGTGCGGGAGATCAGCAACGGCCGCGCCGAGCAGCTGGAGAGGCTGTTGCCCGATGTCGTCGAGCTGACCCTGTCGCCCTACCTCGGCGGCGAGGAGGCGGCGCGGATCGCGCGCCACTGATCGCGCTGAAGATCTCCGAGGCAGCAGTCTTCCGCTGGGTGGTGATCGTCACCCTCGCCGCCGGTTCGGTGATCGCGCTGGCGTTGCTGGCTACGCCGCCGGTTGGGGCGCTCTGGGGGCTGGTTCTGGCTCTCGCCGGCGCTGCTCACGCCTATCGCTGGGCGCGTCGCTAGGCTCGAGCCGGCCGGCGGTGGCGACGGTCCAGAGCATCGCCAGCCAGGTGATCGTCGCCAGTGCGACGTGGACCCAGACCAGCTCGCCCGGCAGCTTCAGCCACCACTGGACACCGCCGACGACGCCCTGCAGGGCGAGCAGGCCGATCACCACGGTCAGCGGCCGGACCGCGCGCCGGTCGCCGCCAGGCCGGCGCAGCAGCAGCCAGACGGCGATCGCCGCGAGGCCGAAGGCAGTGGCGATGACCGCGTGGCGCTGGACGACCCATTCCAGCGTGCCGGCGCCCTCGAAGGTGAAGCGGTGGACGAGCTGGCCGGCGTGGGCGCCCGCATGGGGCCCGGCGGCGGTGGCGATCGTCCCGGCGAGGATCGTCAGCTGGCCGCAGGGGATCAGCGCCCGCACCGCCCAGACGCCGAGCCGGTCGCCGGAGCGGCGGCGTTCCCACGGTTCGTAGCGCGAGCACCAGGCGAGCGCGAAGCCGGCGTCGAGCAGCAGCATCGAGAGGATGAAGTGGCTCATCACCAGGCCGGGGGCGAGGTCGAACTTCACCACCAGGGCGCCGAGGATCGCCTGGCAGACGACGCCGAGTGGCAGCAGGGCGCCGAACAGCGCCAGGTGGCCGCGGAAGGGGCGGCGGAACCAGGCGAGCAGTGCCGCGGCGATTACGGCGATGCCGACGAAGCCGGTGAAGACGCGGTTGCCGTACTCGATCACCGCGTGGGTTTCGAGCGGCGGCGCGGTGCCCCCGTAGCACTTCGGCCAGTCCGGGCAGCCGAGGCCGGAGCCCGTCAGGCGCACCCCGGCGCCGGTCATCACGATCAGCGCCAGCGCCCCGAGGGCGACCAGGGTGACCTGCGCGTAGCGCCGGGGGGAGATCTCGACGCGGTCTTTGAGCCGAGCGCCCATCGTCACCCCCGATGATGCCAGCGGCCGGGCCCGGCCGTGGGCGTTCAGCCGCCCTTGGCGCCGGAGGCGGAGTTGCCGCCGCCGCCCGCGGTGCTCTTGATCAGATACTGGACGAGGTTTTCCAGTTCTTCCGAGCTCAGCGCTTCGCCGAAGTTGGCGGGCATCACGTTGGCCGGGTAGCCGTTGGCGATCTTGGCGTTCGGGTCGACGATCGATTCTTCGATCGTCGCGGCGCTCTGGCCCGGCAGCGTTTCGTCGAGGTTGGGCCCGGTGACGCCGCCGGAGCCGGCGGCGGCGAGCGCGTGGCAGCCGCCGCAGCCGTTGCTGGCGAAGACCTGGGCGCCGGGGCCGCCGGGCACCTTCGGCGGCGCCGCCCCGGGCACGCCGGCATACATACCGACGTAGGCGGCGACATCGTCGAGATCCTGGCCGCTGACGATGTCGGCGGGCATCGAGACGTTGGACGCTGCGGTGCTGGGGCGCGGGTTCTCGACCTGGGCCTGGACGATGCCTTCGACCGTCGAACCGGTCTCGCCGGCTTCCCGAGAGGCGGCGAAGGCGTCATCGAGGTTGGGGCCGATCTGGGCGCTGGTTCCCGCCTGCGCCATTTCGTGGCAGACACCGCACTTCTGCACGAACAGGCTGCGGCCGCGCTGCACGTCGGCGGTCGTGGTGCCGCAGCCGGAGGCCGCCAAGGCGATCGCCGCGAGCGCGGCGAGCATCGGCAGAAGGCGGGTTGGGATCAGTCGGAAGGGCATCTGGATCGGGCGCGAAGCGCGCCTGAGTCTATAGGTCCGGGCCGCGGCGAAAGCGGCTTGTCGCGCCGGCGATGTCGGGTAGGCTTGAGGCGATTCTCACAACCGCCGAACCGCGAAGGAGTGACGCAGATGCAGGTACGGGATGGGATGTCGGAGGTGATCCTCACCGTCGGTCCCTCGCACACGCTGCGCGAGGCGGCGACGATGATGGTTGAGAAGCGAATCGGCTCGGCGCTGGTCGCCGGCGATGAGCAGCCGGGGCCGTGCATCGTCACCGAGCGCGACATCCTCAACTCGCTCGGCGGCGGCCAGGACCCCGACATCGAGCGCGTCCGCGACCACATGAGCGAGGGCGTGATCGCGGCCTCGCCGGACTGGAGCCTGGAGCGCGCCGCGGCGGAGATGTCAAACCGCGGCATCCGCCACCTGGTCGTGTTCGAGCACGGCGACGTCACCGGCATCCTCTCGATCCGCGACATCGTGCGAGTCTGGACCGCCGACGGCGCAACCTCTGGTATGACGCCGGACTGAGCCGGTTTCAGAACGTCAGGCCCGAGGGGGTGAAATGGTTTCAACCGGCAGGACGGCGCCGCGAACTTTCTGGCGCCGGGGTCGGCGGAAGTAGTCCGCGACGGCGCTGCGGATCATGCTGCGCAGGGCGAACAGCAGGACGACGCCGCCGATGATCGAGAAGATCCAGGAGGGCACCATGAAGCCGTTGGCGAAGATGCCGCATACGGTGAGCGCGGCGGCAGCGCCGAAGATCGCCGGCGCCCAGGAGGGGCGGGGCGTATAGACGAGCTCGCCGGGCTCGGGCGTCTCGCGGTGTGCGCTCATGCTGCTCATTGGGCGATGTAGAGCATCGCGGCTACGAAGGCGAGGGCGAAGACGCCGGCGGCGATGCCGCCCGCGATCAGGCCGGCCGCCAAGTCGCGTCTCGAAGTCTCGCGATCCACGGCCGGATTTCTATCAGGGACGCCGGGCAGAGGCTGCGCAGGAGCGCGATCAGGTGTGGGCGTCGACCGCCATCGCTCCGAACAGCAGCGCCAGGTAGGCGAGCGAGAAGAGGTAGGTGCGCAGCGCCCAGCGGCGGTCGGCGCTGCGCAGCAGCCTCACCGCGCAGTAGATGAAGGCGGCGCCGAGCAGCATCGAGGGGACGAGGTAGGCGACGCCGAGGCCGCCGGCGCAGAACGGCAGCTGGGTCACCGCGTAGAGCAGGATCGTGTAGAGGAGGATCTGGCGCCGGGTCTCGGTCTCGCCGCGCACCACCGGCAGCATCGGCACCCCGGCCCGCGCGTACTCGTCCTTCATCAGCAGCGAGAGCGCCCAGAAGTGCGGCGGCGTCCAGAAGAAGACGATCGCGAAGAGGAAGAAGGCCATGCCGCTGAGCCCGCCGGTGACCGCCGCCCAGGCGACCAGCGGCGGCACCGCGCCGGCGGCGCCGCCGATGACGATGTTCTGCGGCGTCGAGCGCTTGAGCCAGAGCGTGTAGACGAAGACGTAGCCGAACAGGCCGGAGAGCGAGAGGGCGGCGGCGAGCGGGTTGACCGTCAGCGCCAGCAGCAGGAAGGAGCAGAGGCCGAGCAGTGAGCCGAAGGCGATCGCCGCGGTGGGGGAGATGCGGCCGCTCGCGACCGGGCGGTCGGCGGTGCGGGCCATCGTGCGGTCGATGTCGCGGTCGACGGCGTGGTTGATCGCGCCGGCGCCGCCGGCCGAGAGGGCGCCGCCGATGCAGGTGAGCAGGATCAGCCGCAGCGAGGGGTCGCCGGCGACGTACATCGTCGTCACCGTCGTGAACAGCAGCAGCGACTGGACCTTCGGCTTGGTCAGCTCGAGGTAGTCCCGCAGCACCCCGACGGCCGCCGGGCGCCGCGAGACCGCCGCTGCCGAAGCTTCCATGTGGCTCAGGCTACCGGCTCGGACTCGCGCGACGCGACGGCTCTGCGGCTGCGGTGGTCGACCGCTTCGCGGATGTCGCGCAGCGGGCGGGCGCTGCGCACGTCGGGCGGCACGTCGAAGTTGTGCGGCTCCGGCGGCGAGAGCGCGAACCACTCGAGCGACTCGCCGCCCCAGGGGTCGGGGCCGGCCTCGGCGCCGCCCTCGCGGCTGAGGATCGCGTTGACCAGCGTCATCAGGATCCCCGCGGCGAGCACGAAGGCGCCGATCGTGGCGATCAGGTTGTAGACGTCGAGCCCCGCGCCGGCGAAGTACTTGTAGGCGTCGACGACCTGGCCCTGGACGCCGCCGGCGAGCAGCAGCGGCACGAAGGCGAGCAGCATCCCGACCGTCATCGTCCAGAAGGAGAACCGGCCCAGGGTCTCGCCCATCGTCCGCCCGGTCAGCTTCGGGAACCACCAGTGCAGGGCGGCGAAGCCGCCGAAGACGGCGCCGCCGACCAGCGCGAAGTGGGTCGCGGCGGTCGAGTCGGTGGTGTTCTTCAGGTCCCAAGCGGCGCCGACCAGCGACTGCTGGATCTCGGCGGCGAGGCCGATCGCGATCGAGGCGATCGCCCCGGCGGCGAACAGCAGCGGCGCCCGCATCCGCAGCGTGCCGCCGCTGAGCGTCGCGATCAGGTTGAAGAAGACGAGGCCGAAGGGGACGATCAGCGCCAGCGACATCAGCATCGCGAAGTACATCCAGCCGAGCCCGATCGGCGCGGTCAGCATGTTCTGCATCCAGGCCAGCGTGCCGAGCAGCGCGATCGCGGCCAGCGAGCCGATCGTCGCGCCGCGGTTGAACAGCGGCTTGCGCGCCATCGCCGGGACGATTTCGGCGATCGCGCCGAGGGCGAAGACCAGGAGCAGCATGTACATGCCGGTGAAGAAGATCCAGCTGAGGTGCTCCCAGAGCAGCGGCGCGCCGCCGGAGCCGTCGGCGAAGAAGATGCCGTCGAAGTTGCGGTCGATCAGCAGCATCGTGATCGCCGCCAGCATCACGGCGCCGCAGACGATCGTCAGCCAGGAGCCGATCGCCGCCGCCCAGGCGAAGACAGGCAGCCGCCGCCAGGCCATCCCGGGGGCGCGCAGCTTGCGCAGCGTCGCCACCAGGTCGATCGCGATCAGCACGAAGCCGAGCGTCGCCAGGCCGGCCGAGGCGCACCAGGCGTCGACGCCGTTGTCGGGCAGGAAGGCGATCCCCGAGAGCGGCGAGAGCGGGTTGACTCCGGCCTCGGTCGGGGTGTAGAGGAAGCCGGTGTAGAGGATCGCGGCGCCGGCCAGGTAGAGCCAGAGGCCGGTCTGGCCGAGTCGCGGCAGGGCGGTGCCGCGGGCGCCGATCTGCAGCGGCGCCACGTAGTAGAAGAGGCCGATGGCGAGCGGGATCGCGAAGAGGAAGATCGCCGTCGCGCCGTAAAGCGACAGCATCCGGTTGAAGTTGACCGGGGTGAGGAAGGTGTTCTCGGGGATCGCCAGCTGCAGCCGCATCAGCAGCAGCTCGATCAGCGCCAGGAAGAGGAAGCCGAGGGCGGCGACGATCATCACCCGGCCGACGTCCTTGTGGTCGGCGCTGGTCGCCAGCTGCACCCAGCGGGGGCGGCGCGGCGGGAAGCCGTCGACGACCAACTCGGGGCGCTTGGCCGGGGCGCTCATGGCGTTTCCCCGTTTTCGATCAGGCCGACGACCCGGTCCTGGGCCGCCTGGATCTCGCTCTTCTGCCGCTCGACGAAGGCTTCGTAGGCGGCCGGCGAGACGACTTCGACCTCGGTTCGCATCGCCGCGTAGGCCTGCCCGGAGAGGGTCGCGGCTCCTCCGTAGTAGGTCCCTTCTTCTTCGGCGACGAAGTCGACGCTGTTGGTCTTGCCCGGCACCGCGTCGGCCTTGGCGGCGAGGTCGGGGACGTTCCAGGTGTGGATCACGTCGGTCGAGACGACGTTCAGCTCGACCGCGGTGTCGACCGGGACGACGAGCTTGTAATAGGAGAAGGCGCCGTTCGGGTACTGGTAGCGCCAGATCCACTGCTGGCCGGTGGTTTCGATCCGCAGCGGCTTGGAGTCGGCGGCCTGGAGGCCGGCCGGCCCAGTCGCGGTGGCCTCGCGCGCCTTGTCGGTGTAGACGATGCCCAGCACGAAGATCGCGGCGGCGAAGAGGGTGAGCGCAGCGCCGACCCGGAGCTGGACGCGGCGACCGCCGGTGACCTGGCGCGGCTCGGCGCCGCGCTCGGTCCGGTAGCGCCGCAGGGTGAAGGCGAGCGCGCCGAGGACGGCGACCACGAGGATGGCCGCGGCGACGAGGCCGATCCAAAGCAGCGTGTCGATCTGGCCCGTGCCGGGGGAGTGGGGACTCAAAGCGCGGCCATTCTAATCACGCGGGGCGGCGCACTGCGGCCTGCGCGTCGGTCCGCCCGCCTCGCGACCTGCTCCTATACTCGCGGCCCTGATGAGCAGGCGCTCCCGCCCATCACCGGCGCTGCGAAACGCCGCGCGCACCGGGGCGGCCGCCGCGATCGGCGCCGCGATCGCGGCGCCGCTGCTGCGCAAGCGCCTGCGCCTGCCCGCCGCGGTCACCGCCGCGGCCTGCGCCGGCGGCCCGCTCGGGCTGGCGGTCCTGCGGCCACGGTCGCGCCCCCGCGACGTCGCCATGTACGCGCTGCAGATGTGGGGCTTCACGATGGTCCACGAGCTCCCCTACGACAACCCGGAGCGGCTGCAGGCGCGGTTGAAGGTCCGCTACCCGATCGTTCTCGACCGCCTGATCGGCCTCGGCCGGCTGCCCAACGGGCGCCTGCAGCGCGGGCTCGCCGGGCTGGCCCAGGTGCGGCGGCTGAACCGGTTTCTCACCTGGGTGCACTGGCTCTGGTTCCTCGAGCCCTACGTATCCCTCGCCTACATCCTCTGGCGCCACCCCGAGCGCTTCCCGCGCGCCGCCCGGCGCCTGGCGGCGGTCTTCGACATCGGCTGCGCCGCCTACTTCGCCGTCCCGACCGCGCCGCCCTGGTGGGCATCCGAGCAGGGCGAGACCGGGGAGGAGGTGCGCCGGATCATGATCGACGTCGGCGAGGAAACCTGGAAGGGGGCCTGGCCGGCGATGTACGGCGCGCTCGGCGGCAACCCCTGGGCGGCGATGCCCTCGCTGCACTTCGCGACCTCGGTCACGGTGGCGATCGGCCTCTCCGAAACCGGCCGCGCCGCCGGCGCCGCCGGCTGGGCCTACGCGCTGACACTCGGCTTCGCCCTCGTCTACCTCGGCGAGCACTACGTCACCGACCTCGCCGCCGGCGCCGGCCTGGTCGCCGCGGTGCGTGGCGGGGAACCGCTCGCGGAGCCGCTCGTGCAGTCCGTCAACCGCCGCCTGCTCAGCTTGGAGCGCCTGGCGACCGGGTAGCTTCCCAAGGGTGTCTCCCGAGGACCCGTGGGTGTCTCCCGAGGACCCGCCGAACGGCAACGGCGCCTTCGAACTGCCGCTGTTCACGCCGCGACGGGTGGCGCAGACGTTGCTCGTCGTGCTCATCGTGCTGGTCGGGATCTACTTCCTCTTCCCGAAGCTGGTCGGGCTCGGCGACTCGCTGAGCAAGCTGGGCGAAGCGGAGGCGGGCTGGATCGCCGTCGCGATCGGCTTCAACGTGGTCGCGATCGCCACCTACATCGCCCTGTTCAAGGCGGTGGTCGGCGGCGACGCGCTGCGCCTCACCTGGGGCGAGACCTACGAGATCAACATGGCCGGGGTGGCGGCGACGCTGCTGTTCTCGGCGGCCGGGGCGGGGGGGATCGCGCTCACCTACTGGGCGCTGCGCAAGGCCGGCATGCGGCGCCGCGACGTCGGCCGACGGATGGTCGCCTTCCTCGCCCTGCACTACGTCTTCTACCCCCTCGCGCTGATCGTCTTCGGCGTGCTGCTGCGGACCGGCGTCCTGCCCGGCAACCACTCGGTCGAGCTGACGGTGATCCCGGCGGCGGTCGCCGGCGCGCTGCTGATCGTCGGCGCGCTGGTCGCGCTGATCCCCGCCGACCTCAGCCGCCGCGTGACCCGCCACGCCCACGGCGAGCGGGCGCAGGCGATCGCCGCCAACATCGCCAGGGTGCCGGCGATGGTCGCCGAAGGGCTGCGCTTCACGCTCGGGCTGTTCGCCAGTCCCAAGCGGGGAGGCCTGGCGGTGATCGGCGCCGCCGGCTTCTGGGCGGCCAACATCGGCATCCTCTGGGCCTCCTTCCAGGCCTTCGGGGTCGAAGTCCCGATCGCGGTCGTCGTCCAGGGCTTCTTCCTCGGCATGGTCGCCAACCTGTTTCCGCTGGCGCCGGCCGGGGTCGGCGCGGTCGACGCCGGGATGATCGGCGCCTTCGTCCTCTTCGGGATCCCCGAGGAGACCGTCTTCCCGGCGATCCTGATCTACCGCCTGGTCGCCTTCTGGCTGCCGATCCCACCCGGGATCGTCGCCTTCTTCCAGCTCCGCAAGCGGGTCACGCAGTGGGAAGAGGAGGGGTTGCCGATCGATCGGGGCGATCGGCCCCCGGCCAACCCCGACCGCGTCCCCGCCGGGACGTGCCGGTAGTTAGCCACCGTAGTGGGCGGTGAATCACCGGCACGTCCAGCGGCGCGTTACTATACAAAGTGAAGTATTAGACTTCGGACGGCAGCTATGGCAGAGAGAAAACGAGTCGAGAACGTGATCGTCGTCGGCGGCGGGCCGGCTGGCTACACCGCCGCCCTCTACACGGCGCGCGCCAACCTCAAGCCGCTCGTCTTCGAGGGCTTCCAGTGGGGCGGGCAGCTGCAGAACACGACCGACGTCGAGAACTACCCCGGCTACCCCGAGGGGATCATGGGGCCGGAGATGATGAACCAGTTCCGCGCCCAGGCCGAGCGCTTCGGCACCCGCTTCGTCACCGACGACGTCGACCGGGTCGAGCTCTCCGACGGCGGCGTGCAGAAGGTCTTCCTCGGCGACGAGGAGCACCGGGCGAAGACTGTGATCCTGGCGATGGGGGCCGAGCCACGGCGGCTCGGGATCCCCGGCGAGCTGGAGCTGAGCGGCAGCGGCGTCTCCACCTGCGGCGTCTGCGACGGCGCTTTCTTCAAGGACAAAAAGGTGATCGTGATCGGCGGCGGCGACTCGGCGATGGAGGACGCGATCTTCGTCTCCAAGTACGCGAGCGAGCTGACGATCGTCAACCGCCGCGACGAGTTCCGCGCCTCGGAGATCATGCGCGAGCGCGCCGCGGAGCGGCCCAACATCGAGTTCAAGACCCCGTTCGTGCCGGAGCAGTTCGTCGGCGGGGACGGCGGCGGCAATCTCGACCATGTGCGGCTGCGCAACGCGGAGACCGGCGAGACCGAGGACTTCCAGACCGAAGGCGCCTTCGTCGCGATCGGCCACATCCCCCGATCGGAGGTCGTCGCCGGCCAGGTGAACACCGACGAGGACGGCTACATCCGCACCGAGCCGGGCTCGACCAGGACCAACCTGGGCGGCGTCTTCGCGGTCGGCGACGTCGTCGACCGCACCTACCGCCAGGCGGTCACCGCCGCCGGCACCGGCTGCATGGGCGCCCTCGACGCCGAGTGGTTCCTGCGCGACACGCCGCCGCCGGCCGAGGCCGACTGGATGCCCGGCGGCGAGCCGACCGAGATCGCTCCCAAGGTCACCTGACCGGCGCATATCGGCGTCCTCGGTCGCTCGCGTGCGGAGCACGCCACACTCGCTCCTCCTTGATCTGCTTGGTCAGGCGGGCTTAGCCAGGGAGCGGCTCCTTCTTGCGGTCTCCCGGCGCGTAGGCGGACTCCGGCTCCAGCATCTGGCGGATCTGCTCTCGCATCTCCGGCGTGTCCTCGTGACCGTGCACGGATTCGGCGTGCTGTGCGGCGGCGGCCACCACCTCGTTCTCTTCGCCGACGATCGTCAGCGTGCAGTTGCTCTCGCTCTCGAAACGGCGGCAGTCGGCCATGACTCGATCCATCGTGAACCTCCTCGGTAGGCGCGGGGCGGTAACCCACGGACCTACCCGGTCTACACCTCCGACGCGGTCGCGTCAAGCCACGCGTTGTCTCTCAGTCGACCAGCTTCTGAACCACGAAGCCGCGGACGCCTTTCGGGGTCTCGACCTCGACCGGCTTGCCGGGCTCGGTGCCGAGCAGGGCGCGGCCGATCGGGGACTCGGCGGAGAGGCGTCCCTCGCCGAGGTTCGCCTCGGTCGAGCCGACCAGGGTCCAGGTGTTGACGGTGCCGCTCGATTCGTCGAGCACCTCGGCGGTGCGGCCGAAGGCGAAGCTGTCGCCCGAATCGTCGGACTCGACGACGACCGCTTTGCGGAGGCGCTCGCGGAGGCGCTTGATCCGCGTCTCGAGGTGGGCCTGGTCGTCCTTGGCGATGTGGTACTCGGCGTTCTCCTTGAGGTCGCCGAGCTCGCGCGCGACCTTGATCCGCGCCGCCATCTCGGTCCGGCCGGGGCCTTCCAGCTGCTCGATCTCCTCGCGCAGGGCGGCGATCCCCTCCCCGGTGATCGGCTCCCCGCCCGCTTCGGGGCCACTCATGTGCCCACCCTTGCACATGAGCCGACCGGCCGGCGATTCGGGTGGCGCGCCGCGGCTCGGAGGGTTGAGGGTCGGGCTCACGCTCCCTCCTCGTCCTCGGCCGCGGCGAGCAGCCGCGGCGCCGGTACATAGGCGTCGCCGAGCCTGCCGCGCAGCTCCTCGAGCAGGTTGACGGCGCGGCGGGCGCCAATCAGGCCGGTGAGCTCGAGCGGGCCGAGCGGCCAGTTGAAGCCTTCGCGCATCGCCGTGTTGATGTCGGCCGGGCTGCCGATCTCCTCTTCCAGCGTGAAGGCACCCTCGTTGGCGATCTGGGCGATCAGTCGCAGCAGGATCTCCGCCGCCGCCGGGTCGACCTGGCGCAGCTCCCGGGTGTCGAGGGTCGGCGCCCGCACGCCGAGGTCGGGGTCGTCGGGCCGGTGGCGTCCCTCGCCGTAGCCGTAGAAGCCGCTGCCGCTCTTGCGTCCCAGCCGCCCTTCGGCCACCATCGCCTCCTGGATCGGGCTGGGGCGCCAGCGCTCGGGCTCGCCGCCCTGCTCGTAGAAGGAGCGCGCGACGCTGAGGTTGACGTCGAGGCCGATCAGGTCGAGCAGCTCGAACGGGCCCATCCGGAAGCCGCCGCCGATCCGGCAGACGCGGTCGATCGTCGCCGCGTCGGCGACCCCATCGGCGAGCATCCGCAGCGACTCCAGCGAGAAGGGGCGGGCGAGGCGGTTGGCGAGGAAGCCGGGGCTGTCCTTGGCCCGGATCGGCGTCCGC
Organism: uncultured Solirubrobacterales bacterium; assembly: GCA_963764365.1. Taxonomy (GTDB): domain Bacteria; phylum Actinomycetota; class Thermoleophilia; order Solirubrobacterales; family 70-9; genus VRUE01. The sequence continues at coordinate 262,984 of CAVXSI010000020.1, forward strand.
CCCATCCGCTCGGCGACGTCGCTCGTCGCATGTAGCGACCTGGCATCGGAGTACTCGGTCGCGATCACCTCGACCAGGCGCATCCGCGCCGGCGGGTTGAAGAAGTGCATGCCGACGACGCGCTCGGGGTTGCCGACGCCGGCGCCGACGTCGGTCACCCGCAGCGAGGAGGTGTTGGTGGCGAGGATCGCGTCGTCGCGGCAGATGGCGCCGAGCGCGGCGAAGATCCGCTGCTTCAGCCGCAGGTCCTCCGGCGCCGCCTCGATCACCAGGTCGCATCCGTCGAGCTCCTCGACGGTCGCGGCCGGCGAGAGGCGCTCGCTCGCCGCTTCGGCCTCGTTCCGGTCCCAGCGACCGCCGGCGCCTTCGGCGAGGCTCTCGCCGACCTTCACCTGGGCCGCGGCCAGCGCCCCCTCGTCGGGGTCGTGAAGCAGCGTCTCGTAGCCGCCGAGGCAGGCGACCAGGGCGATCCCGGCTCCCATCGTGCCGGCGCCGACGATCCCGATCAGCTCGACCTCGCTCAACGTCCCTCGAACTTCGGCTCGCGCTTCTCGAGGAAGGCGCGCATCCCCTCGACCCGGTCCTCGGTCGCCATCGCCAGCTCGTAGAGGCGGCGCTCGGTCTCCAGGCCGGCGCTGAGCGCCGTCTCCTCGGCGGCGAGCACGGCCTGCTTGGCGAGCCGAGTCGCGATCGGCGGCTGCTCGGCGACCGCCTCTGCGAGGGCGATCGCCTCCTCCAGCCAGCGACCGTCCTTGACGACCCTGTTGACGAGGCCCAGCTCGAGCGCCAGCTCGGCGTCGAAGCGGCGGCCGGTCAGCACCAGCTCCATCGCCCGTTGCTTGCCGATCACGCGGGCCAGCCGCTGGGTGCCGCCGCCGCCGGGGATGATTCCGAGGGTGATCTCGGGCTGGCCGAACCTGGCGGTGCCGGAGGCGACGATCATGTCGCAGGCAAGCGCCAGCTCGCAGCCGCCGCCCAGCGCCCAGCCGGAGACGGCGGCGACCAGAGGCGTCTTCAGCGCGGTGAGCCGGCGCCAGAAGGAGGCGGCCGGGTGGCGCAGCGCCTCGGCGAAGCTGCGCTCGGCCATCGCCCCGATGTCAGCGCCGGCGGCGAAGACCTCGTCGTTGCCGGCGATCACGATGCAGCGGACCTCGGGGTCGGGGTCGAGACGTTCCAGCTCCGCGGCGAGCTCCTCCATCAGCTCGGGCGAGAGGGCGTTGCGCGCCTCGGGCCGGTTGAGGCGGAGCAGGGCGACCTTGCCCTCGACGGAACTCTGAACGAGTTCGCTCACCTCGCCCCCCGATCAAGTATTCGCACGGCTCATAGGGGGGTCATCGCGTTTATTCCGGTCGCGGCGCGGCCGATGATCAGCTTCTGGATCTGCGAGGTGCCCTCGTAGAGGGTGGTGACGCGGGCGTCGCGCAGGTAGCGCTCGACCGGGTAGTCGTCGACGTAGCCGGCGCCGCCGTGGACCTGGATCGCCAGGTTCGCGCACTCGACCGCGGACTCGGTCGCGTACAGCTTCGCCACCGAGGTCTCCATCGTGTTCGGCCTGCCTTCGTCCTTCAGCACGCCGGCGCGGTAGACCAGCATTCGCGAAGCATCGCGCTTGAGGATCATCTCGGCGATCATCTCCTGCACGAGCTGGAAGCGGGCCAGCGGGACGCCGAACTGTTCGCGCTCCTTCGCGTAGGCGACCGAGGCGTCGACGCAGCCGTCGCAGATCCCGACGCAGCCGGCGGCGACGCTGTAGCGGCCGTTGTCGAGGGCGCTCATCGCGACCTTGAAGCCGTCGCCGACCTCGCCGAGCAGCGCGTCCTCGCCGACCTCGACCGAGTCGAGCGAGAGCTCCGCGGTGTCGGAGGAGCGCAGCCCGAGCTTGCCGTGGATCTCCTGCGTGGCGAAGCCCGCGGCGGCGGTCGGGACGAGGAAGCAGGCGAGGCCGCGGTGCTTCTTCCCGGGGTCGGTCTGGGCGAAGATCAACGCCACCTCGGCGAAGTTGCCGAGGCTGATCCACATCTTCTGGCCGCTGATCGACCAGCCGGAGTCGGTCTTCGTCGCGCGGGTGCGCAGGTTGGCGGCGTCGGAGCCGGTGTCTGGCTCGGTCAGGCCGAAGCAGCCGAGCGCCTCGCCCGAGCAGAGGCGCGGCAGCCACCTCTGCCTCTGCTCCTCGGTGCCCCAGCGCTCGATCGAGCCGGCGACCAGCGAGGTCTGCACGGAGACGACGGTGCGGGCCGAGGAGTCGGCGCGGCCGACCTGCTCGACGATCAGCCCGTAGCCGATGTAGTCGAGCCCGCGGCCGCCGTACTCTTCGGCCACCGGCGCGCCGAGGTAGCCGACCTCGCCCAGCTTGCTCGCCAGCTCGCGGTCGAAGCGGGCCGCGCGGTCGTTGTCGCGGACCCGCGGCAGGATCTCGCGGTCGGCGAACTGGCGCGCCGATTCGGAGATCAGCTGCTGCTCGTCGGTCAGCTTGAAGTCCATCTCACCCTGCTTTCTCTGGGTCGTGTTCGGAGTCGGGCAGCTCTTGGCCGAGGGTCGCGGCGAAGGCCTCCTGCGCCTCGCGGGTGCGCGGGCCCGGCGCCCCGGAGAGCTCGCGGCCGTCGATCGCGGCGACCGCCTGGATCTCGCGGGTGGTCGAGGCGAGGAACGCCTCGCCGGCGGCGTGCAGGTCGGCGACCGGCCAGGCGCCCTGCTCGACGTGCAGGGCCTTGATCAGGCGGTCACGGGTGATCGACTCGAGCACGCCGACCTCGAGCGACGGGGTGCGCAGGCCACCCTCAGGCGAGACCCAGAAGATCGCCGAGGTTGGCGGCTCCAGCACGATGCCGTCGGGCCGCACCAGCACCGCCTCGTCGGCGCTCTTCCCCTTTGCCAGCCGGGTCGCCTGCATGTTCGCCGCGTAGGAGAGCGACTTGACCCCGTTGAGGACCACCGAGGGGCAGTAGGTGACGGTGGCGAGGCGCAGCGTCTCGCCATGGGGGGGAAGCGGCTCGATCGCGGCGATCCGCCGGCCGCCGCGGGTGACGATCAGGCGAAGCTGGCCGTCGACCTCGCCGCCCGCCTCGAGCAGGGCGGCGATCTCACGCTCCAGCGCGGCGCGGTCGAACTCGAGCTCGATCGCCGCTGCCGAGCGCCGCAGCCGGTCGAGGTGGTCGCCGAGCGCGAACAAGCGGCCGGCGTAGATGCGGATCACCTCGAAGGCGCCATCGCCGCGGTAGAGCCCGTCGTCCCGCATCGGCACCGTCGCCTCGGCGGTCGCCGAGATCCTCCCGTCGACGCTTGCCAGCTCTCGCAGCGAGTCTGTCATCGACCGGCGAGGCTACCGCCCGGAGACGTGCCGTGGGTTCAATGCCCATATAGGGGGTCTAACTCCCGGCACGTCCGAGGTCAGGCGGCTTCGAAGACGGTTGCGAGGCCCTGGCCGACGCCGACGCACATGGTCGCGATGCCGTAGCGGCCGCGGCGGCGGCGCAGCTCGTGGAGGAGGGTGGTGGTGAGGCGGGCGCCCGAGCAGCCGAGCGGGTGGCCGAGGGCGATCGCGCCGCCGTTGACGTTGAGCTTCTCCTCGTCGAGGCCGAGCTCGCCGGCGCAGGCGATGACCTGCGAGGCGAAGGCCTCGTTCAGCTCGACCAGCTCGACCTGGTCGATCGCCAGGCCGGCCGCGGCGAGGGCGCGCGGCACCGCGACCGCGGGGCCGATCCCCATGTAGGCGGGGTCGACGCCGGCGACCCCGAAGGCGACGACGCGGGCGAGCGGCTCGGCGCCGAGCGCCTCGACTCCCGCCTCGGAGGCGATCAGCGTGCAGGCGGCGCCGTCGTTGAGAGTGGAGGCGTTGCCGGCGGTGACCGTGCCGCCCTCGCGGAAGACCGGCCGCAGCTTCGCCATCGCCTCCAGCGAGGTGTCGGGACGCGGTCCCTCGTCCGCCTCTACGAGGACGGTCTCGTGGCCGCGCGGGGCCTCGACCGGGACGATCTCCTCGGCGAAGCGGCCGGCCTCGGCGGCGGCGACCGCGCGCTGATGGCTGCGCAGCGCGAAGGCGTCCTGGGCCTCGCGCGAGACGCCGTAGCGTTCGGCGACGTTCTCGCCGGTCTCGCCCATCGACTCGGTCGAGACGCCGATCTCGGCCATCCGCGGGTTGAGCAGCCGCCAGCCGAGCGTCGTGTCGGCGAGCGTCGCGTCGCCGCGGGGGAAGCCGCGCTCCGGCTTTGGCAGCACCCAGGGCGCGCGGCTCATCGACTCGACCCCGCCGGCCAGGTAGAAATCGCCCTCGCCGAGCTTGACCGAGCGCGAGGCGGCATTGACGGCCTCCAGCCCCGAGGCGCAGAGGCGGTTGACGGTGGCGCCGGGGACGCCGGCCGGCAGCCCGGCGAGCAGCGCCGCCATCCGCGCCACGTCGCGGTTGTCCTCGCCCGACTGGTTGGCGGCGCCGAAGTAGACGTCGGCGATCCGCTCCGGGTCGACGCCGGAGCGCTCGACGACGGCGCGGATCGTGTGTGCGGCGAGGTCGTCCGGCCGCACCCCGGAGAGGGCGCCCCGGTAGGAGCCCATCGGCGTGCGCAGCGCCTCGACGAGGTAAGCCTCGGCCATCGGCGGGATTAAACCCGAATCCGCCGATCCCGCCGGCCTCTCCCCTCCGCATCCCTTCTCCGGCAGCAATGGGAACGGCCGGTTTCCACGTATCCTGGCCGTGTGTGGTTCGTCCTGGGAACGCTGGGCATGCTGGCGCTGATCGTCGGCGTCCTGCTGCTGATCGGGCACTACTACCCGGGCAGCAGCGCCGAGCTGGTCGACTGGAGGCCGACCCGCTCGCCCGAACTCGAGGCGCAGAACGAGATCGACGACGTGCGGCAGATGCTGGAGGCGCAGAACGAGATGCGCCGGCGCCGCGGCGCCCCGGAGATCGACGAGCGCCGTCTGCGGGCCGAGGTCGAGGAGGAGGAGCTGGACCGGCTGCGCCGGCGCGGCTCCGCCTGGGATTGAGGCGCGGGTGGCGCGGGCGCTGATCGTCGGCTGCGGCTGCCGCGGGCGCGCGCTCGGCGGCGAGCTGCTGAACGCGGGCTGGGCGGTGCGGGGGACGAGCCGGCGCGAGGCGGGGCTGGGGGAGATCGGGGCGACCGGGATCGAGCCGGCGCTCGCCGATCCGACCGAGCCCGGCACCGTCCTCGACCTGGTCGCCGACGTGGCGCTCGTCGTCTGGTTGCTCGGCTCGGCGCGGGGGGAGCCGGAGGAGGTCGCGGCGATCCACGGCGGGAAGCTCGAGCGGGTGCTGGAACGGCTGGTCGAAACCCCGGTCAGGCGGTTCGCCTACGAGGCGAGCGGCAGCGTCGATCCCGCCGTGCTGGAGCGGGGGGCATCCGCGGTGCGCTCGGCCGGCGAGCGCTGGCGCATCCCGGTCTCCCTGCTCGACGGTGAGATCGATATGTCTAGACTCGGATTGGAATTGAGGTAAATCCTTGCAGCGACATCTCGAGAGGAACGATCCGATGAGTTTGAAGCTTGGCGACGAAGCACCCGATTTCGAGGCTGACACCACCGAGGGCCCGATCAGTTTTCACGACTGGATCGGCGATTCCTGGGCGGTGCTGTTCTCGCACCCGAAAGACTTCACCCCGATCTGCACGACTGAGCTCGGCTACATGGCGAGCATCGAGCCCGAGTTCGCGAAGCGCAACGTGAAGGTGATCGGCCTCTCGGTCGATCCGCTCGACAAGCACGAGCAGTGGGCGAGCGACATCGAGGCGACCCAGGGCACGGCGCCGAACTACCCGATCATCAGCGACGCCGACTTCAACGTCTCCAAGCTCTACGGGATGCTGCCGGCCGAGGTCTCCGGCGACCCCGCCGACCGCTCGCCGGTCGACAACCAGACCGTGCGCAACGTCTTCGTCATCGGCCCCGACAAGAAGGTCAAGCTGATCCTCGTCTATCCGATGACGACGGGGCGCAACTTCGACGAGGTGCTGCGGGTGGTCGACTCGCTCCAGCTCACCGCCGAGCACAAAGTCGCGACCCCGGCTCAGTGGCAGCAGGGCGACGACGTGATCATCGGCGGCTCGATCTCCAACGACGAAGCGAAGGAGCTCTACCCGGAGGGCTGGGAGGAGCCGCGCCCCTACATCCGCATCGTCCCGCAGTCGGAGGCCGAAAAGGTCTGAGACGCCGTAACCGGCGCCTGGCGGCGTCCTCGGTCGCTCGCGTGCAGAGCACGCCACGCTCCCTGCGTCCTAGCCAGGCTTGGTTACGCCGCCTCAGACCCGATCTAGGAAGTCGCCCAGGATCCGCGCGGTCGCGCCCCAGATCAGCTGCCCCTCTACCTCATAGGTCGGGGTGTGGATGGGGATGCCGCGGCGGATCAGGCGGCGCATCGCGTAGCTCCCGCGCAGCACCTCCAGCGAGAAGGCGAGGACGGTCTCGACCTCGGCCGGGTTCGGCTCCAGGTCGAGACCGGCCGGGTGAGGGATGCGGCCGACGAACGGGTGGATGCGGTAGCCGGTGACGAAGGTCGCCGTCGCCGGCAGCTGCTCGCCGAGCTCGACCACGGCCGGGTCGAGGCCGATCTCCTCCTGCGACTCGCGCAGCGCCGTCGCGGCGAGGTTGGCGTCGCCCTCGTCGCGGCGCCCGCCCGGGAAGGAGATCTCGCCGGCGTGGCGCCGCAGGTCGGCGCGCCGCTCGGTGAATATGAGCCCCGGCTCGTCGGGCCATCCAAATAACGGCAATAACACCGCTGCATCCACTTCTCGCTTCATCTTTCGTTCGGAGACGGCGAAAACCAAGCATGGCAAGGACGCAGGGAGCGTGGCGTGCTTTTCACGCGAGCGACCGAGGACGCCGCCAGGCGCCGGTTTGCAGCCGTCTCAGATGATGACCTGCACCGTGCCGCCGTCAACCGACCAGGCGGCGCCGCTGACGTAGGAGGCGCGCTCGGAGCAGAGGAAGACGATCGCGGCGGCGATCTCGCCGACCTCGGCGAGGCGGCCGATCGGGCGCTTCGAGCCGGCTTCCTCGAGCGCCGCCTCGCGGCTCGCCGCGCCGGACATCGCGTGCGACTGGTCGAGCAGGCCGCCGGCGTCCATCCACATCTCCGAGGCGACCGGGCCGGGGCAGATCGCGTTGACGAGGACGCCGCTCTTCGCGTAGCGGTCGGCGAACAGGCGCGAGAGCGACAGCTCGGCTGCCTTCGCGACCGAGTACTCGGGCATCGCCGCCGACGGTCGCTTGCCGGCGGTCGAGCAGACGTTGACGATCCGGCCCCAGCCGCGCTCGGCCATCGGCGGCGCGGCGGCGCGCATCGCCCGCATCGGCGCCATCACGTTCAGCTCGTGCTGGGCGTACCAGTCCTCGTCGGGAACGTCGTCGAGGTGGCGCCAGCGGGCCGAGCCGGCGTTGTTGACCAGCACGTCGAGGCCGCCGAAGCGCTCGCCCGCGGCGGCCAGCATCCGCTCGGCGGCGTCGGCGTCGGTGACGTCGAGGAGCAGCGCCTCGGCTCGCCCCCCCGCAGCGGCGGCATCCTCGGCCGCTGCGCGCAGGCGTCCGGCGTCGCGCCCGATCAGCAGCACGCTCGCGCCCTCGGCGCAGAGCTGCAGGGCCGTCTCGCGGCCGATCCCGCTGCTGGCGCCGGTGACGGCGCAGGCGCGCCCGCTCAGACCGAGGTCCACTAGAGGGGCTCGACTCGGTCGGAGACCGAGACCGCCGTCTCGCCCGCCAGCACCTTGTGCACCGGGCATTTGGCGGCGATGACCAGCAGCCGCTCGCGCTGCTCGTCATCGAACTCCTCCGGAAGCCGCAGGGTGGCGGCGAACGAGCGCGGCGCGTAGTCCTCGTAGTCGACGTCGACCTCGACTTCGACCGCGCCGACGTCCCAGCCCTTGCGCTCCGCATACATCTCGATCGTCACCGCGATGCAGCCCGCCAGCGCTGCGGCGACCAGCCGGGTCGGCGAGGGCCCGGTGTCGGTGCCGCCGGCGGAGGCCGGCTCGTCGACGAGGACGGTGTGCCCGCCGTCGATCTCGATCTCGTGCGCGTAGCCGAAGCTTCCCTTCGCTCCGCTCGCCTTCCGCCGGGCGACCGCCTTCATCGCTCGGCCCTGCGCCGGCCCTCGAACAGGGCGGGGTCGTCGACGTCGGCGAAGCGGGCCATCGCGAAGGCGAGGTCGGAGGCGCGGTTGACGAAGTGGATCACGGTCTCGCCGGCCAGCTCGCCGGCCTCGTTGAGGGCGCTGATCCGGCGCTCGGCGCGGCGGATCGTCGTGCGGGCGACGTCGAGCTGGGCCGAGAGCAGGTTGCCGCCGGGGATCACGAACTGCGGCGGCAGCTCGATCGCGGCGATGTAGCGGTCGATCCGCTGCTCGAGCTCGGCCACCATCTCCTCAGTGGTGCGGCTGATCCCGTCCTCGAGCCGGTCGGCCGCCTCCGGCGCGGTAGCCAGCTCGGCGCCGGCGACGAAGAGGTCGTCCTGGAGGCGGAGGATGTCGGCGGCGAGCTCGTCCGCCCCCTCGTCGGTGGCGAGGGCGCGGGCGACCCCGAGCTGCGAGCAGGCTTCGTCGAGCGCGCCGTAGGCCTCGGTGCGCCCGTGGTGCTTGGGCACGCGGCCGCCGTACCAGAGCGAGGTGGTGCCGTCATCCCCCTTGCGCGTGTAAATCTTGACCACGCGCCCATCCTAGGGCGCGCGGCCGTCAGCCGACTGGATTGAAGACCAATCCGGTCAGGACCTTGGGGAAGAAGTAGGTCGACTTCGGCGGCATGTTCTCCTCGCTCTCGCAGATCGCCTTGACCTGGTCGACCGGGATCGGGCGGAGGATGAAGGCGACGTCGTAGGCGCCCTGCCGGATCAGCGCCAGCGAATCGTCGACGCTCTTCGCGTAGCCGAGGCCGCGCTTGGCGAGGATGTCGTCTTCGCCGAGGCCGGCGATCCCCTTCAGCACCAGCGTCTCGAGGATCGCCGCGTCGAGGCGGCGGTAGGGCTCGGGCTTGCCGGCGAGCTGCCGATCGAGCGCAGCGATCGCCTCGTCCTTCAGCCGCAGCCGGTAGCCGCGCTCGTGGAAGGCGTCGTAGAGGCCGAAGACGCCGACGCCCTCGGTGCCGAGCGGGTCGAGCTCGGCGAGCGGCACCTCGGTCGCCTCGAACAGCCCGCGCAGGCCCTCGCCGAGGCGGCGCTGGCGCTCCGGGTCGTCGCGGAAGCCGGAGAGCAGGCGGTGGGTGGGGAAGACGGTGAGGCCGGGGTCGTCGAGCCCGGTCAGCGCCATCAGCGTGTAGTTGTGATCGCCGTCGCCGCCGACCTCGTCGCGGTAGGCGATCGCGGTCTCGTAGCGGTGGTGCCCGTCGGCGATCAGCAGCTGGGCGCCGGCCAGCAGGTCGGTCACCTGGGCGTGGACCTCGGGGTCGCCGACCCGCCAGACGCGGGTCACGGTGCCGCCCTCGTCGGTTGCCTCGCCCCAGGGGGCGTCGGGGTCGATCGCGGCGGCGACGAGCGGCCACGGGTCCCTGGTGGCGAGGGAGAAGATCGGCGAGAGGTTGTGCCTGGTCGCGCGGGTCAGGTCGAGCCGGTCCCGCTTCGGCCCGGGCAGGGTGCGCTCGTGCGGCAGCACCTGGCCGGCGGAGAAGTCCTCGACCCGGACCCGGGCGAGGATCCCGTGGCGGCTGCGCGGCGTGCCGTCGGGCCCGGTGTAGTCCTGCGTCATCGCCCAGATCGCCGGCTCGGAGTCGGCGACCAGCGCCCCGGCTTCGCGCCAGGCGCCCATCGTCTCCGCCGCCCGCGCGTAGGGGTCGTCGCCTGTGTCCTGCGGCCCCGTCTCGCCGTACGGTTTGGGCAGGTCGATCGCCACGGCGTTGTAGGGCGAGCGCTCCAGCAGCGCCGCCCGCTGCGCCGCGTCGATCACGTCATAGGGCGGCGCCGCGACGTCGTCCAGCGACCCGACCACCCCGAGGTCGTAGTGAGTCGCGTAGATCGGGCGCACGTCGGCCATCCGGGCGGAACCTAGCGGTTGAGCCGCGCCAGGCGTCTCCGGGCAGCGCCGGCGTTCGCACTTTTCGTCTCATCAGCACGGAAAGTGCGAACGCTGCCTCTAAGATCGACCGACAGCGGGGCGTGGCGCAGCCTGGTAGCGCGCGGCCTTTGGGTGGCCGAGGTCCCCGGTTCGAATCCGGGCGCCCCGATATTTCGCAGGTCCGTCCTGCCGCGCGGTGAGCAAGCCGCCGCGGCCAGTACGCTCGTCGGATGGAGCGACGGTCGTTTGGCAGTCCACTGCTGTCGCGGGTCGAGGAGGCGTTCGGCGAGCTTCCCGAGCGCTACCTGGGGGGCGAGGAGGGTCGTCGGGCCACCGTCCAGATCCGCCTATCCGACATCGGGCGGACCTGGCAGGTCGAGCTGCGGGACCACCGCTGCAAGGTCCGGACCTCTCCCCGGGGCGAGCCCGACGCGGCGATCGGCACTGACGCGGCAACCTGGCTGGCTCTGCGCGAGGGCAGGCTCTCCGGCCTCGACGCCTTTCGGGCGCGCCGGCTGTGGGCGCAGGGCGACCTCGACGTCGCCGTCGCCTTCGAGGGCCTGTTCAGGCTTCCCGGCGACCGGCCGCCGCTGCTGCGCCTGCACGACGTGCGGGTGCGGGGTGCGCGGATCTCCTGCCTGACCGCCGGCCACGGCCCCAAGCGGGCGATCCTGCTCCACGGCCTCGGCGGCGCAAAGAGCTCCTTCTACGAGACCGTGGCCGCGCTCTCGCCCGACCACACCGTGCACGCGATCGACCTGCCCGGCTTCGGTGCCTCCTCGAAGCCGCTCGCCTCCTACGACCCTGAGTTCTTCGCCCGTCACGTGCTGCGCCTGATGGATGCGCTGGCGATCGACCGGGCCGACCTGATCGGCAACTCGCTGGGCGGGCGGATCGCGCTCGAGGTCGGACTGCGGGCGCCGAGCCGGGTCCGCTCGCTGAGCCTGCTCGCTCCGTCGATGGCCTTCCGGCGCGGTCGCGGCCTGGCGCCGCTGGTCCGCGTCCTGCGCCCCGAGCTGGCCGTCCTGCCGCCGGCTTTCCGCCGCCGTCACGTCAGCGACGGCTTCTGGCAGATGATCGCCCACCCCGACCGGGTCGACCCGGCGATCGCCGACCTCGCCGCCGACGAGTTCTTCCGCGCCCACCGCTCGCGGGGCGGCCGCATCGCCTTCTACGCCGCCGCCCGGCAGATCTACCTCGAGCCGCCGCACGGCCCGAGCGGCTTCTGGACGCGCCTCGAGCTGCTGCGACCGCCGGCGCTGTTCGTCTGGGGAGGCGAGGACCGCCTGGTGCCGGCCGGCTTCTCCCGCCACGTCGCCGCGGCCCTGCCCGAGTCGCGGCAGGTCGTGCTGCCCGAATGCGGGCACGTGCCGCAGGTCGAGCTGCCCGAGCAGACCCACGAGCTCCTCCGCGATTTCATCGCCGCGGCCGGCGAGGCGACCGCTCCGCCGCCGGCGCTTGCCGACACGGCGTAGGATTCCCGCGCATGTATTACATGGAGCGGGAGCGGCGCGCGGTCGTATCGGCGGCGATGCGCTTCGTCAAGGAGCGCGTCTCCGACCGTCTCGACACCCGGCTCGAGGACCGCGACCCCGACTACATGCGCGAGATGCTGCCGCTGCTCTGGTTGATCGCGACCTTCTATTTCCGGGCCGAGGTGCGCGACATCGGCAACGTCCCCGCCGACCGTCCGGCGCTGCTGGTCGGCAACCATTCCGGCGGCAACGTGATCGTCGACACCTTCGTCTTCTCGCTCGCTTTCTCCACCTACTTCGGCGTCGAGCGGCCCTTCCACCAGCTCGCCCACAACCTCGCGATCGCCTGGCCGCTGGCCGGCGAACTGCTGCGCAAATCGGGCACGCTGAGCGCTTCGCACGAGCATGCCGAGGAGGCGCTGGAGGCCGGCGCCCCGGTGCTCGTCTACCCGGGCGGGGACTGGGAGACCCACCGGCCGAGCTGGGAGGGCGACAAGATCGACTTCGCCGGCCGCAAGGGGTTCATCCGCCTCGCGCTCGACGCCGGCGTGCCGATCGTCCCGGTGGTCTCTGTCGGCGGCCAGGAGACGGCGCTCTTCCTCAGTCGCGGCGCCGGGCTGGCGCGGGCCCTGCGGCTCGACCGGCTGGCCCGGCTCAAGGTGCTGCCGGTCTCGCTCGCCCTGCCCTGGGGGCTGAACGTCGGCGACTTCGCCGGCCACCTGCCGTTGCCGGCGAAGATCACGATCGAGGTGCTGCCGCCGATCGACCTCGAGAGGGAGTTCGGCCCCGACCCCGACGTCGACGAGGTCTACGCGCACGTCACCGCGCAGATGCAGGAGGCGCTTGACGGGCTTGCCGCCGAGCGCCGCTTTCCGGTGATCGGATGAGGATCGACCAGTCGACGCTGGTCGCGGCGCCGCCGGAGACGGTCTGGCGCTACCTCGAGGACCCCGAGAACTACCTGCGCTTCATGTCGGGGATCACCCACTGGGAGGTGGTCGGCGATCACGCCAACGGGCTCGGCGCCCGCTACCGGATCCTGGTCCGAATCGGCGCCGCCGAGGTCGGCGGGCTGATCGAGATGGTCGAGTGGAGCGAGCCCTTCGACATCGCCTGGCACTCGGTCACCGGCGTCGACCACCGCGGCCGCTGGCGGATCCGCGAGCGCGGCGACGGTCGCAGCAGGATCGAGTTCCGCTTCGCCTACGGCGTCGTCGGCGGCGGGATCGCGGGCCTGGTGACCGAGGTCGCGGCGGCCCTGACGGTGCGCCGGCAGATGCGGCGGACGCTGCAGCAGCTGAAGCGCCAGGTCGAACACGAGCAGCGGCGCCTCGAATCCGAGCGGCGCCGCGCCGCGCGGCGGACGGCCGTCTAGACGGATCCGTTCAGCCCGCCGTCCGGCGTGCAGCGACCGCCGCCTGGCCGTAGGAGATGCCGCCGTCGTTGGGGGGTAGGCGTTCGGGGACGAGGACGCGCAGGCCGGCGGCGCCGAGGCGCTCGGCGGTGCGCTCGAGCAGCAGGCGGTTCTGGAAGACGCCGCCGGAGAGGACGGCGTCGTCGAGCCCGTGCGCTTCCGCGGCGGCCAGGCAGGCCGAGGCGGTCGCCGCGGCGAGCGCGTTGTGGAAGCGGGCCGCGACCTCGCCGACCGCGGCGCCGGCTTCGAGGTCGGCGGCGGCGGCGCGGATCGTCTCGCGGGGGTCGAGGACCAGCGCCGCCGCGCCGTCCGCCCCCCGCTCCTCGACCAGGTCGAGCGGGTAGGCGCCGCGCTCGTCGAGCTCGGCGGCCGACTCCAGCTCCATCGCCGCCTGGCCCTCGTGGCCGGCGCGGGCGCAGAGGCCGGCGAGGGCGGCGACGGCGTCGAAGAGACGGCCGGCGCTGGTGGTGGGCGGGGAGGCGGGGCCGCCCCGGGCCAGTGCCGCCACGGCCTCCCATTCGGCCGGCGTGACCTCGCCTGCCAGGACCGGCGGGAGCGGCGGCAGCGACTGCTCTAGGGCGGCGGCGAGCCAGGCGCAGGCCATCCGCCAGGGCTCGCGCGCGGCCGCGTCGCCGCCGGGCAGCGGCAGCGGGCGCAGCATCCCGAACCGCTCGTATCCGGCTGCGTCGCCGACCAGGATCTCGCCACCCCAGACCGTGCCGTCCGGCCCGAATCCGGCGCCGTCGAAGATCGCCCCGACGGCGCGGCCGTCCGCGCCGTGCTCGGCCAGGCAGGCCGCGAGGTGGGCGTGGTGGTGCTGGACCGCCAGCGTCTCGACGCCCTCCCGCTCGAGCGCGTAGCGGGTCGAGAGGTAGTCGGGGTGCAGGTCGTGGGCCGCCAACTCGGGCGCGAGCGCGAAGAGGCGTTCGAAGTGCCCGATCCCGTCCCGAAACGAGCGCAGAGCCTCGAAGTTCCGCAGGTCGCCGACGTGGGGCCCGACCCAGGCGCTCGCTCCGCTTGCCAGGCAGAAGGTCGACTTCAGCTCGGCGCCGCAGGCGAGGATCGGCCGCGACGCCGCCGGCCGCAGCGTCACGCTCTCCGGCACGTAGCCGCGCGAGCGCCTCAGCATCAGCGGCGCCCGGCGCAGCGCCGGGGCGAGCGCGCGCACGACCGAGTCCTCGGCGCGGACGACGATCGGGCGGTCGTGGCAGAGGAAGGCGTCGGCGATCGCGCCGAGCCGCTCCAGCGCTTCGGCGTCGCGGCGGGCGATCGGCTCCTCGGAGACGTTGCCGGAGGTCATCACCAGCGGCTCGCCGGCGTCGGCGACGAGCAGGTGGTGGAGGGGGGAGTGGGGCAGCATCAGCCCGAGGTCGGCGCGGCCCGGGGCCACCGCCTCGGCGACGGCGGCGCCGGGCAGGCGCCGGGCGACGACGATCGGCCGCTCGCGCCCCCCGAGCAGATCCTCCTCTGCCGGGCTCAGCTCGACCAGGCGCCGCGCCGCGGCGAGGTCGGCGGCGAGCAGGGCGAACGGCTTGCCGTCGCGCCGCTTGCGGGCGCGCAGCTCGGCGACCGCCCGCTCGTCGGCGGCGCGGCAGGCGAGGTGGTAGCCGCCGATCCCCTTCACGGCGACGATCGCGCCGCCGGCAAGCAGCGCCGCCGCGGCGGCGACCGGGTCGGGATGCGGGGAGACCTCGATCGACTCGCCGGCCGGGTTCAGAAGCCGCGCCCGCGGGCCGCAGTCTGGACAGGCGTTGGGCTCGGCGTGGAAGCGGCGGTCGCCGGGGTCCTCGTACTCGGCCCGGCAGGCGGGGCACATCTCGAAGCCGGCCATCGTCGTCGCCGGGCGGTCGTAGGGAACGGCGCGGACGATCGTGAAGCGCGGTCCGCAGTCGGTGCAGTTGAGGAACGGGTAGCGGTGGCGGCGGTCGCCGGGGTCGAACAGCTCGGCGAGGCAGGCAGCGCAGGTGGCGGCGTCGGGCGAGACCGGCGCCCGCGGCGCGCCGCCGCGCTCGGAGGCGAGGATGCGGAACCGATGCTCGCCGCGCGGCTCGACCTCGTCCGGCTCGACCGACTCGACCGACGCCAGCGGCGGCGCCTCGCTCGCAAGCCGGCGGAGGAACTCGTCAACCCGCTGGGGCTCCCCCTCGACCTCGAGCGCGACTCCGCGCTCGTCGTTGAGGACGAAGCCGGCCAGGCCCAGCTCGCCCGCGAGCCGGTAGGCGAAGGGGCGGAAGCCGACGCCCTGGACGGCGCCGCCGACCCGGGCGGCGACCCGCCGCCGCGCGCTCACGCTCCGCCCGGCGCCGGCGCCACGGCCTCAGGCCGCCGCGGCGGCCCGCTGCGGCACCGCGGCCAGCCAGTCCCGCCAGGCCTCGATGCCCTCGCCGCTGCGGGCGCTCGTCGTCAGCACGGTGGCGTCTGGGTTGACCGCCCCGATGTTGCCGATCAGCTTCTCGAGGTCGAGGTCGAGGTGTGGCAGGAGGTCGACCTTGTTGACGCAGACCAGCTCGCAGGAGCGGAACATCAGCGGGTACTTGAGCGGCTTGTCCTCGCCCTCGGCGACCGAGCAGACCATCATCCTCGCGTCCTCGCCGACCCGGAACTCGGCCGGGCAGACGAGGTTGCCGACGTTCTCGATCGCCAACAGGTCGATCTCGGCCAGCGGCAGCTCGCCGATCGCCGAGCGGACCATGTTGGCGTCGAGGTGGCACTCGCCGCCGAAGCCGGGGTCGGTGTTGAGCTGGACGACGGGGACGTGCAGGTGGGCGATCCGGTCGGCGTCGAGACTGCCCTGCACGTCGCCCTCGAGCACCCCGATCCGGGTCTTCCCCAGCCCCGCTTCGATCGCCCGCTCCAGCAGCGCCGTCTTGCCGGCCCCCGGGGCGCTCATCATGTTGACCACCGCGACCCCGGCGCGGTCGAAGTCCTCGCGGTTGGCGCGGGCGATCGTCTCGTTCGCGTCGAGCACCCCCTCGGCGACCGTGATCTTCGTCCGGTGCATCAGCCGCTCCCCCCGGCCGCGGATCGGAGCCCGGCGGGCTGCGGCTCGTCCACCTCGATCCACTCGATCTCGAGCTGCTCGCCGGCCAGCACCTCGCCGCCGGCGCCGCAGGCGGGGCAGGCGAAGGTGGGAATCGGCGGCGGCGCCCCGGCGGGTACGGCCTCGTGCTCGGCGAGCGGCGGCGGCGCCGGGTCCCACTCGCGCCCGCAGCGCGGGCAGCGCAGCAGCGCCGCGACGGGCTCCAGCTCGAGCCGGGCGCCCTCGCAGTCGGTCCCGCGGGCGACGATCTCGAAGTAGAAGGCAAGCGACTCGGGCACCGCCTGGCGCAGGCTGCCGAGCTTGACGTGGACGGCGCTGACGGGCCGCCGCTCGGCGTGGCGCAGCGCCGCGTCGACGATCGCCCGCGAGAGCGCCAGCTCGTGCATCAGCAGATCCTCGGCAGCGGGTCGCCGGCGAGCAGATCCATCACCCGGCGCCCGCCGAAGCCGGTCTCGACCAGCACCATCCCCGGCGGCTCGGCCCGGACCGCGCCGATCTCCGCCGCCGCCCCGCAGCCCGGCGCCGAGCGCAGTGCCGCCAGCGCCGCCTCGGCGCCCTCGGGGGCGACGAAGGCGACCAGCACGCCCTCGTTGGCGATGTACATCGGGTCGATGCCGAGCAGCTCGGCGGCGGCGGCGACCTCGGGCTGGACCGGGACGGCGCTCTCGCTGACCTCGACGCAGACCTGCGAGGCGCGGGCCAGCTCGTTCAGCGCCGAGGCGGCGCCGCCCCGGGTCGCGTCGCGCAGGCAGCGCAGCGAGGGGCCGGCCTCCTCCAGCATCGCCTCGACGGCGGGCCAGAGCGAGCGCGTGTCGGAGGCGATCTCGGCCTCCAGCCCGAGCTCGTCGCGAGCCAGCATGATCGCGGTGCCGTGGGCGCCGATCGGGCCGGAGACGAGCACCCGGTCGCCGGGCGCGATCGCGCCGGTGCCGAGGCGGGCGCGCCCGTCGATCCGTCCGAGCCCGGTCGTGCACACGTACATCGAGTCGCAGTGCCCGCGCTCGACCACCTTGGTGTCGCCGCTGACGACCTCGACCCCGGCGGCCTCGGCGGCCGCAGCCATCGCCTCGACCTCGGCTCGCAGCTCGTCCGCCGCCAGCCCCTCCTCGAGCACCAGCGAGACGGTCAGCGCCAGCGGCCGGGCGCCGGAGACGGCGAGGTCGTTGACGGTGCCGTTGATCGCCAGCTCGCCGATCGAGCCGCCGGGGAAGCGGATCGGCCGCACGACGAAGCTGTCGGTGGTGACGGCCAGACCAAGCCCGTCGACCTCGACCGCGCCGGCGTCGCCCAGCTCGGCCAGGGCGGCGGAGCCGAAGGCCGGCGCCAGCAGTCCCTCGATCAGCGTCTGCGAGGCCTTGCCGCCGGCCCCGTGCGCCATCGTCACCAGCTCGTCCTTGAAGCGGGGCCGCTTGCCGCGCGCCGTCTCGATGATCTCCAGCACCCGCTCCTCCGACCTCACGCCGGCTCCCCCTCGCGGGCGAAGCGGCCGTAGTTGTAGTAGGCGGCGCAGGCGCCCTCGGGCGAGACCATGCAGGTGCCGATCGCGTGCTCGGGCGTGCAGGCGGTGCCGAACACCTTGCACTCCCAGGGCTTGATCGCCCCCTTCAGCACCTCTCCGCACTGGCACGCCTCCGGATCGGCGACGCTGCGGCCGGGCGGCGGGTGGCGCAGCTCGGCGTCGAGCTCGGCGTAGGCGGGGGCGAGCTTGAGGGCGCTGCGCGGGATCTCGCCGAGCCCCCGCCACTCGAAGCTCTCGCGCAGCTCGAAGACCTCGTCCATCGCCCGCAGCGCCGCCGGGTTGCCCGCCTCGGGGACGACGCGCCGGTACTGGTTCTCGACCTCGCAGCGCCCCTCGGCGAGCTGGCGCAGCAGCATCTCGATCGACTGCAGGATGTCGAGCGGCTCGAAGCCGGCGACGACGAACGGCTTGCCGTGCTCGGCGGGGATGAAGTCGAACGGCCGCGCGCCGACCACGGTGCCGACGTGGCCGGGGCCGACGAAGCCGTCGAGGCTGAGGTCGGGCAGGGAGAGCAGCGCCCGCAGCGGCGGCACGATCGTCACGTGGTTGCAGAAGCAGGAGAAGTTGGCGAGGCGTTCGGCCCGCGCCCGCATCAGGGTCAGCGCCGTCGAGGGCGCCGTCGTCTCGAAGCCGATCGCGAAGAAGACCACCTCGCGGTCGGGGCTCTCACGGGCGATCCGCAGCGCGTCGAGCGGCGAGTAGACGACGCGGATGTCGGCGCCGGCCGCCTTCGCCTCCAGCAGCGTCCGCTCCGAGCCCGGCACCCGCATCATGTCGCCGAAGCAGGCGAGGACGACGCTTTCGTTCTCCGCGATCGCGATCCCGTCGTCGACCCGGCCCATCGGGATCACGCAGACCGGGCAGCCGGGCCCGTGCACCATCTCGACCTCGTCCGGCAGCAGGTCGTCGATCCCGTAGCGGTAGATCGCGTGGGTGTGGCCGCCGCAGATCTCCATCAGCTTGTAGTGGCGCCCCGGCTCGAGCAGGGAGAGGATCTGCGCCGCCAGCGCGGCGCCCAGCTCGGCGTCGCGGAACTCGTCGACGAACCTCACTCGATCGCGCTCCCCTTCAATTCCTCCAGCTCCTGCTCGTAGGAGTCGCCGGCCTCGGCGAGCAGCTTCAGCGTCGCCTCCGCCTCGGCCTCGTCGACCTTGGAGATCGCGAAGCCGACGTGGATCAGGACCCAGTCGCCGGGGCCGACACCGCCATCGTCGTCGTCGAGCAGCCCGACGCTGACGTTGCGCTTGACCCCGGCCACGTCGACCCTGGCGAGCCGGTTGGGCTCGTCGACGATCTCTAGGACTTGGCCGGGAATCGCCAGGCACATCGCGTCGCCTCTCCTCAGCATGTTTGCCCTTCGCGGCCAACGTAGCACGGCCCGGGTCAGGCGTTGCCGCGCAGCTCCCCGAGCGCCGCGGCCGCGACCCGCTCGGCGGCGGCGCGGACTGCGGCGGCGGGCTCGGCGCCGACCTCGAAGCCCGCCGCCTCGATCCCGTAGACGACGAGCCGCGGCGGCAGCCGCTCCAGCGCCCGCGCCAGCTCGACCGCCTCGGCCAGCCCGAGCGCGTGGGTCGAGGGGCCGGCAAGGGTGGCCGGTAGCGGTCCGGCCCCGGCGTCGACCCGGTGCACCTCGCCCGGCTCGCCGCCCGACGCGACGGCGTCGGCGACGACGACCGCCCCGGCCCCCTCCCAGGCTTCGATCAGGTCGACCGGCTCCCCCTCCAGCTCGCGCACCTCGACCCCCTCCGGGCCGAGCGCGCACAGCGCCCGCGCCGCCAGCAGGCCGGCGGCGTCGTCGCCGCGCAGCGGGTTGCCGATGCCGACGAAGAGCCGCCTCATCACAACCCGCTCCGGTGTGCCTCCACCGCGAATGGCGAGGGAAAGGAACAGCGGAGGCTCAAGTTCGCTCGACGCTCAGCTCGAGGAAGTGGGTCGAGCAGGAGATGCAGGGGTCGTAGTTGCGGATCGTCTGCTCGCAGCGGTCGCGCAGCTCGTCGTCGGGGAGGGCGACGTTGGCGGCGACGAACTCGCGCAGGTCCTCCTCGATCGAGCGCTGGTTCTGCGAGGTCGGCGGCACGATCCAGGCGGAGGCGATCGCGCCGGCATCGTCGATCTCGTAGCGGTGGTAGAGCAGGCCGCGCGGCGCCTCGGAGACGCCGTGGCCGACCGCGGCCCGGGGCTCGTAGGAGGCCGCCGGGGCGTCGGGCCGCTCGTAGGAGTCGATCAGGCGCAGCGCCTCGTCGAAGGCGTAGAGGATCTCGACCGCGCGCACGACGATGCTGCGGAACGGGTTGCGGCACTCGGCGCCGAGCCCGGCCTCGTCCGCCGCCGCGGCGGCGAGCGGCGAGAGCCGCTCGCGATTCAGCGCGAAGCGGGCCATCGGCCCGGTCAGGTAGGAGCCGCGGGCGCGCACCCGCGCGTGCAGCGCCGTCGAGTGGGGGACGTGTTGCTCCTCGAAGGTCTCGCCGAAATCCGCCGGGGCGACGTCGATCCCCTTCGAGGAGACGATCCGGCCGCGGTCGATCGGGTACTCGTCCGCGGCCTCGGAGCGCAGCGAGACCAGCTCGTAGTCGCGCTCCAGCTCGGGGAAGTCGAGGCCGGCCGTCCAGCGCACGGTCTCGAGGGCCTCTTCGCGACCGCGCTCCAGCTCGTCGCGCAGGGCCTCCAGCTCGCGCCGCTCGGGGGCCTTGTAGAAGCCGCCGACGCGGACGTTGACCGGGTGCACCGCACGCCCGCCGACGACCTCGATCAGCCGGTTGCCGGCCTTCTTCGCCCGCAGTCCCCGCTCGACCACCTCGCGGTGGTCGCGGGCCATCGCGAAGCCGCTCTCGTAGCCGAGAAAGTCGGGCGCGTGCAGCATGTAGAGGTGCAGGCAGTGGCTCTCGATCCACTCGCCGCAGTAGATCAGCCGGCGCAGGGCACGCAGCGGGCCCTCGACCTCGATCCCGAGCGCGTCCTCCATCGCCTGGCAGGCGCTGGTCTGGTAGGCGACCGGGCAGATGCCGCAGATCCGCGCCGTGATGTCCGAGGCTTCCTCCAGCGCCCGTCCCCGCAGCAGCGCCTCGAAGAAGCGCGGCGGCTCGAAGATCCGCAGCTCGACCTCCTCCACCTCGTCGCCCCGCAGCCGCACCCGCATCGCCCCCTCGCCCTCGACCCGGGCCAGGACGGAGGTCTCGATCCGGCGCGTGCGTCCGCCGCCCTCGCTCACCGAAGAACCCTCCCCTGTGCCTTGCCGGCAAGTAGCGAGGGAAGGGAACAGCGGAAGCTCACTGGGCCTCCTCGCGCTCGCTCGCCTCGCGGAAAGCGGGGGCGGCGGCGTTGAAGCTGCGGTAGGCGCGGATCAGGTCCGGGGTCTCGGCGCCGAGGCCCCGCGTCCAGGCCGAGAGCGAGGCCGTGTTCGGCGTCTCCATCGGCCCGAAGCAGCCGTAGCAGCCGCGGTCGTGGACGGGGCAGAGGGCGCCGCAGCCGGCCTGGGTGACGGGACCGAGGCAGGGCGTGCCGTGGGCGACGGTGACGCAGACGTTGCCGCGCCGCTTGCACTCGACGCAGACGCTGTAGGAGGGGATCGCCGGGCGGCGCTCGGCCAGCGTGGCGGCGATCACCTCAAGCAGCTGGTAGCGGTCGACCGGGCAGCCGTGCAGCTCGAAGTCGACCGGCACGGCCGCGGAGATCGGGGTCGACGTCTCGCAGCGTCGAGATGTACTCGGGGCTGGCGTAGACGGCGGAGACGAACTCGCCGACGTCGGCGAAGTTGCGCAGCGCCTGGATCCCGCCGGCGGTGGCGCAGGCGCCGATCGTCACCAGCCGCTTGGAGACGCGCCGCACCTCGCGGATCCGCTCGGCGTCGGCCGGCGTGGTCACCGAGCCCTCGACCAGCGAGAGGTCGTAGGGCCCCTCGACCGTCGCCCGCGAGGCCTCGAGGAAGTAGGCGATCTCGACCTCCTCGGTCAGCGTCAGCAGCTCGTCCTCGAGGTCGAGCAGGCTGAGCTGGCAGCCGTCGCAGGAGGCGAACTTCCAGACCGCCAGCTTCGGCCGTGGGCGCGCCGCCGCGATCAGATCTCCCTCACCCTGAAGAAGCGCTCGATCGTGGCGAAGCTCATCACCGGCCCCTCGCGGCAGGCGAAGGCGGGGCCGAACTGGCAGCGGCCGCACTGGGCGATCGCGCACTTCATGTTGCGCTCGACCGAGATGTGGACGTCGGCGGCGTCCATTCCGCGGGCCAGCAGCGCCTCGACCGTGAACCTCATCATCACCTCGGGGCCGACGACGAAGGCGATCGCGCGGGCGGGGTCGAAGGGGGCGGAGTCGATCAGCGTGGTGACGACGCCGACGTGGTCGAGCCAGCCGGCCTCGGCGCTGTCGACCGTCACCCCGACCTCGAGCCGCGGGTCGTCCCGCCAGGCCTCGAGCTGGGAGCGGAACAGCAGCTGCGCCGGGGAGCGCCCGCCGCAGAGCAGGACCAGACCGGCGAGCTGTTCGCGCAGCGCGAGCGCCTCCAGCAGGGCCGGGCGCAGCGGCGCCAGGCCGATGCCGCCGGCGACGACGACGACGTGGCGGCCGGCGGCGCCCGCCAGCGGCCAGGCGCTGCCGAAGGGGCCGCGCAGGCCGAGCTGCTCGCCCGGCTGGGCGCGGCAGATCGCGGCGCTGACCGGCCCCACCGCGCGCACCGTGTGCTCGAGCGGCCCCACGGCGGCCGGGTCGCCGCTGATCGAGATCGGCACCTCGCCGACGCCGAAGGCGTAGAGCATGTTGAACTGGCCCGGGCGGAAGGACGGTGCCGGGCCGCCGCCCGCCGGCTCCAGCTCCAGGGTCCAGGTGTCCGCGGTCTCCTGGCGCCGCGAGACGACCCGGAAGGGCCGCGGGGCCATCGGCCCCGGCGCGGCGGGCGCCTCAGCCGGCGGCGGGTTCGCCATAGATGTCGAGA
Organism: uncultured Solirubrobacterales bacterium; assembly: GCA_963764365.1. Taxonomy (GTDB): domain Bacteria; phylum Actinomycetota; class Thermoleophilia; order Solirubrobacterales; family 70-9; genus VRUE01. The sequence goes on from CAVXSI010000020.1 coordinate 285,338, forward strand.
AGCTGGAGGCGGGTCGCCTGGAGGCGGTCGAGCATCACCGCGGCGAAGCGTTGCATCAGCTCATAGCCGAGAGCCTTGTCCTGACTGCACTTGCCGCGCAGGCAGGCGCCGTCGAAGGCGATCGTCCGCGCCTGCTCCATCGCCCTGGCGTCGAAGCTCCAGCGGTAGGGGGGAACGAGCCAGGACCAGCCGACGACCGCACCCTCGCCGAGGGTCTCGATCATCAGCTCGCCCCTGCCGGGCACGGCGACCTCGAGCGCGATCCGCCCGCGCCGGATTACGAAGAAGCTGTTCGCGGGGTCGCCCTCGCGGGCGAGGTGCTCGCCGGCCTCGAAGACCCGGTTGGCGCCGCAGCCGGCGATCAACTCGAGGTAGCCGGGATCGAGCCCGGCGAAGGTCGGCAGCTCGCCCAGGACCTGGTCAATCGTTCGCATCGGCACGGATCGCCGCCACCTCCTCGGTGATGTCGATCGCCACCGGGCACCAGGTGATGCAGCGGCCGCAGCCGACGCAGCCGGAGGTCCCGAACTGGTCGATCCAGGTCGCCAGCTTGTGCGTCATCCACTGGCGGTAGCGCGATTTCGAGGAGGAGCGGACGCTGCCGCCGTGCACGTAGGAGAAGTCCATCGTGAAGCAGGAGTCCCACTGCCGCGTCCGCTCCGCCTCCTCGCCGGCGAGGTCGCTGGTGTCCTCGACCGTGGTGCAGAAGCAGGTCGGGCAGACCATCGTGCAGTTGCCGCAGGTGAGGCAGCGCTCGGAGACCTCGTCCCAGCGGGGGTGGTCGTAGCTCTCGTAGAGCAGCTCCTTGATCCCCGCCGTTTCCATCACCCGGCCCTGGTTGGCGGCGGCGCGGGCGACGCCGGCCTCGGCCGCGGCGAGCTCGGCCGTGCCGGCCGCGGAGCGTGGCAGCTCCTCGATCAGCTCGGCGCCGCGCTCGCTGCCGGCCTCGCAGAGGAAGTAGTGGCGCCCGTCCTCGATCGCCTCGGTCAGCGCCAGGTCGAAGCCCGAGTCGGCCTTCGGGCCGGTCTCCATGGAGACGCAGAAGCAGGTGCCGCCGGCGACCGTGCAGTTGACGGCGACGATGAAGGCGCCCTCGCGGCGCGCCCGGTAGAAGGGGTCCGGATAGTCGCCCTCCATCAGCACCCGGTCCTGGATCGCGATCGCGTGCAGCTCGCAGGAGCGGACGCCGACGAAGGCGTAGGACGGGGCCTCGTCCGCCTCCTCCTCGATCGTCAGCTCGCCGTCGCCGTCGCGCCGCGCTCGCCAGAGTTTCAGCTCGGGCGGGTGCAGGAACCGCTTCCAGGACTGCGGCCCGACCGCGTAGCCGAACAGCGCCTCGTCGTCGCGGCGGCGCAGCCGGTAGTGGCCGCCGTCCTGCTCGTCGGTCCAGCCGGCCGGCAGGTCGTCGCTGCTCTCGATCGCGTCGTAGACGATCGCCCCGTCGCGCACCGTCGGCCCGATCGTCTCGAATCCGCGGCGGCGCAGAGCCGCGAACAGCTCGTCCAGGCCGTTGCGCTCGATCGTTGCCGTCTGCGCCGGCATCGGACACAGGGTAGTCGGGCTGGGCGGGATCGCGGCTCCGGCGCTTGTCCCCGCCGGAGCTGGACGGTTATCCGGTAGCGAAACCCCTGGAACCGCCGATAAGCCCGGGATGGAGGGCCAGTCTGAAAGTCCACGGCGCCGCGAACGGGTCGTGTTCGAAACCGACGCGCATGTCGTCGTCGGCGACGTGACGCTGCCGCCCGAGGGCTATCAGAGCCGCTTCTCCGACGCGGTCAACCGCGGCGACATCGCCTTCATTCCGCTGGTCGAGGTGGAGATCACGCCCCAGGGCGGGGGCGAGCCGGAGAGGCGCCCCTTCCTGGTCCTCTCCAAGGCCCACGTCCGCTTCGCCTATCCGCTCGAGGGCGCGCCTAGATGACCGCTTCCCACGAGTGGTCACTTTGCCCACGGATGCGGTGGTAAGAGGTTCAGCGGGCAGCTACTACCAGAGGCTACGCCGTGTCGCGCCGCCGCCGGCTGCCGCCGGCGAACGAGCTGAGGTCGATCAGGAAGGCGAGCGCGACGACGAACCACTCGAAGCCGCGGACGCTGTCGGACGACGCCCACATGACGGCGTAGGCGAGCGTCGTCCAGGGCAGCAGGAAGAAGCCGACGAAGGGGACGATCCAGCTGTCGAAGGCGCGGCTGAGCAGATCGCTGAAGAGGAAAAGCCCGAACAGCGCCAGGCGCGGCGAGATCAGCGCGAAGAGGAGGACGAGGCAGCCGATGCGGCAACGCTACCCGAGTTCACGGACTCGAAACCTGCGAGGCGTAACGTTCGTTCCCGGATGAGTGCGCTGAGCAGGCTGACGACGATGCTGAACCCGCGGAAGACTCAAATGCCGACCCCCGAGCAGGCGCTGCCCGGTCGCAGCGAGCCGGCCTTCGAGGTCCCGGAGCGCAACGTCGTCCTCGACACGCCGATGAAGCCGCCGTTCCCCGAGGGGGTCGAGACCGCCCATTTCGCGCTCGGCTGCTTCTGGGGGGCGGAGCGGCTGTTCTGGACGATCGACGGCGTCCACACGACCGCGGTCGGCTACATGAACGGGACCACGCCGAACCCGACCTACGAGGAGGTCTGCAGCGGGCGGACCGGCCACGCCGAGGCAGTGCTGGTCGCCTTCGACCCGGCGAAGGTCTCCTACGCCGATCTGCTGAAGGTCTTCTTCGAGGAGCACGACCCGACCCAGGGGATGCGCCAGGGCAACGACGTCGGCACCCAGTACCGCTCCGGCATCTACTTCACGGGCGACGCCCAGAAGGCGACCGCGGAGATGGCGCTGCGGGCCTACGACGAGGCGCTGCGCGCCGCCGGGCACGAGGCGGTCACGACCGAGGTCGAGCCGGCCGGGCCCTTCTACTACGCCGAGGACCACCACCAGCAGTACCTGCACAAGGTGCCGAACGGCTACTGCGGCCTCGCCGGCACCGGCGTCTCCTGTCGGATTCCGGCGCCCGCCTCGCAGTAGTGCCGTAGTAGCTCGCCCGCCCGCCGCGCCGAATAGCATCCCGCGCCGGTGACCCCCTCCCTCGGCTCCTACATCGGCGGCTGCCTCGCCATAATCGGCATCGTCTCGGCGGTCGGCCTCGGCGGCTACTGGCTGCGACGCTGGATCGCGCCCGAGTTCTCCGGCGCGCTGGCCCGGCTCGGCGACGCGACGCTCGGCGTCGCCCTGCTCGTCCTCTCGCTGGAGCTGCTCGGCAGCCTCAGCATCCTCTACCTCGGCTGGATCGTCGTCGTCTGCGTCGGCGTCGGCCTGCTGGCGGCGCTGCTCGGCTGGAAGATGGCGGGCGGCGAGCGGCGCGAAGTCGCGGCGCCGCAGGTGCAGACGGCCGCCCTTGTGATCGCCCTCGGCGTCGCCTCCTTCGTCGTCGCCGAGTGGACCTTCCCCTCGCAGCTCAACCTCGACTACGGGATGTTCGGCGGCGACACCACCTGGTACCACATGCCGTTCGCGGCGCGGTTCGCCCAGGAACACTCGACCGTCCACCTGCTGTTCACCGACCCGCTGCGGCTCGCCGCCTGGTTCTACCCGCAGAGCTCGGAGCTGATCCACGGCAGCGCGATCGTCATCTTCAAGACCGACTGGCTGTCGCCGCTGATCAACATGTTCTGGATCGCGATCGCCCTGCTCGCCGCCTGGTGCGCCGGCCGCCCCTACAAGGTCGGCCCGGCGACGCTGGTCGCGGCGGCGATCGTGCTCGACTCGGGAGTGATGATCGAAACGCAGCCCGGCGAGGGGCGCAACGACATCATGGGGCTCGCCTTCCTGATCGCCTTCGCCGCCTTCCTGATCAACGGCCATCAGCGGCGGGCGCCGGAGGCCGGCGCGGTCCAGGACGCGCCCGAGCGCGACGCGCCGCTGCTCGACCGCGGGCCGCTGGTGCTGGCCGGCGTCGCCGCCGGGCTCGCCGTCTCGGTCAAGTACACGTTCCTGATCCCGGTCGTCGCGATCTGGCTCGGGGTGGTCGTCTTCAGTGGCAGGGGACGGCGCTTCACGACCGCCTGGGTGCTCGGCCTCTCGACCTTCGTGGTCGGCGGCTACTGGTACGTCCGCTCGGCGATCAAGACCGGCGGCAACCCGATCCCGACGATCGGCTTCGGGCCGCTGCACCTGCCGCGCCCCGACCAGATGCCGCTCGACCCGCGGCCGCGCTTCGCCGTCTCCCACTATTTGAGCGATCCGACGATCTACCGAAGATGGTTCTTCCCCCAGCTCGAAGACGCCTTCGGCCCGCTCTGGCCGCTGATCCTGATCGTCGCCGTCGCGGCGGCGGTGTTCATCGCCGTGCGCTCGCGCAACCGGATCCTGCGGGTGGTCGCCGCGGCGGCGCTGCTGACCGCGGTCGTCTACGTGTTCACGCCGCTGACCGCGGCCGGCCAGGAGGGCTCGCCGACGGGCTTCTTCACCAACACCCGCTACCTGATGCCGGGGTTGGTGCTGGCGCTCTCCCTGCTGCCGATCGCGCGGCCGCTGCGGGCGCCGGACTCGCGCGCCTGGCAGACGCTGCTCTTCCTCACCGCGGTCTACGCGATCACGGTGCTGACGACGCCGCGATGGTCGACCGGCTACCTGGCCGGGACGGTCTTCCTGACCATGGCACTGGTCTGGGCGCCGTTCGGGCTGGGCCTGGGACGGTCGCGGCGCCTGATCGGACGCGGGGCCGCCGCCGCCATTGCCGCCGCCGTGGTCCTGCTGGCGGTGGTGCTCGGCCGCGCCCAGCAGGTCCAGTACTACGACCAGCACTACACCCGCACGACGCCGTTCCTCGGCGAAGGTGGGCCGCGGCGCGCCTACGCCTTCGCCCGCAGGCAGAACGACAAGCGGATCGGCATCGCCGGCTCGGGCGAGATCTTCTTCGGCCAGTACGGCTTCTACGGCGCCAACCTCAACAACCACGTCCAGTACATCGGCGTCCCCGGCCCCCGCGGCACCTACCGGCTGGCGGCCAGCTGCGCCCAATTCCGCCGCCGGATCAACGCCGGCAACTACGACTTCCTGATCGTCAGCCAGTACACCCAGGACTCCGAATCGGCCCCCTACTGGTATCCGATCTACGCCTGGCTGAAGACGAGCCCGGCGCTCGAACAGGTCGTCGCCGAGCCCGAAATCACCCCCGAGCCCGACTACGTCTTCCGCGTCAAGGGCAAGCTCGACCCGGCCGGCTGCAGCGAACTCGGCAAGAGCTGACCGCGCCCCCGGAAGGGGCCGTAACCTAAGCGAACCGGCCCCCGTAGCTCAGTGGACAGAGCGGCTGCCTTCTAAGCAGCGGGTCGCAGGTTCGAATCCTGCCGGGGGTATCGCGTGAGTTCGACGGTCAGGGTCCAAGTGCGGTGATTGGAACCACCTGCACGCCGTCCTCCCGCGCATAGCCGTATCCGCCGGCTACGATCACCGCGAGGGCCGAGGGCTCGCCGCTGCGATTGGTGTCGACTTCACCAGCGAACTTGAGCAGGTTGGCGGCAGCCTCCTCGATCGGAGCCTCGCCACCGAGTTTGACCTCGAACGCCCCCCACCTGCCATCGGACTCGATGATCGCGTCGACCTCAAGACCCTTGTTGTCCAAGAACTGCCGGACCTGCCCCCGTCCTGCCTGCGAATAGATGCGTAGATCGCGAACGACCAAAGACTCAAAAAGGAAACCGAGCAGGTTCAGGTCGCGCAATAGCGCCGGGGGGTCGGCCCCTAGCGCGGAGGCGGCGAGCGAAGGATCGACGAAGTGTCGCTTGGGCGATTTGCGGAGGATCGAGCGCGAGCGCAGGTGCGGCTCCCACGGAGGTTGATCCTCGACGACGAAGAGGCGATGAAGCGCGGAGAGGTATTCACCGACGGTGTGTTTCTTCAGCGGGTTTTCGCCGTTCTCGGTCGTGTCGGCCGCGAGGGTGGTCATCGCCACGTGGGTCGCGACGTTACGGGCGAGGCTGCGCAAGAGGCGGCGTACGCGCGTGGGGTCTCGATGCACGCCATCGACTCGGTTGATATCGGTGCGGCAGACATCTTCAAGGTAGTCGGCGATGTTCTCCATCGCGGCCTCGACCGGCAGTTCCTGCAGCGCCGGCCAGCCACCGCGAGCGATCGCCTCGGCGAGGTCCGCCAGCGCAACGCCGCTGTCACCCGACTTCGCTCTGCCGCCCTCCAACAGGTCGCGAAGAGATATCGAGCCGTTGCTCAAGCCCGACTCGAATAGCGACATCGGCCGCATGCGCAGGCGGCTGATGCGACCAGCGCCAGAGTGGCGGGTCGCATCATCTGCAGGGACCGCCGAGCCAGCGAGGATGAACTGGCCGGGCTCCTTGCGCTCATCGACCGCACGGCGCACGTGGTTCCAGATCCTCGGCTCTACCTGCCACTCGTCGATCAGGCGTGGCGTGTCACCGGCGAGGACGAGGTTGGGGTCGACCGCGACGGCGGCGCGGGCCCCTTCATCGACATCGAGCAGGACCTCGCTTGCGGCAACCTGTCGTCCCGTCTCGGTCTTCCCGCAGGCCTTCGGACCCTCGACCAGGACAGCGCCGCTGGTTCTGAGCCTCTGACGCAGCTCCCCATCGACAACGCGTGCTTGGTAGCCCCAATCTGCCATCGGCACGATTGTAAGACTTTCTACGGCACAATTGCAAGGCCAACAACGGCAGGATTGAAAATTTCTAGAGGCACGACTAAGCAGGTGCTACCTCTGATAATCGCTCAGAATCAGCCTGACAGTTGATCAGGCTGCTCCAGCGAAACCGCTGTGCCCTCCATCCGCGCAACCCGGTTCGACTCTCGCTGGGAGTGCTGAGGCAGCCGCAGCGACGTTCTCGGCTCGTGGCTTTTGTAACTAGGGCAATGACCGACTCGGAACGTCGTACCGACATCGCGCCGGCGCTGAGCGCGAGCGCTTCGATCGCCGGGATCGCCTGGATCTCGAGGGCGGGGTGGGGAGCGGGCCAACCGCGCGGGAACCCTAGACTGACGGGTCATGACGAGGCGCCGTTCGGCCGATCCGTGGCGTGACACCGACGTGATCGACGCGCGGGCGCCGCGCTTCAACCAGCTCGTGGTCGGGCTGGTCGCGCTCTCCGGAGTGCTGTTCGGCTGGCCGCTTGCCTGGGCGCTGATGGCGGCGCAGCTGCTGATCGGCCTCACGCTGGGCCGCCGCTTCTGCATCACCTGCGTCGCCTACTTCACCCTGATCCAGCCGCGGCTCGGCGAGGGGCCGCTGGAGGACTCGCGGCCGCCGCGGCTCGCCAACGCGATCGGCGTCGCCTTCCTCGGCGCCGCCGGGTTGGCCTGGTGGCTGGGCTCGCCGGCCGCCGGGACCGTGCTCGGCGCGATCGTCGCCGCCCTCGCCCTGCTCGCCGCCTCGAGCGGCTTCTGCGCCGGCTGCGAGCTCTACAAGCTCGGCGCCCGCCTGCGCGGGATCTCGCCGCGCCACCACAGCCATATCGAGCCCGCCGACCTCGGGGCGCTCGACGGGCATTCCCGCGCCTTCGTCGAGTTCACCCACCCGCTCTGCGCCGAGTGCCGGGAGTGGGGGGAGCGGCTCGCCGATCGCGCGGAGCCGCTGATCACGCTCGACGTCCGCGACCGTCCCGACCTGGCGCGCAAGTACGGAATTGCGGTTGTCCCCACCGTGCTCGCTGTCGCCGCCGACGGCACCGTGCTCGAGCGCCTCGCTCCCTGACCCTGGTGACGACCGGCGGCGCCCGCGGGTAGCCGCGCGCATCGGCGACAATCGGGCGATGGCGCCGTGGAAGCTGCCGCTGATCGTCGCCGCGATCGCCGTGCCGGTCGCGACGGCGTTCGCCGTCGGCGGGCCCGGCGTCGGGGTGGCGATCGGCGCCCTCGCCGGTGTGGCCCTGGTGGTGGTCGCGGCGCGGCAGCGACCGCGGCGGCAGATCGTCGCGGCGGAGTCCGGCGGCCCGGGTCGCCACGTGCTGGTCGTCGTCACCTGCCCGGTCGAAGATCCTGACGCCGTCGCCCGGATCGTCGGCGCCGCGGGCCTAGGCGGGGACGGGGGTGACGCCGACGTGCTGGTGCTCGCCCCGGCCCGGATCGGCTTCCTCGATCGCTGGGCCTCCGACGTCGAGGGCGCCCGCCACCGCGCCCAGCAGAACCTGGTCGCGACCGTCGCCGCGCTCGCCAAGGCAGGCGTCGCGGCCGAGGCCAGGGTCGGCGACGAGGACGTCGTGCAGGCGGTTGAAGACCAGCTGCAGAGCTACCCGGCGAGCGAGGTCGTGCTGGTCGGCGACGAATCGGCCGAGGGCGAGCCGACCGACGCCGCGGCGGCCGAGTTGGCCTCGCGGCTTCAGCCCGGGTTTCGCCGCATCGCGCTCGGCTCGGTCACCGGCTGAAGCCGCGGCGCGGGCGCGCGCTCCCGCGCCCCCCGGCCGCGCTCCGGCGGCGGGCCGAGCAGGCGGCCGGCGAGCATGATCGCCGCCGGCACCGCGGGCACCGCCATCACGACCAGCAGCCAGAGCTGCCCGGCGTCGGTGCCGGAGCCGAGCGTGTGGACGATTCCGAGCACCCAGAAGACGGCGATGAAGCGGTGCAGCAGCCGCCAGCGCGCCTGGCCGATCGCGTCGCGCGCGTAGTAGCTGAGGCCGAGGATCGCCATGCCCCAGCCGGCGACGATCCCGACCCCGGTCCAGAACGGGCGGTAGGCGGTGGTGAAGGGGACTGAGATTTCGACCGGGCCGGGGTGCAGGTAGCTGTCGCCGAGCAGCGCCAGCCCGTGTACCGCGAGGGCGGCCAGCGTGGCCAGCGCGAGCGACTCGTGCAGCGCCCGCGATTCGCCGCCCAGCAGGCGGCGTTCGCCGCGGGAGCGGATCAGCAGGCCGGCGCTGAGCGAGAGGCTGGAGAGGACCAGCGTGGCGATCCCGGCAGCCCGGCTGGTGATCCAGAACAGGTGCGGACCGATCGAGGTCACGAGGAGGAGGTGATCACCGGTTCGGGTTCCGGTTCCGGCACCGGTTCTTCGAATTCGATTTCCGGTTCGGCTTCGAATTCGGCTGCCGATTCTTCTTCGAATTCCGGTTCGGAGCCGGCAGGTTCTTCGAATTCCGGTTCGAATTCGGGCGCCGGTTCGCGGCTCTCCTGGGGTTCGCGGGCGGCCGCGGTCGCCTGGTGCCGGGTCGTCTTCTTGGCGATCTTGTTCAGCGCCGGGTCGTTGCCGCTGGCGAGCTGGACGAAGACGACGGCCCAGAGGAAGAGGAAGAGCACCAGCGAGCCGCGCCAGGTGAGGCTGCGGATGCGGGTGACGCGCAGGCGCCGCGAGCGCGCCTTGGCGCGGGCCAGCCCTTTGGCCTCGAGTTTGCGCAGGTCATCCATCGCCGCAGTCTCCGCAGACTCCCCTAAGCCGAATACAACGCCGCCTTAGAGATCTCTAAGAGTCTTCGGGCAGGACTGGGGGCGCCGGCGACGACGAGAGCCCCTGGCTGGACGCTGCGGCCACACGATCGCCCCACCGGCACGCTAGATTGAAGCTGCGCGGTGGATGTAGCTCAGCTGGTAGAGCTCCTGGTTGTGGTCCAGGCGGTCGCCGGTTCGAATCCGGTCATCCACCCCTAAGGAAACCGCGCTGCGGCGCGGTTTCTGTCGTTTGAGGCAGATGCAGCGTGTTGCTTGGGGGGACAATCGGGGGACAATTTCGAGAGCGCGCGCTGCGTCATCTGTTCAACGTCGGTCTACGAAACCAAAGGTCCCAAGTTCGATGAGCGAGGTCCGGCCGAGGAATGTGGTCTTCCTGAGCGCGCAGCAGCTCGCGGTCGCTCGGCCACGAAAGCGACTGCGTAGCAGTTCTGCTACACTATGCGTCCGTGAAGCGGATACCCCAACGAGAGCTTCGCAACGATGTCTCCACCGTGCTACGGAGGGTGAAGGCGGGCGAGCAGCTGCGCGTCACCGTCTCCGGACACGACGTCGCCGATCTCGTGCCGATCGAGGACACGCCCTCGTGGACCGCCGGCTCGCGAGCGCGGGAGCTGATCATGGGCGCTCAAGCCGATGCGGGCCTGGCGGCTGAGCTCGACCAGGCGTTCCCGGACACGACGGATCAGCTCTAGGGCGGGGGGCGGTTGCCGTGCAGGCGGTTCTGGATACCTCGGTCTTCATCGCGCGCGAGCAGGAGCGACCGCTCGGCACTCTCCCCGACGAGGTAGCCGTCAGCGTCGTCACCCTCTCCGAGCTTCGCCACGGCGTCCTCGCCGCGAGCGGTCACGAGCAGATGGCGCGTCGACTCAGCACCCTGGAGGTCGCGCGGCAGATCGCCGCGCCGTTGGCGATAGATGAGGCCGTCGGCGACGAGCTGGCCCGCCTGCGCATGGGACTGAAGGCAATCGGCAGGGCGATGAAGGTCATGGACGCCTGGATCGCCGCGACCGCGATTGCCCACGGCGCGGCGGTTTGCACTCAAGATGCGGATTTCGACGCGGCGGCACAGGCAGGACTCCTCGAGGTCACGCGGGTCTAGCTCGGGCGGGAGCCGGACAAACAGCGGTCAACGTTGGTCTGGCGTTGCCCGGGCCACAGATCGTCGCCTGCGGTGTGGTTGCTAGTCAGGGCGGCGCTGAGTTTGGGGTCAGGACGGCTGTAGGGACGCGGTTGGAAATGGCGCGTCGCGTCAGGCACTTCTTCGGTCCTTTTGCGCTGAGGCGCGGTGTGCGAACGGCCATGGCGCTATGCGGTGGCGAAGTGGGCGGCGAATGCGTCGCGGCGGAAGTCGAAGATCCGCTCGAGGTCGCGGCGTACGAAGAGGTTGTGGGCGAGCACGCCGAGGGGCCCGTAGGGAATCGCGTAGCGGACGTGGTCGTGGATCGTGCAGGCCTGCTCGCCGTCGGGCTCGAAGACGTGGGTGTGCTCCCAGAGCGAGTAGGGCCCGCGGGCCTGGGTGTCGCTGAATCGCAGCGGCGGCTCCCAGGTCTCGATCCGCGTCTGCCAGCGAATCGGGAAGCCGTGCAGGCGCAGCCGGTAGTCGAGCAGCGTCCCCGCGCCCATCGCGATCGGCCCCGCCGTCGTCAACCGGAAATGGAGCCAGGGCGGCGTCATCGGCTCGAGGTTGACGGCGTCGGCGTAGAAGTCGAAGGCGCGCTCGGCCGGGACGGGTACGCGCTGGCGGCGTTGCAGGATGTGCTCGCGCACACGCAGCAGTCTCGCAGGCCGGCGCCTCCGGTCGGGTAGCGTGGACCAATCACACAGAGCACGTTGATCGCAGGTGCGACTGGTTTCGTCGGCGGCCGGCTGGCGGCGGCGTTGGCCGGCTCGAAGCCGGTGCGGTGCCTGGTCCGCGAGCGCTCCCGAGCGGCAAGGCTCGCGGGGCTGGGCCTCGAGCTGCGGGTCGGCGACGTCACCGACGCCCCCAGCCTCGTCGGAGCGGGGGAGGGAGTCGACGTCGCCTACTACCTGGTCCACGCGATGGCCGGCGGCGCCGGCTTCGAGGAGCGCGAGCGGGTCGCCGCCGGAAACTTCGCCCGGATGGCCAGGCGCGAGGGCATCGGGCGCGTCGTCTACCTCGGCGGGCTCGGCCAGGAGACCGAGTCCAAGCACCTGCGCAGCCGTCACGAGACCGCCCGCATCCTCGCCGCCGAGGGGCCGCCGCTCACCTACTTCCGGGCGGCGATGGTGGTCGGCGCCGGCAGCGAGTCGTACCGCACCCTGCGCTACCTGGTCAAGCGGCTGCCGGTGATGGTGGCGCCGAGCTGGCTGCACACGCCGACCCAGCCGATCGGGATCGACGCGACGATCGAGTACCTGCTGCGGGCGCCGGGGGTGCCCGAGTCCAGCGGCCGCGAGGTCCAGATCGGCGGGCCCGACGTCCTCTCCTACGCGGACATGCTCGATCGGATGGCGCTGGCGCTCGGCAAGGCGCCGCCCCGCAAGCTGTCGGTGCCGCTGATCACGCCCTGGCTCTCGGCGCTATGGCTGGGACTTGTCACCCCGGTCGACACCAAGGTCGCTCGGCCGCTGGTCGAGGGGCTGAAGACGGCGACCGTGGTCACCGACCCGAGCGGGGCCGAGCCGTTCGGGATCGAGCCCGAGTCGTTCGACGAGGCGCTGCGACGGGCGCTGGCAGAGGAGGAGGCGGCTGGCGGCGGAGGGTGACGTTCTCCCCCGACCTCAGCCGCGGCGCGGCGGTCGTGGGAAGAAGGCGCTCGTGCGGGCGACGTAGTCCGCGTAGCCCTCGCGTCTCCGGCTCAGCGAGCGCTCGAGCAGGGCGACGCCGCTGACCCGGATCAGGAGGACGGACATGATCGCGGGGCCCACGACCGTCCACCAGGTGCTGCCGGCGGCCAGGGCGACCAGCCAGATCCCCCACCAGACGCAGAAGTCGCCGAAGTAGTTGGGGTGGCGCGTGTAGCGCCAGAGGCCTCGGTCCATGACCTTGCCACGATTCGCCGGGTCGGCCTTGAACCGCGAGAGCTGCCAGTCGCCCACGGCCTCGAAGGTCAGGCCGACCGCCCACACCGCGCTTCCGGCCCAGTCGAGCAGCCCGAGGCCGGCCGGCGTGGGGTCGGCCATCGCCACCTGCACCGGGAGGGAGACGACCCAGATCAGCGCGCCCTGCAGCCAGAAGACGACGAACAGGCTGCGCAGCGGCCAGGCGTCGCCGTGGCGGCGGCGCATCTCCGCGTAGCGGTAGTCCTCGCCCTTGCCGAGGTTGCGGTGGGCGAGGTGGGCGGTGAGGCGGAGGCCCCAGGCCGTCACCAGCAGGGCGAGGAGCAGGGCGCGGTCCTGGCTGCCGTCCGCGAGCGCGTAGCCGATCCACGCTACGAACACGAATCCGCTGCCCCAGAAGACGTCGACGATCGAGGCGTCCCGCAGCGCCAGGCTCACCGCCCAGAGCGCCGTGGAGAGCGTGAGCACGACGCCCCCCTCGATCGCGAGCAGGCCCGCCGTGCTCACGTCGCTGCCCCCGCGAGGCCGTCTGCGTGGCGCCGCCGCTCGACCCAGTCGTCGACGTCCTGCCAGAGGTCGTAGATCCAGTCCGTGCGTGCCGGGCCCGCCGGGGGCACCGCGGCGCGCGGCACCCGCGTGATCTGGACTCGGACCGTGAGCCCGACGAGGCCACCGCGCCAGATGTCGGACACCAGGCGCAGGCCGTCGAACCCATGGTGCGCGACGACGAGGATGTCCGCCGCGGGGGCGCCGTCGAGCAGCGCTCCGACGCCGCCCAGCCGCGGCGGCAGCAGGTGGCGCAGGCGCTCGGCCCGCGCCGCCAGACGTGGGTCGCGCTCGGCGATGCGGGCGATCGCCCGGGCGCGCCGCTGCGGCGTGAAGCGGGTTCCCTCGGGGAAGATCAGCACGCCCTCGTCCCGCTCCAGGCCGTGGGCGAGCGCGCCCACCCGCTCCCGCTCCTCGGTTGCGCCCGTGCCGCGGCGCACGAAATAGTTCGGCAGGCGCCGCCCGGCCACGTCGAGGCAGGGGTCTGCGAGCAGCTCGCGCTTCAGCACGTAGCGCAGGCGGATCCCGTGCGGACGCGCGATCAGGTTGGCCGGCAGCAGGTTGTCGACGATGCTCGCGTGGCGGACCAGCACGATCACGGGGCCCGGAGCGACGTCCTCGCCATCCGTCACCTCCAGCCGCAGGCCGAACAGAGCGCGCACCGCGCCGAATAAGGCCGCGGCCCAGAGCAGCTGCAGGCGCAGGGTGGCCCGGCGCAGCCAGGCGTCGCGGCGACCGCCCAGGCTGGCGATCCACACCGCCGCCAGCGCCGCCAGCCCCGCCACCTCGGCGGCGAGGTATACCCAGAGGAAGAGCGCGAGCCGGGTCGCGGTGGGCGGAACTCGGGACACCGCCCAGCGCCCCAGGTCGATCGCCAGGCCGACGACCAACAGCGCCGGCAGCAGCGCGGTGGTCAGCAGCAGGCCCAGCACGAGCGGGGGGATCGAACGCAGCCGACGCCGGAGCGTTTCGGATCGAGTCTCATCGACACCACCCCGTTGCACGCCAATCATTCTGACACCGCCCTGCCGCCCGGGATCCGAACCGTCCCATGGAGCCTCGAGGATCAGGTAGACGGCGCCCTCCGATCGCCGGCGCTGCGCAGCCTCCTCGCCGTCGGCGGCCTGACATTCGCCGAACACAAGCGCGCCAAGCAGACCGACCCTGACCGGCCCCCGTTTACTGGTCCACCCTCGGTGAGAGTTCGTGGTCGGTATCAACCCGCACGGTAGCGGGGTCGACCGCCGCCTCGCGGAGTGAGCCCGTAGGGCAATCGGAGCGAGGCGGCGGGGCGCCGTTCTCCTCCCGCCAGCGCTCGGCGAAGCGCGCCGGTGGCAGCATCCCCAGGGACGAGTGCGGGTGTTCGGTGTTGTAGGCGACGATCCAGTCGGCGAGGATGACCTTCGCCTCGGCCAGCGTGAAGAACAGCTCGACGTCGAGCACCTCGTCGCGGGTGCGGCCGTTGAAGGACTCGATGAAGGGATTCTGCCAGGGCGAGCCCGGCTCGATGTAGGCGGTGGCGGTCTTGCCCAGCCGGCACCAGTCGCGCAGGGTGTGGGCGATCAGCTCGGGGCCGTTGTCGCAGCGGATGTGCTCGGGTGCGGTGCCGCGGGCGGCGACGAGGCGCTCCAGCAGGGCGACGGTGTCCTCGGCGGTGATCGAGCGCGCCACCTCGCTCGCCAACGCCTCGCGGGTGAACTCGTCGATCACGTTCAGCACCCGCAGCTGGCGTCCGTCGGCTGTTTCGTCGCACTGGAAGTCGAGCGCCCAGACGTGGTCGGGGTGGGTGGCGCGCAGCCGCTTGCCGTCGCGGTTATCGCCCACCCTGGCGCGCTTTGCCTTGCGGCGGGGCACCCGCAAGCCCTCATCGCGCCAGAGGCGCTGCACGCGCTTCTTGTTGACTTCCCAGCCCTCTTCGAGCAGGCGGGCGTGGGCGCGGCGATAGCCCCAGCGCTTCTTGTCTTTGGAGATCTCACGCAGCCGCTTGCGAAGGGCGGCGTCGTCGGGGGCAACCTGCGGCTCGTGGCGCTGCGTGGATCGGTGCTGGCCGGCGATCCGGCACGCCCGACGCTCGGAGAGGCCGAGGCGGTCCTGAAGCATCAGGACCGCTCGGCGCTTCCGGGCCGGGCCTAGAAATTTCCCCGGGCGATCTCCTGGTAGGCGCGGATGTCGAGCTCCTTGTCGGCGACGATCTGCTTCAGCTCGCGGTTCTCCTTCTCGAGCTCCTTCAGCCGCTTGACGTCGTCGGCCTTCATGCCGCCGTACTGGTTGCGCCAGCGGTGGAAGGTCTGCTCGGAGATCTCCAGCTCCTTCGCCACCTCGGGCACCTGCTTGCCTTCGCCGAGCATCCGCTCGGCCTCCCTGAGCTTGCGGATGATCTGCTCGGGGGTGTGTCGTCTTCTCTTCACTTGCGTCGGTCCTCCTTGGCCCATTGTCGCGGGCCGGTAGGACTCTCACAAGGGTCGGACCGATTTCAGGGGGTCATGCCGATACGACCCATCGCTGGAAGTTCGAGCTCGCGCTGCCGGTCGGCTTCGATCGCGACGAGCTCAGCCAATGGAGCGAACGGATCGACGGTCCGCGTCTCCGCACCCTGGTCAGTCGGCGCCCGGGAGGAGGTCCGTATCATTTACACATCTATCATGTGTAAATAAGGAGGCGACTGATGGCTTATGTGATCAACGAGCCCTGCATCGGCACGAAGGACAACTCCTGCGTCGAGGTTTGCCCGGTCGACTGCATTCATCCAACTCCTGAGGAGCCCGGCTACGGCCAGCATGAGCAGCTCTACATCGACCCCGACGAGTGCATCGACTGCGACGCCTGCGTCGAGGCCTGTCCGGTCGACGCGATCACCCCGGAGGACCAGGTGCCGCCGGAGTGGCAGAAATACATCGAGATCAACGCCGCCTACTTCAGGGATCCGGAGTAGCGGCCTCGGCTTCCTCGATCGCCGCGGCGAGGCGGGCAAGGTCGTCGGGGCCGAGCGCCTCTTCGACCATCGGAAAGAGCCAGCGCTCCTCGAAACGGACGTGGTCGTGGAGGAGGCCTCCCAGTTCTCGGGCCTCCTCCAGGGTGGTCTCGCCGGCCTCGAGTCGCAGCGCCTCGCGGCGGATCGCGAGATGCTCGTCGAGCATCCGCCGCACCCCGTTTCTGTCCACCTCGGCGTGCATGGCCCAACCCGGGAGCAGCACCTCCTCCTCGACTCGGAAGTGGCGCTTCCCGTCGTTGCGCCAAAATTCGAGGAAGGCTCGCGCCTCCTCCTCCAGGTCGTCTGCCTCCTTCAGCTTCTTCGCGGCGAGCAGGGCGACGAGGTGCTCGCGCGAGAGGGGACGAAGTGCCTCAGCGCGTTTCATGCAGCCCCGGCTCTCTCCACCTCGACCATGCAGCCGGCGCGGCGAGGGTCGCGGGGCTCGAAGCGCGCCAGCCTCGCCGTGGGGTCGAGGGTCGCCAGCAGCCCCACGGTGATACCGCGGTGCAGGGTGCAGACCACATCCGACCTCTCCAGGGCCGAGTCCCGGTAGGGGCAGTTGTCCAGCCGGCAGGTGAAGCCGCCTGCCTGGTCGCGCTCGATCGCCGGCTGGAAGCCCAGCGCGGCAAGGGCCGAGCGGAAGCCCTCGACCGGATTGTCAGCCGCCCCCGGCGCCAGCTCCAGTCCGATCTCCCGCCCGGTTCTCTCCAGCGCGCGCAGGCGGCCTGACCCGCCCGGCGTCGCGCGGGCGAGCCAGCGCGACATGTCGGTGTACCCGCTGGGACGCTCGCCGCCAGGGCGGGCGCCGGACGCGACCAGCCACCTGTCTCCGGGGCGCCCCCTCGAGCCACGACTGCGTCGCCGCTCGACCAGCCCTGACTCCTCCAGCCGCGCGAGATGCCTCCGGATGCCGTTGACGTGCAGGCCCAGCAGGCCCGCGAGCTCCTCGGTGCTCATTGGGGCTCGGCGCTCTATCAGGAGGGTGAAGATGCGCGCGCGGGTCTTCTGCTCCAGGACGTCGTCGCTGACGCTCGGCAGGTCCATGACCGCCGCCTATCTTTGCACAGGCTTGATGTGTAAAAGATGGGGGGCCTCGGTCCGGTGGGCGACTGGCGCTTCGAACCCCGTGGCCCGTCCCTGCGTAGACGGGGAAGTGACGGCTCGTAGGAACCTGGCATACGCGACCATCGCCGTCGCGGCGCTCACCCTGCTCGCCTATGACCACGACCATGCGATCGATACGGAGAATCCCTGAGCAGCGCTGGGCGTGCCACCCTGGACGATGCTCTCAACCGATCAGGCGCGCTCTGACCGTGGCGGCGATGTTCAGCCGCAGCGCCCGCCGCGTCGCGTGTGCCGCGGCCAGCAGCGCCAGGGCGAGCGCCGGGCCGATCACCAGCAGGAAGCTCGGCGGCTTCGGGTGCAGGCCGATTTCGAACCAGGCTTCGGAGATCCGCTGCGACAGCGGCGAGGCGATCAGCACACCGAGCGGGATTGAGAGCGCGGCTGCGACGAGGGTTTGGGCGAGCGCCTCGCCGGCCACCGCCGCCCCGATCTGGCTCCGGCCGTAGCCGAGCGCCGCCAGGGTCGCGAACTCGCCCCGGCGATCCAGGTAGGAGAGCGTCAGGGTGGAGACGAGGAAGAGCGCGCCGACGCCGAGGCTGATCGCCTGCAGGACGGAGATCAACCCGGTCAGCTCGGCGAGCAGTTCGCGCTCCGCCGAGATCGCCGAGGCCTTCGAGGTCACCCGCGCCACGGCGGGATCGGCGCGCAGGCGGCGGGCGGCGGTCGCGTTCCCGGCGACGAGCAGGCCGGTCGCACGGCCGGGGAGGCCGAGCAGCCGAGCGGCCTCGGCCCGCGGCAGGTAGGTCTGTTCGGTCGCCAGGGTGCGGGCGATGCCGGCGACGCGGACCGTGGCGCGGTGCCCCGAGGTGCGCAGCGCGACCTCGTCCCCCGGGGCGGCGCCGAGCTTGTCCGCGGTCTGCGCGCTGAGCACGATCCGTCCCGGCCCGGGACCGGAGCCGGCGGTGAGGTCGAGCTGCAGCAGAGCCGGGCGTCGCGGCAGCCCGGTGAGCTGCACGCCGGCGTGGCCCGCGCCGCCGGCCGCGCTCAGTTCCGCCGGTCCCTTCACCGTCGCCTCGGCGCGCGCCGCCCCGGCTCGCTTCGCGAGCGCCGTCGCCCGGCCGTCGGACAGCGGATGCGCGAGGTCGGCCGAGTGGGTCCAGCCCTGGTTGGCGAACGCCGCGTCTACCGAGCTGTCGGTCGAGGAGACGAGGATGTTGAGCGCCGCCCCGAGCCCGACCGCGCCGGCGATACTGACCACGGTGGCCGCGCTGAGGAGGGGCCTGCGCAGCAGCCCGCGCAGGCCGTAGGTGAGCGCCGGGGGGCCGACCGCGGTCAGTCGCTGCAGCCAGCCGGGCAGCTCGAAGGAGCCGACGCTCTCGCCGCGCAGGGCCTCGATCGGGTCGAGGCGGGCGAGCCGGTAGGCGGGGAAGACGGCGGCGAGCAGCGTCGCGATCATCGCCAGGCCGGCCGCCAGGGCGAGCGGTTCGAGCGCCAGCGGGTACTGGGTGCCGGGGAAGCCGACCGCGCTCGAATACTCGTTCGCGACCAGCCGCCCGACGCCGATCGTCACCCCGACCGCGAGCGCCGCGCCGAGCACGGCCAGCGCCGCCGCCGGCAGCAGCACCGAGGCGACCACGGTGCGCGGCGGATAGCCGATCGCGAGCAGCGCCCCCAGCTCGCGGCGCTGCGAGCTGACCAGGCGGCGCAGGCTGAGCGCGATCAGGAGCAGCCCGACGATCCCGAAGACGACTCCCATCACCGGCGCGAAGATCGAGAAGCTGTGGATGTCGGCGTTGGTCAGGCGCAATCCGTACTGGCGCGAGCGAGGCGTGACCCGGGCGACCGGCAGGCCCGCCGCGAGGCGATGGGCGGCGCGTCCGTCGCCGCCGCCGGGGAGGTCGGCGGCGAGGTCGTTGGCGCGGCCGCGCAGCCCGGTCAGCCGCTGCAGCGAGCCGCGCGGCAGGAAGGCGACGGCGAGCGAGCCGCGCTGGGGGACGAGGTAGTCGGGGTTGGCGGTCGCCAGCAGGTACTCGGGGCTGCGGGCCAGGCCCCGCACCTGCATGGCGAGCTCGCGGCCGGCGATCCGCAGGCGGAGGCGATCGCCGGGGTGGATGCCGAGGCGATCGGCGTAGTCGGTGTCGATCACCGCCCCCCTCGGCGCGCCGGAGTCGAGTCCCCGGCCGGCGGTGACGGCGAGGCGGTTGAGCGGGGCCTCCACCGGCATCCCGACGACCTCGGCGGTGCTCTGCGTGCCGCCGTACAGGGCCGCGCCGTCGAGGATCAGGCGCGTCTCCGCGCGGCGGGCGCCGACCGTGCGCGCCCGGGCCGCCAGCTGCCGCTGGGAGAGGGGATCGCGCAGGCGCAGGTCGAGGCCGGCGAGCGCGTAGCGCGAGTAGAAGGAGTCGCGGGTGTGTTCGACGTCGTGCAGGGCCAGCGAGATGCCCGCCGCCGTTCCCGGGCCGGCGCCGATCACGACGACGATCAGGACGGCCCGTAGCCCCATCGCCCGCAGGTCGCGGAATGCCTTGCGCCAGAGCATCAGGCCGTCGGGGCGCTCGGGCTCGGGACGGGCGAGTCGGCAAGGCGCCCGTGGGAGAGGCGGACGACGCGGTCGCCGCTGCGGGCGATCGCCGGGTTGTGGCTGACGATCACGAAGGTGACCGCCGTCTCGCGGTTCAGCTCGCGGATCAGCTCGAGCACTCCGGCCGAGGTCTCCTCGTCGAGGTTGCCGGTCGGCTCGTCGGCGAGCAGCAGGCGCGGCCGCTTGGCGAGCGCCCGGGCGATCGCCACCCGCTGCTGCTGCCCCCCGGAAAGTTGCGCCGGGAAGCGCCCGGCGAAATCGCCCAGGCCGACCCGCTCCAGCAGCGCCTCGCTGCGCTCGCGCGCCTCCTCGCGCTCGACCCCGGCGACCCGCACCCCGGCCTCGACGTTCTCCAGCGCGGTCAGGGTGGGGAGGAGGTTGTAGAACTGGAAGATGAAGCCGACCGCGCGGGCTCGGTAGGCCGTCAGTTCGGGACGCGATGCGTGGGTCAGCTCGACCCCGCAGGCGCGGACCCGCCCGCTGTCGGGCCGATCGAGGCCGCCGATCAGGTTGAGCAGGGTCGTCTTGCCGCAACCCGAGGGGCCGTGGACGACGACCAGCTCCCCGGCGTCGATCTCCAGCGAGAGGTCGTCGAGGACGACCTGCGCGGCCGAGCCGCCGCCGTAGGACTTGCCGATGCCCTCGAGGCTGACCAGCGGCTCAGACACGCTCCTCCCCGAGATGTCGGCGGATCAACTCGACCGCCTGCATAGTTGCAGACTCGTGTATGCGATGCCTCGGTGCAGGTCGGTGGATCCGGGAATCGACCCGCGCGCTACCGGAACCGCAGGACTTCGCTGCTGCGGGCGTAGCCGCCCGCCGGCTGCACCGTCTTCGCCACCGCCAGGGCGGAGCTTGCGTGGTGCGAGCCGACCGGCACGGTCAGGCTCTCGCTGCTGCCGCCGACGACCGCGAAGGGGACCTTGTGCTTGCGGCCGCCGGTCGAGAGGATCACGGTGCCGTTGCACGTGCCGTTGCGCGAGCCGGCGCACCTGACCTGCACCAGCGCGTCGCGCCCGAGCAGTTGCGCGCTGCCGCGGGCGAAGGAGAGGCTCATCTGCGACGGGGCGTCGAAGGCCGAGCGGGCGCCGGCGGTCGTCGGGGCGGCCGCGGTGGCGAGAAGCGCGGCGGCGCAGAGGGTCGCCCCCAACCGCCGTTGCCACCTTCGCGAACTGCCAATGGGTCGAGCCGGGGTCGCATCCATACGGACATGGCACCACATCTGTACGAGAACTTCTCTCGGAGATTCGTCCAACATCGCCATTCAAGGCTAAAGGTCGTCAGTTCGAGCGCCGGTCCGCGCATCCATCCGGACGCTCAAGCCTTCGCGGATTGAGTCCGACCATTAGGTCATGGCCCCCGAAATCGCCCAGATCGCAAGACCCAAACTTGGCCGCGGCCGCGGCCTGGTCGCCCTGCTCGCCGTCGCCTTCGCGGTTGCCTGGCCGGCCGTTGAGCGCGCCGACGCCGCTCCGTCTTGCCACGGCAAGAGGGCGACGATCGTCTCCAATGCCCGGAGGATCGTCGGCACCAAGGCGCCGGACGTGATCGTCGCCGGCGGCGGCGACAACACGATCTACGGCGAAGGCGGCAACGACCTGATCTGCGCCGGCGGCGGCAACGACACGGTCCACGCGGGCCGCGGCAGCGACACGGTGGTCGGCGACGGCGGCAACGACACGATCTACGGCGAACGGGGCTCCGACCACCTCTACGGCGGCGGTGGCGAAGACGCCCTGTTCGGCGAAAACGGCAACGACAAGCTCGACGGCGGCGGCGGCAACGGCGACCGCGTCAACGGCGGCCCGGGCGACGACTCGCTCTCCGGCGGCCCGGGCGACTACGACATCCTCACCGGCGGCCCCGGCAGCGACAGGATCGACGGCGGCCCGGGCGCGCACGACGTCGCCTCCTACGCCGGCACCGGCGGCGCGGTGACGATCGACCTGCAGACACAGCGCGTGAGCGGGGCGGAGCGAGAGCACATGAGCGGGATCGAGGACGCCCTCGGCGGCTCCGGCGACGACACGATCGTCGGCAACTCCGCGACCCCGAACCGGCTCGACGGCGGCCCCGGCGATGACCGCCTCGTTCCCGCCGGCCCCGGCGACGAAGCCTTCGGCGGCCCCGGGTCGGACGAATGCAGCGCCGGCTTCTCGGGCGAGACCTCCTGCGGCCCGAGCCAGGGGATGAACGGCACCGCGGTCGAGCTCTACAGCAGCATCGACGGCGTCACCAGCCTGATCGTCACCGGCGGCGAAGGTCCCGACGCGGTCAACGTCGGCTTCGCCGGCGGCGCCTACACCGTCCACGGCGAACCGGGCGGAGCGCCGGTCCTGCTCGGCGATCCGACCTCGCCGGCCTGCGCCGCGGACGCCGCGGCGGACGCGGTCACCTGTCAGGGCCCGATCGCCTCGATCCTCGCCTCCCTCGACGGCGGCAACGACCGTTTCACGGTCGACGGCAGCGTGCCCTCCTCGGTCTCCTCGATCATCGACGGCGGCAAGGGCGACGACACGCTGCGCGGCGGCAAGGGCGACGACGTCCTCTACGCGGGCGAAGACCACGATCCCGACACGCTCGAAGGGGGAGGGGGGTCCGACGTCCTCTACGGAGTCAACATCTTCCACCCGCGCAAAGACAGCGGCGCCGCGACGATGATCGGTGGCCCGGGCAGCGACCTGCTGATCGGCGGCCAGCCCTGTGACGGCGACCTCTTCGACGGCGGCCCGGGCGCCAACGACAGCGCCTCCTTCGCCCGCGTCCGCAACAGCGGCATCTTCGTCGAGGCGACGATCGGCGGCGCCGTGCTCGACCCCAACGTGGGCGGTTGCCACGCCGGTCACATCGACTCGAGCGTCGAGAAGATCGAGGGGTCGACGGGACCCGACATCCTCACCGGCGACGGCGGGCCGAACGTCCTGCTCGGCCGCGGCGGCAACGACCGGCTCGACGGGATGGGCGGCAACGACACTTGCGTTGGCGGCGGCGGTCGAGACCGCGCCCGCGGCTGCGAGCAGACGGCCTCGACTCCGTAGCGCCCGGCCAGGTACGGCACGTCGAGATTCACGAGGCCCCACTCGGCGCAGGCGCGACCGGCTTCGGTCGCGTATCCGTGGCCCCAGGCTCCCGTCGCAACGCCCGGCCGAGCTCGGTCTCGTCGAACTGCGGCCAGTGTTTCAGCCCGCACCTGCCGAGGAAGGCACCGCTCTCTCCGTCCAGCACGGCGAGCACGCCGTGCTCGCGCTGCCGCCATTCGCCTTCGTCTTTGCGGATCCGCTCCTCGGCAGCGGCCCGATCGAGCGGGCGTATGAACTGCGCCACTTCAGGATCCGCATGCAGGGCGGCGAACTCGTCGAGGTCGCCCATCGCCAAGGGCCGGAGCCGCAGTCGCCGGGTCTCGATCGGCACCCCGCGAGCGTACATTTGCCGGGCGACCGCTCGGCGGTTGGCGAGTTTGTTTCGCATAGCGCAACAAACTCGCCAACCGCTGCCCGAATGTCCGATGTGCGATCGGTCCGTCCATTTCTGTATTAGTATCACCATTCAAGTTGGAGTTGCAATCTGAATGAGCGGCAAGCGAAAAAGGGAGACCCGCGTCGAGAAGCAGGCCCGCACCCGGGCCGAGCTGATCGCGACCGCGGCCGAGGTCTTCGCCCGCCGCGGCTACAACGGCGCCTCGGTCGAGGAGATCGCCGAGCAGGCCGGCTACTCGCACGGCGCCGTCTACTCCAACTTCGACGGCAAGGCCGACCTCTTCCTCGCCGTCTTCGAGGACTACATGGCCGAGCGGGCGCGGGAGCTGGCGGCGACCCAGGTCGGCCTCGCCGACGACGCGCCGCTGGAGGTTCGCGCGCGGGCGCTCGCCGACCAGTGGATGGAGCGCTTCTCAAAGGACCGCGCCTCCGTCGTCCTGCACATGGAGTTCATCGCCCACGCCAGCCGCGACCCCGAGCTGGCCGGCCGCTTCGGCACCCGCTCGGCGGCGTTGCGCGAGGCCGTCGCCCACTACATCGCCGGCTACCAGGAGGAGGCCGGGACGGAGTTCGCGCTGCCGCCCGACGACCTGGCGATGGTGCTGCGGGCGCTCGGAATCGGCCTCGCGGTCGAAGCGCTGGTCAGTCCCGAGGCGGTGCGCAAGGACCTCTACGGCGACTTCGTCGAGCTGCTGGTCGAGATGGCCCGCCAAGGCGGTTCCGCGGAACCGCCGGCGAAGCGGCGGCGCGCGGCGAAGTCGTGACCGCGCCCGCCTACGACCGCATGGGAATCGACTACAGCCAGGTCCGTCGCGCCGACCCGCGCCTCGAGGCGGCGATCTGGGAGGCGCTCGGCAACGCGCGGAGCGTGCTCAACGTCGGCGCGGGCGCCGGCTCCTACGAGCCGCGGGACCGCGAGGTCGTCGCGGTCGAGCCCTCGCCGGTGATGATCGCCCAGCGGCCCGCGGGCGCCGCCCCCGCGATCCGGGGAGTCGCCGAGGATCTGCCGCTGGAGGACGGAAGCGTCGACGCGACGATGGGTGTGTTCACGATGCAGCACTGGGATGACGTCGACCGGGGGCTGGCCGAGGTGCGGCGCGTCACCCGGGACCGAGTCATCCTGCTCACCCTCGACCTCGACGCGACCGCGGAGATGTGGCTGTGCCGCGACTACCTGCCGGAGATCGTCGCGCACGATCGCGCGACGTTCCCCTCGATCGAGCATCTCGGAACCGTCCTGCCCAATCTGCGGATCGACACGGTGCAGGTGCCCGCCGACTGCGCCGACGGCTTCTGCGTTGCCCTCTGGAGCCGGCCGGAGGACCACCTCGACGCCGGCGTGCGCCAGGCCTCCTCGATCTGGCACCTGCTGTCGGACGCCGTCGTCGAGCCGGCACTGGAGCGGCTGCGCCGCGACCTCGCAAGCGGCGAGTGGGACCGCCGCTACGGGTACCTGCGCAAGCAGCCCTCCCTCGACATCGGCCTGCGCCTCGTCACCGCGGAGCTGCGTTGACGGCGCGAGGCACGGCGATCTGTTCGACCGGATCTGGTCGAGTGGCGGGTAGCGCCGGTGCCTACTGAAGTGCCTCGCGGATGAACGCCGACTTGGCGTTCGTGTACCCCTCCCGATCGTTCGCGAAGCGCCGCGCGAGCTCGCGCTTCAGGGCGACGTATTCCTCCGCGATCCTCTTGTCGCTGCGTAGCCGATCGCGGAACGCCAGCTCGTCGGCATAGCGCCTGGAGTCGACCGGGACGAGGTGGAGGTGGTGAGTGCGGCGGCTCGGGTGCGGCTTGCAAAACCAGTGCATCTCGTCCGGCAGATACGGCGCGTACATGTAGTTGAGCTCGGCCAGCGGCTCGAAGCAAACCCGCGACTCCTCGAGGCTGCGGACGCCGGCAAGGATGTCGACGATCGGCTTCGCCTCCATCCCTGGCACGGCGGTGCTGCCGACGTGGTGTATGCCGCCGACGACCCACTCCCCGGTCGCTTCCTCCAGCGCCGCGCGCTCGTCCTCGAACCCGGCAGGCCAGGCAGGATCGTACGGGGAGAGATAAATCAGCTCGTCGGGCACGGATAGCTCGGGTGGGCGGCGCTACTCGATCTGCGGATCATCCCTCAACGACCCATGCAAACAGCATTGACGCTGGGCGCATTGCCGGCCGCGCCGGGAAGGCTGGGAGGGCGTGCGCTCCGTTCTCCGGTGCGGCGTTCCTGACAGGATCGGCTCATGCACCCAATGGAGCCGGTGGAGCTGCGAGGCGATTTAGTCGCGGTCGAGCCGTTGCGCGTTGAGCACGCAGCCGGCCTGCTTGCCGCCGCGGATGCCGAGGAGGTGTTCGCCTGGCTCCCCTACGCTCGGCTGGCGGATCTCGGCCAAGCGCAGGAATGGATCGAGGGTGCCCTCGCCGATCGACACGCCGAGCGTCGGTTCCCGTTCACCGTCATCGATGGGGTGCAGGGGGCCGTGATCGGCTCCACGTCCTATTGGGGCTTCGACGCCCACAATGCCCACGTCGAGATCGGTTCTACCTGGCTCGGCCGTGCCTGGTGGGGAACCGGGCGAAACGCGGAGGTAAAGCTGTTGCTGATGACGCACGCGTTCGAGACCCTTGAGCTTGAGCGCGTCGCCTTCCGCACCGACATCCGCAACGAGCGCTCACAGCGAGCGATAGAGCGGCTCGGCGCAACCAGGGAGGGAGTGCATCGACACGAGATGCGCCGACGCGACGGCAGCTGGCGCGACAGCGTCCACTACTCGATCCTTCGGTCCGAGTGGCCTGATGCCAAGGAGCGTTTGGTGACCGGATCTGAGGTCGTTAGCTGATCGAGTCATCCGCGTGGCTCGACCTCGACCGGACAGCTGACGCTGTTGGCGATGAAGCAGCGCTCGTGGGCGCGGCGGTGCAGGGACTCGATCTGCTCGCCGTCAAGGTGGCGGTCAAACGCGACCTGGGGGCGCAGCACCACAGCGGTGAACCGGGTGCCGTCCATCGTTCCCTCGGGCTCGTCCACGTATGAGTTCACCCTCGCCCCCTCAGCCCGGGCCAGGCCGAGGAACCAGAGCATGTGACAGCTCGACAGTGAGGCGACGAACATCTCCTCGGGGTCGGCCCTGTCGGGACTGCCTCCAAACTCCGCTGCGCTGGACGCGGCGAGCTTCTGGCCCCAGCTCCTCGAGAAGGGCCTTTCGTCTCTCCTCGGTTACCTGGATGCGAGGGTGTTGCGTCGGCATCAAAGGCAGTGTGCCACCCGAGTACCACTTGCTGCGAGCTAGCCTCCGCGTCCATGGCCGAGCGAGCGGATGCCAAGGCGTCGTCCAGGAGCACGCGGCGACGCACGTCACTTCGACCTCCGCCTCGAGGTGGACGCGGCGATGCGCTCCTGGGCGGTCCTCAAGGGTCCCTCGATGGACCCCGCTGTCAAGCGCCTCGCCGTGCGACGAACTGCTGAGGGATGAAGCATGACCGCGACGATCAACTGATATGTACGGCAATGCCGTACATCGATGTACGGTGAATCCGTTCAACGACAGGAACGAACGTTTGGTCTGACTCAGCCCTTCTGCTCGGTCGGGCGGATCAGGATCTCGTTCACGGAGACGTGCCAGGGGCGGGTGACCGCGTAGGCGATCGCGTCGGCGATGTCCTCGGACTCGAGTATCTGGGCGCCGGCGAAGCGCTCGCGCGCTCGCTCCCTGATCTCCTCGCGCAGGTGGTCGGTCAGCTCGGTCGCGACGGCGCCGGGCTCGACTATCGTCGAACGCACCCGGCGGTCGGCGAACTCCTGGCGGAAGGACTCGCTGAAGGCTCCGACCCCGTGCTTGGTCAGGTTGTAGACGCCGGCGCCCTGGCGGGCGACGCGGCCGGCGACCGAGCTGACGTTGACGACGTCGGCGCAGTTGCGGTCGGATTCCTCGGCTGCGGCGAGCAGGTGCGGCAGCGCCGCGTGGGTGGTGTTGATCAGGCCCTTGAGGTTGAGGTCGATCATCCGCTCCCATTCCTCGGTCGGCGCGTCCTCGATCGGCCCCAGCAGCATCACGCCGGCGTTGTTGACGAGGATGTCGAGCTGGCCGAGCTCGTCGACGGTGCGGCCGACCGCGGCGATCGCCTGTCCCTGGTCGGTGATGTCGGACTGGATCGCCAGCGCCGTGTGGCCCTCGCCGCCGATCTCCGAGGCCAGCCGCTCGAGCCGCTCCAGGCGCCGCGCCGCGACCGCGACCTTCGCCCCCCGCGCCGCCAGCGCCCTTGCGGTCGCCTCGCCGATGCCGCTGCTGGCGCCGGTGATCAGGGCGACGGTTCCGTCAAGTGAAGTGCTCATCGCTTCGCGTTCCCTTCGGTCGATTTCGCCGGTCGGCCACTGTCAATACCCGATCCACTCGACAGTCATAGCTCAAGCCAAGCATCGCGCCTCACCGTCGACAGTCCGATGTCGCGCGGATGGAGCTGAGTGAGCACAACCCCAGCATCGGGCGACGCGCGACCGGCGCGCGACCGGCGCGGCCGCGGCGCAACTTCAGCAGTTCCTAATCTTAATGAACTTTAAGCTAGGCTGGGCGGCGATGAACGCCTGGGCGCAGCCGATCCACCGCATCAAGGCCGAGTTCTTCCGGACGCTCGGCCACCCGATCCGGGTGCGCGTGCTCGAGCTGCTGAGGGGTGGCGAGATGACTGTCGGGGAACTGCAAGCGGAGCTGGAAATCGACTCCAGCGGCGCTTCGCAGCATCTCAGTGCGATGCGCAGGCAGGGTCTGCTCGAAGCGCGCAAGGAGGGCACCAACGTCTACTACAGCGTCCGCGACCCTCGCGTCTTCCAGATGCTGGAGAGCGCCCGCCAGGTGATCGGCTCCCACCTCGAGGAAGCCAACGCGCTGCTCGGGGAGTTGGGGGAGTCGGCTCCGAAGCCCAGCAGGTCGACCGCGAAGTCCCGGTAGCGCGATAGGCCCTTCGGTTTGAGCGAGCTGGACCTGCCGGCCGGCGCCGGCGCCGCGCTGCTGGTCGCTGGAACGATGGCACCGCTGCTGCGCGCGCGGGCCGACGTCTCACTTGCTCTACAGGCGCTGGGCGCCGCGCTGCTCGGGATCGCCGGCGCTCTCGTCCTCTTCGGAGCGGCGCCGCTCGGCGCCGGCTTTCGCGACGGCATCGATCCTGCCCTGGGGATCGACGGGTTGAGCGGCTTCTTTGCCGCGACGATCGCGATCGTCGCTGTGCCCTCGCTCCTCTTCGCCCGCGACTACCTGGCGGGGGCCGAACACGAGCGCGCGCTGACCGCCATCTGCGGGTTGTTCCTGGTCTCCCTGTACGGGGTGGTCGCCGCGCGGGACCCCGTCACCTTCCTCGCCTTCTGGGAGCTGATGACCCTCGCGCCCGCGGCGGCGATCCTGGTCCGCCGCCGGGACGCGGCGGTGCGCCACGCCGTCTTCGTCTACCTCGCCGTGACCCACCTCGGCGGCGCCGGTGTCTGGGTCTGCGTGCTCGCGCTCGCCCACTACGGGGCGTTGAGCGACCCCGGCTCGCTTGCCGCCCACGGCGCCGGCGTGCAGGCCCTGATCCTGGTCGCGGCGTTGGTCGGCTTCGGCACCAAGGCCGGCCTGATGCCGATGCACTCCTGGCTCCCGCGCGCTCACCCGGTCGCGCCGAGCCACGTCTCGGCGCTGATGTCGGGAGTGATGATCAAGGTCGCTCTGTACGGCCTGGTCCGGGTGCTCTTCCAGTGGGCCGCTCCGGCGCCCCTGTGGACGGGCCTGGTCGTCCTCGCCCTGGGGCTCCTCTCGGCCCTCGGCGGCGTGCTCTACGCGCTGGTGCAGCACGACCTCAAGCGGCTGCTGGCCTTCCACTCGATCGAGAACGTCGGCATCGTCGCGCTCGGGCTCGGCGCCTCGGTCCTCTTCGCCTCGCGCGGCGAGGAGACCTGGGCCGCGATCGCCTTCGCCGCGGGGCTGCTCCACATCCTCAACCACGCTGTCTTCAAGGCGCTCCTGTTCCTCGCCGCGGGCGCCTTCGAACGCGCCGTCGGTTCGCTCGACCTCGACGGCATCGGCGGCCTGCTGCGACGGATGCCGTGGACGGGAGCCGCCTTCCTGGTCGGCTCGATGGCGATCGCCGGGGTGCCGCCGCTGAATGGCTTCGCCTCCGAGTGGCTGACGCTGCAGGCGCTCGTCCACATCGCCGTCGCCCCGTCGCTCGGGCTGGGCCTGGCGGGCGCGGTCGCCACCGCCGGCCTCGCCGCGACCGCGGCCCTCGCCCTGTTCTGCTTCGTCAAGGTGGTCGGCTTGGTCCTGCTCGGCGCGCCGCGACGGCCCGAGGTGGCGGCGGCGGTCAAGGCCCCGCTGGGGATGCGGCTCGGCCCGCTCGCCCTGGCCGGCTGCTGCGTCGCCCTCGGCGCCGCTCCCGGCTTGCTGGTTCCCTCGCTGATGGGCTTGGCGCCGCAGCCGCGCGGCCTGGCGACGGAGCCGAGCCTGCTCGTCCCGGGCACCGGCTCGCTGCCCTCGCCGTGGTTGCTCCTCGGGATCGTCGCCCTGACCGGGGGGCTGTGGGCCCTGCGCGGTTCGCGGCGGGGGGCGCCGGTCCCGGCCTGGGCCTGCGGGCAGCGGGTCGAGCCGGCGCTGGCCTGGAGCTCCGCCGGCTTCACCAAGCCGCTGCGACTCGTCCTCACCGGAGTCCTGCGGCCCCGGCGGGAAGTCGCGACGTTGCGGGACGGTGGGCTCGTGCAGTCGGTCAGCTACCGCGGCGAGGTCCCGCACCTGTTCGACACCGCGCTCTACCGGCCGGCGCGGCGCGGCGCGCTGGCCGGCGCCCGCGTCGCGCGGCGAATCCAATCGGGCAGCGTTCGTGTCTACGCCGGCTATCTGCTCGGACTGCTGCTGGCGCTGCTCGTCCTGGTGCGGATCGGGGCGATCGGATGACCGCGCTCGTCGGCGCGATCCAGGTGATCGGCGGGCTGGCGCTGGCGCCGCTGCTGCCGGGGGCGGTGCAGTTCTTCAAGGGCCGCCTTCAGGGCCGGCGCGGCCCGTCGGCGCTGCAGCCCTACCGCGAGTTGCGCCGGCTCTGGGGGAAGGGCCTTGCCGATCCGCAGCCGACCACGCTCGTCTACCGCCTGGCTCCCTGCGTGGTCGCGGCCGCAACCGCGCTCGCCCTACCGCTCGTGCCGATCGCCGGGCGCTCCGCGGGCTGGTCGCTGGGCAACGACGCGCTCGTCCTCGTCGGCCTGTTCGCCCTGGCCCGCTTCGCGCTGGCGGCCGCCAGCTGGGACACCGGCTCCGGCTTCGCCCTGATGGGCTCGAGTCGCGACCTGACCCTCTCGGTCTTCGCCGAGGCGCTGCTGCTGCTGGCGATCGTCCTCGCGGCACTGCCCGCCGGCAGCACCGACCTGGTCTCGATGAGCGTCGCCGCCGGCGGCTCGGCTCCCTGGAGCGAGGTCGGGCACTGGTGCGGGGCAGCCGCCTTCGGCCTCGTCGTCCTGGCCGAGACCGGGCGCCAGCCGATCGACAACCCCGACACCCACCTCGAGCTGACGATGATCCACGAGGGGCCGCTGCTGGAGTACGCCGGCCGCGACCTGGCGCTGCTGGAGTGGAGCGCCGCCGCCCGGCACTGGGTCGTGCTGGTTCTCGGCACCGAGCTGTTCCTCCCCCACTGGGGAGGGTTCGGGCTCCAGCTCGCCTGCACCGGCGCCGGTGTCGCCCTGCTCTGCGCGGCGCTGGCGCTGACCGAGACCGCGCAGGCAAAGATGCGGATCCTGCGGGCGCCGGGGCTGCTGGCCGGCGGCTGCCTGCTCGCCCTGGCCGGTCTGGCCGGCTCGCTTGCGGGAGGCCTGGGTTGAGCTCCGCGGCGATCGCGGCGCTCGTCGCGCTCGGCTTCGGCGCGATGCTGGCGCGCCGCCGCAGCCTCGCCACCGCCCTGGTCGTCGCTCAGGCGCTGCTGCTCGGGATCGAGGCGCTGTCGCTCGGCGGGGGCGGCGGGCTGGCCGTCGCCGGCGTCATCCTGCTCGGCCGCGCGGTCGCCCTGCCGGCGCTCTTGACCCTGGCGCGGCGCCGGACGCCGGAGCCGGCGCTGGTGGTGCCGGCGACGACCACCGTGGCCCGGCTCCTGCTCGCGACCCTGGTCGCCCTGGTGGCGGTCGCCGCCGTTCCGCCGCTCGGCGTCGGCGACGCCGCCGCCGAACACGGCGCGATCGCCCTGCTCTGCCTCGGGATCGCGGTGGTCGTCACCCGGCGGCCGGCGATCCTGCAGCTGCTCGGCATCCTGGTCGCCGAGAACGGCGTCTACCTGCTGGCGATCACGGTGCCCGGCGGGCTCCCCGCCGTGATCGAGCTGGGGGTGTTGTTCGACCTCGCCCTCGTGATCACGGTCGCCGTCGCCTTCACGGAAAAGATCCACGAGCAGACCGGCACCGGGGACACGGACGTGCTGCGGGTGCTCCGTGACTGACGGCTTCCTCGCAATCGCGGTGCTGGCCGTTCCGCTGGGGGCGGCCGCTCTGGTCTTCCTGGCGCCGACCGCCCGGGCGGCGGACCGCCTGAACACGATCAGCTGTGTGGTGACGGCGTCGCTTGCCCTGACCCTCGCGGCGCTCGCGTTCGCCGCGGCGCCGGCGAGCGCGGCATCGGGCAGCTGGTACGTGCTCGACACGGCCGGCGGCATCTTCCTCGCCCTGGTCGCGGTCGTCGGCCTCGCCAGCGCCGCCGTCTCGCCGGCCTACCTGCGCCATGCCGGGCGTAGCTGGTTCGGCGATCGGCGCTCCCACGTCTGGTACTACGCGTCCTTCAACCTCTTCTGGGCGGCGCTGCTGGCGTTGCCGCTGGCCGACAACCTCGCGGTCGCCTGGCTCCTGGTCGAGGCGACCACCGCCACGTCGGCGCTGCTGGTCGCGTTCAGCGGCAGGCGCACGGCTCTCGAGGCGGGCTGGAAGTACGTCGTGCTGACCACCCTGGGGCTGGCGATCGCCCTGCTGGGGATCGTCGTCCTCTTCGTCGCCTGCGGTGGCGATCCGGGGTTGGCTCGGCTCGACTGGCAGTCGCTTGCCCGGGGCGCCGCGAGCATGCCGCCGGGCACGACCCTGGTCGCCTTCGTCCTGCTGATGGTCGGGCTGGCGAGCAAGATCGGCTGGGGGCCCGTCCACAACTGGCTGCCGGACGCCCACAGCGAGGCGCCGCCGCCGATCAGCGCGATGCTCTCGGCCGCGCTGCTGCCGACCGTCCTGCTGATCGCCTGGAGGACCGAGCTGGCCCTCCAGCCGGCTCTTGGCGCCGGCGCCGTCCGGGAGCTCTTCGTCGGCTTCGGCCTCCTCTCTCTGGCGATCGCCGTCCCCTTCCTCTGGCGGCCGCTGCCGTGGAAGCGCCTGCTCGCCTACTCGAGCCTCGAGCATATGGGCATCCTCGCCCTCGGGGTGGGATTCGGGACGCCGCTGGCGATCGCCGGCGTCGTGATCCACGTCGCCGGCCACGGGATCGCCAAGTCCCTCGGCTTCTATACGGCGATCCCCCTGCTGCGACAGGACCCCGACAGCGCTCGCTCACCGGCGCGGGGCGTGGCCCGGACGAGTGCGCCGACGGCAACCGCGATGACTGTGAGCCTGGCTTCGCTCGCAGGCCTGCCGCCGTCGCCGCTCTTCGTCTCCGAGGTCATGGTCCTGCTGGGGGGGATCGATGCCGGCCTGCTCGCGGTCTCCGCGGTCGCCGCGGTGCTGCTGGCCCTCGGCTTCCTCGGCCTGGCCCACGCTCTGATCGAGGGGTTGCTGGGGGGCAGGGAGAGGCGGGGTGTCCGCCCGAGCTCCCGCTCGGCGCGGGCGGTGGCGCTCCTGGCCGGAGTCGCGACCGTGGGACTGCTGGCGCTGACGGCGGTCGCCTACCTGCTGCCGGGGTCAAACATCGTCGAGGCGCTGATGAGGAGCGGGGCGTGAGCCGGCGCTCGACTCGCTCCGCCGCGCCGCCGCGGCAGGAGGTGGAGGTCGCCGCAATCGAGCCGTCTGCCTGGCGCGAGGCCTGCCGGCAGGCGCTCGAGGAGGGCGGGCGCTTCTGCGGCGCCCACGTCTCCGCCGGTGACCCCGAGCCCCGCTGGAACGCGCTGTTCGCCGACGGCGCTCGGACTCGGCTCCTCACGACCCGCGCGGCGGGGGCCGGTCCGCCGACGATCGTCGATTTCCTCCCCGCCGCCGACTGGGACGAGCGCGAGGCCGCCGACCTCCAGGCGGTTCGATTCGAGGGCCACGAGCCGCTGCGCCCACTCCTCGTCCATACCGCGGAGACGGAGAGCTGGACCGTTCCGGTGCAGGGGAGGGACGCCTACCAGGTCGCCGTCGGCCCTGTCCACGCCGGCGTGATCGAGTCCGGTCACTTCCGCTTCCACGTCGTCGGCGAGCGCATCCTGCACCTCGACCCGCGCCTCTTCTACAAGCGCCGCGGGCTCGAGCGCGCCGCCGAGGGGAGCGTGCCGGAGGCGGGCCTGGCCTTCGCCCAGCGCGCCTGTGGAGCCTGCGCCGTCTCCAACTCGGTCGCCTACGGCCAGGCCTGCGAGAGCGCTCTCGGGTTGATCCCCTCGCGGGAAGTGCGGCGCGCCCGCACCCTGCTACTCGAGCTGGAGCGGCTCTACAACCACCTCAACGACGTCGCCGCGATCTGCGCCGGGGTCGGGTTCGCCCCCGGGAACATGGCCTTCGCGGCCCTGAAGGAGCGGGCCCTGCGTCTCAACGAGTCCCTCGCCGGGCATCGCTTCCTCTTCGGGACGGTCGAAGTCGGCGCCAGCCGGCTCGACCTCGACGCCTCGCCGGCGGATCGCGCTCGCGGCAGGTTGCGCGAGCTTGCCGAGGACGCGGCGCGGGTCTGGCGCGAGCTCGCCTTCTCCGCCTCGGTACAGGCCCGGCTCGGCGGGGTGGGCGAGCTGAGCGCCGCGGGCGCCGCCGAGCTGGGCGCGGTGGGGCCGACCGCCCGCGCATCCGGCCTCGGCCAGGACACCCGCACCGCCAGCCCCGGCCTCTGGTACGGATCCACCTTCGCGCCCGCCTCCCCGCCCGCCGCCACCGGGGATGTCGCCGCCCGGCTGGAGATCCGAGGCGTCGAGTTGGTGGTGACGCTGGAGATCCTGGACGAGCTGCTCTCGGCGCCGGTCGCGGCCGACGAGGCGAGCCCTGCCGGCCCGGCCGCGGCGGTCGGCGTGGCACGGGTCGAGAGCCCCCGAGGGGAGACGGTCTGCGTCGTCGAGCTCGGCTCGAACCGCATCCGGCGGCTGCGGCTTCGCAGCGGCTCCTACGCCAACTGGCCGGCGCTGGCCTACGCCACGAGCGGCAACCTGCTGCCGGACTTTCCGCTGATCAACAAGAGCTTCGAGCTCTGCTACGCCTGCGTGGACCGCTGATCGTGTTCGTCCTCCTGCGCCACCTCCAGCGCGTCCGCCGCGAAGCGGCCCTGCCGCGCCGCGACAGGGCCCGCTCGCTGGCGATCCGCCACGTCGACGCCGGTTCCTGCAACGCCTGCGAGCACGAGCTGACGGCGACGGCGGCGCCGCAGTACGACCTGCAGCGCTTCGGGCTCGACATCGTCGCCTCTCCTCGGCACGCCGACGTCCTTCTTGTCACCGGCCCCGTGACGAAGCGGATGGAGGCGGCGCTGCTTGCGGCGTATGAGGCGATGCCCGAGCCCCGCCGCGTCGCTGCGCTGGGCGATTGCGCGCTGGGATGCGGGGTTCTCGGCGACCCGGCGGAGCTGGCGGCGCCACTGGAGGAGCTGCTGCCCGTCGAGATCCGCATCCCCGGCTGTCCGCCAAGCCCAGAGGAGATCGCGAACGCGCTCCTCGCCCCGCTCGACCGTCATAGCTCAAGCATCGCGGCTGACCGTCGATAGGGCAGCATGACCACTCGCCCCGCGGCGCCCGATGTCCTGCGCAATCGACTCGTCCTCGCGCTGGCCCTCGCCGCGGTTGCGGCGCTGGCCGGGCCGGCCGCCTCCCTCGCCTCGCCGCGGCCCGCCGTTCTCACCCTGAAGACCGTCAAGGTCGGCGCCCCGGGGAACCCGTCGGTGGGGATCGTCCCCTTCGCCGACGCGGTCTACTCGTCCTGCGCGGAAGCGGGCGAAACCCGGCCTCCCTGCCAGGAAGTCGGCGCGGTCCGCCACCGCTACGGGATCGGCCAGCTGGAGATCACCGTCGCCCAGTGGGTCGCCTTCCTCAACTCGGTCGACCCCGCCGGGCGCAACAGGCACCGCCTCTACAGCGGCAACGAGAGTGGCACGGCCTGGCCCAGGTACGGGCAGATCGACTTCTCCCGCCGGGCGGCGCCCGGCCGCCACTACAGCGTCGCCGCGCCGCAATGGGCCGACAAGCCCTACGGCTTCGCCAACTTCCTCCGCGCCGCGCGCTTCGCCAACTCGCTCTACAACGGCCGCCTGCTCTCCAGGCACGCGGCCGCCGCCGGCGGCTTCCGCTACGTCACCTACCGGGTGCGGCTCTCGCGCCGCACCGAGCGCGGGATGTACGACATGCGGGTGCGGGCGACGACCCGCTCGCGCAAGTCGGGCTTCGTCATCCCCAGCCAGAACGAGTGGATCAAGGCCGCCTACTACGACCCCAGCGGCGGCGGCACCTTCTCCTACTGGAAGTACCCGACCAACCCCGGCGTGTTCGGCGACGACACCGCGACCGCCCCGGCGTCGACGACCCTGAACCCGACGACCGGCGACGTCACCAACGCGGCGACCCAGCCGCTCGCCACCTACCACGCCTCCGGCGTCGCCGCCCCGAGCTGGTGCCCGGCATCGCAGACCCCGGAAGCCTGCGCGACCGTCAACCCCTTTGGCATCGGACCGACGGGCTACGCGGCGGCCTACCAGGGCAGCCTCGGCAGCGTCGGCCAGGCCGGGACCACCTCACCCTGGGGAACCCTCGACCAGGGCGGCAACGCGGTCGAGTGGACCGACACGATCACCGCGCCGCCAGGCGGCCGCAGCGGCGCCCACGGTCGCGTCTGGCGACGACTGCACGGCGGCATCGCCAACGCCCCCGCCTACCAGCTCTGGCTCTCGGCGATCGGGCCGCAGCCGCAGGACAACGCGTTCTTCACCGCCACCTACCCGTGGCTGGGCTTCCGCATCGGCGTGCTCGGCAACCTGATGCCGGGCAGGCGCTGAGCCGCGCGGCCCCTGGAGAGGCAGTCCCTACGTCTTGGTTCAGGTGCTTGACGCAGCCGTGCCGGGTCTCTAGCCTCCCCCGTCATCGAGCAGGTGGCCATGGCCACCTGGGACGAGCCATGCGACATGGGGGACAGATGACTCCGATTCGGTTTCGGAAGTTGGCGCCGGCAGCCTCCGCGCTCTTCGCGGCGTCGCTGCTGTGCCTCGCGTTGGCCTCGACGGCATCGGCGGCGGAAAAGCTCTACTGGCAGAACTACGATTCCGAATCGATCGCCTTCTCCGGCATCGACGGCAACGGCGGCGGGGCGCTGAACATCGGCTCTGCGCAGGACATCGGCATGAAGGGGCTGGCGATCGACTCGGCCACCGGTCGCGCCTTCTGGTCGAGCACCGATTCCGGTGAATCCGGGAAGATCTTCTCCGCCAATCTCGACAACAGCGGCGGCGGCGAACGCTTCAACACCGGCTCGGCGCCCGTCGACGAACCGTATGGCGTCGTCATCGATCCGATAACGAGGACGATCTACTGGGCCAACTACGGCACCGGCGAATCGGAAGGCTCGATCGGATACGCCCAGCTCGACGGCGGCTCCAGCGGCCAGCTCGATGACCACCGGGGCTGAAGTCGACCACCCGGGTCCGCTGACGCTCGACCTCGCCTCCGGAAGGATCTACTGGGGCAACTACGGCTCCGAAACCATCGACTACGCCAAGCTCAGCGGTGGCGGTGGCGGCGAACTGGACACGAGTCCCGTGTCGTTGGAAAACGATGCGACCGGGCTGGCGATAGATCCGTCTGCCGGGAGGATCTACTGGAGCGAAAATGAATCGGCACGGATCTCCTACGCCAATCTCGGCGGCGGGGGCGGCGGCGAACTCAATACCGAAGGCGCGACCTTCGAACGGCCATATGGGATCGCAATCGACCCGCTCGACGGGCGGGTCTACTGGGGCAACTACGGAAATGGGGAAGTGCGAGAAGGCGCGATCGCCTACGCGAGCCTCGGCGGTGGCGGTGGCGGCGACCTGACCATCTCCGCGCCGGCGACGGTCAGCGGACCGCAGGACCCCGTCGTGCTCGCGAGCCCGAGCGCGCTGGCCCCGCCGACGATCGCCGGCGGCTGGGTCAACGGCTCGGTCCTGACCTGCTCGAGGGGCGTCTGGGCCGCCGACTACGCCGGTTCCTACACCTACCGGGCGCCGCATGCCTACGCCTATCGGTGGACCCTCAACGGGGTGCCGATCGCCGGCGCGACCGCGCCGACTCTAGCCGCCACCCAGGGGGGCGGCTACGCCTGCACGGTCACTGCCGCCAACGCGGCCGGATCGGCCACCCAGGCAAGCACTCGCTATGCGGTCGCCGGCGCGGTCAGGGTGAAGAAGGTCAGGCGGAACAAGAGAAAGGGCATCGCGACGATCGTTGCCCGCGTCTCCGCCCCCGGGCTGGTCACGCTGACGTGGCAGGAAGGTGGTCAAGCGGCGGCTCAACGCCAAAGCGGCGGGTACCGTGAAGCTGATCGTCAAGGCCAGGGGCAAGGCGAAGAAGACGCTCCGCAGGAAGGGCAAGGCGAAGCTGGCGACGACCATCCGCTTCACCGCCCTGGGCGGCGCGTCGGCGGCCATCGACAAGAAGATCAAGCTGAGGAAGAGGAAGCACCGGCACTGAGCGCGACGGGCCTCAGCGCCCGATCGAACTAGGCGTCGGCCTCGACCTCGTGCAGCCGGTGTGTGTCGACGTCGTAGACGAAGCCGCGCACCTGGTCGCGGTGGGGGAGGAAGGCGGAACGGCGGACGCGGAGGATCGATTGGCGGACGTCGGCGTCGACATCGCCGAATGACTCGATCGCGAAGCTCGGGGCGACGCCGGTCGCGGCCTGCAGCTCGTCGCGGAAGCCGTCGTCGGTGATCTTCTGCATGCCGCAGTCGGTGTGATGGATCAGCATCACCGCCTCGGTGCCGAGCTTGCGCTGGGATATCGCCAGCGAGCGGATCACGTCGTCGGCGATCACACCGCCGGCGTTGCGCAGCACGTGCGCCTCGCCGTCGCCGAGCCCGAGCGCGGCGAAGACGTCGAGGCGCGAGTCCATGCAGGTGACGATCGCCAGCCGGCGGCTGGGGCGGACATCGAGGTGCCTGTCGGGCAGCGACTCGGCGAAGCGGCGGTTGGCGGCGAGCAGGTCGTCGATCACGCTCATCGGCGCGGACCCTAGCCAACCGCGTCGCCGCTCAGCGCGAGAGCAGTTCGTCGCAGCGCATCGCGGCGCGGCTGACGAACACGACCTCTCCGTTGCGGTGCGCCAAGCCGACGGCGACGAGCGCGTTGACGGCCCGGTCGGCGGCGTCGCGCTGGTCGAAGTCGGCTGTGTTCACCGTCATCAGGCGCAGCAGCTCTTGAAACGTGACCTGGGCCGGATGCAGCGCCAGCAGCAGCTGCAGGACCGCGGCCTCGATCGCGTCGTCTTCTTCGGCTGGTGTGCGGCTCTTGTCCATATCTCCCCCTGTCTCCACCTACCCAAGGCTGCTGCGGGAAGTTCTCTCCCCCCTCAGCTTCCTCTCGAGGCGGCTGAGACTCTGACATTTTCCGGTTGCGCCATTCGAGGTACCTCAATATAGAGGAAGTTAGAGCTTGTGTCTGCAAGGCGATTGTCTGAGCCTCGCGGGGGCCGCGGACCGGGCCGCGATCAGGCGTCCTCGCGGACGCCGCCCATCTCGCTGAAGACGGCGGTCGGGCCGCTGTCGGAGCGCTGCTCGTCGGCGATCACGTGCGAGACGGCGTTGATCAGCGCCAGGTGGGTGAAGGCCTGCGGGAAGTTGCCGAGGTGCTGCGAGCTCTGCGCCTCCAACTCCTCGGCGTACAGGTCGAGCCAACCGGAGGATTCGAGCAGCCGCTCGCAGAGCTTTCGCGCCCGTTCCGCCTCGCCGATCTCCGACAGCGCCGAGACCAGCCAGAAGGAGCAGATCAGGAAGGTGCCCTCGGCGCCGGCCAGGCCGTCGTCGGTCTCGTCGACCCTGTAGCGGAGGACGAGCCCGTGCTCGGTCAGCCGGTCGGCGATCGCGTCGACCGTCGCCCGCACCCGTGGGTCGTCGGCCGGCAGGAAGCGCAGCAGCGGGATCAGCAGGGTCGAGGCGTCGAGCGCGTCGGTCTCATAGTGCTGGCGGAAGACGCCGTCGCGAACGCCGCGCTCGAGGACCTCCTCGCGGATCTTCTCCGCCGTCCGCTCCCACTCGGCGGCGATCTCGTCGATGCCGACGCTGCGGGCGAGGCGGGCGCCGCGGTCGACCGCGACCCAGATCATCAGCTTCGAGGAGACGTAGTGGCGGGGCTCGCCGCGCGACTCCCAGATCCCCTGGTCGGGATGCGGCCAGGCGTCGATCGCGGTCTCGACCTGCTCGCGGATCAGTTTGCGGTCGGCCGGCGTGCCCGAGTTGCGCAGCGCTTTTTCGTGCAGGTAGATCGAGTCCAGCAGCGCTCCCCAGACGTCGTTCTGGCGCTGGTCGTAGGCGCCGTTGCCGATCCGCACCGGCCGCGCGCCGCCGTAGCCGTCGAGGTGGTCGAGCGTGCTCTCGGTCAGTTTCCGCTCGCCGCCGATCCCGTACATGATCTGCAGCCGCGGGTCTTCGCGGCAGACGCCGAGCACGAAGCGCATGAAGTCGCGCGCCTCCTGGTCGAAGCCCAGCGTGTGCAGCGCCCAGAGGCTGAAGGTCGAGTCGCGGATCCAGCTGAAGCGGTAGTCCCAGTTGCGTTCGCCGCCGGGAGTCTCGGGCAGCGAGGTGGTCGGCGCGGCGAGGATCGCCCCGGTCGGTGCGTAGGTGAGGCCCTTGAGGACCAGCGCCGAGCGCTGCAGGTGGATCCGCCAGGGGTGGTCGGGGAACGCGCCGTCGCGCAGCCAGGCGCGCCAGAACTCGGTCGTCGAGTCCATCCGCTCGACCGCCTCCGGGGCGCTGCGCGGCCCGCTCAGGCCGCCCTCGCCCCAGGTCACCGCGCAGAAGCACGACTCGCCGTCGCGCAGCCGCACCCGGCCGCGGGCGGCGCCCTCGCCGAGGGTCAGGTCGATGTCGCTGGTCAGCCGCAGCTCGGCCCCGTCGGCGCCGCGGGCGACCGCCCCGCCCATCTCGCCGCCGCTCCACTCGGCCGCTTCGGCGCCGTAGGCGAAGCGCGGCAGGCACTCCATGTCGAGCTCGACGTGGCCGTCGACACAGGTCGCCGTGCGCAGCAGCGAGCGGTCGGACTCGTGCCCGGTCTGCGGCCGTGAGCCCGGGCCCTCCTGCCCGGCCCACTCGGCGATCGTCAGCGCGTCGTGGACGACGACCCAGCCGGTCGAGGTGACCCAGGTCGTCTCGATCACCAGCGTCCCCGGCTCGTAGCGGCGGCTGATCGGCACGACGACGCCGCGGGGCGCGAAGCGGAAGTGGCCGGCGCCGCGGTCGAGCAGGGCGGCGAAGGCGCTCGGCGAGTCGAAGCGCGGGAAGCAGAGCCACTCGACCGAGCCGTCGTAGGAGACGAGGGCGCTGGTGTGGCAGTCGGAGAGGAAGCCGTAGCTGCCGATCGGGGGAAAGCGTTGGGAATCGGCGCTCACGGCCCGCTCAAGCTACCGTGGATTCCGTGAGCCTGCCGTTCGCCCACCTGGCGGTCGAGCCGACCGAGGTGATCCCGATCGTGACCCCGGTCGCGATCGCCGCTGCCCTCTACTGGCGCCGGGCGCGGTCCCTCTCCCGGGATGGCCGCGGGGTGCCGCTGTGGCGCCGGCTCTGCTTCGGCTCCGGCCTGCTGACGATCGGGATCGCCCTGTTCAGCCCGATCGGCCAGATCTCCGACGAGCTGGTCCTCGCGCACATGGTCGAGCACCTGCTGATCGGCGATATCGCGGCGCTGCTGATCGTCCTCGGCCTGACCCGCTCGCTGCTGCAGCCGATCCTCGCGATCCCCTTCTTCGACCGGCTGCAGATCCTCACCCACCCGCTTGTCGCCTTCCCGCTCTGGGCGGTGAACTTCTACTTCTGGCACATCCCGCCGATCTACGACGCCGCCTACGGCGCGGCGCCGATCCACGCGCTCGAGCACACCAGCTTCCTCGCGTTCGGCTGCCTGATGTGGATGCCGGTGTTCGGGCCGCTGCCGAAGCCGGAGTGGTTCGGCGCCGGTTGGAAGGTCGCCTACGTGATCGCCGTGCGCTTCGTCAGCGCGATCCTCGGCAACGTCATGATGTGGTCGGGCTCGGTCCTCTACCCGATCTACGCGCCGGGCGAGCGCGAGTGGGGGATCTCGGCGATTGCCGACCAGAGCACGGCGGGTGTGATCATGATGATCGAGGGCACCTTCCTCGCCCTCGGCGTGCTTGCCTGGGTGTTCTTCGAGGTGGCCCGCGAAGGGATCGAAAAGCAGGAGCTGCTCGACCTGGCCCGGGACCGCGGCGTGCCGCTGGACGAGCCCCGCGCCCGGCGGGCGGTCGCGGCGGGCCACGGTGCCCTGCTGGGGGAGCGGCTGAGCGCGGCGGGACACGAGCGCGAGCCGGACCGGGCGCGGTGAGGGCCTGGCTCGTGACCGGCCCGCCGGGTCGCGGCCTCGCCTTCGCGATCGACTTCGCGGTGGCGGTGCGCCGCGGGCTGCTGCGGCGCGCGCGATAGGGTCCTGCGCTCGATGGAGCCGACCGTCAAAGAGCTGCCGGACTCGCGGGTCGAG
Source organism: uncultured Solirubrobacterales bacterium (assembly GCA_963764365.1). Taxonomy (GTDB): domain Bacteria; phylum Actinomycetota; class Thermoleophilia; order Solirubrobacterales; family 70-9; genus VRUE01. Next base: position 327,191 of record CAVXSI010000020.1, read on the forward strand.
GTCGAGGTCGAGGTCCCGGCCGCCGAGGTCGAGCGCGCGATCAACCGCGCCGCCCGCGGGCTGGCGCGGGAGACGCGGATGCCCGGCTTCCGCAAGGGCAAGGCGCCGCCGTCGCTGGTGATCCAGCGGCTCGGCTTCGCCGCCGTGCTCGAGGAGGCGATCCGCGAGGCGCTGCCGGAGTGGTACGAACGGGCGCTGCTCGGGTCGGGCATCGCCCCGGTCGGCGACCCCAGCGTCGAGGTCGTCTCGACTCCCGAGGCGGCCGGCGAGCCGCTCCAGTTCAAGTTCTCGATCGGCGTCCGCCCGCCGGCCGAGTTGGGCGAGTACAAGGGCCTCGAGGTGGGGCGGGCCGAGCCCGAGCCGGCGGAGGAGATCGTCAACACCGAGGTCGAGCGGATCCGCGAGAGCTTCGCCCGGCTGGAGCCGGTCGAGCGGGCCGCGGCCGAGGGCGACGCCCTGCTGATCGACTTCGAGGGCCAGGTCGACGGCAAGGCGTTCGAGGGCGGCGTCGCCGGCGACTACCTGCTGGAGCTGGGCAGCGGCCAGCTGATCGAGGGCTTCGAGGAGCAGCTCGCCGGGGCGAGCGCCGGCGAGTCCCGTCAGGTCGAGGTCGGCTTCCCAGAGGACTACCGGGCCGAGGACCTGGCCGGCAAGGACGCCGTCTTCGAGGTCGAGGTGAAGGAGGTGCGGGAGAAGATCCTGCCCGAGCTCGACGACGACTTCGCCTCCGAGGCCTCGGAGTTCGACACCCTGGAGGAGTTGCGCGCCGACATCGCCGAGCGGCTGGCCGAGGTGATGGATGAGCGGATCGAGCAGGACTTTCGCGTCGCCGCGGTCGACGCCGCTGCTGCGCAGGCGACGGTCGCGCTGCCGGAGGAGCTGGCCAAGGCTCGCGCCGAGGAGCGCTGGGAGCGGGTCGAGCGGCAGCTCGCATCGCGCGGGATGAGCCCCGACACCTACCTGCAGATGCAGGGGAAGACGCGCGATGAGGCGATCGAGGAGTCGCAGGCCGACGCCGAAGCGGAGCTGAAGCGCGAGGCGGTGCTGGCGGCGATCGCCGAGGCGGAGGAGATCGAGGTCGCCGAGGAGGAGATGGTCGAGGCGCTCGAGCACACCGCCGAACACGAGCGCACCAGCCCCGAGAAGCTGCTGAAGCGGCTGCGGGAGAACGGCCGCGACGCGATGATCCGCGAAGACATCCGCATCCGCAAGGCGATCGACCTGGTCGCCGAGTCGGCGAAGCCGATCCCGCTCGAGCAGGCCGAGGCGCGGGAGGCGATCTGGACGCCGGAGAAGGAGAAAGAGGAGGCCGGCTCCCTCTGGACGCCGGGCGACGACTGAGCCGTGGCCCGCCGGATGCCTTCTATAGAGTGCGCGCCATGAGCCCACTGGTGCCGATGGTGGTCGAGCAGACGTCGCGCGGCGAGCGCGCGTTCGACATCTACTCGCGCCTGCTCAGCGAGCGGATCGTCTTCCTGGGGACGCCGGTCACCGAGGACATCGCCAACCTGATCGTCGCTCAGCTGCTGCACCTCGAGTCCGAGGACCCGGACAAGGACATCAGCCTCTACATCAACTCCCCCGGCGGCTCGGTCTACGCCGGCCTGGCGATCTACGACACGATGCAGTTCATCAAGCCCGACGTGCAGACGATCTGCGTCGGCATCGCGATGAGCATGGGTGCGCTGCTGCTCTGCGGCGGCGCCGCCGGCAAGCGGATGTCGCTGCCGAACTCGAAGATCCTCATCCACCAGGTCTCGGCCGGCTTTCAGGGTCAGGCGACCGACATCGAGATCCACGCCAAGGAGATCCTCGACACGCGCCGCCGGCTCGACGAGATCATCGCCAAGCACACGAATCAGCCGTTCGACAAAGTGACGAGCGACACCGATCGCGACTACTTCATGAGCGCCGAGGAGGCGAAGGAGTACAGCATCGTCGACCGGGTCATCGAGCACCACTGAGGTGGTGGGGGGGCGGCGATCCCGGCAGGGGTTCCGCTTAACTTTTTGCGAAGGGGAGTAGAAGGGCTGGCGCCCGGAGCGGCGCGCGCAAAAAGTACAAGACGCTCCACCCCTGCCGGGATCGCCGCCTTCCTTCTCGCCGTCGTCGTGCTCGCTCACCCGGTCGCTTCGTTTGGAAGCTGGGGGAGGGATGGGGGCGTTGCGTACTTCGCGCATGTCTTTCCGGTGGACGGGCCGCACGGCACGCGCGGGCCGATCGGCGAATTCGGGGCGCCGCGCGACGGCGGCCGCACCCACGAAGGCTTCGACATCGTCGCCGCCTGCGGCACGCCGCTGGCCGCCGCGGCGACCGGACGGGTGCTGCGCGCCGGCTACGACCCGGTGCTCTACGGCAACTACCTGCTGATCCACGGCGAGAGCGAACACCGCAGCTTCTTCTACGCCCACCTGCGCCAGCCGGCCGCAGTCCACCGTGGCGACCGCGTCTGGGCCGGCGAGTCGGTCGGCGCAGTCGGCAGGACCGGCAACGCCCGCACCGTCGGCTGCCACCTCCACTTCGAGATCCACGTCCGAGGCCGCCCGGTGAACCCCGAGCCCGAACTGCGCCGCTGGGACCGCTACAGCTGAGGGGACTATCTTCCAAACCGACCGGGTCGCCGACGCTCCCACCCCCGCGCGAGGGGGTACCGGGTCGACACGGTCGTGCTGCTTCCGCTTTTCGTCCGGAGCGGGCATCTATGGCTCGCAGTCCAGGCGCTCGAAACCGCGTGGTTGCGAGCGCATCGGTAGACCCGGCCCGCACTCCTGCAGAGGACGAGGAGCGAGACACCGTGGTCAGCCGGCGGCGGCCACGACCTCGCCGGAGCTTCGCTCCGTCGGTGCTGCCAGGAGCGGGACTATGTGCTCCTTCATCCATGGGCCGCCGATCTCGGACTTGATCCGCTCCTCAGTCTCGAGGTCGGGGAAGGTGAGGATCAGGATCGCGTGGCGCTCGTCAACCCGAACCAGGTTGGCGGCAAGCCCGCCGGCATCGACGAGCTGTCGGCAGACGTCCTCGGCCGAGGCGATGAGATCCCCTGGAAGGGGCCGCTCGAAGCGAAGGTGGTTGACGACGATGCGCATCTGGTGATCTTAGGCCGCCGACGCCGTCGGCCGTCGCATCGGCGCTGGCTCCGCGGAACCGCCTTGGCTGCGCAAAGTCGTGACGAAGTTGGTTCCGAATCGGCCCAGACTGCGCGCCACGCGCGCGGATCGGTCTGTCAGAATCCGGCTATGCGCCGAAGGGAATCGTCTGAGCGGCTGGAGCGCGGCGAGGAGTTGATGCAGCTCAACCGCACCGCATTCGATCGCAACACGCAGGTCTTCGAGCGAGTGATGGCGGCCCTGGATCGCCACGAGCAGATGTTCGAGGAGAACCAGATCTTCATGCGGGACATGAACCGCAGGAACGAGATCGTGACCCAGCAGATCATCGGCGACCATCAGAAGTTCATGAAAGGCCTGAGCGTGCGGGACGAGAAGGCCGACCGCGAGCGCGCGAAGGCCGATCGCAAAACCGACAAGATCCTGGGCGAGCTGAAGGATCTGCGGGAAGAGTCGCGGGCCCAACGCCAAGCGCTCCTGGCGATGATCGACCGCCTACCGCCCGCACAAGCCGCTTAGAACCTGTCTCGAAGCCCTTAGGGTCCATCCGAAAACCCCCGCGCACGCCTGGCGGCGGCGGACACTGCGCGGTGCGGCGTCCTCGGTCGGCCAATAGCGCCGCTATCCGGCCCCTCTGCGTCCTTGCCCCGCTTGGTCCGGCGCTCGCCAATCGCACACGCGGATTTTCGGATGGACCCTTAGAGTTCGAGCTCGTAGGCGAACCACTCGCTGCGCTCGGCGCCGGTCGAGTCGTAGAGGCGCCGGGCGGCGAGGTTGTCGGGTTGGGTCTCCCACTCGAGGTGGTGGGCGCCGCGTTCGCGTGCGACGGCGGCACTCGCCTCGATCAGGGCGCGGCCGACGCCCTCGCCGCGAGCCGACTCGACGACGTAGAGGTCGTTCATCAGCACCATCTCGGCCGGCACCAGCGAGGTGAAGTGCCAGTAGAGGCAGGCGTAGCCGAGCAGCCGGTCGCCGTGCCGGGCGCCGAGCAGCATCCCGTCCTCGCTCGGGGCGAGGAAGCGGGCGAAGAAGGCGCGGTTGCGCCCGTCATCGACGTCTTCGACCCCGTAGAAGCGCTGGTAGGCGGCGATCAGCGGCAGCAGCTCCTCCAGCTGCGGCGCGGCGACCGGCTCGACTCGGACCTCGGCGGCCATCGTCGCCACCGTATCGCGGCGCACGCAAGTGCCCGCCCGCAGGAAGGGACGGCGCCGCTCCCGAAGTAAAGGGGCGAACCGAGAGGCCCGGCTTGCGGCTCCCTTTAAGCTTTGGGGGCGCGACGCCGGTAGGCAACTACCCGCCCCGCAAGGAGGGGATTCCGCTGGCACGTCCCACAGATTCCAACGAGCAGCTCCTCTGCAGCTTCTGCGGCAAGTCGCAGCGTCAGGTGAAGAAGTTGATCGCCGGCCCCGGCGTCTACATCTGCGACGAGTGCATCGACCTCTGCAACGAGATCATCGACGAGGAGCTGGCCCCGCCCTCGGCCGGCGTTGAACTCGAGAACCTGCCGAAACCCCGCGAGATCCACGAGGTCCTGCAGCAGTACGTGGTCGGCCAGGAGGCCGCCAAGCGTGCCCTCTCGGTCGCCGTCTACAACCACTACAAGCGGGTGCAGATGTCCTCGCAGGGCGACGACCCCGAGGTCGAGCTGCAGAAGTCGAACATCCTCCTGCTCGGGCCGACCGGCTGCGGCAAGACGCTGCTCGCCCAGACCCTGGCGCGGATCCTCAACGTGCCGTTCGCGATCGCCGACGCGACCGCGCTGACCGAGGCCGGCTACGTCGGCGAGGACGTCGAGAACATCCTCCTGAAGCTGATCCAGGCCGCCGACTACGACGTCAAGAGAGCCGAAACGGGGATCATCTACATCGACGAGATCGACAAGATCGCGCGCAAAGCCGACAACCCGTCGATCACCCGCGACGTCTCCGGCGAAGGCGTGCAGCAGGCGCTCTTGAAGATCCTCGAGGGGACGACCGCCTCGGTGCCGCCGCAGGGCGGCCGCAAGCACCCCCACCAGGAGTTTCTCACCCTCGACACGACCAACATCCTCTTCGTCTGCGGCGGCTCCTTCGCCGAGCTCGACAAGGTGATCGAGCAGCGGGTCGGCGATCGCGGCGTCGGCTTCGGCGCGGCGATCTCCTCGCGCGAGGAGAAGGACAGGGGCGAGTGGTTCGAGCAGGTGCTGCCCGAGGACCTGATCGAGTATGGCCTGATCCCGGAGTTCATCGGCCGGCTGCCGGTTGTCGCGGCGATCCACCAGCTGACCCGTGAGGACCTGATCACGATCCTGACCGAGCCGCGCCACGCTCTGACCAAGCAGTTCCAGCGCTTCTTCGAGTTCGACGACATCGAGTTGGTCTTCTCCGAGGACAGCCTCGACGCGATCGCCGACAAGGCGCTGGAGCGCGAGACCGGCGCCCGCGGCCTGCGCTCGATCCTCGAGGAGACGCTGCTCGACGTTCAGTTCGAGCTGCCCTCGCGCCGCGACGTGACCAAGTGCGTCGTCACCAAGGAGACGATCGTCCAGGGCCGCCGGCCGACGCTGGTGACCGAGGCCGCGCACCAGGACATCGGCGAGGCGAGCGACGAGCTCGGCGAGGAAACCGCGTAGTCCCTGCGTCTGGCGACTTTGTTTCGCATAGCGAAACAAAGTCGCCAATAGACTCGGCGTCCCGTGCCTGACGAGCGCCTGAAGCGGCTGCAGGAAAGGACGCGCTACGACGCGGCCGAGGTAGAGGCGCGCGTGTTCGCCGAATGGATCGAGGGCGGTTACTTCCATCCGCTCGCCGAGGGGCGCCCTGAGGACAACTTCTCGGTCGCGATCCCGCCGCCGAACGTGACCGGCGCCCTGCACATGGGCCACGCGCTGAACGGCTCGATGCAGGACGCGCTGGTGCGGATGAACCGGATGCGCGGCCGCAACACGCTGTGGACGCTGGGCACCGACCACGCGGGGATCGCCACTCAGGCGGTGGTCGAGAAAGGCCTGCGGGCGGAAGGGGTCGACCGCCACGAGCTCGGCCGCGAGGCGTTCGTCGAGCGGGTCTGGGCCTGGAAAGAGGAGTACGGCTCGCGGATCGTCGAGCAGTACAAGCGGCTCGGCGCCTCCTGCGACTACGAGCGCGAGCGCTTCACCCTCGACGAGGGCTACGTCCGCGCCGTCTACCGAGTCTTCAAGCAGCTCTACGACAAGGGCTACGTCTACCGCGACAACTACATGGTCAACTGGGACCCGGGCTCGCACTCGGCGATCTCCGACCTCGAGGTCGAAAACCGCGAGGTCGAGGACACGCTCTACTCGATCGACTATCCGGTCGAGGGCTCCGCGCGGGTGCTGACGGTGGCGACGGTGCGGCCGGAGACGATGCTGGCCGACGCCGCGGTCGCGGTCAACCCGGACGACGCGCGCTACGCCGACCTGGTCGGCGAGCACTGCGTGCTGCCACTGGTCGGGAGACGGTTGCCGGTGATCGCCGACGAGCACGTCGACCCCGAGTTCGGCACCGGGGCGCTGAAGATCACCCCGGGGCACGACCCGAACGACTTCGAGATCGGCCGCCGGCACGGGCTCGAGGAGATCGGCGCGATCGGCCCCGACGGGCGGATGACCGAGCAGGCCGGGGAGCGGTTCGCCGGCCTCACCGCCGCCGAGGCGCAGGAGGCGGTGGTCGCGGCGCTGCGTGAGGAGGGCCGGCTGCGCGACGAGCAGCCCTACACCCACTCGGTCCCCTTCTCGCACCGCTCCGGCGAGCGGATCGAGCCGCTGATCTCGCTGCAGTGGTTCTGCCGCATGGACGAGCTGGCGAAGCCGGCGATCGAGGCGGTCGAGCGCGACGAGGTGCGGATCGCGCCGTCGCAGTGGAAGCGGGTCTACCTCGAATGGATGCGCGAGATCCGGCCCTGGTGCGTCTCGCGTCAGCTCTGGTGGGGGCACCGGATCCCGGTCTGGTACTGCGACCCCTGCGCGGAGGTCTATGTGACCGAAGGGCAGTCGCCCGGGCGCTGCGGCGCCTGCGGCGGCGAGCTGCGCCAGGAGGAGGACGTGCTCGACACCTGGTTCAGCTCGGCCCTTTGGCCGTTCGCGACCCTCGGCTGGCCCGAGGACACGCCGGAGCTGCGCGCCTTCTACCCGACCAGCTTCCTCACCACCGCGCGCGAGATCCTCTTCCTCTGGGTAGCGCGGATGGTGATGACCGGGATCGAGTTCGCCGGCGACATCCCCTTCCGCGACATCTACGTGCACTCGGTGATCCAGGCCCGCGACGGGCGGCGGATGTCGAAGAGCCTCGGCACCGGGATAGACCCGCTGGAGGAGATCGACAAGCACGGCGCCGATGCGCTGCGGTTCGGGCTGCTGGCAATGTCCTCGACTCAGGACGTGCGCTTCTCCGACGCCAAGGTGCAGCAGGGAGCGGATTTGGCGAACAAGCTCTGGAACGCCGGGCGATTGATTTTGCTGAATTGCAAATTCGAGCAGAATCAATCGCACATCAATGCGCGGCAGGACCAAGTTCCTGCCGCGGTCGCGGGTGGGACGGGCGCGCAGGGGGACGTTCTCTCTCCAACCCGGGTCGAGGACCGCTGGATCCTCTCCCGGCTCGAGGCGACGATCGCCTCGGTCACCGCGAAGCTCGAGGAATACGACTTCGCCCATGCTGCCCAGGAGGCCTACGCGTTCTTCTGGTCGGAGCTCTGCGACTGGTACCTGGAGATCGCCAAGCCGCGGCTGTACGAGGGCGAGGCTGAGGTCTCGGCGATCCTGCTGCGGGCGCTGGAGCGGGTGCTCGGCCTGCTGCACCCGCTGATGCCGTTCGTCACCGAGGAGGTCTGGAGCTACCACCCGGCCCGCGACGGCCACCTCGCCGTGCACCGGTTCCCCGAGGCGGAGGGCGCGCTGCGCGACCCCGAGGCCGAGGCGGAGGTGCGCGCCGCGATCGAGCTGACCCGGCGCCTGCGCGCCTGGCGCGACCTGGTCGAGGCGCCTGCGGCGACGGTGCTGCCGGCCCGGGTCGAGGGCGCGGAGCCGCAGGAGTTCGTCGGCCGCCTCGCCCGCATGGCCTTCACCGAGGACGGGGGAGACCCGGTCGCCGCGGTGGGGCCGGTGAAGATCCTCGCCTCGGCCGAGATCGATGCCGAGGCGGTCGCCGCGCGGCTGGAGGCGCGCCGCGAGGAGCTGCGCTCCGAGGTTTCCCGGGCCGAGGGCAAGCTCGGCAACGAGAAGTTCGTCGCCCGCGCCCCGGCCGAGGTCGTCGACGAGGAGCGCGAGAAGCTCGAGCGTTACCGGTTCGAGCTCGAGGAGCTCAGCGAATAGACCCCGAGGCCTACCTCGACTCGCTCGAGCCGATCGGCTGGAAGCTCGGGCTGGAGCGGATGCACAGGCTGAGCACGCTGCTGGGCATGCCGCAGAACCGCTTCGCCTCGATCCACGTCGTCGGCACCAACGGCAAGTCCTCGGTGACGAGAATGGCAGCGGCGCTGCTCGAGGCGCACGGGGTCGGCGCCGGCGCCTGCTTCTCGCCGCACGCGTCGCGCTGGTCCGAACGGGTGCTGCTGCACGGCGAGGAGATCGACGCCGCCACCTTTGCCGCTGCGGTCGAGCGGGCCGCGCAGGCGGCCGAGACGGTGAACCGGAGCTTGGACGACGGTGAGGCCGTGACCCAGTTCGAGCTGGCGACCGCGGCCGCCTTCGTCGCCCTCGCCGCCGCCCGAGTCCAGGCGGCGGTGGTCGAGGCGGGGCTGGGGGGCCGGCTCGACGCGACCAACACGATCCCCTCGCGGGTCACCGTGCTGACCTCGGTCGGACTCGATCACACCGAGTGGCTGGGCGAGACCGAGGAGGAGATCGCCGCCGAGAAGCTGGCGGTGCTGCGCGACCAGACGACCCTGGTGCTGGGCCGGGTCAGCCCGGCCGTGCGCGAGCTGGCCGAGCTGACGGCGGCGCAGCGCGGCGCCGAGCTGATCGTCGCTCCCGAGGATCCCGGCGAGGCGGTGCGGCTGCGGGCCACGGGGCGGTTCCAGCGCCGCAACTTCGCCCTGGCCTGCGCCGCGGCGCAGGCTTTCCTCGGCGAGCTTGACCCCGAGCGGGTGGCCGCCGTCGCCGCCGGGGTCGCGATCCCCGGGCGCCTCGAGCGGGTCGCCGACGACCCACCGACCTACCTCGATGCCGCCCACAACCCAGACGGCGCCGCGGCACTCGCCGAAGCCTTGCCGGAAATCGCGTCCCCAGTCCAGCGCGGTAGACATTTGCGTCGCTATGCGAGCCAAATGCCCACCGCGCGGCCGCCGGTCGTGGCCTGCCTGGCGATTCTCGCCGACAAGGACGCGGCGGCGATCGTCGCCGCCCTCGCTCCCGCCGTCACTCGCGTCGTCTGCACCGAACTCCCCGTCGGCGGGGCCCATCGGCCCTCGCTTGGGGCGGCGGAGCTCGCCAAGGTGTGCGCTGCGGCCGGGGTGGAAGCCGAGGCCGTGGCGGAGCTCGCGGAGGCGGTGGCTCGGGGGCGGGAGCTGGCCGCCGAGGCGGGCGGGGCCCTGCTCGTCGCCGGCTCTCACTACGCGCTTGCGCCCGCCCGGGCCGCTCTGGTCGGTTGAGCGTATGCGAGGATTGCGAGGTGGATCAGACGAGCCCCAGAAGCGCCGGATCGCAACTGCTCTCGATGATGGCCCTGGTCGCCGCGGTCGTCGCCGCGGTGATCCTGATCTTCTTCGGCATCGGCTACCTGTTCGGCAGGTCGTTCCTGTGACAGGGTTCGCGCCCGAGGCGGCGAAGTAGACTCATCGCTCCCCCCGGCGGGGCTCCCAGCCATGGCACTAGCGATCTTCGGCATCAGCAACGGCGGCCTCAACCTGGTCGTCAACCTCCTCATCCTGATGCTGGTCGTCGTCTGGCTGGCGCTGATCGTCTTCACCTACCTCGACGCCAAGCGGCGCATCACCGACCCTTTCCTGATCGGCTGCGCGACCCTCGCCTCGTTCATCCCCTACATCGGCACCGCCGTCTACGCGATCGTGCGGCCGCCGGAGTTCCTCGAAGACGCTCACGAACGCGAGCTCGAGATCGAAGCCGCGCAGCTGCGGGTGCGGCAGCTGAAAGCGTCCTCGTGCACCGCCTGCGGCTTCCCGATCGAACGCAACTACATGCGCTGCCCGGACTGCGGGCACCGGCTCAAGGATCCCTGCCCGAGCTGCCGCAAGCCGGTCGACCCGCGCTGGTCGCTCTGCCCATACTGCGAGGAGCCGCTGCGCGCCCAGGAGCAGAAGCCGCGGCGGCGCAAATCCGCCGCGCCGCCGCGCGAGAAACGGAAAGCGCCGAAAGGCGACGCCGACCGCGCCAAGCGCGCCGCCCCGGCGGCCGAGCGCGAGCCTGTCCGCGAGCGCCCGCCGGCGAAAGAGCCTGAAAGAAAGCAACGACCGCAAAGGAGCCCCAGCCGTGAGCCGGACCCTGATCCTCGTAAAGCCTGACGCCTTCGAACGCGCTCTCAGCGGCGAGGTGATCGCCCGGTTCGAGCGCAAGGGCCTGCGGGTCGTCGCCCTGAAGACGATGGTCGCGGTCGAGGAGATCGCCCACGCGCACTACGAGGAGCACACCGAGAAGCCGTTCTTCGGCGAGCTGGTCGAGTTCATCACCGGCGGCACCCTGGTGGCGATGGTGCTGGAGGGGACCGAGGCGGTGGCGGCGGCGCGGCAGGTGATCGGCGCGACCAACCCGGTCGAGGCGGCGCCGGGCTCGATCCGCGGCGATTACGCGCTCGAGGTGACCTTCAACATGGTGCATGGGTCCGACTCGGACGAGTCGGCCGAGCGTGAGATCGGCATCTGGTTCCCTGAGTTGGTCTAGCAGCCGCGGCGTGGGCAAGGGGTTCCGCTTAACTTTTTCGCCGGGAACGGGCGGCTCTCGCCGACGCGGTCGGGCGAAAAAGTACAAGACGCTCCACCCCTTACCCACGCCACGGCTGTGAGCCCGGGCGTCACGCTTGCTTCGGGGTCGCCTCAGCGGAGGGAGATTCTCGAAAAGCTGGGGGTGGAGTTCGAGGTTGTGGTGCCCGGGGTCGAGGAGCTGGCGGGGGGCGAGCCTGAGGTTGAGGTGCTGGAGAACGCTCGGATGAAGGCTCGGGCGGTCAAGGCGGACGGGCTGGTGATCGCCTGCGATACGGATGTGGTCTTGGACGGCAGGGCTCTCGGAAAACCCGAGGACGAGGGCGACGCGCGCCGGTACCTGGAGCTGATGTCGGGACGGGCGCACGAGGTGCTGAGCGGGCTGGTGGTGCTGGACGGCGGCGAGGAGCGGAGCGGGCTGGAACGGACGACCGTCGTGTTCCGGGAGCTGGACGAGGCGGCGAAGGAGCGGTACGTGCGGTTCGGGGAGTGGCGGGGGCGGTCGGGCGGGTATGCGATCCAGACGCTCGGGTCGACGCTGGTCGAGCGGCTGGAGGGGAGCGTCTCGAACGTGGTCGGGCTGCCCGTGGGCCTGCTGGCCGAGTTGGCGCCGGAGCTGCTCGAGCGCGGCTCAGCTGCGTAGCGAGACGGCGTCGTCGAGGTTCTCCAGCAGGGCGTCGACGATCTCCGGGTCGAAGTGGGTTCCACGCTCCGACGCGATCGTCTCCTTCGTCTCCTCGACGGTGAAGGCCGGCCGGTAGGGCCGGTCGCTGAGCAGGGCGTCGAAGACGTCGGCGACTGCGGCGATCCGCCCTTCGATCGGGATCTCGGCGCCCTCGAGCCCCTGCGGGTAGCCGCTGCCGTCGAACCACTCGTGGTGGGCGAGGGCGATCGTCGCCGCCATCCGCAACAGCTCGCTCTCGGAGTCGTCGAGGATTTCGTGACCGACCACCGTGTGAACCTGCATCCGCTTGCGCTCGCTGGCGGTCAGCGGGCCCCGCTTGTGCAGGACGCTGTCCGGCGTGGCTATCTTGCCGACGTCGTGCATCGGCGCCGCCGCCCGCAGCAGCAGCACCCGCTCGGGGTCGAGTCCCAGCCGCTGTCCGAGCAGTGCCGAGATCGAGGCCATGCGGTCGATGTGGCGGCCGGTCTCGGGGTCGTGCATCTCGATCGCCCGGGCGAGCCGTTCGACCGTCTCCTGCCGCGAGCGCCGCAGGTCGGCGATCGCCTTGCGCTGCGCGTCGATCAGCTCGTGGCGCAGCGCCTCGGTCTTTTCCTCGGCGCTGCCGAGCAGAGCCGAATGGCGTGCCTTCTCGTCCAACTCGAGCCGGTGCTGGCGCAGGGATTTGGCGACCGTGATCTGCAGCTGCCCCGGCCAGAACGGCTTCACGAGATAGCCGTGGGCGCCGAGGCGGAAGGCCTGTTCGGCGATCTCGGGATCGTCGACTCCGGTCACCATCACGATCGCTGTTCGCGGGTGTTTGCGGGCGATCTCCTCGACCAGCACCAGTCCCGACTCGCCCGGCATCTGGATGTCGCAGAGGGCCAGGTCGAACGGCTCCCCGGCGAGCTTCTCGCGCGCCTCGGCGACGCTGGTCGCCGGCTCGCACCGGTAGCGGTCGCCGAGCGAGCGCTCGACCAGCCTCAGCACCTCGGGCCGGTCGTCGGTGGCGAGGATGCGGGGCCTCGTCCCGTTCGAGCCGGCGACCTCGGTCGCGGTGCTCATCCCGCCACCGCCCCCGGCGGCTCGAGCAGGTCGCCCACCGCCTTCAGCAGGGTGCGGGCGTTGAACGGCTTCTCGATGAAGTCGCAGTGCTCACTCTCGGTCAGCGCCTGCGGGGCGAGGACTTCGTGGCTGTAGCCGGACATGTAGACGACCCGCAGGTCCGGTCGCAGCTCCCGCGCCCGCTCGACCAGCTCGGTGCCGAGCATCTCGGGCATGACCACGTCGGTCAGCAGCAGGTCGATCTTCTGCTCGCGGCGGCCGCATATCTCCATGGCCTCGCTGCCACGCGCCGTCCCGATCACCGCGTAGCCGCCCTTGGCCAGGATCCGTTCGGCCATCCGCCGCACGAATGGCTCATCCTCCACCACCAGCACCACCTCGCCGTGCCCGGCCGAGCGGGCGGATCGCGGCGGCGGCGAGGGCGCCGGGACGACCGCGGTCGCCGGCAGGTGGACCTTGACCGTGGTGCCGATTCCCGGCTCGGAGTAGACGTCGAGCCGACCGCCGGCGCCGGTGACGATCCCGTAGACGGTTGCCAGACCGAGCCCGGTCCCGTCGGGCTTGGTTGTGAAGAAGGGCTCGAAGGCGCGGTCGGCGGTCTCCGTGTCCATGCCGACCCCGGTGTCGCTGACCTTGAGTCGGACGTAGCGGCCGGGGGCGGTGTCGGGGTGCATGTAGGCGAACTCGTCGTCCAGTTCGGCATTGTCGGCCTCGATCAGCAGCCGGCCGCCGTCGGGCATCGCATCCCGGGCGTTGACCGAGAGGTTGACCAGCACCTGCTCGACCTGGCCCGGGTCGGCTTCGATCGCCCACAGCTTCTCGTCGAGCAGGACATCCAGTTCGACCCGCTCGCCGAGCGCCCGGTGCAACAGATTCTCCAGCTCGCCGATCAGCGCGATCAGGTCGAGCACCTCGGGCTTGACCGTCTCGCGGCGGCTGAAGATCAGCAGCTGCCGGGTCAGCGCCGCCGCGCGCTCGGCGGCGCGGCGGATCTCCTCGATGTCACCGTGGGCCCGCGAGTCGGGCTCGAGCTCGTCGGCGACGAACTCGGCATAGTTCATGATCACGCCGAGGATGTTGTTGAAGTCGTGGGCGATGCCGCCAGCGAGCTGACCGACGCTCTCCAGCCGTCGCGCCCGCTGAAGCTCGTCCTGGAGCGCCCTTTCGTGCTCGTTTTCGGCCCGCTCGCTGATGTCGCGCACGGCGGCGGTGGCGATCGTCTCACCGTCCAGCTCGAGGTGGGAGAGGCTGACCTCGATCGGGAACTCGGCGCCGTCACGGCGCAGCGCGAACAGCGCGACCCCGCCGCCCATCGGCCGCGCGCGGGGCGCTTCGAAGAAGCCATGGCGGCGGTCGGTGTGCGCGAGCCGGAAGCGCTTCGGGACGAGCGTCTCGAGCGTCTCGCCGATCAGCTCGCCGCGTTCGTAGCCGAAGATGACCTCGGCCTGGCGATTGACGAGGACGATCTTGCCGTCGGACCCGACGCCGAGGATCGCGTCGGGAACGCATTCGAGAAAATGCTCGAAGGTCGAGCCGGTTCCTTCTGATCTGGTTGAGTCCGGCCCTTCTGGCACCGGGGATACCGCCTGTCATCTGCGAGCATTGCTCTGAACACGCTGATTATACGTTTCAATCGCTGAAAATGCTAGTTGGGATTGAATTAAGCCTGAATCGGATTAAGTCGTTGGCCGATTTCATTCGAACTCGGGGCCGGGCTTGGCCATCTGGGATGATTGCGCTGCAATTCCCGCAAACGCATGGGCATCTTCAGCTACTTCACCAGACTCGGCGGCCGCGACATGGCGGTCGACCTCGGCACGGCAAACACCCTCGTCTACGTGCGGGGGCGCGGCATTGTGCTCTCCGAGCCCTCGGTGGTGGCGATCGACTCGCGCACCGGCCAGGTCCACGCGGTCGGGGTCGAAGCGAAGCGGATGCTGGGGCGGACGCCGGGCTCGATCACCGCGATCCGGCCGCTGAAGGACGGCGTGATCGCCGACTTCGACGTCACCGAGCAGATGCTGCGGCACTTCATCAAACAGGTCCACTCCAACCGCTTCGCCCACCCGCGGGTGGTCGTCTGCGTTCCCTCCGGGGTGACCGGGGTGGAGAAGCGGGCGGTCGAGGAGGCCTGCCTCTCGGCCGGCGCCCGCAAGGCCTATCTGATCGAGGAGCCGATGGCGGCGGCGATCGGTGCCGGCCTGCCGGTCGCCGAGCCGACCGGCTCGCTGATCGTCGATGTCGGCGGCGGCACCACCGAGGTGGCGGTGATCTCGCTCGGCGGGATCGTCGTCTCGCAGTCGATCCGCGTCGGCGGCGACGAGCTCGACGAGGCGATCGTCCACCACTGCAAGCAGCGCTACAAGCTGGCGATCGGCACGCAGACGGCGGAGGAGGTGAAGCTCGAGGCCGGCTCGGCCTCGCAGCTCGCCGAGGAGGTCGAGGTCGAGATCCGCGGGCGCGACCTGGTCTCCGGGCTGCCGAAGACGATCACGCTCGGGTCGGCCGAGGTGCGCGAGGCGCTCGACGAGCCGATCAGCCACATCGTCGACGCCGTCAAGGACACCCTCGACCGTACCCCGCCGGAGCTGGCGGGGGACATCATGGACCGAGGCATTACCCTTGCGGGCGGCGGTGCGCTCCTGCAAGGGCTCGAACAGCGCCTGCGCGACGAGTGCCAGATGCCCTGCCAGCTGGCAGAGTCGCCGTTGACGTGTGTGGCCGTCGGCTCCGGGATCTCCCTGGAGGAGTTCGAGACCATCCATCGGGCCAGCAAGATGAACTCGGGTACGGCGCGCGTTGCTTAGCCGCCGTTCAGACAAAGCGCCAAACCTAGGGCTCAGCCGTGTATCGCAAACAAGTACGCCGCCGTAGAGCGGTACTGACGCTCCTGATCATCGGGTCCTTCGCCCTGCTGACGGTCACCTACGGGCAGAGCTCCGGTGGCCTGCAGCGGGGCGTCAGCACGGTCTTCGGCCCCCTGCAGACCGTCGCCGACCGCGCCCTGAAGCCGGCCCGCGACATGGTCGACTGGTTCGACAAGACCTTCCAGGCGCGGGGCGAAAACAGCCGCCTCAAGTCGGAACTGGCGAAGACGCGGGAACAGGCGGTCGCCGGCCAGGCGGCGCTGCAGGAAGACGGGCAGCTGCGCAAGCTGGTCGAACTCGATCGCGCCCCGCCGCTCGCCGCCTCCGCCTACACGCCGGTCACCGGCCGGGTGATCGCCCGCTCGCCGACCGTCTGGCAGGCGGCGGTGACCGTCGACGTCGGCAGCCACGACGGCGTCCACGTCGACGACCCGGTGATCGGCGGCGACGGCCTGGTCGGCCGCGTCGCATCGGTCGAGGGCGGCTCGGCGCAGGTGATGCTGATCACCGACCACACCAGCGCCGTCTCGGCCAAGGTTTTGCCGGGCGGCGTGCAGGGGGTGATGCGCCCCGACATCGGCGACCCGGAAACGCTGATCCTCGACTTCATCGACTCGAGCAGGCGCGTGCACCGCGGCCAGACCGTGGTCACCGCCGGCTGGCGCGCCCAGGGGCTCGCCTCGCTGTTCCCGCCCGGGCTGCCGATCGGCGAAGTGACCCACGCCTCGATCGTCGAACAGGAGGCCAGCCAGCAGGTCGAACTGCGACCCTTCGCCGACCTCGCCAACCTCGAGCCGCTGCAGGTCCTGACCGGGGGCTCGCGAGGTTGATCGTCACCCCGAAGATCTTCGCCCGCCTGGTCGCGATCGCGGTCCTCGGCGTGCTGCTGCAGCTCTCCTTCTTCTCGCGGGTCGAGCTGCTGCACACCAGCCCCGACGTGCTGCCGGCGCTGGTGATCTCGCTCGGCCTTCTCGGCGGCAGCATGACCGGCGCCGTCTCGGGTTTCTCGATCGGCCTGCTCGTCGACTGCCTGCTGGTCGCGCCGCTCGGCGGCTCCTCGCTGGTCCTGCTCGCCGCCGGCTACCTCGCCGGCCTGTTCCGCGAACGCTTCGAGATCCACAGCGCTCTGGTGCCGCCGCTGCTCTGCATGGGCCTGACCCTGTTCGCCGAGCTCGGCTTCGCGCTGGTCCAGCTGATGCTCGGCGTCGACGCCCCGGTCAGCGCGCTGATCGTCCGCGACCTGCTGCTGAAGAGCATCTACGCCTTCTTCCTCGGCTGGCCGATCTACCTGCTGCTGCGGCGGCTGCTGCGACCTGCTCTGGTCGAGGAGCCGAAGGCGAGCCGCGGCCGGCAGCCGACCGTGATCGGGGCCTGAGGCGATGTACCTGCGCTCCGACGGACGCGGCCCGGCGATGAACAACCGCCTGGCGCTGCGGATCGCCCTGTTCGGCGGCATCGCGCTGGCGCTGTTCGGCGTCCTCTTCTTCCGCCTCTGGTTCCTGCAGATCCTGAACGGCGAAAAATACCTCGCCGAAGCGAACAACAACCGCACCCGCTCCTACCGGGTGATCGCCCCGCGGGGCGAGATCCTCGACCGCGGTGGCCGGGTGATCGTCGACAACACGACCAGCCTGGCGCTCCAGGTCAACCCGCAGAAGCTGCCGCTGCACGCGGCCAAGCGGCGCGCCGAGCTCGCCCGGCTCGCGGGCCTCACCCACAGCACCCTGCACCGGGTGCGCAAGCTGATGCACGAACAGCTCGTGGCGGCGCCGGCGGCGCCGGTCACCCTGCGCCGCGACGTCGGGCACTACCTCGTCTTCTACCTGGAGGAAAACCGCGACCGCTTCCCCGGGGTCGAGGTGCAGCGGGTCTTCGTCCGCCACTACCCGCACGGCACCGTCGCCGCCCACATCCTCGGCTACGTCGGGGAGGTCTCCGAAGAACAGCTGAAGGAACCGCGCTACGAGGGGCTGCAGCCGGGCGATCAGGTCGGCCAGGAAGGGGCCGAGGACACCTACGACCGCTACCTGCGGGGCGTGCCGGGGCTGACCCGGATCCAGGTCGACGCCTTCGGCCAGCCGACCAAGAACGGGCAGCTGGTCTCGAAGCCGCCGGTGCCCGGCGACAACCTCAAGCTCTCGATCGACTCGGCGGTGCAGGAAGCCGGCGAAGCGGCGCTCGCCGGCTTCGGGCTGCCGGGCGCCTTCATCACGATGAACGTGCACAGCGGCGAAATCCTCGGCCTCGGCTCGGCGCCGACCTTCGAACCCTCGGTGTTCACTCGGCCGCTGACCCAGAGCCAGGTCAACGCGCTGTACCGCGACCCCGTCGCGGCGCCGCTGACCGATCGGGCGATCGCCGGGCTGTACCCGACCGGGTCGACCTTCAAGCTGATCACCGCGATGGCGGCTCTCAATTCGGGCGTCAGCACGCCGGCGACGGTGGTCGACGACGGCGGCTCGATCACCGTCGGCGGGCAGGAATTCGAAAACTCCGGCGGCGCCGCCTACGGCGCGGTCGACCTGGTGGAAGCGCTGAAGGTCTCCTCCGACGTCTACTTCTACACGCTCGGCCTCGACATGTGGAACACCGGCGCGCTCCAGCACTGGGGCCACCTGCTGGGGATCGGCCGGCCGACCGGGATCGACCTGCCGGGCTCCGAAACCGGCCTGCTGCCCGGGCCGAAGTGGCAGAACCGGCTCTACCGCAAGGGCCTGTTGGAAGGACCGTGGTCGGCCGGCTACAACGTCCAGCTGGCGACCGGGCAGGGGAGCCTGCAGACGAATCCGCTGCAGATGGCGGTCGCCTACGCGACGGTCGCCAACGGCGGCACGGTCGTCACCCCGCACGTCGGCCTGCAGGTCGACGACGCGGCCGGCCGGGTGATCAAGGAATTCACCCCGAAGGCGCGCCGGCACGTTCATGTCGACCCGACCTACAGGGCGGCGATCCTGGAAGGCCTGCACGAGGCGGCCCAGTCCCCCGGCGGCACCTCCTACGCCGTCTTCAGCAACTTCCCGGTCGAAGTCGCCGGCAAGACGGGAACCGCGGAACGGGTCGGTCACGGCAACCAGTCCTGGTACGTCGTCCTCGCTCCGTATCCGAATCCCCGTATCGTGACGGCGGTGACGATCGAGGAAGGCGGCTTCGGAGCCGAAGCGGCGGCGCCCGCCGCGAGAGGGATCCTCGAAGCCTATTTCGGCAAGCACAGCTCCGGCGAAAGCGGCGTCAACGGCGGGAGCCCGGGCTGATGTACGCGACCCGCACCCGCCGCACGCGGCCGGAGCCCTTCGCGCTGCGCCCGGGGATCGCCGAGCGCCTCGGCCTGCCCTATATGGACCCGGCGCTGGGCTTCGCCGCCGTCGGCCTCGCCGTCTTCAGCATCTTCACGCTGGGCCAGGCGACGCTGCACGACGTGTCCGGCAGCCCCCACTACTACGTCGACCGCCAGGCGATCTACGCGATACTCGGCCTCGCCGGCATGTACATGCTGGCGCGGATCGACTACTCGCGCTTCCGCGAGCTGCGGGTCGGCATCTACACCTTCCTCTGCGCCAGCGTCGCGCTGGTCTTCGTCTTCGGCGTCGCCGCCCGCGGCTCGCGGCGCTCGTTCGAACTCCCGTTCTTCAGCTTCCAGCCATCGGAGCTGGGCAAGGTCCTGCTGGTACTGGCCCTTGCCGGCTTCGTCATCGATGGCGCCCGGCGGGGCTCGGCGAGGCAGCGCACCGTGCGCTACCTCTGCCTCGGCCTCGCCCCGGCTGCGCTGGTCTTCCTGCAGCCGGACCTCGGCACCTCCCTGGTGTACGGGGCAATCACCCTCGCCGTGATGTACGTGGGGGGCGTCCGCTGGACGCACTTCGCGGTGATCGGCGCGGGACTGGTGGCAATCGTCGCGCTTGTCCTCGTGGTGGCTCCCGCAGTCGGGACGCCGGTCCTCAAGGGCTATCAGGAGCAGAGGCTGACCTCGTTCCTGAATCCAAGCGCGGACCCCGCGGATGCGGGCTACCAGCAGGACCAGGCCAAGATCGCCATCGGCTCCGGGGGAAAGACCGGGCGAGGCAATCGGGCCACCCAGACGCGGCTCAACTTCGTCCCCGAGCGGACCACCGACTTCATCTTCGCGGTGATCGGTGAGCGCTACGGGTTCGCGGGAGCCGCCTTAGTCCTATCCCTTTACGCCCTGCTGATCTGGCGGGCGCTGCGGATCGTGACGCTTTCGAAGAACTCCTACGGGACCCTGGTGGCCGGCGGCATCGCCGCCATGCTGCTGTTCCAGGTCTTCGTCAACGTGGGGATGAACCTCGGGATCATGCCGATCACCGGGATTCCCCTGCCGCTGATGAGCTACGGTGGGTCGTCCGTGCTGGCGACCTTCCTCGCCGTCGGAGTGCTTCAGAGCATCCACACGCAAGCGCGCCTCAGCCAGAAGGGCAGGTTCGCCTGGTGATTCCGCGAAGGAAGCCGGGCTTGCGTACCTATCCGAACTGAGTTGAAATGAAGAAAACCATCCTGGTGTCCGCCGATCGTGGCGAGACCCGAGTCGCCGTCCTGGAGTCGAAGACGAAAGGCGGCAAACGCGACGTCGCGGAGCTCTACATCGAGCGGCGCGGCCGGCGATCGATCGTCGGCAACATCTACAAGGGCAAGGTCGACAACGTCCTCAACGGCATGGAGGCCGCCTTCGTCGACATCGGCCTCGAGCGCAACGGCTTCCTGCACGTCGACGAGATCGTCCTGCCGAACGGCAAGCAGGCGCCGAAGCGGGGCCGCGGCAGCGGCCCGAAAATCGGCGAAATGCTGAAGTCGGGCCAGGAGATCCTGGTCCAGGTCGTCAAGGACCCGCTGAAGACGAAGGGCGCGCGGCTCTCGATGAACCTCTCGATCGCCGGCCGCTACCTCGTCTACGCGCCCGCTGGAGGCGGCGTCGGCGTCAGCCGACGGCTGTCGGAATCCGAGCGCGACCGGCTGCGCAAGATGGTCGACCGCACCTACAAGGGCCCGGGCGGGCTGATCGTCCGCACCGCCGCCCACGGGGCGAAGAAGTCCGATTTCGTGCGTGAGATCGGCTACCTGCACAAGCTCTACGACGTGCTCGAGCGGCGCAGCGAGAAGACCAAGGCGCCGGGCCTCGTCTTCCAGGAGGCCGACCTGGCGGTGCGCGTCCTGCGCGACGTCTTCCTGGTCGAGTTCGAATCGGCGATCATCGACTCGCCGAAACAGCTCGAGCGGGTGACCGGCTTCTTCCAGCGCACCGCGCCGGAGCTGATCGACAAAGTCGAGCTGTACGAGGGCAAGAAGCCGCTGCTGGAGAAATGGGGAATCGACAAGGAGATCGAGTCGACCCTGGTGCGGCGGGTCGACCTGCCCTCCGGCGGCTACCTGATCATCGACTACACCGAGGCGCTGACGGTGATCGACGTCAACAGCGGCTCCTTCACCGGCCGCGGCAAGGGCGGGTTGGAGGAGACGATCACCAAAGTCAACACCGAGGCCGCCGACGAGGCGGTGCGGCAGCTGCGGTTGCGCGACATCGGCGGCATCATCGTGATCGACTTCATCGACATGGCGCGGGCCAAAAACCGCGACAAAGTCCTGAAGACGCTGCGCAAAGCGCTCGACGCCGACAAGTCGAAGAGCTACGTGGTCGAGGTCTCGCCGCTGGGGCTGGTCGAGATGACCCGCCAGAACGTGACCGACGGGGTGCGCGAGATCCTCACCGCTCCCTGTCCGACCTGCGCCGGCGAGGGGGTCGTCCTCTCGGCCGAGACGGTGGCGCTGGAGGGGCTGCGCAAGATGCGCGACCTCGCCGCGCGCGACGCCGAGGCGTTCCTGCTGCGGGTCAATCCGAAGGTCGCGGCGGAGCTGATCGAGCCCGACAGCGGCCTCTCCGAGCTGGAGGCCGAAACCGGCAATCAGTTCCACTTCGAAGGCACGGACGCGCTGCCGATCGAGACCTTCGAGCTGGTCGAGGCCGGCAGCCGGGCCGAGATCGAGGAGCGGGCGCTTCCGTTCAAGGTCGGCGAGGAGGTGCTGGTGACGATCGAGGAGCCGCACATGTACAACCCCGACGACGCGGTTGCCCGGATCGATTCCTACGTGGTCAGCGTCACCGGCGGCGGCCGCTTTGTCGGCGAGCGCAAGCTGGTGCGGATCGAGGAGGTCGAACGGGCGGCGGCGGTCGCCTCGCTGCCCGCCGAGGCGGGGAGCAACGGCTCCAGGCGCGAGGCTCTAGAATCCGCCGCCGCCGAATGAGCACGTACGCAGTCATAGAGAGCGGTGGCAAGCAGTACCGGGTCGAGAAGGGCAGTTCGCTGCTCGTCGACAGGCTCGGTGCGAAGGAGGGCGACAAGGTCGCCCTCCGCGCCGTCATGTTCCGCGACGAGGAGATCGTCGCCGAGCCGAAGGAGCTGGAGAAGGTCAAGGTCGAGGCGACCGTCGCCGAGCACCTGCGCGGGCCGAAGATCAAGGTCTTCAAATACAAGCCGAAGAAGGGCTACCGGCGGCGCGCCGGGCATCGGTCGGAGCTGACCCGGCTCGAGGTGACCGAGCTGGCGCTCGGCAAACCGGCGAAGGCCAAAGCGGCGAAAGCGGAGCCGAAAGAGAAGGCAGCCGCGAAACCCGCCGCGAAAAAGGCGACGGCGAAAAAAGCGACGGCGAAGCCGAAAGCCGAGAAAAAGCCCGCCGCGAAAAAAGCCAAAGCCAAACCTGCTGCTAAAAAGGACGACGATGGCGCATAAGAAAGGACTTGGCTCGAGCCGCAACGGGCGCGAATCGAACCCCAACATGCTCGGGGTGAAGGTGTTCGCCGGCCAGAAGGTCTGCGGCGGCGAGATCATCGTGCGCCAGCGCGGGACGCGGTTCTGGCCCGGCGACGGCGTCGGCCTCGGCCGCGACCACACGATCTTCGCGACTCAGGCCGGGACGGTGCAGTTCAAGCCGTCCCGCAAGGGCCGCACGATCTCGGTCTTGCAGGACTGAGCCGGGGGGAGGGGCAGGGGGGTCCCTCCCGCTTGCTGGGTTGCTCGCCACGACGTTTGCGGCTGCCGATGAAGTTGGTGGGGCGAGCAAGAGGACGCCGCTGCGCGGGAGGGACCCCCTGCCCCTCCTTCAAGGCTTCAAACCGCCGAAGGTGAAGACCGCCCGCTCAAGGGGGTCGTCAGCTTGCGTTTGGCGAGTTGGTGTCGCATAGCGAGAACAAGTCGCCACACTCTCCGATTGCGATGTACGACAGGGCGAAGATCTGGGTTGAGGGCGGGGCCGGCGGGAACGGGTGCGTGTCGTTCCGGCGGGAGGCTCATGTGCCGAAGGGCGGGCCGGATGGCGGCGACGGCGGGCATGGCGGGGATGTGGTGCTGGTCTGCGATTCGTCGAAGCGGGACCTTGGGGCGTTGCGGGGCAGCAAGCACTTTCGGGCCGGGCGGGGGAAGCATGGGGAAGGGTCCAATCGACATGGGGGCCGGGGCGAGGAGCTGGCGATTCCGGTGCCGGCCGGGACGCAGGCTGAGGCGGTCGACGGGAGCCGGGTCGACCTGATCGAGCCCGGGCAGCGGGCGGTGCTGGCTCACGGCGGGCGCGGGGGTCATGGGAACAAGCGGTTCGCGACCTCGACGCGGCAGGCGCCCCGGTTTGCCGAGAACGGGACCGGGGGCGAGGAGGGGTGGATCGAGGTTCGGTTGAAGCTGCTGGCCGACATTGGCTTGGTGGGACTGCCGAACGCGGGCAAGTCGTCGCTACTGGCCCGGCTGACGCGGGCCGACCCGAAGGTCGGCGACTACCCGTTCACGACGTTGTCGCCGGTGCTGGGGACGATCGAGGGCGAGGACCGCCAGGCGGTGGTCGCCGACATCCCCGGGTTGATCGAAGGCGCGGCGGAGGGCGCCGGGCTCGGCCACGAGTTCCTCGCCCACGTCGAGCGCTGCTCGATGCTCGTCCACCTGGTCGACCTGGCGCCGCTGGAGGGGGAGCCGACTTCGAACTACGAGGCGGTGCGGGCGGAGCTATCCGCCTACGGCGCCGGGTTGGAGGGGCTGCCCGAGCTGGTCGTCCTCTCCAAGCGCGATCTGCTTCCGACCGAGCAGGTGGAGGAGGCGGTTGCCGAGTGGCGCGCGCGGCTCACCGGCGCCGCAGCCGGTGGCGGCCGGAAGGACGGGGACCGCGGCGAGGCGGCCGAGGAGGAGGGGAGCAGATAGGCCCGCGGTGCTGGCGGTCTCGGCGGCCACCGGCGAGGGCCTCGACGAGCTGCGCCGGGCGATCCTCGCCGCATTGCCGGAGACGGCCCCGGCGCGTCCCGAACGCCCGAACGCCGGCCCGGCCGAGTTCGAGGCCGAGCACCGCGTCTACCGGCCGGTCGGCGAGGGGGGGTACTCGGTCCAGCGCGAGGGCGACGGCGCCTACCGCCTGCTCGGCCGCGGCGTCGAGCTGTTGTTCGAGCGCCACGATCTGAAAAACGAAGAGGCTCTCGCCTACCTCGAGCAGCGCTT
This sequence comes from uncultured Solirubrobacterales bacterium, assembly GCA_963764365.1. Classification (GTDB taxonomy): domain Bacteria; phylum Actinomycetota; class Thermoleophilia; order Solirubrobacterales; family 70-9; genus VRUE01. The sequence goes on from CAVXSI010000020.1 coordinate 351,243, forward strand.
GAGGGAGATCGGCGCGGTGGCCGCCCTGCGCGCCGCCGGCTTCGAAGCAGGCGACGAGGTCCGCGTCGGCGAGCACGAGTTCGAGCTGCATCCGTAGGGGCCCCCGGTTGGGGAGGGGCAGGGGGTCCCTCCCGCTTGCTGGGTTGCTCGCCACGACGTTTGCGGCTGCCGATGAAGTTCGTGGGGCGAGCAAGAGGACGCCGCTGCGCGGGAGGGACCCCCTGCCCCTCCCTCGTGGAACGCTCCTATGCTTCTGCGGCTATGACTCTGGTCGTGAAGCTGGGATCTTCGATTGTCGCCGCCGATGACGGCGAGTTGCGGGTCGACGTGCTCGACTCGGTCTGCGCGCAGGTGGCCGAGCTGGAGCAGGGGGGCGAGAGGGTGGTGCTGGTCACCTCGGGGGCGATCGCGCGGGGAATCCGGCTGCTCGGGCTGGCGGTGCGCCCGCGTGCGATGGACGAGCTGCAGGCCGCCTCGGCGGTCGGCCAGGGGGACCTGTTCCGGGCGTACCAGTCGCGGCTCGCCGACGGCGGGACGCGGTCGGCGCAGGTGCTGCTGACCGCTGCCGACATCGCCGCGCGGACCAACTACCTGAACGCGCGCCAGACCCTGCGGCGGCTGATCGACTGGGGCGTGGTCCCGGTGGTCAACGAGAACGACACGACGGCGACCGACGAGATCACCTTCGGCGACAACGATTTCCTCGCCGCCCAGGTGGCGGTGCTGCTCGACGCCCGCCTGCTGGTGCTGCTCTCCGACGTCGACGGTCTCTACAGCGCCGATCCGGGCCTCGACTCGGAAGCCGAGCTGATCCCGGAGGTGAACGACTTCGCCGCGCTGGAGGGGCTGGCGATCGGCGACCGCACCTCGGCCTTCGGCTCGGGCGGGATGCGCAGCAAGGTCGCCGCCGCCGAGATGGCTGCTGAGGCCGGGATTCCGGCGGCGATCTGCAACGGGACGAAGCCGGGGGCGCTGCGCGCCGCGGCGGCCGGGGAGCCGGCCGGCACGCGGTTCGCGGCTCAGGACGGAAAGGTTTCGAGCTTCAAGCTCTGGCTCAAGCACGCGAAGCCGGCCCGGGGCACGCTTGCCGTCGACGACGGCGCCGCTCGCGTGCTGCGGGAGGCCGGGTCGAGCCTGCTGCCGGTCGGCATCGTCGGGGTCGAGGGCAGTTTCGAGGCAGGCGACGCGGTCGAGGTCGCGCTCGACGGCGCCGTGATCGGCAAGGGGATCGCCGACTTTTCCTCAACGGAGCTGTCGCGGGTGCTGGGGATGAAGAGCGCCGAGGTGCGGGAGCTGCTGCCGCATGCTGCCGATGAGGTGATTCATCGGGACCGGTTCGTGCTCCTTTAGCTTCGAAGGTGGCGGAGGGCCAGGGGGTCCCTCCCGCTTGCTGGGTTTTTCGCCAAGGTCACGGAGGGCCGGGGTGCCCCTCCGGCTTGCTGGCTTTTTCGCCTGGCGCATCCCGGCACTCGCTGAGTGCTCTGTGCGAAAAAGATGACGCCGCTGCGCCGGAGGGGCACCCCGGCCCTCCTGGGTACCCTTAGCCGATATGGCGATCACGACTAGAACCGTTGCTGAAGCATGCGAGGTGGCTCAGCTGGCTTCGCGAGAGCTGGGGAGTGCTCCTACCGCTGTCAAGGATGCTGCGCTGGAGGCGACTGCTCGATTGCTCCAGGAGCGAACTGCGGACATCTTGGAGGCGAATGCGGCGGATCTCGCCGATGAGCGGGCGGAAGGGCTTACCGCTGCGCTGCGGGATCGGTTGACGCTGAGCGCGGAGCGGATCGCGGCGATGGCTGACGGCGTGCTGGCGGTTGCTGCGCTCGATGATCCGGTCGGCGAGGAGCTGGAGCACAAGGTGCTTGCCGGTGGGCTCGATCTGCGGAAGGTGCGGGTGCCGCTGGGGGTCGTCGCCGTCGTCTACGAGGCGCGGCCGAACGTGACTGTCGATTGCGCGGCGCTGACGATCGAGAGCGGCAACGCGATCGTGCTGCGGGGGTCGAGCTATGCGGAACGAACCAATGCGGCGCTGGCGGCGATCGTCCGCGAGGGTCTCGCCGAGGCCGGGTTGCCGGGGGACGCGGTGCTGCTGCTCGAGGGCGGCGATCGCGACGACCTGGTTGAGCTGGCCACCCAGGAGGACACGGTCGACCTGCTGATCCCGCGCGGCGGCGAGGGGCTGAAGCGGGCTTTGAAGGAGGTGGCGACGGTGCCGGTGATCTACGCCGCCGCCGGCAACTGCCACGTCTACGTCCACTCCGACGCCGACCTGGAGATGGCGCGGCGGATCGCGGTCAACGCGAAGACCCAGCGCCCGGGCGTCTGCAACGCGGCCGAGACGCTGCTGGTCGACGCCGCGGTCGCCGCCGAGTTCCTGCCCGGCGCGCTGGCGGAGTTGCGCGGGGCCGGGGTCGAGCTGGTCGGCGACGAGCGGGCGCGGGAGAGCGCCGGCGGGGCCGAGATCGGCGTCGCGGAAGAGGAGGACTGGGCGACCGAGTACCTCGACCTGAAGCTGGCGGTCGCCGTCGTCGACTCCCTGGACGGGGCGGTCGAGCACGTCAACCGCTACGGCACCAGGCACTCGGAGGCGATCGTCACCGGCTCGGCCGGGGCGGCGGAGCGCTTCACCGCCGGGGTCGACGCCGCCGTCGTCTATACCAACGCCTCGACCCGCTTCACCGACGGCTTCGAGTTCGGGATGGGCGCGGAGATCGGCAACTCGACCCAGAAGCTGCACGCGCGCGGCCCGATCGGCCTGCGCGAGCTGACCACCTACAAGTACGTCGTCCGCGGCGATGGCCAGGTGCGTGAGTAGCTCGGCCTCCGGCGACGGCCCGTCCGCGATCGGAGTCCTCGGCTCGGCCTTCAACCCGCCCCACCTGGGGCACCTGGCGCTGGCCCAGGAGGCGCTCTGGCAGCTCGGCCTCGACGAAGTCGTGCTGGTGCCGACCGGCGAGGCGCCGCACAAGCGGATCCTCGACGACCCCGGGCGCGAGCTGCGGCTGGCGATGACCCGGCTGGCCGCCGCCGACGACTCGCGCTTCAGCGTCTCCACGCTCGAGGTCGAGCGCGACGGGCCGTCCTACACGTATGAGACCTTGGAGCTGCTTGCAGCCGAGCGGGGAGAACCGGATCTGGTGTTCGTGATGGGGGCGGACGCCGCCGTCGGGCTGGAGAGCTGGCGCAATCCCGAGCGCGTGGTCGAGCTGGCGCGGCTGGCGGTGGCGCGGCGCTCGGGCGTCTCCGACGCCGACGTCGCCGCCGTGGTGCGCAGCCTCGGAGCCGCCGGCCGGGCGACGATGCTGGAGATGCCGCAGTTCGGCGTCTCCTCCTCCTCGGTGCGCGAGCGGGCGGCGGCGGGGCGGCCGCTGCGCTACCTGGTCCCCGAGGCGGTGGCGCGGTTCATCGAGGAGAAGGGGGTCTATTCATGACCGCCGGTCTGGGCTCCGAGGCGCTGGTGAGGCGGCTCGCCGGGCTGGCCGACGCCAAGGGCGCGGTCGAGATCGTCGTCCTCGACATGCGCGGGCTCGCCTCCTACACCGACTTCCTGGCGATCTGCACAGCGCGCAACGAGCGCCAGGCGCGGGCGATCGTCGACGACGTGCGGCTGAAGATGAAGGGGGAGCACGGGATGCTTCCCGGCGGGGTCGACGGCGACGGCTCGGCCGGGTGGATCGTGCTCGACTACCTCGACGCCGTGCTGCACGTCTTCACCGCCGAGGCTCGGCAGCGGTACCGCCTGGAGGAGCTCTGGCACGAGGCGCCGCGGCTCGACCTCGGCCTCGACGAGTCGCGGGCGCGGTCGACGGCGGGCGTCTGACCGGCGTTTCCAAGGATCCGTCCGAGGGGGCATCTAGCTTGCCGCGCATGGGTAGCTTCAAGAGGTCGTTCCTCGGCTACCGCCGCGACCAGGTCGACGCGGCGATCTCGTCGCGCGATGCCCGGATCTGGGCTCTGGAGCGCGACACCGAGGACGCGCTTGGGCGGATGAGCGAAGCCGACGAGGCGGTCATCCGCGCGGAGGGCGAGGCGGCGTCGCTCTCGGCGATGGTGATCGAGCGCGAGCGCGAGATCCGCGGCCTCGGCGAGCGGCTGCGCGAGGCGAACGAGCGCCACGACCGCAGCATCGCCTCGCTGGAGGCGGTCTCGGCCCGGCTGGACGAGATCCAGCAGCAGGCGCGCGGTCAGGCGACGCGGATCCGGATGAAGGCGCTGCGCGAGGCGGTCGAGGTGAGCCGGCGCACGCAGGAGCTGGCCGATGCCCACGCCGGCGAGAACGGCGCGGCGCCGAGCCAGGCGCCGGCTGAGCCGGCCGGGCTCGATGACCGGATCAGGATGGAGATCGGCCCGCTCGGCGACTTCTCCCAGTTGGTCGGGATCGAGGACGCGATCGGCCGCCTCGGCGCCGAGGAGATCTCGGTCGAGCGCTTCTCCGAGGGCCGCGCCACCCTCTCGATGCGCCTCGACGAGCCGGTCGACCTGCTGCGCGAGCTGGAAGAGAAAGCCCCCTTCGACTTCAAGATCCGCCGCACCGCCGACGAGGGCCTGATCCTCGACTTGGACGAGGACCAGGGCCCCGAACAGCACGCCGCGTAGCGGCGGCTCCTCTGTACTTGCCGCGTTAGACTGGCATCTGCCTTGGGGCTGTAGCTCAGCTGGAAGAGCGACGCGCTGGCAGCGCGTAGGTCACGGGTTCGAGTCCCGTCAGCTCCACTTCTCAACCTGTCTGGGCCGATTGCCGATGGTTGGGCGATGAACGGGGCCAACGAGCATGTCTTCTCGCACGGGATGCGGGACACGCGGGATACCTTCGCGGTCTGGAACGGGCAGCCGTGGGCGGTGTTGCGGGGCTGGCTGGCGCTGAGCGTGGCGATCGCGCTGACCCTGCTGGTTGCCGTCTGGTTCGTCGCCGGCCTGCTGACGCCGGACATCACGCCGATCCACCTGCCGGGGCTGACCGAACCGTCGGACCCCGGCGACCTGCTGCCGATCCTCTACCGCAACTCGCTGGTCCTCGCCCTGCACGCGACGGCCTGCGTCGCCGGCTTCATCGCCGGCGCCTCGATGCCGATCGCCGCCGAGCAGCGCAGCGGCATCTCGCGCTGGGTGCATGTCAAGGCCGGCCAGTTCGCGATCCTCTTCGTCGCCGCGGTCACCCTGTTCTCGCTCTCGACCCAGGCCCTCTACCTCGGCTTCCAGGGCTCGACGATCGCCTACCAGCTCCACATCACCCGGCTCGAGCTGATCCTCAGCGTCCTCCCGCACGCGATCCCCGAGCTGACGGCGCTCTTCCTGCCGCTCGCGGCCTGGCTGATCGCCAGCCGCCGCGGCGAGTGGAACCACCTCCTGGCCGCCACCTTCGTCACCGTCGCCCTCGCGATCCCCACGCTCGTGATCGCCGCCACCGTCGAGGTTTACGTCTGGCCCCACATCCTGAGGGCCATCTCTCCCGTTACGTGAGGGCAGGGGCAGGGTGCCCCTCCCGCTTGCTGGGTTTTTCGCCGGAGAGCCGATGGCCGTCCGAGGAATGTGGTCTGTGCGAAAAACAGGACGCCGCTGCGCGGGAGGGGCACCCTGCCCCTGCCTCGCCGCCTCATAAGATCGCCCGGTGAGTGGATACGACTTTCGGGCTTTGGAGCGCAAGTGGCAGGATCTCTGGGCCGAGGAGAAGACCTGGGAGGTCGCCAACCCCGGCCAGCCCGGCTACGACGGGTCGAAGCCGAAGTCCTACGTGCTGGAGATGCTGCCCTACCCGTCGGGGGAGCCCCATGTCGGTCATCTGAAGTGCTACGCGGTCGGCGACGCGATCGCCCACTTCCGCCGCCGCCACGGCTTCGAGGTGATCCACCCGATGGGCTACGACTCCTTCGGCCTGCCGGCCGAGAACAACGCGATCAAGACGGGCGAGCCGCCGCGCGAGGCGACGCAGCGCTCGATCGACTCGTTCAGCCGCCAGTTCCGCGAGTGGGGGATCTCGATCGACTGGTCGCGCGAGCTGGCCACCCACACCCCCGAGTACTACCGCTGGACCCAGTGGATCTTCCTGCAGCTGTTCGAGCGCGGGCTCGCCTATCGCGACGAGGCGCCCGTCCAGTGGTGCCCGAAGGACGCCACCGTGCTCGCCAACGAGCAGGTCGTCGACGGCCGCTGCGAGCGCTGCGGCACCCCGGTCGTGCAGCGCCGCCTCGAGCAGTGGTTCTTCAGCATCACCGACTACGCCGAGCGGCTGCTCTCCGACTTCGACCTGCTCGAGTCCTGGCCCGAGCATGTGGTCACCATGCAGCGCAACTGGATCGGCCGCTCCGAGGGCGCCGAGGTGAGCTTTCACTGCGAGGAAGCCGGCCTCGATTTCCCGGTCTTCACGACCCGCCCGGACACCCTGTTCGGCGCCACCTTCTTCGTCCTCGCCCCCGAGCACCCCGAGCTGGAGCGCCTGATCGCCGGCACCCCCGCCGAGGCGGCGGTGCGCGAGTACGTCGACCGGGTCGCCCGCGAGTCGGCGGAGGAGCGCGGGAACGAGGACCGCGAGAAGACCGGCGTGCCGCTCGGGCGCAGCGTCGTCAACCCGGTCAACGGGGAGTCGATCCCGATGTTCGTCGCCGACTACGTGCTGATGGAGTACGGCACCGGGGCGATCATGGCGGTTCCGGCCCACGACAGCCGCGACTACGAGTTCGCCAGGGCCTTCGAGCTGCCGGTGCGGCGGGTGATCGAGGGGGTCGACGAGGACGTCGCCCGCGACGACGCCGGCCTGCCCTATCCCGGCGACGGGGCGATGACCGCCTCCGGTCGCTTCGACGGCAGGCACAACCGCGAGGCCCACGAGGAGATCGTCGCCTGGCTGAAGGACGAGGGCCGCGGCGAAGCCGCCGTCAACTACCGCCTGCGCGACTGGCTGGTCTCGCGTCAGCGCTACTGGGGGGCGCCGATCCCGGTCGTCTACTGCGAGGAGTGCGGGACCGTGCCGGTCCCGGAGGAGCAGCTGCCGGTCGAGCTGCCCGCGGTCGACGATTACGCCCCGCAGGGAAAGAGCCCGCTGGCCGCCGCCGAGGACTGGGTCGCGACCGCGTGCCCGCGCTGCGGTGGCCCGGCGCGGCGCGAGACCGACACGATGGACACCTTCGTCGACTCCTCCTGGTACTTCATCCGCTACCTCGACTCGCAGAACCGCGACGCCGCCTGGGAGCGCGAGGCGGCCGACCACTGGCTGCCGGTCGACCAGTACATCGGCGGGGTCGAGCACGCGATCCTGCACCTGATGTACGCGCGCTTCTTCACCAAGGCGCTGGCCGACCTCGGCCACCTCTCGGTGCAGGAGCCGTTCGCCAACCTGTTCACGCAGGGGATGATCACCCGCGACGGGGCGAAGATGTCGAAGTCGAAGGGCAACACGGTCAGCCCGGCCGACTACGTGCAGCGGCACGGCGCCGACACCGCCCGCACCTACGTCTGCTTCATGGGGCCGCCGGAGCGCGGCGGCGACTGGTCCGACGAGGGGGTGGAGGGCGTGCACCGCTTCCTCTCCCGCCTCTGGCGCCTCGGCGAGGAGGTCGAGGGGCGCGACGCCGCCGCCCTCGGCGCCGCCGCCGAGGGCGAGGCGCGCGAGCTGCTCGCCAAGGCACACTGGGCGATCGACAAGGTGACCCGCGACTTCCAGCGGGGCTTCCAGTTCAACACCGCGGTGGCCGCGGTGATGGAGCTGATCAACGACGCCTACCGGCTCAAGGACGGCCTCTACGAGAATCCCGAAGGAGTCGCCGCGGTCCGCTTCGCCGCGGCAACCGCGGCCTCGCTGATCTTCCCCTTCGCGCCGCACCTGGGGGCCGAGGTCTGGGAGCGGCTCGAGGGCGGCCGCGTCTGGGAGCGACCCTGGCCCGAGGCCGACCCGGAACTGCTGAGCAGCGACACGGTGACCCTCGTCGTGCAGGTGAACGGCAAGCTGCGCGACCGGATCGAGGCCGGCGCCGAGGCGCCCGAAGCGGAGCTGCTGGAGTTGGCGCGGGCAAGCGAGAAGGTCGTTCGCCACCTCGACGGCAAACAGGTGGTGAAGGAGATCGTGGTGCCCGGCAAGCTGGTCAACCTGGTGGTCCGTTAGGCAAACCGTCGCCCAGCACGGCTCTGGTTTTGGTACAAAGCGGCCCGCATGCTGGTCAGGCGCCTTTCAGAAGCCCCGGTCGAGGAGTGGCACCGGCTCAACTACCGAGTCCTGATGGACGCCGGTGAGATGGGCGCGCGCAACATCTCCGTCACCTGGCTGGAGATTCCCGGCGGGGCCAGCCAGACGCTGAGCAGCGACGAGGAGGCCGAGCAGGTCTACGTCGTCGTCCGCGGCGCCGGCACGATGTCGGTCGCCGGCGACACCCAGGAGGTCGGCGAGGGCGACCTGATCCTGGTCCCACCCGCGACCGACCACTCGATCGCCAACGAGGGAGAGTCGCCGTTGGCCTGCGTCTCGGCCCAGTCGCCTCCCGTCGCCTCGTCAGACCTCTACAGCGACCAGCTCGCGGAGGTCAGCGGTTACGGAGACGACGCTGAGTCGCGATAGGCGGCGCATTTCGGGGTCTTCAGTCGGTCGGATCGGGTCACGCACGAAAGTGCGCTCCCCTCACCGACCTCCCTGCATCCCCCGAACTGCTTGCCTCTCGCGACTCAGTCGGGTCTGAAAAATTTCAATTTGCGCGCCACGCGTGCGCTGGGTTCTTGGACGCTTACCGGGTGCCGGAACTGAGCCGTTCACAGGTCGTTGTTTACGGAGCCATCGCGGTTGCCCTACTTCTCGTCGGCGCGCGGGCGATCCGGGCCGAGGGCAACTCGTCGGGGGGCTCGGGCTATTCGTCCTCTTCCTCTTCTTCCTCCTCCTCGGGTGAATTCGGCGTCTCCTCCGGGGGCGGCGGTCCGGACGTGGTCGTCGACGTGACCGGGGCGGTGCGGCGGCCGGGGGTCTACCGGCTGCCCGCCGGCGCCCGGGTGATCGACGCGCTGAAGCGGGCCGGCGGCGCGGTGCGCGGCGCTGCGGTCGAGGCGATCAACCGCGCGGCGCGGCTCGCCGACGGCCAGCAGGTGGCGGTGCCCGAAGCCGGACCGGGCGGCGCCGCGGCAACCGCCGCGACGGGCGAAGAAGGGCCGATCAGCCTCGGCAGCGCCACCGTCGACCAGCTCGACACGATCGACGGGATCGGGCCGGTGACGGCGGAAAAGATCGTCGAATACCGCGACCAGCACGGCGGCCTCGCCTCGGTCGACCAGCTCGACGACGTCAGCGGCATCGGCCCGGCGACGATGGAATCGCTGCGCGCCCGGCTGCAGCCATAGGCGCGGATGCGCGACCCGCGCCCGTCGCTGCCGCTGCTTCTCGGCATTGCGGTCGCGGTGCTGCTTGCGCTCGGCCACAGCGGCGAGATCCGCAGCCGCGCCGAGGCGGCGCTGGCGAAGGGGATGCCACCGCGGGAGGCGCAGCTCGCGCGCGGGTTCGTGCTCGGCGAGGACGAACAGATCGATGCCGTCACGGTCGAAGACTTCCGCCGCTCCGGGCTCGCGCACCTGCTCGCGGTCAGCGGCCAGAACGTCGCCCTGCTGGCGTTGCTGGCGATGCCGGTCCTGGCGGCGCTCGGCATCCCGCTCCGCACCCGGCTCGTCTGGGTGCTCGGGCTGATCGCCGTCTACGTGCCGCTGGCCGGCGCCGGCCCGTCGATCCAGCGGGCCGGGGTGATGGGGGCGCTGAGCATCGTCGCGACCCTGGCCGGGCGGCGCGGTTCGCGCCTGTTCATGCTCGTCTTCGCGGCCGTGGCGATGCTGGCGCTCGAGCCGGGGATCGCCGGCGACGTCGGCTGGCAGCTCAGCTTCGCCGCGGTGCTCGGGATCCTGCTGCTGGCGTCGCCGCTGCGCGAGGCGATCGCGGCGCGGATCGGCGCCTCCGGCTGGCGCCGGGCGCTGGCCGAGGGCGCGGCGATGACGATCGCGGCGACCCTGGCGACGGCGCCGCTGTTCGCCTTCCACTTCGAAGCGATCTCGACCACCACCCTGTTCGCCAACCTGCTTGCCCTGCCGGCGGTGGCGCCGGCGATGTGGCTGGGGATGCTTGCCGCGGCCGGCGGCCAGATCCCCGGCTTCCCGGTGGGGGCGCTGAACGCGCTCGACGCGCCGCTGCTCGCCTACATCGCCCAGGTCGCCGCCTGGTGCGGTCGGCCGGGCTGGGCCTACGTCCACCTGCGAATCGGCATCGGCGGCCTCGCCGCCTCCTATGCGGCGATGGCCCTGGCGGTCCCGGCCGCGCTCCGCCTCGCTCGCATGCGGCGAATCGCAGCCCGTCGCCGCTCCGCCGAGCCCCCCGGGCTCCGCTGTGCCTTTGCACCGCGTGCCGGGGAGAAGGAACAGCGGCGCGGGCGGGGTTGGCGGCGTGGCGTGCCGGGACCGGCAATCGCCGCGCTTGCGCTCACGACGGTGCTGGGGCTCCTGGCCGTCGCCGCTGCCGGGATGGCGCTGCATGCGCCGGGCGGGGGAGCGGCTTCGGGCCCTCCCCCCGGACTGCGCGTCTCCGTCCTCGACATCGGCCAGGGCGACGCGATCCTGCTGCAGCCGGCGAAGGCGCCTGCGATCCTCGTCGACGGCGGCCCGCCCGGCGATGGGCTCGCCGCGAAGCTCCGCGCCGCCGGCGTCGACCGCCTCGGCGCCGCGGTCGTCACCCACGACCAGTCCGACCACGCCGGCGGGGTCCGCGAGCTGCTGGGGAGGATGCCGGTCGGCCGCCTCGGCTATGCCGTGCTGGGCAGGCCGACGCTGGCCGAGGCGCGCGCCGCCGGGGCCGCACCGCTGCGGCTCGCGCGAGGCAGCGAGCTGCGCAGCGGCCGCCTCCGGCTCGACGTCCTCTGGCCGCCGCCCGAGCTGCTCGGCGAGCCGCGCCCCGGTGACGACCCGAATCGCCTGGCGCTGGTGATGCTCGCCCGCTGGCGGCGCTTCCGGATGCTGCTGACCGCCGACGCCGAGGCCGAATCGACGCCGGTCGTGCCCGGACCGATCGACGTCCTCAAGGTCGCCCACCACGGCAGTGACGACGCCGGCCTCGGCGACCTGCTCGACCGCAGCCGGCCGAAGCTGGCGGTGATCTCGGTCGGCGCCGGCAACCCGTTCGGCCATCCGACCCCGGGAACGCTGGCGACCCTCGCGGCCCGCGGCGTTCCCGTCCTCCGCACCGACCTCGCCGGCACGGTCTCCCTCGATGTCGGCCGGGGCGGATTCCGGGTCGGGACCGATCGCTGAGCCGCTTCGGCACGTCCCGACCTGCCGGGCGCGTCATCCAGGCGTGCCTGGTCGTGGAATCGACCATCCAGGACACTAGACTCGGCCGATGGCCGAGATGCGCCCGCTCTACCTGATCGCCGGCACCGACGGGGCGAAGATCGACGCCACCCGGGCACGGCTGCGGGCGCGGGCCGAGCGCGACGGCGGCGCCGCCTCGCTCGAGGTGTTCGAAGCGGGGGAGGGGCGCGGAGCGCCCGACCACGAGGCGCTGCTGGCGGCGATCCCGGCGATGTCGCTGACCGAGTCGCGCCGCTACCTGCTCGTCGACGGGGTCGAGCGCTGGCGCGACAAGCAGCTCGACGCTGTCGCGGCGGCCCTGGCAGGGCTGCCGCCCGACCTCTCCGTCGTCCTGATCGCCCGCGCCAAGGCGCCGGCGAAGCTGAAGAAGGCCGTCGCGGCGGCGCAGGGGGAGATCCACGAGTTCGAGGCGCCGAAGGCCCGCGACATGCCCCGGGTCCTTGTCGCCGAAGCGCAGCGGCTCGGCTTCCGCCTCGACCCCGCGGCGGCACGGATGCTGGTCGAGCGGATGGGGGCGAACCCGGGGCGGCTGCGACGCGAGCTGGAGCGCCTCGCGTTATGGGCGGGGGACGGGGGCGAGGTCTCCGCCGCCGACCTCGACGCGATGGTCGCCGACACCTCAGAGGCGGCCGTCTGGGCGCTCTCCGATGCGCTGCTCGAACGCGACCCGGCGAAGGCGCTGGGGATCGGCGAGCGGCTGATCTCCCAGGGCGAGAACGTCACCGGCCTGATCTACGGCCTCGCCTCGCGGCTGCGCAAGGCGTGCGCGGCGGCGACCCAGCTCGAACGGGGCGTGCCCCCGAAGCAGGTCGAGTCGAGCCTCGGCATGCACCCCTACGCGGCCAGGCAGCTGGTCGGCCGACTTGGAAAGACGGACCTCGAGTCACTGCAAGAGGCCACGGTCGCTATCGCCGATCTAGAGGTCTGGTGCCGGGGGGGAGCCGACTATGGGGATGACTTGGCCTTGACGCTCTCACTTCTCAAGGTCGCGGGCTCATAGGGCGCGAAAACCAAGCAGATCAAGGACGAGTGAGGGAGTGTGCTCCGCACTCGACCGAACGAGGACGCCGAAATGCGCCGGCTTGCAGCGTCCTATGAACTGGCGAGCCGGGCGGCTTTGGACTTCTTGCGAGCGCCGGTGTTCTTATGCATCGCGCCCTTCTGGATCGCCTTGTCGATCCGCGAGACGAGCTCCTTGTGCTCAGCCTCGATCGCCGCCGCGTCGCCGCCCTCGACGGCGCTTTCGAGCCGGCGGAAGTAGGTCTTGACGGTGCTGGTCAGCAACCGGTTCTCGATCCGCTCGCGCTCGCTGCGTAGGATCCGCTTCTTCTGTGAGGCTATGTTGGCCATGAGTCATGTGCCTGAAGCGGCCGAGCCGGCTCCGGGCGGCCGCCGACTATAGCGACTGAGAACCAGCTTGGAGACGCCCACGGCACCTGACAGACCGGATCCGGAGCAGGCGGCGGTCGCCTCCGACGCGGCGCTGCGCCGTGCCGAGGCCTTCGATCCGAGCGAGGAAAGCTCGGGCGACCCGGCGCCCGGCAAGCAGGCCGGGCGGATCGCCCGCTCGACCGCGTTCTTCTCGGTCGCCACCGCCGCCTCGCGGATCGCCGGCCTCGGCCGCGAGATCGTCGCCGCCGGCTACTACGGGGTCAACGGCCCGATGTCGGCCTTCACGATCGCCTTCCAGGTGCCGAACCTGGTCCGCGCCCTGTTCGCCGACGCGGCCCTGCAGCCGGCCTTCGTGCCGATCTTCACCGAACAGCTGGAGAAGAAGAACTACCGCGAGGCCTTCCGGCTCGCCTCGACCCTGCTGCTGCTCGTCACCCTCGTGCTCGGCGCGATCACCGCCTTCTTCGTCCTCCTCGCGCCGGTGATCATGCCGCTGTTCGCGCCGGGCTTCGAAGGCGAGATCCTCGACCTCACCGTCACCCTCTCGCAGGTCCTCTTCCCGATCCTGATCCTGCTCGGGCTGAGCGGCGTCGTCGTCGGCATCCTCAACAGCTACGACCGCTTCGGCGCCTTCGCGATCTCGCCCCTGTTCTGGAACCTGACGATCATCGCCGTCGTCGTCCTGCTGATCCCGGCATTCCACGGGCAGGACCGGATCTACGCCTACGCGATCGCGATCCTCGTCGGCACCCTGGTGCAGCTGCTGATTCCCACCTGGGACCTGCGCAACACCCCGTTCAAGTTCGAATGGAGCTTCGAGTGGCGCAACCGCGACGTGCGCCGCGTCCTGTTGCTGATGCTGCCGGTCACGATCAGCCTCGGCCTGATCAACTTCAACCTGCTGATCAACAGCCTCTTCGGGAGCCTGGTCAGCGACCAGGCGCCGGCGGCGATCGACAAGGCGTTCCGCATCTACCAGCTGCCCCAGGGCGTCTTCTCGGTCGCGATAGCCACCGTCCTCTTCCCGACCCTGGCCCGCTTCGCCGCCCGCGGCGAGCACGACAACCTGCGGGCGACGATGGCCAACGGGATGCGCCAGATCCTCTTCGTCCTGGTGCCGGCGGCGGCTGCGGTGCTGGTCCTCTCGGTGCCGATGATCCGGCTCGTCTACCAGCGCGGCGAGTTCACCCCCGAGCAGACGACGCTGGTCGCCACCGCCCTCTTCTGGTTCGCCTTCTCGCTGCCGACCAACGGCCTCTACCTGCTGCAGACGCGGACCTTCTTCAGCCTCCAGCGCCCCTGGCAGGCGACCGGCCTGGCCGCGCTCGACCTGGTCGTCTCGGCCCTCGCGGCGTTCGCCCTCTACAAGCCCTTCGGCACCGGTGGCATCGTCGCCGGCACCGGCATCGGCACGACCGCCGCCGTGGTCGCCCAGGCGATCGTCCTCCGGCACGAGTTCGGCGGCCTCGAGCTGCGGCGCCTGTTCTCCACCGGCCTGCGCATAACCATCGCCGCCGCGGCTCTCGCCGCCGTCTCCTACGGGATCTGGGACGCGCTCGACTCGGCCCTCGGTCGCGGCCTGGCCGGCCAGGCCGTCTCGCTCGGCGCCGGCCTGGCGCTGGGCGGGGTCGTCTACGTCGGGGTCGCCAAGCTGCTCCGAGTGGCCGAGCTCGAGCAAGTGATGCGCTTGCTCCGGCGCGGCTAGCGCATGCTCGACCCGCCGCGCTACCTGCTGGGGGTCGCCGAGATCCTCCTGCTCGCCGGCTCCGCCGGGCTGGGAGCGCACTCGCTGCGGGCGCGGCTGCTGCCCGGCTGGTCGGGGCCGCCGGCCTGGCTCGCGACGGGTGTCGTCGCCTTGGCTCTGTTGATCTGGACGGCGGAGGTTCTCGGGAGCTTTGGGTTGTTCGCGGCGGGGGCGTATCTCGCCGGCGTTGCGGTTGTCGGCGCGGGACTTTGGCTTGGGTTGGGGGGAGGCGGAGGGGGTCCCTCCCGCTTGCTGGGTTTTTCGCCTCGCGCGTCGCGTCTCTCGCCGAGTCGTCTGTGCGAAAAACAGGACGCCGCTGCGCGGGAGGGACCCCCTCCGCCTCCCGACGCCACGCTCGGCAGGAACGCCACAAACGGCGATGCGCCGATCGCCTGGTGGGCAACGGCTGTCGCGGTGGCGATCGCGGTGGTCGCGGTCGTTCATTTCGCCGTCGACGTGCGGGGGAAGCTGCTGACGGGGATGACCGGGTTCGATTCGACCTGGTACCACGGGCCGTTCGCAGCCGGGTTCTTCCAGAGCGGGAACACCTGGGACCTGCACTTCATCGCGCCGCAGTTCCTGGCCTGGTTCTACCCGGCGAACGCGGAAGTGTTCCCGGCCGCGGGGATGCTGGCGTTCGGGCGGGACGTGCTGTCGCCGCTGGTGAATCTCGGCTGGTTCCTCGGGTGCTTGCTTGCTTTGTGGTGCATCGGTCGGCCGTATCGGGTGGCGCCTTGGTCGCTTGCGCTCGGGGCGATTGCGTTGAGCCTGCCGGTGCTCTCCGATCAGGCGGGGGAAGCACGCAACGACATCGTCGGCATCTTCTTCCTGCTCGCTGCCGTCGCGATCGCGCTCAAGCGCGCGGACGCCTCCGGCCTTGATGACGGTCCCAGCCCCGGCAATCCCTCGCGTGGTCGACCTTTCGACCGCATAGCGGGCAAAAAGTCAACCGCGGTCGGGGTGCCGGCGATCTCGGGGCTCGCTGCGGGCCTGGCGGCCGGCACGAAGCTCAACTTTCTCCTACCCGCTGCTGTTCTCGTGCTGGGGTTACCGCTGCTCGCGCCTGCCGGCCGGCGCTTGCGAGCCCTGGCCGCGACCGTGCTCGCCGCGCTGGCCGGCGGCGGCTACTGGTACCTGCGCAACCTCGTCCACACCGGCAATCCGCTGCCCTGGTTCGATCGCCTCGGCCCGATCTCGCTGCCGGCGCCCGTACAGGCGCTGGGAGGCCGCGAAGGGCACAGCGTGCTCGGCTACCTGACCGACGGCGGCGTCTGGTCGGGCTGGTTCCTGCCGGGGCTCCATCACGGCCTGACGATCCTCTGGCCGCTGCTGGGCGGCCTCGCCCTGGCGGGGCTCGCCCTGGCCGTCTCTGCGGGCCTGCGCCGCTTCGGGCGCGCCGCCACCGAGTCCGCGGCTGGCGCAGCCGAGCCGACCGGGAGGCTGTCTCAAAGCGCCCCGCGCCCCTCTGGCGGCGGCCAGAGCCTCGACGGGGATTGGGTCCTCGCCGTCGCCGCGGCCACCGCGCTCGCCGCGGCGCTCGCCTGGCTGATCGCGCCGACCTCGGCCTCCGGACCGGTCGGGATGCCGCGCGGCTTCGAATCGGGGCTGCGGTACCTGGCGCCGGCGCTGATCCTTGGGCTGGCGCTGCTGCCGGCAACCCCTGCGCTTCGAAAGCGGCTACCGGGACGAACAGCGGCAGGTGAAGGGGGAGACCGGGGCGAGCCGCCCGCTGCGGACTGCGAGCGCGGTGCGCGGGCCGCGGCCGGCCGCGAGCCCGCGGGTTCGCGAATCTCTGGTTCGGAGGGGGCGGCGGGGGCCGGCTCGCGGATATCTCGTCCGGACGGGACGTCTGGGGTGGGCTCGCCGATCTCTCGTCCGGACCGGCGATCGACCGGAATGCGGCCCTCTCCGCGCGCGCTCGTCGCGGCGGCCGTCGTGCTTCTGGCAATCGCAATCGGCTACCCGGTCCAGCGCCACTACCTGCGGGACCGCTACGCCGACCCGACCTTCGCCGCCCCGGGCCTCGACGCCGCCTTCAGCTGGGCCAACTCGATCTCCGACGCCCGCATAGCCACCACCGGCACCCGCCAGTACCCCCTCTACGGCCGCGACCTCTCCAACCATGTCCAGTACGTCGGCGTCCACACCCCCCACGGCGGCTTCATAGCCCCCACCACCTGCCGCCAATGGCGCACCCTTCTCGACGAAGGCCACTACGAATACGTGGTAGCCACCCGCGACCGCGTAGAACCCGGCAAGCCCCCGTACCCCCCAGCGGCCCGCTGGACGGCCGGCCCATGGGCAGAGCCCGTCCTAAGCAAGCCCCCGACCAAGGTCTTCAAGCTCAAAGCCCCCCCGGACCCATCGGCCTGCCCCTGAGCACTGACGACTTACTCTCGCTATACGAGAACAAGTCGTCAGAGGGGCTTTCAGCGTGAACCGCTGACGCTTCTCTGCGGGTGGTTTCGGGGTGGGGTGCCCTTCGCCGCCCGAAGGCTGCGGAGGGCGAGGCTTCGTCCCGCCCCGCGCGATGTCCCTCCGCCCGGAGCAGCGCGTAGGGCACCCCACCCCGGCGACAGGACCCGCAGCCCGGAGCCTCGTCCCTCCGCCCGGAGCAGATCGCAGCGCCAAGAGGGCACCCCCACCCGACGACAGGACCCGCGGGCACGGCGCCAGGTCCCTCACCGACGAGATCCGCCCCCCGAGCGCCATACTCCCCTCGCCGATGGACCAAATCAGAAACTTCTCGATCATCGCCCACATAGACCACGGCAAGTCGACCCTCGCCGACCGCATCCTCGAGATCACCGAGTCGGTCGACCCGAAGAAGATGCGCGCCCAGGTGCTCGACTCGATGGACCTCGAGCGCGAGCGCGGGATCACGATCAAGGCCCAGGCGGTGCGGGTCGAGTACCGCGCCGCCGACGGCCGGAGCTACCACCTGCACCTGATCGACACCCCCGGCCACGTCGACTTCTCCTACGAGGTCTCGCGCAGCCTCGCAGCCTGCGAGGGCGCCCTGCTGGTCGTCGACGCCGCCCAGGGAGTCGAGGCGCAGACCGTCGCCAACACCTACCTGGCGATCGAGAACGGGCTCGAGCTGATCCCGGTGATCAACAAGGTCGACCTGCCGGGCGCCGAAGTCGACCGGGTCTCGGGCGAAATCGCCGACCTGCTCGGCGGCGACCCCGGCGAAGCGCTGCCGATCTCGGCCAAGACCGGGGAGGGGGTGGGCGAGGTTCTGGAGGCGATCGTCGCCCGCGTGCCGCCGCCCGGCGGCGACGCGGCGGCGCCGACCCGCGCCCTGATCTTCGACTCCGAGTTCGACCAGTACCGCGGCGTCGTCGCCTACGTGCGGATGGTCGACGGGACGTTCCGCAAGCACGAGCGGATCCTCGCGATGCAGAACGGCACCGAGGCCGACATCGACGACCTCGGCTTCTTCCGCCCGGCGATGACCGGGGTGGAGCGGATGGAGGCGGGCGACGTCGGCTACCTGATCACCGGCATCAAGGACGTCGCCAAGCTGCGGGTCGGCGACACCCTGACCGCGCAGGCGCGACCGGCGGGCAAGGCGCTGGAGGGGTACCGCGAGGTGCGGCCGATGGTCTTCTGTGGCCTCTTCCCGATCGACACCGACCGCTACGAAGACCTGCGCGACGCGCTCGAGAAGCTGGCGCTCAACGACGCCGCGCTCTCCTACGAGCCGGAGACCTCCGAGGCGCTCGGCTTCGGCTTCCGCGCCGGCTTCCTCGGCCTGCTGCACATGGAGATCGTCCGCGAGCGGCTCGAACGCGAGTACGGGCTGGAGCTGCTGGCGACGACCCCGAACGTGCGCTACGAGGTCCACCTGACCGACGGCGGGGAGATCGAGGTCCACAGCCCGACCGAGCTGCCGGACCCGAGCACGATCGAGGCGATCGAAGAGCCCTACATCCGGGCGACGATCATCTGCCCGACCGAGCACGTCGGCGCCGTGATGGAGCTCTGCCAGGCGCGCCGCGGCGCCCACGTCGACATGCACTACCTGAGCCCGGTGCGGTTGCAGATCCGCTACGACCTGCCGCTGGCCGAGATCGTGCTCGACTTCTTCGACTACCTGAAGTCCTCGACCAAGGGCTACGCCTCGCTCGACTACGAGCCGATCGGCAACCGCCCCTCGGACCTGGTCAAGGTCGACATCCTGCTGGCCGGCGACCAGGTCGACGCGCTCTCGATCGTCGTCCACCGCGAATTCGCCTACGAGCGGGGCAAGGCGCTGGTCGGGCGGCTGCGCAAGACGATCCCCCGCCAGCTGTTCGACATCCCGGTGCAGGCGGCGGTCGGCTCGCGGGTGCTCGCCCGCGAGACGGTGAAGGCGCTGCGCAAGGACGTCACCGCGAAGCTCTACGGCGGCGACGTGACCCGCAAGCAGAAGCTGCTGAAGAAGCAGAAAGCGGGGAAGAAGCGGATGAAGTCGGTGGGGCGGGTGGAAGTGCCGCAGGAGGCGTTCCTGGCGGTCTTGGAGATCGACGAGTAGCGGGGGAGGGAGGGAGGTGGGGTGTCCCTCCGCCTTGCTGGGTTTTTCGCCGGACGCGCCGACTCTCTCGCCGAGTGGTCTGTGCGAAAAACGGACGCCGCTGCGTCGGAGGGACACCCCACCTCCCTCCTCGGACAGTCCCACCGCTTCGAAGGCAAAAGCCGGAGAATCTGCGCCAGCCTCGCGACCGCTGCACGTGAGCGTGTTTAGAATCCCGCCGCCATGACGCTGAAGACGGAAGCTGTAGGCAAGGAATGGCCCGCCACGACGTATGAGGTGGGCAAGGAGAAGATCGGGGAGTACGCGCGGGTCATCGGCGCGGAGAACCCGGTGCACTTCGACCGCGAGGCGGCGAAGGCGGCCGGCTACCGCGACGTCGTCGCGCCGCCGATGTTCTGCGTCGTCTACTCCGCACCGGCGCTGGGGCCGGCGATGTTCGACCCCGAGGTCGGGATGAACTTCGCCGCGATGGTCCACGGCGGCCAGGAGTTCGCCTGGGGCGAGCCGGCCTGCTCGGGCGACGAGATCACCACCACCGCCAGGTGCCTGGAGATCTACGAGAAGGACGGCAAGGGCTTCTACGTCTTCGAGACCGTTTCGACCAACCAGGACGGCGCCGAGGTCGTGCGTGGCACCTGGACCAACATCGTCAGGGGGGTGTGAGATGGCCGGGCTGAATGCCGGCGATGCGATCGCCGAGCTGCGGGTGACGCCGGACAAGTACCTGCCGCACCGCTACGCGGGCGCCTCGGGAGACTTCAACCCGATCCACATCGACCCCGAGTTCGCCAAGGCGGTCGGCCTGCCGAACACGATCCTGCACGGCCTCTACATGATGGGCCTGACCGCGCGTGCCGCCGCAGAAGTGACCGGTGGCGATCCGCGCTCGCTGAAGCGGCTCTCGGTCCAGTTCCGCGGGATGGGGGCGCCGGAGACCGAGATCGTCGTCAGCGGCACGGTCTCCTCGGTCGAGGACGGCGTGGCGAAGATCGACGTGGTTGCTGCGCAGGGCGAGAATCAGACGATTCGCAACGCCGAGGCTGAAGTCGAGGTTTGACTTGGGCGTTGGGCGGGGCCGGGTGACCCTCCCGGCTCAACTTTTTGGCGGGTAGCGGGGCGGCTCTCGCGGACATTTTCGGGCCAAAAAGTACAAGCCGCCGGGAGGGTCACCCGGCCCCGCTTCTACACTTCGAACGTGCTTTCGTCTCGACAGGAGCTCATTCTCAAGCTGGTGGTCGACGCTTACCTCGCGTCGGGCAAGCCCGTGGCTTCGAAGCCGATTGCCGAGAGGCGGGAGATCGAGTGGGGGTCTTCTACGGTGCGGGCGGAGCTGGCTGCTTTGGAGGCCGCCGGGTATCTGACGCATCCGCATACGTCCGCCGGGCGGATTCCCACCGAGGTCGGCTATCGCTATTACGTCGACCGGCTGATCGAGGCCGGGCTGCCCGCCGCCGGGGCCAAGGTCGAGCTGGAGCTGTCGCGGCTGCGACGCGAGATCGACGCGGCGATGCGGGAGACGACCGCCGCCCTGGCCCAGGTCAACGACCTGATGGCGCTGGTGACCGCGCCGGCGCCGGCGACCGCGACGATCCACCGGGTCGAGGTGCTGCGGTTGCGGCCGACCCGGGTGGTGGCGATCGCGATCGCCTCGACCGGGGCGGTCGCCAAGCGCGTCTTCGACTTCGAGCAGCCGGTCGACCCGGGCCTGGTCGAGTGGGCCTCGAGCTACCTGAACGAGTCGCTCGCCGGGCTCGGCGTCGGCGCGCGGATGATCGCCGGCCGGCTCTCCGACCCCGAGCTGGGCCCGGCCGAGGCCGCCTTCGTCGCCCGCCTCTCCTCGGCCTTCACCGAGCTCGAGCAGGAGACCGGCGAGACCCTCTACATGGACGGCGCCTCGCGGCTGCTCTCCGAACAGCACGCCGACGACCTGCCCCGCGCCGACCGGCTGATGACCGCGCTGGAGCGGCGCGCGAGCCTGCTCGGGATGATGCGCTCCGCCCTCGACGAGCGCTCGGTCTTCCTCTGGATCGGTGGCGAGAACCCGCAGCCGGAGCTGCGCTCGGTCAGCGTCGTCGGCGCCAACTACGGCCTCGCCCACCGCAACCTCGGCTCGGTCGGCGTGGTCGGGCCGCTGCGGATGGACTACGCGACGGCGATCGCCTCGGTGCGCGGCGCCGCGCGCGAGCTGTCGCGCTACTGCGAGACGGTCTACGGCGGCTGAGCCCGAAGCGATGCCAGGCGACTTCTACGAGATCCTCGGCGTCCAGCGCGACGCCAACAAGGCCGAGGTGAAGACGGCCTTCCGCCGGCTCGCCCGCGAGCTGCACCCCGACGTCAACGACCACGACCCCGAGGCGGAGGAGAAGTTCAAGGCCGCGGCCGAAGCCTACGAGGTGCTCTCCGACCCCGAGCGGCGCCGCGCCTACGACGCCTACGGCCACGAGGGCCTGCGCGGCGGCGGCGCCCAGCCGGGCGGCTTCGGCTCGGTCGAGGACATCTTCCAGGCCTTCTTCGGCGGCGCCGGCTTCGAAGTGCGGCGCGGGCCGATGCGCGGCCAGGATTTGATCCACCAGATCGAGATCTCCGCCGTCGAGGCGATGCTGGGGACGAAGGTCAAGATCCCCAGCCACGAGGGCGAGCGGGAGATCGATCTGCCGGCCGGGATCCAGCCGGGATCGCAGTTCGCCCTGCGCGGCCACGGCATGCCCGGGGCCAACGGCGGCCCGCCGGGCGACATGGTCGTCGCCGTGCAGGTGATCGTCCCCGAGGAGCTCTCCGAGGAGCAGCGCGAGCTGGCCGTGAAGCTCGGCGAGACGCTGGAGCCGCACAACCTGCGCTCGCGGCGCGGCGGCGAGGGCAGCTTCTTCTCGCGGATGCGCCGCGCGTTCCATTGATCCGCCTGGCGGTCCGCTGCGCGCCCGAGCAGGCGGAGATCGTCCTCGCCGAGTTGACCGTGCTCGCCCCGAACGGGGTCGAGGAGGAGCGCGGCGACGGCTACGTCGAGTACGCGATCTATGGCGGCGAGGGCGAGCTGCCGGAGCTGGGCGAAGTCGAGGCGGCGGCGGGCGACTCGCTGGTCGAGGTCGTCGCCACCGAGGTCCCGGACGACTGGGCCGACCGCTGGCAGGACTTCCACAAGCCGCTGCTGGTCGGCGGCAGGCTCTGGCTGCGTCCTTCCTGGGAGCAGCCGCGCGACGGCGCGATCGACCTCGTCGTCGACCCCGGCCGGGCCTTCGGCACCGGCGCCCACCCGACCACCCGGCTCTGCCTCGAGCTGCTGCTCGACCTGGCGGCGGCGGGCGCTGCCGGCGGCGCGCTGACCGACCTCGGCTGCGGCTCGGGCGTGCTGGCGATCGCCGCGGCGAGGCTCGGCTGGGCGCCGGTTCGCGGCTACGACCACGAGGCGCCGGCGGTCGAGGCGGCGAGCGCCAACGCGGCAGCCAACGGGGTCGCGGCGGACTTCGAGCAGCGCGATCTGCGCCGCAGCCTGCCCGAGCTCGCCCCGACCGCCGTCGCCAACATGACCGCGCCCGTGCTGAAGGACGTCGCCTCCCTGCTCAGGCCTGAGACTGCGCCGCAAACCATGGTCTGCTCCGGCCTGCTGCCGCCCGAGCTCGACGCGACCGCCGCCGCCTTCGCCCCGGTCGGCCTGGGCGAAACCGAGCGCCGCATCGACGGCGACTGGGCGGCGCTGCTGCTTCGTCGCGGCCCCAACAGATATGTTTCCCGCCGATGATCGCGACGATCACCGCCTACGGCGTCGGCCTGTTCATCCACGTGCTCGCGGTCGTGGTGATGATCGGCCCGACCTTCGCCTACGGGATCTTCATCGGCACCGCCGAAAGCAGCTCCCCGAGCAGCGTCCCGGCCGTCCTGCGTGGCATCCAGCGCAGCGATCGCTACCTGGTCAGCCCGGGCCTGATCGTGATCCTCCTCGCCGGCATCTACCTGATGGCGGACAGGCACTGGGACGGGAGCGAAAGCTTCATCGCGGTCGGCTTCGTCGCGATCGTCATCCTCCTCGGCATGCTCCACGGCTTCTTCCGGCCGAACGCGGCCCGGGCGCTGGAGCTGGCAGAGCGCGACCTCGCCGCCGGAGACACGCTCGGCGCCGAGTACGCCGCCGTCTCGAAGAAGCTCGAGAACGCCGGCAAACTCGCCGGCGCGATCGTCGCGATCACGATCTTCTTCATGGTCGTCAAACCCTGACGTCCTGACCGCGCCCGGCCCCCAGCTCGACGCCTCCAGCCCGATCGCGATGTTCGACTCCGGCGTCGGCGGGCTCACCGTCCTGCACGAGTGCCTCGTCTCGCTGCCCGAGGAGGACTTCGTCTACCTCGGCGACACGGCGATGTTCCCCTACGGGACGCGCGACCCCGAGCGGCTGCGCGAGCGGATCGGCACGATCGCCGGGCTGCTGCTCGACCGCGGCGCGAAGCTGCTGGTGATCGCCTGCAACACCGCCACCTCGGTCGGCGAGGAGGTCACCCGCGCGGTCGCCGCCGAGCGCGGCGTGGAGGTGGTGCCGGTGGTCGAGCCGCAGTCCGAGATCGCCGCCGCGATCACCGACAGCGGTCGGGTCGGCGTGCTCGCCACCCCGAACACGGTCGAGAGCGGCGCCTACCGCCGCTCGCTGGAGGAGCAGGGCCGGGCGCTCGAGGTGACCGAGGTCGAGGCGCCCGACCTGGCGCCGTTCATCCAGGACGGCTCGCCGTTCGACCAGGCGGTGGTCGACATGGCGCGCGCCTACTGCGAGCCGCTGAAGCGGGCCGGGGTCGACACGCTGATCCTCGGCTGCACCCACTACCCGCTGGTGGCGCCGATGCTGCAGCGGATCCTCGGTCGCGACGTGCGGCTGGTCAGCGGCGGCCACGCGGTCGCCGCCGCCGCCCAGCGCTGCCTCGAGCGGCGCGGGCTCGCCCGCCCGCCCGGCGGCGAAGGCGACTACCGGTTCCTCTGCACCGGCGACGCCGACTCCTTCCACGCGCTCGGCACCCGCTTCCTGCAGATGCCGCTCGGCGAGGTCGAGCGGATCGAGCTGGCCGCCGACTACCCTTAGGGTCGATGAGCGTCCTCGAACAGGTCCAGGCCGATGTGCGCACCGCGATGAAAGCGGGCGAGCGCGAGCGTGCCGCGGCGCTGCGGATGATCGTCGACTCGCTGCAGCAGGACGCCAAGCTCGGCAAGGGCGACGAGATCGCGGTGCTGCAGCGCGAGCGCAAGAAGCGGCTCGAGGCGGCCGACGCCTTCCACGAGGCGAACCGGACCGAGCAGGCGAAGACGGAGAAGCTCGAGGCGGAGCTGATCGAGGGCTACCTGCCGGCGCAGCTCTCCGACGAGGAGCTGGCGGAGCTGGTCGACGCCGCGGTCGCCGAGACCGGCGCCTCCGAGCAGAAGCAGATGGGCCAGGTGATGTCGGCGCTGATGCCGAAGCTCGGCGGGCGCGCCGACGGCAAGCGGGTCAGCGCAGCGGTGCGTGAGCGGCTTGGCGCGTAGGCAGCTGACCCTCGACAACACCGTCGCCGCCGAGCTGGCGGGCTCCGAGGACGAAGTGCTGCGGGCGCTGCGCGGCCGGCTCGACTGCGACTTCCACCTGCGGGGCAACGTCCTCACCCTCGACGGAGACGACGGCGAGCGTGCAGACCGCGGCGACGGTCGTCGACGAGCTGGTCGACCTGATCGAGCAGGGCCACGAGATGGCGCCGGGGACGATCGAAGCGGTGACCGGCGCGCTCGACGCGGACGAGAGCCCGGCGCAGATCCTCGAGGACGTGGTCTGGCGCCACCGCAACACCAAGGTCGCGCCGAAGACGCTGAACCAGAAGCGCTACGTCGACTCGATCCGCCGCAACACGATCACCTTCGGGATCGGCCCGGCCGGCACCGGCAAGACCTTCCTCGCGGTGGCGATGGCCGCCGCCGCCCTGGCCGAGCGCGAGGTGCAGCGGATCATCCTCACCCGGCCCGCGGTCGAGGCCGGCGAGCGGCTCGGCTTCCTGCCGGGCGACATCCAGGCCAAGGTCGACCCCTACCTGCGGCCGCTGTTCGACGCCCTCTACGACATGCTCGACCCCGACCGCGTCAACGGCTACTTCGAGCGCGGCGTGATCGAGGTCGCGCCGCTGGCCTTCATGCGGGGCAGCACGCTCAACGACTCCTTCGTGATCCTCGACGAGGCGCAGAACACCAGCCCCGAGCAGATGAAGATGTTCCTCACCCGGCTCGGCTTCAACTCGCGCATGGTCGTCACCGGCGACATCACCCAGATCGACCTGCCGACCGACCAGCGCTCCGGCCTGATCGTCGTCCGCGACATCCTCGACGCGGTCGCAGGACATCTCCTTCATCCGCTTCGGCGGCGAGGACGTGGTCCGCCACAAGCTGGTGCAGCGGATCGTCGCCGCCTACGACGAGCACGGCGGTCGCGAGCAGTCCGCGCGCGCCGAACACGGGCCGACCACGAGCTCTTGAGCGTCGACCTCTCCGACGTGCCCGTGGAGCTGCAGGAGGCGGTGGGCGCGGCGCTGGCGGCGGCCGGGGTCGCCGACGGCCACCTGGCGCTGGAGATCGTCGACGCGGAGCGGATCCGCGCGCTCAACCGCGAGCACCGCGGCGTCGACGCGCCGACCGACGTCCTCGGCTTCCCGCTCGACGGCGCCGGCCCGACCGCCGGCCCGCGCGAGCTCGGCGACGTCACGATCTGCCCCGAGCACTGCTCCGACGTGACCGAGGCGGCGGTCCACGGCACGCTGCACCTGTGCGGCTACGACCACGAGACGGACGAGGGGCAGATGCTGCAAACGCAGGCTGAGATCTTGAAGCGGTTACGAGGAAGCGCCTACCCGCATATGGCGGAGGCCGAAGGCCGGAGCCATGGGCGGATTCTTGATGAGACCAAGTCCTCACCCGGTCCCGATCACAGTCTGATTCCCTCGGGGCCGGGTGAGGGCCGAGCCGACCACCATCAGTCGCCGCAGGTGACGCGGGCCGGCTTCATCGGTTTGGCGGGGCGCCCCAACGTCGGCAAGTCGACCCTGGTCAACGCGATCGTCGGCAGCCACGTGGCGATCGTCTCGATGCGCCCGCAGACGACCCGGCGGGCGATCCGCGGCATCGCCACCGACCTCGAGGCGGGCCGCCAGCTGGTCCTCGTCGACCTGCCCGGGGTGCAGCGCCCGCGCGACGTGCTGACCGAGCGGATGCAGCGGCGGGTCGAGCGCGAGCTGGCCGACTCCGACCTGGCGCTGCTGGTGGTCAACGGCGAGCAGGGGATCGGCCCCGGCGACCGTTTCATCGCCGACGCCCTGCTCAGCGCCGGCAGCGGCCTGCCGACGATCTGCGTCGTCAACAAGATCGACACCGTCGGGCCGAACGAGCTGGTGCCGGTGCTGGCCGAGGCGGCCGAGCTGGAGGGTGTCGACGAGGTCTTCCCGATCAGCGCCCGCAGCGGCGAGGGCCTGGACGCGCTGGTCGGGCGGCTCGGCGAGCTGGTCCCCGAGGGCCCCTATCTATACCCGCCCGAGGAGCACAGCGATCAGTCGAGCGAGACGATGCTGGCCGAGCTGATCCGCGAGCAGGTGCTGAACCGGACCCGCGAGGAGATCCCGCACTCGGTCGAGGTCCAGGTGAAGGAGATCGGGCGGCGCGAGGACGGCCTCGCCACCGTCCGGGCCGAGGTCTGGGCCGAGTCGGAGTCCCAGAAGGGGATCCTGATCGGCAAGGGGGGCGCCAAGGTCGGCGAGATCGGCGCCGCCGCCCGCCGCTCGCTGGAAGCGGAGCTTGGCGCCAAGGTCTTCCTCGATCTCAAGGTTCGCGTCCGCAGCCACTGGCGGCGCGACGAGGATCTGCTGGACCGGCTTGGGATCGAGTAGGCATTTACGATGCGTTGATGTTCGAGCAGGTGGAATTCGACGAGCGGGGGCTGGTGCCGTGCGTGGCGCAGGACGCCGATAGTGGCGAGGTGCTGACGCTTGCCTATGTGAGCGGGGAGTCGTTGCGGCTGACCGTGGAGACGGGGGAGATGCACTTCTTCAGCCGCTCGCGGGGGAAGATCTGGCGCAAAGGCGAAGAGTCGGGGAACGTGCTGAAGCTGCGGCAGCTGCGGATCGACTGCGACGGCGATGCGATCGTCGCGCTGGTCGAGCCGAGCGGGCCGGCCTGTCATACGGGCGAGCGGTCGTGCTTTTACCGCGAGCTGGGCGGTGAGGGGGAGCCGGCGCCGGCGCCGCACGAAGCGTTGGCGGCGCTGCAGCGCACCCTGCGCAGCCGCGCTGCCGAGCGGCCCGAGGGCAGCTACACCGCGAAGCTGCTCGACGACCCGAAGCTGATCGGCGAGAAGGTCGAGGAGGAGGCCGAGGAGGTGGTGCGGGCGGCGCGCGAGGAGTCCGACCAGCGGGTCGCCGAAGAGGCCGCCGACCTGCTCTACCACCTCAGCGTCCTGCTGGCCTCGCGCGAGCTGCCGCTCTCGGCGGCGATGGAGGTGCTGAATGGCCGTCGCCGCTGAGTCGGATGTGACCGTCGAGCCCAGCCTCGCAGAGGCGCGCGAGCTGGCCGCCGAGGGCAACGTCGTGCCGCTCCGCGCCACCTTCGTCGACGACTGCGAGACGCCGGTCTCGGCCTTCCTCAAGCTGCGCGCGGGCGAGCCCGAGGGGGCGCCCTGCTTCCTGCTGGAGTCGGCCGAGCAGGGCCAGGTCGGGCGCTACTCGTTCGTCGGCATCCGGCCGCGCTCGCTGCTGCGCTGGGGCGACGGGGTGCTGTCGGAGAGCGGTGAGCCCGACCGCAACGCGCCCGATCCCTACGCCGCCGTCGCCGAGTACATGGCCCGCTTCCGGCCGGCCCCGGTCGAGGGGCTGCCGCCCTTCTCGGGCGGCGCGGTCGGCTTCTTCGGCTACGACCTGGTCCGCACGGTCGAGCCGCTGGGCGAGCCGAACCCGGACCCGCTCGGGCTGCCCGACATGGCGCTGATGGTGACCGACGTGCTGCTCGCCTTCGACCACCTGCGCCACGAGCTGACAGTGATGGCCTGCGCCTTCGCCGACGACGAGGGCGGGATCGACGCGGCCTACGAGCGCGCGGTCGCGGCGATCGCCGACGTCCGCGCCCGCCTGCGCGGCGCCGTGCCGCTGCCCGAGCGCCCGGCCCTGGCCGAGCCGCCGCGGTTCGAGTCGAATATGACCCGCGAGGAGTTCGAAGCGATGGTTTCCCAGATCATCGAGTACGTCTATGCCGGCGACGCCTTCCAGGTCGTTCCCTCGCAGCGCTTCACCGCCGAGTCGCCGGTCGAGGCGTTTTCGGTCTACCGCGGCCTGCGCGCGGTCAACCCCTCCCCGTACATGTACTTCCTCGAGTTCGGCGACTTCCAGATCGCCGGCGCCTCGCCCGAGCCGCTGGTCACGGTCGAGGGGCGGAAGGTCACGACCCGGCCGATCGCCGGCACCTCGCCGCGCGGTCGCAGCGAGGAGGAGGACCGCCGCCTCGCCGAGCGGCTGGTCAACGACCCGAAGGAGCGGGCCGAGCACGTGATGCTGGTCGACCTCGGCCGCAACGACCTCGGCCGCGTCTGCGAGTACGGCTCGGTCAGCGTCGACGAGCTGATGGTGGTCGAGACGTACTCGCACGTCCTGCACATCGTCAGCCAGGTCTCCGGCCGGCTGCGCGAGGGGGTGACGTCGATGGAGGTGGTCCGTTCCACCCTGCCAGTGGGGACGCTGTCGGGGGCGCCGAAGGTGCGGGCGATGCAGATCATCGACGAGCTCGAGCCGGTCAAGCGCTGCTCCTACGGCGGCGCGATCGGCTACCTCTCCTGGAACGGCGACCTCGACACCGCGATCCACATCCGCACGGTGGTCGCCAAGGACGGCTTGATCCACGTCCAGGCGGGCGGCGGCACGGTCGCCGACGCGAAGCCGGCCTACGAGTACAACGAGTCGGTCAACAAGGCCAAGGCGGTCTTCCGCGCCGTCGAGCTGGCCTGCGAGCAACCGGATTGGCCATGAACGATTTCCGCCCGCGTACTCTGCTCCCGGACACGGCCAGAGAATCAGATATGGATGGCCGTGTCCTCCCGCGTCCGCCGCGGGCGGGCGATCGGTGAACTCATGCGCGTATTGGTCGTCGACAATTACGACTCCTTCACCTACAACCTCGTCCAGTACCTGGGCGAGCTGGGGGCGGAGATCGAGGTGGTCCGCAACGACAAGGCGACCGCCGCCGAGCTGCTGGCGCGCGGCGCCGACCGCCTCGTCGTCTCGCCGGGCCCGTGCACGCCGGCCGAGGCGGGCGTCTCGGTCGCGGCGATCCGCGCCTTCGCCGAGGCCGGCACGCCGGTGCTCGGAGTCTGCCTCGGCCACCAGTCGCTGGTCGAGGCGTTCGGCGGCCGCACCGTGCAGGGCGAGCCGATCCACGGCAAGGACGCCGAGGTGGAGCACGACGGCAAGGCTGTCTACGCCGGCCTGCCGAGCCCGCTGGTCGCCGGCCGTTACCACTCGCTGGTCGCCGACCCCGACCTGCCCGACGAGCTCGAGTTGAGCGCCCACCTCGGCGACGTGGTGATGGGCGTCCGCCATCGCGAGCTGCCGGCCGAGGGCGTCCAGTTCCACCCCGAGTCGGTGCTGACCCCGCAGGGCAAGCACCTGCTGGCGAACTTCCTCGCGCCGCGTTCGCACTTAGTTACCCCAGACGACACAAAGTGCGAACGCGCCTGATGGAGGGGCCGAACGACGTCGTCAGCCGGGCGATCGACGCGGTCTGCGCCGGCGACCACCTGACCGCCGACCACGCCGCCGCAGTGCTGGCAGAGATCATGGAGGGGCGCAGCAGCGAGGTCCAGACCGCCGCCTTCCTGATCGCCCTGCGGGCGAAGGGGGAGACGGTTTCCGAGCTGGTCGGACTGGCGCGGACGATGCGGGCGCTGGCGACGCCGGTCGCGGCCTCGCGCGAGCACCTGGTCGACACCGCCGGCACCGGCGGCGGCCCGTCCACCTTCAACGTCTCGACCACGGCGGCGCTGATCGCCGCCGCCGCCGGCTGCGCGGTCGCCAAGCACGGCAACCGCTCCAACACCAGCCGCTGCGGCTCCGCCGACCTGCTGGAGGCGCTCGGCGTCGACATCGAGCTGACGCCGGAGCAGGTCGGGCGCTGCATCGACGAGGTCGGCTTCGGCTTCATGTTCGCGCCGCGCCACCATGCGGCGATGGCCCACGTCGTGCCGGTCCGCAGGCAGCTCGGCGTGCGGACGATCTTCAACTTCCTCGGGCCGCTGACCAATCCGGCCGGGGCGCAGCGGCAGCTGCTCGGCGTCTCCGACCGCCACTACCAGGAGACGATCGCCGAGGCGCTGGTCGGGCTCGGCAGCGTGCGGGCGCTGGTCGTCACCGCCGAAGACGGGGTCGACGAGCTCTCGATCTCCTCGCGCACGCGGGTGATCGAGGTCGCCGAGGGCGGCACCGCCGAGTGGTTCGTCGAGCCGGCCGATTTCGGCCTCGTCGAGGCGGAGCTGGACGAGGTGGCGGGCGGCTCGCCCGAGGAGAACGCGGCCGCGGCGCGCGCCGTGCTGGCGGGCGAGGCCGGGCCGCGCCGCGACCTGGTCCTGCTCAACGCCGGCGCCGCGATCTACGTCGGCGGCCTCGCCGAGGGCCTCGCCGACGGCGTCGTCAAGGCCGCCGAGGCGGTCGACAGCGGCGCCGCCCGCGAGCTGCTGGGACGGCTCGTCGCAACAAGCGCCGGGCTGGGCGAATAAGCTAGATGCCTCACGTGGGAATGATCGAGCAGCTCATCGTCGCTGCCCGCGAAGGGGTGGAGGAGCGCCGCGGCCACACGCCGCAGGCGGATCTCGAAGCGAGGCTCCATCGCCGCGCCGAGGACCGGCCCTTCAGCGAGGCCCTGGTCCGTCCCGGCCTCTCGCTGATCGCCGAGTTCAAGCGCCGCTCGCCGAGCGCCGGGGAGATCTCCGGATCGGCGACCGTCGCCGAGCAGGTCGGCTGCTACGAGCGCGGCGGCGCCGCGGCGCTGTCGATCCTCACCGACGAGCGGCACTTCGGTGGCTCGCTCGAGGACCTGCGCGCCGCCCGCGCCGCCTCCAGCCTGCCGATCCTGCGCAAGGACTTCGTCGTCGACCCCTACCAGCTCTACGAGGCGGCGGTCAACGGCGCCGACGCGGTGCTGCTGATCGTCCGCGTCCTCTCCGACCCGGAGTTGCGGGCGATGCACGGGCTGGCGCTCGGGCTCGACCTCGACTGCCTGGTCGAGGTCCACGACGGCGAGGAGCTGGAGCGGGCGTTGGAGCTCGACGCCGACGTGATCGGGATCAACAACCGCAACCTCGACGAGGGCACGATCGACGTCGCCAACACCTACGAGCTGATGCCCGACGTGCCGGCCGGCAAGACCGTGGTCGCCGAGAGCGGCATCTCCTCGCGGGCCGAGCTGGCCGAGTTGGAGCGAATCGGGGTCGACGCGGTGCTGATCGGCTCGGCGCTGATGAGCGCCGCCGACCCGGAGGCGCGGACCCGCGAGCTGACCGGCGCCGACGAAGGCACCCGCGAGCACCATCTTCCCTGAGAGGGTCGCGGCCTTCATTTTTAGAAGAATTTTGAAGACGTTTCGGATGATCGTGGCGTGAAGCGATTCTTTGGGACTTCGTTTGGTTCCGCGGTTCTCGGTGGAGCGGTCGTCGGGCTCCTGGGCTGGATCGCGATCGCCGCCGGATGGATCCATTCCGACGGCAACGGCTCGACGGCGACTGTCGCGCAGCCGTTGGCCGCCCCCGTCGATGCCAGGGAAAGCGACAGCGAAGGCGCCAACATCGTCAACCAGATCTACCGCGACGACGGGCAGGGGGTCGCTTTCATCTCGGCCCAGGGGCCGGCGCGGCAATCCTCCGGGCTCAGCCCGTTCGGTGAACCGGAAGGCGGCGGCACCGCGACCGCGACCGGCTCCGGCTTCCTGATCGACACCGAAGGCCACATCGTCACCAACAACCACGTGGTCGAAGAAGCGACCAAGGTCGAGGTCAAACTCGGCGCTTCTGACAAGACCTACGAGGCCAAGGTGGTCGGCGCCGACCCGGCGAGCGACATCGCCCTGCTGAAGGTCGAAGCGCCGGCCGAAAGCCTGCACCCGCTGCCGCTCGGCGACTCGAAGAAGGTCGCGGTGGGCGAATCGGTGGTCGCGATCGGCAATCCGTTCGGCCTCGACCGCACCGTCACCAGCGGCATCGTCTCGGCCCTGCAGCGCCAGATCCAGGCGCCGAACGGCTGGTCGATTTCGCACGTGATCCAGACCGACGCGGCGATCAACCCCGGCAATTCCGGAGGTCCGCTGATCAACTCCTCGCGCGAAGTGATCGGGATCAACTCGCAGATCCAGACCGGCGGCAGCAACGGCAACGTCGGGATCGGCTTCGCGATCCCGATCGACACCGCGCGCGAAGTCGTCAAGCAGATCGAGGAGCACGGCGAAGTCAAGCACGCCTACCTGGGGATCAGCGGCGGCAGCATCACGCCCGAACTCGCTCAGGCGCTGAAGCTGCCGGTTGAATCCGGGGTGCTGGTCAACGAAGTCGTCAAGGGCGGTCCGGCCGACAAGGCGGGCGTCAAGGGCGGCGACACCTCGGCGACGATCGAAGGTGCCAGCATCCGCCTCGGCGGTGACGTCATCACAGCGGTCGACGGCAAGAAGGTCGTCGGGATGGAAGCGGTGATCAACGCGGTGAACGAAGCGAAGCCGGGCGAAAAGATGACGCTGACGGTCGACCGCAACGGCAAGTCACAGGACATCGCCGTGACGCTCGGGGTGCGGCCGAGCTCGACCGAAGCGGCCGAATCTCCCGCTCGGTAGGTGGGTGGGTCCAGGGTTGGGGTGGGGCGGGGATCGGACCCCCTCCTCTCTCGTGGGGGTGGGCGGGATGCGGACCCCCTCCTCTCTCAACTTTTTCGCCGGGCGCCGGGCGTCTCTCGCTGACCGTCTCGGGCGAAAAAGTACAAGCCGTTCGGAGGGGGTCCGCATCCCGCCTTCACGAATCGCCGACAGGGCTGCATTTCCTGATGGCCGCCGCGCCAGCTCGCGCCGCCGCCCGCCTCGAGGCGCCCTGACGTGCCGGGGTTTCCGTGCCCATATAGGGGGTATAAGTCACGGCACGTCCCGCGGGGAGCCGCCGCCGTCCCGTACCCTCAGCTGCATGCGGGTGAAGATCTGTGGCGTTACGAATCTGGACGATGCGGCCGAGGCTGTGCGGCTTGGGGCCTGGGCTATCGGGCTGATCCATTTTGCGCAGAGTCCTCGGGTTGTGGAGGCTGCTGAGGCTGTGCGGATCGGGGCCGCGTTTCGGAGGCAGTGCGAGGTGGTGGGGGTGTTCGTCAATCCCGAATTGGGCGAGGTTGCGAAGGCGGTTGAGGACGCCGGGTTGACGATGGTGCAGCTGAACGGGGAGGAGGGGCCGTCGTTCTGCGGCGAGGTGGCGCGGAAAACCGGGGTCAAGGTGATCAAGGCCGTGCACGTCTCCAGCGCCGCCGACGTGCACGCGGCGGAGGCGTTTCGGACCGACTTCCATCTCTTCGATCGCGGCGGGAAGGGGCTCTGGGGCGGGACGGGCGAGTCGTTCGACTGGGGGCTGCTGGCCGAGCGGCGCTCGAACGTGCCGGCGATCCTCGCCGGCGGGCTGCGGCCGGAGAACGTCGCCGAGGCGATCGCCGTCGCCCGTCCCCACGCGGTCGACGTCGCCAGCGGGGTCGAGGCCGAGCCGGGCCGCAAGGACCACGCGGCGATGGCCGCGTTCTTCGAGGCCGCGCACGAGGTGGCCAGAACCTGACAAGGTGCGCACCGCCCGCCTCCGGTGGACGCCGGAGTGGGTGGGCGAGGTCTCCGGCGATCATGAGCGCGAACGAACGAGAGCAGAGCAGGCGGGCGGAAGTCGACGTCCGCTTCGGCCCCTACGGGGGCCGCTACGTGCCGGAGACGCTGATCGCGGCGCTCGACGAGTTGACCGCGGCCTGGGCGGAGGCGCGGGAGGACGAGGACTTCAACCGGCGCCTGGCGAGCCTGCACCGCGACTTCATCGGCCGCCCGACGCCGCTGTACCTGGCCGAGCGCCTGTCCGAGCGGGCCGGCCGGCGGGTCTACCTGAAGCGCGAGGACCTCGCCCACACCGGCGCCCACAAGATCAACAACGCGATCGGCCAGACGCTGCTGGCGCAGCGGATGGGCAAGCGGCGGATCATCGCCGAGACCGGCGCCGGCCAGCACGGTGTCGCCACCGCCACCGCCTGCGCCCTGTTCGGCCTCGAATGCGTCGTCTACATGGGCACCGAGGACATCCGCCGCCAGGCTCCCAACGTCGAGCGGATGAAGCTGCTCGGGGCCGAGGTGGCGCCGGTCGAGGCGGGGGCGCGGACGTTGAAGGAGGCGGTCAGCGCCGCGATCCGCGACTGGGTCGCCAACGTCGCCGACACCCACTACGTGATCGGCTCCGCGGTCGGCCCGGCGCCGTTCCCGGCGCTGGTCCGCGACCTGCAACGGGTGATCGGCGACGAGGCGCGCGAGCAGGCGCTGGCGGCCGAGGGCGGGCTGCCGGCGCGGGTGATCGCCTGCGTCGGCGGCGGCTCCAACGC
Source organism: uncultured Solirubrobacterales bacterium (assembly GCA_963764365.1). Classification (GTDB taxonomy): domain Bacteria; phylum Actinomycetota; class Thermoleophilia; order Solirubrobacterales; family 70-9; genus VRUE01. The sequence continues at coordinate 385,819 of CAVXSI010000020.1, forward strand.
GATCGGCACCTTCACCGCCTTCATCGACGACCCCGGGGTCGAGCTGATCGGCGTCGAGGCGGCCGGCGAGGGTCTCGCCAGCGGCCGTCACGGCGCCTCGCTCGGCGCCGGCGCGACCGGCGTCCTGCACGGCTCGCTGTCCTCGGTGCTGGCCGACGAGGAGGGGCAGATCCTCGAGGCCCACTCGGTCTCGGCCGGCCTCGACTACCCCGGCGTCGGCCCCCAGCACGCCCACCTGCGCGACACGGGCCGCGCCACCTACACCGCTGTCACCGACGGGGCCGCGCTCGCGGCCCTGGCGACCCTCTCGCGACTGGAGGGGATCATCCCGGCGCTCGAGTCCGCGCACGCGATCGCCTGGCTGCTCGCTGACGCAGATCGCCGTCAACAGGATGACGACCACCCCGCCGGCGCGGACGCTGGAGTGGATGCCAATCCATCTCTGCCTCCATTGGCGTCCACGGAAGCAGAGCAGCCGGTGGGTTTTGACGTGCTGTGCCTCAGCGGTCGAGGGGACAAGGATCTCGCCGAGTACGTGGAGCGCACCGGTGGCTGAGGCGACCCTGACCGGCGCCGATCGGATCGCCGCCGCCTTCGCAGCGGCTAAGGGCGAGGGCCGCGCCGCGCTGATGCCCTACATGATGGCCGGCTACCCCGACCGGGAGTACTCGCCGGCGATCGCCGCCGCCTATGCCGACTCCGGCGCCGACCTGATCGAGCTCGGCATCCCCTTCTCCGACCCGCTGGCCGACGGGCCGACGATCCACGCCGCCGCAACCGCGGCGCTCGAGGCGGGCGCCGGCTTCGCCACCGCGCTCGAGGCCTGCCGCTCGGTGTCGGATCGCGTCCCGGTCGTCTTCATGGTCTACGCCAACATGGTGCTGGCCCACGGCGGCGCGACCGAGTTCGCCCGCTTCGCCGCCGCCGCCGGGGCGGCCGGCGCGATCGTCCCCGACCTGCCGCTCGAGGAGGCCGCCGAGGTGCGCGAGGCGCTCGCCGCGGCCGGGCTGGCGCTGGTGCCGCTGGTCGCGCCGACCACGCCGCCCGAGCGCCGCGCCCGCATCTGCGCGGCCGCGTCCGGCTTCGTCTACGTCGTCTCGACCGTCGGCACGACGGGCGAGCGGGAGTCGCTCCCGGCGGGCCTGGCCGAGCTCGTCGCCGCGACCAAGGCCGACGCCGAGGTGCCGGTCGCGGTCGGCTTCGGCATCGGCACGCCCGAGCAGGCCGCGCAGGTCGGAGAGGTCGCCGACGGCGTCATCGTCGGCAGCCGCTTGGTCCGCGCCGCCGGCGAGGCCGGCTCCCCGGCGGGCGCGGCGGAAGCGGTCGCCGACTTCCTCGCCGCAACCCGCGTCGCCCTCGCCCGTTAGGATGCGCGCCGCATGAGCATGGTCGTAAGTCTCTTCCTGGCGCTCGGCGCCACCACCGTCGTCTACGCCTGGCTGGGCCAGGGCGGCGGCGTCTCCGGCCTGGTCTTCTTCGGGATCCTCCTGATCGGCGCCTCGATCAGGGTGTTCAAGCCGAGCGCCTGAGAACCCGGCTCAGGCGCGGGTGGCGATCGCCTGGATGTGCTTGGGCTCGAGCACCGGAGCCCGATCGCCGGCGGTGTTGACCTGCTCGATCCCGCCACCTTCTAACCTGCGGACATGCGAATCGGCGTGCTCACCGGCGGCGGCGACTGCCCCGGCCTCAACGCGGTGATCCGGGCGATCGTCCGCAAGGGGGCCGAACGCTCCGGTCACGAGTTCGTCGGCTACCGCGACGGCTGGCACGGCCCGCTGGAGGCCGACGCGAAGCCGCTCGGCGTTCCCGAGGTGCGCGGCATCCTCCCGCGCGGCGGCACGATCCTCGGCTCCTCGCGCACGAACCCGTTCAAGGTCGACGGCGGCGCCGAGCGAATCGCCGAGAACATCGCGGCGGCCGGGGTCGACGGCCTGATCGCGATCGGCGGCGAGGACACGCTCGGGGCCGCCTCGCGGCTGCACTCCGAGCACGGCGTCAAGGTCGTCGGCGTGCCGAAGACGATCGACAACGACCTCGGCGCCACCGACTACACCTTCGGCTTCGACACCGCGGTCAACATCGCGATGGAGGCGATCGACCGCCTCCACACCACCGCCGACAGCCACCACCGGGTGCTGATAGTCGAGGTGATGGGACGCCACGCCGGCTGGATCGCCTTCCACGCCGGCCTTGCCGGCGGCGCCAACGTCATCCTCATCCCCGAGCAGCCGTTCGACCTCGAGCGGGTCTGCGAGCTGGTCGGGCGCCGGCTGGAGGCGCGCTTCGCGCCGATCGTCGTCGTCTCCGAGGGCGCGCAGCCGCTCGGCGGCATCCCCGAGACCCAGGCCGTCGGAGAGGACGCCTTCGGCCACGCCCGGCTCGGCGGCATCGCCCACTGGCTGGAGGGGCAGATCGAGCAGCGGACCGGCAAAGAGACGCGGGCGACGGTGCTCGGGCACGTCCAGCGCGGGGGCACGCCGACCGGCTTCGACCGGGTGCTGGCGACGCGCTTCGGCCTGCACGCGGTCGACGCGGTCGACGCCGGCGCCTGGGGCACGATGACCGCGTTGCGGGGGACGGACATCGAGCTGGTGAACTTGACCGAGGCGGTCGCCCAGCTGAAGACTGTGCCGAAGGAGCTCTATGAAGAGGCCGAGGTGTTCTTTGGGTAGGTGGGTCCGGGACCGCGACCGGGGGTCCCTCCTTACTCGCAACTCGTCGATTGGGAGTGGGCGTCGGAACCGCCGTCGGGACCCCCTCCTCACTCGCAACTCGTCGATTGAGAGTGGTGCCGCTGGCGCCGCAAGGTTGCGGCTCCTCCCGCGCAAAACGTTCGGAGGGGGTCCCGACGGCGGTTCCTCTCTCAGCTTGTTGGGGGGGGTGATTGCCGCCGGCGTCGCCCTCGTTGCGGTGGCTCTAGCCGGCTGTGGGGAAGCTGGGGGAATTGCCGAGGGCGCGACTGTTTCCGTGTACGCCGCCTCCCCTTCTTGTGCTGGAGCTGGAAGGGCGCTTCGTCGTCACGGGGAGCGGGACGGGGAGGCGCGGGTGCGTCTGGTTTGCGTCAGCGATGGCGAACACGGCAGGGCTTGGACTCTGGCTGCCGTCGGAGCAAATGCCCGCCGAGCTTCCGAGGACTCGACCACGGTGGCCTACATAGCCGACCGCAACCCCACCGCAGCCGAGTTCTCCCGCTCGATCCTCGAAGAAGCGGGAATCACCCAGCTACAGGGCCAACCCGGCGCGGTCGCCATGCACCAGCTCTTGACCACCATCGAGGACGCCGGCAGCTCATCGAACTTGCGGCAATCCGTCAACAAGTCCCTCGGCAACGACTGAGTGGAGAGGGGCGGGGCACCCTCTCGACGGGCGGATACTCAGAGCGACCGGCACATGGACGCCCGCGCCCAAGCTCGGTTTCGTGGCCGGTCGCGAGTCCGGCGAGAGGGTGTCCCGCCCCTCCCTAGACCAGGCTCTGAAGCGCCGTGTCGATCTCGCTGTACCGGAACTCGTATCCGAGATCCTGCGCCCGCCGGGGAACGACACGTTGGCCACCGCGCAGCACCCTCCCGAACTCGCCGCCGAATTTCAGGTCCAGCACGAACCCCGGCACCGGCACCAGGGCCGGCCGTCCCAGCGCCCTGCCGAGCGCCCGCGAGAACTCGCGGTTGGTCACCGGCTTCGGCGCGCTGGCGTTGACGACGCCGCTGACCCCCTCGTTGCCGAGCGCCCAGAGCAGCAGCCCGACCTCGTCGTCGATGTGGATCCAGGAGAGGTACTGGGCGCCGCCGGCCAGCGGCCCGCCGAGGCCGAGCTTGAACGGGGTCAGCAGCTCGGCCAGCATGCCGTGCTCGGCGTCGAGCACCTGGCCGGTGCGGAGGACGGCCAGGCGGAGGCCGCTCGCCTCGACCTCGCGCGCCGCCGCCTCCCACTCGCGCGCCACCTCGGCGTCGAAGCTCTCACCCGAAGGCGCCGACTCGTCGACGATCGCGTCGCCGCGGTCGCCGTAGAAGCCGACCGCCGACTGGCTCACCAGCACGCCCGGCTTGCGCTCCAGCCCGGCGATCGCCGCGACCAGGTTGCGGGTGCCGGTGCGCCGGCTCTCCATGATCCGCTGCTTGGCGTCGTCGGTCCAGCGCTGGTCGATCCTCTCGCCGAGCAGGTTGGCGACGCCGTCGACCCCCTCGAACGCAGCGGCCGGTGGCCGTTCCAGGGTCGGCTCCCAGGGGTGCCAGGCGACGCTTGGGTTCGTCGCCCGGGCGCGCCGCGGGCTTCGCGTCAGCCCGACCACCGTGTCGCCCCGGGCGAGCAGCGCGTCGCAGAGTGCGGCGCCGATCGTCCCGCTGGCTCCGGTGACCAGGACCTTCACGCGTCTAACCGACCTCCACCGTGGAGAAGGTGCCGGTCTCCTCGCTGAAGCGGGCGATCCCGGCGCGCTTGGCCTCCTCGACGACGGCCTTCGCCACGCACGGCGCGACATCGCGGTTGAAGACGCTGGGGATCACGTAGTCCTCGGAGAGGTCGTCGTCGGTGACGACTTCGGCGATCCCGCGCGCCGCCGCCAGCTTCATCTCCTCGGTGATGTTGGGCGAGCCGGCGTCGAGGGCGCCGCGGAAGATCCCCGGGAAGCAGAGCACGTTGTTGATCTGGTTCGGGTAGTCGGAGCGGCCGGTGGCCATGATCCGCACGTGGGGCGCGGCCTCCTCGGGCATCACCTCGGGGTTGGGGTTGGCCATCGCGAAGACGATCGCATCGTCATTCATCTTGCCGAGCGCCTCCGCCGGGATGATCCCCGGCCCGGAGAGGCCGATGAACAGGTCCATGCCGTCGATCGCGTCGGCCGGTTGGCCGGCGACCCTGTCCGGGTTCGAGTTCTCCGCGTACCAGCGCTTGATCCCGCTCATCTCGCCCGACCGGTAGTCCTCGCGCTCGGTGGAGAGGGCGCCGGCGCGGTCGCAGCCGACGACGTGGGTCACCCCGGACGCCAGCATCATCTTGGTCACGGCGACGCCGGCGGCGCCGAGCCCCACGACCAGCACCCGCAGGCTCTCGATCGGCTTGCCGACGATCTTCAGCGCGTTGAACAGCGCCGCCATCACGACCACCGCGGTGCCGTGCTGGTCGTCGTGGAAAACCGGGATGTCGAGCGAGGCCTTCAGCCGCTCCTCGATCTCGAAGCAGCGCGGGGCGGAGATGTCCTCGAGGTTGACGCCGCCAAAGGTGGGCGCGATCAGCTCCACCGCCCTGATGATCTCCTCGGCGTCCTGGGTGTCGAGGCAGATCGGGAAGGCGTCGACCCCGGCGAACTCCTTGAACAGCATCGCCTTGCCCTCCATCACCGGCATCGCCGCCTCCGGGCCGATGTTGCCAAGCCCGAGCACGGCGCTGCCGTCGGAGACGATCGCGACGGTGTTCTTCTTGATCGTGTACTCGAAGGCCTTGGCACGGTCGGCGGCGATGTCCTGGCAGACGCGGGCGACGCCGGGCGTGTAGGCCATCGAGAGGTCGTCACGCGTCTTCAGCGGGTACTTGTTCTCGACCGAGATCTTGCCGCCCCGGTGCATCTGCATCGTCCGGTCGACGTAGTCGAGCACTCGGGCGCCGCGGGTTGAGCCGATCGCCCGCAGGATCCGCTCCCAGTGCGGCCGGTCCTGGGCGTCGATCGTGAACTCGCGCACCCGTTTGCCCTCGCTGCCCGCGCCGGGCACCAGATCGACCCCCTGCAGCTGCCCCCCGGCCTCGGCGATCGCCGCGGTCAGCTTGCCCAGCGGCTCCTGCCGCGCATCGAGCTCGACCCGGATCGTGACGCTGTACTGGGCGCTTACCGCCACGAGTCACACCCCGCTCCCTCGCGAAGGATCAGATATGCACGCTTCGGTTGCAGGATGTTCCAAGCCATCAGGCGGCTATCGAATCAGATTCGGCCCACCGGCCAGTCCGAGGGCGGTCGACGGCGGCCTACCGGACGAAGGCGCTGAGGGCCCTGCTCACCTCGGCCGCAGAGAGCGGGCCGAAGCGAAGCGTCCATCCCCCGCCAAGCTCCTGGCGGGGTCGGGCACTGGTCCCGCTTGAACCGGCAGCTTTGCCTCCTCCACGTGGGCCGACATCGATCGCAGTCGGCCCGACTTGAGCGCCGCACGTGGCTCGAGGGCCCCGCCGGGCCCGCAAATAGCGAGATTTTCGGCTCCAAGCGGGGGAGAACCCAACCCCGTTGGCGACTTTGCTTCGGTATGCGAAACAAAGTCGCCAACGGGGATCTCGCCGTCGCAGAGGTGGCGGCCCGACAGCATGGCGTGATCACGGCGAGTCAGCTGCGGGCGGTCGGTTTCGACCGAGCTGCGATCGTCAGGAGGGTGAAGGCGGGCCGGCTGCATCGCGTTCATCGAGGTGTGTACGCGGTCGGCCACTCGGCACTGTCGCTTCACGGGCGTTGGATGGCTGCGATTCTGGCCAGCGGTCGGAGGGGGCGAACTGCAGGCGTGGGATATGGCGACGCGGCCCCGTGTCGTCCTAACGAGCAAGGAGGAAGAGACCGAGATGGCTCAAGCTCCATTCTCGATTTCTGGCGAGTTGCGCTGAGCCATCGCAGCGCGGCGGCCGATTGGGGTCTGCTGTCGCCCGTTCAGGGGCCGGTCGACGTCTCGGTTCCCGGCGATGGGGGCAAGGCGACCCGACGCGGCATCCGGATGCATCGATCCGTCAGTCTCCGGCCTGTCGATGTGACGCTTCACGCTGGTATCCCGGTCACGACGCCGGCGCGAACGATCGCGGACCTTCGGCGAGCGGCCGCGATCCGCGGCGGCCAGCGGATCGTCTCCGCCTGGGAACTGCGTCGCGCGATTCGCCAGGCGGATGTCCTCGGGCTGCCGACGGGTTCGCCGCCCGAGCGCGATCGCACTCGCAGCGACCTCGAGCGGGACTTCCTCCGGCTCTGCCGCCGCCACCGGCTTCCGGCTCCGGAGGTCAACGTCCGGATCGGTCGCCATCTCGTCGACTTCCTCTGGCGCGAGCGGCGCCTGGTTGTCGAAACCGACAGCTACCACTACCACCGCGGACGGGTGGCCTTCCAGGACGATCGCCGGCGGGACTTGGACCTCCGCGCTCTCGGTTACGAGGCGATCCGCATCTCCGAAGCACAGTTGAACGATGAGCCGCAGCGGGTGGTCGAGGTGCTGAGAAGCGAATTGAAGCGACTGGCCGCGCCGCGCTCCGACCTATGATCGCGGGCATGGGCGACGGCGGCGAGCTTTTCCTGATCGACGGCAACTCGCTCGCCTACCGGGCGTTCTTTGCCCTGCCGGAGTCGATCGGGACCTCCGACGGGCGGCCGACCAACGCGATCTACGGGCTCGCCTCGATGCTGGCCAAAATCGTCGTCGAGATGCGGCCGGCGGGCGTGGTGGCAGCCTGGGACGCGGGGATGTCGGGGCGCGAGAAGACTTACGACCTCTACAAGGCGCAGCGGCCGCCGCGGCCCGACCTGCTGCGTGAGCAGTGGCCGCACCTGATGCCGCTGGTCGAGGCGTTCGGCTACACCAACGTCAGGGTCGAGGGCTACGAGGCCGACGACGTGATCGGCTCGCTGGCGATCCAGGCCCGCGAGCGGGGCATCCCGGTGATGGTGGTCTCCGGCGACCGCGACGTCTACCAGCTGGTCGGCGAGGGGATCCGGGTGATGAGCACCACCAAAGGCGTCAGCGAGACCAAGGTCTACGACCGCGAGGGGGTGATCGAGCGCTACGGCGTGCCGCCGGAGCTGGTCACCGACCTGATCGGGCTCAAAGGCGACACCTCGGACAACATCCCCGGCGTCCCCGGGATCGGCGAGAAGACCGCGGCGCAGCTGCTGCAGAAGTTCGGCTCGCTGGAGAAGGTGCTGGACAGCGTCGAGGAGGTCTCCGGCGCCAAACGCAAGCAGAACCTGGTCGAGCACGCCGAGGACGCCCGCGTCTCGAAGCGGCTGGCGACCCTGCAGTGCGAGATCGAGACCGGGGTGGAGTTCGACGAGGTGATGGGCGCCCAGCCGGACCGCGGCGCGCTGCGCGAGTTCATGCGCGAGTTCGAGCTGCGAGCGGTGATGGAGCGGCTCGAAGAGGGCCTGGGCGAGGCCGAGGCGGTGCCCGGCCGCCGGGTCGAGACCGAGCTGGAGGCGGAGGCCGCCGAGGGCGCCCCGTCCGAGATCGGCGACGGGCCGGTAGCGCTGGCGATCGCCGGCGACCGCTGGGCGGCGGCGAGCGGCGACGGGCTGCTCGCCGGCAGCTCGACGGTCGACGAGCTGGCGGTCGCGCTGCCCGGCAAGCCGCTGGTCGCCCACGACGCGAAGTCGCTGGGCGGCGGCCGTCACGGGCTGCTCGCCGCCGCGGCCCGCGAGGGGGTCGAGCTGGAGCTCGAGCACGACACGATGCTCGCCGCCTACCTGCTCGAGCCACAGGGCCGCACCTACGAGCTGGTCGAGCTGGCCGCCGACGCCGGGATCGGCCTGGCCGAGAAGGTGGCGCCCGCCGCCGCGCGCGAGGACGACACGCAGCTCTCGCTTGGCGAGGAGGGCGAGGCGGCGCCCGAGCCGCCCGAGGAAGCGCAGCTGGTCGCCGCCCTCGCCGAGTTTCAGCGGCCGCGCCTCGCCGAGCTTGACCTGATGCCGCTGTTGAGCGAGGTCGAGCTGCCGCTGGTCCACGTGTTGGCGGCGATGGAACGCGAGGGGCTGAAGCTAGACGCGGCGCGGCTGGCCGAGGTCGGCGCCGGATTCGGCGAGCGGATCGCCACCCTCGAGGGGGAGATCTTCGAGCTGGCGGAAGAGGAGTTCACGATCGGCTCGCCGCAGCAGGTCGGCCGCATCCTCTTCGAGAAGCTCGGCCTGACCCGCAAGCGGCGTGGCAAGACCGGCTTCTCGACCGACGCCCGCGTGCTCGCCCAGATCCGCGACGAGCACCCGATCGTCGACAAGATCGAGCAGTGGCGCGAGCTGAGCAAGCTGAAGAACACCTACCTCGACGCGCTGCCCGACCTGATCGACCCGCAGACCGGCCGCGTCCACACGACCTTCAACCAGGCGGCGACGACCACCGGCCGCCTCTCCAGCACCAACCCCAACCTGCAGAACATCCCGATCCGCACCGAGATCGGCCGGCCGGTTCGCGGTTGCTTCGTCGCCGAGCGCGGTGCCCGCCTGCTCTCCGCCGACTACAGCCAGGTCGAGCTGCGGGTGCTCGCCCACGTCGCCGAGGAGGAGGTGCTGAAGGAGGTCTTCCGTGCCGGCGAAGACGTCCACGCGGCGACCGCGGCGGAGGTCTTCGACATCTCCCGCGACGAGGTCGACGTCGGCCAGCGCTCGAAGGCGAAGATGGTCAACTTCGGGATCGTCTACGGGCTGACCGGCTTCGGCCTCGCCGACCGGCTCAACATCCCGCGCAAGGAGGGCGAGGAATTCGTCGCCCGTTACCTGGAGCGCTTCCCGGCGGTGCGGGCCTTTCGCGAGAACGTCGTCGAGCGCGCCCAGGAGGAGGGCTACGTGAAGACGCTGATGGGGCGGCGCCGGCCGATCCCGGAGCTGCGCTCGGGCAATCCGAACACCCGCCGTCTGGGCGAGCGCCTGGCCGTCAACACGGTGATCCAGGGGACGGCCGCCGACATCATCAAGGTGGCGATGGTGCGCTGTCATGCCGCCCTCGGCGAGACCGCGATGGAGACCCGCCTGGTCCTGCAGATCCACGACGAGCTGCTGTTCGAGGGCCCGCCCGGCGAGATGGACGCGGCGACCGAGCTGGTGCGGCGCGAGATGTGCGGCGCCTACCGGCTCGATCCGCCGCTCGAGGTCGATGTCGGCGTCGGCGAGGACTGGCTCGACGCGAAGTGAGGAGGGGAAGTGGATGGGAGCCTGGCGGTCCTGCTTACCGCGCTCGCCGGCACGATCCTCGTTGTGCGCTGACCTCAGGCGGCACCTCCTCCGCTTCGCGTCCGGGGGTGCCGCGTCTGTCCTTTGGCCGTTCGGGTTAGGTCGCCCTCGTCCGGCCCGCGGGAATCAGACGCCAGGCGGCACCTCCTCCGCTTCGCGTCCGGGGGTGCCGCGTCTGTCCTTTGGCCGTTCGGGTTAGGTCGCCCTCGTCCGGCCCGCGGGAATCAGACTGTGACGCGGGCCGGACGAGGGCTCGAGGTGGTTGGCGGCGGGGCGATGTTCAGGTAGTGGTTGAACGACCAGTCGACCATGCGCTTGGCGCCGAGGGCGCGGATCAGCGGGCCGAGCAGGCGTGGCGGGATTCGCGGGACCAGGCGCTGCGTGCGCAGCATCCAGCGGAACTTCCGCTCGTGGGAGTCGTGGAACCGACCATAGGCGGCGGCGGCGCCCTCGCGGCCCTGCCGTCCCTCGACGACAGCGCGCAGCTCGCGCCCCAGGGCGACGCCGAAGTAGAGCGCCGTCCGGATCCCCTCCGCGGTCAGCGGCAGGCAGTGGCCGGCCGAGTCGCCGACGAAGAAGACGCCGTCCTCGGTCGCCCGCCGCAGCTCGTGCGGGATCCAGTTGCCCTGGTAGCGGATCCGGTCGCGGCCGAGGTCTTCGGCCAGCAGCTCGGTCGTCTCGCGGACGTGGAAGCGGGGGTCGAAGGAGCCGACGCCGATCCGCAGCTCCTCGCCGGCCGGGAACGACCAGCCGTAGCCGGCGGGCACGTAGCGGCGGTCGATCCAGACCTCGAGGTCCTCGCCGGAGCCGTCCGGATGCACCTCGAGCCCGCGTGAGAGCGGCGCGTCCGGGGGCTGGAAGCCGTCGCCGGAGGCGAGCATGCGGCGCCAGCCGAGCGCGTCGACCACCAGCGGCGCCGTGAGGACGCCGCGGTCGGTCTCGACCGCGATCGCGCCGCCGTTGTCGGCCGTGGACGCGCGCCCGTTCACCTTGGCGGTCTCGAAGCGGGCATCGCAGTCGCGCCACAGCAGCTCGCAGAGCTCGCGGTAGTCGAAGGTCGAGAAGGTCCAGGGCAGGCGGTAGCGGCTGCTGCCGTGCGGAGTGTGGATCAGCAGCGAGTCGAAGCGCTGGCGCTCGGCATCCATCAGCCCGGTCGCTCGCAGCCACTCGGTTGGGATCCCGCAGGCCGACGTCTGTCGCTCGCCGATCTCGTAGCGATCGACGATCATCGTCTCGACCCCCGACCCGGCCAGCTCGCGGGCGACCGCGAGCCCGGCGAAGCTGGCGCCGCAGATCAGCACGTCGTGGGAGCCGGAGAGGGGACCGCGCTCGTCCCCGCGTTTGGTTGCGCGCACCGGCATTGTCGGCAGGGTATCCCGCCGCCGCCCCGGGCGCGGGAGCAGGGGAGGTGGCGGTTATTTCTGCAATCATGGCGCGCTGTGTCCGTGACCGATACGACCGCTCCGCCCGCCGCGCCGGGCATCCCAGTCGAGGGCTCGGCCGGCCTGCTGCTCGAAATCGACGGCAAGGTCGTCCCCAACTACGCGGCGACCATGGTCTCCTTCGACGAGGGCGACGTCGTCAAGGGCAGGGTCGTGCGGATCGACAAGGACGAGGTCCTGGTCGACATCGGCTACAAGTCGGAGGGGGTTATCCCCTCGCACGAGCTCTCGATCCGCAAGTCGGTCGACCCGGCCGACGAGGTCGAGCTGGGCGAGGAGATCGACGCCCTCGTCCTGACCAAGGAAGATGCCGAGGGCCGCCTCGTCCTCTCCAAGAAGCGTGCCCGCTTCGAGAAGGCCTGGCGGCGGATCGAGGCCGCCGCCGAGTCGGGCGAACCGGTCGAAGGCACGGTGATCGAGGTCGTCAAGGGCGGCCTCATCCTCGACCTCGGGGTGCGTGGCTTCCTGCCCGCCTCGCTGGTCGACATCCGCCGCGTCCACAACCTCGACGAGTTCCTCGGCCAGACGCTCGAGTGCAAAGTGATCGAGCTGAACCGCAGCCGCAACAACGTCGTCCTCTCGCGCCGCGCGGTGCTCGAGGAAGAGCGCAAAGAGGTGCGCGAGCAGATCCTCGGCCGCCTCGAGCCGGGCCAGGTCGTCGACGGCAAGATCTCCAACATCGTCGACTTCGGCGCCTTCGTCGACCTCGACGGGATCGACGGCCTGATCCACATCTCCGAGCTTTCCTGGAGCCACGTCAACCACCCCTCCGAGGTCGTCTCGATCGGCGACACGGTGCGGATCAAAGTGCTCGACATCGACCGCGACCGGCAGCGCATCTCGCTTGGCCTCAAGCAGACGCAGGAGGATCCGTGGCAGCGCGTGATCAGCACCTACCGGTCCGGCGACGTGCTCGAGGGCACGGTCACCAAGGTCGTCGCCTTCGGCGCCTTCGTCGAGATCCTGCCTGGGGTCGAGGGCTTGGTCCACATCTCCGAGCTGGCCGACCACCACGTCGAGAGCCCGAGCGAGGTCGTCGAGCCGGACTCGAAATTGAACGTGAAGATCCTCGAGATCGACGAGGAGCGGCGGCGGTTGTCGCTCAGCATCAAGCGGGTCGAGGGCGGGAACATGCCGATGGGCGATCTCGGGGAGCAGATTCAGGAGGCTGCTGAGGCTGGGGAGGGTTCGGACGAGGGACCTGAGGCTGGGGAGGGTTCGGACGAGGGACCTGAGGCCGGGGATGGTTCGGACGAGGGACCTGAGGCTGGGGATGGTTCGGACGAGGGACCTGAGGCTGGGGATGGTTCGGACGAGGGGCCAGCCGTTCCGGCTGCGGGTCCTGTCGCGGAGGAGGGCACCTCCCCCTCGCAAGCAGCGGGGGAGGAACCCACCTCCACGCCTCCCGCAGAGGAAGCGTTGGAGCAGACGGACGAGGCATCAACCGCTGAGGCGATAGCCGAGGAGTTCGAGGCGGCGGAGAAGACTGAGGAGCCCGCGGCCGAGGAGCAAGCTGCGGAGCCCGAGGCCGCGGCGGAGGAGCCTGCCACCGAGGAGGCAACTGAGCAGCCTGAGGTGGAGGCTTCCGCCGACGAGCCTGAGGCGCCTGCCGAGAGCTGATTCGGGTCGTGGCGGGGCCGCTGACGATCGGCCTCACCGGGGGGATCGCTGCCGGTAAGTCCGAGGCGTTGGCGGCGTTCGGGAGGTTGGGGGTGGAGACGATCTCCAGCGATGCCGTGGTGCACGAGCTGTTGGAGGGGGAGCCCTTGCTGCCGCGTTTGGTCGAGCGGTGGGGGGAGGAGGTCGCGCCCGGGGGAACCGTCGATCGGGAGAGGGTCGGCTCGATCGTGTTCGCCGATCGGGACGAGCTGGCGTGGCTGGAGGCACAGATCCATCCGTTGGTCGGGGAGCGGATCGGCGGTTGGCTGCGGGCGCTGCCGGAGGACGCGGAGGTCGCAGTGGTCGAGGTGCCGCTGCTGTTCGAGTCGGAGATGGAGGGGGTCTTCGATACGACCGTCGCTGTGGTCGCCGCCGAGGACGTGCGCCGTGACCGGGCCGAGGCGCGCGGCCACGCCCTGGTCGAGGGGCGCGAGGCGCGCCAGCTCGACCAGGGGGAGAAGGCGGCGCGGGCCGATCACGTGGTCGAGAACGACGGCAGCATCGAGCAGCTCGAGCGGCGCCTGTCCGCGCTCCTCGGCACACTGCGGCTGTGAACGCGGAGCGACCAAGCGTGCATCTCTGGCTCTTCGCGCCGGGAGCGGAGCGTGAACCATTGTCGTGACGCGAAGGGCGAGGCGGCGGCGCCTGCTCGTCGGCGGCGCGGCGATCGTCGCCGGGCTCGCGGTCGGCGCGGCGCTCGGGGTGTTCGGCAAGTTCGGCCACGTGCTCCAGGAGCTGACGCTGCCGCTGCAGCACGAGGATGTGATCCGCCAACAGGCGGCCGAGAAGCACGTCGACGCCTCGCTGATCGCCGCCGTGATCTACGCCGAGTCGCGCTTCGAAGACCAGACCTCGAAGGCGGGCGCCCGCGGGTTGATGCAGATCACGCCGCAGACCGCGAAGGAGATCGAGAAGCTGAGCGGCGGCACCAGCTTCAAGCTGACCGACCTCGGCGATCCCGAAATCAACATCCGCTACGGCACCTTCTACCTGGAGGAGCTGCTGAAGCGCTACGACGGCAACGAGGTCGCGGCGCTGGCCGCCTACAACGCCGGCCCCGGGGAGGCGGATCGCTGGGGCGGGGCGGACCTGACTCTGGAAGCGATCCCGCTGGAGGAAACGCGCGCCTACGTCGCCGACGTGCTCGACAAGCAGCGCACCTACCGCGACGCCTATCCGAAGGAGTTGGGGTATCCGTGAACGCGGAGCGACCGAGCGTGCATGTCTGGTTCTTCGCGCCGCGAGCGGAGCGTGAACCGCTGTGAATGACGCGCCGTCGCGTCCCCGCCTCGCCGCCCTCGCCTTCGCGGTCGGGCTGGTCCTCGCCGACTCCTCGATCGTCGTCCTGGCGCTGCCGCGGATCTACCGCGACCTCGACACCAGCGTCGCCGGCGTCACCTGGGTGCTCGTCTCCTTCAACCTGACGATGGCGCTGGCGGCGGTCCCGGCTGCCCACCTGGCGCGAAGGGTCGGCCCCGGCCGGGCCGCGGCCCTCGGGCTCGCGGTCTTCGCCGGCGCCGGCATCGCCTGCGGGCTCTCGTCCGGGCTGAGCACGCTGGTCGCCGCCCGCTGCGTGCAGGCCCTCGGCGGCGCCGCCGCGGTGACCGCGGTGCTGGAGCTGCTCCCCGCGACGGTCGGCTCCGAACGCCGCGCCGCCGCCGTCTGGGCGACCGCCGGAGCGACCGGCGCCGCGCTTGGCCCGGCGATCGGCGGCCTGCTGACCGAGCTGGTCTCCTGGCAGTCGATCTTCCTCGTCCAGGCGCCGCTGGCGATCGCCGCCGGGGTGCCGCTGCTCGCCGTCGCCCGGCACGAGGCGTCGACCTCGGTCCTCAGCTCCGAGCTGAGCCGCACCGGACGTCCCCACCTGCTTGCCAACGCGGCCTTGGCCCTGGTCTCCGCGGCGATCGCCGCGGCCCTCTTCCTGCTGGTCCTGCTGTTGATCGAAGGCTGGCGGCTGAGCCCGATCGGCGCCGCGATCGTCGTCTCGGCGATGCCGCTGGCGGCGCTGCTCGGCAGCCGCCTCGGTCCCGCCACCGGCAGCGCCCGCGCCCGCGCCGCCGCCGGCGCGATCCTCGTCTCCGGCGGCCTCGGCGGCCTCGCCCTGCTGCCGCGCGCGAACGTCGCCCTGACGCTGCCCCCGCAGCTGCTGGTCGGCGTCGGGCTGGCGCTGGTCCTCTCGGCGCTGACCGAGACCGCGCTCGCCGGCCGGGCGCCGCAGGCGATCCACGGCGGCTGGACGATCTCGGCCCGCCACGCCGGGGTGGCGATCGGGCTGATCGTGTTGACGCCGGTGTTCACGGCCGACATCGCCCGGCAGCGCCGCGACGCGATCGACGCCGGCACCGCCGTCGTCCTCGACGCCCGTGTCAACCCGCTGCTGAAGCTCGGCCTGGCGCGGCGGATCTCCGAGCGGCTGGAAGGGGAGAGGGGCAAGGTGCCGACGATCGGCCCCGCCTTCGAACCGCTGCCCGAAGATCCCGAAGACCGCGCCGACGCGATCCGGCTGCGCGAACAACTGCAGGACCAGCTCGACCGCGCCGCCACCCACGCCTTCAGCCCGTCGTTCGGCCTCGCAGCCCTGCTCGGCCTGCTGGCGCTGATCCCGATCGGGCTCGCCCGGAGGGTCGAGCTATGAGCTTCCGCTGTTCCTTTCCCATGCATAACGTTGAGAACGCACAGTGGAAGCGGGGTGTGGGACCGTGAACCGTGGCGCCTGGCTGATCGGCGTCTCGGTGCTCGCCTCGCTGGCCCTGGTCGGCGCCTACCTGGCGGCGGGCGGCTCCTCGTACGAGCCTGCGAAGACGCAGGACCCCTGCAAGCCGCGCCCCTGGCGCAGTCCCGAAGGCCTGGAGCAGATCGCCGAACAGTTCTCGCTCTCGGCTCTCGACGGCGCCGCCTGCAAGCTCGGGGTCAGCCGCGAGACGCTGGCGCGGGCGCTGGCGACGCCGCAGTCGCGCGAACGCTTCACCCGTCGCTACCGGATCGACGACGCCGAGCTGGCGCGGGCTGTCCGCGCCGGCCTGCTGCGGGCGGTCTCCGACGCCGAAGAAGCGGGAGCGCTGAGCCCGATCCTGGCGGCGCCGCTGCGCGCGTTCGTGCGGCAGATCCCACTCGACCAGGCGATCGAACTCGTCAAGGACGCACGCTCGCTGCTGAACCGCGCCCAGTCCTTCCTCGGCCCGGCCGAAGGCCTGCTCGAACTCCTGCCCTAGTCAAGCCGCCCGCGGACGCGGGGGTAGGGAGAGGCGCCGCTCAGTCCTTGTACTTGAAGCGCTGGTTCTTGACGCTCCACTCGATCCCCTCGCAGAACTCCTCCGGCGTCACCTTCAGCACGCCGCAGAGCTTGATCAGCGTCCCCAACCGCGGCTCGCGGCCGCCGCGCTCGAGCAGCGAGATCTCGGTTCGGTGCAGATCGCAGCGGAAGCCGAGTTCCTCCTGAGAGATCCGAGCCTTCTTCCTCGCCTTCTTCAGGCTCTTGGCGAATCTGTCACGTGGTTTCATGGCGGCTGATTCTCTTTGTCTGACGACAGAAGGACTACAGACAACGGCTCACCGCAGCAAACCGCGGTGTTTATCACGGATCGCGCGATAGCGGAGCGGACTGGGCTGCTCGCTAAGGTGGCTGGGTGAGCGCGGAAGCGACCGAACGTCCGTATCCGATGCTTCGCGAGGGAGTGAAGCGGGAACATCTGTGATGCCCGAGTTCAAGCTCAATCCCGCCTACACGCCGGCCGCCGACCAGCCCGCCGCGATCGCCGGCTTGGCCGAGGGGCTTGGCAGGGGCGAACGGTTCCAGACGCTGCTCGGCGCGACCGGGACCGGGAAGACCTTCACGATGGCGGGGACGATCGAGGCGGTCCAGCGCCCGACCCTGGTAATCGCCCACAACAAGACGCTCGCCGCGCAGCTCTGCAACGAGTTCCGCGAGTTCTTCCCCGACAACGCGGTCGAGTACTTCGTCTCCTACTACGACTACTACCAGCCCGAGGCATACGTGCCGGCGCAGGACCTCTACATCGAGAAGGACTCCTCGATCAACGACGAGATCGACCGCCTGCGCCACGCGGCGACGGCGGCGCTTTTCGCGCGCCGCGACGTGATCATCGTCGCCTCGGTGTCCTGCATCTACGGGATCGGCTCGCCCCAGGTCTACAACGAAAAAATGCAGCTGTTCAAGGTCGGGAAGACGCTCGACCGCGACGAGGTGCTGCGCAAGCTGGTG
This sequence comes from uncultured Solirubrobacterales bacterium, assembly GCA_963764365.1. Classification (GTDB taxonomy): domain Bacteria; phylum Actinomycetota; class Thermoleophilia; order Solirubrobacterales; family 70-9; genus VRUE01. The sequence continues at coordinate 403,031 of CAVXSI010000020.1, forward strand.
AAGATGCAATACCAGCGCAACGACACGGCGCTCGGCCGCGGCGCCTTCCGCGCCCGCGGCGAGGTGTTGGAGATCATGCCCTCCTACGCCGAGTCGGCCTACCGGATCGCCCTGTTCGGCGACGAGATCGAGGCGATCCAGCACTTCGACCCGCTGACCGGCGAGGTGCTCGACACGATCGACCACGTCTCGGTCTGGCCCGCGTCCCACTACGTGACCAGAGACGAGACACTGGAGCGCGCGGTCGAGGAAATCCGCGCTGAGCTGAACTCGCGCACGGCCGAGCTCGAGGGCGAAGGCAAGCAGCTCGAGGCACACCGGCTGCGCCAGCGCACCGCCTACGACATCGAGATGCTTAAGGAGCTCGGCTTCACCTCGGGGATCGAGAACTACTCGCGGATCCTCGACGGCCGCCGGCACGGCAGCCCGCCGCACACGCTGATCGACTACTTCCCCGACGACTTCGTCGTCTTCGTCGACGAGTCCCACCAGACGATTCCGCAGATCGGCGGCATGTACGAGGGCGACCGCTCGCGCAAGCAGACCCTGATCGACTACGGCTTCCGGCTGCCCTCGGCGATCGATAACCGGCCGCTGAAGTTCGACGAGTTCCTCGACCGGGTCGACCGGCTGGTGATGGTCTCGGCGACGCCGGGGCCGTTCGAGCGGGCCGAGTCGACCCGGATCGTCGAGCAGATCGTCCGCCCGACCGGGATCGTCGACCCGGAGATCGAGGTGCGTGAGACGCGCAACCAGATCGACGACCTGATGAACGAGATCAAGGCCCGGGCCGAGGCCGGCGACCGCGTCCTCGTCACCACCCTGACCAAGAAGATGGCCGAGGACCTGACCGGCTACCTGCTCGAGTACGGGGTCAAGGTGCGCTATCTGCACTCCGAGATCGACACCCTGGAACGGATCCAGATCGTCCGCGACCTGCGGCTCGGCGAGTACGACGTGCTGGTCGGGGTCAACCTGCTGCGCGAGGGGCTCGACCTGCCCGAGGTCTCGCTGGTGGCGATCCTCGACGCCGACAAGGAGGGCTTCCTGCGCGGCGAGACCAGCCTCGTGCAGACGATCGGCCGCGCCGCCCGCAACGTCAACGGCCGGGTGCTGATGTACGCCGACAGGGAGACCGACTCGATGCGGGCGGCGATCCGCGAGACGGACCGCCGCCGGGCGATCCAGCTCGCCTACAACGAGGAGCACGGGATCACCCCGGCGACCGTCCGTAAGGGGATCTCCGAGATGGCCGAGTTCCTGGCGATCGAGGACCGGGCGCCGAAGCGCCGCCGCCGCAAGCGCGGCGAGGAGTACGCCGACCCGGCCGAGCTGGAGAAGACGATCGTCGCGCTCGAGGAGGAGATGCTGGCGGCGGCCGACGACCTCCGCTTCGAGGAGGCCGGCCGCCTGCGCGACGAGCTGAAGGAGCTGCGCCGCGATCTCGATGGGATGACGGCGGGGGCCTAGGTTGGCGATCGACGTCGACGAGGCGAGCTTCGAGCGGCAGGTGGTCGAGCGCTCCCGCCAGGTCCCGGTGGTGGTCGACTTCTGGGCCGAGTGGTGCGGGCCCTGCCGGACGCTGAGCCCGGCGCTGGAGGCGGCCGAGGCGGCCCGCGCCGGCAATGTCGTCCTCGCCAAGGTCGACGTCGACTCCAACCAAGGGCTCGCCGCCCGCTTCGGAGTGCAGGGCATCCCGGCGGTGAAGGCGTTCCGCGACGGTGCCGTCGTCGACGAGTTCGTCGGCGCCGTGCCGAAGGCCAAGGTCGAAGAGATGTTCGACGGGCTGGCCCCGTCGCGGGCAGACGAGCTGCTCGCCGCCGGCGACGAGCTGTCGCTGCGCGAGGCGGCTGACCTGGAGCCGCGGCGCGCCGACATCGCGGTCGCCCTGGCCCGGGCGAGGCTCGAGCGCGGCGCCGAGGAGGAGGCGCTGGAAGCGGTGCAGGGCCACGAGGGCGACTTCGCCGCCGAAGGGATTGCCGCCAGGGTCGGGCTGAAGAAGGCCGGCATCGCCGAGGGCGCTTTCGAGGCGCTCGACCGCGGCGAGCGCGGGACCGCGCTGGACGGCCTCCTCGCCGCGATCGACGGCGCCGGCGAGGACACCCGCGAGCAGATCCGCCGCGCCGTCGTCGGCGTCCTCAGCGAGCTCGACCCGGCTGACCCGGTCGCCCGCGAGTACCGCAAACGCCTCGCCGCCGCTCTGTATTGAGGGAGGGCGCGTTCGAGCTTTGGCCCGCAAAGCGGCACAAACCTCGAGCGCACCTCGATTTCGCCGGGGGAACGTCTGTTCGCCTGGGTAGACTCGATGGGTAGTGGCTGCCTCTGAGCGGATCGTCATCTCCGGTGCCCGCGAGCACAACCTGAAGGGCATCGACGTCGAGCTGCCGCGCGACGCGCTGATCGTGATCACCGGGCTCTCCGGGTCGGGCAAGTCGAGCCTCGCCTTCGACACGATCTACGCCGAGGGGCAGCGGCGCTACGTCGAGTCGCTGTCGGCCTACGCGCGCCAGTTCCTCGGGCTGATGGAGAAGCCCGACGTCGACTCGATCGAGGGGCTCTCGCCGGCGATCTCGATCGACCAGAAGACGACCTCGCGCAACCCGCGCTCGACGGTTGGAACGGTGACTGAGGTCTACGACTACCTGCGGCTGCTCTGGGCGCGGATCGGCGTTCCCCACTGCCCCGGCTGCGGCGAGGAGATCGCCGGTCAGTCGCAGGAGCAGATCGTCGACCGGCTGATGACCCTTGCCGAGGGTACGAAGTTCATGGTCACGGCGCCGGTCGTCCGCGGCCGCAAAGGCGAGTACGGCAAATTGCTGGAGCAGCTGCGCCTCGAGGGCTACTCGCGGGTCGAGGTGAACGGCGAGCTGCGCCGGCTCGACGAGGAGATCGTCCTCGACAAGAAGTTCAAACACGACATCTCCGTCGTCGTCGACCGCCTGGCGATGAAGCCCGACCTGCGCCGCCGCCTCTCCGAGTCGGTCGAGGCCGCCTCGGGCCTGGCCGGGGGCCTGGTCGAGGTAAAGATCGTCGGCGAGAGCAAGGCCAAGGTTGACAGCGGTGGTTCGAAAAGAGGCCGAGTCGGCTCGAAGCCCGCCAGTGGCGGACGCGAAGCGGAGCACGCTGGCGAAATGTTGTTTTCTGAAAAATTCGCCTGTTTGAACTGCGGCACCTCGATTCCCGAGCTGGAGCCGCGGATCTTCTCCTTCAACTCGCCGCACGGGGCCTGCGAGCGCTGTCACGGGCTCGGCTTCCAGCGGGTGATCGACCCCGAGCTGGTCGTCCCCGACCCGACCCTGTCGCTGGCCGAGGGGGCGCTGCAACCGTGGAACCGCGGCGTCACCGCCTACTGGCGGCGGCTGATCGCGGCGGTCGCCGACGACTACGGCGTCGACGTCGACAAGCCCTGGGCGAAGCTGAAGAAGTCGGAGAAAGAGGTCTTCCTCAACGGCACCGGCGGCGAGCGGCACCAGGTGACCTACACCAACCGCTTCGGTCGCCGCCGCTCCTACAAGGTGCGCTTCGAGGGGATCGTCAACCAGCTCCAGCGCCGCTACGAGGAGACCGACTCGGAGACCAACCGCGAGCGGATCGAGGGCTACATGGCCGAGCAGCCGTGCCCGGACTGCGGCGGCGCCCGGCTGCGGCCGGAGAGCCTTGCGGTGACGGTCGGCGGCCTCAGCATCGCCGCCTACACCGACCTCTCCGCCCGCGCCGCGGGCGAGTGGATCGCCGCGCTGGAGTTGACCGAGACCGAGCGGGCGATCGCGCGGCTGATCGTGCGCGAGATCTCCGAACGGCTCGCCTTCCTCGAGAACGTCGGCATCGGCTACCTCTCGCTGGCCCGCTCGGCCCGCTCGCTGTCGGGCGGCGAGGCGCAGCGGATCCGGCTCGCGACCCAGATCGGCTCCAGCCTGGTCGGGGTTATGTATGTGCTCGACGAGCCCTCGATCGGCCTCCATCAGCGCGACAACGAGAAGCTGATCGGAACGCTCGATCGGCTGCGCGACCTCGGCAACACGGTGATCGTGGTCGAGCATGACGAGGGCACGATGCGCGCCGCCGACCACCTGGTCGACCTCGGCCCCGGCGCCGGCGAGCACGGCGGCCACGTGATCGCCGCCGGCACCCCGTCGGCCGTCGCCAAGGACCCCGCCTCGCTGACCGGCCAGTACCTCTCCGGCAAGCGCCGGATCGAGGTCCCGGCGCAGCGGCGCGAGCCGCGCGGCGCCCTGCTCGTCCGCGGCGCCCGCGAACACAACCTGAAGGGGATCGACGTGGCGCTGCCGCTTGGCGTCTTCTGCTGCGTCACCGGCGTCTCCGGCTCGGGCAAGTCGACCCTGGTCAACGAGACCCTGCACCACGCGGTCGCCAACCGCCTGCACCAGGCGAAGCTGCGCCCCGGTGCCCACGACGGGATCGACGGGCTCAGCCAGATCGACAAGGTCATCAACATCGACCAGTCGCCGATCGGCCGCACGCCGCGCTCCAACCCGGCCACCTACACCGGCCTCTTCGACCACATCCGCCAGATCTTCACCCAGACCCAGGAGGCGCGGGCCCGCGGCTACAAGCCGGGCCGCTTCAGCTTCAACGTCAAGGGCGGGCGCTGCGAGGTCTGCCGCGGCGACGGCCAGATCAAGATCGAGATGCACTTCCTGCCCGACGTCTACGTCCCCTGCGAGCAGTGCGACGGCAAGCGCTACAACCGTGAGACGCTCGAGGTCCGCTTCAAGGGCAAGAGCATCGCCGACGTGCTCGAGATGTCGGTCGAGGAGGCTGTCGAGTTCTTCGAGAACGTGCCGAAGATCGCCCGCCGGCTGCGCACCCTGCACGACGTCGGCCTCGACTACATCCGCCTCGGCCAGGCGGCGACGACGCTGTCCGGCGGCGAGGCGCAGCGGGTGAAGCTGGCGACCGAGCTGTCGAAGGTCGCCACCGGCGACACCCTCTACATCCTCGACGAGCCGACCACCGGCCTGCACTTCGCCGACGTGCAGCGGCTGCTCGACGTGCTGGGAAGGCTGGTCGACGCCGGCAACACCGTGGTCGTGATCGAGCACAACCTCGACGTGATCAAGACCGCCGACCGGATCGTCGACCTCGGCCCCGACGGCGGCGAGGAGGGGGGAGAGGTGGTCGCCACCGGCACCCCCGAGGAGGTCGCGGCGGTCAAGGCTTCCTACACCGGCCGGTTCCTGGCCGAGCTGCTCAAGCCGGCGAAGCCGGCCGGGCCGAAGCGCAAGCAACGCGAGTCCGTCGCAGCGTAGGAGCCGGTTGGCGGTTTTGTATCGCATAGCGACACAAAACCGCCATGCTCTTCAGTCCGAGACGAGCAGGCTGGCGCCGATCGCGCCGCCCAGGTCGCCGAGCTCGGCGACCTCGACCCGCGGCGGGCGGTCGTCGACGAAGAGGTGCTTGTGCATCTCCTTCGTCAGGTGGTCCATGAAGCGGTCGCCGAAGCGCACTCCGAGGCCGCCGCCGAGCACCACCGCTTCGACGTCGAGCAGGTTGACGGCGGAGGCGATCCCGGTCCCGAGGTAGCGAACGGCACGGCGCAGCAGGCTCTCGGTCAGCGGGTCTTCCTCACGCAGCGCGTGCTCCCAGACCGAGCTGGTGAGCCGGTCTTTGCCCCGCTTCTCCATGACCTTGAAGAGGTCGGTTTCGACGCCTTCGGAGTGCTCGCGGCGCGCCCGCGCCTCCATCGCCGCCCGCCCGGCGTAGGCCTCGAGGCAGCCGCGCCGCCCGCAGGGGCAGCGGGCGCCGTTGCGCTTGACCACGGTGTGGCCGATCTCCCCGGCGGCGCCGCGGCCGAGCCAGGGCTTGCCGCGGAGGACGATGCCGCCGCCGACCCCGGTGCCCCACCAGACGCCGAGCAGCGAGTCGTGGCCGCGCCCGGCGCCGAGCCGGTGCTCGCCTTCGACCGCGACCTGGACATCGTTGCCGATCCGCACCGGGGCCCCCAGCGCCTTCGAAAGGGCTTCGCCGAGCGGGAAGCTGCCCTCCCAGCCGGGCAGGTTGCGGGCGCCGGAGACGACCCCGGTCGCTCCGTCGGCGTCGCCCGGCGAGCCGACCCCGATTCCGGCCAGATCCTCGGGCTTGACGCCCGCCGCCGAGGCGGCTTCGCGCAGCGCGTCCTCGATCGCCCCGGCGACGCCGGGCGGGCCGCCCTCGGTCGGGGTCGGCTGGCGCGCTTCTCCCAGCAGCTTGCCGTCGCCGTCGACTACGACCGTCTGGATCTTGGTGCCGCCGAGGTCGATGCCGCCGCGCAGGTCGCTCAAGATAATTCCTCCCGCTTCGCTCCCGGCGCGAAAGACCAGATATGGACGCTTGGTCGCTCCGCGCTCACATGCGTCAGTGTATGCACCCGCATGGGCGACCGAGGCTGGCGTGTCTGGTGGGCGAAGCGGCGCTGGTACGAGCGCAACCATCGCCGGCGGCGGCGCTGGCGGATCGATCGGCATGCCGCCCGCGGCGGCTTCTTCGTTCGCCATCCGGTCGAGGGCGAGCTGCTGGAGGCGCTCGACGAGGGCCGGCTGACGATCGGCGAGGGGACGCTGCTGGAGCCGGGCTGCTGGCTGACCCTCGCGCCCGAGGCGCGGATCGCGATCGGGGCCGGCTGTTTCCTCAACCGCAACACGATGCTCGCCGCCCAGGGGGAGATTGTCGTCGGCGACCACACGATGCTCGCCAACGGCTGCTTCGTCGGCGACGCCGAACACCGCTTCGACGACCCCGAGCTGCCGATCACCTGGCAGGGCTTCACCAGCAAGGGGCCGGTGCGGATCGGCGCCAACTGCTGGCTCGGGGTCAACGTCGCTGTGACCAGCGGCGTGACGATCGGCGAGCGCTGCGTGATCGGCGCCAACTCGGTCGTCACCCGAGACCTGCCGCCGCGGGCGATCGCCGCGGGCGCGCCCGCCAGTGTGATCAAGGACATCGAGTTCCGCTCCTGAGCTTCTATAATCCGCCACAGCGGCCGTGACCCCGAGGGCATGGACCACGAGATGAGCCTCGCACTGACTGAGCCTTCGCATGCAAACGCCGGCGTGAAGCTGGTTCGCGCCAAGGGCGACCTGCGCGCCGCGCTGGCCGCGCCGCGCCGCGAGGGGAGTTCGATCGGCCTTGTGCCGACGATGGGCTGCCTGCACGAGGGGCACCTGTCGCTGCTGCGCGCCGCCCGCGAGCAGTGCGACGTCGTCGTCATGAGCCTGTTCGTCAACCCGGCCCAGTTCGGCCCCGGCGAGGACCTCGACCGCTACCCGCGCGACGAGGGGCGCGACGCCGAACTGGCCGCCGCCGCCGGCGTCGACCTGATCTACGCGCCCACAGTCGAGGAGGTCTACCCGGAGGGGTTCGCGACCGCGGTCGAGGTCGCCGGCCTGACCGAGGTCCTCGAGGGCGACCCGGCGCGGCGCGGCCCCGGCCATTTCCGCGGCGTCACCACGGTCGTCGCCAAGCTCTTCAACAGCGTCCAGCCCGACGCCGCCTACTTCGGCCAGAAGGACGCACAGCAGCTGGCGGCGATCCGCCGCATGGTGCGGGACCTCGACTTGCCGCTGCGGATCGAGGGGCTGCCGACCGTCCGCGAGCCCGACGGGCTGGCGATGAGCTCGCGCAACGCCTACCTCGGGCCGGCCGAGCGCGAGCGCGCCGTCGCCCTCTCGGGCGCCCTGACCGCGGTCGAGCGAGTCGCCCGCGCCGAGTCGCTCGCCGCCGGCCTCGCCGCCGGCCGCCGCGAGCTGGCCGCCGCCGGGATCGAGCCCGAGTACCTCGAGGCGCGCGATCCCGACGATCTCTTCCCGGTCGCCGAGCTCGGCGACCGCCCCGTGCTCGTCGCGCTCGCCGCCCGGGTCGGCGCGGCGCGGCTGATCGACAACGTCCTGATCGACCCGAGAGCTTAGAAACCCGCAAAGAGGAGATCCGATGCAGAGGCAGATGCTGAAGTCGAAGATCCACCGGGCGACGGTGACCGATTGCGACGTCGAGTACGTCGGCAGCATCACGATCGACACCGAGCTGATGGCCGCCGCCGAGATGATCACGAACGAGCAGGTGCACGTCTGGGACATCGACAACGGCGCCCGCTTCGTCACCTACGTGATCGACGGCGAGCGCGGCTCGGGGACGATCCAGGTCAACGGCGCCGCCGCCCACCTGGCCCGGCCCGGCGACAGGATCATCGTCGCCAGCTTCGGCGCCTACGACGAGGCCGACCTCGAGTCCTACTCGCCGCTCGTCGTCCACGTCGGCGAGGACAATGCGATCTCCGCCGTCGACAGCCGCCCCGAGGTGCTGTTGTCATGAGCGCGGTAGCGACCGAACGTCCATGTCTGGTTCTTCGCGAGGGAGCGACGCGGGAAGTGTTGTCATGAGCGCGGGCGGACGCTCCCACACCGCGCCGCCGCCGGCCGGCCGCAGGCCGGTGACGCTGCCGCGACTGGCCGAGATGAAGCAGGCGGGCGAGCCGATCGTGATGGTCACCGCCTACGACTACCCCTCGGCGACGGTCGCCGAGGAGGCCGGCGTCGACATCGTCCTGGTCGGCGACTCGGCGGCGATGGTGGTGCTCGGCTACCCCGGCACCGAGCCGGTCTCGATGGACGAGATGATCGTCCTCGGCAAAGCTGTGCGGCGCGGGCTGAAGACGCCGCTGATGGTCGGCGACATGCCGATGGGCAGCTACGAGGCGAGCAACGAGCTGGCCGTCCAGAGCGCCCAGCGGCTGGTCAAGGAGACCGGCTGCCAGACGGTCAAGCTCGAGGCGGGGGGGATCGCGGTCGAGCGGGCGCGGGCGATCGTCCGCGCCGGCATCCCGGTGATGGGCCACCTCGGCCTGACGCCGCAGACGGCGACCGCGCTGGGCGGCTACAGGGCCCAGGGCAAGACCGCGCAGAGCGCGATCAAGCTCTGCGAGGACGCGCTCGCCCTGCAGTCGGTCGGCTGCTTCGCGATCGTCTTCGAGGCGGTGCCGGCGGCGATCTCCGAAGCGATCGTGGCCAAGCTCAAGATCCCGACGATCGGGATCGGCGCCGGCCCCGCGACCTCCGGCCAGGTGCTGGTCTTCCACGATCTGCTCGGGATCACCACCGGCCACATGGCGAAGTTCGTCAAGCGCTACGCCGACGTCCACGAGACGATGGTCGAGGCGGTCGGCCGCTACGGCGAGGAGGTGCGCTCGGGTCACTTCCCGGAACCCGACCACGTCTACAGCGTCGAGCCGGCGGAGCTGGACGAGTTCCGCCGCTACCTCGACCAGGAGAGCTTGACCTCGAGGAAAGCTTGGGATTGGGAGCCGTTGCCCTAGGGCGCCGTTAGCATTGCCGCGATGACCCCTGAGGAGCGGCGGGCGCAGCTGGTCGAGCTGTATGAGGAAGTCCAGGCGTGCCAGAGGTGCCCCCTGCACGAGACGCGGACCAAGGCGGTGTTCGGGGCCGGGGACGCCGACGCGGAGGTGATGTTCGTCGGCGAGGCGCCGGGGGCCGAAGAGGACCGTCAGGGGCTTCCGTTCGTGGGGCGGGCCGGACAGCTGCTGAACCAGATGCTGGAGGCGATCGGCCTCTCGCGCGAGGGGGTGTTCATCGCCAACGTGCTGAAGAGCCGCCCGCCCGGCAACCGCGACCCGCAGCCGGGCGAGATCGAGGCCTGCCGGCCCTACCTGCTCGAGCAGGTGCGGCTGATCGAGCCGAAGGTCGTCTGCACTCTCGGCAACTTCGCGACCAAGCTGCTGAGCGGCAACCCGGCCGGGATCACCCGCGTGCGGGGGGCGCCGCAGGTGCATGAGCTGGGTGGCCGCGCAATCTTCCTGCTGCCGCTCTTCCACCCGGCGGCGGCGCTGCGCACGCCGGCGGTGAAGGAGGCGCTGCGCGGCGACTTCGACCTGCTGCCGGGGCTGTTGGCCGGCCCGGCGCCCGGCGCGCCGCCGGCCGCAGAGGAGAGCGAGGAGGCGTCCGAGCCGGCCCCGCCGCCGCCGGCCGAAGACCAGCTCGACTTCTTCGGGTGAGCGGCGTGGGGACGATCGAGTCCGCCTCGGCGGCGGAGACCGAAGCGGCGGGGGCGCGGATCGCGGCCGGGCTGGAGCCCGGCGACCTCGTCGTCGTCGCCGGCGATGTCGGCGCCGGCAAGACGACGCTGATCCGCGGCGCCTGCCGCGCCCTCGGCGTCGAGGGGCCGGTCACCTCGCCGACCTTCACGATCGGGCAGCGCTACGCCGGCCGCGTCGCCGTCTCCCATCTCGACCTCTACCGCCTCTCCGACCTCGAGCGCGAGGACCCGGCGCTGCTCGAGGACTACCTCGACCCGGGGTCGGTCGCCTTCGTCGAGTGGCCGGCGGTGGCGCAGCCGCAGCTCGCCGGCCGCACCGCGCTGGAGGTGCGGATCGAGCACCGCGGCGGTGATCGCCGCCAAATCGAGCTGGCGAGCGCATCGGCTCGCAAATAGGCGTGTTTCGGGAGGGATGCTGCCTCTGTAGCATCGGCCTGGAATCTTCGATCGAAGGAGGAAGCGCCGAGATGAAGGGACTGAAGACGCTGGCGGCGATCGTGTCGGGGGCAGCGCTGCTCGCCACCGCCGGTCCCGCCTCGGCGCAGGGCGCCGCCTTCAAGCACTACGTCGCCTGCGGGCTCTCGAAGAACGCGAAGGCTTCGCACGTCTGCCAGAAGCCGCGCAAGAAGGGCGCCTTCTTCCAGAGCAACCACGCCGACGTCTTCTACACGGTCTGCGTCAAGTTTCCGACCAAGAAAAACCTCTGCGCGCCGAAGCAGGAAGCGGTCCGGGGAACGCTCTACGTCAACAAGATCACCTCGAACATCCCCGGCAAGCACCGGGTGACCTGGTTCGTCGGCGGCAGGCGGGTCGGCCTCTTCGCTTTCTTCGTCCCCGCCCACGGCGGCGGCCACCGCAGCGGGCACTGACGCGGGAACCGTTGGCCGTCGTCGGTTTCGACACCGCGACCGACGACACCGCCGTCGCCGCGACGCGCGGCGGCGAGGTCCTCTACGAGGCGCTGCTCGGCTCGTCCGAGAAGGGCGGGCCGCTGCACGCCGCCTCGCTGCTCGGCGAGGTCGAGCGGGCGGTCGCGGCAGCCGGCGGCTGGGAGGATGTCGAGCGGGTCGGGGTCGGGCTCGGCCCCGGCTCGTTCACCGGCGTCCGGGTCGGCATCGCCAGCGCCCGCGGGCTCGGACTCGGCCGCGGCCTACCGGTGTTCGGCGTCTGCACGCTCGACGCGCTCGGCCGCGGCCTTGGCGCGGCCGCCGGCGGGCGCGACCGGCTGGCGGTCACCGACGCGCGCCGGGGCGAGGCCTTCGCGGCGCTCTACTCGCCCGCCGGCGAGCGGCTCTGGGGGCCCCTGGTCAGCTCGCCCGAGGATCTCTCCGAGCGGATCGCCGACCTGGTCCGACCGGCTCTGTGCGGCGGTTCGGGAGCGATACGATTTCGTCGACAGTTGGCGAGCAAGGGTGCCGAGATCCCGGCCGACGCCGACCCCGTGCACAGAGTCGCCGCGCGCCACATCTGCGCCCTGGCGGCCACGGCGGGCGACGGCGAGGCGGGTCCCGGCGCCCCGATCTATCTGCGGGCCCCCGATGCGGAGCGTTGGCGTGAGCGAGGCACTCTCGAAAAGACCGAATGAGGCGAGCGGCGCCGCCACGGTGCGGCGGCTCGCCTACAGCGACCTGCCCGCGGTGATCTCGATCGAGCGCCGCTCCTTCCCGGCGCCCTGGTCGCTGGCGATGTTCGTGCTCGAGCTCTCGAAGCCGTCGGGGATCTGCCTCGCGGCGAGCGAGGGCGGAGAGCTGGCCGGCTACCTGGTCTGCTCGCGCTACGACCGCGTCTGGCACTTGATGAACGTCGCCGTGGCGCCGGAGCGGAGGCGGCGCGGGATCGCCGGCCGGCTGATCGAGCGGCTGGTCGAGGAGGGCCGCGGCACGCTGCCGTTCACGCTCGAGGTCCGCGTCTCCAACCGCGAGGCGATCGCGATGTACGAGCAGCTCGGCTTCCGCTCGGCCGGCATCCGTCCCCGCTACTACCAGGACAACGGCGAGGACGCCATGATCATGTGGTTCGACCCCAAATGACCGACGCGAAATTTCCGCACCCGCGGATGACGCGTCTGGCGCGGCGCTGGATCGCTACCCACCTGCTCGCGAACAGCGCTGCTATTCGTTCGTCGGCGTGCGGCGCCCAGCTTGGCCGGCCGCGCCCCCGCAGGCACGCAAATTTCGGTCAGCCATCTGGAGTCGACCGTTGATTTTGGGGATAGAGACTTCTTGCGACGATACGTGTGCGGCTGTCGTCGAGGGGGAGAAAATCCTCTCCAACGTGATTTCTTCGCAAGATGATGCGCATGCGAAGTTCGGTGGGATCGTTCCTGAGGTTGCCTCTCGTAGCCATCTTCAATTGACGGTTCCGGTGGTGGAATCGGCTTTGGAGGAGGCGGGGGTTTCCTTGGGTGAGATCGATGCCGTTGCCGTTACGTCGAGGCCGGGTCTTATCGGCGCTCTGTTGGTGGGGCTATCCACCGCCAAGGCGCTGGCCGCGGCGCGCCGGCTGCCGCTGATCCCGGTCGACCACCTGCAGGGTCACGTCGCCGCCAACTTCCTCGCCCCGGAGCCGCTCGAGCCGCCGTTCCTCTGTCTGGTCGCCAGCGGCGGCCACACGATGCTGGCTGGGGTCCGCGACCGCGGCGGCCACGAGGTGCTGGGACAGACCCTCGACGACGCCGCGGGCGAGGCCTTCGACAAGGTCGCCCGCATGCTCGGGCTCGGCTATCCGGGCGGCCCGGCGCTCGAGCGGCTGGCCGCCGGAGGGGACCCCGAGGGGTTCGAGACGCCGGTGGCGATGGCCCGCGACCCCGGCCTCGACTTCAGCTTCAGCGGCCTGAAGACGGCGCTCGCCTACCTCTGCCGCGACCTCGGCCCCGACGGGGTGGCGGAGCGGCGGGCCGACCTCGCCGCGAGCTTCCAGGCGGCGGCGGTCGGGCAGCTGACCGCGAAACTGAAGCGGGCGCTGAAGCGCGGCGAGTGGGACGCGGTCGCGCTGGGCGGCGGCGTCGCCGCCAACGGGCCGTTGCGCGAGGCGGTGACGGCGCTCTGCGAGGCGGCCGGCGTGCGGCTGAAGCTGGTCCCGCTCGAGCTCTGCACCGACAACGCGGCGATGATCGCCTCGGCCGCGCGGTTCGCGCCGCCCGTTCCCTATCCCGAATACTTCTCCTTCGACGCATCTCCAAGATCGGGGTAGATATGGAGCGCACCGCTCGCAAGCATCCATATCCGGCGCTTTGCGCTGCGGGCGGCGCGCGACTGTTGTGATGAGGGAGGTCGTCGTCTACTCGCGCCCCGGCTGCCATCTCTGCGAGCGGGCGCTGGAGGAGATCGTCGCCCTGCACGGCGACGGCTACCGCTTCGAGCTGCGCGAGGTCGACATCGAGAGCGAGGAATCGCTGCTGCGGCGGATGCTCGAGCGGATCCCCGTGGTCGAGCTCGACGGCGAGGTCGTCTCCGAGCTTGTCCTCGACGGCGCCGCCCTGCGGGCACGGCTCGATACTGTGGGGGGCGACGATGATCGAGCAGGGAGTGGAGGAGCCTGAGGTGACCGAGGGCCTGATCGCCGAGGGCGAGCGGCTCTCGCTGGGCGTGGCCGCCCGCCTCTCGCGCTACCTTCAGGTGCTGACCCAGGCGCGCAAGATGGGCCACGAGACGATCTCCTCGCAGGAACTCTCGGACTACACCCACATCAACCCGACCCAGATCCGCCGCGACCTCTCCGGCTTCGGCAAGTTCGGCAAGCGCGGCGTCGGCTACAAGGTCGACTCGCTGGTCGCCGAGATCCGCAAGATCCTCCGCACCTCGGGTCAGCACAACATCGCCCTGTTCGGCGCCGGCAATCTCGGCCAGGCGATTGCCAGCTCCGACATCTTCGCCGACCACGGCTTCCAGGTGGTGGCGATGTTCGACGTCGACCCGGCTGTGGTCGGCAGCGAGGTCGGCGACCTGCATGTGCGTGACTTCGGCGAGCTGGAGGCGGTCGTCGCCGAGCAGGAGATCGTGGTCGGGGTGCTGGCGGTGCCCGCCGCCTCCGCCCAGGCCGTCGCCGACCGCCTGGTCGAGGCCGGCGTCAAGATCATCTTCAACTACTCCGAGCAGCTGCTGCAGGTGCCGCCGGAGGTGACGGTCCACGCGTCCAGCCCCGCCGTCGACCTGCTCTACGCGCTCTACTTCTACCTGACCTAGCCCCTTGCCACTGGACCTCGACCTCGCTCGGGAGAGATTCGAGTCCTCGACCGATTTCACGATTGGGCTGGAGGAGGAGTTTGCGATCCTCGACCCGGCCACGCTGGAGCTGGAGCACCGCTTCGAGGAGGTCTACGCCGCCTGCCAGAAGGACGAGCTGCTGGCCGGCTCGGCGGCCGGCGAGCTGATCGCCGCGGAGATCGAGATCCGCTCCGGCCGGGCGAACGACTTCGCCGAGGCGGTGGCGGCGCAGCGCGAGCGGCGCCTGCGCCTGTTCGAGCTGGTCGACCGGATGGGGCTGGGGCTGGCCGCGACGGGCACCCATCCCTGGGCCGACTACCTCGACCAGCGGATCATCGACACGCCGCACTACAACCGGCTGCGCCACGAGCTTGGCTACGTCGCCCAGCGCAACAACACCTGGAGCCTGCACGTCCACATGGGGGTGCGCGGCGCCGATCGCGCGATCGCCGTCTGCGACCGGATGCGCGAGCAGCTGCCGCTGCTGCTGGCGGCCTCGGCCAACTCGCCGTTTCTCGACCGCCGCGACACCGGCCTGCACACCGTCCGTAGCGAGATCTTCACGCGCACCTTCCCGCGTTGCGGCGTGCCGAGCCCGTTCGTCGATTGGCGCAGCTACGCCGAGTTCGTCGGCCTGCTGCAGCGGACGGGCAGCGTGGTCGAGTCGACGCAGCTGTGGTGGAGCGTGCGCCCGCACCACGAATTCGGCACGGTCGAGGTGCGGATCTGCGACGCCCAGACGCGCGGCGAGGAGTCCTTCGGGCTGGCCGGGCTGATCGCCGCCTGCATCGCCCAGGCCGCGCTCGACTACGACGAGCGCGGCTACGACGGCGCCTCCGGCCCGCCGTTGCGCGACCGCGAGATCGAGGAGAACCTCTGGCGGGCGATCCGCCACGGGATGAGCGGCAGGCTGATCGACTTCCACCGCGGCGAGGAGGTCGAGGCGCGGGCGGCGCTGGAGAGCCTGCTCCGCTGGACCGAGCCGGCGCGGTCGCAGCTCGGGATCGAGGCGCGGCTGCCGGAGCGAAACGGCTCCCAGCGGGCCCGCGAGGCGCTCGACGCCGGCGTCTCGATCGAGGACGTCTACCGCGATGCCGTGGCCGAGACCCGCCGCACCTACACCGCCGCCGCCCAGGCCGCCTAGCGCACGTACCCGTGCCGGGGGCGTGGAGACACGTTATCCGCAGCCCATTATAGAGTCCCGGGCCGCTCAAACCACCCCCGGAGGGACCTGACTTGACCAGCTTCTTGACCGAATACGGAGTCGTCGTCGCGCTCGTCTGCGCAGGCGCAGCAGTTGTCTACGGACTTCTCGTCACCCAGCGCCTGCTCTCGCGCTCGCCCGGGAACGACCGGATGCAGGAAATCTCCGGCGCCGTGCAGGAAGGCGCCAGCGCCTACCTGCGGCGCCAGTACACGATCATCGCCGCGGTCGCGGTGCCGATCGCGATCCTGCTCTGGGTCCTCCAGGACTACAAGACGGCGATCGGCTTCGTCTTCGGCGGCATCCTGTCCGGCGCGGCGGGGTTCATCGGGATGAACCTCTCGGTGCGCGCCAACGCCCGCGTCGCCGAGGCGGCGCGCGGCGGCGTCCCGCCGGCGCTCGACGTCGCCTTCAAAGGCGGCTCGGTCACCGGCCTGCTGGTCGTCGGGCTGGCCCTGCTCGGGGTCGCCGGCTACTTCGGCATCCTCGTGATCACCGGCAGCAGCGACAAGGAGGCCGTCGACGCGCTCGTCGGCCTCGGCTTCGGCGGCTCGCTGATCTCGGTCTTCGCCCGGCTCGGCGGCGGCATCTTCACCAAGGCCGCCGACGTCGGCGCCGACCTGGTCGGCAAGGTCGAGGCGGGGATCCCCGAGGACGATCCCCGCAACCCGGCCGTGATCGCCGACAACGTCGGCGACAACGTCGGCGACTGCGCAGGCATGGCGGCCGACCTGTTCGAGACCTACGCGGTCACCTCTGTGGCCGTGATGCTGCTCGGCGTACTGACCTTCACCGGCTCGGGCGGGGAATTCTCGCGCGAGGTGGCGCTCTTCCCGCTGGTCATCGGCGCCGTCGCGATCCTCGCCTCGATCGTCGGGGCGCTCTCGGTGCGGACCAAATCCGACCGCGTCGAGGGGGCGCTGTACACGGGGATGGTCGTCTCCGGGGTCCTCTCGATCGCCGCCTTCTACCCGATCACCCATTGGATGATGAGCGACCCGGTGAGGCTCGGGCTCAGCACCGCGGCGAAGGCGATCACCGCGACCGACCTCTGGCTCTGCGCCGTGATCGGCGTCGCCGTGACCGCGCTGCTGTTCGTGATCACCGACTACTACACCTCGACCCGCTTCCGCCCGGTGCGGACGATCGCCGACGCCTCGGAGACCGGTCACGCGACCAACATCATCCAGGGGCTGGCGCAGGGCTTCCAGTCGACCGCGGCGCCGGCGCTGGTGCTGGCGCTGGCGATCCTCGGCGCCAACGAGCTTGCGGGGATCTACGGCATCGGCGTCGCGGTGATGGCGCAGCTCTCGCTCTGCGGCCTGATCGTCGCCCTCGACGCCTTCGGGCCGATCACCGACAACGCCGGCGGGATCGCCGAGATGGCGGAGCTGCCGGAGGACGTGCGCAACGTCACCGACCCGCTCGACGCGGTCGGCAACACGACCAAGGCGGTGACCAAGGGCTACGCGATCGGCTCGGCAGCGCTTGCCGCGCTGGTGCTGTTCGCGGCGTTCAAGAGCGAACTCGCCGGCGAGGCGCCGGCCGGGTTCGACCTCAACGGCCTCTTCAACCTCTCCTCGCCCGACGTGCTGATCGGCCTGATCGTCGGCGGGATGATGGTCTACCTGTTCTCGGCGCTGGCGATCGAGGCGGTCGGCCGCGCCGGCGGCCAGGTGGTCGAACAGGTGCGGCAGCAGTTCCGCGAGCACCCGGGGATCATGGAGGGGACCGAAAAACCCGAGTACGGGAAAACGGTCAGCATCGTCACCCTGGCGGCGCAGAAAGAGATGATCCTGCCGGCGCTGATCCCGATCGTCGTGCCGGTGATCGTCGGTCTGCTCAGCGTCGACGCGCTCGGCGGCCTGCTGATCGGCGTGATCGTCGTCGGCCTGTTCATGGCGATCTCGATGACCGCCGGCGGCGGCGCCTGGGACAACGCCAAGAAGCTGATCGAGGACGGCGCCCACGGCGGCAAGGGCTCCGAGGCCCACGCCGCCTCGGTGACCGGCGACACGGTCGGCGATCCCTACAAGGACACGGCCGGTCCGGCGATCAACCCGATGATCAAGGTGGCCAACATCGTCGCCATCCTGATCATCCCGATCGTCCACTTTTAGGAGCTCGGAGCGTGGGGGAGGGGCAGGGTGCCCCTCCCCGCTCAACTTTTTCGCTGAGCGCGGGGCGTCTCTCGCCGAGTCGCTCGGGCGAAAAAGTACAAGCCGCGGGGAGGGGCACCCTGCCCCTCCTTTGCGGTCCAGGCGCCGAAGTGCGAGGTGATTCGATCAGGACGCCGGGTCTTCGTGGCCTAGCTGGGTGATGCGTACCGGGCTGACTCCATCGAACGCGGCCCGCAGCTCTGACAGCGCTTCGGAGAGGTTTTCTGCCGGATCACGCCGCCACAGCGGTAAGACGGATGCACAGGGGTTGCTTGGCGTTGTTCCGGTCGCATTCCGTCCTGAGGGCTCATGGAGTGAACCCGGTACGCCCTAGTGCCGTGTCAGGCAACGTTCGCCCTCTCTGGCTTGCCCTCGCCGCGCCTGGCGGCGTCCTCGACCGCTCGACGTGGCGCTGCTACGCCTTCGGGTCTGCGTCCTTGCCAGTCACGGCGATGCCTGCGCCAGAACCGGGCAAACGTCACCCGACACGGCACTAGCTGGGTGGTACGAGGCGTTGACGGAGGGCTGCCGCGACGGCGGTCGGTTCGGTGTCGATCTGTTGTTCGCCGATGCGGAGGACCTCGAAGCCTTGTAGGCGGAAGTGGAGGTTGCGGGAATGGTCGTCCTGGAAGGCGACCTCGCCGCGGTGGTAGAGGTAGCTGTCGGCTTCGACGATCAGGTTTTGGTTGCGCCAGAGAAAGTCGGCCTCGCGTCCGGCGATCTTCACGTTGACCTCGGGCGTGGGGATTCCGCCGCGGTGGCAGAGGGCGAGGAAGTCGTCCTCGAGGTCGCTTCTTGTGCGGACCGGCTCGATAGCCGGCCCGAGCGGAAGCCCGAGCACGCTTGCCTGGCGGGTCGCGCGCCGATGTTCCTTCTCCGAGACGGTGCCACGCAGATCGGCGATCGTCCGCGCCGGTCTGGTGACGGGGATGCCGTGCCGGCGGGTGGTTTCACCGCCGTTCAGGGTTGCGGAGCGGTGGATGCGGATTCCTCGGCGCTTGGCCTTGCCGCCAATGCGGGGCACCGAGACGTGAACTGGTCCCGAGCGCGCCCAGAGCAAACCCCAGAGAACTGCGGCGCTTCGGTGGCTGACGACAGCGCCACCACCACAGGCGAGTACGGCCCCCATCCACGCAGCCTCTCGGCTTGGTGCGGTATGGCCGACGGCATACACGCCCCGGTGAACCCTGTGCAGTCTTCCGGCGCGCACACGGCGCGCGATTGCGCTCTTGTCCAAGCCCGCATCCTGGAGCTGCGCGTATGACACCACGCCGTGCTGCCGCGCGGCCACCCGCGCAACGGCCAGATCGCCTGTGACGACTTGTTCTCGCATATCGAGAACAAGTCGTCAGGCCCCTCGGACTCTCCCCCCCGGATCGGGCTGAACGGGCGGACTTTGCGGGTTGAGCGGGAAATCGGCAACCGCTGCGGCATGGAGCGTGAAGGAGAAGTCGGGGCGTCCCTCCCGCGTAGCGGCGCCTTGGTTTTCGCGCGATCCACTCGGCGAGAGCCGCCCCGCCTCCGGCGAAAACCCCAGCTACCGGGAGGGACGCCCCGCCTCCGGCGAAAACCCCAGCTACCGGGAGGGACGCCCCGACCCCGGCGAAAACCCCAGCGAGCGGGAGAGGCACCCCGACCCCTCCCGCCGGCTGGGGTCAGACCGGGTTGCCTACCCTCCGGCCGATTGGCCGCCGCTTTCGTCTACGCGGCCGGTCAGCTTCGTCACCCGCTTGTTGAGAGCGGTGACGCGTGAGTTGACGGTGTCGACCTGGTTCTGCAGGGAGCCGACCTGCTTGGTCAGGGTGGCGGTCTGTTCGGCCGTCTTGTCGAGCGACGCGGTTTCCTTTTCCAGCTTGTGGACGCGGTTCGAGAGGTTGTCGAGGGAGCTGCGGGATTCGTCGATCGCCCGCTTCGCCTTGCCCTTCAGTTCCGTCTGTTCGCCGGTCAGGCTGGCCTCGGCGATGCCGAGCCGGTCGACCAGGGCGGAGAGCTCGGTCGAGACTTCGTCCAGCGACTGCTGGCTCGCCGCGTCGTCGGCGCTGCTCTTGGCGTTGAAGGCGACGATCAGCGCGACCACGCCCAGCGCCAGGCCGAGCGCGGCGAGGGCGATCAGGACCCAGGATTGACGGTTTTCTCTCTCCACTTTCATCCTTCCGCGATGGTTGGGAGCTCGGACGAGCTCGCTGTACGGCGCGATCCTCTCACCCGGGGCGGCGCGTATATTCGGGACCGGATGTCCCCTCGCAACCTCTAGATGGCCCAGCGCATCCCCAGAGACGAATCGCTGAGTCGCGTCCACGGAGTCGGGGCGCTGTTCTCCGCCGCCTACGGCAACGTCGGCTCCTCGATCTACTACGCGCTCGGCGTCACCGCCGCCTTCGCCCTCGGGCTGACCCCGGTCGCCTTCGCGATCACCGGGGTGATCTTCATGTTCACCGCCGCCACCTACGCCGAGGCGACGGTGATGTACCCGGAGGCGGGCGGCTCCTCGAGCTTCGCCCGCCACGCCTTCAACGAGCTGGTCAGCTTCGTCGCCGCCTGGGGCCAGATGCTCAACTACGTGATCACGGTCGCGATCTCGGCCTACTTCGTGCCGCACTACCTGGCCGTCTTCTGGCGGCCGCTGCATCACGGCCCGGGAGACATCGTCCTCGGCGCGGCGTTGATCGCCGGCCTCGCCGTGCTCAACATCCGCGGCTCGCAGGAGTCGGCGAAGCTCAATCTGGTGCTGGCGATCGCCGACCTCGCGACCCAGGTGGTCCTGGTCGGGATCGGGATCGTGCTGGTGCTCAGCCCCGAAGTCCTGGTCAACAACATCCACCTCGGCGTCGCCCCGAGCTGGAGCGACTTCGCGCTCGGCATCGCGGTCGGGATGATCGCCTACACCGGAATCGAGACGATCTCCAACATGGCCGAGGAGGCGAAGGACGCGGCGCGGACGATTCCCCGCAGCGTCGCCTTCACCGTGATCGCAGTGCTCGGCCTCTACCTGCTGATCCCGGTGGTGGCGCTGTCGGCGATGCCGGTCACGCTGAACGCCGCCGGCCACTACTCGACCGAACTCGGAAAGGAGTTCGCCAACGACCCGATCCTCGGAATCGTCGAGAACCTCGGCCTCGGCGCCGGCCTGACCGAAGGGCTGCGCTTCTACGTCGGCATCCTCGCCGCGGTGATCCTGCTGATCGCCACCAACGCCGGCCTGATCGGCGTCTCCCGGCTCACCTACTCGATGGGCCAGCACCGGCAGCTGCCGGAGATCCTGCGCCAGGTCCACCCGCGCTACCGCACCCCCTACATCGCGATCATGATCTTCGCGGCGGTGGCAATGCTCACGCTGCTGCCGGGGCAGACCGACTTCCTGGCGACGATGTACTCGTTCGGAGCGATGCTGTCGTTCACGATCGCCCACGTCTCGGTGATCCAGCTGCGCCGCATCCGCGGTGACGCCGAGCGGACCTGGAAGCCTCGCTTCAACGTCCGCGCCTTCGGCTTCGAGCTGCCGGTGACCGCGGTGCTCGGCGGCCTCGGAACCTTCTCCGCCTGGGTCGTGGTGATGGCGCTGAACCCGCGCACGCTCGTCGTCGGCATCGGCTGGATGGCCTTTGGCGTGCTCGTCTACGTCCTCTACCGGCGCAACCAGCGGCTACCGCTGACGGAGACGGTGAAGGTCTTGCTGCCGGAGCCGCTCGGGGTCGAGGAGATCGAGTACCGCAGCGTCCTCGTCGCCTTCGAGGCCGGCGAGCCGTTCACCGAGGAGATGGTCGCGACGGCGATCAAACTCGCCTCCAAGCGCCGCCGCGGCGTTCACATCCACTCGATGCTGACGGTGCCCACCCACCTGCCGCTGGAGGCCGAGCTGCGCGATGAGGAAGCGGAGGCGCAGGGCAAGATCGAGCAGGCGAGGTTGATCGGCGGCCAGCGGGTCACCGGCCACGTCGAGCGCGTGCGCCCGGGACAGGCCGGCTACTCGATCGCCGCCGAGGCGAGGCTGATCGAGGCGGCGGCGGTCGTCGTCGGCCTGCGCTACCGCGACGGTCGTCCGCTCTACGACAAGACCCTGCAGACGGTGCTGGGCGAGCGCCCCTGCCGCGTGATCGTCGTCTCCGAGAAGAGCGCCCACCAGATGACCGAGCTATCCCCGTCCCTCGCCTAGAATCGGCTCGTGTACCAACGTTCCGTCCTGGCCATCGCGGCCGTCTTCCTCGCCCTCGGGCTGATCCTTCTCGCCAGCACCTTCGCCCATGGCGGCGGACCGCTCTCCGTCGGGACCCTCCTCGGCCTGGCCTTCATAGCCGTCGGTGCCGCCCGCGTCTGGATGGGCGGCCTCTTCCGCGGGAGGCGTGGGGCTGGGTTCCCCTCCCGACGAGGGAGGGGTGCCCTGCCCCGCGACAGGACCCGCGGGCAGAAGCCCTGATGAGCCAGCCCGAGCAGCGGTCGCGCTTGGAGCCTCTGCTGCGGCGCGGCGTCGGCGTCCCAGGCCTGTTCGTCGCCGTCTACTCGGCGGTCGGCTTCTCGATCTACTTCGCGCTCGGGGTCGTCGCCGACCGCGGTCTCGGCCTGACGCCGCTGATCTTTCTCGCCGCCGGAGTGATGTTCGTGCTGACCACGCTCAGCTACGTCGAGGGCGGCGCGATGATCCGCGAGCGCGGCGGCTCCTCGAGCTTCGCCCGCCACGCCTTCAACGAGCTGATCGCCTTCATCGCCGGCTGGGCGATCCTGATCGACTACCTGATCGTCGCCGCGCTGGCGGCGATCTCGGTCCCGCACTACCTCGAACCGGTGACCCCGGACCTGACCGAGGCCTGGCGCCAGATCGCGGTGGCGACGGTGGTCATCGTCGCCGCCTGCGGTCTCAACATCCTCAACATCACCGGGCGCGGACGCGAGCGCACGCTCAGCGTCCTGGCGCTGGCCGACATCGCCCTGCAGCTGGTGGTGATCGGTGTCGGCCTGCTCGCGATCCTGCACCCCGAGCGGCTGACCGCGCAGGTCGACCTCTTCGCCAACCCCAGCGTCAAGGACATCGTCTACGCCTCGGTGGTGGCGATGCTCGCCTACGCCGGGATCGAGGCCGCCTCCGACCTCGCTCCCGACATCGAGGTCCGCCCCCGCGACCTGAAGCGGATCGTCTCGCTCGGGGCGCTCACGGTCCCTCTCGTCTACGCCGGGATGGCGGCGATCGCGCTGATGGCGGTGCCGGTGGTCGCCGGTCCGCACGGGCCGGAAACGGCGCTCGGGGGCGAATACGTGCGGGCGCCGATCCTCGGCGTCGTCTCCGCCTATCACCCTTCATGGGTGGCGGAGGCGATGCGCTGGGTGGTCGCGGTGGTCGCGGCGCCGGTCCTCTTCTGGGCGACGACGACGGCGATGCTCGGCGTCTCCCGCCACATCTACACGCTGGCGATCAACCGCCAGATCCCCAGCTGGCTCGGCAAGCTGAACAGCCGCTACGCGACCCCGCACGTGGCGATCGTCCTCTCCGGCCTGATCGCGATCGGCCTGGTGGTGCCGACCAACGTCAAGCTGCTGGCCAGCATCTACGCCTTCGGCGCCACCCTGGCGATCACGATCGCACAGTTCTCGATCCTCCGCCTTCGCTTCACCCACCCCGAGCTGCCGCGGCCCTTCCGGGTCCCCGGCAACGTCTCCTGGCGCGGCGCGCAGCTGCCGCTGCCGGCGCTGTTCGCGGGAGTGCTCAGCGCCCTCGCCTTCGCCAGCGTGCTCGCCCTCCATGCCGACGCCCGCTGGGTCGGTCTCGGCTGGATGGCCTTCGGCCTGCTGTTCTACGTCGTCTACCGCAAGGTCTTCGAGGGAACGACGCTGACCCGGCGCGTCTCGGTCAGCGAGCGAGCGCTGACCAAGCAGATCCCGGAGATCGCCTACCGCAGCATCCTCGTGCCGGTCTTCGGCACCAAGCTCGACGACGACATCGTCGCCACCGCGGGGCGGTTGGCGGCGGCGGAGGCCGAGGCCGATGGCGACGGCGAGGCGCGGCTGGCGCTCGCCTACGTGGTCGAGGTGCCGCTCGCCGACCCGATCGACGTCGGGTTGCCGCCGGAACGGGAAGAGGCGGCGCGCGCCGCCCTGCAGCGGGCCCGCGAGGTGGCGGAAGAGTACGAGGACGTCGCGGTCAGCACCGAGACCGTGCGGGCCCGCACGGTCGGCGCCGGGATCGTCGACGCGGCACGGCGCAACAGCGCCGAGGCGATCGTGATCGGCGGCGAGCCGCCGAGCCGGATTCGCGGCGGCGCGACCCTGGGCGGGATCGGCGCCTCGAAGCCGGCCGAGATCGGCGCCGCGACCGAGTACGTGCTGAAGAAGGCGCCCTGCCAGGTTCTGCTGACGGCGCCGCCGGAGGACGCACCGGACCGGCGCATATCTGCGTCCTCGGTCGCTCGCGTGCAGAGCACGCCACGCTCCCTGCGTCCTTGATCTGCTTGGTCCGGTGCGCCCTCCGCACTTTCAATATCTAATATCCCGAGCGTGTTCATTCTGATCGTAGGCTGCGGGAGGGTCGGTTCCTCGGTGGCCAGGACCATGCTGAGCGAGGGCCATCAGGTCTCCTGCCTGGACGAGGACCCGGAGTCCCACACCCGGCTCGAGGTCGACCTCGACCGTGGCTGGGAGGATCTCGGCGGGCGGTTCACGGTCGGCACCGCCCTCGAGACCAGCGCTCTGCTCGCCGCCGGGATCGAGCAGGCCGATGCCTTCATCGCCTCGACCAACGGCGACAACACCAACATCGTCATCTCGCAGATCGCGCAGCGCCGCTACGAGGTGCCGACGGTGATCGCCCGCATCCTCGACCCGCTGCGCGCCGAGTGGTACCGGCAGCAGGGGCTGCACACGATCTGCCCGACCAGGGTGGCGATCGACATGCTCGAGACCGCCGTCCGCGAGGGCGCCCAGCGAGAGGCCGCCTGACGTGTACATCATCGTCGTCGGCGCGGGGAAGGTCGGCTGGAACCTGGCCCGCGAGCTGCTCGAAAAGAACCACGAGGTGACGGTGATCGAGAGCAACCGCCGCCGCTACCTGACGGTCGAGCAGGAGCTCGAGCACAACGTCACCTACGGCGACGCCTCCGAGCTGTGGGTGCTGGAGCGGGCCGGCGTCCAGCGCGCCGACATGGTGATCGCGGTGACCGGCGACGACGAGGACAACATGCTGATCTGCCAGGTCGCCCGCGAGAAGTACGAGGTCGAGCGGATCATCGCCCGCGTCAACAACCCCCGCAACAAGCCGCACTTCGACCTGCTGGGGGTGAAGCCGTCGGTCTCGGCTACCGATTTGATCCTGCGCCTGCTCGAGCACGAGGTGCCCGAGTACGGCCTCGTCCACCTGCTCGACCTGCAGGAGGAGCAGCTGGAGATCATCGAGATGCTGCTCGGCAAGGACTCCGCGGTCACCGGGCGCCGGGTCGGCGACCTCTCGATGCCCGAAGGCAGCCTGCTGATCTCGGTCCTGCGCGAAGGCAAGGGCTTCGTCCCCGGTCCCGAGACCGTGCTGGAGGCGGGCGACGAGGTGCTCGCCGTGCTCGATCCGGGACGCGAGGACGACATAAAGGAGCTGTTCGGGCCCGCGGTGGGCGGGAACGGGACCGGCTGAGTTGGCGCCGCGGCAGGTCGACTTCCTGCTGATCGGCGGCGGCATGGCCTCGGCGCACTGCGCGGCGGAGTTGCGCAGGCGCGGGGCGGAGGGCTCGATCCTGCTCGTCGGCCGCGAGCCGGAGCCGCCCTACGAACGGCCGCCGCTCTCGAAGGAGTACCTGCGCGGCGAGGCGGCGCGCTCCGACGCCTTCGTCAACCCGCCCGGCTGGTACGCGGAGAACGGGGTCGAGCTGCTGAGCGGCGTCAACGCGATGTCGCTCGACCCGGTGGCGCGGACCGCGAAGCTGCAGGGCGGGGAGGAGGTCGGCTTCGGCAGGGCGCTGCTGGCCACCGGGGCGATGGTCAACATCCTCCGCGTCGAGGGGGCGGAGAACGAGGGCATCCACTACCTGCGCGCCTTCGGCAACAGCGACGCGATCCGCGCCGACGCGGAGGCGGCCGAGCGGGTGGTGCTGATCGGCGGCAGCTACATTGGCTGCGAGGTCGCCGCCTCGCTGAGCGCGCAGGGCGTCGAGTGCACGATCGTGACGATCGAGGACGTCGCCCTCTCGCGGACCTTCGGCGAGGACGCCGGGCGCTGGTTCCAGCAGCGGCTGGAAGAGCACGGGGTGACCGTCCATGGCGGCGAGGAGCTCGACGCCTTCGAGGGCGACGGCCGGGTGCGCTCGGTGCTGACCAAGAGCGGCCTGGCGATCGAGTGCGACGCGGTCGTCGTCGGCGCCGGCGTGCGCGCCGACGCGATGCTCGCCCAGCGGGCCGGGCTCGAGGTCGACGACGGGATCGTCTGCGACTCGAAGCTGCGGACCTCCGCCGAGGGCATCTACGGGGCGGGCGACTGCTGCTCCTACGACAGCGTCGTCCACGGCCGGCGGCTGCGGGTCGAGCACTGGGACGTGGCGATGCAGCAGGGGATGCACGCGGCCCGCAACATGCTCGGCGAGGACCGCGACTACGACGTCGTCCCCTACTTCTTCAGCGACCTCGCCGACTGGGCGAGCCTCGAGTACGTCGGCCCGGCGCGCGACTGGGACGAGCAGGTCTGGCGCGGCGACCGCGACGGCGGCGAGTTCTCGGTCTGGTACCTGAAGGACGGCCGCGTCGCCGGCTGCCTCAGCGTCGGCCGCCCCGAAGACCTCGCCGAGGCCCGCCGCATGCTCGCTGACGGGGTCGACGTCTCGGGCGCCCGCGAGCATCTCGCCGACCCGGGCAGCGACCTGGGTGACATCGCCTGACGCGCCGGGTATCCTCAAGACTGGTTCGTTGCGCCCTGGTGTAATTGGCAACACGCCAGCCTCTGGAGCTGGATTTCGGGGTTCGAGTCCCTGGGGCGCAGCTTCTCTTCCCCTGCATAGGGCGTCCAATCGCTCTGCTACCTTCGCCCTCGCATGGCAGCCTGTCGCCTACCGATCCTGATCGTGGTGCCGGTTGTCCTCGCAATCGCCGGCTGCGGCGGGGGCGGGGGCGAATCGACCGAGACGACGCAGGCCGCGACGGCGGCAGCGCTGAGCAAGGAAGAGCTGATCGCCCAGGGCGACGCGATCTGCGCCGAGGTCAACGCGGCGGTCGGCACGGTCGGCTCGACCAGCTCCGAAGCCGGCGGCGAAGCGGCGCAGGTGGCCGGCCTCTACAGCGGCATGGTCGATCGGCTGAAGGCGCTTGGCGCCCCCAGCGACGAAGGCGCCGGCTACCCCGAATTCATCGGCGCCGCCGAAGCGCTCGTCCAGGCCGAGGAGAACGTCAAGCTCGAGGCGGAACGGGAAGAAGGCGAAGCGCTGGCGGCGGCCGAATCGGAAGCGTCGACGGCGCTGACGAGCTTCCAATCGGCGGCGACCTCGTTCGGGTTCGAACAGTGCTCGGAAGCGCCGGCGGCGCCGACGCCGAAGCCGAGCGGTGGCGAATCGTCGGGCGAAGCACCGTCCGGCGGGGTCGAAGGAGGGGCGGTCGAAGAAGCCGCTCCGGAAGAAGCCGTGCCCGCCGAAGAAGCGCCCCCGGTCGAAGAAGAAAGCGCCGGCGGCGGTGCCGGAGTCGGCGGCGGCACCGAAGGCGGCGGCTCGGGCTCGGGCGCCGGCGAATCCGGCGGCATCGGCCCCGGTTAAGCCGCCGAGGTTTCCTCCCAGGCTCCGTAGAGGCGGGAGTAGGGGCCGCCGGCCTCGATCAGCTCGTCGTGGGTTCCGGCCTCGGCGACCCGGCCGTGCTCGAGGACGACGATCTTGCCGGCCCGGCGGATCGTCGAGAGGCGGTGGGCGATGACGATCGCGGTGCGGCCGGCGAGCAGGCGCTGCAGGCCGCGCTCGATCGTCTTCTCGGTCCGCACGTCGACGTTCGAGGTCGCCTCGTCGAGGATCAGGATCCGCGGCTCGGCCAGCAGGGCCCTCGCGAAGGCGACGAGCTGGCGCTGTCCGGCGGAGAGCTGGACCCCGCGCTCGCCCACTTCGGTCTCGATCCCCTCCGGCAGCGCGGCGATGAAGTCGCTCGCGCCGACCGCGGCGGCGGCGTCTTCGATCTCCTCCAGGCTCGCCTCGGGCCGGCCGAAGGCGATGTTCTCGCGGACGCTGCCGGAGAACAGGAAGCCCTCCTGGGGGACGATTCCGAGCTGGCGGCGCAGCGCCTGCTGGCGCAGCTCGCGCAGGTCGCGGCCGTCGATCTCGACCGCGCCCCGCTGCGGGTCGTAGAAGCGGGCGACCAGCTTGGCGATCGTCGACTTGCCGGCGCCGGTCGAGCCGACCAGCGCCAGCGTCTGCCCGGGCGGCACGCTGAGGTCGATCCCGCGCAGCGCCCAGTCGTCGGTCTCCGGATCCTCGTCGTAGGAGAACCAGACCTCCCGCATCTCGATCCCGCCGCGCAGCGTGCCGGGATCGACCGCGCCGGCCGCGTCGACCATGTCGGGCGGAGTGTCGAGCTGGTCGAAAATCTTGTCCAGCGCCGCCATCCCCTGCTGGTAGGTCGTGTACAGCTGGGAGAGTTGCTGGATCGGTTCGAAGAAGGTCGAGAGGTAGCCGACGAAGGAGACGATGACGCCGATCTGGATCGCTCCGTCGACCGCCTGGCTGCCGCCGTAGAGCAGGATCACCGCGGTCCCGATCGCGGCCAGCAGCTCGACTGCCGGGAAGTAGGAGGCGTTGAGGTAGACGGTCTTCAGGTTGGCGTCGCGGTTGGCTTCGTTCAGCTCGGTCATCGCCGCCTCGTGCCGCGGCTCCTGGCCGAAGCTGCGGACCACGCGGACGCCGCTGAGGGTCTCCTGCAGGTAGCCGGTGACGGCGGCGATCCGCTCGCGCGTCGCCCGGTAGGCGCCGCTGGAGACGATCCGGAAGATGACGCTGGCGATTGCCAGTAGCGGGAAGGTGAGGAAGACGACCAGCGCCAGCTTGAGGTCGAGCAGGAGCAGGATCACGACCACGCCGACCAGGGTCAGGGTGCTGGAGAACATCGTCACGACGCCGCTGGTGACGAGCTGGTTGAGCGCCTCGACGTCGTTGGTCATGCGCGAGATCAGCACCCCGGGGCTGCGGCGGGTGAAGAAGCCGATCGACATCGACTGGATGTGGGAGAAGAGGCGCTCGCGCAGGTCCTGCAGGGCGCGCGTCCCGACCCAGCCGACGAGGTAGGTCTCGGCGTAGGTGGCGACCGCGTAGAGCAGGGCGGCGCCGACGAAGGCGGCGACGATCAGGTAGAGCGCGGTCAGGTCGCCGGTCTTGATCCCGCTGTCGATCGCCCGCCCGGCCAGGTAGGGAGGAGCGAGGCCGGCGCCGGTCTCGATCAGCAGGGCGACGAACATCAGCGCCATCCGGCCGCGGTAGGGGCGCAGCAGGCCGATCATCCAGCGCACCTTGCGGCCGCGCTGGTCCTGGCCGCGGATCAGCCGCCAGAGCGCCGCGAACAACAGGTAGACGTTGTGCAGGCGGCTCATAGCTGCGCCATCGGCTCTCGCGCCTCGAGGTCGCGCTGGAGGAAGACCGAGTCGGCCAGCCCATGCTCGGCGATCTCCCGGTAGAAGCCGCAGCCGGCCATCAGCTCCTCGTGGCTGCCGCGGTCGACGATCCGGCCGGCGTCGATGACGACGACCTCGTCGGCGAGCGAGACGGTGGAGAGGCGGTGGGCGATGATGAACGTCGTCCGTCCCGCCATCGCCTCGCCGAGGCCGGCTTTGATCGCCTCCTCGGTGCGGGCGTCGACCGAGGAGGTGGCGTCGTCGAGGATCAGGATGCGCGGATCGGCGAGCAGGGCGCGGGCGATCGCGATCCGCTGGCGCTGGCCGCCGGAGAGGGTGAGGCCGCGCTCGCCGACCCGCGTCTCGTAGCCCTGGGGCAGTTCGCGGATGAACGCGTCGGCCTGGGCGCGGCGGGCGGCCGCTTCGATCTCCTCCGCCGTCGCCTGCGAGCGGGCGTAGGCGATGTTGGCGGCGACGCTGTCGGTGAAGAGGAAGCTGTCGTCGGCGACGAAGGCGATCTCCGCGCGCAGCGAGGCGACGTCGACGCCGCGGACGTCGGCGCCGTCGACCAGCACCGCCCCCTCGCCGGGGTCGTAGAGGCGGGCGATCAGCCCGACCAGGCTGGTCTTGCCCGATCCGGAGGGGCCGACGAGGGCGACCGTGCGGCCCGCCTCGACGTGGAGGTCGACCTCGCTCAGCGCGGCGCCGGCGCCGTCGTAGCGCAGGGTCACCCCGCGCAGCTCGACCTCGCCGCCGCCGGCCGGCAGCGCGGGCGCGCCGGGCGGGCTCTGGATTGCCGGCTCGCGGTCGATGATCTCGAACATCCGGTTGCCGGAGGCGATCGCCCGCTGCGCCATCCCCATCGTCACGCCGAGCATCCGCAACGGCCCGGCAAGCATCACCAGGTAGGTGTAGAAGGCGGTGAAGTCGCCGAGGCTGAGGTTGCCGGCGACCACCTCGCGGCCGCCGACCAGCAGCACGATCGCGATCCCGAGCTGCGGCAGCAGACCGATCAACGGTGAGAAGAAGGCCTGCAGCCGGGTCGAGTAGATGCTCTGGTCGAAGACCCGGCCGACGGCGCGCTGGAAGCGGTGCAGCTGGTGTTCCTCGCGGGCGAAGGCCTTGACGATGCGGATCCCGGAGACGTTCTCCTCGGCTTCGGCGGTCAGCTCGGCGATCCGCTGCTGGACCTCCTGCAGGGCGGGGCGGGAGACCCGGTTGTAGCGCGAGGCGGTGTAGACGACGAACGGCGCCGGCAGCAGCGCCAGCAGCGCCAGCCAGGGGTTGATCGCGAACATCACCGCGCTGGCGAGGACGATCGTCAGCAGGTTCTGGGTGATGAAGACGAGGCCGTAGCCGAGGAAGAAGCGGATCGACTGCAGGTCGACCGTCGCCCGCGACATCAGCTGCCCGGTCTGCTGCGAGTCGAAGAACCCGAGGTCGAGCTTCTGCAGGTGCGAGTAGAAGGTCTGCCGCAGGTCGAATTCGACCGCCAGCGAGACCTTGCCGGCGATCAGCCGCCGCACCACGGTCATCCCCAGGCGGAGGATGCCGGCGCCGACGATCGCCAGCGCCAGCGGCAGCAGGTCGGGCTGGTCGCCGCGCTCGATCGCATTGACCGCGCGGCCGACCAGCCAGGGGATCAACACGGTCATCCCCATCGCCGCCCAGGCGAACACGAGCGAGCCCCAGATTTGGCGGCGATAGGGCCGCAGGAACCCCATCAAACGGCGGTAGGTGGCCATCCGAGTCACTATACAAAGTGAAGTAAAGGGCGCGGCGGGGCCGCTGCGTAACGTGTTGCCCCTGATGGTACGAGCGGCACAGGCATCGGCGGCGGCGGTTCTCCTGTTGCTCGTCGCGTCGCCGCCGGCCTGGGCGGCGGGTCTCGCCGGCCGCGTCGACACCCTCGCCGGCACCCGCCCGGGGCCGCGAACGTTCGGCGGCGGTCACAACTTCCCCGGCGCCAGCGTCCCCTTCGGGATGGTCCAGTGGAGCCCCGACACGACCCCCGCCGACCGCAACCAGCGGGCCGGCTACGACTACCGCGACCATCACCTGCGCGGCTTCAGCCTCACCCATCTGAGCGGCGCCGGCTGCTCGCTCTACGGCGACTTCCCGTTCGTGCCGACGACCGAACCGCTGCGCACATCGCCCGCGCGGCCGGGCAGCGGCCTGCTCGACGGCAGCCTGCAGCCGGGCTTCTCGCACGCCGCCGAGCGGGCCCGGCCCGGCTACTACTCGGTTCGCCTCAAACCGGTTCGCGGGCCAAGCATCGAGGCGGAGCTGACGGCGACGACCAGGACCGGAGTCGGGCGCTTCAACTTCGGCGCCAACCCGCACGCGAGCATCCTCGTCAACGCCGGCGGCAGCGCCCAGGCAGACGACCTCGCCGAGGTTCAGATCCATCCGCTGCGGCGGGAGATCGACGGCGTCGCCTCGAGCGGCCTGTTCTGCGGTCAGCGGCCGCGTTACCGCGTCTACATCGCCGCCGTCTTCGACCGCCCGTTCGAGGCCTACGGCACCTGGGAAGGAAGCCGGCTGGGACCCGGCTCGACGGCGGCGAGCGCCACCGCCGCGCCGAAGGCCAACCCCCGGACCACTGCCCGGGCCGGCGCCTACGCGACCTTCGACACCCGCCGCAACCGGCAGGTTCTGGTCCACGTCGGCCTCTCGTTCGTCAGCGTCGAGGACGCCCGCGCCAACCTCGCGGCGGAAAGCGCGAAGGCCGGCTTCGGCGCGGTCGCGCGCGGCGCCGAACGCGACTGGAACCGGGCGCTCGGCCGGATCCG
Organism: uncultured Solirubrobacterales bacterium; assembly: GCA_963764365.1. Lineage (GTDB taxonomy): Bacteria > Actinomycetota > Thermoleophilia > Solirubrobacterales > 70-9 > VRUE01. Next base: position 434,971 of record CAVXSI010000020.1, read on the forward strand.
CGTCTCCGGCGGGCCGCCGCGCCTGCTCGACACCTTCTACACCGCGCTGTACCACGCGCTGCTGGCGCCGCGCACGTTCAGCGACGTCGGCGGCGCCTACCCGGGCATGGACGGGCTGGTCCACAGGGCGCGCCACCGCATCCAGTACGCCGACTTCTCCGGCTGGGACGTCTACCGCACCGAGATGCCGCTGCTCGCGATCCTCGTCCCCAAGCGCGCCGCCGCGATGGCCCGCTCGCTGCTCGCCGACGCCGAACAGAGCGGCTGCCTGCCGCGCTGGTCCTATGCGAACGGCCAGAGCATGACGATGGTCGGCGATTCGGCGGACCCGATCCTCGCCTCGGCGGCGGCGTTCGGCGCCGGCGGCTTCGACCGCGCCGCGGCGCTTGCCGCGATGGTCAGGGGCGCGAGCGAAGAATGCCGCAGCACCGACGGCGAATACCTCGAGCGGCAGGGCCTGGCCGCCTACCTGCGGCTCGGCTACGTGCCCTTCGACCTCGACACGCTGACCCGCAACGCGAACTCGATCTACGGCAGCCCGGACTCGGTCTGGGCCTCGGCCTCGACCACGCTGGAGTACGCGGTCGACGACTTCGCGATCGCCCAGTTCGCGGCCCGCGCCGCACACGACCCCGCCGTCTACGCCGGCTTCATCGCGCGCTCGGCGAACTGGCGCAACCTGTTCGAACCGGCGAGCGGCCTGGTCGAGCCGCGCTACGAAAGCGGCGCCTTCCCATCCCCCTACAACCCCGCCGGCGGCGCCGGCTTCGCCGAGGGCGACTCCTTCCAGTACACCTGGATGGTTCCGCAGGACCCGGCCGGGCTGATCGCCGCGCTCGGCGGCCCGGCGCCGGCGGCGGCGCGGCTGAGCCGCTTCCTGCGCACGCTCAACGGCGGCGCCGGCGCCACTCACGCCGACCATGCCCTGCTGGGCGACGAGCCCAGCCTCGGTGCGCCCTGGCTGTTCGACTGGATGCGCCGCCCGTACGCGACGCAGGAGGCCGTCCGCCGCGCCCTGCTGACCCTCTACGACGCCGCGCCCGACGGCTACCCCGGCAACGACGACCTCGGCACGCTCTCGGCCTGGTACGTGTTCGGCGCCCTGGGCATCTACCCGGCGGTGCCCGGCGTCGGCATCCTGGCGCTCGGCAGCCCGCTGTTCGCCCGGGCGCGGATCGCCCTCCCGCACGGTCGGGCGGCGACGATCGTCGCCGGCGCCCATCGCCGCCGCGGCGGGCCGGGACGGCGTTCCCGGTCGGCGGCTGTCCCCGTCAGCCCGGCGAGGGCTCCCTACGTGCAGTCGCTGCGGTTCGACGGCCAGCCCTACTCGAGGCCCTGGATCGGCTATTGCGCGCTTGCCCGGGGGGGCCGTCTGTCATTCGAGCTGGGCACGCGCCCGAACCGGGCCTGGGGCAGCGCCGCGTCCGCTGTGCCACCCTCCTTCGGCCCCCGACGGCGGGCGCCGAAGAGCGCCTGTAAGCCTTGAATCGTCTCAGCGACCGTTCAAACCAGGATTGAGGTAGCCGGGGAATGCATTCGCCCAGATTGGACAGCTCGGCCGCTACGACTCCCGTCGCCCGTCTCGGTGCCGACGGGGCGCGCCTCGCCTCGACGCGCTCGGCGCTGCTCTGGGGGCTCGCCGGCCTGACCGGACTGGGCCTGGCGGTGCGCTTCGCCAGTCTCGGCGTGCAGAGCTACCACCACGACGAGGTGATCACGGTCGCGCGGGTGATCCCCGGCAGCTTCACCCAGATGCTGCACTCGGTTCGCGACAGCGAGTCGAACCCGCCGCTCTACTACGTCGCCGCCTGGGGCTGGGCGAAGCTGTTCGGCAGCGGCGAGATCGGGGTGCGCTCGCTTTCGGCCCTGCTCGGGACGGCGACGATCCCGCTCGCCTTCCTGGCGGCGCGCGAGGCGCTCAACTCCCGCGCCGGTCTGATCTGCGCCGGGATCGTCGCCGTCAACCCGATGCTGATCTGGTACTCGCAGGAGGCGCGCTCCTACTCGCTGCTGGTCTTCTTCGGCGCCGCCTCGCTGCTGTTCTTCCTCCGCGCCCGGCGCAGCGGGAGCGGCACCGACCTGGCACTGTGGACGCTGACCTCGGCCGGCGCCCTCAGCAGCCACTACTTCGCCGTCTTCGCGGTCGCGATCGAGGCCGCCTGGCTGCTGGTCGCACTGCGTTCGCGCCGGCGCGCGGTGTTGCCGGCCATCGCCGGGGTCGCCCTTGTCGGCGCCGCGCTGCTGCCGCTGATCGCCGCTCAGGCCAACCCGGCCCACATCGGCTGGATCGACGAGACGCCGCTGTCGAGCCGCTTCCTCCAGACCGGCGTCAGCTTCCTGATCGGCGAAACCGGGCACGTGATCGCCGAGCCGCCGCGCGAGCGCTACGCGCTGCTCCCGGCGGCGCTGATCGGCGTCGGCCTGCTGCTGCTGGGGCTGCGCGGTTCGACCCGCGAGCGGCGCGCGGCGCTGCCGTCGCTCGCGGTGGGGCTCGGCGTGGCCGCGCTGGCGGGCCTGGCCGCGCTGGCGGGCAAGGACTACGTCGTCGAGCGCAACCTGCTGCCGGCCCTGGTCCCGCTTGCGGTCGTGGTCGCGATCGGCTTCTCCTCACGCCGCGCCCAACGCGTCGGGCTGGCCTGCGCGACCCTCCTCTGCGCATACTGGCTCGGCTACGCGGTGCTGGTCGCGCGCACCGCAAACCTCCAGCGCCCCGACTTCCGCGGCTTCGCCGAGGAGCTTGGGCCTGCCACCCAGCGCCGCGCGATCGTCGGCTGGAAGCTGGCCGCCGATCCGGTCCGCTTCTACCTCCACGACCACGCCGAACGCGTCTACAGCGGCACGATTCCGCTGCGCGAGATCGACGTCGTCGGCAAGCCGGCCGCGAAACGCCGGCTGGTTCGGCTGCCGCCGAGCTTCCACCAGGTCGAACGGGTCCGGATGGAGCGCCTGACCCTGATCCGCTACGTGTCGCAGCGCCCGGTCGAAGTTCCCTACCGCGTGCTGCGCAACCTGCCGACCGGCTTCGGCGCCAACGGTGTCGTCGTCGACGGCCCCGAATCGGCCCGGCCCGGCGGCGCTACTCGAAGGCCGCTGCGGCCTTCGCGCTCGAGACCTTGCCTCCGCTGCACGGCGGCGGCCCATGGCCGGAGCGGGAAAGGATCTGAAAGTTGGTGACCGCGTGGTAGGGGGTCGTGGCGCCGTTGTTGAGTGCGAGCGTGATCACCAGCCGGTAGAAGCCGGCGGGAAGTTCGTGGTAGTAGATCTCCGGCCGGGTGGCGGGGGAGTAGCTGCCGCTGGAGCCGATCGTCTCGGCGAGCGCGCCGTTCGGGCCCGCGTAGCGAGGGAAGTCGAACGAGGCGCCCTGGAGCCGGCCGCGCCCGACCGGGCTATCGATCGCCCGGCGCAGCTTCACCGGGTCGACGCAGTTGGGCACGCGGTTGAGCGCGAAGCGGATGTGTCCCTGCCCGAGCTCGGGCTCCTTGCCGAAGCTCCGCGGCGCCAGTTCGAAGTCGCGAACCTGGACCTTGACGACGACGGCGCGGCTGCGTTGCCGGGCGCCGTTGCGGGGCGAGATCACCTCGACCCTCGGTTCGCCGGGGAGCTGCGCTCGCTGCGATCTGCCGCCGCCGGCCCCTCCCCCGCAGCCCGAGAGCGCGGCGAGGAGGGCGGTCGCGGCGACCACCGCCGCCGAGGCTGCAAAAATGCCCGCTCCGCGTCCCATCGCGGCGGAACATTACGTGCCGGCCGCCGCAAGCCCATGGCAGACATGAGCCCCGCCAACCAACTCGCATACAGGATCGGCGCCGCCGCCCGCAGGCCGGCGAGTTGGTGGCAGCTGCTCAAGTTCGGCATCGTCGGCGGCTCTGGATACGTGATCAACATCGCCGTCTTCGCCCTCCTCAACGGCAGCGTCGGCCTGCACCACGCGCCGGCCGCGGTCGGCGCCTTCTGCGTCGCCGTCTTCAACAACTTCCTCTGGAACCGCTACTGGACCTTCGAGCCCGGCGAAGACCACCCGGCGTTCCAGGCGGCGCGCTTCTTCGCCGTCAGCGTCGCCGCCCTGGCGATCAACCTGGTCGTGCTGGAAGCGCTGATCCGCGGCACCTCGCTCGGCGACATCGCCGCGCAGGCGATCGCCGTCGCGGTGGCGATGCCGTTCAACTTCCTGGGCAACAAGCTCTGGACCTTCGCCGGCTGAGTGAAGACTCCTTACCAACCTCCTTCCAGCCACCGTTCCAGCTCCGGCTGCCGCGCCCGCAGGTCGGGGCTTGGCGAGGCGAGCTCGGAGAGGGCGAGCTGGATCGCGCCCCCGAGCCCGAAGGTCGCCTGTTTCGGGCTGCCCCCGAGGAAGCTCTCCAGCTGGGCCAGCGCTTCGTAATCGGTCCGCAGGGCGACGACGGCCGCCCGAACCGCGACGGGGTCGTCTTCGGCAGCCTCGATCACCGCCTCCAGCCCGGCGCTCACCCGATCCTCGTACGGCGTCCCATAAGCGGCCGCGATCGCTAGTTGGGCGATCCCTTCGTCCAGCGGTCCCCTGTCCAGCAGGGCGGCTCTCGTACCCTCTCTCATGTTGGGACCCCCTCTTCAGGTCTCGGCCAGGCCCCGGGGCGTCGCAAGCGCCGCCGGGGTCGCCTGTTTCTGTCAGCGTCGAAGCTAGGACCTCGCTCGGACGGCGAAGGCCCCAAATGCCGCCGATTCGCAAGTTCGTCGCACCTTCGTGGCACTTTTTTTACATCTGACATTTCCGTAACGCTTTCAAGCCGCGATGTAAACCGCTCGAAGCATATGCCTCGACGGTGCCGCGGTCAACGGTCCATGGCACTATGCGGGGCGATGGGCGACGCCAGACCGAGATACGACCCGACCGCAGTCGAGGCCTCCAGGCAGGCCGCCTGGGCCGCGGAGGGCGCCTTCGCGACGCCGGCGCCCACCGCCGGCCGGCCGGCGTCCTACGTGAAGCCCTCGAGCCCCTTCACCTCGGGCAACCTGCACATGGGGCACGTCCGCGACTACTCGATCGGCGACGCCTACGCGCGCTTCCGCCGCGCCCGAGGCGACGCGGTCCTGTTCGGCTTCGGCTTCGACGCCTTCGGCCTGCCGGCCGAGATGGCGGCGATCGAGCGCGGCGTCCGCCCCGCCGACTGGGTCGAGCGCTGCGGCGAGCGGATGCTCTCCCAGATGCGGCGACTCGGCTTCTCCTTCGACTACGACCGCGCCTTCTACAGCTCCGACGAGGACCAGTACCGCTGGTCGCAGTGGCTGTTCGTCACCCTGCTCGAGGCCGGGTTGATCTACCGCGACGACGCCACCGTCGACTGGTGCGACACCTGCCAGACGACGCTGGCGGCGCTGCAGGTCGAGGACGGCCGCTGCTGGCGCTGCCACGACCCGGTGCGGCTGATCCGCCGCCCGACCTGGTTCCTCGGCGTCGCGCCTTACCTGGAGGAGAACGACGGCAACCTCGCCGGGCTCGAGAACTGGGACGAGCTGTCGCTGAAGACCCAGCGCTACATCCTCGGCCGCAGCGACGGCGTCGAGCTCGACCTGCGCGGGGAGGACGGCCGTGAGCTGACCGTCTTCAGCCCGCACGCGGGCGCGCTCGCCGAGGCCCGCTTCGTGCTGCTCTCGCCGCGCCATCCCGAGGTCGAGCGGTGGGCCGGGGGAGAGGAGGTCGCCGAGCGGCTCGACGAGTTGCGCTCCGGTGGCTGGGAGCGCAGCGCCCGCGACGCCTCGGCGGTGCCGCTGATCGACACCGGCGCCTCGATCCCCGGGCCGGCCGGCGGCCAGCTGCCGGTCCTCGTCTCGCCGATCGTCGACGCTCGCTACGGGCCGACGGCTGCACTCGGCATCCCCTCGGCCGACGAGGCCGACGAGGCGATCGCCGCCCGGGTCGAGCGGATCGGCGACGGGGGCGGGGGGGAGCCCCTGCTGGCCGAGGCCCGCGATGCGACCCGCTACCGCGCCTACGACTTCTCGATCTCGCGCCAGCGCTACTGGGGCACGCCGATCCCGGTCGTGCACTGCGAGCGGTGCGGCGTCGTTCCGGTGCCGGTCGAGCAGCTGCCGGTGCGGCTGCCGCGCGACGTCGAGCCGACCGGCGAAGGCAATCCGCTGGCCGGGCGGCCGGACTTCCTCGAGACGACCTGCCCCGGTTGCGACGGCCCCGCCCGGCGCGAGACCGACACCCTCGACTGCCACTTCGACGCGCTCTGGCTCTGGGTCCCGGCGGCGGTGCCGCCCGGGGACCGCGCCGAGCAGATGTTCAGCCATCCCGACCTGCGGCACTGGCTGCCGGCCGAGCGCCTGGTCGCCGGCAACGACAGCGGCGGCTTCGTCTTCGACCAGCGGGTGGTGACGAAGGCGCTGCGCGACGTCGGCCCCTTCTCCTTCCTCGCCGACGGCGAGCCGTTCGCCGGTTGCCTGTTTCACGAGATGGTCGTCGCCGACGGCCGCAAGATGAGCAAGCACCTCGGCAACGTCGTCGATCCCGACGAGCTGGTCGGCCGGCACGGCGCCGACACGGTGCGGCTGGCGATCCTCTACGCCGCCGGGCCGGCGAAGGCGCTGAACTGGAACGACGGCGCGCTGCGCTTCGCCTCGCGGTTCCTCAAGGGGCTCTGGGATTACACGCACGAGCGGATCGCCGCCGCGGCGGAGGCCGCGGAGGACGTGGAGGCCGCCGAGGACACCGCCTTCATCCGTGAGCGGCTCGGCAAATGGTGCGAGAACGGGCTGGAGCGGATCGGCGCCGACCTCGAGCAGCTGCAGATGCACAAGGCGGTGCGCAACGTGACCCGCCTGCTGGAGCGGATCCAGGACTACGAGAAGCGCATCGTCAAGCGGCGGGGAGGGCTCAGCGCGGCCGACTACGAGACGCTGCTGGAGGCGCTGGCGCTGCTCGCCCGCAGCCTCTCGCCGTTCGCTCCCCACATCGCCGAGCAGCTGCTGCTGGCGCTCGGACGGGACGCATCTGTAGGATTTCCCGCTGAGGGAGAGGGGTTGACGCTGCCGTCGTCGGCGACGTCAATGGCCAGTAAAAATTGATCGATAACTGGGGATCTGCTATACACGGCCGCTCATGATTCGACGCCAGCACGGAAAGCGCAGAAGGAGATTTGCGAAGGCGGGAGGCCTGCCTTCGCGAACCGGGGGTGTTGAGGGGCGATGAGCCTCTCGGCCGACCAGCGCACCCGCTCCTGCGCGACGGAGCTGGTCTGCCATGACTGCGGGCTTCGACTGCCCCTCGTCGATACGACCTTCAAGTGCCTCGGCTGCGGCCAGGGCCTCGACATCGACTACGACTACGAGCTGGCGGAGAAGCGGATCGGCGAGCTGCCGATCGGCGAGCGCGAGCTCAACATCTGGCGCTTCGAGGAGCTGCTGCCGATCGTCGACGCGCGGGCGCAGGCCCGGGTCGGCCGCTACAGCGGCCGCACGCCGCTGATCCACGCCGACCGGCTCGGGGCCGAGCTCGGCCTGCGCAAGCTCTACCTGAAGGACGACAGCACCCAGCGCCCCAGCCTGTCCTACAAGGACCGGGTCGTCTCGATGGCCGTCGCCCGCCTGCTCGAGCTGGGCAAGGAGGAGATCGGCTGCGTCTCGACCGGCAACGTCGGCACCTCCGTCGCCTCGCTGGCGGCCAAGGCGGGCGTTCCCGCCTACGTCTTCTACCCGAGCAACCTCGAGCGCGGCAAGGCCCGCGCCTGCCGCGCGCTGGGGGCCGCGGTGATCCAGATCGACGGCAACTACGACCAGGCGAACCGCGCCTGCCGCGAGCTGGCGCTGGCGACCGGCCTGCAGTTCGCCAACATCACCCTGCGCCCGTTCTACGCCGAGGGAGCGAAGACCGCGGCCTTCGAGGTGGTCGAGCAGCTCGACTGGGTCTCGCCCGACCACTTCGTCATCCCGGCCGCCGGCGGCACGCTGTCCTCGCGCGTGCACAAGGGCCTGGAGGAGATGGAGACGGTCGGCATGGCCGAGACCGCGGCGACGAAGATCCACATCGCCCAGGCCGAGGGCTGCGGCCCGATCGCGGCCGCGGTGCTCGACGGCAGCGGCGAGATCCACGCGCAGACGCCGCACACCGCCGCCCACTCGCTGGCGATCGGCGCCCCGGGCGACGGCCCGCTGGTGGTCGACGCGGTGACCTCGCGTGGCGGCTCGGCGGCGACCGCCACCGACCCCGAGATCTTCGAGGCGCTCGACCTGCTCGGCGCCACCGAGGGGATCCTCACCGAGCCGGCCGGCGGCACGACGATCGCGGCGACGATGAAGCTCGCCAACGAGGGCAAGCTGGGCCCGGACGACACCGTGGTCGCGATCATCAGCGGCAACGGCTACAAGACGCTCGACGAGCACCCGGAGAAGTCCTGGCCGGAGATGGTCGCTCCCGAGGTCGAGGCGATGGAGGCGACCCTCGCCGAATTCCGCCAGGCCGGCGCCGGCGCGGTCCTGCCGGGCTGATCGCCGCGTCCCAGAACCCGCCTGCGTCTCTGTCGCGGAAAGCGACCAACGCGGTCACACGGCGTGATCCTTCGCCGGTCAAGCGCGGAGCATCGCCCTGCCGCGCCGCACGCAGTGGCCGCCTCGGCGACGCGTGAAGCTCTACCATCGCGCCCTTGCATCTCGGTTGGGACACCAAGGCCGTGCTTCTCCTGTCCGCGGTCATGTTCCTCGTGGCGCTTCTGCTCGGCGTCTGGAAGTACCGGCAGATGACTGCCTCCGAGAGCCACCTCGCGCATCCCTACGTGGACACCGCGCATCGCGCGGCGCTGCTGTACAGCTTCGCCTTGCTGCTCGTCGCCAGCTTCGTCGCGTTGAGTGGCTGGGGCGCTGTCGTCAACGCGCTCGCCGCCGCCGCGATGGCGCTCTATTTCTTCGCGGCCGTGATCGGCTACGCCTCCCACGGCTGGCGGCGCGACACCGATAACCAGTTCCGCGACCCCGTCCCTGGCACGCACGCTTTCATGATGAGCCTGATCGTCGCGGAGATCGGCGGCTGGCTCGTCCTCATCGCGGGCTTTCTCGAGAAGCAGGTCTTCTGAGGTCAATTTCTTCGAGCCCGTCTACGCTCTGGCTATGGCACTTCGCATCGCTCTCTTCGCAGTCCCGGGCGTCGCGGCCGGAGCCACGCTCGGCTGAGGAGAGGCGTGTCGGCATGCGCCGGAGTTCCATAGAGCCCGGGGTCGGGACCGGTAAAAGCTGGGGTGGTGCCCAGTGGAGGGCCGGGCCCGGACTGTTACCGTTGCAAGGCGGATTCGTGTTCAGTCAGCGCTGCGAGTTGTCGCTGCGCCAAGTGAGGGGAGACACCGATGCAGCGACCGAATGTGGGGGGAGTCACCGGCACCGGTGGATCCCGGGTCGAGTGGGCCGAGCTCGGCGGATCCGAGCGCCGGGCAGCGCGATCCGAGCGGGTCCGTCGGCGTCAGCGCCGCTTCGGCGCCATGCTTGGCGTCGTGTCGCTCGCTTGCGGCGCGCTGCTGGCGTCAGCCGCAGAACCATCCGGGGCGCTTGCTGCGTCGTGGTCGACGGGTGTCGAGGCGACCCTCCCCGCAAACGCCGAATCGAGCCCCAATGTCGAGATCCCCTCGGTGTCGTGCGCTTCGGCGGGCGACTGCAGCGCCGTCGGCAACTACGTCGACAGCTCGGGCCAGCAGGGGCTGCTGCTGAGCGAGAGCGGGGGCACCTGGTCGACGGGGGTAAAGGCGACGCTGCCGGCCGACGCCGGATCGGACCCCGGTGTGCATCTCACCTCGGTGTCGTGCGCCTCGGCGGGCGACTGCAGCGCCGTCGGCGACTACATCGACAGCTCGGGCGATCGGCAGGGGCTGCTGCTGAGCGAGAGCGGGGGCACCTGGTCGACGGGGGTCAAGGCGACGCCGCCGGCCGACGCGGGACCGGACCCCCACGTGAGCCTCTACTCGGTGTCGTGCGCCTCGGCGGGCGACTGCAGCGCCGTCGGCAACTACTTCGACGTCGGCGACGCCGAAAGCTCGGGCTATCAGCAGGGGCTGCTGCTGAGCGAGAGCGGGGGCACCTGGTCGACGGGGGTCAAGGCGACGCTGTCGGCCGACGCCGCCGTCGCCCCGGACGACCCCTACGCGAACCTCTTCTCGGTGTCGTGCGCCTCGGCGGGCGACTGCAGCGCCGTCGGCAACTACTTCGACAGCTCGGGCGATCGGCAGGGGCTGCTGCTGAGCGAGAGCGGGGGCAGCTGGTCGACGGGGGTCAAGGCGACGCCGCCGGCCGGCGCCGCAGCGAACCCCGATGCGTATCCTGCCTCGGTGTCGTGCGCCTCGGCAGGGAACTGCAGCGCCGTCGGCAGCTACTACGACAGCTCGGTCCATCGGCAGGGGCTGCTGCTGAGCGAGAGCGGGGGCAGCTGGTCGACGGGGGTCAAGGCGACGCTGCCGGCCGAAGCCGGATTTAACCCCTATGCGTATCTCCCCTCGGTGTCGTGCGCCTCGGCAGGGAACTGCAGCGCCGTCGGCTATGACGCCGACAGCTCGGGCTATGAGCAGGGGCTGCTGCTGAGCGAGAGCGGGGGCAGCTGGTCGACAGGGGTCAAGGCGACGCTGCCGGCCGGCACCGGATCGCACTCCGGTGCGAACCTCTACTCGGTGTCGTGCGCCTCGGCAGGCGACTGCAGCGCCGTCGGCTTCTACGGCGACAGCTCAAACCACCGGCAGGGGCTGCTGCTGAGCGAGAGCGGGGGCACCTGGTCGGCGGGTGTCGAGGCGACCCTCCCCGCAAACGCCGGATCGAACCCCAATGTCGATCTCCTCTCGGTGTCGTGCGCCTCGGCAGGCGAATGCAGCGCCGTCGGCCACTACGCCGACGGCTCGGGCCAGCAGGGGCTGCTGCTGAGCGAGGTGTCCGGCACCTTGGCGAGCCCGGCGCTGTCTGTGAGCGCGCCGTCGACCGGGACCGCCGGCAGCGCGATCTCCTCCTCGTCTGTGTCGGCGGTGCTGTCTGGGGGCTCCACGCCGACTGCCGCGATCACCTTCACCGTGTTTGGACCGCAGTCCACCGCGCCGACGGCGTGCTCCTCGGGCGGGACCACGGTGGGGACCGCGACCGTGTCGGATAACGGGTCATATAACCCCTCAGGCGGCTTTACCCCGCCCAGCGCGGGCGACTACTGGTGGTACGCCCGCTACGGCGGGGACTCGGGCAACCACCCCGCGAGCTCGACGTGCGGTGCCGCGATGGCCGAGACGGTCGTCACGGCCGGCGGCGGCGGTGGTGGTGCCGGTGGCGGTGGTGCCGGTGGAGGCGGCGGTGGTGCCGGTGGCGGCGGTGGCGGTGGAGGGGGCGGGACGAACCCCACCCCGACGCCGCCACGGGCTACCGGCCAACGCGCCGCGGCGCTGAAGAAGTGCAAGAAGAGTTACGCCAAGCGGTTCAAGAAGACTTATGCCAAGCGGCTCAAGAAGAAGAAGGCCCAAAACGCCCTTACCAAGCCTGTCAAGATGCACCTGAAGAAGCACCTGAAGAAGCAGCTAAAGAAGCAGCTGAAGAAGTGCAAGCGGAGCGCTAACCAGCTGCCGGTCTAGCGTAGCGTCGCCGATGGCCCTTGGCTACGGCGAGCCCAATACGCAGGGTTCTGACGGCTCCGTCAAGCGCTCTCAGGCACGGAAGGACGCTTCCAGTTCCGACGAATCCGGCGGGTTGGGCGCGCGCTCGGGTGCGCGCCGCAAGCGTAAGAGGCGGTTGCGCTGACGAGGCGACGGCTGTTGTCTGCTGCCACGCGTAGGTCCTCAGACCGTGATCGCACTGTTCTTCGGCGGCATCTTCACCGACGCGCTTTCAGGCGCGGTCGCCGTGCTGATCGGCTCCACCGGTCTGATCGGCGGCTACCTCCAAGATCAACTCGGCCAGCGGATCGCCGCGCATCTCGTCGGGCTGCGGGACGCCAAGCAGATCGGCCACTGCCGCTGCGTGAGGTCCTGGCCGACTTCCGCCCCAAGCTGAGCGCGATCCGCGCCCTCGCCGATGCCTTCGGCGAGGGCGGCTAGGCTTGTGGGAGGCTTGAACGACCACGTCCCATCAAAGGATCCACGCCGACTCGAAGATCTGCGGCGCTGGAACCTCGGCGTCGGATCGGCGCATCTGGTGCAGGCGGTGGCGATCCTGTTGCTCGCTGGCGCGGTCTCGCTCCCGGTGTCGATCGGCTACCTCGCCGGTCCGCCCGGAGCCGGCGAATACGGTGGCCCGAAGCTGCTCCTCGACCTCCGCGTCGACATCGCAGTAGCGGCGTTCCTCCTGCTTGCCGCCGTCGATCACCTGTCGGTCGGAACGTGGGGGCGGCGCTGGTACGAGCGCCAGGTCACTCGCGGGATCAACCCGGCGCGGTGGTGGGAGTACTCGATCAGCGCCTCGTTGATGGTCGTGCTGATCGCGATGCTCGCCGGCGTGCGGGAGGGCACCGCCCTGGTGGCGCTGTTCGGCGCCAACGCGGCGATGATCCTTTTCGGCCTGATCATGGAGCGGGTCAATCTCGGTCGCGAGGCGGTGCGGTGGCGACCGTTCGTCTACGGCTGCATCGTCGGCACGGTGCCGTGGATCGCGATCGCCCTTCAGATTGCCGTCTCCCAGTCCGAGACCAGCGACGTGCCGGGCTTCGTCATCGCGATCTTCGTGACTCTGCTGATCCTCTTCAACAGCTTCGCGGTGAACATGTGGCTTCAGTACCGTCGCATCGGGCCCTGGAGGGACCCGCTGTTCGCCGAGAAGGCGTACCTCGTTCTGAGCCTTCTCGCCAAGAGCGCGCTCGCCTGGCAGGTCTACGCCGGCGCGCTGGCGGGAAGCTAACGGGCTCGCCGGAGCCCCCGGTTCGGGGGGCCCGGGAGAGGGCTGCCTGCTACCGCCGGCTCGGCGGGATGAGGACGCGGTTGATCGCGTGGACGATCCCGTTGCTGGCGCGGATGTCGGGCGTGATCACGTCGTAGTTCACGGCCGCGTCCCGCATGCGGACGAACCGCTTTATGTCGGAATGGGCTGAGCCACGGCCGCAGCAGCCGTGGCTCCACCCGTAACGGCAGGACGCCCAATCGACTCGGCTTGGCGAGCCGGTCTTCCGGCCCTTCGTGCAGGTTTCCTTGGCAAACAGTGACCGGGGCACCTCGCAACTGACCGGCCTCATCGACACGGGCGCCGATGCGGTCCTGGCAAGTAATCTGCTCACCGTTGAGCTAGGGATCGACTTGGCTGAGAACGAAGGCGAAAGCCAGCACGCTGTCGGTGGACGCACGCTGACGGCTCGCTACAAAACGATCTCGCTGCGCCTGCACCCCGCCGACGGCGCTCAAGAGCAGTATCTGGAGTGGCGGGCCAAGATCGGCTTTGTCGAGGACTGGCACAGCGACGGCCTGGTCCTACTCGGATGCGTTGGATTCCTCGACCGCTTCACAGTTACCGCTAGGCGTTTCGCCGAGGCGGTCGCCATCGAGAGCCGTGACACCTTCGACCAACGTTTCGGCGTCGTCGAGGTCTCCGAGGGTGAGCTTCCGCGCCTGCGCAAGGACCGCCCGCCCGTCGTGGAGGAGGTCAGCGAGGACGCCGTCGACCTCGCCGGTGAAGACACGCGCAAGCTCCTCAGCCGGCTGTGATGGCGCGCAAGGCGTGAGGAGGACTTCGCTCAAGGCAGAGCAGGCCGGTGCCGATCTGGACTGAATGGCGTCTCGGATGCTGAAGCTGCGGCGGCCTGACGTGTGCTGCGTTTGCGGTGCTGCCTTGCCGGCGGGGTCGCGGGCTGGCTGGGATGCCGAGGCGCGGACGGTCACATGTGCGGCTTGCCTTGAGGCAGCCGTACCTGTCGTCGCCGACGCGACGCAGTCCGGACTTGATCGCGGACAGCCGGGTGCCAGTTTGGCCCGCGAGTACGAGCGGCGCAAGAACAACCGCGAAAGCCGTACCCGCGAGGCCCATCCGCGGATCGGCGGGCTGTTGCTCGCGTTGCGCGACCCACCCCGACACGAGACGGCCTTTCATCGCGGCGACCTCGGAGAGAAGGGGGTCGCGCAATCGCTTGAACAGCGCACCGCGGACGGGCCGGCGATCATCCTGCACAATCGCCGCATGCCCGGCGGACGCGGCGATGTCGACCACCTCGCCGTCGCCCCAACCGGCGTATTCGTCATCGACGCCAAGGCCATAAAGGGAGCGGTGCGCGTAGCCAGGCCCCTGTTCGGGGCCGAGAAGCTTCTCGTCTCGGGGCGCGACCGCACCAAGCTCATCGACGGCCTCGACCGCCAGGTGGCCGCCGTGCGCAGCGCGCTAGCCGACAACGGCTACCCGGACGTGCCGGTGCAGGGCGTGCTCTGCTTCACGAAGGCCGATTTACCGGTGCTCGGCACCCCGAAGATGCGGGGGTACCTGCTGCTCTACCGCAAGGCGCTTGCTAAGAGGCTGAATGCGAACGGGCCGCTGAGCCCCCTGACGATCGACGCGCTTGGACGAGCTCTTGCGGCGGCCCTCCCATCTGCCTAGCTCAACCGGCATTTCGCAGGGCCGAAACCTTGAACTCGGCCGGGCAGCTGCGGATGCTCCTCCGGGCATGGCCCGCGAGTCGACCTCCCCCGCCGGACTCCTCGCCGGCGCGGGACACGCGAGCGCCAGGGTGTTGCCCAATCGGTTGCCCACCTGCAAACCCGCCGCCCCGGAAGGCGGCGGATTTGGCGCTACAGGCCATGCCGGAGGAGGGACTCGAACCCCCGACACGCGGATTATGATCGGCGTCTTGTCTCTCCAGTTGGCTTTGTAGAGCCGAAAATCGTCCAGTTCGTTGTGTCCCGAAGGGTACGTTTTTGCCTAGTTGGGGACACATTTCGGGACACATTTTTCGGTCCGGAGAGCGGCCTACCGTGGAGGCATGAGTTCCTCTCGATCGTCTTCCGCGAAGCCCCGATCAGCGGCCATGTCTTCCGCCGCAAGCGGAAGTCAGGCGACCGCTGGATGGCGAAGTGGCGCGACGGCGAGGGCCAGCACCAGGCCGTCCTAGGCAAGGCCTGGACGAAGCGGGGGAGGCCGGCGGAGGGCTACCTGACCAAGCAGGGCGCCCAGCGCGAGCTCGACGCGATCCTCGCCGACGCCCGGCGCCACAGGATCACCAGCCAGCCGCGGCTCTCCAGCACGGTCACGTTTGCCGAGGCCGCGCGCGAGTGGCTGCGCTACGTGGAGCACGACCGCAAGCGGCGGCCGTCGACGATCGCCGACTACCGCTGGATCGTCGAGCGGCGATTGCTCCCCGACTTCGGCGAGCTGGCGCTTGAGGCGGTCACGACGCAGCGGATCGACAACTGGCGGGTCGAACTGGTCGCGGCGGGAGGCATCGCGGACGGCGAGGGCCTCTCGGCACGGACGATCAACAAGTACCTCGGGGTGATGCACAGCATCCTCAAGCGAGCGCAGCGAACTTACGGCCTCACGGCGAACGCCGCCGCCTGGGCCGAGCGCCAGCCGGTGAGCCGTTCCGGCGACTTCGACGTGCTCTCGGCGGCGGAGGTCGAGGCGCTGGCGCGGGCGGCGCGCGAGGGCCGTCACCGCACGCCGCCCAAGCACCCGACCGGCTTCGAGTGGCGAGCGAAGCTGCGCCAGCAGGACCAGCAGGACGCCGCGATCTTCCTCACCGCCGCCTACGCAGGTCTGCGCCTAGGCGAGCTGCGCAGCCTGCGCTGGCGCGACCTCGACTTCGGCAAGCGCCTGATCCACGTCCGCCACTCCTACGTGATGCGAAACGAGGACGCGCCGAAGTCGGGCCGGGTCCGCAGCGTCCCGATGATCGACCAGGTTGCAGTGGCGCTCGATCAGCTCAGTCGCCGCAGCGGCTGGACTGGGGAGGAGGACCTCGTCTTTGTCAATCCGACCGGGGAGCACATCGAGGACAGCGCCCTGCGCCGCCGCTTCTACGCGGCTCTCAAAGCAGCCGGCCTCAAGCACATCCGCTTCCACGACCTCCGCCACGGCTTCGGGACCCTCGCCGTCCAGGTCTTCCCGCTCACCGACGTCAAGGCGTACATGGGCCACGCCGACATCGCGACGACGATGATCTACGTCCACCACGTCCCCCAGGTGGACGCAGCCGAAAAGCTCTCAACGGCCTTGCGCGAAGCCTCGACGGGTCCGCCTGTGCCATCGGCTCGGCCGGCGGCCTGATGAACGACTGCCCCCACGTTGCGTGCCTTGACCTAGATGTAGGCCAAGTGACCTATATTTAGTCCATCTGATCTACCCTTAGGACACTCAGCGATGGATGTCTCGAAACCCTTCACCGCCATATCTTCAAGCGTCGATGCCGACGTGCTCGTCGTCTTGGCGGGCTCGACCAAGCCCCGCAGCGGGCGTGAGCTGGCCCGTCGGGCGGGACGCTCCAACACCGGCGTCCAGCACGTCCTCGACCGCCTCGTCGAGCACGGCCTGGTCCACCGGGAAGAGGTGGGGCGGACCTTCCTCTACGAGCTGAACCGCGATCACCTGCTGGCTCCGACCGTCGAGCAGATGGCGGGGGCGCGAACCGAGCTGATCCGCCGGCTTCGCAAGGTGATCGGCGCTTGGGAGCCTGCGCCCGTTCACGCCTCCCTCTTCGGCAGCGCGGCGCGTGGCGACGGCGACACGAGCAGCGACATCGACCTTCTCATCGTCCGGCCCGCCGATCTCGACCCCGAGGACGCGAACTGGCGCGAGCAGCTCGACGAACTCGCCGACTCGGTGCGCCGCTGGACCGGCAACAACGCCGGCATCGCCGAGGTCTCCGAGGGCGAGCTTCCGCGACTGCGCAAAGATCGTCCGCCCGTCGTGGAAGAGGTCAGCGAGGACGCCATCGATCTCGCCGGCGAAGACACGCGCAAGCTCCTGAGGCGGTTGTGATGGCGCGCAAGCAGCCACGGACCCAGGCGTGCGGGGAACCCCAGGCGCGACAGCGTCTCGGCCACGCTAGGAGCTTCCTCGAAGTCGCCGAGCTGGCCGCGGACGTGAGCGATCCCTCGCTGGAGTACGGAAGCGTGGCCGCTTCCGTCGCGATCCTCGCCGGGATCGCGGCCGCCGACGCCGCCTGCTGCAAGGAGCTGGGGAAACGGTCTCGCTCCGACAACCATCACGATGCCGAGATGCTGGTCGAACAGATCACCCCCGGCGGCAAACGAGCGGCCAGCCAGCTGCGCCAGCTGATCGACATCAAGGACACCGCCCACTACGGGTTCATCGACGTAAGCGCAGCCCAGCTCAAACGATCACTACGCCAGGCCCGCCACCTCGTCGAGTTCGCCGAAGAGATCGTGCGCCGGTAGCCGTGGGGGCAGGAATGGGCCGATCGTCGAGTACGTGCGTGGCAACGGCGTGCCGATCAAAGTCCTGTTCTTTGAGTATGTCGACCACCTCGCCGTCGCCCCAACCGGCGTATTCGTCATCGACGCCAAGGCCATAAAGGGAGCGGTGCGCGTAGCCAGGCCCCTGTTCGGGGCCGAGAAGCTTCTCGTCTCGGGGCGCGACCGCACCAAGCTCATCGACGGCCTCGACCGCCAGGTGGCCGCCGTGCGCAGCGCGCTGGCCGACAACGGCTACCCGGACGTGCCGGTGCAGGGCGTGCTCTGCTTCACGAAGGCCGATCTACCGGTGCTCGGCACCCTGAAGATGCGGGGGTACCTGCTGCTCTACCGCAAGGCGCTTGCCAGGAGGCTGAATGCGAACGGGCCGCTGGGCCCCCCGACGATCGACGCGCTTGGACGAGCTCTTGCGGCGGCCCTCCCATCTGCCTAGCTCAACCGGCATTTCGCAGGGCCGAAACCTTGAACTCGGCCGGGCAGCTGCGGATGCTCCTCCGGGCATGGCCCGCGAGTCGACCTCCCCCGCCGGACTCCTCGCCGGCGCGGGACACGCGAGCGCCAGGGTGTTGCCCAATAGGTTGCCCACCTGCAAATCCGCCGCCCCGGAAGGCGGCGGATTTGGCGCTACAGGCGATGCCGGAGGAGGGACTCGAACCCCCGACACGCGGATTATGATTCCGCTGCTCTAACCAGCTGAGCTACTCCGGCCGGGGGGCGGATGCTACTGATCGTCTCGCTCCTTCTGGGCCTTGTTTGGGGCCGACGAGTGCGGTCCGCCCGGAGTTGGGATTAGCCTAGGCGGATGTCGGAGGTGCTGGACAGAGCGGTGACCGCGGTGATCCGGGACTGCCTGGGGCTGGAGCCGGGCGAAGAGGTGCTGGTGATCTGCAACCCGATCACCGAAGAGCTCGGGGCGTTGCTGCGGATCCACGCGCAGGGTGACGGCGGCGACGCGACCCTCGCGGTGATCTCCGAGCGCGATTCGCACGCCGGCGAGCCGCCCGACACCGTTGCCGCGGCGATGCTGGTCGCCGACATCGTCATGGCGCCGACGATCCAGTCGATCTCACACACCGAAGCGCGCAAGGCGGCCACCGACGCCGGTGTCCGGGTCGCCTCGATGCCCGGCGTCAGCGGCGAGATGCTCGCCCGGGTGATGGGCGCCGACATGTGGATGCTGCGCAAACGCGGGAACCAGATCGCCCGCGTCCTCGGCGCAGGCGCCGAGGCGCGAATCACCTGCCCCCGCGGCAGCGACCTGCGGATGGGCCTGGTCGACCGCACGGCGATCGTCGACGCCGGCCAGCTGAACAAGCGCGGCGCCTTCGGCAACATCCCCTGCGGCGAGGCGTTCATCGCCCCGGTCGAGGGAACCGGCGAGGGGAGCCTGATCGTCGACGGCTCGATCGCCGGGATCGGCAAGCTCTCGGACCCGGTAAGGCTCGAGCTCGAGGGTGGCCACCTGGTCGCCGCCGGCGGCAGCGAGGGCGAGATGCTGCTGAGCACGCTGAAGGAACAGGGAGGGTCGGAGGGCACCAACCTCGCCGAGCTCGGGATCGGCACCAACGAAGCGGCGATGCTGACCGGCAGCATCCTCGAGGACGAGAAGATTCTCGGCACCGCGCACGTCGCCTTCGGCGCCTCGAAGGCGATCGGCGGCACGGTGCAGACCGAGGTCCACCTCGACTGCGTGGTGCTCGAACCGACGGTCGAAGTCGACGGCGAGACGATCGTCCAGGCCGGTCGCCTCGACTGAGCCGGTGGACCGGCCGCTGCTTGCCGTCCCCAACGTCTCCGAGGGGCGCGACCCCGCTCGCATCGCCGCGCTCGAGCGCGCCTTCTCGCACGGAGTGGCGCTGCTCGACCGCCACTCCGACGCCGACCACAACCGCACCGTCTTCACGCTCGCCGGCGACGCGGCCGCGCTGCGCCGCGCCCTCGCGGCTGGCGCCGCCGAGGCCGTCTCATCGATCGAGATGTCCGCGCACGAGGGAGTGCACCCGGCGATCGGCGCGCTCGACGTCTGCCCGATCGTCTGGCGCTCGCCACAGGAGCGCGGCCCGGCCCGGGCGCTCGCGGTCGAGGTCGCCGGCGACGTCGGCGCGCTCGGCGTCCCCGTCTTCCTCTACGGCGAGCTGGCGGCCGGCCCGGCCCGCGCCGAGCGCGCCCACTTCCGCAACGGCGGCCTCGCCGAGCTGTGGCTGCGGATGGAGGCGGGCGAGCTGACCCCCGACTGCGGCCCGGCGCTGCCGCACCGCAGCGCCGGCGCCACCCTGGTCACCGCGCGCCCGCCGCTCGGGGCCTTCAACGTCGAGCTCGACAGCGGCGACCTCGAGCTCGCCCGTGCCGTCGCCGCCGGCCTGCGCGAGTCCGGCGGCGGCCTGCCGGGGGTGCGAGCGGTCGGCCTGCCGTTGGCGAGCGGCCGCACCCAGGTCTCGACCAACGTCCATGACCCGACGACCACGCCGCTCGGCGAGGTGGTCGAGCGTGTGCGGAAGCTGGCGGCTCCGCTCGGCGCCCGGCCGGTCGAGGCGGAGCTGGTCGGCCTCGTCCCGGCCGCGGCGCTGGCCGGCTACCCCGGCGACGTGCCGATCCGCGACTTCGACCCCGCGCGGCAGACGATCGAGCCTCGCCTCGCCGCGCTGCGGTGAGTGCCACTCCGGTGTACTAGATTCAGCAGATGGCCCAGACCAGGAAGAAGCGTCGTCGCAAGCACCGTGGCACCCAGGGCGGCCGGATCGACACCAACCGCCGCAGCGGCCGCCCGCGCAGCCGCGAGGAGGCGAAGGCCCGCGCCCGCGCCGGCCGCAAGTCCTCGCCGCAGAAGAAGGTCGACGCGCCGCCGACCTGGCGCAGCTCGATCACCCGCGGGATCGTCGCGGCGGTGATCTTCACCGCCCTGCTGATGCTGCTGTTCAAACGGCCGCCCGGCACCGCCTTCGGCCTCGGCGCCTTCATGCTCGTCTTTTACATCCCGGTCGGCTACTGGATCGACACGATGATGTGGCGCAAACGGGAGCGGGCACGGATGCGCGGCGAGGAAACGAAGTGAGCCTCGACGTGCAGATGGTGACGGTCGGCGCGATCGCCGAGAACTGCTACGTCGTGCGCCGCGAAGGCTCCGGCAGCGGGGTCGTCGTCGATCCCGGCGACGAGCACGGCAAGATCCTCGCCGCGGTCGAAGAGATGGGCGTGAAGGTCAACGCGATCCTGCTCACCCACTGCCACTTCGACCACATCGGCGCGGTGCACCCGGTGGCGACCATCACCGGCGCCCCGGTCTACTGCCCGGAGCTGGAGACCCCGCTCCTCGCCGACATCATGTCCTACGTCCCGATCCCCGGCATCGGCCCGTTCGAGAGCTACGAGGCCGACGAGACGGTGAGCGGCGGCGAGGCGCTCGAGCTGGCGGGGATGACGATCGACGTGATCCACACGCCCGGCCACAGCCCCGGCCACGTCACCTACTCGATCCGCGACGAGGACGCGATGTTCTCCGGCGATGTGCTCTTCAACGGATCGGTAGGCCGGGTCGACCTGCCGGGCGGCGACGGGCCGACGCTGATGCGCTCGATCCGCACCCTGGTCGAGTCGCACTCGCCCGAGACGGGCGTCTACCCCGGGCACATGGCGGTCACCACACTGGGCGCCGAGCGGGCGGGCAACCCGTTCCTCGCCGAGTTGGCCCACTGACCTACCGTCTCGGCGCGCCGTCGCGCCGGTAAGGTCGCGCCACGATGGCGAGCAGATACCAGGCACCGCGCGGGACCTTCGACGTGTTGCCCGACGGCGCCCGTGGCAGGGCGCGGATCGAGCACGCGGCCGCGGCGGTCTTCGCCCGCGCCGGCTACGGGCGGATCGCCACCCCGGCCTTCGAGGACACCGAGCTGTTCGAGCGCGGGGTCGGCCGCTCGACCGACATCGTCCGCAAGGAGATGTTCACCTTCGAGGACAAGGGCGGGCGCAGCATCACCCTGCGGCCCGAGGGGACGGCGCCGATCTGCCGCGCCTACCTCGAGCACGGCATGCACAAGCTGGCGCAGCCGGTGAAGCTCTCCTACGCCGGCCCGTTCTTCCGCCACGAGCGCCCGCAGGCCGGCCGCTACCGCCAGTTCCACCAGATCGGCGCCGAGGCGATCGGCGCCGACTCGCCGCTGGCCGACGCCGAGACGATCATGCTGCTCGCCGACCTGCTCGCCGAGCTGGGGGTGCCGGGGATCGAGCTGCGGCTCGGCAGCCTCGGCTCGCCCGACTCGCGCCGCGCCTACCTGGAGGATCTGAAAGCCCACCTGCGCGAGCAGGAGGGCGAGCTCTCCAGGGATGTTCGCGAGCGGATCGAGATCAACCCGCTGCGCGCCTTCGACGCCGACGACGAGGGAACGCGGGCCGTGATGGCGAGCGCGCCGACGATCGTCGAGCGGCTCGACGGCGAGGACGCCGAGCACTTCGCCGAGGTCCGCGCCCTGCTCGACGCGGCCGGGATCGGCTACGAGATCGACCCGACCCTGGTCCGCGGCCTCGACTACTACACGCGGACGATCTTCTCCTTCGTCTGCGACCGGCTCGGCGCCCAGTCGGAGGTCGGCGGCGGCGGCCGCTACGACGGGTTGATCGAGCAGCTCGGCGGGCCGCCGACCCCGGCGGTCGGCTGGGCGGCGGGGATCGAGCGGATCCTCCTGGCACTGGACGAGGAGACGGCGGCGCCCGGCCGCGATGCCTTCCTCGCGGTCGCCGACGAGAGCCAGCGGCGGCGGGCGATGACGCTGGCGGCGGAGCTGCGCCACGCCGGCATCTCGGCCGAGGTCGACCTCGCCGGGCGGGGACTGAAGGGACAGCTGAAGCACGCCGACCGGATCGGCGCCCGCCGCGTCGTCATCCTCGAGGCCGACGGCAGCGCCCAGCTGCGCGACATGCAGAGCGGCGAGCAGCGGCCGGTCGAGGCGGGGCGGCTGATCGACGAGATCGGGGCCGAGCGGTGAGTGGCGGCCTGCCACTGCAGCCAAACGGCTACCGCGATCGATGGTGCGGCGAGGTGCTGGGCGACCGGGTCGACTCCGAGATCCGGGTCGCCGGGTGGGTCCACCGCCGCCGCGACCACGGCGGGCTGATCTTCATCGACCTGCGCGACCGCACCGGCGTCGTCCAGCTCGTCTTCCACCCCGACACTTCCGGCGCGGCGTTCGAGCTGGCCCACAAGCTGCGCGCCGAGGACGTGCTCAGCGCCGCCGGCACCGTCCTGCGCCGCTCGCCGGAGACCGTCAACCCGGAGCTGCCGACCGGCGAGTTCGAGCTCGCCGTCACCACGGCCGACCTGCTCGCCGACGCCGAGACGCCGCCGTTCCAGATCGAGGGCTTCTCCGGCGAGGTCGGCGAGGACGCGCGGCTGCGCCACCGCTACCTCGACCTGCGCCGCGAGCCGATGCGCGAGGCGCTCGCCCTCCGCCACCGGGTGACCGCGGCGATGCGCGAGTTCCTCGACCGCGAGGGCTTCATCGACGTCGAGACGCCGGTGCTGACCCGCTCGACCCCGGAGGGCGCCCGCGACTTCCTCGTCCCCAGCCGGCTGCAGCGGGGCTCGTTCTACGCGCTGCCGCAGTCGCCGCAGCTGTTCAAGCAGCTGCTGATGGTCGCCGGCTTCGAGCGCTACTACCAGATCGCCCGCTGCTTCCGCGACGAGGATCTGCGCGCCGATCGCCAACCCGACTTCACCCAGCTCGACGTCGAGATGTCGTTCGTCGGCGTCGAGGACGTGCTGGCGCTGAACGAGCGGCTGCTGGCGCACGTCTTCGAGCGGGCGGGCGGCCCGCAGGTCGAGCTGCCGATCGAGCGGCTCGGTTACGACGAGGCGATGGGCCGCTTCGGCACCGATCGCCCCGACATGCGCTTCGGGCTCGAGCTGGTCGACCTGGCCGAGCCGCTGGCCGCGACCGAGTTCAAGGTCTTCCGCGGCGTGATCGACGGGGGCGGCGCGGTCCGCGGCCTCAATGCCGGCCGCCGCGAGCTGCCCCGCTCCGAGCTCGACGGGCTGATCTCACGCGCCCAGGAGCTGGGGGCGAAGGGGCTGGTCTGGGCCTTCCGCGAGGGCGACGGCTGGCGCTCGCCGACCGCCAAGTTCCTCTCCGAGGCCGAGCTCGCCGGGCTGAATGAGCGGCTCGGCGCCGAGCAGGGGGACCTGCTGCTGCTGGTCGCCGACGAGCGCCGGGTCGCCGACGCCGTCCTCGGTCAGCTGCGGGTCGACCTCGCCGAGCGCTTCGAGCTGATCCCCGAGGGCGAGGACCGCCTGGTCTGGATCGTCGACTGGCCGCTGATGGAGTGGAACGAGAGGGAGGGGCGCTGGGACCCGCTGCACCACCCCTTCACCGCCCCGGCCGGCGAGTTCGACCCCGACCGCCCGGGCGAGGCGCGGGCGCTTGCCTACGACCTGGTCTGGAACGGCCAGGAGATGGGCGGCGGCTCGATCCGCATCCACAGCGCCGAGGTCCAGCAGAAGGTCTTCGCGGCGCTCGGGATCGGCGCCGAGGAGGCCGAGGCGCGCTTCGGCTTCCTGCTGGAGGCGCTGCGCTACGGCGCCCCGCCGCACGGCGGCATCGCCTACGGCCTCGACCGGATCGTCCAGCGCCTCGCCGGCGCCGACTCGATCCGCGACGTGATCGCCTTCCCGAAGACCGCCTCCGGCGCCGACGCGCTGACCGGCGCCCCGGCGCCGGTCGATCAGATCCAGCTCAGGGATCTCGGTATCGCGATCCACAAGCCCGGCTCTGCCGGGCACTGACCCGGCTCCTGGCGCCCTAGTCGCACATCTTCCGACCAACGCGCCGACGGCGTCGGCGCCGGCTGGGTCAAGATGTAGCCATGAGTCTGCTCGACCGCCTTCGCGACGCCTTCGGGCCCGGCCCGGGTGCGACCCCGGTGCATGTCGACGACCCGGGCTACGACTCCTGGGAGGTGGTGCGCGACTTCGGCGACGTGCGGACGGCGCGGGCCTGGCACCAGGCGCTGGCGGAGGCGGGGATCGAGGCGGCGCTGACGGCGGACTGGCCGATCGACCGCTTCGGCCGCGGCGACATCGCGCTGCGGGTCCGGGGCGGGGACTGGAGCGAGGCCGAGTTCCTGCTCTCCAACATGGAGTGACCCGGCTCGATCGAGCGGTGCTACGGTTGGGTGGAGGCTCGAGCCCGTGCGAGAGCCGTCCCAACGTTTGACCCAACACAAACGGCTCGGGAGCCGATCTCTCGTGGTCCTGTGGGATCGTGAGGAGGCGCCCACCCTTCTTTTTAAGGGATCAAAGCCAGGGGCGGCAACGGCGGGTTGGAGCCTCTTTTGCGAACCCGGCTCGGTCGGGCGGGGCGCACGTCTGGCGGCGGCGGACCGGCGCGATGCGGCGTCCTCAGTCGGCCGAATAGCGCTGCTATTCGGCCTCCCTGCGTCCTTGCCTCGCTTGGTCCGGCGCCGCCAGTCGCACACCGCGCCCTCCCTCGACGGGTTCATACTTTTGGGATTCGATGAGTCGAGAGATATTCGAAAGCTACGTTCGGGACGAAAGCCGGCGGGGTCCGGCCCTGGAAGGTGCCTTCACCGGCGCCGCCGGCGGTGCTGCCTGCGGGGATCTGTCGCGGGTTTCTCTTGTGATCGACGAGGGGCGGATCGCGGCCGTGACCGTCGATGCCGAGGGGTGCGGGGCGACCCGGGCGGCCACCGCGGCGGTGGCGGAGATGGTCGACGGGGAGCCGGTCGTCGAGGCGATGCGGATCGGGACCGAGGAGGTCGACGAGGCGATCGGCGGCCTCACCCCCGCCAAGCGCCACGCCGCGCAGCTCGCCGCCGACGCGCTGCACCGGGCGCTCGCGTCCGCCGCGGCGTCGAGCGAGCGGCTGGCCGAGCCGCGGCCCGGGCGGGTGCTGGTGGCGATGTCCGGCGGCGTCGACAGCGCCGTCGCGGCGCTGCTCGAACGCGAGCGCGGGGCGGACGTGCTCGCTGTCACCCTGAAGCTCTGGGCCGACCCCGAGACCGACGGGGCCAAGGCCTGCTGCTCGCCCGAGGCGGTGCTCGGCGCCCGCGCGGTCGCCCACTCGCTCGGCATCCCCCACCTGACGCTCGACCTCGAGGAGGAGTTCCGCCGTCGCGTGGTCGGCGCCTTCCTCGACGGCTACGGGGCCGGCGCCACGCCCAATCCCTGCATCGTCTGCAACGGCGAGGTGCGGATCGCCGCGATGATCGACCTCGCCGAGCGGCTCGGCGCCGAGCGCCTGGTCACCGGCCACTACGCGCGGATCGTCGAGGACCGCGACGGCCCGCTGCTCGCCGCCGCTGAGGACCGGGCGAAGGACCAGAGCTACATGCTGGCGGCGCTGCCGCCGCCGCTGCTCGACCGGCTGCGCTTCCCGCTGACCGAGCTGAGCAAGCCGCAGGTCCGCGAGATCGCCGCTCGCCACGGGCTCTCGGTCGCCCGTAAGCCGGAGAGCCAGGACCTCTGCTTCCTCGCCGGCCAGGGCAAGGCGAAGTTCCTGCGCCGGCACGGCGGCCTGCGCGAGCGCGACGGCGCCGTCCTCGACCGCTCCGGCCGGTCGATCGGCCGCCACCGCGGCCATCACAACTTCACCGTCGGCCAGCGCCGCGGGATCGGCGTCTCGGCCGAGGAGCCGCTCTACGTCGTCGCCACCGACGCCGCCGCGAACACGGTCACGGTCGGCACCCGCGCCGACCTCGCGACCCTCCGGGTGCGGATCCGCGACGCCGTCCTGCACCGCGGCGCCGACCGGGTCGACGGGGTCAGGCTGCGCTACCGCTCGACCGCGATCCCCGCTTCGGTCGCGGCAGCCGCCGCCGGGCGCCACGCGAGTTTGGAGATCGATCTGGGCGACTCGTTCGACGCCGCCGCGCCCGGCCAGGCGGCGGTCCTGCTCAGCGGCGAGGCGATCGTCGGCCACGGCACGATCGTCGCTTAGGCTCTGGCGTCGATGAAGGCCGCCGAGATCCGCGAGACATACCTCTCGTTCTTCGCCGAGCGCGGCCACCGGATCGTGCCCTCGGCCTCGCTCGTGCCCTCGGTCCACGATCCCTCGGTGCTGCTGACGACGGCCGGGATGCAGCCGTTCAAGCCCTACTTCCTCGGCCGCGAGCGGCCGCCGGCGCCGCGCCTCGCCGACGTGCAGAAGTGCTTCCGGACGACCGACATCGCCGAGGTCGGCTCGACCGCGCGCCACCTGACCTTCTTCGAGATGCTCGGCAACTGGAGCTTCGGCGACTACTTCAAGGCCGAGTCGATTCCCTGGGGATGGGAGCTGTCGACCGAGGGGTTCGGGATGGACCCGGAGCGGATCTGGGTGACCGTGTTCGGCGGCGACGAGGAGCTCGGCCTCGGCCCCGACGAGGAGGCGATCGGGATCTGGCGGGGCGTCGGCGTCCCCGACGAGCGGATCGTCCGCCTCGGCCGCGAGGACAACTTCTGGCAGGCCGGGCCGAGCGGCCCCTGCGGCCCCTGCTCCGAGCTCTACCTCGACCGCGGCGAGGACTTCGGCGCCCCCGGCGAGCGGCCCGGCGACGACAGCGACCGCTTCCTCGAGTTCTGGAACCACGTCTTCATGAGCTATGACCTGAGCGAGGACGGCGGGTTGACTGAGCTGCCGACCCGCAACATCGACACCGGCATGGGGCTGGATCGGATGGCGGCGATCCTGCAGGACGTGCCCTCGGTCTTCGAGACCGACCACGTGCGGCCGCTGATCGAGCTGGCCGAGGAGCTCTCGGGGCGCTCCTACGGCGAGGGCGGCGCGGTGACTCGGGCGATGCGGATCGTCGCCGACCACTCGCGCGGCGCCGCCTTCCTGATCGCCGACGGCGTCGTCCCTTCGAACGAGGACCGCGGCTACATCCTGCGGCGGATCATGAGGCGGGCGATCCAGCAGGGCCGCACGCTGGGGCTCGTGGCGCCCTGGCTGGGCCGCTTCGCCGAGCGCACGATCGGGCTGATGGGCGAGGCCTACCCCGAGCTGGAGGCCGAGCGGGAGGCGATCGCCCGTTGGGTCGGCGACGAGGAGGAGAGCTTCGGCCGCACCCTGGAGCGCGGCATCGAGCTGGTCGAGGACCTGATCGAGGCAGCGGCGCGGGCCGAGACCTCGTGGATCGACGCCGCCGAGGCGTTCAAGCTGCACGACACCTACGGCTTCCCCTACGACCTGACCAAGGAGCTGCTCGCCGAGCGCGGGCTCGCGGTCGACGACGCCGGCTTCGAGGAGCTGATGGAGGAGCAGCGCCGGCGCGCCCGGGTCGGCGCCGCGACCGCGCACGGCTCCGAGGACACGCACAGGCGCGTGCAGGAGGCGGTCGCGCAGGCCCCCCCGACGCGCTTCGTCGGCTACGAGATGCTGCGGACCACGACCGGCGTGGCGATGGTCGAGACGGAGCTCGCGAAGGACGGCGAGGCGGAAGCGCATCGTCTGCTCGTCAAGCTGGAGGAGAGCCCCTTCTATGCCGAGGGCGGAGGGCAGGTCGCCGATTCCGGCGAGCTGCGCTGGAATGGGTCCGTCGCCAGCGTGCTCGACGTCTATCGGGTCGGAGACGATCAGATGATCAAGGTGCGGGCCGACGCCAAGGTCGAGGCGGGCACGGCTATCGAAGCGGTCGTCGACCGCGAGACGCGGCACGCGACGATGCGCAACCACACCGCGACCCATCTGCTGCACGCGGCGCTGCGCGAGCGGCTCGGCGACCACGTCCGCCAGGCCGGCTCGGCGGTCCGCCCCGACAAGCTGCGCTTCGACTTCACCCACGGCCAGGCGCTCGGCACCGAGGACCTGGCGGCGATCGAGGAGCGGGTCAACGGGTGGATCAAGGCGAGCCACCCGGTGCGCTGGTTGGAGATGGAGCGGGCGGAGGCCGAGAAGCTCGGCGCGATGGCGCTGTTCGGCGAGAAATACGGCGACTGGGTGCGGGTGGTCGAGGTCGAGGATGTCTCGCGCGAGCTCTGCGGCGGCACCCACGTCGCCAACACCGCCGAGATCGGGATCTTCAAAATCTCCTCGGAGGGTTCGAGCGCCGCCAACGTGCGTAGGGTCGAGGCGCTGACCGGCCCGGCGGCGATCGACTGGTACCGCGAGCGCGAGCGGCAGCTGCAGGAGGTCGGCGAGATGCTCGGCTCGCCGCAGGACCCGCTCTCCGGCGCGCGGCGCGCGGCGGAGCGGCTGCGCGAGGCGGGGGAGGGCGCGAAGCAGGCGGAGAAACAGCTGTTGGCCGACCAGGCCGAGCGGCTGGTCGGCGAGGCCGGAGACGCCGGTGGGGTCATGGTGGTCGTCGACAAGCTCCCGATCGCCGATCAGAGGGCGCTGCTCGACCTCGCCAACCGGGTGCGGTCGAAGCTCGGCGGCGAGTCGGCGATCGCCCTCGGCGGTGCCGAGGGCGGCAAGGTGGCCCTCGTGGCGCTGGTCTCCGACGGCGCCGTCGCCGCCGGCGTCTCGGCCGCGGCGGTGGTCCGCGAGGCGGCGCCGATCATCGGGGGCGGCGGTGGCGGGCGTGAGGACATGGCCCAGGCCGGCGGCAAGGACGCCGGGAAGCTCGACGAGGCTCTCGACGCCGCGCGGCGGGCGATCGAGGAGGCGCTCTCCTAGTGCGCGTCCTCGCCCTCGACTACGGCACCGCCCGGATCGGTTGCGCGATCTCCGACCCCAGCGGCACCCTCTCGACGCCGCTGCCGGTGATCGAGCCGCCGGTGCCCAGCGCCGTCGCCGACCTGGTCGCCGAGCACGGGGTCGAGCGCGTCCTCGTCGGCCTGCCGCTGCACCTGAGCGGCGAGGAGGGCTCCCAGGCGGCGCTCACCCGTGGCTTCTGCGCCGAACTCGAAGCGCTGCTCGACGTCCCGGTCGAGACCTACGACGAGCGGCTGACGACGCGGATGGCCGAGGCGAGCAAGCGCGAAGGGGCGGCGGCCGCTCCCGACTCGCTCGCCGCCGCGCACCTGCTGCAGGCCTACCTCGCGGGCCAGGCGGCGATCGAAGGCAGCGACGACGTTGACTAAGAGTCCGCGCTACCGGCGGCGCCGCGTCGCCGCCGGGGCTGTCGCGCTGGTCGCGCTCGCGGGCCTGGCGGTCGTCGCCGCGGCGGCCTACCGCCACTTCCACCACAGCACGCCGCCGCCGCAAGAACTGAAGACGGTGACGGTGACGATCCCCGAGGGCTACGACCGCGCCCAGACGGCCGCGCTGGCGAAGGAAGCCGGCCTGCGCGGCAGCTACCTGAAGGCGAGCGCGGGGCGCGAGGGCTTTCTCTTCCCGGACACCTTCGAACTGGACAAGCACGCGCCGGCGGCCGACCTGGTCCAGCTTCAGCTCGAAGGACTTCAGGCGCCGGGTCAGGGGCGTGGACATGAGCTACGCCCGCTCGAAGAACCTGACCACCCGCGACGTGGTCACGATCGCCTCGATGATCGAGCACGAGGCGGCGTTGGAAGGCCAGCGCAAGCTGGTCGCCGCGGTGATCTACAACCGCCTGCACGACGGGATCGCACTGGGGATCGACGCGACGACGCGCTTCGCCACCGGCAACTACGACCGGCCGCTGACCGAATCCGAACTGGCGAGCGAATCCCCCTACAACACCCGCAACCACGTCGGCCTGCCGCCGGGGCCGATCGACAGCCCCGGCCTCGCCTCGATCGAAGCGGCGGCGCACCCGGCCAGGGTCGGCTACCTGTACTACGTGACCGAACCGGGGGCCTGCGGCAAGCTCGCCTTCGCGACCACCGCGGCCGAATTCGAAGCCGACGCCGCCCGCTACGACGAAGCGCGAGAAGCGGCCGGCGGCAACTCGCCCACCTGCGAAGGATGAGCGGCGGCCCGACCAAGCGCCTCGCCGTGCTCGGCCACCCGGTGGCCCATTCGCGCTCGCCGGCGATGCAGAACGCGGCCCTGGAGGAGCTGGCGAAGCAGGGGCTGGAGGGCGAGTGGAGCTACGAGGCGATCGACGTCGCGCCGGAGGAGTTGGAGCGCCGTGTGCGAGCGATGCCCGGGGAGGGCTTCGTCGGCGCCAACGTGACGGTGCCGCACAAGGAGGCGGCGCTGGATTTGGCCGACGATCCGAAGCGGATGGCGGTGGCGATTGGCGCCGCTAACACCCTCAGCTTCGGCGATGATCGGATTACAGCTGAGAACACCGACGCGCCTGGTTTGATCGCAGCGCTCAAAGCCGTGCCGGTCGCCCCGGCCGGCGTGCGGGCGCTCGTCCTCGGGGCGGGAGGTGCCGCCAGGGCCGCAATCTGGGCGCTGGCGCAAGCCGGCGCGGTCGTCTACGTGTGGAACCGGACTGCCTCGCGCGCAGCAGCAGCCTTCGACGAGCTCGCGCAGTACATCGAGTTGGGCGGAGCTCCGGTCGAGTCGCCGCGGCAAGAGGATTACGGGATCGTCGTCAACACCACCTCGGTCGGACTTCATGGTGAGGAGCCGTTCGAGCACTTGCCGCTCGATCGCCGGGGATTTCGAGGCCAGGTGGTTGTCGACATGGTCTACGGCGACCGACCCACCGCGCTGCTGGAGGTGGCGAAGGCGGGTGGCGCAACCACCGTAGACGGCATCGAGATCCTCGTCCAGCAGGGTGCCCGCTCGCTCGAAATCTGGACCGGCGTCCCGGCCCCTGTCGACGCCATGCGCGCCGCGGCTCAGCGATGACGCCGATTCGTACTTTTACCGTGCTCCAGCACGGTAAAACTCCACGACGGCGTCGGCTATAGCCTTGCGCGCATGAGCACGCGCTTCAGGTTCACCACCGCGGGAGAGTCGCACGGGCCTGGGCTGGTCGCGATCGTCGAGGGGATGCCGGCCGGGCTGGAGCTCGACCGCGAGGCGCTCGACCGCGACATGGCGCGCCGCCAACTCGGCCACGGCCGCGGCGGGCGGATGAAGATCGAGACCGACACGGTCGAGGTCCGCTCCGGAGTGCGCCACGGCCTCACCCTGGGCAGCCCGATCGCGGTCCTGGTCGCCAACCGCGACTACGCCAACTGGGAGGAGCGGATGAACCCCTGGCCGGTCGAGGGGTTCGAGCCCGACGCGGTCCACCTGCCGCGCCCCGGCCACGCCGACCTGGTTGGCGCCCAGAAGTACGGCCACGACGACATCCGCAACGTGCTGGAGCGGGCCAGCGCCCGCGAGACCGCCGCCCGGGTCGCGCGCCGGCTCGATCGCCCGCGGCCTGCTGAGCGCGCTCGGCGTCAGCGTCCACAGCCACGTGATCCAGATCGCCTCGGTGAAGGCGCCGGAGCGACCGGACCTGGCGCCGCAGGACTTCGAGGGCGTCGACGAGGATCCCGTGCGCTGCCTCGACCCGGCGGCGAGCGCGGCGATGGTCGCGGAGATCGACCGCCTGCGCAAGGCGAACGAGAGCCTCGGCGGCAGCTTCGAGGTGCGCGCCTTCGGCCTCGTCCCCGGGATCGGCTCGCACATCTCCTGGGAAGAGCGGCTTGACGGGCAGCTGGCCGGCGCCGTCGCCTCGATCCAGTCGGTCAAGGGGGTGGCGATCGGCGAGGCCTGGGAGGTCGCCGGCCGCCCCGGCTCGGAGGCACACGACGAGATCTTCTGGTCGGAGGAGCGCGGCTACCACCGCGAGAGCAACCACGCCGGCGGCCTCGAGGGCGGGATGACCAACGGCCTGCCGCTCTCGGTGCGGGCGGCGATCAAGCCGATCTCGACCCTGACCAAGCCGCTGCGCTCGGTCGACACCGAGACCAAGCAGGCGGCCCAGGCGCTGCGCGAGCGCACCGATTCGACCGTGGTCCCGGCCGCCGCGGTCGTCGCCGAGGCGATGGTCTGCCTGACCCTGGCGCGCTGCTACCGCGAAAAGTTCGGCGGCGACCACATCGACGACATGCTCGCCGCGGTGGAGGCCTACAAGCGCCGCATCGACTGGCGGGGTTAGTGGCCCTCCTCGCGCCCTTCGCTGTCAAAGGCAGTCCCGGGCGCCACCATACTGCGTCCTTCTCTGACGACCCCTGGATCTCGCCATTGCCTGGCGAATGTCACGAGAATGACCACTAACCCCGCGATTGTCTTCATTGGGTTTATGGGGGCCGGGAAGTCGACGGCGATTGAGGCGCTTGATTCGATCGTCGACAGGACTGAGGACATTGACGTTTGGATTGAACGCCGCGTTGGCATGAGCGTGCTCGATTTCTTCGAGGCGAAGAATGAGAGTGGCTTTCGAGAGGTAGAGGAGGAGGTCGTCTGCGAGTTGCTCGCGGATGCCAATGGAGCGGCGGTCGCGCTTGGCGGTGGTTCGGTTCTCTCTGAGCGTGTACGCGCGGCTCTGGAGGATCACATCGTGGTTTGGCTCGACGTCGACAAAGAGACTGCCTGGGGGCGGGTAAAAGGGAGTGATGACCGGCCACTGGCTCGAGAACGTGGCCGGTTTGATGAGCTGTTCGAGGACCGACGCCCGTTCTACAACGATCTTGCCGATGCGATCTTGCCGATCGGCGATCCACAGATGGTCGTGCGTTCGCTTCAGTCGATCCAGGCCCTGAGAATGCTCCCCAACGGCACGAGGCTGCTCTGGGCCGCGAGCGCCTCCGGCGAGTACCCGGTCTTCGTCGGCCCCGGATTGCTGGACGCGGACTGGTGGCCGCTGGAGGGTAGGCGCTTCTGCGCCAGTGACGGTGCCGTCGCGCCGCTCTACGCCGATCGCCTTGCGCCGCTCGCGGCGCGGGTCGAGGTCGAGCCCGGGGAGGGGGCGAAGACGATGAGCTCGGCCGAGGACGTGCTGCGTGAGCTGGCCCGGGCCGGGATGACGCGCGAGGACCACGTCGTCGCGCTCGGCGGCGGCGTCGTCGGCGACCTCGCCGGCTTCTGCGCCCACGTCTACCAGCGCGGCGTCCCCGTCGTTCAGGTGCCGACCACGCTGGTCGCCCAGGTCGACTCCGCCTACGGCGGCAAGACCGGTGTCGACCTGCCCGAGGGCAAGAACTACGCCGGCGCCTACCACCTGCCGGCCGCCGTGATCGCCGACACGTCGACGCTCGCCAGCCTGCCGCGCGAGGAGCTTGCCGCCGGCTTCGTCGAGGCGCTGAAGACCGGGCTGCTGGCCGGCGGGTCGCTCTGGGAGCGGGTGCGGGCGGTGGAGGCGCTCGACCCCGCGGGCCTCGCCGACGTCGTCTTTGCCTGCGCCCGCTATAAGTGCGAGGTCGTCGCCGCGGACGAGCGCGACGCCGGCATGCGCCAGATCCTCAACCTCGGCCACACCGTCGGCCACGCGATCGAGGCGGCGAGCGGCTACCGGCGCTACCGCCACGGCGAGGCGATCGGCCTCGGGTTGCTCGCGGCGCTGCGCCTCGCCGAGACGCCAGGGTTGCGCGACGAGGTCGAGGCGATCCTGCGCCGCCATGGGCTGCCGACGACGCTCGACCCGGCGATCGACATCGACGAGGTCCTCGACGCCCTCCAACGTGACAAGAAGCGCACGTCCGCCGGCGTCGGCTTCGTGCTGCTCTCCGAGCCTGGCACGGCTCGGACGGGTCAGATCGTTGCCCCGGATATCGTCCGCGAGGCCGTGGAGGAGCTGCAATGAGACGCCGCTGTTCCTTGCCCTCGCTATGCGCCGCAAAGGAACAGCGGAAGGGGCAGCTCGGTGACCTCCGCCCACAATCGGGTCGCCGTCCTGCACGGGGTCAACTTCGATGTGCTGGAGCGGCGCGATCCGAAGGTCTACGGCGGCCTCTCGCTGAACGAGCTGGAGATGCGGATCCAGCGCGACGCCCGCGAGCTGGGCCTGGAAGCGCTGTTCTTCCAGACCAACTCCGAGGGTGAGTTCGCCGAATACCTGCACCGGGCGCCCGAGCTCGCGGACGGGATCGTGATCAACGCCGGCGCCTGGACCCACTACAGCCGGGCGATCGCCGACGCGCTCGAGCTGACCGGTCTGCCGGCGGTCGAGGTCCACCTCTCCGACGTCGAGTCGCGCCAGGACTGGCGCCGCGTCTCGGTCTTCGACGGCCTGGTCCTGGAGAAGGTCTTCGGCAAGGGCGCTGACGGCTACCGCGACGCGCTCGCCCGTCTGGCCGCCGAGCTGGACGTCTCGGCCCGATGAAGGGGCGCGGCGAGCGGCTTGCGGCCGGCCTGGCCGAGCGCGAGCTCGACCTGACGCTGGTCACCGAGATCGTCAACGTCGGCTACCTGACCGGCTTCGGCGGCACCAACGGCGCCTGCGTCTGCGGCGCCGACACGCGTCTCTTCCTGACCGACTTCCGCTACACCGAGCGGGCCGAGGCCGAGGTCGACGGCTGGGAGGTCGTCACCGTCCGCGACGACTGGCTGGGCGGGATCGCCGAGCGCCTCTCCGGGCGGGTGGGCTTCGAGGACGACCACGTCTCGGTCCGCCTGCGCGACCGCCTCCAGGGCAAGCTCGCAGACGGGGTCGAGCTGGTCGCCGCCGGCGGCGCGGTCGAGAAGCTGCGCCGGGTCAAGGACGACGACGAGCTGGCGGCGATCGCCGCCGCCTCGGAGCTGGCCGACGAGGTCTGGCGCTGGAGCGTCGAGCGCGGCTTGGCCGGGCGCGGCGAGCGCGAGGTCGCGCAGGCCGCCGAAGCGCGGATCCGCGAGCACGGCGGCGAGCCCTCCTTCCCGGCGATCGTCGCCGCCGGCCCGAACGGCGCCCTGCCGCACGCCGAGCCGGGCGAGCGCGAGATCGGCCGCGGCGAGCTGGTCGTCTTCGACATGGGCGCGAAGCTCGACGGCTACTGCTCCGACGGCACCCGCACCTTCGCCACCGGCGACCCGGGGGCGCGGGGACGCGAGGTGTACGAGGCGGTGCTGGCGGCCCAGGCGGCGGCGCTGGAGGCGATCGCGGCCGGGGTCGGCGGCGAGCAGCTCGACGCGGTCGCCCGCGAGTCGATCGCGGCCGCCAGCCACGGCGACCGCTTCGGCCACGGCCTCGGCCACGGCGTCGGGCTCGAGGTGCACGAGGCGCCGCGGCTCTCGCCCCGCTCCGAGGACGAGTTGGCGAAGGGCGAAGTGGTGACGATCGAGCCCGGCATCTACCTGCCGGGCGAGCTCGGCGTGCGGATCGAGGACCTGGTCGTCGTCGCCGACTCGGGTTGCCGCAACCTCAGCGGCCTGCCCAAGGATCTGCAGATAGTCGACTGATCCTCAAGTCGGCGCTGCCTCGGGCCGATGCGCATCGGGTGAGACTGGCAACGCGAACTCCCCGCTCGGCGAGGACCTTCAACAAACCCCAGCCGCCCGAGCCCGCCAAGGAGTCGCTGGTCGCCGTCCGCGACGAGGCCCGGCGCGAGCGCCTGCTCGACATGGAGATCCGGCTGCGCCCCTATCGCTTCGCCTGCTTCGCGATCATCGCCGCCGGGCTCGCCGCCTTCAGCTCCTCGCTCGGCTGGTGGTGGATCGTCCCGCTCGGCGCCGGCCTCGCCGGCTTCGCGGTCGCCGACAGCTTCATGCGCAACAGCGACCGCCCAGCGGTATGGGTCGCCACCGCCTGGGGGATCCTGCCACTGCTGCTGGCCGACGCCGTCGTCACCACCGGCGGCGCCGCCAGCCCGGCGCTGATGTGGTTCGCGCTGCCGGCTGTCACCCTGGGCGCGCGCTTCGAGCCGCGCGGTATCGCGATCGGCACCGCCTACATCCTCGCCCTGGTCGGGCTGACCACCTATGGCTTCAATGCCGGCACGGCGGCCGCTCACGCCCAGGAGGTGATGGCCACGACGGCGCTCGTCCTCTGCTCGGTGATCCTCTCCGGGGCCCTGGTCGAGTCCGACCGCGCCCACCGGCGCCGCTCGACCCTCGACCCGCTCACCGGTCTCTCCAACCGCAACGCGCTCGAGCAGCGCCTCGGCGAGCTTGACGGGCAGCCGACCAGCGAAGCCGAGGGCCTCTCGCACGCGCTCCTGCTCTGCGACCTCGATCACTTCAAGCGGGTCAACGACCAGCTCGGTCATGCCGCCGGCGACGCTGTCCTGCAGGATGTCGCCTACATAATGCGCGCCACCCTGCGGGCCGGCGACTCGATCTACCGGGTCGGCGGCGAGGAGATCCTTGTCGTCCTCCCCGGCGCTGCCGAAGCCGGCGCGGTCGAGATCGCCGAGCGCCTGCGCGTTGCGGTGCGCGAGCGCCGCCCGGTCGGGGTGCCGGTGACGATCAGCGTCGGCGTCGCCGTCTCCGGCCCCGGCACGGTCGACACCGACGAGCTGGTCAGCTGCGCCGATACCGCGCTCTACTCGGCCAAGGCCGGCGGCCGCGACCGGGTCGTCGTCAGCGCCTGAGGTCGACGCCGGCCTCGAGCCGCGCCGCGAAGGCGGCGATCAGCTCGACCGTCGCCTCGAGGTCGCGGAGGTCGACCAGCTCGACCGGCGAGTGCATGTAGCGGAGCGGGATCGAGACGAGCCCG
Organism: uncultured Solirubrobacterales bacterium; assembly: GCA_963764365.1. Lineage (GTDB taxonomy): Bacteria > Actinomycetota > Thermoleophilia > Solirubrobacterales > 70-9 > VRUE01. The sequence continues at coordinate 471,666 of CAVXSI010000020.1, forward strand.
GTCGGGATGCCGGAGCGTGAGATCTGGATCGCGTCGGCGTCGGTGCTTGTGCTGCGGCCGCTGGCGCTGATCGAGTGGTCGATTCCGGCCTCCTCGGCGGCCTCGACGAGCAGCTCGAAGACCTTCGGCGAGAGGGTCGAGCCGCGGCCGATCGCCGGGCCGGACCCGAGCGGGTGGCTGCCGATCTCCTTCTCGTCGACGCCGGGGGCGTCGGTCGCGTGGGTGACGTCGATCGCCACCGCCAGGTCGGGACGCACCTCGAAGGCCGCGGTTCGCGAGCCGTAGAGGCCGATCTCCTCCTGCACCGCGGCAACCGCGGCGAAGCTGCCGCTCAGCGAGCCGCGCTCGTGGCAGCGCCGCAGCGCCTCCAGGGCGACGTAGGAGCCGAGCCGGTTGTCCATCGCTTTCGAGGCGAGGCGGTCGCCGGCCAGGCGAATCGGCTCGGCGGCGATGGTCGCCGGGTCGCCGACCCGGATCAGTGCCGCGGCCTCGTCGCGGTCGGCGGCGCCGATGTCGATGTGCAGGCCCTTCAGCTCGACCACCTTCTTGCGCTGGTCGGCTTCGAGCAGGTGGATCGGCTTGCGGCCGACAACCCCGGGAACGAGCCCGTCGCGCCCCCGCACGGCGACCCGCTGGCCGACCAGGATCTGCGGGTCCCAGCCGCCGATCGGGGCGAACCAGAGGAAGCCCTTCTCGTCGATGTGGGTGATGACGAGGCCGATCTCGTCGATGTGGCCGACCACGGCGAGCAGGGGGGAGGCATCGCCGACGCGGGCGATCGAGGAGCCGAGGCCGTCGGTGCTCAGCGTCGCGAAGGACGCTTCCTCGCGCCAGACGGCGGCGGCCGGCGCCTCGTGGCCGGAGGGCGCGGCGGGACGGAGTAGCTTGTCGAGCAGTACGGGGATTTCTGCCATTGCGCCGGTCAGTATGCCGAGTCAAACAGATATCCGTATCGCCGCGAGCGAATAGCCTTCGGGCATGACGGAGCGAGCGATGACCGCGGTGGTGACCGGCGCCTCGAGCGGGATCGGCGAGGCGACGGCGCGGCGGCTGGCCCGCGAGCCCGGCGCCGAGTTGATCCTTGTCGCCCGCCGCTAGGAGCGACTGCGGGCGCTCGCCCCGGGGCTCGTCCGCCGCGTCCTCTCCGGCGGCGCCGCGGCCGACCTCACCACCAGCACGGCTGCCGAAGCCGGCGAGTAGCGCCGCTCAGCCGAAGCGCGACCGGCTCAGCTTGCAGTAGTGGAAGCGGAAGACGAAGCTGACGTTGTTGGCGGCGTTGGAGCTGTGTTCGAGAGCGATCTTTTCGTGGGTCGCCCGCAGCCGTTCTTCGTCCTCCAGGTACCTGCCGAGCTTGTACATCCGGCCCTTGACGATCCGCAGGTACTTGAGCCACTTCGCCAGCCTCGCTGCGTCGGCCGGCGGCATCGCCACGGCGGCGAGCTGACCGATCCCGCGGCCGAAGATCTTCGAGGCATGGACGAACCGCAGCCCGGCCGGCTTCAGCTCCCGCTTCTTGATCTGCTTGCCGACCCCGGCGAGAACCGTTTCGCTGGCTTCGGTGTTGCTCTTGCAGAGCGGCTCGACCCGCGCCACGTAGCCTTCGCGCGTCAGCGGTTCTTCGCCATGCGCAAGCGGCGCGACGACGAAGGTCGCGAGCACGACTGCGGCGAATGTCCCGAGCTTCCTCCTCATTCCCTGACCAGCCAAGCGTAGAGGTTAGGATTCGCGACCGTGATCTCTACCAACCAGTTCAAGAACGGCAGCCACATCGAAATCGACGGGTCGGTCTTCAAGATCCTCGAGTTCCAGCACGTCAAGCCCGGCAAGGGCGGCGCCTTCGTGCGGACGAAGCTGCGCAAGATCGGCGACGGCTCGGTCCAGGACAAGACGTTCAGGGCGGGGGAGAAGTTCCGGCCCGTGCACACCGAGTCGCGCAAGATGCAGTACCTCTACGACTCCGGCGAGGCGGCGGTCTTCATGGACAGCCGGGACTACGAGCAGATCGAGATCCCGAGCGAGGTGGTCGGCGAGGCGATGCGCTGGGTCCTGCCCAACGACGAGGTCGAGGTGCTGTTCGTCGACGAACGGCCGAGCGACGTGCAGGTGGCGAGCGCGATCGAGATGAAGGTCACCCAGACCGAGCCCGGTGTCAAGGGCGACACCGCCTCCGGCGGCGGCAGCAAGGCGGCGACCCTGGAGTCCGGGGTGGTCGTGCAGGTGCCGCTGTTCATCGAAGAGGGCGAAAGCATCCGGGTCGACACGCGCAAAGGCGATTACGTCTCGCGCGCATAGCGGGCCTGGTCAAGAGCGAAAGGTTCGACAGCGAGTGGCTGCTGCGGGCCGTCGAGAAGGCGCTCGGGGAGGCCTAAGCGCGAAGATAGGGGCATGCGTAGGTCCGACCAGCGCCGCGACGCCGTCTTCGCCGGCTACCAGCGCGACGTCACCGGCCGGCCGCTGCCCGAGCTGCTGGCGGAGGCGCGCCCGTTCACCCGCGAGCTGGCCGAGGCGGTCGACACCCACCGCGAGGAGCTGGACGCGACGGTCGCCCGTCACGCGCGCGGCTGGGAGCTGGGGCGGATCGCGCCGCTGGAGCTGAACGTGATGCGGGTGGCGCTGTACGAGATCGAGCACTGCGACGACGTGCCGGACGAGGTGGCGATCGACGAGGCGGTGGAGATCGCGAAGCAGTACTGCGGCGCCGACGCGCCCGGCTTCGTCAATGGCGTCCTCGGCGCCGTCGTGCGGGAGCGGCAGGGAGTCTCGTGAGCCGCCTGCGCAAGATCTCGGCGCGGCTGCAGGAGATCGCCGCCGAGCTGGACGGCACCGAGGCGAGCGACGAGCGCGCCGCCGAGTTGGCCCGCGAGGCCGCCGAGCTGTCGACCGAGGCGGTCGAGGAGGCGAACCGGCGGATCCGCGAACAGCGCGAGTCGTGAGCTACCCGGAGGATCTGCGCGGGCTGGTCGAAGCCGAGCTGGAGCGCCTCGGCTTCGCCGCCCCGCCCGCCGCCGCGGGCCTGGAAGAGGCGATGCGCTACTCGCTGCTGGCGGGCGGCAAGCGGGTGCGGCCGGTGCTGGCGTTGGCGACCGCGCGCGCGCTCGGCGCCGATCCGCGCCGCCACCTGCCGGTCGCCGCGGCGCTGGAGCTGATCCACACCTACTCGCTGATCCACGACGACCTGCCCGCGATGGACGACGACGCGCTGCGCCGGGGGATGCCGACCGCCCACGTCAGGTACGGCGAGGACGTCGCGATCCTCGCCGGCGACGGCCTCTTCGCCGAGGCGATTCGCACGTTCTGCGGCCAGCCCGGCGACCCGGCGCGGGTCCTGGCGGCGCTCGGCGAGCTGACCGCGGCGACCGGGGTCGCCGGCATGGTCGGAGGCCAGTACGCGGACGTGACCGGCGAGGCGGCCGACGCCGAGGGCCTGCGGGCGCTGCACGGGTTGAAGACCGGCCGGCTGATCGCCGCGGCGGTCGGCGTCGTGCTGGTTCTGGAGGGAGTCGGCGAACCTGAGACAATGCCCTTTCGGCGCTTCGCCGACGAGCTCGGGATGCTGTTCCAGATAGTCGACGACATCCTCGACGTGACCGGCAGCGACGAGCAGCTCGGCAAGCCCCACGGAAGCGACGAGCGACATGGCAAACTCACCTACGTCAGCCTCTTCGGCCTCGACCGGGCCCGCGAGCTGGCCGCCGACTCCCACGCGAAGGCGACAGCGGCGCTGGCCGAGGCCGGCGGCGAGACCGGCGACCTGAGGGGCGTCGCCGACTACATCTTCACCAGGAACGAATGAGCGAGCAGCCACAGAGACTTCTCGAGTCGATCGACGGCCCGGCCGACCTGCACGGGCTCGATGACGAGCAGCTGCAGCAGGTGGCGCAGGAGATGCGCACCTACATCATCGACACGATCGGCGAGATCGGCGGCCACTTCGGCGCCAACCTCGGCACCTGCGAGCTGGCGGTCGCCCTGCACAGCCTGCTCGACTCGCCGCGCGACAAGGTCCTCTGGGACGTCGGCCACCAGGCCTACCCGCACAAGATCCTCACCGGCAGGCGGGAGGCGCTGCCGACGATCCGCCAGTACGACGGGCTGGCGCCGTTCTGCTCGATCGGCGAGTCCGAGCATGACATCATGGGCGCCGGCCATGCCTCGACCTCGATCGGCTACGCGGTCGGCCTGAAGGAGGCGATGCGCAAGGGGATCGGCGAGGACGGCCGGGTCGCCGCGGTGATCGGCGACGGGGCGCTGACCGGCGGCGTCGCCTACGAGGCGATGCACGCGGCCGGCGGCCTGCAGACGCCGATCGTGATCGTCCTCAACGACAACGGGATGTCGATCTCGCCCAACGTCGGCGCGCTCTCGCGCTACTTCAACCGGGTGCGGCTCAACCGGCGCCTCTACCACGCCCGCGAGGGGGTCGAGGACCGGCTGACCAAGCTGCCGCTCGGCCTCGGCGAGCGGATCGAACGGCTGGGGCCGGAGATCAAGTCGATGGTCAAGGCCTACTGGGCGCCGGGGCTGTTCTTCGAGGAGCTCGACCTTGCCTACATGGGGGTGATCGACGGCCACGACGTGCACGCGCTGCGCGAGGCGCTGCGCGAGGCGTTCGCGGCCGACCGCCCGGTCGTCGTCCACATCCACACCGTCAAGGGCAAGGGCTTCGCGCCGGCCGAGGAGGGCGGCCTGGAGGGGATGGAGCAGTGGCACGCGGCGAAGCCGAAATCGATCGTCAACGGAGCGCCCGCGCCGAAGCCGGTGCCGGTGAAGGAGTCCGACTCGCCGGAGGCGATCGCCCCCGAGCGGCTGGAGAAGCCGCCGGCCGCCGGCGCGCCGCCCCAGTACACGCAGGTCTTCGGCGAGGCGATCGTCGCCGAGGCCGAGCGCGACGAGCGGGTGGTTGGGATCACCGCCGCGATGGCGGGGGGGACCGGCCTGCAGAAGCTCGCCGACGAGCGTCCCGGGCAGTACTACGACGTCGGCATCGCCGAGCAGAACGCGGTCCTGCTCGCCTCCGGCCTGGCGCTGCAGGGGCGAAGCCGGTCTGCGCGATCTACTCGACCTTCCTTCAGCGCGCCTACGACCAGATCATCCACGACGTCTGCCTGCAGGAGTTGGACGTGACCTTCGCGATGGACCGGGCCGGGCTGGTCGGCGACGACGGCCCGACCCACCACGGCGCCTTCGACGTCTCCTACTTCCGGCCGCTCCCCAATGTCGTCGTGATGGCGCCGCGCGACGAGGCGATGCTGGTCCACATGCTGCGCACCGCGATCGCCCACGACGGGCCGGCGGCACTGCGCTACCCGCGCGGCGCGGCCGAGGGGGCGGAGCTGCCGGCGGCGCCGGCGGAGATCCCGATCGGCAGTGGCGAGCTGCTGGCGAGCGGCGAGCGGGTGGCGCTGCTCGGCTACGGCTACGGGGTCGCGGTGGCGCTGGGCGCGGCCGAGATCCTCGCCGGGCACGACCTGCGGCCGACCGTAGCCGACGCGCGCTTCGCCAAGCCGCTCGACGAGGAGCTGCTGGAGCGGCTGGCGCTGAGCCACGACCTGGTGGTGACGATCGAGGAGAACGTGCTCGCCGGCGGCTTCGGCTCCGGCGTGTTGGAGCACCTCGAGGACGCTTTTGCCGAGCGGCCGGGGGAGCGGGCGCGGGTGCTGCGGATCGGCCTCCCCGACCGCTACGTCACCCACGGCAAGCCGGCCCTGCTGCGCGAGGAGGTCGGGTTGACCGGCAAGTCGGTGGCCGAGCGTGTGCTCGCCGCCCTGCCCTCCGGCGAGCCCGCGCTGAGCTGATTTGAAATTCGCGCTTGCGCCAAAGCGCTCAATCGGTTAGCCTGCTCGCCGGCCTTCTTGGTGACGACGGAACCGCCCCGTTTTTCGCGGACGTTTCTGGGGTTGCTACAGGGAGAGGAGGCGCGTATCTCCGGATATGCAGGTCCGCTGGGCAGGCGGGCCTCTGCCCGCTTCAGGTCACCGGGTCGCTCGGCGACGCGCAGCGCAGCGGTTCCCCCGTGCAGATGTCATGAGTTCGCGATCGCCGCCGCCAGCTCATGCCAGGGCTCGATGTCCCAGAAGCGACGGGCGGCGCCGGAGGTCGACGGCAGGACCCAGACGGCAGCGCCGCCGATCCGCTCCTCCTGCGGGCCGTAATCGACCCCACGCTCCAGCACCGCGCGAGCGGCGTTCTTGCCGTTGAAAGCGAGGTTCGCCGGTTCCGCCGCCGCGATCCGCGCCTCCAGGCCGGCCACGTCGAACTCGACCGTCCCGACCTCCTCGTCCGACCCGTGGAGCACCTTGCAGACGTCGGTCAGCCCGATCCCGAACTCCGGCAACCGTCCGAATTCATCCGGCTCGAGCTGGACCGGCGTCATCCCGGTAGCAAGCAGCGTCGTCCAGAAGCCATTCCCGGGACCGGCGTAGTAGGCGCGAGCACGGGCGGAAGCGCGCCCAGCAGCGGTCCCGCAGAACACGACCCGCAAATCGGGACGAAGCACGTCTGGCAGGACATCTGTCATGCGCCGACCCTACCCAACAGAAAACGCCCCGCCGGGGAGGCGGGGCGCTTCTGGGGTTACTACAGGGAGGAGAGTCCTGCGATTGCCCCCACGGCAAAAGCGGAATCCTGCTTGCAGAGCCAAATCGAGTCCGACAGGGTCCGGTTGTAACGGGCTGAAAACGTGCCTGACTGTGGCGCGAATGTGGCACCGGAAGGCCCAGGCGCAGCTCCGCGAGGCTGGTGTCTATGCGCTCAGGGCGAGCGTCAACTCTGCGGCGGGCACGGCGCTCGGCACCGGAAGGGTGCGCGCAGCTCGCCGTCTCGTTCCAGTAGCCGCTTGGGGCGGACCAAGGTCAGGCCGACCAGGTTCCCGTCGCGGTCGAAGCGAACCGCGTGACCCTTGGGCGTCTCGCCGTAATCGACGGCTCGCGAGGGGTCGCCGACGTGGAGATAGAGAACGTCGGCGTCGGCGTCGTACTCGACGCGATCGAACTCGATGTCGGCGATCGTCACGCTCATGGCTTCTTTCTACGGGCGAACGAAATGATGATACGCCCACGATCCTCGTTGTCGAAGACGACGACCACCTTTAGCCAGCGGCTCGGACCTGCGCCCTCCAGGTAGAGCCACTCTTCGTCGGGCTCTCGCCCCGCCAGCGCCGTTGTCGGCGACTTGACCGCGCGGTGGATCTCCTTCGCGTAGATCTCGATCTCGGGGTGGGCGCCGATGATGTGCCGCCAGCGCTCGGTGCTAAGCAGAATGTCACGGCCTTGGCGGTCGCGGATCTTCTGAGGCTTGTCCATCGGTGGAGCGGCGAGGTCACCCACCTTTGCGTGCATCGGCGGCCCTCACGGCGACGCTGTCCGGCCTCGTCCTCGCGGTGTTCGGCTCGCGCTTCTGCGCGACGCTCGGCGATCAGTTCGTCGGCCATGCTCTTGCCGGGGGCGACATCAGCGAACCATCCGGGTAGCTGTTCGGCCGTTGCCCGGCGCCGCTCCTTCTGCTCTCCGCCTGTCAGCTTGTGCTCAAGCGCATCGTCGACCATTTGTGTCGGCGCCGCGCCTCGCTTGTCGGCTTTTCGCCGAGCGTGTTCCACTGGGTCCGCATCTAACGCGACTGTTTTTGTCTTCGGTACGACGCGAAAAATCGTACTTCCTGTGCTCCCCAAGCGGTTGCTCGGCCAGTCCAGGGCGGCGCTTTGTCGCGTGGTAGGCAGTTTCGACAACGGCCTGGGTGATCGGAATCTGGGGCAAACGCCCCCGAGGCCCCCATCTTGTGCCGAGCCGGCGGGGCGCCTATTCGGGCCAGCTCGCGAGGCCTAGTTCCGCATCGAGGAACCGGTCAGCGGCGTCTATTGCCTCCGTCAGCCAGCCGGTCGGCGGCAGGTGATGCGCCAGTTCCTCTCCGGCTCTGACGCGAGCTGCCGGGTCCTCGAGCGACCAGGTCGTTGAAAAATCGACCAAAAGGCCATCGATCCGCCTGTGGAGGGCCTGGACCGCATCCTTGCGGAGCACGATGATCTCACCCAGTCCTGGAGCTGCATCGGCCGAGAGACGCTCGAGGTGGGTGATGATCAGGCCTCGAATTAGGAAGCCCGATGCCTCCAGCTCGGCTTCGGCCCGGGCCCTTTGGCTGTGGGCCTGACCGACGGCGCGTGCGGTAATCGCCTTGTCGACCTTATGTTCGATCTTTGCCTCGAAGGTGAACGCCTCCCGTCGATTGCCGAAGACACCGTGCCACCGGCAGTCGGTTGCGCCGCCATATTTCGGGAAGACGGCAGAGTAGCCGAGGAGTTCTCCGAGTCGACCTAGTCCTCTGGCGAAGTCGTCGTGGGACATGGATGCCAAATCGTCGGTCAACTTCGCGCGCCAACGATCCAGCTTTGGCCCCGGAGGGGTTGCCTCAAGTTGCTCGTCGAATGCTCTGGCAGCGGCGCTGCGGAACTCATGCTCTCCGACGGTTACCCCCGGCGGGTTCTGCTGGTCCCGGTGGAGGGAGGAGCGCAGGCGATTGAACCAGGAACTAGAGCCGCCGCCACGCTTGATGGCTCGTTCAAGCGCCTCCGTGGATCGCCTCGTCGCTGCGAGGTCACCTCGCGTCCCCTCGAGGTGGCTGGCCTTCGCTTGGCTGTACTGGACGAAGGCGCCGAGCTCCCGCAGGTCCAGTTCGCCGAGCCGCTCCTGGCGACGATTGAAGCAAGACTCTGCCGCCAGGTAGTCCTGGCGTCCGGTCATCGCGAGCCATCCCTTGACTTCGTCGTCGGCGTTGTCGCCCTGAGTTGCTTGCGTTTTCGGGACGGCGTCGCCGAGCAGGCCGAGCAGTGCGTCGTACTCGCCGAAGTCCGCGTCTAGGAACTGCCCGACCTTAGACGCTAGCTCGGTGGTGTCGAGATCGTCGAGCTCCTCTGCAAGGTCCAGCTCCGCCTGGAAGCCGCGCGGCAGGCCGCGTCGGTTCGACTCCTGGCTTAAGTGGCCCGCCAGCCGGCGATCCGACAGCACGTACAGCGCGTAGTCCTCGTCGTGTCGGTTACAGCGGCCCAGGGCCTGCGTGATCCGCTGGTTCGTGCGACCGATTAGGAACGACGCATCGCGCAGGTATTCGGCGACGAACTGCTCCTGGTCGTTGACCGCGCGCGGAAGGGCGGCAAGGACGACCAGTCGGCAGTCGTCGCCAGCGAAGTCCATGCCGTCGAATCGTCCGGCGGTGAAGAGGTGGCCGGTGTCCGAAGCCTTGAACTCATCGATCTCACCGCCCTGGCTGCCGACCCGCCAGACCGGCGCGCTGGGTATTCCGTTTTCTTCCAACCAGGGAATGATCATTTGCTCCAGCTGGTTTGCCTGAGCGTGCGATATGCACATCCGGACCGCCTTCGGGTGCTTGGCGAGTGCAGCCTGGATCACGGTCCCGATCCGCGCCGGCATTGCGGAGTCGCTGAACTGATCTTGATCGTTGTTGAGCACGATCATTCGGCGTCCGAGCGTGGCCGTGTCTTGGTCGGAGGAGATCTTCATGATTGAGCCGCAGCCGAGTCGGCGCTGCAGGTCGGCCGGGTCGCCGATCGTCGCCGAGAAGTAGATCCGCTGCGTCGGGTCACTCCAACTTGGGATGGTCTGGGTCGGCAGGCAATAAGGTCGGATGGAAATCGAGTCCCCGGAGGTGTAGACGTTGCTCTCCGCCAGTCGCTCCTCGACCTCCTGCCACGGGTAACGAAGATCCGGATCGATCGCCAACTCCGCAGAGCCGTTGATGATCTCCCGCATTCGCCCTTCCACCCGATGCTGGTCAAGGAATGACATCAGCTCGACCCCGGAGCGAGGGTTCTCGCTTTCCGCCCGTGCGTCGGCGAGACTTGCGTAGTCGGGCAACCGCGCCGCCAGCTCCCCGACCAGCTCGGAGAACAACTGCGGATGGGCATAGCGGTCAATCCGAACCGAGAATCCACCCTCAAGCGCGCTCTCGGCTAGGTGCGCGTCGTCAACAATGAGCAGGTCAGCGCTATCGACCACTGGATTGGTGTTGAACATCACCCAATAGTTCATGACGCCGATCGCGCTGCCCCGCCGATACTGACGCCTGAGGCCCAGCGGGATGTCCTGTCCCCGCCCCTCCATGCGCGCAACGTCGACGCCAAGGTCGTCGCCCTCCTTCTCCATCTGCACCGCAAGCGCCTTGTTCCCAGTGAGTAAGGCAACCGTGCGCCGTTCTCTTCGCCACGCCTCGCCGATCAGCAGTGCAATGAGGCTCTTGCCGGCGCCCGTTGGAAGCTCGATCGCTAGGTCGGGCGTCTCGAATGTTCCTCCGCATACGTCTTGAGTACCGTTGCCTGGGCATCCCGCAGCCCCTCAAATTTCCTGGAGGCGAACGACGCGAGCAACGCGTCGAAATCTGGTTTCTCGATCGGCATACTCTGCTCTCGGCGGCTGTGGGATGGAATCGGGCTGGCAGGCGGCGATGCCTCCCAAGCGGCTGAAAGATAGTCGACTGATCAACCCGTAGATCTGTCCGCGAGTGCACGGACGGCAACCTGCGGGGCGACGACACCGCTGGACCAGCGGGCAAGGCCGTGCAGGCGGATCGGCTTGTAGTACCGGTTATGGCACGGCGGCTCTTTGCGGCGCCGGGGACGTCCTCGCCGGAACCTTCACCAACAGAAAGCGCCCCGCCGGGGACGCGGGGCGCTTCTGGGGTTACGGCAGGGAGGAGAGACTCGAAGGCGCCTTGCAGACGAAACCTGTCAGGTCGGCCGGGTAGTGTCGCCGTATGTCAACCCAGGCTGTCTATTACCGCGCTGCCGACGGATCCGAGCCTGTGGAGGATTTCCTCGATCGCGAGTTTCCCCTGGAGCCCCGGAAGAAGAATCCGAGCGCGCGCGAGATCGAGGCGGCGGCGACCAAGCGGATGACGATCGACTTGCAGATCGACCGCCTGAACGGCCTAGCCAACGACGACCCGCCGCTGCCGTTTCCCCACACGTCGCAGATCGACGGGCCGCTGCGGGAGCTACGCTGCCACTACGGGCGCGCGCACTACCGAATCCTCTATCGGCGCTCGGGGAATCTGTTCGTGTTGCTGCACATGATCCGCAAGACGAGCAAGGCCGTCCCGCGCGCCGACATCGAGGTCGCCAATCAACGCTGGCAAGACTTCAAGCATCGGATGGAGGCACAGCCGCGCAAGCCGCCTCGCGCAGCCGGGAGAGACGCGCCGTGATTCCATCCCACGGCCTTAGCAATTTTGCTAAATTGACAACCGACCGTAGTCAATGAGATCGGATGGAAATGGCTCGTAGGAACGACTCGCCAATCGGAACTGCCCACTCGGAGAGCATGAGAAGAGGGCCCGCAAGAGCGCCGCGTACAAGGCCGCCCTCGAAGAGCAGCAGCCCTACGAGCAGTTCGCGCGGCTGGTGATCCGCAAGCGCATGCAGCTCGGCCTCACGCAGCAGGAGCTGGCCAAGAGGATGGGGACGAGCCACTCCGTCGTCTCCCGCCTTGAGAGCGGCCAGCATCGCTTCAGCTTCGCGACCATGCGCAAACTCGCCAAGGCGCTCGACACGCATCTTGTCTACGGCTTCCAGGATGAGGCCCCCGACTCGAAGTCCCGGCGGACGCCGAAGCGCGAGCTGGTCGTCTCGGCTTGAGCGACCTGCCCCGAGGCGAAGACGGCGCCGGCTACTTCACCTCGCGGGCGACGGGCTCCGTTGTCGTGTCCACCGCGGTCAAGCCGTCGGTTGACCTTCCCAGCCCGAGCCGGGGCTGGGGCTGCCCGAGCCGGTGGCGTGCGCTCGTCGTTCGGCCAGCAGGTGCTTGAGCGCGTGTTCCACCAGCTCCTTCGAGGTGATGCCGCGTCTCTCGGCATCCCCTCTGGCGCGATCTACCAACTCGGCATCCAGCTCGACTGTCTTTGTCTGTGATTCGGCCACGCGAGGATCGTAGCTGCGAGGCCGACTCCCGTACTGGGAGACCGCATCCCCTTTGCGTGAAAGATCGGTGCTTGCAAAGGACGATCTCACTCATCCTTGGGAGAGGTGGGGCGGGGCGTACCCTTATCCCGATGTGCAAGGAGCGAATCACGGTCGACCCAGACAGGATGCGCGGGCTCCCCTGCGTCCATGACACCCGCGTAACCATCAGCGCGGTCTTGGGCCAGCTTGCAGCGGGTGCCAGCGTCGATGAGCCGCTGGCAAGCTACCTCTACTTGGGGCGTGAGGATGTCCTCGTTGCACTGGGGTATGCCGCTGCGGCGACGTAACAGTGCGATGGATTTCTCTCGCTGCCTCGATGAGCGTGGACTCGCGCCGCCGCGAGCAAGGGCGCTCGACCGCTAAACTCATGTGTTCCTGAGGGTTTCTGGAGGCTATTGTTGGAGGCGGGACCCGGAGTGAGCAAAAAGGCAGAGGATGTGGTCGAGGAGATCTTCGAGAACGTGTGTACAGACGACGATGCTCGGGCGCTCAGGATGTCGCTATATGAGCTTTGGAAAGCGGATCGCTGGACCGCGGAGCAGATCGATCGCGCGGCCGAGGAGGCGCACAAGCCCGAGTGAAATTGCGCAAGCTACAGCTGGCCGACTTCCGCGGCGCGCCCGGCGCGCTACGCCGGAAGTTCAACGACAACAACTACTTTGTCTATGCCGAGAACGGACGAGGCAAGTCGACGATTGCCGACGCGATCGAGTTCTCGATCAACGGGGACCTTGATCGCTTCCATCGTGAGGGCTGCACGCTCGGGTCGGCGATCCAGGTCAACGCTGACGAGGCGATCGTTGCCGTCAAGTTGGACGACGGACGCGAACTGACGAGGACGCTTAAAGGGGACGAGGCTTCGCCCCTGCGGATGGACGATGGCCACGAGGTCGCGCTGCCGTCGCTACCTATCCTGCGCCACGCGAGCATCGAGGATTTCATGGACAAGACTGGGGGCGAGAAGCGCGAGGCGCTGCTGCAGATCCTCGACCTCGACGCCCTGAACGGTTTCCGCTCCACTCTGCGCAAAGCCGAAGGCCTGGCCAAAGACCGGCGCAAAGCCGCACGGGCGCGAACCGAGGAAGAGCGAGCGGCCCTGGAGTCGATGTGCGAAGGCGAGGACCTGCTCGACTGTGCTCGTGGTCTGGCCAAGACCGCGGAGATCGGCGCCTCGATCTCTTCGGAGGAGGATCTCTACAAATTGGAGCTGAAGTTGCCGCCGGCCCAGCCTGATCGGCTCCGCCCGGTCAACGAGCTGGTGAAAGCCCTCGAGGAGTGGAGAGACGAGGACCCCGCTGAGGCTTGGAACGAGGCGGTCGCCAAGGAGGGTGTGCAACGGGAGGACGCGCTTGCTGCGCTACTCCGCCAGGGTGAGGAGCTTCTGGCCGAGGTATGGAAGGAGGATGCCTGTCCTCTTTGCGAGGCGCCGCAAGACCGCGACGCCCTGGCCGCGAGCGTCAAGGCGCGTGCGGCGGATCTGGCCGAGTCGCGCCGCCAGCTTGAAGAGGCGAGAGCCGAGCTCTTGCCCAGGGCGGATGCCGCACGACGGCTCGCCACCACCCTGCGGTCATTGCTCGCTGTCTGCCCGGGCGACGGCTGGTCCGAGCAGTCGGCGATAGAAACGGCCCGCGAGCGCCTGGAGGCCTACGAGGGCAGTCTGCGCAAGTCACTGCGCGAGTTGATTGCGGTGCCGGCCTCACCGAATCTCGGACTCGACTTCTCCTCGCTCGTTCCGGCGCTTCGTGCCGCCGCTACGCCGAAGGAGTCGCCGGCCCTTGCGGCGCTGAACCTCGCTGCACGACCTCCGCGAGCAGAGCAGGCGTCTGCGTAAGCGGCAAACCGAGCAAGTCGCTACCGGGTCTACCCACAGTGCTCTCAAGCGGATGCTGGAGATCGCGGACACGACAATCAAGGCAGCGGTCGAGGATGCGCTCAAGCCGATCCAGGATCTTGCCGCCCGCTACTTCGGTGTTCTCATGGTCGACGACATCTACCGCGACATCGAGCTCGTCTACTCGACTCGCCGCAGCGGACAGGTCGAAGTTCTCGGTCGTCTTCGCCGGCCACCAGTCTCCACTCAGCCCGCCCCAGCGGATCATGAGCGAGTCCCAGCTGAACGCGCTCGGCATCGCCCTATTGCTGGCGAGGCTCAAGCACGAAGAGCAGGAGTGGCGAAACCTGGTCCTTGACGATGTCGTCAACGGCTTCGACGCGCCGCACCGGCAGGGTCTTCTCCGACTGCTCAAGGACGAATTCTCCGATTGGCAGGTGATCGTCTTCAGTCACGACTCAGCTTTCCGCGATGTCGCCATGCAGGCGAGCGAAGGAGGCTGGACCTTCCTCGAGATCGTCAAGTGGACTCCGGGAGGTGGGCCGGTGCTCGGTGACGGCGACCCGCTCGATCGGCTTGAGAGCGAACTGGCCGACGGTGCCGCCTCGTCGGGGCTGGGCGGCTTCGCTCGCGCCGCCTTGGAGGGAGGTCTGAGCCGACCTCTCATGAAGCTCGGCTATCGCGAGCTCCGCTACGACCCGAAGGGGCGCTTCTCGGCCCAAGATTTTCTCATCGGGCTGCGGGGTGGTCTCAAGCACGCCGACTCACCACTGGCGGATCTCAATGTCTTCGATCGCATGGGCGGCGCCAACTACATGGCGACCACTCTCGTCCACCGCCGCGACGGTGCCTCCGAGCCGACTCGCGACGACCTGCTGCGCCTCGCCAGGGACCTCCGCGAGCTGGAAGGGAAGTTGGTTTGCGACAAGTGCGGTAAGCCAGTCTGGCATCTCGCAAACGACGGCAGCAGGCAATGCGAATGCGGAACCCTCCAGGCGTAAATGACGGGAACCGCTGAGCGAGCACGGCGCCACCCGATTGTCGCAAGGCCGGACCGATTTCAGGGGGTCACGCCATCCGTATGTCGGAAGACGATAGCTCTAGCGCTGAGGCCTGGTGAGCTGGCACTGGAGGCTCAATTGGTTCTGGGGTCGATATCTGCTCGAGAACCCTTCACGCCCGTTAACTCGCAGGGAGGAGCGCTAAAGCCTCAACGTGGCGAGGTCGCATCGTGCCGAAATGGCGATGGTCGAGAGTGGCGAGCTTCGGCTCGCCAAGGCGCTCTGTGACGGCGAGGACGGCGCAGTCAACGAAGCCGACTTCGAGGTCTGCGTAGGTCCGCATCAGCTCGGCGACGCGCTCGTAGCCGCTCGCGGTCAGGTCCTCGACGTCCAGCTCGCCAGCCTTGATCGTGTCGAGCAGCTTCGGGAAGGCGTCCGCACCGAGTTCGCGGCTGAGCATGTGGTCAAGCTCGACCAGGACCGGCGCGGGGACAACGCGGCGATACATGGCGGGCTGGAGGAGGGGAGCGCAGCGTTCGTGGTCGGCGTCGTCGGCGACCATCGCTGCGACCAGGGGGCCGGTGTCGAAGATCAGCGGAATGGCCGCGGCTCGAACTCGTCGCGGCTGGCGCGCTCGCTGAGGTCGCTGCGCCCGGCCTTGAATGCGCCGATCAGCGAGAACGGGGGCTGCGGAGCATCATCGCCCAGCTCGTGTTCAACCGCTGTGCTGACGAACTTCGGTACGGCGACGCCGCGCTCGTCGGCGGCCTTGCGGGCGCGCTCCAAGAGCCTGGGGTCAAGCTCGATTGCGTTGGCAGGCGTTGCGGCCATGCCCGGATTCTATCGTCGCCGGTCCCGGCGATCCGGGGCATGGGGCCGCTCGGCACGTCCTGGCGGCGAAACAGGCGTCGGACTGGCGCATTCACTGGCGCATTGGCCGGATTGCAAGGCCGCGACGCGGCCCGGATCGCCACGGCTATCGCGCCACAAACCGCTCTAGCAAGCCCTCTCCAACAGAAAACGCCCCGCCGGGGAGGCGGGGCGCTTCTGGGGTTACTACAGGGAGGAGAGATATGTATCTCTATATATGTGGATCTGTGGGAGGTAGGAGGGCCCTTTGATGCGCCGCGGGCGAATCGATGGAAGTCGATGCGCCATATGGGCGGCGCGGAGCCCAGCCAGGAAGTTCGTTGTTCAGCCTTTCATCGGTTTCCCGTGCAGATCCTTTAATCAGAGTACGAACATACGTGCGATTTGTGTGTGAGGCGAGTCACAGACCCTGGGCGACAACGCGCAGTGGACCGGTTGAACGATCTTTCTACCCAATTCTAAGGTGCCGCTAAACCGCAGGCAAGGGGCGCTTCAAACTTGCCGGCCGGACGGCTGTACGGTTCAGGCGTGGCGAAGGGGCGGATCGACGCGGTTCTGGCCCAGCGGGGCCTGTTCCCGTCGCGCTCGGCGGCCGCGGGCGCCGTGCGGGCCGGTGAGGTCCGGGTCGGCGCCGACGGCCCGGTCGCGCTGCGGCCCAGCCAGCTGGTCGAGCCCGATGCCGACTTCAGGCTCGACGACGGGCCGCGCTTCGTCTCCCGCGGCGGGATCAAGCTGGAGAACGCGCTCGAGGCACTGACGATCGACGTTGCCGGGCGCGACTGCCTCGACGTCGGCGCCTCGACCGGGGGCTTCACGGACTGCCTGCTGCAGCGCGGCGCCGCCCGGGTGGCCGCGGTCGACGTCGCCTACGGCCAGCTCGACCTGCGGATGCGCGAGGATCGGCGCGTGACCGCGATCGAGCGCCTCAACGCCCGCCACCTCGTTCCCGGCGACCTGCCGTTCGCGCCGAGCCTGGCGACGATCGACGTCTCCTTCATCTCGCTGACCAAGATTCTGCCGGCCGTCGCCGCCTGCCTGACATCGGCCGGTGAGCTGCTGGCGATGGTCAAGCCGCAGTTCGAGCTCGGCCGGGAGCGGGTCCGCAAGGGGGTCGTCCGCGACGCCGGCGATCGTCGCGAGGCGATCCTCACGGTCGCGCGCGCGGCCGCCGAGCTCGGACTCCCGGTCCGCGGCTTCGCCTCCTCCGGCCTGCCCGGCCCGAAGGGCAACCGCGAGACCTTCGTCTGGTGCGGCGGTGAGGGCGAGCGGGTCGCCGACCTGGAGGCCGCGATCCTCGAGGTCGAGCCGTGACAGGGCGGGTCGCGGCACTGATCACCCACTCGCACCCGCCGGCGACCACCGGCGCGGTCGAGCTGGTGGTGGCCGCCGCCGAGGCGGCCGAGTGGCGGTTGATCGCGACCCGCGAAGAGCTGGCCAAGCACGGCGAGCAGGCCGGCGCGATCCGGGCGGTCGACTCGCTTCCGCATCAGGTCGACCTCTGCGTCGTCCTCGGCGGCGACGGGTCGATCCTCTACGCGCTGCGCCACTTCGCTCGCACAGGGGTGCCGGTGTTCGGCGTCAATTTCGGCACCGTCGGCTTTCTCGCCGCGGTCGAGCGCGACCAGGCCGAGGAGGGCCTGCGCCGGGCCTTCGCCGGCGAAACCGAGGCGATCGACCTGCCGGGCCTCGAGGTCGAGCTGGATGGCGCCCCGCGCGCCGCCCTCAATGACGTCAGCTTCATCCGCCGCCCACAGGACCGGGTCGCCGAGTTGAGCTACCGGATCGCCGGTGAGGAGGTCGGCCACGTTCGCTGTGACGGGCTCGTCGCCGCGACCCCGGTCGGCTCGACCGGCTACAACCTCGCCAACCAGGGTCCGATCCTCGCCTGGGGCGTGAAGGGCTACGTGGTCAGCTACGTCGCCCCGCACTCGCTCACCGCCCGCGCCCTCGTCGTCGCCCCGGGCGACGTGCTGGAGGTCGGCAACGCCGCCGGCCGCGAGCCGGTCGACGTCGCCGTCGACGGCGAACCTGCCGGTGCGCTGGGCTCGGGCGACGCGGTCGAGCTGCGCTTCGCCGAGGGCGTCGGCCGCCTCGCGCAGCTCCCGGGGACGAGCTTCTACCAGCGCATCCGCGAGAAGTTCGGCCACCTGGCGGTCTGAAAAGCATGGAGCGCAAGTGGTGGACCCTCGTGCTGATCTCGATCGCAACGTTCATGCTGCTGCTGGACATCACGGTCGTCAACGTCGCCCTGCCCGACATCCAGCGCGACCTGCACGCCAGCCTGTCGAGCCTGCAGTGGGTGGTCGACGCCTACTCGCTGACCCTGGCGGCCTTCCTGCTGACCGCCGGCTCGCTCGGCGACCGGCTCGGGCGGCGCCGCGTCTTCTCGATCGGCTTCGGCATCTTCACCGGCGCCTCCTTCCTCTGCGGGATCGCCGGCGACCCGACCCTGCTCAACCTGGCCCGCGGGCTCCAGGGGGTCGGCGGCGCGGCGATGTTCGCCACCTCGCTGGCGCTGATCGGCCAGGAGTTCCACGGCAAGGACCGGGCGACGGCGTTCGGCGTCTGGGGAGCGACGATCGGCGGCGCCGTGGCGATCGGACCGCTGGTCGGCGGGCTGATCACCGAGCACCTCGGCTGGGAATGGATCTTCTTCGTCAACCTGCCGATCGGCCTGGCTGCGATCGTGTTGACCGAGCGCAAGCTGGCGAACGTCGCCGCGCAGGACCCCGAGCGGATCGATCTGCCCGGGCTGGCGACCTTCTCCGGCGGCCTCTTCCTGCTGATCTTCGGGCTGATCCGCGGCAACCCGGAGGGTTGGAGCAGCGGCATCATCGTCGCCTCGCTGGGCGGCGCCGTCGCCCTGTTGCTCGCCTTCCTCGCGGTCGAGGCGCGCAGCGACCACCCGATGCTCGAGCTCGCCCTGTTCCGCAAACCGGCCTTCAACGGTGTCTCGGCCGTCGCCTTCGGCCTCTCGGCCGGGATGTTCGCGCTGTTCCTCTACCTGACGATCTACATGCAGGGGGTGCTCGACTTCTCGCCGCTGGAGACCGGGCTGCGCTTCCTGCCGCTGACCGTCCTCTCCTTCGTCGCCTCGCCGATCTCCGGCAAGCTCTCCGACCGGGTGCCGATCCGCATCCTGCTCGGCGCCGGTCTGACCATGGTCGGGCTCGGGCTGCTGCTGATGCACGGGGTCTCCGCCGGCTCCGACATCTCCGAGCTGCTGCCCGGATTCCTGATCGCCGGGATCGGGATCGGCACCGCCAACCCGGGCATCGGCCAGGCGGCGATCGCCGTCGTGCCGCCGGCGAAAGCCGGGATGGGCTCGGGGATCAACACCACCTTCCGCCAGGTCGGGATCGCGACCGGGGTCGCCTCGCTCGGCGCCGTCTTCCAGTCCCAGGTCGACTCGAAGCTCTCCTCGCTGCTGCCGCACGCCCCGCCGGGCCTCGCCGAAGCGGTCTCCTCGGGTGGCTCGCGCGCCGCCGCCGGCTTCGGCTCGCCCGCCCAGCGCCCCGAACTCGTCCACGCCGCCAAGGTCGCCTTCGTCAGCGGCTTCAACGAGATCCTCCTAATCGGCTCGATCCTCTCCTTCGTGGTAGCCGCCGCCGGCTTCCTCCTCGTCCGCCAGAGAGACTTCGTCCAAGCTAAAGGCGAGACCCCGCAAGCCGAGCCTGTCCCTGCATAACCATCCCTCGCGGGGGGGTGGCGTCGGGTGGGGGACTCCGCCGCCCGAAGGCTGCGGAGGGCAAGGTCTCGACCTTTCACGCGCGGGGTCCCTCCGCCCGGAGCAGCGCGTAGGGCAAGGAGGGTCCCACCCGACGACAGGACCCGCCGCGCCGAATGCTATGTACAACGTGTGCTGCGAGAGCTTCGGATCGAGAACCTGCTGCTGATCGAGCGGGCCGAGCTGCGGCTCGGCGAGGGGCTGAACGCGATCACCGGCGAGACCGGAACCGGCAAGACCGTCCTCGCCCACTCGCTCGACCTGCTGATGGGCGGCAAGGCGCGGCCGCAGATCGTCCGCCCGGGCGCCGGTGAGGCCTGGGTCGAGGGGGTGTTCGACCTGCCGGCCGGGCTGCTGGACGAGCCCGAGCTCGCCGACGTCGCCGCGCGGCTGCCGGAGGGCGCCGAGGAGGTCGTCCTCGGGCGCCGCGTCTCCGCCTCCGGTCGCACCGGCGCCTTCCTCGCCGGCCGCGCCGCGACCGCGGCGGAGCTGAGGCTGCTGGGCGGGCGGCTGCTCGCCTTCTACGGCCAGCACGAGCACCGCAAGCTGACGATCGCCTCGGCCCAGATGGAGGTGCTCGACGGCTTCGCCGGGGCCGGGCACCTGGCGTTGCGCGACCGCTACCGCGATGCGCACCGCGAGTGCGGCAGGCTCGAGGCCGAGCTGGCGGGGCTGCGCGAGCGCGACGGCTCGCGCGAGCGCGAGCTCGACCTCCACCGCTACGAGCTGGCGGAGATCGAGGAGGTCGCTCCAGATCGGGCCGAGGAGGCCGAGCTGGAAACCGAGCGCGAGCGGCTGCGCCACGCCGAGGGCCTGCGCGAGGCGGCGGCGGGCGCACGCGCGAGCGCGGTCGGCACCGAGGAGGACGGGGGCGCCGCCGCCAGCGCTCTCGCCGCGGCCGAGGCGCTGCTTCAGGGCACCGCCGGGGTCGACCCGGAGCTGGACGCGATCGGCGAGCGCCTCAGCGCGCTGACGGTCGAGCTGGCCGACCTGGCCGGTGAGCTGCGCGGCTACCTCGACGGGATCGACGCTGACCCGGAGCGGCTGGCAGCGGTCGAGGAGCGGCTGGAGGCGATCGAGCGGCTGAAGCGCAAGCACGGCGGCAGCGTCGAGTCGGTACTCGACCATGCCGAGCGCTGCCGGGCGGAGATCGAGCGCCTGGCCGGCGCCGAGGAGCGCGGGGCGGAGGCCGAGGCGGCGCTGGCCGAGGCCGAAGCCCACCGGGTCGAGCTGGGTGCACGGCTCTCTGAAGGTCGCGCCGAGGCCGCCGCGCCCCTGCGCAAGCGCGTCGCCGAGGAGCTGGAGCGGTTGGCGATGCCCGGCGCCGAGCTCGAGGTGGCGCTGGAGCCGCACTCCGACGGCTTCGGGGCGAGCGGGGCCGAGGGTGTCGAGCTGCGGCTCTCTCCCAACCCCGGCCTCGAGCCGGCGCCGCTGCGCGACGCCGCATCCGGCGGCGAGCTGTCGCGGGTGATGCTGGCGCTGACCGGGCTCGGCGCGGGGGCCGGCGCCGGCACCCTGGTCTTCGACGAGATCGACGCCGGGATCGGCGGCAAGACCGCCCGCGTGGTCGGCGAGCGGCTGCGGGCGCTGGGCGAGGAGCGGCAGGTGCTCTGCATCACCCACCTGCCGCAGGTCGCCTCGCTGGCCCCGACCCACTTCCGGCTGGAGAAGGACCTGACGGCCGAGCCGGCGGCGGCGACCGTACAGCGCCTCGAGGGCGACGGCGTGGTCGAGGAGATCCGCCGCATGCTCGGCGGCGAGGACTCCGACGAGGCGGCGACCCGCCACGCCCGCGAGCTGCTCAAGGCCGCCTAGCACTGGACGTGCCGTGAGTTAGACCCCCTATATGGGCACTTAACCACCGGCACGTCCCGAGCGAGCGGGTACTCTCGTAGCGTGGCTACCGCCAGTCGCCTTCGCCTCCCTGCGCTGCTCGCGCGTCGCAACGGGGCGGCCGCGGAGGCGGCGATCCACGGCAGCGCCCGGCTCGGCCACCGCACCAAGGATCTGGTCAAGCGGCTGCGACCCGGCGACGTTGCGGTCATCGACCACGTCAACATCGACCGGATCGCCGCCGAGGAGCTGATCGCGACCGGCGTCCGGGTCGTCGTCAACGCCTCGTCGTCCAGCGACGGCCGCTACCCGAACGCCGGGCCGCTGCTGCTGGTGCGGGCCGGGGTGACGCTGATCGACGCGACCGAAGCCGATCCCTTCGAGCTGCTCGCCGAGGGCGAGGAGTTGACGATCCGCGGCGGTGCGGTCGCCGCCGGCGAGCGCGAGCTGCTGCGCGGCCACCGGCTCGGCGTCGAGGAGCTCGAACGCCGCTTCGAGCAGCAGCGCGAGCGGGTCGACGAGGCGCTCGCCGAATTCGCCGAGAACACGGTCGCCCACGTACGCCAGGAGGCCGACCTGCTGACCGGCAGCATCGAGTTGCCCCCGACCCGGACCTCGTTCCGCGACCGCCAGGTGCTGATCGTCGTCCGCGGCGAGCACCACCGCCGCGACCTGAAGGCGCTGCGCGCCTACATCCGCGACGTGCGGCCGCTGGTCGTCGCGGTCGACGGCGGCGCCGAGGGCTGCCTCGAAGCGGGACTGAAGCCCGACGTGATCCTCGGCGACATGGACTCGGCCGGCGACGAGGCGCTGGCCTGTGGCGCCGAGTTGATCGTTCACGCCTACCCCGACGGCCGCGCGCCCGGCCGCGGGCGCCTGCTGGAGCTAGGCCTGGAGCACACCGTCGTCCCCGCCGCCGGGACCAGCGAGGATGTGGCGATGCTGATGTCGTTCGAGAAGGGCGCGGACCTGATCGTCAGCGTCGGCGCCCACTTCAACCTGATCGAGTTCCTCGACCGCGACCGCGGCGGCATGTCCTCGACCTTCCTCACCCGGCTGCGGATCGGCGAGAAGCTGGTCGACGCGAAGGGCGTCTCGCGCCTCTACAACCCGCCTTCGACCGTCGCGCCGGCGGCGCTCTTCCTGGTCGCCTTCGCAATCCTGCTGACGATCGTGGTGATCACCTCGCCTGCCCTCAACGAGCTCTTCGAACTGCTCTGGCTGAAGTTGAAGATCTGGCTTGGGCTATAGCGCGCGCTATCACGCGACCTCGCTGATCGCGGTCTTCCTCGCCCTCGCGGTCGGGATTCTGGTCGGCGCCGAGTTCGGCGGCGAAACCCTGACCAACACCCGCAAGGACCTCGAGCACAGCCTCACCGGCAACCTCCAGGATGCGCGGGCGCGGGCGGGCGAGCTGAGCGGCGAACTGGGCCGCGCCAAGGAGTTCTCCGGCGCCGTCTACCCGGTGCTGGTGCGCGGCCGGCTGCGCGGCCGGCGGATCGGCCTGGTCGCCCTCGGCGGCCTGCCGGGCGACGTCTCCGGGGCGATCGACGAGGCGCTCGGGCCGACCGGGGGGCGGCTGGTCGGGGTCGGCGTGGTGCGCGAGCCGGTCGACCTGCAGGGCCTGGCCGGCGACCTCGCGAAGACGCGGTTCGCGGCGATCGCCCGCAACCCCGACCAGCAGACCGCCTTCGCGGTCGGCGTCGGGCGCCAGCTGGTCCGCGGCGGCACCCTGCTGGAGCGGGTCCGCAGCCAGCTCTTCTCGCGCGCGAGCGGCAACTTCGGCGCCCTCGACGGGGTGATCGTCGTCCGCGACCAGCCACAGGACATGGGTCCTGTGCAGAGGGCCACGGCGGGGCGGATCGAGTCGGGGCTGATGAGCGGCATCGTCGCCACCCGCGCCCCCGCCGTCGGGGTCGAGAGCACGACCTCCGAACCCTCGTCGATCTCCTTCTTCAACGCCAACGACCTCTCCAGCGTGGACGACGTCGACCTCGTCTCGGGACGCCTGGCGACCGTCTTCGCCCTGCTCGGCGCCGAGGGCAGCTTCGGCATCAAGAACAGCTCCGACCGGCTGCTGCCCGACCTGCTGGCGCCGCACCGATGACCTGGATCGGCTTCCCGGTGGCGATCGCGGTGGCGCTGTTCGTCGTCCCGGCCGGGGTGCGCGGCCTGCTCGACGCCGGCCTGGCGCGGGAGAACTACCGCGGCGCCCTGCTCGCCTTCCCGCTCGGCGCGGTGCTGGCGACGGCGGCGCTGGTCGCGCTCGCCCCGCTGGCCTTCCTCGACGATCGCGGCAGCCTCGAACTGCTCGACCCCGAACTGCGCCGCTGGCTGCCGTACGTGCTCGGCGTCGCCTTCCTCGGCTTCCTCGACGACTCGCTCGGCCGCGGCGAGGCGGCCGGCGCCCCGCGCGGCTGGCGCGGCCACGGCCGGGCGCTGCGCGAGGGGCGGCTCTCGACCGGCGCGATCAAGGCGATCGGGGCGCTGGCGCTGGCCGCCTACGTGGTCTCCGGCCGCGGGCTGGAATCGTGGCGCTACCTGGCCGACGTGGCGCTGCTGATCCTCGCCACCAACTCGTTCAACCTGCTCGACCTGCGACCCGGCCGGGCGGAGAAGGGCCTGGCGCTGCTCGGCGTCGGCCTCTGCCTCGGCGCCTGGACGCTGGCGCCGGTCGAGCTGCTGGGGATCTTCGCCGGCCCGGTCCTGGTCGGCGCCGCCTTCACCCTGCGCGAGCGGGCGATGCTCGGCGACACCGGCTCCAACCTGGTCGGCGCGGTCGGCGGCGTCTGGCTGCTGACGACGCTGGGGGGGACCGGCCGCCTGATCGCCCTGGCGCTGGTCGCGGCGCTGACGGTTTTCGGCGAGTTGCGATCTATTTCGAGCTCGATCGAGTCGGTTCCGCCACTGCGCTGGTTAGACTCGCTCGGCAGATGAGCAAAGGCTTCAACCGAGGAGATACCCGCTTCATCTTCGTCACCGGCGGGGTCGTCTCGGCCCTCGGCAAGGGGATCGCCGCCGCCTCGATCGGCCGCCTGCTCGTCTCCCGCGGCTACCGCGTGCAGCTGCAGAAGTTCGACCCCTACATCAACGTCGACCCGGGGACGATGAGCCCGTTCCAGCACGGCGAGGTGTTCGTCACCGAGGACGGCGCCGAGACCGACCTCGACCTCGGTCACTACGAGCGCTTCACCGACGAGAACACCTCGCGCGCCTCCAACGTCACCGCCGGCTCCGTCTACAACACGGTGATCAACCGCGAGCGCCGCGGCGACTACCTCGGCGCCACCGTGCAGGTGATCCCGCACATCACCGACGAGATCAAGAACCGGATCCTGATCGTCGCCGAGTCGCAGTCGGTCGACTTCGTGATCACCGAGATCGGCGGCACGGTCGGCGATATCGAGTCGCTGCCGTTCCTCGAGTCGATCCGCCAGCTCTACACCGACCTGGGGCCGAAGCGCAGCATGTTCGTCCACCTGACGCTGGTCCCCTACGTCGGGCACGCGGGCGAACTGAAGACCAAGCCGACCCAGCACTCGGTCAACGAGCTGCGCCGGATCGGCATCCAGCCGCACGCGCTGGTCTGCCGCTCCGAGGGCCGCCTCGACCGCGAGATCCGCAGCAAGATCGCGCTCTTCGCCAGCCTGCCGACCGAGGCGGTCATCTCCGCCCACGACGTCGACAACATCTACAAGGTGCCGCTCGTCTTCCGCGCCGAAGGCGTCGACGACCTCGTCCTCGATCACTTCGGGATGGAGGCGCCGCCTCCCGACCTGACCGAGTGGGAGGCGATGGTGCAGCGCGCCGACAAGGCCGAGGGCAAGGTGCGGATCGCGGTCGTCGGCAAGTACGTGCAGCTCGCCGACGCCTACAAGTCGGTGATCGAGGCGCTCGAGCACGGCGGCTTCCACCACGGCGTCGAAGTCGAGGTCGAGCTGGTCGACTCGGAGAATTTCGAGCCCGAGCTGCTCGAGGGCGTCGACGGCGTCCTCATCCCCGGCGGCTTCGGCGAGCGCGGCATCGAGGGCAAGGTGACAGCGGCGCGGATCGCCCGCGAACGCTCGATCCCGTATCTGGGGATCTGCCTCGGGATGCAGATCGCCGTGGTCGAGTTCGCCCGCTCGGTCGCCGGCATGGAGGGCGCAAACTCGGCCGAGTTCGACCCGGAGACGCCGTTCCCGGTGGTCGACCTGCTGCCCGAGCAGAAGGAGGTCTCCGAGATGGGCGGGACGATGCGGCTCGGCGCCGACCCGGTGAAGCTGCACGAGGGCACGCGGGCGCGTGAGATCTTCGGCGAGGCGGTCATCTACAAACGCCATCGCCACCGCTACGAGGTGAACGTCCAGCTGCGGCGCCGGCTCGAAGACGAGGGCCTGGTCTGCGGCGGCACCTCGCCGGACGAGCGGCTGGTCGAGATGATCGAGCTGCCCGACCACCCGTTCTTCGTCGCCTCTCAGTTCCACCCCGAGTTCAACTCGCGCCCGAACCGGCCCGAGCCGCTGTTCCGCGAGTTCGTCGGCGCCGCCGCGCGCCAGGCCGGGTCGCAGCCCGTCGGCGCCGCGGAAGTCGACGAGCGCGAGGATTCTTCCGTAGCCCACTAGCCTGTCCGTCGTGGAGAGGTTGCACGAGACCTTCGTCCGGCTCTGTGAGATTCGCAGCCCGACCGGCGAGGAGCGCGAGGTCGCCGACACGCTCGTCGCCGAGCTGCGGGCGCTCGGGCTCGAGGTGAGCGAGGACGAGGCCGCCGGCCCGGCCGAGGCGGGCGCCGGCAACATCCTCGCCCGGCTGCCGGGGCGCGGCGACCGCTGGGCGATGTTCTGCGCCCACATCGACACCGTCCCGCACCGGGGCCAGATCGAGGTGGTCGAGGAGGAAGGCGTCTTCCGCAGCCGCGGCGAGACGATCCTCGGCGCCGACAACAAGGCGGCGGTCGCCGTATTCGTGGAGCTGGTCGCGCGCCACGCCGAAGCGGATGAGCCGCCGCCGGTTGGGATCGAGCTGCTGCTGACCGTCGCCGAGGAGCAGGGGCTGCGCGGCGCCAAGGCCTTCGACGCGAGCATGCTGCGCTCCGACTGCGGCTTCGTCCTCGACCACGCCAGCGAGGTCGGCGAGGTGATCGTCGTCTCGCCGACCCAGCAGCAGATCCGCGCCGACTTCTCCGGGGTCGAGGCCCATGCCGGGATCCGGCCCGAGGACGGCAACAACGCGATCGCCGCCGCCGCCGCGGCGGTCTCGCGGATGGAGTTGGGGCGGCTCGACGACCGCACGACCGCCAACGTCGGGGTGATCTCCGGCGGCACCTCGGGCAACGTCGTTCCCGGCCAATGCGGCCTGCTCGCCGAGGCGCGCAGCCTCGGCTCCGATCGCGCCGCCGCCGTCGCCGGCGAGCTGACCGAGGCCTGCGCCTGGGGCGCCAGCGAGCACGGTTGCGATGTCGACGTGCGGGTTGAGGAGCTGTTCCGCGGCTACGAGATCGCGCCGTCCTCGCGTTCGCTCGCGCTCGCCGAGGCGGGGCTGCGGCGGGCCGGCTTCGACCCGGTGCGGACGGCGACCGGCGGCGGCAGCGACGCCAACGCGCTGATCGCCGAGGGCTTCGACTGCATCCTGCTGGCCAACGGCACCGACGCCAACCACACCGCCGACGAGAGCGTCTCGCTGCGCAACCTCGACGCGATGGTCGAGGTCTGCGAGGGGATCGTCGCCGAGGCCGGCGCCGATCCCGCGAGGTGAGCGGGCGGCTGAAGCTGCGCCGCGGCGTCGTCGTCGACGCCGACCCGCTGACCGTCGAGGTCGACGGCGAGCGGCGGCCGGCCTGGGCCGACGAGGCCCTGCTCGGCGAGATGCGCAAGGGCGACGAGGTCGTCGTCAACGTCGCCGCGCTCGACCTCGGGCTCGGCTCCGGCGGCTTCGACGTCGTCCACGTCAACCTGACCCGGGGGCTCGAGGCGAGCGGCGACGGCCGCGAGCACGTGATCAAGCTCAACTACACCTCGCTCCAGCACCCCGTCGACCCGGTCGAGCTTCCGGAAGGGCGAGAGAGCACGATGCCGGTGCTCGTGCTGCCGCTCCACGGCCACCTGGCGCCGGCGGCTTGGGCGGCGGCTCAGGCCTGGCCGGGACTGAGGCTCGGCTACGTGCAAACGGCCGGCGGCGCCCTCCCCGGCTCGCTCAGCCGCGATGTCGCCGCGCTGCGCGAGCGCGGCCTGCTCTGCGGCCACGTCACCGCCGCGCCGGCCTACGGCGGCGAGGACGAGGCGCTCTCGGTCGCCGGAGCACTCGACGCCGCCGCCGACTCGCTCGGCTGGGACGCGGCCCTGGTCGGGCCGGGTCCGGGGATGATCGGCTCCGGCACCGCGCTCGGCCATGGCGGCATGGCGGCGCTCGACAACGCCCACGCCGCGCTCGCGCTCGGCCTCCCGACCCTGCTCTCGCCGCGGCTCTCCTCGGCCGACCTGCGCGACCGCCACCGGATCGTCAGCCACCACACGCTGACGGTGATGCGGATGCTGCTCGCCCCGGTCGAGGTCGCGGTGCCGGCGGCGGAGCCGGTCGCGATTGCGCTGCTCGCCGAGGCGGCGGGCTGGCGCCACAAGCTGCGCGAAGCGCCCGCCGACCTCGCCGGCTACGCCGCCGCAGGGCTGCCGGCGCGGACGATGGGCCGCGACCTCGCCGAGGACCCGCTGTTCTTCGCCGCGCCGCTCGCCGCGGGCGCCGCCTTGCGCGGCAAGGGATGAGGCCGGCGCGGCAGAACCACCGGGCATGGCTGTCGCCGTCGCTCCCCGCTCCGCGGCCGAGACCCGCTTCGAGGGCCTCGTCCTCGACTTCCTCTCCTACCTGGAGCTGGAGCGAGGCCTCGCGCGCAACACCCTCAACGCCTACCGCACCGACCTGCTCCAGTACGGCGAATACCTCGCCGCCCACGGGCTTGACGCGCTCGAGGCGCGGCCGGCCGACCTCGGCGACTTTCTCGCCGACCTGGCAACCGGCAACGGTCGCCCCGCCTGCTCGGCCTCGACCGTCCACCGCAAGACCGCCTGCTTGCGCTCCTTCTACAAGCACCTGCGCCGCGACGAGCTGATCGGCGACGACCCGACGGCGGCGCTGAGCGCGCCGCGGCGCTCGCGGAAGCTGCCGCAGGTTCTCAACTACGCCGAGGTGCAGAAGCTGCTCGCGGCGCCGCGCGGCGGCGAGCCGACGACGCTGCGCGACCGGGCGCTGCTCGAGGTGATGTACGCGTGCGGGCTGCGCGCCTCGGAGACGATCGGGCTGGAGACCGCCGACATCGACCTGCGCGAGGGCTTCCTCCGCGCCCGCGGCAAGGGCTCGAAGGAGCGGCTCGTGCCGCTCGGACGGCAGGCGATCGCGGCGATCTCCGGCTACCTGCGCGGCGGCCGGCCGAAGCTGGTCGGCGAGCGCCACGAGCCGAAGCTGTTCGTCAACTTCCGCGGCGGGCCGCTCAGCCGCCAGGGCCTCTACAAGATCGTCCAGCGCCACGCCCGCGAGGCGGGGCTGGCCGGGCAGATGAGCCCGCACACCCTGCGCCACAGCTTCGCCACCCACCTGCTGAGCGGCGGCTGCGACCTGCGCGCCGTGCAGGAGATGCTCGGCCACGCCGACATCGCGACCACGCAGATGTACACGCACCTCTCCGGGCAGCGGCTGAAGGACGTCTACTTCAAGGCGCACCCGCGGGCGATCGAGGGCTGAATCGACCGCGGTCGGGTAGAACTCGACTGTGCCCGAGCTGCCCGAGGTCGAGACGGTCTGCCGCCAGCTCGAGCCGGAGCTGGAAGGGCGGTTGGTCGAGGCGCTCGAGGTCTACGACGCGCGTTGGAGCCGCCCCGTCCCGCCCGCAGAGCTGGAGGCGGCGGTAGCGGGGCGGACGATCGAGAGCCTCGGGCGGCGGGGCAAGTACCTGCTGCTGGGGCTCGACGGCGGACGGACCCTGGTCATGCACCTGCGGATGACCGGCAACCTGATCGTCCTCGACGGCTCGACCGAGGAGCGCCACCTGCGCGCCCGCTTCCGGCTCGACGACGGGCGCGAGGTCTGGTTCACCGACCCGCGCCGCTTCGGCGAGGCGCGGCTGCTCGACGACGCCGACCTCGACGAGCACTTCGCGTCGAGGCTTGGGGTCGAGCCGCTCTCCGAGGACTTCACCGCCGCGGCGCTGGGCGAGATCGCCGCCGGTCGTCAGGTTCCCCTGAAGTCGTTCCTGCTCGACCAGAAGGGGATCGCCGGGGTCGGAAACATCTACGCCGACGAGGCGCTGTTCCGGGCGCGCCTGCACCCGCTCTCGCCCGCCGGCTCGATGAGGCCCGAGCACCTGGAGGCGCTGCGCGACGGCGTGGTCGCGGCGCTGGAGGCGGGGATCGACGGCGGCGGCGCCTCGATCGACGACTACCGCGACGGCCGCGGCGAGCGCGGACGCATGCAGAACGAG
Source organism: uncultured Solirubrobacterales bacterium (assembly GCA_963764365.1). Taxonomy (GTDB): domain Bacteria; phylum Actinomycetota; class Thermoleophilia; order Solirubrobacterales; family 70-9; genus VRUE01. The sequence continues at coordinate 501,336 of CAVXSI010000020.1, forward strand.
TTCCTCGTCCACACGCGCGAGGACGAGCCCTGCCCGCGCGGCGACGGGACGATCGAGCGAATCGTCGTCGGCGGCCGCTCGACCTACTTCTGCCCCGGCTGCCAGGCGAGGCTACGGCGCAAACCGCGCCGCCGCCGCCGTCCGGCAGGCCGTTCATCGTAGATCGGCCCATGGCCGGCAAGACGCTGAAGACGGAGGCCGTCGTCCTGCGCAGCATTCGCTACGGCGAGGCCGATCGCATCCTCCACCTCTACTCGGCGCGGCGGGGGCGTGTCGGGGCGATCGCCAAGGGGGCGCGGAAGCCGCGCTCGCGCTTCGGCGGGCGGCTGGAGCCGTTCTTCCGGCTCGACCTGATGCTGCACGAAGGGCGCGGCGAGCTGCTCACCGTGACCTCTGCCTCCACTGTCGACGGCTACTCGCGGCTGCGCTCCTCCGGGCCGGGGTTGAGCGCCGGCGCCCGCGCCTGCGACGCGGTGCTGCGGCTGCTCGACTCGGCCGAGCCGAACCCGCCCGCCTACAACCTGCTCTGCCGCTACCTGGCGCTGCTCGACGACCCGGCGGCGGCGCGCGCGGCGGGGCTGGAGACGGCGCTCTCCTTCCGGCTGAAGCTGGCGCTCGCCGCCGGCTTCTCGCCCGAGCTGGCCTCCTGCGTGCGCTGCGGCGAGGCCGAGCACCTGGTCGGCTTCTCCGGCGCCGCCGGGGGGGTCGTCTGCGCGAGCTGCGAAGCGGGTGCCTTCCCGCTGTCCGAGGAGGCGCACGGCTTCATGGTCGGTGCGATCGCAGCGCCGCTGGCCGAGGCGCCGGGGGCAGATCCGGGGGCGCTGCGCCAGGTCGAGCGGGCCGTCGGGGAGACGCTCGAGCATCACGCCCACGTCCAACTGCGGTCCCTGGACGCCGGAAACCGGCGCATCTCGGGGTCTTCGGTCGGTCTCCTCGGGTCACGCACTTAAGTGCGCTCCCCTCGTCGTCCTCCCTGCATCCCCCGACCTGCTTGGTCTCCGACGCCCAGGGACAGCCTTATGATCGAACCGTGCTCGCTATCTCGACCTTCGAGGACCGGATCAGGAAATGGGAGGCCGAGTTCCTCTCCGCCCTGGCGACCCCGTCCTACCCCGCCCGGCGGCAGGCAGAGGAGCCCGACAGCCCGCTGCGGACGCCGTTCCAGCGCGACCGCGACCGGATCGTCCACTCGAAGGCGTTCCGCCGCCTCAAGCACAAGACGCAGGTCTTCATCGCCCCCGAAGGCGACCATTACCGGACGCGGCTGACCCACACGCTGGAGGCCTGCGGGATCGCCCGCACGGTGGCCCGGGCGCTCGGCCTGAACGAGGATCTGACCGAGGCGATCGGGCTCGGCCACGACCTCGGCCATCCGCCGTTCGGGCACACCGGCGAGGACGCGCTCGACGCGGCGCTGCGCGAGCGCTGCGGCTCCGGCTTCCGCCACAACGTCCACTCGCTGCGGGTGGTCGACGTGCTCGAGCGCGACGGCCAGGGCCTGAATCTGACCGAGCAGGTGCGCGACGGCATCCTCAACCACACCGGCTCCGACAGGCCGGCGACGCAGGAGGGGCGGATCGTCAAGCTGGTCGACCGCGTCGCCTACATCAACCACGACATCGACGACGCCCTGCGGGCCGGGATCCTGCGCTCCGGGGACCTGCCCGCGGCGGAGATCGAGCTGCTCGGGCCGACCGGGTCGAAGCGGATCGACACGCTGGTCCGCGACATCGTCGAGTGTTCCGCCGCGGCCGGCGAGATCGAGCAGAGCGAGGAGGTCGGCGGGGCGATGCTGCGGCTGCGCAAGTTCATGTTCGACCGCGTCTACCTGGGCGAGGCGGCGCGGCGCGAGCAGGAGCGGGTCCACGGGGCGGTGCGTGGGCTTTTCGATCACTACATGGAGCACCCCACGGAGGCGCCGGAGGCCGAGCCGGGGGCGAGCGACTGCCAGCGGGTCGCCGACTACGTCGCCGGGATGACCGACCGCTACTGCATCGCCCGCTTCGCCGAGCTGACCGTCCCCGAGGAGTCGAGGTTCTGATGGCGCTGATCTCCGAGGAGAGCCTGGAGCGGGTGAAGCAGGCGGTTGACATCGTCGAGGTGGTCTCGGCCCACACCGACCTGCGTCGCCAGGGGGCGCGCTGGGTGGGGCTCTGCCCGTTCCACGAGGAGCGCACGCCGTCGTTCTCGGTCGATGGACAGGAGAAGCTCTACCACTGCTTCGGCTGCGGGGTCGGCGGCGACACGATCAAGTTCGTCGAGGAGAAGGAGGGGCTGGGGTTCGCCGAGGCGGTCGAGCTGCTGGCCGACCGCTACGGGGTCGAGCTGCAGCGCGAGCGCGAGGACCCGCAGGCCGAGGCGCGGCGGCAGCAGCGGCGCCGGCTCGGCGACCTGCTCGACCGCGTCGCCGTCTTCTACGCCAACTTCCTCTGGGACGCGCCGGAGGCGGAGCGGGCGCGGTCCTACCTTGGGGAGCGCGGGCTGGGCGAGGAGGTGCTGCGCGCCTTCGGCGTCGGCTACGCGCCGAGCGCCTGGGACACGGTGCTGCTGCGCGGCCAGCGGGTCGGTTTCACGGTCGATGAGCTGCGCGCGGTCGGGCTGGCGCAGAAGGGGCGCAGCGGCGGCGAGTACGACCGGTTCCGGGAGCGGATCATGTTCCCGATCCGCGACCGGCGCGGGCGCACGCTGGGGTTTGGCGGGCGGGCGATGCGCTCCGATCAGGGGGCGAAGTACGTCAACACCGCCGAGACCGACTTCTTCCACAAGAGCCGCATGCTGTACGGGATCGACCTCGCCAAGGAGGCGATCGCGAAGGCCGGGCGGGCGGTGGTGGTCGAGGGCTACACCGACGTGCTGGCGCTGAGCCAGGCCGCGGTCGGCGAGGCGGTCGGGGTGATGGGCACGGCGATCACCGAGGACCAGGTGGCGGCGCTGTCGGGGATGGTCGACGAGGTGGTGCTGGCGCTCGACGCCGACGCGGCCGGGCAGGAGGCGATGCTGCGGGCGCAGAGGGTCGCGGCTGGGCGCAAGGTGCGGCTGCGGGTTGCGGCGATGCCGGCCGGCGAGGACCCGGCGGAGATGCTCGCCGCCGAGGGCGGGGCAGAGCGCTTCCGGGCGCTGGTCGACGGCGCGGTCGACCTGCCGGCCTTCCAGGTCGGGATGGCGCTGGAGCGAACCGACGTCGGCTCGCCGGCCGAGCGCGACCGGGCGCTGGCAGAGATCGCGCCGATCCTGGCCGGGATGGGGGAGACGGCGAGCCGCGACGACCTGGTGCGACGGGTGGCCGGCCGGCTCGACCTCGAGCCGGCGCTGGTGATGGGGCGGGTGACGGCGGCGCGGCCACTCAGCGGTGGCGGTTCCGCGGAACCGCCTCGGCGGGGCGAGGGCGCATCCGCACCGCGGGTGCGCCAGGGCGGCGAGCTGACCTCACGCGAACGGCGCGAGCGGGCGCTGCTGGCGATGTGCATCGCGTTGCCGACGGAGGGCCGGGAGTACCTGGCGCGTTTGACCGACGAGTACCTCTCGCCGAGCGGCGCTCGCGCCGCGGCCTGGCTGCGCGAGCACCCCGAGGACCCGGCCTCCAACCTTCCCCACGACGACGACGAGCTGTCCGGCCTGATCGCCGAGCTGGTCATCCTCGCCCACGACGAGCCCGCCTCCCCGGAGGCGATGGAGCTCAACTACCTCCTCCTGGAGCAGCGCCGCCTCGAGTCCCAGATCGCCGCCGCCGGCGAAGCCGACGACTACGAGCGCCGCGCCGCCCTCAGCCGCGAACGAGCAGCCCTGGTCGAACGCATAGCCCACACGGAGCGGGTTTGAGTCGCACACGTATGTCGCTTAAGGCGATCGGGCAGGAGGTCGGTTAAATGAGCCGCAATGGATAAGCGCGTGCTGCTCTGTGCCAACTGCCATGCCGGGGTGGAGAGCGGGTTCGCTACTCTGCCGGAGGATTTGAGCGGCGTTTCTGAAGATCGAAACGGTATCGCTTAAGTTCAGTTGATTGATCGGGGGTAGCTCAATGGTAGAGCGCCGTCCTGTTAAGTCGGTGGTTGACGGTTCGAGTCCGTCCCCCCGAGTTCTACGAGGGGTCGCGAGAGATCGCGGCCCCTCGTTTTGCAGGCGATTCGCGGGCAGCCAGTTCTTCGACCAGTTCTGCCCCGCGTTCGGCCCCGTCGTGCTCGCGCGCCCACGCTGCCAGCTCGCCGGCGCGCACGGTGAACGAGTCGTCGTCGAGGATTCGCCGCACCGCCCAGCGCAGCGGCGCCGGCCGGCAGAGGCGCCAGGGGAGCGAGAGGCCGGCGCCGGCCCAGCCGACCCGCATCGCCGTCTCGCTCATGTCGCCGATGAAGGGGCTGATCAGCAGCGGGGTGCCGGCGGCGAGGGCGCGGCAGACGGTGCCGTGGCCGCCGTGGGAGATCACCAGCGAGGCGGCGGGCATCAGCTGGCTGTAGCTGAGCCAGTCGACAAGCTTCGCGTTCGCGGGCACCTCGATCGGGCTCTGGGGCACGACCCGGTTGGTCGTCGCCACCACCCTCACGGGCTCGCCGGCCAGCGCGCGCAACGCGGTCCGCACCAGATGGTTGCCCGAATCGTGGGCGGTGCTCGGCGCGACGAGGACCAGCGGGTCATCGCCGGGTGGAAGCTCGATCTCCGGGTGGGGGATCTCGAACGTCAGCGGTCCCGTCACCTCGACCCCGGCCGGCCAGCGCCGCGGGTACTCGAGCTGGGGGAAGGTGCCGACCAGCGCCAGGTCCGGGCTGATCCCGCCGTGGAAACGCTCGATCGGCGCCAGGCCGAGCCGCGCCCGCTGCTTGTTGAGGTCGCTGCGCCCCTGCTCCAGCCCGACGTTCAACGCCCGCTGGCCGGCCCGCCAGACGCTCCGCCCGAGCGGGGTGCGCGGCGGCCGCAGGCCGACGGCGAAGAACGGCAGCCCCGGCTCGACGACCGGGTAGATGTGGGGGACCAGGGTCGCCCGCGGAAGCCCGGCGACCTCCGCCGCCAGCGCCGGCGCCAGGGTGAGGATGTCGCTTACGACCGCGTCCGGCCGCATTTCCTCCAGCAGCGGCATCAGCGCCCGCGCCGCCTCCGCCGCATGCGCGCCCTCAGCCGAATCGGGATCGGGCGGCGGGAACATCCGGTATTCCTCGGCGGCGGCGAAGCCGAGGCCGGCACCCTCGACCGCGCCGCGCCGCTCCTCCCAGGTCTCGATCGTCACCTCGTGTCCGCGCCCTGTCAGCGCGCGCCCGAGGGCTATCGCAGGGAAGACGTGGCCGGGGTCGCCGAAGGCGGCGACGAGGAACCGCATGCGCCTAGGGCGTGTCCAGTCCCTCGCCGGGACGCGTAAAGACGATCTCCGGCACGTGGCAGTTGGGCGAGGTGCGCAGCAGGAAGCGGATCGCCTCGCCGATGTCCTCGGGCCGGATCATCTCCTCGGCCGGAACCTGGCCCTTGGCGAACTCGGTCATCGCGGTGTCGACGAAGCCGGGGGCCAGAGCCGTGCACTGGACACCCGAGCCGCCCGCCTCGCGATGGGTCGACTGGGTGAAGTTGATCACCGCGCCCTTGGTCGCGGCGTAGACGGAGAGCCAGGCCTGCCCGCCTTTGCCGGCGATCGAGGCGGTGTTGACGATCAGCGCCTTGCCGTGCTCGGCGCCCGCTTCGCGCAGCATCGGCAGTCCCTCGCGGGTTCCGATCACCAGCGCCCGCAGGTTGACCGCCAGTTGCATGTCGAGGTACTTGGTCTGGATCTCCTCCATCGGCGCGCCGATCCCGACCCCAGCGTTGTTGACCAGCACGTCGAGGCGCCCATAGGTCTCGCGGTGCTTGGCGAAGACGCCGACCACTTCCTCCTCGTCGCTCATGTCGGCGGCGACGCTCTGCACCTCGAGTCCGGCGTCGCGCAGGTCGGCGGCCGCCGCGTCGAGCTTTTCCGGGCGCCGCGCGGAGACCGTCAGCGCGTATCCCTCCTCGCCCAGGGTGCGGGCGATCGCCAGCCCGATCCCGCTCGAGGCCCCAGTGATCAGCGCTGCTCGCTCAGCCATCGCCATGCACCCTACCGCTCGCCCAATAAGATGCGATTCCTTGATGCTCGCGCGCCGAACCACCAGCGTCTTCGCCTGCGCGATCGCCGCCTGCGCCTTCGTCGCCGGTTGTGGCGGCGGCTCCGATTCGAGCGGTTCGACCTCGACCTCCGTCGCCAGCCGGCCGGCGCCGCCGAAGAGCGCCTTCCCGGCCGCCGAAGGCCGCACGCTGGGTGAAATCGTCAATACGGCCGAAGGCCACTCGGAACTCGTCGTCTCGCCGGCGGCGCTGGTCTTCCACACCGGCGTCAACCGTTACCCGGTCGGCGTCTTCCATCCCGACCGCAGCCAGGTGGACGACGCCGAAATCGCGCTCTACGCGGCGCGGGTCCCGCCACCGAAGTCGGGCGGCAGCGGCGGCGGCGCGAAGAACGGCAAGCAGAAGAAGGGGGCGCTCGCGCAGGCGCGCTCCAAAGCGCTCGAACAGCCGGCGGTTGGTCCCTTCCCCGCCGCGCTCGAAAGCCTCACCACCAAGCCGGCCTTCCGAGCGAAGACGACGACCAGCGATCCCGACGCCGCGACCGCCGTGTACTCGACCAGCATCGACTTCACCGGCAACGGCGAGTGGCGGATCGCGGCGCTGATCAAGCAGGGCGGCAAGACGACCGCGGCGCTGCTGCCGAGCGCAACCGTCGGCGAATTCGAAGAAGTGCCGAAGGTCGGCGAAAAGGCGCCGCTGATCCATACGCCGACGTCGGCCGACGTCGGCGGCGACCTCTCGAAGATCACCACGCGGGTGCCGCCGGACACGCAAAACCGCGTCGATTACGCGGAAGCTTTGGGACGCGAACCGATCCTCCTCTTGTTTGCGACCCCCCAGTTCTGCCAGAGTCGGGTCTGCGGTCCGGTCGTCGACGTGGCCGAGCAGGTCAAACAGACGTACGGGGACAGGGCCGCTTTCATCCACATGGAGATCTACAAGGACAACGATCCGAGCAAGGGCGTGCGGTCGCAGGTGCGGGCGTTCCACCTCCCGAGCGAGCCGTGGCTGTTCGCGATCGACCGCCGGGGAGTGATCCGAGCGGAGATCGAGGGCGCATTCGGCGTTGACCGGATGACCCGTGTGGTTAAGGATGTGATCGGCGAATGAGCGAGAAGACCGCGCCCGACCAGGAGCTGCTCAAGTCCTTCGCCGAGGAGGCGAAACGACGCTGCGACGTGATCGCGGCCGGCCTCGCCACCGAGACCGAAGACTTCGAGACCATGCGGGCCGAGGCCCACGCCCTCAAGGGCACCGCCGGCGCGGTCGGCCTTCGCCGCCTCGCCGAGTTGGCCGGCCTGATGGAATCCGACCTCGCCGAGGCGAAAAAGACCGGCGTCCTGCGGGGCGGCCGCACCCACCAGATAGGCGATGCGGCAAAGGCCCTGGCCGACGGCGCCGCCGCCGCGGCCGAGGGCAAGGAAGAGCCCCCTGACGTAGGCCGCTCGCTCGCTCAGCTGTTCAGCGCCTGATCCGGCCGCGCAGCGCCACGTTCGCGCTACGCTCGCCCCAAACGGGGCGGTAGCTCAGTTGGTCAGAGCAGCGGACTCATAATCCGTCGGTCGCTGGTTCGAGTCCAGCCCGCCCCATGGCTTCCGGGCCGCTTGGGGCGAGAATGTTTGCGATTTCGTTCCTCCTATTTTGCGATCTGCGCGCCACACGCGTCCGGGGTCGACCCTAGAGTGGGCAGCGTGAATGCCGCAGAGCAACGTCGCGAGGAAGGGCACTTCCGCAAGGTGGAGGGCGCGATGCTCTACATCGAAGATGCCGCCCGCCGCCTCGACGAAACAGCCCAGGAGTTGAAGAAAGATGGTGCGGAGGCGTACCTGATCGCGGCCCTGGAGACGGCCGCCGGTGCGGCGCGGGCCGATCACGCGCGGTTGATGAAGTCTGTCTACTGGCGAGCGCCCTCAAGCGACCAAGGCGAGCTGGTCGCTGCCGGCGACGAGCAGCAGCGCCTCGCGTCCTAGCCGGCGCGAATGCCCCTCACCGGCGAGGAGATCAGGGCCAACCTGACGCGGTTCGTCGCGCGCTGGAGCGTGCGGGAAGGTTATGAGCGCGGCGAGGCCCAGACGTTTCTCACCGAGCTCTTCGATTGCTACGGGCAGCGGCTCTCCGACGTTGCCGAGTTCGAGCGCTTCCAGGCCGGCGGCTTTATCGATCTGATCTGGCCCCGCGTCTGCATTGTCGAGATGAAGTCGGCGAGCGAGGCGGGTCGGCTCGCAAAGCATCGCGAGCAGGCGCTCAACTACTGGCGCGAGGCCGCCGACGCGGAGAAGGGGATACCCGCCCCTGAGTACGTGGTGCTCTGCGCCTTCAAGCGCTTCGAGGTCTGGGAGCCGGGCAGGTTCCCGAAAGCGCCGCGGGTCAAGTTCGACCTCACGGAGCTGCCCGACCGATACACGTCGCTGCTCTTCATGACCGGCGGCGAGCCGGTGTTCAACGCCCGTCAGGAGGGCGTCACGCTCGAAGCCGTCGGCAAGCTGGCCGAGCTCTTCCAGCAGCTTGAGCAGCGTTTGGAGGGAGATCCGCAGTCGCGGCGCCGCTTCATCTTGCAGACGGTGTGGTGCATGTTCGCCGAGGACCTGGGTCAGATCCCCGGGCAGGGGTTCACCCGCGTTGTCGATGACCTGATCGCCAACCCGCGGCGCTCCAGCGCGGACGACCTCGGGCGGCTGTTCGAGTACCTCGACGATCCAAGTCCGGAGCGGCCGCAGCACGGGCTCTACGCCGGGGTGCCCTACGCGAATGGCTCGCTGTTCGCGGAGCCGAGCCGCATCGACTTGACGCCAGAGGAGCTTGGGCTGCTTCGAGAAGTCAGCGCCTCGAACTGGCACGAGGTCCAGCCCTCGATCTTCGGGTCACTTCTCCAGGGCGTGTTCGGGCACGATAAGCAGTGGCGGCTCGGCGCCCACTACACGCACGAGTCGGAGATCCAGAAGATCGTCGTGCCGACGATCGTTGAGCCGTGGACCGAGCGGATTGAGGCGCTGTCGACCTACAAAGAGGCGCGCCAGGCGCAGGCTGACCTCCTCAACTACGTGGTGCTCGACCCCGCCTGCGGCTCGGGCAACTTCCTCTACGTCGCCTACCGGGAGTTGCGTCGCATCGAGGCGAAGCTGGCCGCTCGTGGCGACGAGCTGGCACAGGCCGAGGGCCGGCCCGCCCAGGAGGGCCTCAGCGCTTTCTTCCCGCTTCAGAACATGCGCGGCATCGAGATTGAGCAGTTCGGCGTCGACCTGGCGCGGGTCACCCTGTGGATGGGCCACAAGCTGGCTGTCGAGGAGCTGGACCTCGACGAGAGCACGCTGCCGCTCGCCGATCTCTCGGGAATCCGCCGCGCCGACGCGCTGCGCGCCGAGTGGGGCGAGGCAAACGCGATCATCGGCAACCCGCCCTACCACGGTTCGCAGAATCTGCGCCAGATCCTCGACGAGGACTACGTGGAGTGGCTCAAGGGTCACTTCGGTGCCGGCCTCAAGGACCTCTGCGTCTACTGGTTCCGCCGTGCAGCGGACCAGATGCGACCCGGCGACCGCGCCGGCCTTGTCGGGACGAACTCGATAAGCCAGAACCGGGCACGCGGGGTGAGCCTCAACTACCTCGTCGAGAAGGGGGGCGTGATTACCGACGCCGTCTCGCGTCAGAAATGGCCGGGCGAGGCGGTGGTCAACGTCAGCATCGTCAACTGGGTGCAGCTGCCGAGCGAGCCGCCGCAGCGCTTCGTGCTCGATGGAGAGCCGGTTGAAGGCATCAACACCCGCTTGCGAGAGTCGAAGCTGGCGATCGAGGAGTACGAGGCGCTGCCGGCGAACCTCGGCCACTCGTTCCAGGGACCGATCCCAGTGGGGGAGTTCTACCTGGCGCCGGATGAAGCAGAAGCGCTTCTCTCCGCACCCGGTGCCGATTATTCAGAAGTGGTGCGGCCCTATCTAGTAGGTGACGACATCGCCGAGGAGCCGGAGCAGAGGCCGCGGCGATTCGTTATCGATTTCGGTCTTCGCCCGCTTGAGCAAGCGATGAAGTACCCAGAGGCTCTTGAGTTGGTGCGAGAACGAGTCAAGCCTGCACGCGACAAGAACAGGATGAAACGCCGCAAGGAGCACTGGTGGCTATTTGGTTCTCCAGCGTCCGAGATGCGCCGCACGATCGAATCACTGTCCCGCTACATCGCCGGCAACGCGCAAGGCAAGCGCTTCCTCTTCTGCTGGGTGGACGGCGCCGTTTGCCCGAGCAATCTCACCAACGTCTTCGCCTTTGACGACGACTACTCGATGGGAATACTTACGTCCTCGATCCACGGGGCGTGGGCGCACTCGGAGTCCTCGACTCTTGAGGATCGTCCGCGTTACACGCCGACCTCATGTTTCGAGACCTTCCCTTGGCCGCAGCCCAACCAAGGCACCCGCGACGAGATCGGCGAAATCGCCAAGCGCCTGATCGAACAGCGCCAGGCGATCTGTGTCGAGGGCCAGATCGGCCTGACCGACCTTTACAACCAAGTCGACGAGGGCGCTTGGTCGGAGGTCTCAGACCTCCACCGCCAACTCGACGAGGCGGTGGCTCGCGCCTACGGCTGGAAATCGGCCATCGCCCACGACCCGCTGGAGATCAAGGCTCACCTCGCCGAGTTGCACGCGAGCATTTTCGCCGGATCGTCGTATGGGCCATTCATCAGAAGCTCGCCAGTGTGAGCTTGGGGCGATGAAGCTCGTTCGTTTTGCGGTCCTTCAAATCGGCGTTGCCGACCAGGACGATAACTGGCATTCGTTTAGCCTAAAGACCGACGAGATCGAGGTAGTCTCCCTTACCGCTTGGCAGTTCAAGGGGGAGTCCCAGGTTCTCGTGGGCGCGATGATCCCGCTCGCCGCTCCACCGAATCGCAGCGAGGCAGGGATGGTGGAGGTGCCTCTCCAGGCCCGACTGGAAGCGGAGGCAGCCATTGAAGCTACGGCGAACTACGTCTCGGTCTTCCGGGGCTTCCGATGTCAGATTCTCTCACCTCGTCTTCCGGTGGCGTTTCATTCAGATGACCCAAGTGAGCTTGAGCCTCTTCGCCGTTCTGACGGCATTGTTGATGAACACCTCTTCGTCGCAGGCGATCACTTTTTTTTCAAACTCGATCCAGCGCTGATGAAATATCTGGATGATCGCGACGACGGAGTTGCGCTTCTCGCTGGAGCCCTCGCGACGCCTCATCTGGCAAGCATCTATCGTGAGCTACTGCGGGTCTTTGAACGCGCCTTCGCCCGCACGTCAAACAAACTGATCGTTTGCTTGACCGACTTCCTGGAAGCACGTCCGGTGCTCCGATATACAAAGTCGGAGGTCAAAGGATGGATTGCCAAGATGCGTGGGCCTGCTGTCCATGCAGACCGAGATCGTCGCCTGCTCGTTGCTGCTGACTACAGGCCAATCGTCAATCGAATGCTGTTCGCGGCCTACGATGTCTTGCTCAACAAGCGCGACTGGCACTCAGCTGATGGGGCCAGGCGGGCTGTATGGACTCCGACACGAGGACCACGGCCTGAGGGTGGAATCGTTGCGATTCGAGGAACGAAGGCGGGCATTGCTATGGAAATGCTTGACTGCTACGGCGCGTTCAACACGCGTGCGAACATCCCGAACTTCAGTCTTGGAGACGACTTCTGGCCACAGACCGGTCCAGCAAGGATGACGAGCAAGCAGCAAGTGCTGCAAGTCGTGGGGGCAGATGACTTTGGACCGATGACGTGAGTCGCATAGCTCTTTTCTCAAAGGAGCGGGTCGATCGGAAAACGTCCATGCTGGAGGGGTGCCCGAATAGCCGGTTGCCGCCAGCGTAGATGGGTTGCTTGCCGATGGGAAGCTCCGAAAACTTGGTCCCGAAATTGGTCCCCGACTCCACCGAACTCAGCCGAACTCCTTGGACGCGATTCGCTCTATCAGGCCAGATTCGGCTCTATAGACAGTTTCCGGCGCGACTCATAATCCGTGGAGCGCAGGTTCGAGTCCTGCCCGCCCCATCGAGCGCTACTCGTTAAACGCGTCGAGCACGTCGTTAGCCCAGCTGCCAACTTCCCCGACGAGTTTCACGGCAGCGTCGCGGTCGAGTGGGGTCGCGTCCAACAGCTCGTCGTAGCGCAGGGGAACGGCGTACTCGGTAAGCCGAACCACGGTCGGCGTGTCAAAAGGGAAGTCGATGCCCGCATCTTCGATCAGTCCGATGAGGTGGCGAAGATCGTGCGTGTACTCGAAGTTCACTGCGTGGCGAGCGAGAACTGCCTTGAGCCACTTCTCAATGGCCTGCTGGGCGTGCTATGCCGACCTTTGCGTTATGCCGACCTGACACCGCAAAGACGCACTGGAGGCGGTTGTCGCCTCAATAGGGTCGGCATAACCTCGCCGGCTTGAGCGACCCGGGGAAGCTCCTCCTTCCATCAATCCAAGGAGGAGGCGTTCATGACCGATCCATCAGGGGTCCGGGCGACCGGACCGTCCACACCATCGGCGGCCGCGCCGATCGACGAGCTGCTGTGCCGCTTCCGGCGATACCTCGTCGTTGAGCGGGGGCTTCGAGACAAGGGGGCTCGTGACTATGCGCGAGCCGTGCGGCCGTTCCTGGAAGGTCGGCTCTCGCAGGGGGCTCTCGGCCTCGATCGACTGAGCCCCGCCGACGTCACCGCGTTCGTGGTCGCGAGCTGTCCGCGCTTGTCGCCCGGGACGGTGAAGCTGGCGATGACCGCGCTGCGCTCGCTGCTCGCCTTCCTGCATCTGGAGGGCACGATCGAGCTGCCGCTGGCGGCCACGGTGCCCTCGATCGCCTCCTGGCGCTTGGCCGGGTTGCCGAAGAGGTTGGAGCCCTCCCAGGTCCGCAGTCTCCTGGCCTTCTGCGACTTGAACACGGCGGTAGGGCGTCGCGACTTCGCGATCCTGACCATGCTCGTCCGGCTGGGCTTGCGGGCCGGCGAGATCGCCGCCCTTCGCTTCGAGGACATCGATTGGCGAGCGGGCGAGCTTGTCGTGCGCGGCAAGGGTCGCCGTGAGGAGCGACTGCCGTTGCCGGCCGATGTCGGCGAGGCCGTCACTGCCTACCTGCGAGGTGGTCGACCCGAGAACGCACGAGGCCGCAATGTCTTCGTGACCGTCCGTGCCCCGCACCGCGCGATGAGCGGCGGCGCCGTCTCGGCGGTCGTCGTGAGCGCCGCCTCCCGGTGCGGCCTCGGCCCCATCCGCGCCCACCGCCTTCGCCATACCGTCGCGAGCGAGGCGCTGCGCGGCGGCGCCTCGCTCGAGGAGGTCGGGCAGCTCCTGCGCCATCGGCGCGCGATGACGACGGCGATCTACGCCAAGGTCGATCGCGAAGCGCTGCGAAAGGTCGCCCGTCGCTGGCCGGAGACCGCTCGATGAGCCCGCTGCGAGTGGCGCTCGCCGATTACCTGACCGTGCGCCGCACCCTCGGCTACAAGCTGGAGCGGGCCGAGAAGCTGCTCGGCCAGTTCATCACCTACCTCGAGGAGCGCGAGGCGAAGACGATCACAGTCGAGCACGCGCTCAGCTGGGCGACACTGCCCGATGGCGGTGCGGCCTGGCACGCGCTGCGGATGTCGGTGGTGCGGAGCTTCGCCGCTCACCTGCAGACGATCGACCCCGCCTGCGAGGTGCCGCCTGCGGAGCTCCTGCCGGATCCTCCGCATAGAGCTACGCCCTTCCTCTACTCCGATGAAGAGGTCGCGGCACTGATCGAAGCCGCGAGCACGCTGCGCCACGCGCACCCGGCCGCGACCTACCAGACGCTGGTCGGGCTGCTCGCGGTCACCGGGATGCGCATCGGGGAGGCGCTCGCGCTGGACCGCGGAGACATCAACCCGAAGGAGGGCTCGATTCTCGTGCGCGAAACCAAGTTCGCCAAGTCGCGCGAGCTGCCGTTGCACATGAGCACCGTCGAAGCTGTGCTGCGCTATCTGGGCCGCGCGGACCGCCCGCGCGCGGCATTGGGCACCGATGCGGTGTTCGTTTCCGCCCGCGGCGCTCGGCTGGCCTACCGCTCGGCGAGCGGCACCTTCGCCCGGCTGGTGGACCGCGCCGGCATCGAGCCGCGCTCCGCCTCCTGCCGGCCGAGGCTGCACGACCTGCGTCACAGCTTCGCGGTGCGCACGATCCTCGACGCCTATCGCGGCGGGGGCGAACCGCAGGAGCGCCTGGCGCTGCTCTCCACCTACCTCGGGCACGCCGATCCAGCCCACACGTACTGGTACCTCTCGGCCGCACCCGAGTTGATGGGGCTGGCCGCCGGACGTCTTGAGTGCTACCTCGGTGCTCGCTCATGAGCGCCCTTGCACCGACGCTTCAGCTGTTCTTCACCGAGCGGCTGGTGCGCCAGCGTCAGGCAAGTCCACATACCCTCGCCGCCTACCGCGACACAATGCGATTGCTGCTGGGCTTCGCGGCACGGCAGCTCGGCAAGCAACCCTCCGAACTGGAGATCGACGACCTCGACGCCACGCTGATTGGCGCCTTCCTCGATCACCTCGAGCGCGATCGGGGCAATGGGGTTCGGACCCGCAACTCCCGCCTGGCGGCAATCCGCTCCCTGTTTCGCTACGCGGCGCTGCGCCACCCCGAGCACGCAGCCGTGATCGAGCGGGTGCTGGCTATCCCGTCGAAGCGATTCCAGCGGAACCTGGTCACGTTCCTTGCCGAGGAGGAGGTCGAGGCGCTCCTCGCCGCTCCAGACTGCTCGACTTGGACGGGCCGGCGAGACCGCGCAATGCTGATGCTCGCCGCCCAGACAGGGCTGCGAGCCTCGGAGCTGACGGGCCTGCGTTGCGGTGACGTGCACCTCGGCACCGGCGCGCACGTCAGCTGTCTGGGGAAGGGGCGCAAGCAGCGGATCACGCCGCTCACCGCGGCGACGGTGGCCGTCCTCCGGGTCTGGCTCGCCGAGCGAGGCGATCAGCCGGAGGCGCCGCTGTTCCCGACCCGCTCCGGCCGCTCGCTCAGCCGCGACGGCCTCGAGCGCCGACTTGCCAAGCATGCAGAGAACGCTGGTCGGAGCCGCCCTTCCTTGCGGGGGAAGCGGGTGACGCCCCACGTACTGCGGCACACCGCGGCGATGCGATTGCTGCGGGCCGGCGTCGACACCTCGGTCATCGCGCTCTGGCTCGGACACGAGCAGGTCGAGACCACGCAAGTCTACCTGCACGCCGATCTCTCGATCAAGGAACGAGCGCTGGAGAGAACTACGCCGCCGGAGGCAAAGCCCGGTCGCTACCGGCCGCCGGACACGGTGCTCGCCTTCCTCGAGGCGCTGTGATTATGCCGACCCCGTCGGGGCGATCACCACCTGCGGAGCGGCTTTCCAGCCTCTGGTCGGCATAACGCAAAGGTCGGCATAGCACGCGTTATGCGGATATCCGCATAAGGCGTGAAAGCCGAGGACGGTGTCTGCAATTTCGGTGTTGGTCGCGAACTCTCGCAGGGCGACAGCATCCTCCGTGGCCTTGCGGGCCATGAGCGCCGCGAGCTCGTCCGGCTCAAGCTCCTGTGAGGACCCGGCCATCTCTGAGCGCTTCGTGCATTAGCGTGCCCTGGACAGGGCCCCATCGCTGAGCGTGCTCGTCGCTGACCACGACCAGGTCGATCGGAACTCCCATTGCCCCGAGAGCTTCCCGGAGTCGCACGAACTCGTCTGCACGGCTGTTGAGTTCTGGCTCCACCACGAGAAGGTCGAGATCCGAGCCCGGCCGGGCATTGCCGCGAGCATGGGAGCCAAACAGGATGACTTTAGCTTCGGGGGCGGCCTCTGCAAGGCGTCGGCCCGCCTCGGCTATCAAGTGCTCGCTGGTCATTGCGTCAAGGTAGCTCATGGCCGTGACGGCTCGACCCCGCCGGTAGCGCTGACCGCGAAAGTCCGCACTGAAACTTGGTCCCGAAATTGGTCCCGAACTCCCCCGCATGCGCTCCAGCCCGTGCTCTTCGGTCAAGACCGCGCGCGGCACTACACTCGGCGCTGTGGGAGATCCCCTGCACCTCACGATCCTCTACAAAGAGGGAGACGACAGCTGGATTGTCTCCTCGCTCCCCGTCGACCCCGGCGTGCTCAGCCAGGGCCGCACCGAGAAGAAGGGCCCGTGAGAAGGCGTTGGACGCCCTCGTAGGGATGCTGGAGGCATCATGAACCGGTGGAAGCGGGTCCCTCGGTGGAGCACGATCTTTGCCGTCCTGGCGGTGCTGGTAGATGCCATCGCAGGGTGCGGGGCCGATGAATCGTCAACTACGGCGACGGAGGCGAAGAAGAAGGAGGACTCAGCGAAGAAGGCCGGCGCCGAATCGACCCCGGAAAAGGTGGCGCGTTCATACGCCCGAGAAGTCTCGGGCGGCAAGTGGGAGTATGGCGGTCTCAGTTCTGCCGCCTACGGCGGTTGCCTTGAAGCTCTCCTCGGGGAACACGTCGGCACCCCCGGCGTCAGCTACAAGGACGAATTCCCCGAGCCGGAACTGCAAGCCATCTACGAGAAGGCATTGCGGGACTGCTCGTGAGGGGTGCCAAGTTCTGCCGAGGGCTTTGAGAGCCTCTGTCTGTGACCCCGACCGACCGAGAGATCTTCATTGATGTGGAGCCGGATATCCGTATCCGGTATCGCCGCAGCGAGCCTCCGCCGCCGGTCTCCTATGCGATCACGCTGGAGAGCCTTGAGGACGGGGAATGGACGACGGTGCGTCTCTGGGACAACGCCGATGCGGTCGATGAGCACCACGAGCACGAATACACGCGGGCCAGCGGGAAGCAGGCACCGGCCGTTCTCGACTTCGGCTCTCCAAATGAGGCAATGGCGACGGCGATCAAAAGAGCGAAGGCGGACGCTCCGGGGGTCGTGAGACAATGGCGGGAGTCATGAGCCAGGACGCCAACATCGATCCCGCGACCGAGAGGGTTCTCGCCAGCATTGAGAACGAAGAGTTGGCTGCCCGCTATCCGAACCGGGCGCACTTCATCTCGGCCGACAATCCTCATCAGGGGGAGATGGCGACGCGTGCGCTGTTCGACGGCGATCCCGTCGTGATTGTCTACCCCGACGGGCATGAGTTGCTGGTCCAACCTGAGGAAGCACACGGCTTCGCGCGCTGGTCTCGGGTCGCGGCGGCGCTTCTGCTTCGCTTCCGTCGCCTCGATCGGGGCACCGTGCAGCTGCCCCCTCGTGCCCACATAGAGGCTCGCGATTCGGGTGGCCACCCGATCGCTGCGTAGTCTAGGCCGGCGAGGAGAACGTTTCCTCTCGTGGGCACCCACATGGCGGCAAAAACGTGGTCCCGAAATTGGTTCCCGACTCCACCGAACTCAGCCGAAGCCCTTGGAGATGATTCGCTCTACGGGGCCAGATTCGGATCTATAGACGGGTTCCGGCGCGACTCATAATCCGTCGGTCGAAGGTTCGAGTCCTTCCCGCCCCATCAAGTGGACAGAGGTGCGCTCAGGTAGTAGCGGGCGCTTGGCCACGCCGGATTTCGACCTGATAGTCGGCGGGCAGCGGGATGGAAGGAGCGCCGTGCTTGGGCTCGCGGTGACGGGTCAGAAGATGCTCGAAGAAGGCCAGCGCGCCACCGCGCGGCGCGGCGACGATCTCGCGGCCATCGGGGTAGATGATTGCCAGTGGCCGGTGGTCTCCTACGGCTTCGGCCAGGATAGAGTCGAAGCCCTCTTGGTCTGCGGCGATGAAGGTGGTTCCCTCGGGATAGCGGTCAGGATCGGCCACAGCTTCGATCAGCCGCTCGTTTGCGATTTCTCCGGCCCGGGTGAATTTGCTGCGCTCCAGTTCTTCCATGAGTCTGCGATTGCTTCTCGATTGTCGATCGGATGGCAGCTGATCGCCCGCAGGGCTATGGGGCTGCATTGGCGTGGCGCTGGGCGTGCGCGTAGAGCGTCTCGGGTGCGATGTCAGCCTCGTTGGGCCAGGTGATCGTGCCGGCTTCCGGATCGGCCTTGAGTTGGCGGAAATATTCCGCATCGCGCAGCGGCTCGAAGACGCCGCCGCAGTCGAGCAGGTAGGAGAGGTCGATGTCGGCGCTCGTCGAGTCCTCGAAGCGGACGTGAACTCCGTAGCCGTCCGTGGGCGTTACCTCGATCAGCATGGGCGTGCTTCTCATGGCAGCGCAAATCACCCCGTTGCGTGTGCGGGCTCCCGAATCGTCCGACGGTCAACGTGTACTCCGGATGCCGGCTCGAAATGGCCGTAGAGCACCTCTGGGTCAAGGTCGACTTCCCCTGGCCACTCGATGGTGCGAGTCTCGGGATTGACATGAACCTGATCGAACACCTCTCGGCGTTTGCGGATCGAGGCAAAGGCGCTTCCCTTCGCGATCAACTCGCTGAGGTCGATCTCCTTGATCGCACCGTCCGAAAAGGTTGCCCGAATCCACAGCCCGTCAAGAGGCACGACATCGGTGATGCTGATGATCTCGCTCATTGCAGTGGCTCGATTGGCTCGGGCTTGTCGTTGTTAACGGCTCGCTGCCAATTGGCTTCGAGCTCGTCCCGGTGCTGATCGACCCATTCTCGCACGAGTCGGAGCGCTCGGCCGGAAAGAGATCCTCCGAGCACGGCCCCGGTCGCTATCTCGATCTTGGCCGATTCTCCACTGTAGCGAGCGTGGAAATGCGGCGGCGGATGGTCGCCGAAGTACATCTCGATCACGATGCCGAAGAAACTGCTGACCCGAGGCACCTCCTAAGTTTCGCAGGGGAGTAAGACGGAACGGGCAGACAACTCGATCCGCTTGCAACGGCCAGGGCTTGGTCCCGAAATTGGTCCCCGACTCCACCGAACTCAGCCGAACTCCTCGGACGCGATGCGTTCTGTCAGGCCTTGGAGAACCGCGGTCGCTCCGCCCGTGAGATAAACGCGGCCGTCGACCGAGACGGCTCGTCCTAGCTCGTGCATGAATCGTTCGATGCGAGCGGAGTCGGCTAGCTCGCGCATGTCGCCGCTCGCTCGAAGCTGACGAGCCGGCGAAGCAGGGCGTTATATGCGGAATGAGCGGCATCGCCCTTTTCGCGCGCAAGGAGCAGGTAGAGCTTGTGCTCGGGGGAGGAGATCGGCGACGACAACTCAACGCCCACTGACCGCAGTCGTGGAGCGCCAATCGACACGAGCAGCGCCTCGGCCGATTCATGTCCGCCGTCAAGGTCTTCAGCACCCTGCTTGACGAGGTCGGCCCCGGGAAGGGTGTCTGGGACGCTGAAGTTGGTCACTACCCGTGAGGGTAGCGACCAGGAGCCAGGTCGGACCTGACGGATACCGGCCGGTTGGTGGCGGGCGCGCGCTTTACCCTTCGAACGTGCCCGACGCTCCTGAGCTCGACGAGTTCGAATCGCTGGTCGCCGACGCGATGGACCGGCTGCCCGGCGAATTCCAGGAGGTGCTGGCGAAGGTGGCGGTGGTCGTCTCCGACCTGGGAACGGAGGCCCACGCATACGGCCAGTACTTCGGGGACGGGGTCGCGCGCGAACGCTATGAGGACCGGATCGTCATCTACAGGGATACGCTCGAACGTGACTTCGGGCACGACCGCGAGCTGCTCGCCCGTCAGGTCGAGCAGACGCTGCGTCACGAGCTTGCCCACCACCTCGGCTGGAACGAGCGGGGGGTGGGCGGCCTTGGACTCTGATTCACCCGATGGACCGCGGCGGGTAGTCGCGCAGCTCGTCGAGGACCACCTCGCCGCCGATCTCGACCATCCCGCCGGGCAGCGGTGCCGCCGACGATCACCGAGCCGTGGCCCTGGTGGACGACGATCGATCGATCCAGCCGGGCGCACAGCGCCAGCGCCGCGGAGCCGGTTGCCTCGTCCTCCTCGATGCCGGCCTCGGGCACGAAGGCGCGGGCGCGGATCGTCCCCGCCGCCTCGTCGATCCAGGCCCAGGCGTAGGCGTTGCCGGCGCCGGGCGGGCCGGCGAGCGCCCGCACCTCGGCCGGCGCGCCGAACTGGACGTAGTCGAACGGAGGCGACCACTCCGGGCGGGCAGCTCACGAACGCGCCTCCGGGCTCGATACGCGCCCTGACGGCCCCCGCCGGAGTTCGCAGCACCTCCACCGGCGCCCCCTCGCGCGCCAGCAGCCAGGCGGTCCCGACGGTCGGGTGGCCGGCGAAGGGCAGCTCGACCTCCGGCGTGTGGATCCGCATCCGGCCGTTCGCCCGGTCCTCGACGAATACCGTCTCGCTGAACCCGAGCTCGGCGGCGACCGCCTGCCGCCCCTCCTCCGGGAAGCCCGCCCCGTCGAGGAACACCCCGAGCGGGTTTCCCCACTCGCCCTCCTCGTTGACGAATACGCGCAGAACGTGCAGCTCGGCCACCGGTCGATGGTAGGCGCAATAGGCTCAGGTCCCCTATGAGAGGAGCGAAAGTGTCAGAGGAAGGCTTGAAGCGGAAGCGCGCGCGCCGTGCCCCGGCGTTGGTCGCCGCGCTGGCGCTCGCGGTCGCCGGGGTCGCCTGGAGCGGCTGCGGTGGCAACAGCAATAGCAACGGCGGCACCGGCAACGCCCAGGAAGGGATCGAAAAGGGCTTGGAAGAAGCGAAGCAGGGCGTCGAAAAGGGCGCTCAGGAAGCTGAAAAGGGCCTCGAACGCGCGAAGGAAGAAGCGCAAAAGGGCGCTGAAAAGGGCAAGAAGGAAGCCGAAAAGGGGATCGAAAAGGGCAAGGAAGAAGCCCAGCGGGGGATCGAAGAAGGCGAAAAGTACCAGCAGGAAAACGCTCCCTAGACGGGCGCGGGAACGGGGGCCGGGGCGGGCGCTTCCGCCAGTTCCCCGGCCAGGGCCTCGACGACGCGCGGGTCGAACTGGGTGCCGGCGCGACGGCGCATCTCGGCCAGCGCTTCGTCGGGGCCGATCCCGTCCCGGTAGGGGCGCCGGGCGGTGATCGCGGCGAAGGCGACCGCGACGGCGATGATCCGCGAGCCGAGCGGGGTCTGCTCGCCGGCGAGCCCGTCCGGGTAGCCGCGTCCGTCGAAACGCTCGGCGCTGGCTCGGACCAACGCCGCCACGGTCTCCAGTCCCGGGGCCGCGGCGATGATCTGCTGGCCCTCGACGGTATGTCGCCGCACCATCTCGGCCTCGACCTCGTCGAGCGCGGACTCCTTCTCCAGAACCGAGTCGGGCACCGCCAGCATGCCGACCTCTCGCAGCTCCGCCGCCAGCGCGATGTCATCGATCTCGGCCGCGCCGGCGTCAAGCCGGCGGGAGAGGGAGATCGCCCTGTAGGCCACGCCGCGCAGGTGCTCTCGCAGCTCGGGCCGGCGCGCGCTCAGCGCCGCCATCAGCACCGCGTGCGCCTGGCGCCGGGCCGAGCGGTGCTGACGCTGCCGGTGGGCGTCGAGGCGCTGGCCGGCGAGCTTCAGCGCCGCTTCCGGATCGGCGGCCTCCTCGGGGATCGTCGCCTCGCCGTGGCAGCGGCCCAGCGCCGGCTCGCCCGCCGTCTCCCGCAACGGCGCGGTGGCTGCGAGCACGACCTCGCCCAGGCTGCCCTCGCCGCACGGGAGCCAGCACCGCCAGGCGGGCGCTGTCGACCCTGTAGACGACGCCGCCGAGTTGGCCGACCGCCTCGGACAGCTCCGACGCCGCCCGGCGCAGCAGATCGTCGCCGGCGGCGTATCCGAAGCGGTCGCTGTAGGCCTGCAGTCCTTCGAGCTCGACCAGCACGAGGACGCGATGCTCGCCCCTGGCCGCCGTTGCGGCCAGGTCGGACTCGAGCTTGCGGCGGTTGTGAAGCCCGGTAACGGGATCGCTGAGCGCGCCGCGCTCGTGTCGGCGCAGTGCCCCGGACTGGCGTCGCAGGGTTTCGATCATCCGCCAGAAGACCGCGACGATCAGCGCCAGGGTGAGCCAGAAGACGAGTTCGGTGACCCGGCGGTTGAGGTGGTCGTAGGCGAGCAGCGCCACGGCCAGCACGGCGAACGCGGTCGGGCCGGATGCCGATCTCCAATTGAGTCTCCACACGTTCCCTTTTATCGGCCGTGACGCAGGTACCGGCAAGAGACCCGGACGTTTGGTCGAAACTGGCACCTGTGAAGCTGAGCCGCCTGCATCTGTTCGTCGCCTTCGCCTTCCCGGCGATGGCCGACCCGGTCTCCTGACCGCTCTAGCGGACCCGGCAGTCGCGCACGACAGTGCTCGCCAGCCGCTGGCCGTTGGCGAATCCGAAGCTGCCGCGGGCGAAGGAGAAGATCGCGCCGGGGAAGCCGCTGGGCGCGGCGCAGGAGGCGCTGAGGAAGCTCAGCCGCCTGCCCCGGTAGCTGTACGTGCGGCCGAAGGACAGCGAGACGTCGGTGACGTAGCCGAGGGTGCCGGCGATCTCCGGGATCCTGGTCGAGAGCACAGTTCCGAACCGTCCCTGCCGCGGGTGGGCGATCTTGAACATCAGCACCACCGAGGCCTGCACCGGGCTGTCGGCGCCGATGTAGACAGCGACCGCGGTCCTCCCGTGCAGCGTGCTGTCGAAGCCCAGCACCTTGCCGTTGATGCGAACCGGCTTTTCGCCCGAGAGGGAGAGGTCGGCGCCGAAGTGGCCGTGGCCGACCAGGGCCGGCCGGCAGCGCCGCAGCGCCGTCTCCGGCGAGACCGACTGCAGTGCCCCGGGGCTGCAGACCGGCAGGCCGCGGGTGGTCAGCCGGCCGTAGCGATTGAGGGCGATCGAGATGTGTTTGAGTTCGGGCGGGCGGCTGCCGTCGGCGGTCGCCACGGTCCCGTCGAGGCTGACCCGCACCGGCACCGCCCGCTCGCGCGGCAGCGCGTGCGGGGCGAAGGCGGCGTCGAAGCCGATCCGCAGGTTCCCCTGCTGCACCAACTCCGCATGGGCGAGCGCGGCGCCGAGCAGCGCCGCCGCCGAGACCATGAAGATGAGAGGGATGCGCTTCATGCAGACCTGGTGGTGAGTGTAGGCGGGCGCGAGCGGAGTCGGTCGCTTATCCCCGGGGTGCGGAGGTTGGCTAGCGTAGGCGGTGTGAAATCGCACACCGCCTACATGACCTTCGAGACGGTCGAGCGGCGCGAGCTGATCCGCATCACCGAGCAGGTCCAGAAGGCCGTCGACGAGGCCGGGATCTCCGAGGGGATGGTGCTGGTCTCGGCGATGCACATCACGGCGGGCGTCTGGGTCAACGACGACGAGCCGGGCCTGCACGAAGACATGATCGAGTGGCTCGACAAAGTCGCTCCGCCGAGCTGGAAGCCCGCCGCGAACGAGGTGGCCGGGGAGCTGCTGCCGGACGGCGGCGACTACCGCCACCACCGCGGCGGCGAGGACAACGGCGACGCCCATTTCAAGAACCTCCTCGTGCACCACCAGGCGATCGTCCCGGTGACCGAGGGCCGCCTCGACCTCGGTCCCTGGCAGCAGGTCTTCTACTGCGAGTTCGACGGTCGCCGCCCCAAGCGCCTGGTGATCAAGGCGATGGGCGAGTAGTCGCGTGCCGGCACGGGAGGCGGTCGAGGGTCGCTGCGGGATTGCGATCCGACTGACCCGAATCCCGCAAATTGCGGATGCGCCAAGGCGGTTCCGCGGGACCGGGGCGTCCGGGGGGCCGGTCTATCGCTCGCCGCCGGGCGGGCGGCCCGGGTGCGTTACCCGTTCGGCTTGGTGCCTTAGTTCGCCCGCCGCTTCGCGGGTCGCCGCCAGGGCCTCGTCTTTGGCCGCGGCGACGCCCTCGCTGGGCTTGCCGCCGACCAGGTCGCGGAAGGCGTTCTTGAAGCGGTCGGTGCGGCGGTCGGGCGGGAAGCGGGCTTCGGCGGCGGCCTGCTTGGCCGGGCGCCGCTCGCCGTAGCGGCGCCGCGCCCAGGCCGAGCCCGGCTTGCCGAGCCGCCAGGCGCCGTAGATCGCCACCGGGAAGACGAAGAAGCCGACGCTGCCGTGGAGGACGCGCTGCTTGGCGAAGCAGATCGCGACGAGGACGAAGACGAAGGCGGCGCCGAGGATGCTGGCCACGGTCTGCTCGACCGAGCTGGTGTCGAAGCTGAACGGGCTGAAGCCGAGCAGGACGAGCATCATCCCGGCGGCGGCGATAACCATCGCGTCGATCGAGCTGCGCCCCTCCTCGGCCCAGTAGACGTCGTCGAGGTAGACCCAGAGCGCGAACTCGTCGATCGTCAGGCCGGCGCCGACGCCGAAGGCGAAGGCGCAGATCTCGGTCAGCGGGCTTGCGCCGAGCGCGGCGAACTCGAGCGCCCCGGCGACCATCATCGTCACGATCCCGAACACCAGGTGGTGAAGATGGACGCCGCTGTCGCTGACCACGCTGCCCGGCCACCAGGGCACCTTCGGGCTGCGCATCAGCCTGGTGCTCATGCGGATGAAGGCGAAGGAGAGGATGAACCCGACCAGGACCAGGAACAGGCCCTGTTTCTGGTCGGCGAGGATCTGGTCGTTCCAGAAGTCGCTGAATATCGAAGCGGCGGTCATCGGCTGGACGGGGTCGAGTGTAGTCGCGGCGCGGCTCCGTCCCGCGCCGAGATCAGGTCGACGGTGAGCAGCACCGCGGCGACGGCGTAGAACGGAGTGAGGACGATGTTGGCGGCGGTGTCGGTCATCCACTCCGCGAGCAGCGAGTCCCCGAGCAGGGTGTGGGCGAGGGCGGTGGCAAGCTCGGTCAGGCCGTCGCTGACGATCTCGATCGGAACCAGCACCGCGAAGACGAGCCAGAAGTGGCCGCGGACGAGGCGCCAGCTGCGGGCCAGTGCCCGGCGGACGGTCCGCCCTTCCATCTCCACCACCGGTGCCGCCAGGCCCAGATAGACGAAGACGAGCACGCCCGGGACCACCAGCAGCGTCAATCCGAGTGCCACCAGGACGACGTAGATGACGTCGATCGCGATCAGGCGCAGGTAGTTGAGCTCGGTCGCGATGTGGCGCAGCGAGGGCGGCTCGCGGTCGTCGCCGGGATGGGTCAGCAGGATCGTCACCGCGCCGGCGTAGAGGACCTCGCCCAGCAGGCCGATGCCGGTCAGCACCAGCAGCGCGAGCGAGACCGCGAAGATCTTCAGGCCATTGCCGAGGTCGAGCGATTCGACGTCGAAGTGGACCGGGATCGCATGGACCAGGCCGAGCGGCACGAAGATCGCGGCGGCGAGCAGCAGCAGCGAGGGCGCCCAGGCGAGGTAGGTGCGCCAGATCCGCGCGTAGAGGGAGAACAGACCCGAACCGCGGCTCATCTAGCGGTCGCGCCGCCCCGATGGGTGGCGGCCGCGCGCCTCGAGCTTCGACTGCGAAGACTCCGACGCCGGCACCCGCTTCACCCCGCGCAGGTCCGGGACGAGCAGTTCTTCGGCGCAGCGGCCGTGCCAGTGGTGGTGTTCGGTTCCGCCCAGCCGCAGCACGTACTGGACCACCGTGTGCTCGCTGCCGATCTCGATGTCGCCGTGACAGCCCGGGCAGCGGTAGAGCTTGCGGCCGAAGCTGCGGATCAGCCAGACCTCGTTGCCTTCCTCGTCGGTCCCGCGCAGGCTCCAGCGCTTGCTGGGCCCGGCGTCGCCGCTCATCGCCGCGCGAGCCAGCCGAAGCCGGCGGCCATCGCCAGGTTGGCTACCCCGGCGAGGCGCAGGCCCAGCTTGGCGCCGGGACGGCTCACCGCCGGCGACTCCGACCAGAGCGCGTCGGTCGCGATCTCGGTCCCGCGCAGCCAGGCCAGCGCCCACCAGTCGCGCTGCTGGCCGCGCCGCGCGGCGACCGCGTGCGCCGCGGCGAAGGTCAGCCAGATCGGCCCGCAGCGGCGGAACAGATGGGCCGCGTCGGGTGAGGGCTCGTCGTGCCCGAGCACCCTTAGGGTCGCCTCCGGGGCCGCGATCGCTGCCGATCCGAGCAGCAGGTCGAAGGCGATCATGTTGCGATTGGTTAGGCGAAGCGCCTGCTCCAGGGTCATCTCCAGACTTCATCCAACCAGATCGGAAGGGAATGCGTGGGAACCGGCGAAATGGACCGCCGTGACCAAGACCGCAACGAAATCGCCTCGGCTGAAGAGCCTTTCCGAGTACATCCAGGAGCGCTTCGAGGAATTCTCACGCTCCCAGAAAGACGTCGCCCGCTACATCGTCGACCATCTCGACGAGGCGGCCTTCCTCACCGCCGAGGAGCTGGCCAGGAGAGCGAGCACCTCCTCCTCGACGGTGGTGCGCTTCTCCCAGGCCCTCGGCTTCGAGGGCTATCCCGAGCTTCAGCAGGCGGCGATCGAGGAGTACCGCACCGCGACGGTCGCCTCCAACGGCGCCTCGTCCGGCGCCGCGCTGTTCTCCTTCGATCACTCTGAGCTCGAAGGCTCGCTCGGCGCCGACTACACCAACCTCGAGGAAACCGCGAAGCACCTGACCCGCGAGCAGGTCAACGGCGCCGTCGCCGCGCTCGCCGAGGCCCAGCGCGTGGTGATCGTCGGAGTCGATCAGATGGCCTTCTTCGCCAGCTACCTGCGGCACATCCTCAGCCTGCTCGACATCCGCGCGGAGATCGTCGCCAGTACCGGCGGCGAGTCGCTGCAGCGGCTTGGCCGGATCGACGACGAAACGCTCGTGATCGTCCTCTCCTGCGGGCGCGCCCACCCGCTGCTGCTACGGGCGATGAAGCTTGCCGTGCACCGCCGGGCCCGCACCCTGGCGATTTCCGACGCCTCGATGTCGGAGGTCGGCGAGCACGCCGAGCAGACCCTCTACTTCTCCTCCAACAGCCCCTCCTTCGCCCGTTCGAACACGGCGCTGATGGCGCTCGTGCAGGGACTGGCGCACGGGCTGTATGCGCGGGACGAAGCGGCTCATAAAGATCGCATTCGCGCCTACAAACTGAAGTAATAAACCCGCCGCCTCCTCCGCTTCGCGTCCGGGGGCGGCGGCAATCGCCATATCGGCGCCGCTCACGAAGAATCAGATCGTGACGTTCGCTAATCGGTTGTCCGGGAGCCTGCGGTAATAATGCCGTCATGGCCGAAAGAGCTACCTTCCGGGTCAAGACCGGCCTTGCCGAGATGTTGAAAGGCGGGGTGATCATGGACGTGGTCACGGCCGAGCAGGCGCGGGTCGCGGAGGAGGCGGGCGCCTGCGCGGTGATGGCGCTGGAGCGCGTGCCCGCCGACATCCGCCGCGACGGCGGCGTCGCCCGGATGTCGGACCCGGCGATGATCAAGGGGATCCAGGGGGCGGTGACGATCCCGGTCATGGCGAAGGCGCGGATCGGCCACTTCGCCGAGGCTCAGGTGCTGCAGTCGCTCGAGGTCGATTACGTCGACGAGTCCGAGGTGCTGACCCCGGCCGACGAGGCCAACCACATCGACAAGCTCGCCTTCGAGGTGCCGTTCGTCTGCGGCGCCACCAACCTCGGCGAGGCTCTGCGGCGGATCGGCGAGGGGGCGGCGATGATCCGCTCTAAGGGCGAGGCCGGGACCGGCAACGTGGTCGAGGCGGTCCGCCACATGCGCGAGATCGTCGGTGGGATCAAGCGGCTCGCCCAGCTCGGTCCGGAGGAGCTGTCGAGCGCCGCGAAAGAGCTGCGGGCGCCACTCGAAGTCGTCCACGAGGTGGCCGGCGCCGCGCGCCTGCCGGTGCCGCTCTTCTGCGCCGGCGGGATCGCCACCCCGGCCGACGCGGCGCTGATGATGCAGCTTGGCGCCGAGGGGAACTTCGTCGGTTCGGGGATCTTCAAGAGCGCCGACCCCGAGCGCCGGGCCCGGGCGATCGTCGAGGCGACCACGCACTTCGCCGACCCCGAGCGGGTCGCGGCGGCCTCGATCGGCCTCGGCGAGGCGATGCCCGGGCTGGAGATCGCCGATCTGGCTGCGGCCGATGCGCTGCTGCAGGACCGCGGTGCCTGAGCTGAGAATCGGCGTCCTCGCGATCCAGGGCGGGTTCGCCGCACACCTCGAGATGCTCGAGGGCCTGGGGGCGGATGTCGGCGAGGTACGGGTTCCGGAGGACTTGCGTGACCTCGACGGGCTGGTGATTCCCGGTGGGGAGAGCACGACGATCGTCAAGGGGATCGACTCGGGGGGGTTCGGGGACTCGATCCGGGGGCATGTGGAGGCCGGCGGCACCGTCTTCGGCACCTGCGCGGGGCTGATCGTCTGCGACGACGAGCACCTCGGTCTGATCGACGCGACCGCGCGCCGCAACGCCTTCGGCCGGCAGCTGCAGAGCTTCGAGGCCGACCTCGAGGTCGCCGGGATCGGCGACGAGCCGCTGCGGGCGGTGTTCATCCGCGCCCCCTGGGTCGAGCGGGCCGGGCCCGGGGTCGAGGTGCTCGCCGCGTACGAAGGGCACCCGGTGGCGATCCGCGAGGACCGGGTGCTGGCCTGCGCCTTCCATCCCGAGCTGACCGACGACCCGCGGCTGCACGCCCTGTTCATGGCAATGACTACCGGGGCGTGCTTGCGCGCCCACGAGGAGGCGAAGTGAGAGACCCGAGAGCGGAGCGGCTGGCGAAGATCCTGGTCGGCTACTCGACCGAGGTGAAGGAGGGGGAGACCGTCGCGATCGACGGCGAGGCGGCGGCCGAGCCGCTGCTGGCCGCGGTCTACGAGGAGGTGCTGAAGGCCGGCGCCAACCCGGTCTTGAACGTCTCGCTGGAGGGCCAGGCCGCCGCCTACTTCAAGCACGCCTCCGACGCCCAGCTCGACTGGATCTCACCGGTCTCCGAATGGCTGCTCGACAACGTCGACGTGCGGATCGCGATCGGCGCAAGCAGCAACACCCGCGAGCTCTCGGCGGTGCCGCCGGAGAGGCAGATGCGGCGCCAGGCGGCGACCGGCGAGCTGCTCGGGCGGGCGATGGAGCGCAGCGCCAAGGGCGAGTTCCGCTGGGTCTACACGCTGTTCCCGACCAACGCCTACGCCTCGGAGGCGGAGATGAGCCTGGCCGACTACGAGGACTTCTACTACGGCGCCTGCCTCGCCGACGACGGCGATCCGCTGACCGCCTGGCAGCGTGCCTCGGCCGAGTGCAAGCGGCTGGCCGAGTGGATCGAGGGCCACGAGGAGGTGCGGGTGACCGCGCCGGGGACCGACATCCGGCTCGGCATCGCCGGCCGCAAGTTCATCCCCTGCGACGGCCGTCACAACATGCCCGACGGCGAGTTCTTCACCGGCCCGGTCGAGGACTCGGTCGAGGGCGAGGTCTCCTTCCACCTGCCGGCGACGATCGGCGGTCGCGAGGTCGCGGGGGTGAAGCTGCGCTTCGAGGCCGGCAAGGTGGTCGACGCGAGCGCCGAGCGCGGCGAGGAGTACCTGCTCCAGCTGCTCGACACCGACGAGGGCGCCCGCCGGCTCGGCGAGCTGGGGATCGGCACCAACTACGCGATCGATCGCGGCACCCGCGAGGTGCTGCTCGACGAGAAGCTCGGCGGCACCGTCCACATGGCGGTCGGCCGCAGCTATCCCGAGTCGGGCGGCGAGAACGAGTCGGCCGTCCACACCGACCTGGTCTGCGACCTCCGCCTCGGCGGCAAGATCATCGTCGATGGTGAGACCATGCAAGAGGATGGGAAGTTCGTCGTCTGACTACCGGTTGGGGATCGGCGACCCGGCCAGCAGGATGAACCAGCCTACGAAGGCGAGCACGGCGAGCATCACCGAGCCCATCAGCACCGCCTCGACGACGGTGGTCGTGCCGCGGATCGGGGAGCTGTCGCGGGCGCTCTTCAGCCAGCTCGGCCGCATCGGCGAGAGCCGGTTGGTGCCGGTGACGTTGACGTAGAGGGCGTTGAGGCGGCCGATCAGCCAGGCGTCGACCACCACCGAGACGAGGATCCCGACCGCGACGATCGCGTACGGGCCCTCGCTGGGGAACTGGGTGCTGGAGAGCTTCGAGGCGACGTAGATCCAGCCCACCGGGATCGCCGTCCAGAGCGCCAGCGCGGCGAGCAGCATGGTGAGGAATACGAGGCTCGCCGCGATCCCCTTCATCGCTCATACAATGGCAAACGATGTCCGGGCATTCGAAGTGGTCCTCGATCAAACACAAGAAGGGCGCGGCCGACGCCAAACGCGGCAAGCTCTTCACCAAGCTGGCGCGGGCGATCACGGTCGCCGCCCGCGACGGCGGCGGCGAGCCCGAGAACAACCCGGCGCTGGCCACCGCTGTGCAGAAGGCGCGCGAAGCGTCGATGCCGAAGGACAACATCCAGCGGGCGGTCGACCGTGGCTCCGGTGTCGGCACCGATGCGGCGGCGATCGAGCGGGTCGTCTTCGAGGGATACGGCCCCGGCGGCGCCGCGGTCCTGGTCGAGGCGCTGACCGACAACCGCAACCGCACCAGCGCCGAAGTCCGCCACGCCTTCACCAAGCACAACGGCAACCTCGGCGAGCCCGGCTCGGTCGCCTGGATCTTCGAGAAACGCGGCGTGCTGACGGTCGACGCCGAGCGCTATGGCGAGGACGACCTGATCGCCGCGATCGACGCCGGCGCCGAAGACGTGCGCGACGACGGCGACGTTCTGCGGGTGCTCTGCGAGCAGGCCGACCTGACCGCGGTCCGCGAGGCGCTCGAGGCGGCCGGGGTCGAGGTGCGCTCGGCCGAGCCGGCACTGGAGCCGAAGAGCACGGTCGAGGTCAAGGGCAGCGAGGCGAAGTCGCTGCTCAACCTGATCGAGGCGCTGGAAGACGACGACGACGTCAACGACGTCCACGCCAACTTCGACATCCCCGACGAGGTGCTGCAGCAGCTCGTCGCGTAGCCGGGAGGCATCCGAGGTTCCGTCCAGAATCACTCCCCATGCAAGTCGTGATGGGGATCGACCCCGGCGCCGCCAACCTCGGCTTCGGCATCGTCCGGGTCGAGGGCAATCGCATGGTCGCCCTCGACGGCGGCGTCGTCGAGACCGCCGCCGGGGTGCCGATGGAGCGGCGCCTGCAGCGGATCCACGCCGAGCTGGCCGAGCTGATCGGCTGGCACGAGCCGCGGGCGGTGGCGATCGAGGAAGTCTTCTTCGGCAAGAACGTGCAGACGGCGATGTCGACCGGCCGCGCCAGCGGCGTCGCGATGCTGGCGGCGGCCCAGGCCGGGATCGAGTGCTTCACCTACACGCCGCAGGCGATCAAGATGGCCGTCTGCGGCTCCGGTGCCGCCGGCAAGAGGCAGGTCCAGCGGATGGTCGGCACGCTGCTGGCGCTGCCCGAGCCGCCGCATCCCGACCACGCGGCCGACGCGCTCGCGGTGGCGATCTGCCACGGTGGCGGCGCCGGTCGTCGCGAGGCGGCCGAGCTGGCGGCGGCGAAGGTGGCCGGATGATCGCCGCGGTGCGCGGCGAGGTGATGGTCCGCCGTCCCGACCACGTCGTGATCGACGCCGGCGGGGTCGGCTACCGGCTGACCGTCTCCGCGGAAACGCTGAAGGCGGTGCCCGCCACCGGCCGCGAGGCCTTCCTCCACGCCGAGCTGGTCTCGCGCGAGGACTCGCTTGCCCTGTTCGGCTTCGCCTCCGAGGAGGAGCGCGACCTGTTCTGCCAGCTCGTCTCGGTCAGCGGAGTCGGGCCGAAGGTGGCGATCTCAATCCTCTGCGGCGGCCCGGCGCGGGAGCTGCTGCGGGCGATCGCCGCCGGCGACGCGAAGCGCTTCCAGGCCGCGCCGGGGATCGGCAAGCGGACCTCGGAGCGGATCATCGTCGAGCTGCGCGAGAAGGTCGCCGGCGCGCTCGAGGAAGAGGTCGCGCTGGCCGCCTCGGAGGGCGGCGACGCCCGCGCCCTC
Source organism: uncultured Solirubrobacterales bacterium (assembly GCA_963764365.1). Lineage (GTDB taxonomy): Bacteria > Actinomycetota > Thermoleophilia > Solirubrobacterales > 70-9 > VRUE01. The sequence goes on from CAVXSI010000020.1 coordinate 533,076, forward strand.
GCCCGCGACGGCCTCGTCAACCTCGGCTACGCGCCGCTCGAGGCCGAGCAGCTGCTCGACGGGATCGAGGGCAGCGACGACGCCGAGCAGCTGCTGGCGAGCGCGCTGCGCAAGGCTGGGACGGGCAAGGCGGCATGAGCAGCGAGCGGATTCGCACGCCCGGCATCGACGAGGAGGAGCCCGAGGTGCGGATTCACGACGCGCGGGCCGACGCCCCGGACGAGGACCTCGACCGCTCGCTGCGCCCCCCGACCCTCTCCGACTTCGTCAACCAGGTCCAGGTCACCGACCAGCTGGCGATCTTCATCGAGGCGGCGCGCCGCCGCGGCGAGCCGCTCGACCACGTCCTGCTCGCCGGCCCGCCGGGGCTCGGCAAGACCTCGCTCGCCCACATCGTCGCCGCCGAGATGGGCGTGCCGCTGGTCCAGACCGCCGGCCCGGCGCTGGAGCGCAAGGCCGACGTCGCCTCCTTCCTCACCGCGCTGGAGCCGGGCAGCGTCTTCTTCGTCGACGAGATCCACCGGCTCGGGCGGGCGGTCGAGGAGACGCTCTACCCGGCGATGGAGGACGGCGAGCTGCCGGTCGTGCTCGGCCAGGGCGCCGGCGCCCGCACCGTCACCCTGCCGCTGCCGCCGTTCACGCTGGTCGGCGCGACCACCCGGGCCGGCCTGCTGACGACCCCGCTGCGCGACCGCTTCGGCGTCTGCCACCGGCTCGAGCACTACGAGCCCGAGCACCTGGCCGAGATCGTCGAGCGCTCGGCCGGGATCCTCGAGGTCGAGATCGACGCCGAGGGTGCGCGGACGATCGCCGGCCGCTCGCGCGGCACGCCGCGGGTCGCCAACCGGCTGCTGAAACGGGTCCGCGACTTCGCCGAGGTGAAGGGCACCGGCAGCGTCGACGCGGAGGTCGCCGCCGCCGGGCTGGAGATGCTCGAGGTCGACGCCGGCGGGCTCGATCGCAGCGACCGCAACCTGCTCGACACGGTCGCGACCAAGTTCGGCGGCGGCCCGGTCGGGCTCTCGACCCTGGCGGTCGCGATCGGCGAGGAGCAGGACACGATCGAGGACGTGCTCGAGCCCTATCTGCTCCAGCAGGGCCTCCTCAAGCGCACTCCGCGCGGCCGCGTTCTGACCGAGCGCGCCTACGAGCACCTCGGCGTCGCGGCGCCCGAGGGAGCGCGCAGCCTGTTCTGAGCAGACTCTCAGTAGCCTGTGCGGGGATGCCGTTCTTCATCTGCCCCAACTGCGGCAACAGGGAGTTGAGCGCCGACCGCACGGCGGGTTTCAGCGCGCGCCCAAAGGGCTGCTCCAAGTGCGGCTTCGGCTTCCTCTTCGAGCTGCTCGACGACTACTACCCGGCGCCCAACGCCGCCTTCTTCGTCTGCGATCAGAAGGCGCGGGTGATCGACGCCGGGCGCGGCAGCTTCGAGCTGACCGGGCTGACCGACGAGGACGTGATCGGCCGCCCGGTCAAAGAAGTGCTCGGACTGCGCTGGCAGGGCGCCGAGGAAAACGGAGACCCGATCGAGACCTCGCTGGAGTGGGGTGTGCGCTCGCTCGGCAAGAAGGTCTCGGTCAACGCCGAGGGGGACCTGCCGGCGGAAGCGGTCGCCGACGTGTTCCCCGCCTACGACGACGACGGCGGCCTGCTGATCGTCCTCACCCCGGAGGGCTGAGGCGACGATGAGGCGGCGCCGCAACGTCTTCATCCTGCTCTTCGTCCTGGCGCTGATCGTCATCTCGGCGCTGGTCATCGCCAGCAAGCCGACCAAGCTGGGCCTGGACCTGAAGGGTGGGCTCGAGCTCGTCTACCAGGGGACGCCGACCGGCCAGGTGAAGGAAGTCAGCGGCGCAGACATCGAACGCTCGATCGAAATCATCCGCCAGCGGATCGACAAGCTCGGCGTCTCCGAGCCCGAAGTCGCCCGCCTCGGGGCCGACGAGATCTCGGTCAGCCTGCCCGACGTCACCAACGCGAAGCGGGCGAGCGAACAGGTCGGCACCACCGCCCAGCTGCAGTTCTACGACTGGGAGCCGAACCTGATCGGCCGCGAGAAGACGATCGGCGGGCAGCCGGGCCGCGAAGCGCCGAAAGCCGCGGTCTCGGAAGCCGAAGAAGAATGGAAGGAAGCGGGCCGCAGCACGAAAAAGCCCGAAGCCGCGCAGCTGATCTTCTCCGGCGCCTACCCGAGCGCCTACGCCGCGGCAAAGCTCGCCTCCGAACAGGAACCGGTTGCCGACTGCACCACCTGCTCGACCACCAAACCGCGCTACTACCTGTTCGCCAACGACCCCGAACACACGCTGATCGCCGGCCCCGAGTTCAGCAAGGAAGACCTCTTCATCACCGCGACCGGGAAGAAGCGCTCGCACAAGGGAGAGGTGATCAAGGTCCCGGCCGGGACGATCGTCGTCTCCGAGCAGCCCTCCGACAAGAACGGCAAGACGATCGAAGGGATCGACAAGGCCGGCTGGTACGCGCTCAAGGACAACCCGGCGCTGTCGGGCAAGGAGATCACCAACCCGGAAGCGAAAAACCAGGAAACCGGCCCGGCGGTCACCTTCGAATTCTCCGACAAGGGCCGCGAAGCCTTCCAGGAGGTGACCCGCAGGATCGCCCAGCGGGGCCAGGCGGCGGCGATCGGCCCGGCCGCGGGAGAAGAAGCCGAACGCCTCTCCGGCCACTTCGCGGTCGTCCTCGACAACGAAGTGAAGACGCGGCCGATCATCAACTTCGCCGAAAACCCCGACGGGATCGACGGCCGCACCGGTGCCCAGATCTCCGGCGGCTTCACGAGCCTCGAAGAAGCGCAGGACATCGCCACCTTCCTGCAGATCGGCGCCCTGCCGATCAACCTCAAGCTGATCAGCCAGACGCAGGTCTCGGCGACGCTCGGCGCCCAGGCGCTGGACGCCGGGATCAAGGCCGGCGTGATCGGCCTCGCCCTGGTCGTCATCTTCCTGCTGCTCTTCTACCGCGTCCTCGGCCTGATCGCCGTGGTCGCGCTCGGCGCCTACGGGGTGATCTTCTTCGCCCTGATCAAACTGATCCCGATCACCCTGACCCTGCCGGGCATCGCCGGGCTGGTGCTGACGATCGGGGTCGCGGCCGACTCGAACATCGTCATCTTCGAGCGGATCAAGGAGGAGGTGCGCGCGGGCAGACCGATGCCGGCGGCGATCGCCGCCGGTTACCGGCGCGGGATCGCGACGATCGTCGACGCCAACGTCGTCACCCTGCTGACCGCGTTCATCCTCTTCGTGCTGGCGACCGCCGGGGTCAAGGGATTCGCCTTCACGCTCGGCGTCGGCACGATCGTCTCGCTGCTGACCGCGGTCGTCTTCACCCAGGCGCTGCTGCTCAGCATGAGCCGTTCGCGGCTGCTGCGCTCGCCCAGCGTGCTCGGCGCCTCGCGTCAGCGGATGCGCTGGCACTTCGACTTCATGGGCGCGAGCCGCTGGTTCTTCTCGGTCTCGGGAACGATCCTGATCGTCGGCGCCCTGGCGCTGGCGACCCAGCAGCTCAACTTCGGCATCGACTTCAAGTCGGGAACGCGGATCACCACCGCCCTGGTCAAGCCGACCGACGAGGAAGGGGTGCGCGAAACGCTCGACAAGGTGGGGATCGGCGGCGAGGAGATCCAGCAGGTCTCCGACCCCGAATTCGGCGAAAACGTCTTCCAGGTGCAGGCGTCGCAGCTCGGTCCCGGCGAAGTGGCGAAAGCGCAGTCGGCGCTCAACAAGGAATACGGCGTGGTCGCCAACGGCTTCGACAGCACCAGCGTCGGGCCGACCTTCGGCGAACAGGTCGCCGATAGCGCTCTGAAGGCGCTGATCTTCTCGCTGCTGGTGATCTGCGCCTACGTCGCTTTCCGCTTCGACCCGAAGTTCGCGGTGCCGGTGCTGATCGCGCTGTTCCACGACATCCTGATCACCGCGGGCGTCTACGCGTTGACGGGGAAAGAGGTGAGCAGCGGCACCGTCGCCGCCTTCCTCACCATCCTCGGCTACTCGCTCTACGACACGATCATCGTCTTCGACCGAATACGCGAGAACATGCCGCGGATGCCTCGGGCGGCGTTCTCGCAGATCGTCAACCGCTCGATGAGCGAGGTGCTGACTCGCTCGCTGGCGACCAGCTTCACGACGCTGCTGGCGGTCGTCTCGCTGCTGATTTTCGGCGGCGCCACCCTGCAGGACTTCGCCTTCGCAATGCTGGTCGGGATCGCCTCCGGGACCTACTCCTCGATCTTCATCGCCTCGCCGGTGCTGACCGCCTGGAAGGAACGCGAGCCGGGCTTCGCCCGCCGCCGGGCGCGGATCGCCGAGGCCGACGGGACCGTGCCGGCCTTCGCCGACGACATCGCCCTGGCCAAGCTCGGCGAGGAGGAGAGCGACGCCGAGATCGAGGAGGAGTTGGCGGCGGTGGCGGTGGCCGAGCCGCCGACCGGAAACGGCGCCGACCCGGAAAATGTGAGCAAAGAGCGCCGCGATCGCAACGAGCGCCGCCGCGAGCGCCGTAAACAGCGCCGCAAGCACGGGAGGAATCGCTAGATGGCACTGCTCGTCTGGTTCACGATGGGGATCGCCCTCTGGCACTTCACGGTGTTCCTGCCCGAGGACCGCTTCTGGCAGGGGATCGTCGGCGCCTTCCTCGGCGCGGTGATCGGCGCGATCGTCTTCGGCGGGATCGTCGAGATCGTCACCGGCAAGGGGCTCGGCAACACCGACCTCGGCACGGCGCTGATCGCGATCCCCGGCGTCGCGCTCGGCCTGGCCGTGGTCTGGGCGCTCGGAGTCCGCTCCGAGCGCGCGAATCTCTGAGAGTTACCGCCGCCGGCGGCCCTAGCTTGATCGCATGGCGAAGACCGTCCATGCCTACCGGGCCGAGCCCTACTCCTACGAGGAGGCGCGGGCGCTGGTCGACGAGCTCGGCCTCAGCGAGCCGGTGGCGGTGGCGCTGGTCCGCCGCGGTTACCGCACGCCCGCGGCGGCGCGGGAGTTCCTCGCCGCCAGCGAGTCGCACTCGCCGGCCCGGTTCCGCTCGATCGGCGCGATCGTCGAGCGGGTGCGGGCGGCGATCCGCGAGCGGCGGCGGATCGCCGTCCATGGCGACTTCGACGTCGACGGCGTCTGCGCGACCTCGATCCTGGTCTCGACGCTGCGCGAGCTGGGTGGCGACTGCGACTGGCTGATCCCCGACCGGATCGCCGACGGCTACGGGTTGGGCGCAGCCAACGTCGAGCGGTTGGCCGAGCGCGGCACCTCGCTGCTGATCACCGTCGACTGCGGCGTCACCGCGGTCGACGAGGTCGCGCTGGCCCAATCGCTGGGGATCGAGACGATCGTCACCGACCACCACCAGCCGGGCGAGGAGCTGCCCGACTGCCCGATCCTGCACCCGGCCCTCGACGGCTATCCGTTCGCCGAGCTGTGCGGCACCGCGGTCGCCTGGAAGCTGGCCTGCGCGCTGCGCGGCGAGGAGGCGGAGGCCGACCTCGACCTGGTCGCGCTGGCGACCGTCGCCGACGTGGTGCCGCTGGTCGGCGAGAACCGCTCGCTGGTCCGGCGCGGCCTCGAGGTGGTGCGGCGCGCCCGCCGCCCGGGGCTGCGGGCGCTGCTCGAGGCCGCCCGCTGCGAGCCGACCGCGCTCGACGAGGGCGACCTGGCGTTCCGCCTGGCGCCGCGGATCAACGCCGCCGGGCGGCTCTACCGGGCCGACGCCGGAGTCGAGCTGCTCCTCACCGACGACGAGGGGCGGGCGCGGGAGATCGCCGCCGAGCTGGGGCGGGCTAACGGCGAGCGCCGCGCCACCGAGCGCGAGGTCGACGCCGCCGCCGAGGCGGCCCGCCGCGAGCTGCCGGAGCGGCTGCGCGAGGCCCCGGCGCTGGTGCTCGCCGGCGAGGGCTGGCACCCGGGCGTGATCGGGATCGTCGCCTCGCGCCTGGTCGAGCGCCATCACCGCCCGGTCGTCATCGTCTCGCTCGACGGCGAGGGGGGAGGGCGCGGCTCGGGCCGCAGCATCCCCGGCTTCGACCTGCTTGCCGGGCTCGAGGCCTGCTCCGAGCACCTGGCGAGCTTCGGCGGCCACCGCGCCGCCGCCGGGCTCGAGCTGCGGGCGGAGGACCTCGCCGGGTTCCGCGAGGCGTTCGCCGCGCACGCCGAGAGCGTGCTCGGCCCCGAGGACCTGCGCCGCACCGAGCGGATCGACGCGATCGTCGGCGGCGCCGGCCTCGGCCTCGACTTGGCCGAGGAGCTGCGGCGGCTGGCCCCGTTCGGGATGGGCAATCCCGGCGTGCGGCTGCTGGTCCCGTCGGCGCAGGTGCGCGACGTGCGCACGATGGGCGAGGGCAAGCACGTCCGCTTCAGCCTTCACAGCGGCGGCAACCGCGCGCTCGGGGTGGCGTTCGGGCGCTCCAGCCTCGGCGTCGGCGAGGAGGACACGGTCGACGCCGCGGTGCGGCTCGAGGTCAACCGCTGGAACGGGTCGGTCGAGCCGCGGCTGGTCCTGCGCGAGCTGTATCCGGTGGAGCATCTCTGCAGGTGCCCGGACGAGGAGTGGTGGGGGAGGTTTGAGAGAGAGCTGCGGCTGCCGCTCGACCCACCCTCCGGGGGCGGGATGGCCGGCGGGGAAAGAGCGCGTGAGGCAATCCAGGGCGATGGCTCGGCCGCTTCGATCGTGGCGGAGATCGTTTCCAGCGGCGCCGAGGCGCTGGTCGTCTGCGCCGACGCGGCCCGGCGCCCCGGCCTCGCCGACCTGGCGCGCTTCGCGCCGCCCTCGGCTCGGGCCGCCTGTGGCCGCTGTGGAGGCGCGGTGGCCGCCGGGCTGAGAAGCCCGGCGGTCAGCGACTACACGGCGCTGGAGAGGTCGCCCAGCCTCGCGAGCGAGTTCGACCACGTGATCCTCGTCGACCCCCCGGCCTCTGAGCGCCAGGAGCGGCTGGCGACCCACCCGGTCGGCGGGTGGAGCGCCGGCACCGGGCACCCGGGTTACCTGCACCTGGCCTGGGAGACGGGAAACGCCGCCGTGGCTCTGTCTGCGCTCGACGAGCAGCTGGCCCGCCGTCCGGCGCTGATCGGCCTGTTTCGGGACCTGCGCGAGGCGGGCGAGGGGAGCGGTGAGACGCTGCTCGAGGCGCTGCGCGGCTCGGGACGACATCCCCGTAGTCCCGAGACGGCCGCCCGCTGCTTTCGCGTCCTCTCCGACCTGGAACTGGTCCAGGGCGACCCCGAAGCCGGTCGCGGCTCGGTCGGGGTCGTATCCTCAGAGGGGACAGACCTGGAGCGCTCTGCGGCGTTCCGGGCCTACGGCGACCGCCATCAGGAGGGCGTGCGATTCCTGGAACGACCGAAAAAGGACTAGTGCAGGACGAAGGGCTGCTTGCCGATCTCTTCGCGGTGGTCGAGGAGTTCGACTCGGCGGCGCATGAGATCGACCGCGAGGCGGTGACCCGCGCTTTCGACTTCGCCTGCGACCGGCACGCCGACCAGCTGCGCCGCTCCGGCGACGAGTTCATCACCCACCCGGTCGGGGTCGCCCAGATCTGCGCCGGGATGCGGCTCGACACCGAGACGCTCTGCGCCGCCCTGCTCCACGACACGGTCGAGGACACCAGCGCCAGCCTGGAGGAGATCCGCGAGGAGTTCGGCGCCGAGATCGCCCAGCTGGTCGACGGCGTCACCAAGCTGACCGGGATGACCTTCGAGAGCCGCGACGAGCGCCAGGCCGAGAACTACCGCAAGATGATGGTGGCGATGGCCACCGACGTCAGGGTGATCCTGATCAAGCTGGCCGACCGCCTGCACAACATGCGCACGCTCGGCGCCCTGCCGAAGCAGAAGCAGACCGCGAAGGCGCGCGAGACGATCGAGATCTACGCGCCGCTGGCCCACCGGCTGGGGATCCACGCGATCAAATGGGAGCTCGAGGACCTCGCCTTCGCGACCCTGCACCCGCGCAAGTACAAGGAGATCAAACAGCTGGTCGCCCAGCAGCGCGACGAGCGCGAGGTGTACGTCAACCAGGCCGGCGAGTTCCTAGCGCAGGAGCTGCAGGCGGTCGGGATCGAGGCCGAGATCTCCGGCCGCGCCAAGCACTTCTACTCGATCTACACGAAGATGACCAAGAAGGGCCGCGAGTTCAACGAGATCTTCGACCTCACGGCGATGCGGGTGATCGTCGGCTCGGTCAAGGACTGCTACGGGGCGATCGGCGTCATCCACTCGCTCTGGAAGCCGCTGCCCGGCCGCTTCAAGGACTTCGTCGCGATGCCGAAGGCCAACATGTACCAGGCGCTGCACACGACCGTGATCGGCCCCGAGGGCAAGCCGCTGGAGATCCAGATCCGGACCGCCGACATGCACAGTCTGGCCGAGTACGGGATCGCCGCCCACGTCGCCTACAAGGAGGGCGGCGCGACCGACCCGCGGCGCGAGAAGATGACCTGGCTGCGTCAGCTGGTCGAGTCCGAGGGCGAGCAGGACCCGGCCGAGTTCCTCGAGTCGCTGAAGGTCGATCTGTTCGAGGACGAGGTCTTCGTCTTCACTCCGAAGGGCGAGGTGAAAAACCTCTCCGCCGGCTCGACCCCGCTCGACTTCGCCTATGCCGTCCACACCGACGTCGGCCACCGCTGCGTCGGCGCCAAGGTCAACGGCAACATCGTGCCGCTGCACTACCAGCTGCGCTCCGGCGACATCGTCGAAGTGCTGACCGGCAAGCAGAAAAGCGGGCCCTCGCGCGACTGGCTGAAGCTGGTGCGGACCAGCCGCGCCCGCAACAAGATCCGCGCCTTCTTCAAACAGGAACGGCGCGAGGACGCCGAGCAGAAGGGGCGCGACGCGCTCGAGGAGGCGCTGCGCAAGCGCGGCCTGCCGATGCAGAAGCTGGTGTTGTCGCCGCTGCTGGCGCAGGTGATCCGCGAGATGGGCTTCCGCAAAGCGACCGAGTTCTACATCGCCCTCGGCCAGGGCAAGGTCTCGACCAAGGCGGTCGCGAACAAGCTGATGCAGCGGCTCAAAGAGGGCGAGGCGGTCGAGGACGAGCAGCCGATCGGCCTCGGCGAGGCGCGCGAGGACCAGGCGCGGCGGACCAAGGACGCCTCCAACTACGGGATCCGGGTCAAGGGCGCCGACAACGTCGCCGTGCGACTCGCGAAGTGCTGCCGGCCGGTGCCGGGCGACGGGATCGCCGGCTACGTCTCGCTCGGCCGCGGGATCACCATCCACCGCGCCGACTGCAAGAACGTCAAGGCCCTGCAAAAGTCGCCCGAACGGTTCGTGGAGGTGGGGTGGGACGGCGAGAATGAGTCGTCCTACCGGGTCGAGCTGCAGATCGACGCCTACGACCGCACCCGCCTGCTCGAGGATCTCTCGCGCACCTTCTCCGAGGCCGGGATCAACATCCTCGGGGCCAGCTGCATGACCAAGCACCCGATGGTGAAAAACCGCTTCGTGGTCGAGGTCGGCGACACCGAGCAGCTGAAGCAGTGCATCTCGCGGCTGCGCAACGTCGAGAGCGTCTTCGACGCCTACCGCATCACTCCGTCCCTCTGAGTCAGGCGACGATCGTCAGCGCGCCGGGCTCGATCGCGAGCTCGAGGTGGGTGCGCTCGCCGATGTAGTCGCCGTCGACCTGGACCGGGAAGGGGCGGGTGACTCCGTCCCTGGTCTCGGAGGTCGAAGCGATCGAGGCGGCGGTGACTTCGCTGAAGTGGTCGACGGCGCGGTGGCGCGCGGCGGGCCTCCTGTCGCTGAACAGGCGCGGGATCAGGGTCGGCATGTCGCGCTGCGCGGCGCGCTTCAAGACGCCGAGCGACAGCGTGCCGTCGTCGATCGCGACGTCCTCGCAGACGCGGATCGGGCGGCTGGCGAAGTAGGTGAACGGGTCCGAGTTCTGGGCCAGCGCGGTGACGCCCTCGGCGCTCTTGCCGTCAACCTCGATTCGCAGCTTCACCGGGTTGACCATGTACTGGCGGTAGAAGGCGGAGATCGCCGCCCAGGTGAAGTAGTAGGGGCCGGCGCGGGACTTCAGCCGCGGGTGCGCGTCGACGCGCCTGACCACGGTGGCGTCGATTCCCGCCCCGCAGGAGAAGACGAAGCGCCGCTCGCCGGCGGCCCCGAGGTCGATCCGGCGCGGCGCCCACTCGTCGACCAGGGCGAGCAGGTGCTCGGTGGCGTCGACGACGTCGTTGGGGATGCCGAGCGTGCGGGCGACGACGTTGGTCGAGCCGCCGGGCAGGACCGAGACCGGGACGTCGGTGCCGGCGAGGCCGTTGGCGACCTCGTTCAGGGTCCCGTCGCCGCCGAAGGCGACGACAACGTCGTAGCCGTGGTCGCGCACCTCGCGGCCGATCTCGGTCGCGTGGTTCTGCGCCTCGGTGTCGACCGTCTCGACGTCGAACCGCCCCTGCAGCGCGTAGACGACGAGGTTCTTCAGCCGGTTGGAGACGGTGGTCGCGTAGGGGTTGACGATCAGCAGCATCCGTTTCTTGCCGCCGCGCCCCCTACCCGGTCGCCTCATAGCGGATCACCTCCCCGTCGCCGGCTTCGCGCACCCGGCCTTCGTTGACCAGCAGATCGGCGTGGCCGATCACCTCGGAGAGGGTGAGGAAGGCCTGGGTGACGGCGACGTTGCCCCAGATCGCCTGCGCGATCTCATAGCCGGTGCGCGGCCGCTCGGCGATCAGGCCGAAGATCTTCTCCTTGCGGCGCCCGTGCTTGGCGAGGCGGTCGTCGATCAGCGCGACGTGGTCGGTTATCGGCTCGCCGTGGCCGGAGAGGACGATCTCGGCCGGCATCTCCCTGGTCTTCCGCATCGACTCGATATAGGTGACGAGCGCCTGCGGGCGCCGCTCGGAGCCGTCGAGCGGTCGCGCGATCAGCGGGTTGGAGGAGATATGGGCGATCAGGTGGTCGGCGGCGATCAGGATCCGCCGCTCCGAGTCCCAGAAGACGGTGTCCGAAGGGCTGTGGCCGGGCCGGTGCAGCGCCTGCAGGGTGCGGTTGCGGAACGGCATCGCCTGGCCGTCCTGAAGCGGTTTCGTCACCTGCGCCCGTGAGCCCCAGCCGCGGAAGCTGCGGCTGACGCTCTGCAGCGCGAAGGCAACCTCCTGCGGGATGCCGTTGCGCAGCATCAGCTCGACCGCGAACTCGTCCTCGCGCTCGGCTTCCTCGCCGAAGCCGGCCAGCCGCTCGGCGGCGAGGCCGAGCGCCGCGACCTCCGCGCCCGAGTGCTCGACGACGATCTCGATCAGGCCCAGGTGGTCGATGTGCTGGTGGGTGAGGATCACCAGCTCGAGGTCGTCGATCGAGTGGCCGTGGGCACCGAGTTGGCCCTGCAGCTCGTCGAGCGCCTTGCCGGAGTTGGGCCCGGTGTCGATCAGGGTCAGCGGCTCGTCCTCGAGCAGGTAGCAGTTGACGCGCCCGACGGCGAATGGAGTGGGGATGCGGAGCTGGTGGATGCCGGCGAGGGCCGCCTGCTCCAGCGCCTCCTCCGGTGTCAGCGTCACGCTGCTCGAATCAACCCGAGCACCTCGTCGCGCTTGCGCTCCATGTCCTCGCCTGAGACCAGCGACTCGAGGTTGAGGCGCAGCAGCGGCTCGGTGTTGGAGGGGCGGACGTTGAAGTGCCAGTCGGGGTAGTCGATCGAGATCCCGTCGAGCCGGTTCAGCTCGCCGTCGGAGTAGCGGGCCGCGATCTCCTCCATCTTCGCCTCCTGGTCGGCGACCTCGGAGTTGATCTCGCCGGAGATGAAGTAGCGCGAGCGGAACCCGGCCATCAGCTCGCCCAGCGAGCGGCCGTCGGCGGACAGCAGCTCGAGCATCAGCAGGGCCGGGATCGTGCCCGAGTCGGCGCACCAGAAGTCGCGGAAGTAGTAGTGGCCCGACACCTCGCCGCCGAATACGGCGCCCTCCTCGCGCATGCGGAGCTTGAAGAAGGCATGGCCGACGCGCGAGAGCTCCGAGCGCCCGCCCTCGGCCGCGACCAGGTCCGGGACGGCCCGGCTGGAGCGCGGGTCGTAGAGGATCGTCGCGCCCGGGTCCTTCGCCAGCGCCGCCCGGGCGAGCAGGGCGCAGATGAAGTCGCCGTCGCAGAAGCCGCCCTCGCCGTCGATGAAGAAGCAGCGGTCGGCGTCGCCGTCCCAGGCGATGCCGAGGTCGGCGCCGGCGTCGCGCACCCGCGCTTCGATCAGTCTGCGGTTCTCCTCCAGCAGCGGGTTCGGCTCGTGATCGGGGAACTCCCCGTTGGGCTCGAAGTAGAGCTCGTCCAGCTCCATCCCGAGCCCCCGCAGGGTCGGTCCGACCATCGGCCCGGCCATCCCGTTGCCGCCGTCGACCACCAGCTTCATCGGCTTGATCTGGTCCGCGTCGACGAAGGAGAGGGCGTGGGCGCGGTACTCCTCCCACGCGTCGACCTCCTCGATGGAGCCGCCGCCGGGACCCTCGCCGAGGCCGGCCTCGATCTCGCGCCGCACGTCGCCGATCCCGGCGTCGCCGGAGAGCGCCAGCGCCCCCTCGCGGACCAGCTTGACGCCGGTGTAGGCCTTCGGGTTGTGCGAGGCGGTGCACATCGCGCCGCCGTCGAGCCGGCGCGAGCCGACGAGGAAATAGAGCACCTCGGTCGCGACCATGCCGGCGTCGAGCACGGTCGCGCCCTCCATCGCCATGCCCTCGCGCAGCTTCGCCGCCATCGCCGGCGCGGTCAGCCGCATGTCGCGTCCGAGCCCGATCCGCAGCTCGCCGGGCCGCTTGCCGCGCAGCCGCGCCAGCACCCGGGCGAAGGCCCGCCCGATCGCCAGCGCCGTCGTCTCGTCCATCTGCTCGCCGTACAGACCGCGGATGTCGTAGGCCTTGAAGATCCCGGCGGGCGCCAGGGGGGTCTGCTCGTTCAAAACGCCCCTTTCAATGCGGCGTAGCTTTCTTCGATCGACTGCGGCATCACTTTCGTGTCGGCGATCACCGGCATGAAGTTGTTGTCGCCGGCCCAGCGGGGGACGACGTGCATGTGGATGTGGTGCTCGACCCCGGCGCCGGCGACCCGGCCCTGGTTGAAGCCTAGGTTGAAGCCGTGCGGCTGGTAGACGTCCTCGAGCCGGCTCATCGCCGTCTGCGCCAGCGCCATCATCTCGGCGACCGTCTCCGCCGGCAGCTCCTGGATGCGGCCGATGTGCTCGTAGGGAGCGACCATCAGGTGGCCGTTGGTGTAAGGGAAGAGGTTGAGGATCACGAAGCTGCGCTCGCCGCGGTGGACGATCAGGCTCGCCTCGTCATCCCCCGCCGCCGGCTTGGCGCAGAAGATGCACTGCTCCTCGTTGTCCTTCGACGCGTCCTTCACGTAGGCGAGGCGCCAGGGCGCCCAGATGCGATGGTTAGCCACTCGCGGCAGGCTATAGCCAGCCGCGCTTGCGGAAGTAGCCGACGAGGCCGAGCAGGATCGCGAACATCGCCGCGATCACGATCCAGAACCCGGTGGCGCTGTGCTCGCCGGGCACGCGCGAGTTCATCCCCCAGATGCTCGCCAGCAGGGTCAGCGGCAGGACGATGACGCTGATCGAGGTCAGCACGCGGAGGATGTCGTTGACCCGGTGGGAGATCACCGACTCGTTGGTCTCGGCCAGCGCCTCGACCACCTCCTTGTAGTTCTCGAGCATGTCCCAGATCCGCTCGTGCGCGTCGAAGATGTCGTCGAAGTAGATCTCCAGATCGAGGTCGGTGGCGAGGTAGCGCTGCTTGACCTTCTCGAGGTCGCGCAGGACCGGCCGCTGCGGCCGGATCACCTTGCGGAAGTTGATGATCTCCTGCTTGGCGTTGGAGATGTCGCGCACGACCTCTTCCGAGCGGCCCTCGAAGATGTCGTCCTCGAGCGCGTCGAGCTTGTTGCCGATCTTGCGCAGCATCGGGAAGCAGTAGTCGAAGCTGTCGTCGACCAGGCGGTAGAGCAGGTAGCCGGAGCCGCGCGCGAACAGCTGCTCGCGCAGCTCCTCCTTGGCGCGGCAGCGCTCGAACAGGTACTCGACCGGCTGCAGCGGCTGGTTCGGGATCGTCACCACGTAGCCGGGGCCGACGAAGAGGTCGAGCTCGCCGGCGCCGAGCCGGCCCGCCGCCGGGTCGAAGATCGGGAAGTGCAGGACGATGAACAGGTAGTCGTCGTAGACGTCGATCTTCGGCCGCTGGTTGCGCGAGAGCACGTCCTCGAGATCGAGCGCGTGGAAGTCGAAGTTCTCTTCGATCCAGGCGCGCTCCGGCGCCCCGGGGTGCTCGATGTTGACCCAGCGCAGGCCGGCGGAGTCGATCTGCTCGACGTTCGGCGCCCGCGGCTCAGGCTGGGCCGACGCCGGGATGAGCTCGCCGCGCCGACCGGGCCGTCGCAGCCTCGGTTTCGGAAGGTTCGGCATCGTTCACGCTCATCGTCTCGCTGGGCATGCCCGCGATGGTACCCTTCCTCGCACATATAAGCGCCACATCTAGAGGGGTGGAGGGACTGGCCCAGCGAAACCCCGGCAACCACCTTGGACCTTCGGTTCAAGGGGAGGTGCCAACTCCAGCAGGTCGTTGAGGATCTGGAAGATGTGGGGAAGGCGTCCGATCGGACCTCTGCCCCACTGGCGGAGGTTTTTTTCTAGGAAGGAAGATCGGATGTCGGTTGAGAGGCTGAAGTGCAAGGAGTGCGGGGCGAGCTACGAGTTGAACGCCAGCTACGCCTGCGAGAACTGCTTCGGCCCGCTCGAAGTCGCCTATGACCATTCGGGGCTCGGGGCAGATGAGGCCAAGCGCCGCATCCAGGCCGGCTCGCAGGGGATCTGGCGCTACCGCGACTTCCTCCCCTTCGAGGGGCGCCCGGCCGACCCGCTGGAGCCGGGGCTGACGCCGCTGCTGCGCGCCGACCGGCTGGCCGAGAGGCTTGGGCTCGACGCCGAGCTGTGGATCAAGAACGACGCCGCCAATCCGACCCACTCGTTCAAGGACCGGGTCGTCGCGGTCGCGGTCGCCAAGGCGCGCGAGCTCGGCTTCGAGACCGTCGCCTGCGCCTCGACCGGCAACCTCGCCAATGCGGTCGCCGCCCACGCCGCCGCCGCCGGGCTCGACTCCTACGTCTTCGTCCCCGCCAACCTCGAGGAGCAGAAGCTGCTGGCGACCGGGATCTACGGGACCAACCTGGTCGGCGTCCGCGGCAACTACGACGACGTCAACCGCCTCTGCACCCAGCTCGCCGAAACCCGGCCCTGGGCCTTCGTCAACGTCAACCTGCGGCCCTACTACGCCGAGGGCTCGAAGACGCTGGCCTACGAGACCGCCGAGCAGCTCGGCTGGGAGCTGCCCGACCGGGTCGTCTGCCCGATCGCCTCCGGCTCGCTGTTCACCAAGATCGCCCGCGGCTTCCAGGAGTGGCTCGACCTCGGCCTGATCGCCGGCGCCCAGCCGGTCTTCAACGGCGCCCAGGCGGAGGGCTGCAGCCCGGTCGCCACCGCCTTCGCCGAAGGCTGGGACGTCTGCAAGCCGCAGAAGCCGGAGACGATCGCCAAAAGCCTGGCGATCGGCGACCCGGCCGACGGCCCCTACGCGGTCGAGCAGGCGCGCCGCAGCGGCGGCGCCATCGACTCCGTCTCCGACGAGGAGATCCGCGCCGGGATCAGGCTGCTGGCCGAGACCACCGGCGTCTTCACCGAGACCGCCGGCGGGGTGACGATCGGCGTCCTCGCGAAGCTGGCCGAGCGCGGCGACATCGCCGCCGGCGAGCGGGTCGTCGTCTACATCACGGGCGAGGGTCTGAAGACGCTCGACGCGGCGCGCGATAGCTTTCGCATGCACGAGATCGAGCCCGATCTCGACAGCTTCGAGTCCGAGTTCGAAGAGCAGGAGGTGGCAGCCTGATGGCGGTAACCGTGAAGATCCCGACCCAACTCCGCGCCGCGACCGGCGGCGAGCCCGAGGTCGAGGTAGCCGGCGCGACCGTCGGCGAGGTGCTCGACGCGGTCTTCGACGCGCACGGCGACCTGCGCGAGCGGATCACCCAGGACGGCGACCTGCGCCGCTTCGTCAACGTCTACGTCAGCGGCGAGGACATCCGCTTCCAGCAGGGGCTGGATACTGCGGTCGCGGAGAGCGACGAGGTAACGATCCTCCCGGCTGTGGCTGGTGGGTGAGCGGCCATCCCGGCATGGGTTCCGCTTAACTTTTTCGGTGGAGAGTCAGATAGCTGACGCCGCGAGGTTGGTGGCGAAAAAGTACAAGACGCTCCACCCATGCCGGGATGG
Organism: uncultured Solirubrobacterales bacterium; assembly: GCA_963764365.1. Lineage (GTDB taxonomy): Bacteria > Actinomycetota > Thermoleophilia > Solirubrobacterales > 70-9 > VRUE01. Next base: position 549,330 of record CAVXSI010000020.1, read on the forward strand.
CCGCTAAGCCCCCCGTCGCGATCCTCTGTGGGGGGCGCGGCACCCGTCTCCGAGAGCGCACGGAGACCATGCCCAAGGCGCTCGTGGAGATTGGGGGGAAACCGATCCTCTGGCACGTGATCGGGATCTACGCCGCGCAGGGCTTCAAACGGTTTCTGCTCGCCACGGGGTATCTGGGTGAGGCGGTCGAGGAGTTCGTCGCCGCCGAGGCGTGGCCCGACGGCGTCGCCGTCGAGTGCGTCGACACCGGGCTGGACACGCCGACCGGGGGACGGATCGCGCGGCTGGCGGAGCGGCTCGGCCGGGGGACCTTCTGCGCCACCTACGCCGACGGCGTCGCCGACATCGACCTGGGCGAGTTGCTCGGTTTCCACCGCGAGCACGGCCAGGCGGCGACGATGACCGTGGTGCGGCCCGAGCTGCAGTGGGGCGTCGCCGAGCTGGGCGCCGACGGCGCGGTCGAGGGCTTCGTCGAGAAGCCGCGCAGCGAGCGCTGGATCAACGGCGGCTTCTTCTGCTTCGAGCCGGCGGTGCTCGAGTACCTCGACGAGCAGAGCGTGCTCGAGCGCGAGCCGCTGGCGAGGCTCGCCGCCGACCGGCGGCTGCGCGCCTACCGGCACGAGGGCTTCTGGGACTGCATGGACACCTACAAGGACGCGGTCGTGCTGAACGATCTCTGGCAGTCCGGCGAGGCGCCTTGGCGTCCGGACGGCGTCGATTGCAGCATTGTCCCCACTGGGGTGGGGAAAAAGCGACAACCGGCGCCGTCACAATGAGCCTCGCTCTGGTCAGCGGTGCGCACGGGTTCGTCGGCTCGCACCTCGCCCGGGCGCTGCTCGAGCGCGGCGACTCGGTGCGGGTGCTCGACCGCCCGGCGCCGCGGCTGGCCGACGTCGGCGGCGAGCGGCTCTCCGGCCTCGACCTGCTCGGGATCCGTGCCGAGGTCGAGCTGGCCGAGGCCGATCTGCGCGACGCCGAGGCGGTCGCCGCCGCCGTCGTCGGGGTCGAGTCCGTCTTCCACCTCGCCGCGCAGACGATCGTCGGGGTGGCGAGCCGCTCGCCGGCCGAAACCTTCGAGGTCAACGTGCGCGGCGCCTGGAACGTCTTCGAAGCCTGCCGCGAGCACGGGCCCGAGCGGGTCGTCTTCGCCTCCTCCGACAAGGCCTACGGCTCGAGCCCGCAGCTGCCCTATCGCGAGGACTTCCCGCTGCGCGGCTCGTTTCCATACGACGCCAGCAAGGCGGCGGCGGACATCGTCGCCCGCAGCTACGCCCACGCCTACGGCCTGCCGCTCGCGGTCACCCGCTTCGCCAACGTCTACGGCGGCGGCGACCTCAACTTCTCGAGGCTGGTCCCGGAGGTCGTCGTCGCCACGCTCGACGGTCGCGCTCCCGTCATCCGCTCCGACGGCAGCCCCGAACGCGACTTCCTCCACGTCGACGACGCGGTCGCCGCCTACCTGGTGGTCGCTGCCGCGCTCGACCGCGGCGGGGCTGTGGGGGAGGCGTTCAACGCCGGTGGCGAACGGCCGCACTCGGTGCGCGAGGTGGTCGAGGCGATCGCGCGGCTGGCCGGAACCGGGGTCGAGCCCGACTTCCAGGGCGAGGGCGTCCCGGCGGGCGAGATCGACCGCCAGTTCGTCGACTCGACCAAGCTGCGCGAGCTGACCGGCTGGGCGCCGGCGGTCGGGCTCGAGGTCGGCCTGCGGCGCACGCTCGACTGGTACCGCGAGCATCCCGAGGCGCGCCCGCACGGCGGCTAGAGGCCTGATGTGGGTTATCCACGCACACGGATGACGCCGCATACCGGCGCTGGATCGCCACCCGCGGGCTTGCGGGTAGTAACCGCTACCCGTTTCGCCCCCGTGCGGCGCCCAGCTTGGTCTGCAGCGCCCCCGCGCACGCGCCTAACCCACATCAGGCCTCTAGTCTCAACTCCATGTGCGGCCGCTTCACCGTCACCGCAAAGGACACCAAGAAGATCGCGGACCGGTTCCAGGTCGAGCTGGAAAAGTCCCTGGAGCGCAACCAGAGGGGGGTGGGCCGCTTCAACGTCGCGCCCACCCAGGAGGTGCTGACCGTCCGCTCCTCGCCCGACCCCGAGGAGGCGGCCCGCGGCGAGCGCGAGGCGCGGCTGATGCGCTGGGGCCTGGTGCCGCGCTGGGCGAAGGACCTCAAGGTCGGTTACCGGATGATCAACGCGAAAGCGGAGAACCTCGACTCGAGCCGCGCCTACGCGCCGCTGGTCGGCAAGTTCCGCCACCGCTGCCTGATCGTCGCCGACGGCTTCTACGAGTGGATGGTCGCCGAGGACCCGAAGCAACCGCGCCAGCCCTGGCGCTTTACCGTCGACGGCGGCGAGCCGTTCGCCTTCGCCGGCCTCTGCACGCGCAAGGAGTGGGACGGGGAGGATCGCGGCGTCGACGACGGCTGGCTCTACAGCTGCACGATCGTCACCACGACGCCGAACGAGGTCGTCGCCAGGGTCCACGAGCGGATGCCGGCGATCCTGCCCGGCCCGGAGGCCGAGGCGGCCTGGCTGCGCCCCGACCTCGGCGCCGAGGACGCGATCGCGATGTGCGGGCCGCTGCCCGCCGCGAGGATGGACGCCGCCCCTGCCAACCCGAAGCTGAACAAGGTCGGCGGGACGGTCGAGGGCCCGGAGCTGCTGGTCGCGCCGACGACCTAGGTTTCGGGCACGACCAGCACCGCGGCGCCGGGCGGCGGCTGGGGCGGGTCGGCGAGCATCTCCCAGGAAGCGACGGGCATCACGCAGAGGTCGCCCGGGCCCAGCTGCTCGACGGTGGCATCGCCGTCGGCGCCGAGCCGCGCCGCCAGATCGGCGGCGAGGTCGGCGGCGGTCGAGTCGGCGTCGGGGGCGAGGCGAACGCGGTTGATCCGGTCGGCATCGCCGAGCAGGATCGCGACCGGCGCCGAGGTCGCACCGGCGACGGTCTCCCCGGCGGTGCCGAAGGCCGACGCGGCGGCCGGACGCTGGCCGACCAGGACCAGCGAAGCCCCCTCGGCGGCGGCGGCGTTGACGACGCCTTCTGGCAGCGATTCGTGCACGAGCAGGGTCGGCTCGGCGTCGAGGTCGGCGGCGAACGCGGCCGCCCTCAGCTGGCCGAGCAGCGTCTGGCGCGAAGGCGCCTCGGCCGGTTGGCTGGCCAGCAGCCCATGGACGACGCCGTTGTCGGGGCCGGCGATTCGCGCCGCGAGGGCGAAGGCGAGCGGCGCCTGCGCCGGGTCCTCGAGGGTGACGAGCAGGCGCCGCCCGAGGCGGTCGGAGTGCTCGGGCTTGGGAATCCTGCCGACCGAGCGGTCGACGAGGATCGTGCCGACGACGATCGAGGCGAGGATCAGGACCAGTACCGCGTTGACCACCGCCTGGTCGAACAGGCCGATGTCGAAGCCGATGATCGTCGCCGCCAGCGCCGCCGCCGCCTGCGGCACGGTCAGCCCCAGCATCAGCTCGGCCTGCGGACGGCTGTAGCCGAAGGCGACCTTGCCGATCGCCGAGGCAATCGCCTTGCCGCCGATGCTGGCGAGGACGAAGAGGCCGGCCAGCTTCAGCGCCTCGCCGCTGACCATCACCGCCGGGTCGAGCAGCATCCCGACCGAGACGAGGAAGATCGGGATGAAGACGGCGGCGCCGAAGAAGTCGATCCGGTCCATCAGCGGGCCTTCGTTCGGGACCAGCCTGTTCAGCGCCAGGCCGGCGAAGAAGGCGCCGACGATCCCCTCGATGCCGAAGCTCGCGGCGACCGTCGCGGCGGCGAGGAAGGCGGCGACGGCGAGCAGGTAGCGGACGATCCGGTCGGTGCCGAGGTAGCGGAAGCCGAGCCGCGCCAGTCGTGGCAGCAGCAGCAGCGTGAAGGCGAGCAGGACGGCGAGGCCGACGACGATCTGCAGTGCGATCTCGGCGGCGGTGCCGCCGGCCAGCTCGGAGCCGGAGACGGCGGCGAGGACGATCAGCGAGGCGGTGTCGGTGAGCGCGGTGGCGCCGACCGCGGTGGCGACGCCGCGGTCGGCGGCGAGCCCGGCGCCGCGAGCGGCGGGATAGAGGAGCAGGGTGTGGGAGGCGAGCAGCGAGCCGAGCAGCAGCGACGCCGGGACGTCCCAGCCGAGCCCCAGCCCGACCGCGACCCCGAGCGACATCGGCAGCGCGAAGGTGATCGCGGAGAAGCCGAGCACCGAGGCGCGATGGACCCGGACCAGGCCGAGGTCGAGCTCGACCCCGGCGACAAACATCAGGTAGAGCAGGCCGAGCTGGCCCAGCTCCGGCACCGTCGTGTTGCCGGCGCCGATCAGGTCGAGCCCGTGCGGGCCGATCGCGAAGCCGCCGACGAGCAGGCCGATGATCCCCGGCACGCGCGCCCGCTGCATCAGCGGCGGGCCGACGATCACCACCGCGAACAGGATCAGGAACTCCCAGGCCGCGCCGGTGGGCGAGTGGATCTCGATCGCCGCCGCGCTCATCCCCGCGAGGTCCTCAGCAGCGGCAGGGCGTGTTCGTCGTCGGCCGCCTCGGGGCCGACCCAGCGGTCGAGCAGGTCGTGGATCGTGCCGTCGGCGATCAGCGAGCGGATCGCCGAGTCGACCGCTTCGACGTTGTCGCTGCCCCGCGGCAGCGCGACCGCGATCTGCTCCGGTTCCGGCAGCTGCGCGACCGCTTCCAGCCGCCCCCCGGAGTGGTCGGCGAGCGAGACCGCGAGCGGCAGGTCGAGCAGCGTCGCGTCGACCCGGCCGGCCTCGAGCGCCGCCAGCAGCTCGCGCTGGCCGTCGAAGACCCCGGTCGTCGTTTCGGGGGCGATCTGGTCTGCGACCCGTTCGACGAAGGTGGTCGCGCGGATCACCCCCCAGCGCAGCTCCTCGGCCGAGGCGAGGTCGGGCACCTCGGTGCCGGCGCGGACGAGCACGGTCGGCGGCGAATCGAGATAGGGGGTGGAGAAGTCGAGCGCCCCTTCGCGTTCGGCGGTCGGCGTGAGCAGCGAGAGGCCGAGGTCGGCACCGCCGAGGTCGCCGGCGACGAGGCGGTGGAAATGGACGATCCGGATCCGCACCGAGCCGAGTTCGAAGCGCTCGGCGAGGTCCCGTGCCAGCTCGTATTCGAAGCCACCGGTGGGGTGTGTCGTCGTCCCTTCCCAGAAGCCCGCGGTCGGCACGGTCGAGGTGGCGACGGTGAGCACCCCGGGGACTGCGGGGGTGAACTCGCCGGCCGAGCCGGAGATCGATCCGCAGCCGGCGATCGGCAGGGCGAGGGCGACCGCGAGGGCGACGAGCGGCCGGCGCGTCATCCCTTTTCGGGCAGCGGCAGCCTGCCGGCGGTGCGCACGGTCGCGGCTCCGGCCGAGGTCTGGACCGTGCAGGCGATCCGCGCCGAGGGCGTGGTCGTGGTCCGCCAGAGCGCGGCGAAGCCGAGTTCGAGCGGCTGCTTCGGGCGCCCCTTCGGCAGGCTCCACTGCCACACCTGGACCCCCTCCTGGAAGGTGCCCCAGCCGACCGTCAGGCCGGGCTCGGTGGTGAAGGCCGGGAAGACGTCGCCGAAGTCGAGCGAGGCCAGTTCGTCGCCGTGGACGTTGAACTCGACCAGCACGGTTTCCGGCACGTCGCCCTGGTCGAGCAGTTCCTTGCCCTCGCCGGTCGAGCGCGGGTAGGCGGCGCGGCTGCCCGGCGTGTGGGCGACCAGCGCCCGCGGCGGACGCGGCACGCGCATCGCGCAGCGCAACCTCCCCTGGCCGACGGCCGAGCCGGGGGCGATCGTCAGCACCGAGGCGACTCGGTAGAGCCGGTAGCCGCTGATGTTCCCTTCGCTGACCCGGATCCCGCCTTCGGAGAGCCGCATCGAGCCGCCGGCGGGAATCGCCGCCGGCTTCGAGTCCGGCAGCGGCGCGTGCGCGATCCATTCCAGCTGCGCCGCGCTGCCGACCGGCCCCGAGGTGGCCAGCGCCGCCGCGGCGACGGTTGCCACCAGCCCGACCACGACCACGATCGCCGCCCCCCGCGGCGGCCGAGTCTTCAACGCCTCCTTCATCACGCGCCCGGCAGGATTCGAACCTGCGGCCTTCCGCTCCGGAGGCGGACGCTCTATCCAGCTGAGCTACGGGCGCCGAGCCACCAGCTTATCCTCGCGGCCATGGATCTTTCGGTCGCCTTCCTCGGCACGGGCGGTGCCGTGCCCTCGGCGCGGCGCAATACCGCCAGCCTGCTGGTCGCGCGTGGCGGCGAACGGCTGCTGTTCGACTGCGGCGAGGGGACGCAGCGGCAGATGCAGCGCTCGCTCGGGCTGGTCCAGGTCGACGAGATCTACTTCACCCACTTCCACGCCGACCACTTCCTCGGCCTGCCGGGGCTGCTGAAGACGTATGACCTGACCGAGCGCGAGCGGCCGCTGACGATCTACGGCCCGCGCGGCCTGCGCGACCTGATCGGCAGCCTCGGGCGGGTGATCGGCCGGGTCGGGTACAGGCTCGACCTGGTCGAGCTGGAGGCCGGCGAGGCGGTCGAGCGCGACGGCGCCGAGGTGCGCGCCTTCGCGGTCGAGCACAGCTCCCGCGCCCACGGCTACGCGCTGGTCGAGGAGGAGCGCCCGGGGCGCTTCGACCCGGAGGCGGCGAAGCGGCTCGGGGTCGCGGAAGGCCCGGCCTTCGCCGCCCTGCAGCGGGGCGAGACGGTGGACGGCTGCGAGCGGCCGGTCGAGCCCGGCGACGTGATGGGCGAGTCCCGCCTCGGCCGCACGGTCGTCGTCACCGGCGACACGGCGCCCTGCAAGGCGACGGTCGAGGCCGCCGGCGGCGCCGAGCTGCTGGTCCACGACGCGAGCTTCGCCGAGGAGGAGGCGCAGCGCGCCGCCGACACCGGCCACTCGACCGTCGGCCAGGCGGCCGCGGTCGCCCGTGAGGCCGAGGTGAAGATGCTGGCCCTGGTCCACATCTCCTCCCGCTACCACGTCGGCAGGGTTTTGGAGGAGGCGCGCGAGGTCTTCGAGCCCACGGTCGCCCCGAAAGACTTCGACCTGATCGAGATCCCGTTCCCCGAGCGCGGCGACCCGGAGCTCCTCGCCAACGGCGCCCGGGATCGCGCCGAGCAAGCCTGATCGTCAGCCGCCGCTGCTACGCTTGCGCCGTCCTTTAACCCGGTCCCGAGAGGCCAGGAAGGAGCACCCAAGTGAGCGAGAAGGTCGTGCTTGAGCGCGACGACCTGAGGCGGACGCTGCGGCGGATCGCCCACGAGATCGCCGAGAAGAACGCGGCGCCGGAGGGCTTGGCGATCGTCGGCATCCACACTCGCGGCGTATTCCTCGCCCGTCGCCTGCAAGCGCTGATCGGCGAGCTGAGCGAGGTCGAGGTGCCGATCGGCGACCTCGACATCTCCTTCTACCGCGACGACGTCGGCGCCGGTGTGACGCCCGGCGCGCAGCCCGTCGTCCACGCCTCGCACATCGACTTCGACCTGACCGGGCGCACGGTGGTGCTGGTCGACGACGTGCTGTTCACCGGCCGCACCGTGCGGGCGGCGATCGACGCGCTGTTCGACTACGGCCGCCCGCAGCGGGTCCAGCTCGCGGTCCTCTGCGACCGCGGCCACCGCGAGCTGCCGATCCGCCCCGACTACGTCGGCAAGAACCTGCCCACCGCCCGCGGCGAGCGGGTCAACGTCCGCCTCGAGGAGACCGACGAGGTCGACGAGGTGACGATCTCCGAGCCGGCCGAGGTGACGGCATGAGGCACCTGCTGGCGATCGAGGATCTCTCGCGGGACGAGATCGAGGCGATCCTCGACCGCGCCGAGAGCTTCGCCGAGGTCGGCCGGCGCGACATCAAGAAGGTCCCGACGCTGCGCGGTCGCACGATCGTCACCCTCTTCTACGAGGCCAGCACCCGCACCAGCTCCTCCTTTGAGCTGGCCGCCAAGCGCCTCTCCGCCGACCTCGTCTCGGTCAAGTCGGCCGGCTCCTCGGTCGACAAGGGCGAGTCGCTGAAGGACACCGTCGCCACCCTCTCCGCCTACGACCCGGCGGCGATCGTGATCCGTCACCCGCACGCCGGCGCCGCCCAGCTGGTCGCCGAGTGGAGCGAGGCGGCGGTGGTCAACGCGGGCGACGGCAAGCACGAGCACCCGAGCCAGGCGCTGCTCGACCTCTTCGCCCTGCGCCGCCGGCTCGGCTCGCTGGAGGGCAGGCGGATCTGGATCGTCGGCGATGTGCTCCACAGCCGCGTCGCCCGCTCCAACCTGGTCGCCTTCGGCGCGATGGGCGCCGAGGTCACCGTCTGCGGCCCACCGGCGCTGATCCCCCGCGGGATCGAGCAGCTCGGCTGCGACGTCTCCCACTCGCTCGACCGGCTCGGCGAGGCCGACGTCGTCTACGCGCTGCGCCTGCAGCGCGAGCGGATGGCGGAGAGCTTCGTGCCCTCGCTCCGCGAGTACGCGGCGCGATTCCAGATCGACTCGCGGCGGCTTGGGCCGCGGCAGCTGCTGATGCACCCGGGGCCGGTCAACCGCGGCGTCGAGCTGTCCGGCGAGGCGATCGACTCGCCGCAGTCGCTGATCGCCGAGCAGGTCGCCTCCGGCCTGGTCGTGCGGATGGCGATCCTCTACGAGCTGCTCGCCGCCCGCGATCGCAGCGAAGAGATGGTCGGGCAGCCGGCGTGAGTCTCGCCGGCTCGCTCGACCTGCGCTCCGCCGAGAGCGCCGACCTGGTTCTGCGCGGCGCCACCGTGCTCGACCCGGTCGCCGGCATCGACGGCGTCCACGACGTCGTCATCCGCGACGGCCGCATCGCCGAGTTGGCGGCCCCCGGCGCCGCCGAAGCCGGCGGGGCCGAGGAGGTAGGCGCCGAGGGCCTGCACGCCTTCCCGGCCTTCTTCGATCCCCACGTCCACCTGCGCGTCCCCGGCCAGGAGCACAAGGAGGACATCGAGACCGGCAGCCGGGCCGCCGCCGCCGGCGGCTACTGCGGCGTGATCGCGATGGCCAACACCGAGCCGCCGGTCTCGACCCCGGCCGACGTCGAGGCGCTGCGCGAGGCGGCCCGCCGGAGCGCCTCGGTCGCGGTCGGCTTCCTGGCGACCGTGACCCGCGGCATGAAGGGCGAGGAGCTGACCGAGATGGGCGAGCTGCGCGATGCCGGCGCGCTCGGCTTCAGCGACGACGGGCTGCCGATCCGCAGCGCCCGCGTGCTGCGCCGCGCCCTCCAGTACCAGCGCCTCTGCGGCGGCACGATCGCCCTGCACGAGGAGGACCCCGACCTGTCGGGCGACGGGGTCGTCCACGAAGGCCCGGTCTCGGCGGCGCTCGGCCTCGCCGGCATCCCCTCGGTCTCCGAGTCGACGGCGATCGCCCGCGACGCCGCCCTCGCCGGCTACGAGCAGGGCCGGATCCACGTCCAGCACCTCTCCGCCGCCGAGTCGGTCGCCGCCGTCCGCGTCGCCAAGCAGGACGGCGTGTCGATCAGCTGCGAGGCCAGCCCGCACCACCTCTGCCTGACCGACGAGGCGGTCCGCAGTCTCGATCCGCGCCGGCACAAGATGAACCCGCCGCTGCGCTCCGAGGCCGACCGTCAGGCGCTGATCGAGGGCCTGCGCGACGGCACGATCGACTGCATCGCAACCGACCACGCGCCGCACGCGGCGGAGGAAAAGGAGGTTCCCTTCGAGCAGGCGGCGATGGGGGTGACCGGGCTGGAGACCGCGTTCGCCGCCCTGCATACGGACCTGGTCCTGCCCGACGTCCTCGACCTCGCCCTGATCGTCGAGAAGCTGGGCGGCGGCGCCGAGCCGTTCGGGATCGAGCGGCCCAGTCTGGCGGTGGGCAGCGAGGCGAACGTCGCCCTCTGCGACCTCGGCGCCGAGTGGACGGTCGGCGAGGACGGCTACGAGAGCCGCTCGCAGAACTCCTGGTGCGCCGGCCGCGAGCTGACCGGCCGGGTGCTGATGACCGTCGCCGCCGGCCAGGTCGCCTATCGCCTGCGCAGCTTTTCCCTCGGAGTGGCGGCATGAACGCCGGCTACATCCTGCTCGAGGACGGCAGCCGCTTCGACGGCGAGCTCTGCGGCCACGTCGAGCCGGTCACCGGCGAGGTCGTCTTCAACACGGCGATGACCGGCTACCAGGAGTCGGTCACCGACCCGTCCTACGCCGGGCAGATCGTCGTCTTCACCTACCCGTCGATCGGCAACTACGGCGTCTCCGCCGAGGCGATGGAGTCCGACCGCGCCCAGGCCCGCGGGGTGGTGATGCGCGATGCCCACAACGGCGAGGACGCCGCCACCGCCGAGGGCGGCTGGCTCGACTGGCTGACCGACCGCGGCGTCCCCGGCATCTCCGGCGCCGACACCCGTGCCCTCGTCCGCCACATCCGCGACCGCGGCGCGATGCGCGGCGGCATCTTCCCGACCGGGATGGCCGAGGCCGAGGCCGCCGAGCTGGTCGCCGCCGAGCCGGCGATGGACGGCGCCGACCTCGCCCGCACCGTCACCCCGCCGGAGCCGGTCCGCTTCGAGGGCGACGGTCCGCACGTGGTCGGGATCGACACCGGCGTCAAGCTCAACATCGTCCGCCAGCTGCGCGAGCGCGGCTGCCGCGTCACCCTGCTGCCCTGCGACAGCTCCGCCGAGCAGGTGCTGGCCGAGGGCCCCGACGTCGTCTTCCTCGCCAACGGCCCCGGCGACCCGGCGGCGCTCGGCTACGTCGTCGACACCGTCCGCGAGCTGGTCGGCAGGAAGCCGCTGTTCGGCATCTGCCTCGGCCACCAGCTGCTCTGTCGCGCGGTCGGGCTGGAGACCTTCAAGCTGCCGTTCGGCCACCGCGGCGCCAACCACCCGGTCAAGGAGCTGGCGACGGGGCGGATCGACATCACCTCGCAGAACCACGGCTTCGCGGTCCAGGGGCCCGGCGGCGAGCCGCGGATCGAGGCCGACGAGCCGGTCCGCTGGGAGACCGACTTCGGCGCCGCCGAGCTGTCGCACATCAACCTCTACGACCGCACGGTCGAGGGCCTGGTGCTGCGCGACGTCGCCGCCGCGACGGTCCAGTACCACCCCGAGGCCGGCCCCGGCCCGCACGACGCCCGCCACCTCTTCGACGACTTCCTGGCGCTCGCGCATGCCTAAGCGCACCGACATCGAGAAGATCCTCCTGGTCGGCTCCGGTCCGATCGTGATCGGCCAGGCCGCGGAGTTCGACTACTCCGGCGTGCAGGCCTGCAAGGTGCTGCTCGAGGAGGGCTACGAGGTCGTCCTCGTCAACTCCAACCCGGCGACGATCATGACCGACCCGGAGTTCGCCACCGCGACCTACATCGAGCCGCTGCTGCCCGGCCCGGTGGCGAAGATCATCGAGAAGGAGCGGCCCGACGCGCTGCTGCCGACGCTCGGCGGCCAGACCGCGCTCAACCTGGCGATGGCCCTGTACGAGGACGGGACACTGGAGCGCTTCGGGGTCGAGTTGATCGGCGCCGACCACGCCGCGATCCGCCGCGCCGAGGACCGTGAGGAGTTCCGCCGGACGATGACCGAGGCCGGCCTGCGGATCCCCTGGTCGCTGACCGTCGGCAGTCTCGGCGAGGTCGAGGCGGCGCTCGCCGAGGGCCGTATATCGCTGCCCGCGATCGTCCGCCCGGCCTTCACTCTCGGTGGCCAGGGCGGCGGCGTGGGGGAGACCGAGACGGAGTTGCGCCAGGTCGTCTCCGAGGGCCTCGCCGCGAGCCCGATCAACCAGGTGCTGGTCGAGGAGTCGGTGCTCGGCTGGGGCGAGTTCGAGCTCGAGGTGATGCGCGATCGCAACGACAACGTGGTGATCGTCTGCTCGATCGAGAACGTCGACCCGATGGGCGTCCACACCGGCGACTCGGTCACCGTGGCGCCGGCGCAGACCCTGACCGACCGCCTCTACCAGGAGCTGCGCGACCAGGCGATCGCGGTGATCCGCGCGGTCGGGGTCGAGACCGGCGGCTCCAACATCCAATTCGCGGTCGACCCCGAGAGCGGCGACATCGCGATCATCGAGATGAACCCGCGGGTCTCGCGCTCCTCGGCGCTGGCCTCGAAGGCGACCGGCTTCCCGATCGCCAAGATGGCGGCGAAGCTGGCGGTCGGCTACGCGCTGGAGGAGATCCCCAACGACATCACCCGCGCCACCCCCGCCTCCTTCGAGCCGACGATCGACTACGTGGTGACCAAGGTGCCGCGCTTCGCCTTCGAGAAGTTCCCCGGCGCCGAGGGCCGGCTGTCGACCTACATGCAGAGCGTCGGCGAGGCGATGGCGATCGGCCGCACCTTCCGCGAGTCGTTCGCCAAGGCGATGCGCTCGCGCGAGCTCGACGAGACGCCGCAGCCGCCGGCCGGCGAGGAGGAGCTGCTGGCGGCGATCGCGATCCCCAGCGCCGGCCGCTTCGACCTGGTGCTGGAGGCCTTCCGCCGCGGCATCGGGATCGAGGCGGTGCACGAGCGCTGCCTGGTCGACCGCTGGTTCCTGCGCGAGCTGCAGGCGCTGGCCACAGAGGGCGACGGCACCGACGGCCTCGTCCGCGCCTACAAGGCGGTCGACACCTGCGCCGCCGAGTTCGAGGCTGCGACCCCCTACTACTACTCGGCCCACGAGCGCCCTCGTCCCGACGGCGCCGCCGCCTCGGAGGTCCGCCGCGGCGAGCGCGACTCGGTGGTCATCCTAGGCGCCGGCCCGAACCGGATCGGCCAGGGGATCGAGTTCGACTACTGCTGCGTGCATGCCGCGATGACCGCCCGCGAGCTCGGCCGCGACGCGGTGATGGTCAACTGCAACCCGGAGACCGTCTCCACCGACTACGACACCTCCGACCGGCTCTATTTCGAGCCGCTCACCGCCGAGGACGTGCTGGCGGTCTGCGAGCAGGAGCGCCCCGAGGGGGTGATCGTCCAGTTCGGCGGCCAGACGCCGCTGAAGCTGGCGCGTGAGCTCGAGCAGGCCGGCGTGCCGTTGCTCGGCACCCCGGTCGACGCGATCGACCTCGCCGAGGACCGGGGCCGATTCGGCGCCCTGCTGCGCCGGCTCGGCGTCAAGCACCCGCCCTACGGCACCGCGCTCTCGGCCGAGGAGGCGAACGTGATCGCCGCGCAGGTCGGCTACCCGCTGCTGGTCCGACCCTCCTACGTGCTCGGCGGCCGGGCGATGGAGATCTGCTACTCCGGCGAGGACCTCGCCGCCTACCTGGAGGCCAACGTCAGGGCCGACCAGGAGCACCCGCTGCTGCTCGACCGCTTCCTCGAGAACGCGATCGAGGTCGATGTCGACGCCCTCGCCGACGGCGGCGACGTCCACGTCGCCGGGATCATGCAGCACGTCGAGGAGGCCGGCGTGCACTCAGGCGACTCGGCCTGCGTGCTGCCGCCGCTCAGCCTCGGCGAGGAGATGCTGGCGGAGATCGGCGCGACCACCGAGCAAATCGCGCTCGAGCTCGGCGTCGTCGGCCTGATCAACATCCAGTACGGGATCGCCGGCGGCGAGTTGTACGTGATCGAGGCCAACCCGCGCGCCTCGCGCACGGTCCCCTTCGTCTCCAAGGCGACGGGCACGCCGCTGGCCAAGGTCGCGGCGCGGCTGATGCTCGGCGAGAAGCTGGCCGAGATGGACCTGCGCCAGCCTCCGGCCGGGCACGTCAGCGTCAAGGAGGCGGTGCTGCCGTTCGCCCGCTTCGCCGGCGTCGATTCGGTGCTGGGGCCGGAGATGAAGAGCACCGGCGAGGTGATGGGAATCGCCGCCGACTTCCCGACCGCCTTCGCCAAGGCCCAGGCCGCCGCCGGGGTGACGCTGCCGACCGAAGGGGCGGTCTTCATCACCGTCACCGACACCGACAAGGCGGCGGCAACGCAGCTTGCCGCGCGCTTCCACGATCTCGGCTTCGAGGTGATCGCGACCGGCGGCACCGCCCAGTCGATCGCCGCGATGGGGGTGCCGGTGACCCGGATCAACAAGCTCGGCGAAGGCTCGCCGCACGTCGTCGATCTGATCCGCGAGCGCCGCTGCGACCTGGTGATCAACACCCCGACCGGCTCCGGCGCCCGCGCCGACGGCCACGCGATCCGCACCGCCGCGGTCCGCCACGCGATCCCCTGCGTGACGACGATGACCGGCGCCACCGCGGCGGCCCGCGCGATTGCCGCTCAGAACCAGGTCGAGGCGGGGGTGCTCTCGCTGCAAGAGGTGCACGGCCTGACGAGGGCCGAGCAGCCTCGATGACCGCGCCCTTCGGCCGCCGGCTCTGCGAAGTGGGCGAGAGCCGCGACTCCGGCGGCTACCGCGTCTTCTCGCTGCTCGACGCCGCCGGCTCCGAGCCCGACCCGGGCCAGTTCTACATGCTTGCGACGGAGCGCCGCTGGGGAGAGGGGGGAGCCCGGCCGTTTCTGCCCCGCGCGCTCTCGGTCGCCGACGCCGGGCCGGCGTCGGGCGGCACCCGGCTCGACTTCCTCGTCGAGGGGATCGGGCCCGGCACCGACCGGCTCTGCGAGCTCGAGCCGGGCGAGCGGGTCTGGGTCAACGGCCCGTTAGGCAACGGGTTCTCGCCGCCGCGCGAGCTCGCGCCGGGCGCCGCCGGGGCGATCCTGGTCGGGGGCGGGATCGGGATCGCGCCGCTGGCCCTGCTGCGGCGGCGCTTCAGCTCCAAGAACATCCCCGCGCGCGTCCTCCTCGGCTTCCGCGACGAGGCCCATTCCGGCGGCCTCGACGACCTCTTCGCCTGCTGCGAGGTCGGCCTCGCCAGCGAGGACGGCCACGTCGGCCAGCGCGGCTACGTGACCGACCTGCTGGCGGCGATGCTCGACGGCGACGACGCGGCGAGCGCCGCCGTCTACGCCTGCGGCCCGCCGCCGATGCTGGATGCGGTTTCGCAGCTCTGCTCAGCTCACGAAGTCCCCTGCGAGCTGGCGATGGAGGCGCCGATGGCCTGTGGCTACGGCGCCTGCTTCGGATGTGCGGTGCCGAAACCGGGTGGGGGATACATGCGCCTTTGCGTGGAGGGGCCGGTGGTTCAGGCGGCGGGGGAGGCCGGGGGTGTCCCCCCGCTTGCTGGGTTTTTCGCCTCAGAGTCTGAGGCCGTCCGAGATCGTGGTCGGGGCGAAAAAGAGGACGCCGCTGCGCGGGGGGACACCCCCGGCCTCCCTTCACAGCACGAAAGCCGTGTCGACTTCTGCGGTCTGGACCTTTCGCATCCGGTGATCAACGCCTCGGGCACGTTCGATGCGATCGCGGCGTACGCCGTGTATGGGGATGAGCTGCTGAGGGACTTTCCGTTCTCGGCCTTCGTCTCGAAGACGATTACGTTGGAGCCGAGGGCCGGAAACGAGCCGCAGCGGATCTGGGAGACGGCGGCGGGGATGATCAATTCCATCGGCCTCCCGAACAAGGGGCTGGAGGGGTTCCTCGCCGAGGACCTGCCGCAGCTGGCCGAGCTGCCGGTGCCACTGATCGTCTCGGTGATGGGCACCGGCCACGAGCAGTTCGCGCGCCTGGTCGAGGGGGTCGCCGGTCGCGACGAGGTGGCGGCGATCGAGCTCAACGTCTCCTGCCCCAACGTCCACTCGGGCCTGATCGTCGGCGAGCAGCCGACCGAGACCGCCTCCCTGGTCGAAGCCCTGCGGTCGCTGACCGCGAAGCCGCTGATCGTCAAGCTGACCCCCAACGTCGCCGACCCCGCCGCGGTCGCGGTCGGGGCGGAGGAGGGCGGCGCCGACGCGGTCTCGCTGGTCAACACGCTGAAGGCCAGCTCCGGAAGCGTCACCGGCGGGCTGTCGGGGCCGGCGTTGCGGCCGGTGGCGCTGGCCCAGGTCCGCGCCGTCGCCGCCGCGACCAAGCTGCCGATCGTCGCCATGGGCGGGATCTGCAGCGGCGCCGACGCGGCCGAGTTCCTCGCCGCCGGTGCCGTCCTGGCCGCGGTCGGGACCGAGAGCTTCCGCGACCCCCGCGCCGGAAATCGCGTTGCCACAGAGCTTCTTGAGCGGAACACAGCGGGACGTTAACCTCAACCTCCAGTCGAGGTCCAGGTGAATTTGAGCGGAAATGGGTGGAATGGCCTTGCACGCCCCCGGGCCGCGGCTATACTCGCCGCCGACATGCCCGCCCCAGTCAAGACCTCCGCCGCGGCCCCCGAGAGGTCGCTGGACCAGCGGATGGACGCGCTGAGGCGAGCCAACGACATCCGCACCTCGCGGGCCAAGCTGAAGAAGGACCTGAAGGCGGGCAAGGCGAGCATCCACGCGCTGCTGTTCGACCCGCCGGAGTACGTGATGACCGCCAAGGTCTTCGACATGCTGCTCGCCGTCCCCAAGTACGGGCGGGTGAAGACCAACCGGATCCTCAACCAGTGCCGGATCTCACCCTCGAAGACGATCGGCGGCCTCTCGGAGCGCCAGCGCGCCGAGCTCGTCTCGCAGCTGCGCCGATAGCGAAGCCGACCGCCGCGGCGGTCAGTATCCCGGCCCGCATGGCGAAAGTCTTCGTGATCACCGGGCCCTCGGGGGTCGGCAAGGGCACGCTGATCTCGCGGCTGCTCGAGCGCGTGCCGGATCTCGAGCTGTCGGTCTCCGCCACGACCCGCGAGCCGCGCCCCGGTGAGGTCGACGGGCGCGACTACCACTTCCTCAGCGCCGAGGAGTTCGACCGCCGGATCGAGGCCGAGGACTTCCTCGAGTTCGCCACCTACAGCGGCAACCGCTACGGCACCCTTCGTCCTGAGGTCCGCACGCGGCTTGAGGCGGGCCGCTCGGTGGTGCTCGAGATCGAGGTCCAGGGAGCGCGGCAGGTGCGGGCGGCGATGCGCGAGTCGGTCCAGGTCTTCATCGCCCCACCCGATCCGGCGGTGCTGCGGCAGCGGCTCGAGTCGCGCGGCGCCGACTCGGCGGCGGCGATCGACGCCAGGCTCGAGGTCGCCGGGGTCGAGCTGGCGGCCCAGGACGAGTTCGCCCACCGGATCGTCAACGACGACCTGGAGCGCGCGGCGGCCGATCTGGAGGGGATCGTGCGCACGGAACTGGGCCTACCGCTAGACTCAGCGGCCGGATGATCCAGCCACGCGTTGACAAGCTCCTCGAGCACGCCGACTCGCACTACGCCGCGGTCGTCGTCGCGGCGAAGCGGGCGCGCCAGATAAACAGCTACTTCCACAACCTCGGCGAGGGCGGCTTTGGCGAGTACCCGCCGCCGATGGTCGAAGTCGGGTCCGAGCGCAACTACCTCTCGATGGCGCTCGAGGAGCTTGCCGACGGCAAGCTCAAATACGAGTACCGCGCCTAACCCACCTTTCCAGGAGGAGACATGGCCAGAATCCTGCTCGGCGTAAGCGGCGGGATCGCCGCCTACAAGTCGCTCGAGCTGGCCCGGCTGGCAACGGTCGCCGGCCACGGCGTTCGCGTCGTGATGACGGAGACGGCGCTGCGCTTCGTCGGCGCCGCCTCGTTCGAGGGGATCGTCGGCGCCCCGGTGCTGAGCTCGGAGTTCGAGCGCGACCCGCTGCGCGGCGCCTTCCCCGGCGACCCGGTGCCGGCGCACGACCCGATCGGCCACCTCAAGCTCGCCGCCAACTGCGACGCCCTCCTGATCGCCCCGGCCTCGGCCAACACGGTCGCCAAGCTCGCGGCCGGGGTCGCCGACTCGATGCTGACCACCTCCTTCCTCGCCTGCACGGCGCCGCGCCTGGTCGCGCCGGCGATGAACGAGCGGATGTACGCCGACGCCGCGACCGAGGCGAACCTGGCGACCCTGCGCAGCCGCGGGGTCGAGGTGGTCGATCCCGGCGAGGGCGCCCTCGCCTCCA
This sequence comes from uncultured Solirubrobacterales bacterium, assembly GCA_963764365.1. Classification (GTDB taxonomy): domain Bacteria; phylum Actinomycetota; class Thermoleophilia; order Solirubrobacterales; family 70-9; genus VRUE01. The sequence goes on from CAVXSI010000020.1 coordinate 567,109, forward strand.
GGGGCGAGCACGGCAGGGGCCGCCTGCCCGACCCCGCCGAGCTGCTGGCCCGGATCGAAGCTGTGCTGCCGCAGGGCGAACGGCCCTGGGACGGCCTCCGCGTCCTGGTCACCGCCGGCGGCACTCGCGAGCCGATCGATTCGGTCCGCTTCGTCGGCAACCGCTCCAGCGGCCGGATGGGCATCGCCCTCGCCGCCGCCGCAGCCCGCCGCGGCGCCGAAGTGACCCTGATCGCGGCCAACGTCGGCCTCCCCGAGCCGCCCGGAGTCCGCCGCATCGATGTGGAGACCACCGCCCAACTGGCCGAGGCGACGCAGGCCGAGTTCCCCGGGTCCCAGCTCCTGCTGATGGCTGCCGCTCCGGCCGACTTCACCCCGACCGGCCCCGCGACCGGCAAGCTCAGGCGCGAAGGCCCGCTCGACGTCCACCTGGAGCCGACCGAGGACATCCTCGCCTCACTCTCCGAGGTTCGCAGCGAAGGGCAGACCATCGTCGCCTTCGCGGCCGAACATGGCAACGATGTCGAAAGAGCACGTAAGAAGCTGGCCGCCAAGGGCGCGGACCTAATGGTTCTCAACGACGTCTCCAACCCAGACATCGGCTTCGACAGCCCAGAAAACGCAGCGACCCTGATCAGCTCCTCCACCGAGACCCCACTTCCCCGGGCCCCCAAGGACGTAATAGCCGAGCAGATCCTGGACCATGTCAGCTCGATCAGGGGGAAGACCGGCCTGCGCGCTCGGTAGGGAGGGAGGGTCCCTTCCCTCTCCAGCGCAACGAGCTTGTCGCCCCACGCCCGCACCGGGCTATACTGGCCCCAAGCTTTTTGTCCCTAGGCAGCATCGAGAAGTGGGCCCGGCCCACTTTTTTTACGGCCCGAACCAGGCATGGCAGACCTCCAAGACAGCATCCAGCAGCAGCTCTCAGGGCTCGACTCCGAGCTCGACCTCGTCGCGCTCGAGCAGCCCGGCACCGAATCGCTGCGCCTCTTCATCGACCACCCCTCGGGAGTCGACCTGGCGCTCTGCGAACGGGTCACCAGGCACCTGGGCGAGCTGCGCGCCGAGTACTCGCTGGAGGTCTCCTCGCCGGGCCCCAAATACCGCAAGGAGGAGCAGTGAGCAAAGAGATCGTCGACGCAATCGGGGCGCTCGAGCAGGAGAAGGGCATCTCCGCCGACAAGCTGATGGACGCGCTCGCCGACGCGCTGCTCTCCGCCTACAAGAAAACCCCGGGGGCGGCCAAATACGCCCGCGTCGACCTCGACCACGAGACCGGCGACTTCCTCGTCTTCGAACTGATCCTGCCGGCCGAGCTGGAGGAGAAGCTGCTGGCCGAGGCGGCCGAGGCGCAGGAGGCCGAGGAGCGCGAAATCGACCCCGAGACGGGCGAGCTGAAAGAGCTCGAGGATCCCGAGCTCGACCCGGAGATGATCGCTCCCTACGAGGACCAGATCGAGACCCGCGACGTCACCCCCGAAGACTTCGGCCGGATCGCCGCCCAGACCGCCAAGCAGGTGATCCTGCAGCGGATCCGCGAGGCCGAACGGATGATGATGTTCGACGAGTACCAGGACCGGGTCGGCGAGCTGATCACCGGAATCATCCAGCAGTCCGACAAGCGCTACACGCTGGTCCAGCTGCGCGAGCGGGTCGAGGCGCTGTTGCCGAAGTCCGAGCAGGTCTACAACGAGCGCTACGACCACGGGATGCGGGTCAAGGCCGTGATCACCGACGTCTCCGACTCGACCAAAGGCCCGGCGATCGTCGTCTCCCGCCGCAGCTCCGAGCTGATCAAGAAGCTGTTCGAACTCGAGGTGCCGGAGATCGCCGACAACCTGGTCGAGATCGTCGGCGTCGCCCGCGAGCCCGGCTACCGCTCGAAGATCGCCGTCGTCTCCCATGCCGACGGGGTCGACCCGGTCGGCGCCTGCGTCGGCCCGCGCGGCTCGCGGGTGCGGATGGTCGTCTCGGAGCTGCGCGGCGAGAAGATCGACATCATCCCCCACAACGACGAGCCGGCCCGCTTCGTCGCCAAGGCGCTCTCGCCGGCGCGGGTGCGCGAGGTGATCGTCGACGACGAGGAGCGGCAGGCGACCGTGATCGTCCCCGACGACCAGCTCTCGCTGGCGATCGGCCGCGACGGCCAGAACGCGCGCCTCGCCGCCCGCCTGACCGGCTGGCGGGTCGACATCAAATCCGAGACCGAGTTCTCCCAGGAAGAGGAGGACGTCGAGTACGAGGGCGAGGAGGCATCCGACGGGCACTGCCTGGCGGTGCTCTCCAACGGCCGCCGCTGCCCGAACGCGACGGTCGGCGACTCGCACTACTGCGGGCTGCCCACCCACCAGGCGCTGGCCCGGTTCGAGACCAACCAGATCGCGGTGCTGGCGCCTCTGGAGGAAGCTGAGGTGGCGATCCTCGCCGATCCGGAGGCCGACGAGGGGCAGGTTGCCGAGATCGTTGCGAAGGCAGACGCCTCGTTTGTTGAGGAGGCTCCGGATGAGGGTTCGGACGCCGTGCCCGCGGGTCCTGTCGCGGAGGAGGGCACCCCGTCCTCGTCGGACGGGGAACCCACCTCCACGCCTCCCGCGGAAGAGACGTCGGAGGAAGACAAGCCGGAGCCCGTCGCCGGGGAGGCTGAGCAGGCCTAGTGGCTAAGAAGCGCGTCCATGAGATTGCCAAAGCGCAAGGGCTGAGCTCGAAACAGCTGCTGGCCGCGTTGAAAGCCGCTGGAATCGAGGCGAAAGCGGCTGCATCGAGCGTGGAGGAGTCGGACGCCTTGAAGGCGCTTTCCGCCAACGGTGGCCAGGTCGCCACCAAGCCGAAGCCAGCGGAGAAAGGGGCCGCTCCGGCGAAACCGAAAGCTGAGGCCAAACCCGCCGCTGCGGCGAAACCGGTCGCAAAAAAACCGACCGGGTCGGCGAAAAAACGTCGCGTGGTGATCGATTCCCAGGCCGCGCGCCGCGACCAGATGGGCGGGCCGCCGCCGCAGCGGCCGCCGCGACGCAGGGGCGGGCGCAGGCGCCGGCCGATGCTCGAGGAGCCGCCGCTCAAAGCCGAGGCGCCGGCCGAGCCTGAGGCGACCAAGGTCAACTCCGGCGCAACCGTGCGCGAGGTCGCCGAGCTGCTCGGCCTCGGCAGCGCCGAGGTGATCAAGAAGCTGATGACGATGGGGGAGATGGCGACCCTCACCCAGACCCTGACCGACGAGTCGATCAAGGCGATCGCCGACGAGTACGACCGCAAGATCGAGATCGTCACCGCCGCCGAGGAGGAGCCGGAGGCGCCCGAGTACGAGGACGCCGAGGAGAGTCTGGCGCCGCGGCCGCCGGTGGTGACGATCATGGGCCACGTCGACCACGGCAAGACCTCGCTGCTCGACGCGATCCGCGAGACCGAGGTCGCCGCCGGCGAGGCCGGCGGCATCACCCAGCACATCGGCGCCTACCAGGTTCACCACGGCGCCAAGGAGATCACCTTCCTCGACACGCCCGGCCACGCCGCCTTCACGGCGATGCGCGCCCGCGGCGCCAGCGTCACCGACATCGCCGTGGTCGTCGTCGCCGCCGACGACGGCGTCATGCCGCAGACCAAAGAGGCGATCGACCACGCCCGCGCCGCCGACGTGCCGATCCTGATCGCCGTCAACAAGATCGACAAAGAGGGCGCCCAGCCGGATCGGATCCGCAACGACCTCTCCGCCGACGGCCTCACCCCGGAGGACTGGGGCGGGGAGACCGTCTACTGCGACGTCTCGGCGAAGACCCACGAGGGGCTCGACAACCTGCTCGACATGATTCTGCTCGTCTCCGAGCTGGAGGAGCTCGGCGCCAACGCCGCCGCCCCCGCCTCCGGCGCCGTGGTCGAGTCCCAGCTCGACCCCGGCCGCGGCCCGGTGGTGACGATCCTCGTCCAGCGCGGCACCCTGAAGGTCGGCGACGCGCTCGTCGCCGGCCCGGTCTGGGGCCGGGTTCGGGCGATGCACGACTTCACCGGCGAACGGGTCGAGCGGGCCGGGCCGGGGATGCCGGTCGAGGTGCTCGGCTTCGACGGCGTCTGCGAGGCCGGCGAGCACGTCCGTGCGGTCGAGAACGACCGCCGCGCCCGCCAGCTCGCGGGGGAGCGCGCGAACCGGCTCAAGACCGAGGCGCTGGCCCGCCGGCAGGCGCGCAAGGTCAGCCTCGAGGAGGTCTTCTCGCGCGCCCAGGAAGGCGACATCAAGGAGCTCGACATCGTCCTCAAGGCCGACGTCGCCGGCTCGCTCGAGGCGCTCCAGGACGAGATCGCGAAAGTGCCGCAGGAGCAGGTCGGGATCAACATCATCCACTCCCAGACCGGCGGCATCAACGAGTCCGACGTCATGCTCGCCTCGGCCTCCGACGCGATCGTGATCGGCTTCAACGTGAGGCCGCTGGCCGACGCCCGCCGCGCCGCCGAGCGCGAGGGTGTCGACGTCCGCACCTACTCGGTGATCTACAAAATCACCGAGGACCTGCGCAACGCGATGGAGGGCATGCTGGAGGCGATCGAGGTCGAGGAGATCCTCGGCGAGGCCGAGGTCAAACAGACCTTCAAGGCTTCGAAGGTCGGCCGCATCGCCGGCTGCATCGTCAACGAGGGCCGCGTCGCCCGCGACGCCAGCGTCCGCCTGATCCGCGAGGGCACGGTGATCTGGGACGGCAGGCTCGGCTCCCTGCGCCGCTTCAAAGACAACGTGCAGGAGGTCGAGCAGGGACAGGAGTGCGGCGTCGTCCTCGACGGCTACGCCGACGTCAAGGAGGGCGACGTGCTCGAGTTCTACAAGACCAAGCAGGTCGAGCAGACGCTGGAGTGAGGCACTAAGATGGCCACCCCTCGCATGCGCCGCATCAACGAGGTGCTTCGCGAGGTGATCGGCGCAGCGATCGCCACCGATCTGAGCGACCCCCGGATCGGCTTCGTCACCGTGACCTCGGTCGAAACCAGCCCAGACCTCCGCGCCGCCAAGGTGCACGTCAGCGTGTTCGGCGACGCCGAGGCGCGCGAGGCGACCCTGGCCGGGCTGCGCTCCTCGCACGGCCCGATCCAGGCGAAGGTCGCCGCCGAGACGCGGATGAAGCGGACGCCGACCCTGACCTTCCACTACGACCCGACGGTCGAGCAGGGGATGAGAATCTCCCGCCTGCTCGAAGAAGGGGGCGACGATGAGCGAGACGACTGACGTCGGCACCGCGCTGGAGCGGGTGGCGGAGGAGATCCGCCGCCGCGACCGCTTCCTGCTGACCGCCCACGAGGGCCCCGACGGCGACGCGCTCGGCTCGCTGCTCGGCATGCACCGCCTGCTGACCGCGCTCGGCAAGGACTCGGTGATGTTCCTCGCCGCGAAGGAGTTCCCATTGCCGGTCGAGTACCGCTTCCTGCCGCTCGAGGAGGTCTTCCACGAGCCGCCGGCCGACATGCCGGATCGCACCGTCGTCTTCCTCGACTGCGGCAACATCGACCGGATGCCGGTCGACTTCCTCGCCGACGGCGGCAACTTCCGCATCAACATCGACCACCACCACGACAACACGCGTTTCGGCGACGTCGACCTTGTCGAGGTCGACGCCTCGTGCACGGCGGAGATCGTCTACGAGCTGGCGGTCCTGCTCGGGGTCGAGCTGACCGCCGAGATGGCCTCGGCGCTCTACGTCGGCATCGTCACCGACACCGGCAAGTTCATGTACGAGAACAGCAACGCCCGCACCCACCGGATCGCCGCCGAGCTGATCGAAGCGGGGGTCGAGATCGACGAGACCTACCGCCGCCTCTACGAGCACGTGCCGATCGAGAAGCTGCGGCTGCTGTCGCAGGCCCTCGAAGGCATCCAGCGCCACTGCGACGGGGCGCTCGTCCTCGCCTACGTCACCGCCGCCGACTACGAGGCGAGCGGGGCCGGCGAGGAGATGACCGAGGGGATCATCGACCACCTGCGCTCGGTCGAGGGCTCGCGCGTCGCGGCTCTGGTCCGCGACCTCGGCGATCGCGGGCGGGCGGCGCGCAAGGTCAGCCTGCGCTCCAGCAACGGCGAGGTCGATGTCTCCACGATCGCCCGCAAGCACGGGGGAGGGGGGCACAAGCGGGCCGCTGGCTTCTCCACCGACCTCGAGATCGGAGAGCTGGTCCCCTGGCTCTGCGCCGAGGTCTCCTCCCAGCTGCCTTGACGCTGCTGCTCTGCGACAAGCCGGCCGGCGCGACCTCCCACGACGTGGTTGCCAGAGTGCGCCGGGAGCGCGGCGAGAAGGCGGGCCACGCCGGCACCCTCGATCCCTTCGCCACCGGCCTGCTGCTGGTCCTGCTGGGGCGGGCGACGCGCCTGCAGCGCTTTCTCACCGGCCTGCCGAAGACCTACCTGGCGACCGCCCGGCTCGGCTGGCGCTCCAGCACCGGCGACCCCGACGGCGAGCTGACCGAGACCGGCACCGTCCCCGGCTCGCTCGAGCTGCCGATCGGCACCGTGCGCCAGCGGGTGCCGATGACCTCGGCGGTGCGCGTCGGTGGCGAGCGGCTCTACCGCAAGGCACACCGCGGCGAGACCGTGACGACGCCGCTGCGCGACGTCGACGTCCACCGGGCCGAGCTGCTGGCGAGCGACGGGGCTACCGCCTCCTACGAGGTCGAATGCTCGGCCGGCACCTATGTCCGCACCCTGGTCGAGACCCTCGGCGACGCCTACTGCCTGTCGCTGCGGCGCACCGCGATCGGCCCCTTCCGGGTCGAGGAAGCGGGCGAGGAGATCGCGGTCGAGCGGGTCGCCGAACTGGTGCCGGCCGCAGCAGAGGCCCTGCGATGAGCATCCGGGTCACATCGCTGCCCGACGCCGAGCCGCGATCGCGCGATGTCGCGATCGGCACCTTCGACGGCGTCCACCTCGGCCACCAGGCGGTGATCGAAGGCGCCGACTCCGTCCTCACCTTCGACCCGCACCCGCTTGCGATCCTCCACCCGGCGGCGCTGCCGAAGCTGCTGATGCCGTTCGGGGTGAAGCGCGACGTGATCGACGGCCTCGGAGTGCGTGAGCTGGTCGTGATCCCGTTCGACCGCGAGTTCGCCGCCCGCTCGGCCGAGCAGTTCGTCGAGGAGGTCCTGATCCGCCGGCTGGGTGCCGAGCGCGTCTCGGTCGGCGAGAACTTCCGCTTCGGCGCCAGGGCGCAGGGCGACCCGGCGATGCTCGCCGCCCGCGGCGAGTTCGAGACCAGGGTGGTGCCGCTGGTCGAGGTCGACGGCGAGACGGTCTCCTCGACCCGGATCCGCGCCCTGGTCGCGGCCGGCGACATGGAGGGCGCGCGCCACTGCCTCGGCGCCCCGTTCATGGTCGAGGGAACGGTGGTCGAGGGCGACCAGCGTGGCCGCGAGCTCGGCTTCCCGACCGCCAACGTCGTCCCCGACGACGGCCTCGCGATCCCCGGCCACGGGGTCTACGCGGCCTTCGCCAACGGCGTCCCGGCGGCGGTCAACGTCGGCGTCCGGCCGACCTTCGACAGCGGCCGCGGGGTGCTGATCGAGACCTACCTGATCGATCGCGAGGAGGATCTCTACGGCAGCACCCTGCGGGTCGCGTTCGTCGAGCGGCTGCGGGGCGAGCGGCGCTTTCCGGGGGTCGAGGAGCTGATCGCCCAGATGCGGATCGACGTCGAGGACGCGAAGCGGGTCTGTGCTAGCTTCACCGGCGCGCAATGAGCCTGACCAAGGACAGGAAGAACGAGTTGATCGGCAAGTACGGCCGTGCCGACGGGGACACCGGCTCGGCCGAGGTCCAGGTGGCGCTGCTTACCGAGCGGATCAACGAGCTGACCGAGCACCTCCGCTCGCACTCCAAAGACCACCACTCGCGCCGCGGGCTGCTGATGCTGGTCGGCAAGCGCCGTCGCATGCTGCGCTATCTCGAGCGCACCGACCTCGAGCGTTATCGCGCTCTGGTCGCCGAGTTGGGCCTGCGCCGCTGAACGCCCGCGGCGAGGGTCGGGAGACGATCGTCTACCTCGACCTCTGCTGCCCTACCGCGGCCGCCGTCTGGCCGCGGATCGCAGCGGTCGAGGGCCGGCTCGTAGTCCGCCACTTCCCGGTCGCCGCCAAGCACCCGCGCTCACCCGCCCTGCACGCCGCGGCCGAGGCGGCGGGCGATCAGGGCGCGTTCTTCGCGATGTTCGAGTCGCTGCTCGACGACCAGGCGCGGGTCGACGACCCCCATCTCTGGCAGCGGGTCGAGCGGCTCGGCCTCGACCTGGAGCGCTTCGAGGCCGACCGCCGCTCCGGGCGGGTCGCGGCGCGGGTCCGCCGCGACACCGAGTCGGGCCTCGCCGCCGGCGTCGACGGCACGCTCGCGATTTTCCGCGACGGACGTGCGATCGAGCCTGACGCCCTGTAGTCTCCCGCGTGAAAGAGAACGAGAGTTCTGAAAGCAGATGGCCGTCATCCGGGCGGCCGGAGGTAGGACAACTAAATGAGCATGTTTGACGTTAGCCGCGTTTCGGCGGATGTCGGCGAGAGCCAGATCTCCTTCGAGACCGGAAAACTCGCGAAGCAGGCGGGCGGCGCGGTCGTGGTTCAGGCCGGCGACACGAAGGTGCTCTGCACCGCAACCGTCGGCAGCCTTCGCGACGTGGACTTCCTTCCCCTCACCGTCGACATCGAGGAGCGGATGTACGCCGCCGGCAAAATCCCCGGCTCGTTCTTCCGCCGCGAGGGCAAATCCAGCGAGAAGGCGACGCTGACCGCGCGGATGATCGACCGGCCGATCCGGCCGCTGTTCCCGAAGGGCTGGCACTACGAGACCCAGCTCGTCGCGATCCCGATGTCGGTGGACCAGGTCCACCCCTACGACGTCCTCGCGATGAATGGCGCCTCCGCGGCGCTGGCGATCTCCCCGGTCCCGGTAGCCGCCCACGTCGGCGCGGTGCGGGTCGGCAAGCTGGAGGGCGACTTCGTCGTCAACCCGCCCGAGGATCGCCACGAGGAGCTCGAGCTCGACCTGATCGTCGCCGGCACCGACGAGGCGATCCTGATGGTCGAGGCCGGCGCCAAGGGCGTCAGCGAGGCCGAGATTCTCGACGCGCTCGATATCGCCCACGGCGAGATCAAGAAGCTCTGCGCCGCGATGGAGGAGCTGCAGCAGAAGGCCGGCAAGGAGAAGATCGAGGTCGAGGCGCCCAGCATCGACGAGGGTCTGCTCAGCGATATCCGCTCTTCCCACGGCCAGGCCCTGGTCGACGCGATCGCCACCGAGGGCAAGCTCGAGCGCTACGAGGCGATCGACAGTGTCAAGGATGAGGTGGTTGCCAAGTACGCGCCCGAGTCCGGTGATGGAGAGGCCGACGAGACGCGCGTGGCTGAGGTCAAGGCCGCCTTCGGCTCGATCGAGAAGGACACCATCCGCAAGGCGATCGCGGTCGACAAGAAGCGGCCCGACGGCCGCGCCCAGGACGAGATCCGGCCGATCGAGTGCGAGGTCGACATCTCCCCGCGGGTGCACGGCTCCGCCCTCTTCACCCGTGGCGAGACGCAGATCCTCTCCAACGTCGCGCTCGGCACGACGCGGATGGACATGCGGATCGACACGCTCGGCCTGCAGACGACCAAGCGCTTCTGGCATCACTACAACTTCCCGCCCTTCTCGGTCGGGGAGGCGGGCTTCATGCGCGGCCCGAAGCGGCGCGACATCGGCCACGGCGCGCTCGCCGAGCGGGCCCTGGCGGCGACCGTGCCCGACGAAGAGTCCTTCCCCTACGTGATCCGGGCGGTCTCCGAGACGCTCGAGTCCAACGGCTCCTCTTCGATGGGATCGGTCTGCGCCTCCTCGATGGCGCTGCAGGCGGCCGGGGTGCCGGTCTCGGCGCCGGTCGCGGGAGTCGCGATGGGCCTGATCAAGGAGGGCGACGACTACATCGTCCTCACCGACATCGCCGGCGTCGAGGACCACCTCGGCGACATGGACTTCAAGGTCGCCGGCACCGCCGAGGGGATCACCGCCCTGCAGATGGACATCAAGATCACCGGCGTCACCTTCGAGATCCTCACCGACGCCCTCGAGCAGGCCAACAAGGGCCGCCAGTTCATCCTCGGCAAGATGGCCGAGGCGATCGACGGGCCGCGGGAGAAGCTCTCCCAGCACGCGCCGGCGATCGAGTCGATCAAGATCGACCCGGAGAAGATCGGCGCGGTGATCGGCAAAGGCGGCGAAACGATCCGCGCTCTCTGCGAGGAGTTCGAAGCGGAGATCGACGTCGAGGACGACGGCACGGTGCGGATCTACGCGCCGACCGGCGAACTGGTCGACGCCTGCGTGGCTCGGATCCAGTCGATGACCAAGGAGGCCGAGGTCGGCGACACCTACCCGGCCGCCAAGGTGGTCAAGACGACGACCTTCGGCGCCTTCGTCGAGTTGGTCAAGGGCACCGACGGCCTGCTTCACATCTCCAACGTGAAGCCGGGCGAGCGGGTCGACTCGGTCGACGACGTGCTCAGCTCCGGCGACGTGATCGACGTCACCGTGGTCGAGGTCGACCGCGAGCGCGGCCGGATCGGCCTGCGGCTCTCCGACGACCCCTCGGTCGCCGGCAAGTCGCCGGAGGAGCTGGCCTCTGTCGGCTCCGGCGGCGAGGGCGGCGGCCCGCGGCGCAACGGCGGCGACCGCGGGGGCGGCCGGCGGCGCGAGCGCGAGCGGCGCGGCTAGGGCCTGTCCCGGTAGGGGTTCCGCTTAACTTTTTCGATGAAACGGACTCTGCCGGCGCCCGATGGTGGTTGCCGAAAAAGCACAAGACGCTCCACCCCTACCGGGATAGGCCTCCTATGAGTCAAGCTGAGGTAACGACTCTGGATTCCGGCGTCAGGGTGGTGACCGAAGAGGTGCCGTCTGTGCGTTCGGTAGCCCTCGGGCTCTGGGTTCGCACCGGCTCTCGCGACGAGGCCCCGGCGCAGGCCGGGGTCTCGCATTTCCTCGAGCACCTGCTGTTCAAGGGCACCGAGCGCTTCTCGGCGATCGAGATCTCCGAGCGCTTCGACGGGCTCGGAGCCGCGATCAACGCCGCAACCGGCAAGGAGACGACCCACCTGCACGCCCGCTTCCTCGACGAGCACACCGAGGAGGCCTTCGACCTGCTGGCGGAGATGCTGCTGGCCCCGACCTATCCCGAAATCGACTCCGAGCGCGAGGTGGTGCTGGAGGAGATCGCGATGTACGAGGACGAGCCGCAGGATCGCGTCCACGACGTCCTCGCCGACGCCGTCTTTGGCGAGCACCCGCTGGGGCGCCGCGTGCTGGGTGAGGCGGAGGTGATCTCCTCGATCCCGGTGCCCGAGATCGAGGCCTACCGGCGCCGGCGCTACACCGGCGGCCACGTCGTCGTCGGCGCCGCCGGTCACGTCGACCACGGGGCGATCGCCGCCCTCGCCGAGCGGCTGGTCTCGCCGCCGGCCGGTGAGAACGGCGCTGCGGCGGCGCCGCAGCCCTCCGGGGAGGCGCGGCTGCGCTTCTACCCGAAGGACACCGAGCAGTACCACATCTGCTTCGGCGCGCCCGGCATCGTCCGCGCCGACGAGCGCCGCTTCGCGCTCGCCGTGCTCGACTCGATCTTCGGCGGCTCGACCTCCTCGCGGCTGTTCCGCGAGGTGCGCGAGAAGCGCGGCCTGGCCTACTCGGTCGGCTCCTACAACGAGCAGTACACCGACTCCGGCCTTGTCGCGACCTACGTCGGCACCCGCGAGGAGAACGTCGAGGAGGCCTGCGCGGTGATCGGCGCCGAGTTCCGGCGGCTGCGCGGCGAGCCGGTCTCGGCCGAGGAGCTCGACCGCGCCAAGGAGAACGTCAAGGGCCGCCTGGTGCTGTCCTCGGAGTCGACCGCGGCGCGGATGACGCGGATCTCTCGCGCGACCCTGTTCGACCTGCCGATCGACAGCCTCGACCAGATGCTGGCCAAGGTCGACGCGGTGACGATCGACGAGCTGACCGAGCTGGCCGGCGAGCTGTACGCGGAGGAGCGGCTCTCGGCCGCCTGCGTCGGCCGCGACGAGGATCTCTTCCGCGGGGCGCTCGGATGATCCGGGTCGCGGTAGCCGGCGCCGCCGGCCGCATGGGGGAGACGGCCTGCGCCGCGGTCTCCGGCGCCGCGGACATGGAGCTGAGCGGCCGCGCCGACCCGGCGCTCGGGGTGACGCTGGCCGAGGTGCTCGACGGGGCGGACGTCGTCGTCGACTTCAGCACCCCCGAGACGGCTCTCGACAACGCCCGCGCCTGCCTCGCGGCCGGCGTCCACGTCGTCGTCGGCACCACCGGTTTCGACCTCGACGCCCTGCGCGGGGCCGCCGCGGCGGCCGGGGCCAACTGCTTCGTCGCGCCCAACTTCGCGATCGGCGCGGTGCTGCTGATGCAGGCCTCGCAGGCGATCGCCCGCCACATGCCCGAGTGCGAGATCGTCGAGCTGCACCACGACGGCAAGCTCGACGCGCCCTCGGGCACGGCGAAGCGGACCGCGGAGCTGATCGACGCCGCCGGCGGCAACGTCCACGAGCCGATCCACTCGCTGCGGCTGCCGGGCCTGGTCGCCCACCAGGAAGTCGTCTTCGGCGGCGAGGGACAGACGCTCAGCATCCGCCACGACTCGATCGACCGCGGCTCGTTCATGCCCGGCGTGCTGCTGGCGGTACGCCGCGTCGGCGAGCTTCCCGACCGCTTCACGGTCGGACTTGAGAAGCTGCTCGGATGATCGACGCGACCGCCCAGGCGAAGCTGGTCCGCGACGGGGAGGTCACCCCGCGCGAGCTGACCGAAGCGGCGATCGCCCGGATCGAAGCCGTCGACGGGGAGATCGGCGCGGTGATCCATCCGCTGTTCGAGCGGGGCCTCGAGGAAGCCGACGGCGAGCTGCACGAGGGCCCGTTCAAGGGCGTCCCCTTCCTGCTCAAGGACATCGGCGCCGCCTTCGCCGGCCAGCCGCTGCACATGGGGATGCAGTACCTCAAGGACCGCGACTTCCGCGCGCCGGTGGACACCTTCCTCGCGCAGCGCTTCCGCCAGGCCGGGCTGGTGACGATCGGCAAGACGAGCTGCCCCGAGCTGGGCATCCTGCCGACGACCGAGCCGCGCGCCTACGGGCCGACCCGCAACCCCTGGGACACCGGCCGCAGCGCCGGCGGCTCCAGCGGCGGCTCGGCTGCCGCGGTGGCGGCGGGGATGGTTCCCTTCGCGCACGCCAACGACGGCGGCGGCTCGATCCGCATCCCCGCCTCCAACTGCGGCCTGGTCGGCCTCAAGCCGAGCCGCCAGCGGACCACCGAGGGGCCGCTGGTCGGCGACATCATGTCCGGCCTGACCTGCGAGCTCTGCGTCTCGCGCTCCGTCCGCGACACCGCGGCGCTGCTCGAGGCGGTACACGGCCCGGCGCCGGGCGACCCCTACGTCGCGCCGCCGCCGCTGCGCCCCTACACCGAGGAGGTCGGCGCCGACCCCGGCAGGCTGCGGATCGCGCTCTGGACCGAGACGCTGATCGACCGGGACGCCGACCCCGAGGTGGTGCTGGCCGCGCGCAACGCGGCGAAGGCGCTCGAGGGGCTCGGCCACGAGGTCGAGGAGCCCGACCTGGGCATGCTGCGCGGCATCGACCTGGTCCAGCCCTTCCTCGTCCGCTGGGCCGCCGGCCAGGCGGCGATCCTCGACCAGCTGGGCATCGCGACCGGCGGCACGATCGGCCCCGACGACGTCGAGCCGCTCTCCTGGGCGCTGGCCGAGCTCGGCCGCAAGCACAGCGCCGGCGAGTATCTGGCCGCGGTCGGGCAGCACCAGCTGATGTCGCGGATGTTCGCCGGCATACACGAGTCCGGCTTCGACCTGCTGCTGAGCCCGACCCTGGGCGAGCCGCCGCCGCCGCTCGGCACCTTCGACGACTCCGGCCCCGACCCGATGGTCGCCTTCGAGCGCGCCTTCCTCGACGGCTGCTTCACCGCCGCCTTCAACGCCACCGGCCAGCCGGCGATCTCGCTGCCGCTGCACTGGAGCGAGCAGGGGCTGCCGATCGGCGTCCAGCTCGTCGCTCCGCTGGGGCGCGAGGACGTGCTGCTGCGCGTCGCGGCGCAGCTCGAGCAGGCGGTTCCATGGGCCGACCGCACCCCACTGGTCTTCGCCTCATGATCGCCGGCGTGATGACCGCGATGGCGACCCCGTTCGACCGCGAGGGACGGGTCGACGAGGCGGCGGCGAGGCGGCTCGCCGCCCATCTGGTCGAGCACGGCTCGCACGGGGTCGTCGTCGCCGGCTCGACCGGCGAGGCGGCGACCCTCGACGACGGCGAGCACATCTCGCTGCTGCGGGCGATCGTCGCGGAGATCGGCGACGGGGCGACGGTGATCTGCGGCACCGGCACCAACGACACCCGCCACTCGATCGAGCTGACCCGGGCCGCGGCGGAGGCCGGCGCCGCGGCGGCGCTGGTCGTCACCCCCTACTACAACAAGCCCAACTTCGCCGGCATCCGCGCCCACTTCGAGGCGATCGCCGCCGCGGTTCCCGAGCTGCCGCTGATCGCCTACAACATCCCCTCGCGGGTGGTGGTGAACGTGCCGCCGGAGCAGCTCGCCGCGCTGGCCGAAATCGACGCGGTGGTCGCGGTCAAGCAGGCCAACAACGCCGAGCTCGGTCCGATCGAGGGCCTCGACGTCATCGCCGGCAACGACGACGCCTTCCTGCCGACGCTCGAGTTCGGCGGCGCCGGCGGCATCCTCGTCGCCTCGCACCTGGCCGGCGACCGGATGCGCGAGATGTGGGACGCCGCCCAGGCCGGCGAGCTCGACCGGGCCCGCGAGATCGACGCCGGCCTGCGAGGCTTCTACGACGTGCTCGGCGTAACCACCAACCCGATCCCGCTGAAGGCGGCCCTCGAGATGCGCGGCCTGATCCCCCATGGGGGCCTGCGGCTGCCGCTGGTCGAAGCCGACGAGGGCGAGCGCGCCGCCGTGCGGGATGCGCTCGAGAGCGCCGGGCTCTAGACGATGAGCGGGAAGCTGCGAGTGCTGCCGCTCGGTGGGCTGGGCGAGATCGGCAAGAACATGACCGTGATCGAGTACGGCGGCAAGATCGTCGTCGTCGATACCGGGCTGATGTTTCCGACCGCCGAGATGCTCGGCATCGATCTCGTCCTGCCCGACTTCTCCTACCTGCGCGATCGGGCCGAGGACATCGAGGCGATCGTCCTCACCCACGGGCACGAGGACCACGTCGGCGCGCTGCCCTACGTGCTGCGTGAAATCGGCATGCCGCCGGTCATCTACGGCGGCCTGCTGACGGTCGGCATGGTCCGCTCCAAGCTCGACGAGCACAAGATGAAGAACGCGCCGCTGGAGGAGCTGCCGGCCGGCAAGAAGGTCAAGGCCGGGCCGTTCGAGCTGGAGCTGGTCCACCTCTCGCACTCGATCCCCGACGCCCGCGGGGTGATCGTCGGCACCGAGCTGGGGAAGATGCTGATGACCGGCGACTACAAGTTCGACCAGACGCCGGTCGACGGCCGCCCGGCTGACATCGCCCGGCTGGCCGAGCTCGGCCGTGACGGCCTGCTGCTGCTCTGCGGCGACTCGACCAACGCCGACCGGCCGGGGATCGCGCCCTCGGAGTCGAGCGTCGGCCCGGCGCTGCTGGAGACCTTCGGCGCCTGCGAGGGCCGGATCGTCGTCACCTCCTTCGCCTCCAACATCCACCGCGTCCAGCAGGTGATCGACGCCGCCGTGAAGCTCGACCGCCGCGTCGCCCTGGTCGGCCGCTCGATGCGCAAGAACTTCAACATCGCCTCCAACCTGGGGATCGCCAAGGCGCCGTCGGGCCTGTTCATCCAGCCGCGCGAGATCAAGGACTTCCCCGACGAGAAGGTGATCGTGATCTCGACCGGCAGCCAGGGCGAGCCGCTCTCGGCGCTGCGGCGGATGGCGAACAACGACCACCGCGACGTCGAGCTGCGCTCCGGCGACACGGTCGTCTTCTCCGCCACCCCGGTGCCCGGCAACGAGCGCGCGGTGAACGAGACGATCGACCGGATCTACGAGATCGGCGCCTCGGTCGTGACCGCCAAGGACGCGCCGATCCACGCCTCCGGCCACGGCTGGCAGGAGGAGCTGAAGCTGATGCTCAACCTGACCAAGCCGCGCTACGTGATGCCGGTCCACGGCGACTACCAGCGGCTGCGCCTGCACGCCGAGCTGGCCGAATCGGTCGGCGTCGCCGGCGAGAACATCTTCCAGGGCCGCAACGGGCTGCCGCTGGAGGTCGACGAGAGAGGCGCCCGCTTCGGCAAGGAGATTCACAGCGGCGTGATGTTCGTCGACGGGGTCAACGTCGGCGAGCCCGACGACGTCGCCCTGCGCGACCGCCGCGAGATCTCCGCCGACGGGATCTTCATCATCGTCGCGACGATCGCCTCCGACGACGGCAGCGTCGTCGCCGATCCGGAAGTGATCTTCCGCGGCGTCGCCTTCCTCGAGGAGGCCGACGCCCTGGTCGAGGAGCTGAAGGACGTGGTCGAGGACTCGCTCGAGGACGCCGCCGAGGCGGGAACCCGCGAGCTGCACCTGATCCAGGAAGACCTGCACGACGCGATCGGCAAGCTGGTCTACGAGAAGCTGCGGCGCCGGCCGATGATCCTGCCGGTCGTGGTCGAGGTCTAGCCGCCCCCGGACGCGGGAGTGAGGGCCATCCATATCTGATTCTCTGGCCCTCACGGGAGCAGAGGAGGCGGCGCCTGATGAAAAAGGGCCCGCCGGCTGCGTTGGGGAGAACCGGCAGGCCCTTTGTGTCTCGTCCGCGGGGAACGCTAACCGGGGCCGCTAAACCCGGTCTAAAGCAGAGCCGACACTTCGCTCAGACTTCGCCAGCGGCAGGCGGATGCGGAAGAGGGCGCCGCCGCTCTCCGACTCGGTCACGACGACGCTGCCGCCGTGCGAGCCGGCGACGGCGCGGACGATCGCCAGGCCGAGGCCGCTGCCGCCGCGCACCGCTGTGTCGGCGGGCCCCTCGCCGCGCACGAAGCGGTCGAAGATCTGCTCGCGCAGCTCCGGCGGGACCCCCGGCCCGTCGTCGGCGACCTCGACCACGGCCTCCCCGCCGGCGGCGCGCAGGCGCAGCTCGATCGCGGCGCCAGGCGGCGTGTGGCGGACCGCGTTGTCGAGCAGGTTGAGAATCATCCGGTGCAACTCGTCGGGGTTGCCGTCAACCGGCAGCGGGCGGTCGTTGTCGATCCGCAGCTCGCGTTCGCCGATCGTCGGCGCCACCTCGGCGGCAGCGTTGCCGGCGATCTCGGCGAGGTTGCAGCGGGTGCGGGCGGCAAGCCGGCCGGCGTCGGCGCGGGCGAGCAGCAGCAGGTCGGTGACGAGCCGGCTCATCCGACCCGAGGAGCGCAGCGCCGAGTCGACCATCACCCGCTCTTCCTCCTGTCCCGGGTCCTCGAGCGAGGCCTGTAGCAGCTCGAGGTTGGCGAGGACGCTGGTCAGCGGCGTGCGCAACTCGTGCGAGGCGTCGGCGACGAAGGCACGCTGCTTCTTCAGAGCCGCTTCGCGCTCTGCCCGGGCGGCGTCGAGCGAGCGCAGCATCTGCTCCAGCGTGCGGGCCAGCTCGCCGACCTCGTCGTCGACCCTCGGTGCCGGCATGTGGGCCGAGGGGTCGCCGGTGTCGGCGATCTTGCGCGCGGTCGCGGTCAGCGAGGAGATCGGCCGCATCGCCCGGCGGGCGATCGCCAGCCCGGCGAAACTGGCGAGCAGGGTCGCGCCGAGAACACCGGCGGCGATCAGCACCCAGAGGCGATCGACGGTCGAGTCGACGTGCTGTTCGTTGCGCCCGTACTGGACGTAGCCGGCGATGCGGCCGCTCTGGCGGCTGCGCAGCGCGGCGGTGACGACGCGCATCTTGCCGACGTGGTGGACGCCCGGGACGGGCGGGCCGAGTCCGGCGGCGTTCGGGCTCGAGTCGAGCTGGTGGCCGGCCGCGTCGTAGATCCGCACCGAGGCGTCGTTGGGGCTGACGAAGTCGGCGAGGCTGGGCTCGTGGATGATCAGCGTGTTGGTGATCGTGTCGACGATCTGCACCTGCGAGGCGAGGGTCGAGACGGCGCCGGTCATCTCGCGGTTGAAGTCGTCGCGGACCCGCTGCGCCGCGAGGTTGCCGATGATCGCCCCGAACAGGACCAGGATCGCCAGGGTCAGCCCGGCGGATACCGCGGCGAGGCGCCAGCGGACCGGCCAGTTGCGAAACGGCGATCCCAGGCGCCGCCATTTCATGTCTTGAGGACGTAGCCGGCGCCGCGTTTGGTGTGCAGCAGCCGGCCCTCGCCGCCTTCCTCCAGCTTGCGGCGCAGATTGGAGATGAAGACATCGATCGTGTTCGTCGCCGCCATCGGGTCGTAGCCCCAGACCTCGTCCAACAGACGCTCGCGCGAGACCACCAGGCGCTCGTTGCGCATCAGGTACTCGAGCAGCTCGAACTCGCGGTTGGTCAGCTCGATGTCACGCTCGCCGCGCTTGACCTCGCGCGTGTCCGGGTTGAGCGCCAGGTCGCCGACCTGCAGCGAGGCGGATCCGCGCGGCGGCCGGCGCCGCAGCAGCGCGCGGATCCGCGCCAGCAGCTCCTTGCGCTCGAACGGCTTGACCAGATAGTCGTCGGCACCGCTGTCGAGGCCGCCGACCCGGTCCTCGGTCTCCGCCCGCGCGGTCAGCATCAGGATCGGCACGTCGCTGTCGGCGCGCAGCCGGCGGCAGACCTCGACCCCGTCCATGCGCGGCAGCCCGAGGTCGAGCACGACCAGGTCGGGAACGAAGCCGGCGGCGACGTCGAGCGCCTCGACACCGTCGCCGGAGGTCCGCACCTCGTAGCCCTCATTGCGCAGCGAGCGCCGCAGCACGTCGGCGATGTCCTCGTCGTCCTCGACGACGAGCACCCTGCCACCGACCAGATCGCCTTGCGCTGCGAGCATCGCAACGATCTTAGCCCGACATCGCCACGCTTCCTTGTGGTTTTAGCGCGAATTTAGAGCCGCAGATAGTGCGGAAGGCGCGACTTCTGCGGCCGTTGCCATCTGCCCCGCTTGGCATGATCGATCGCGCCCGTGAGTTCCCCTTCCGCCGTCCACCTCCATGCCCACAGCGAGTACTCGCTGCTCGACGGCGCCTGCAAGATCGACGCGATGGCGGCGCGGGCGGCGGAGCTGGGACAGCCGGCGCTGGGGCTGACCGACCACGGCGTGATGAACGGAGCCGTCGATCTCTACAAGGCATGTCGCAAGCATGGGATCAAGCCGATCGCCGGGCTCGAGGCCTACCTGGTCGACGACGTCGCCGCGGTCAAGGAGAAGCCGAAGTACGAGCGCAACCACATCACCCTGCTGGCCGAGAGCGACGCCGGCTTCGCCAACCTGGTCAAGCTCACCTCGGCCGGCTTCCTCGAGGGCTTCTCGCGCGGCAAGGCCAACGTCGACATGGAGTTGCTCGCCCGTCACGCCGAGGGGGTGATCGTCCTCACCGGCTGCCTGCAGTCGCGCTTCTGCCGCCGCCTGGTGGAAGAGCGCGGCGACGACGCCCGCGCCCACCTCGACGACCTGATCCAGGCCTTCGGCCCCGAGCAGGTCTACTTCGAGGTTCAGAAAAACGGGATCGACGAGCAGGAGAAGGCGAACCGGGGGATCGCCCGCTTCGCCCGCGAGCTGGGGCGGCCGCTGGTCGGCACCGCCGACGTCCACTACCTGCGGCGCGAGGACTTCGACAACCACGCGGCGCTGCTCTGCGTGCAGACCAAGTCGACCCTGGAAGCGCCGAAGATGAGCTTCGACACGAACGAGTTCTACATCAAGAGCTCCGAGGAAATGGCCGAGTCGTTCGCCGAGTGGCCGGAGGCGATCCCGAACACGCTGGAGATCGCCGAGCGCTGCTCGCTGGAGATCGAGCTCGGCAGCCTGCTGCTGCCCCGCTACCCGACCGAGGACGGGGAGGAGCCGGAGGCGATGCTGCGGCGGATCGCCGCCGAGGGGCTGCGCGCCCGCTACGGCGACCCGCCGCCGGCGGAGGCGGTCGAGCGGATGGAGTTCGAGCTCGGCGTGATCGAGGAGATGGGGTTCTCCTCCTACTTCCTGATCGTCTGGGACTTCGTCCGCTACGCGAAGCGCAACGGCGTCGCGGTCGGCCCCGGCCGCGGCTCGGCCGCCGGCTCGATCGTCTCCTACATCCTCAGGATCACCGACCTCGACCCGCTCGCCAACGACCTCCTCTTCGAGCGCTTCCTCAACCCCGGTCGCAAATCGATGCCGGACATCGACATCGATTTCTCGGTCCGCGGCCGCGAGCGGATGATCCGCTACGTCGGCGACAAGTATGGGCGCGAATCGGTCGCCCAGATCATCACCTTCGGCAAGATGGCGCCGCGCGCGGCGACCCGCGACGCCGCCCGCGTGCTCGGCTTCGACTACGGCAGCGGCGACCGGCTCGCGAAGCAGATTCCCGAGCCGATCATGGGGCGCAGCCCGTCCTTCGAGGAATGCCTGAAGCCGGGCCAGGAGCTGAAACGGACCTACGACGAGGAGCCGGACGCGAAGCGGATCGTCGACGTCGCCCGGGGCCTCGAGGGGATCATCCGCAACAACTCGATCCACGCCGCCGCGGTGGTGATCGCCGACCGGCCGCTGCAGGAGGTCGTGCCTCTGCAGCTGGCCGAGGACCGCAGC
>CAVXSI010000021.1:0-37317 GCA_963764365.1 uncultured Solirubrobacterales bacterium
CCCGACGAGCTACCTGGCTGCTCCACCCCGCGGCGGTCTGCTCATGCTAGCAACGTGGCGCTGTTTGGCAAAGAGCCCTGAGGGCGGCGCAGGTCGGCTTGCGGGATCGGATTCGTGGGGTTCGCCGGGCGACGGCGCGCTCTAGAGTGCCCGGCCCCAATGGCTGGCGCCCCTGACAGAGTCGCGGTGGTCGACGTCGGCAGCAACTCGACGCGGCTGCTGATCGCCGAGGTCGCCGGCGGTGGGGTCGCCGAGGTCGCGCGGCGGAGCCGGGTTACGCGGCTCGGGCGCGGGCGTCGACCTCTCCGGGCAGCTCTCCGACGAGGCGATCGAGGCCGCCTGCGAGGCGATCGGCGAGTACGTCGGGCTGTGCCGGGAGAACGGGGTCGAGACGGTCGGCGCGATCGCGACCAGCGCCGTCCGCGACGCCGCCAACGGCGACGCTTTCGTCGCCGAGCTGCGCGAGCGGTTCGCGCTCTCGGCCCGGGTGCTCGACGGCGAAGAGGAGGCGCGGCGCACCTACCGCGGCGCCACCTTTGAGCAGCCGCCGGCCGAGCTGACGCTGGTGATCGACATCGGCGGCGGCTCGACCGAGATGATCGTCGGCGCCGGCGAGGAGATCGCCTTCCACGTCTCGTTGCAGGCCGGCGTCGTCCGCCACAGCGAGCGCCACGTCTCCGGCGACCCGCCGACAGCCGCCGAGTTGGAGGCACTCGCCGCCGACGTCCGCGGGCTGATCGCCGGCGCGCTGCAGGACTACGGCGAGGCCTGGCCGAGCGCCGGAATCGCCGTCGCCGGCACCCCCGCTTCGCTCGCCGCGGTCGACCTCGGGCTCAAGCCCTACGAGCCCGGCCGGCGTGCCCACGGCCACGTCCTCTCGCTGCAGGCGTCCAGCGGCTGCTATCGCGCTTCGCCTCCACCCCGCTCGCCGAGCGGGCGCAGATCGCCGGCCTGCACCCCGACCGCGCCCCGACGATCGTCGCCGGCTGCGTGATCCTGATCGAGGCGATGCGCGCCTTCGGCCTCAAGCAGATCCGCGCCTCCGAGCACGACATCCTCTACGGCACGGCACTCGAACTGGCGACAGAACGCGGCAAAACCACATGAACGAGGTGGGGATAAACCCGTGGGACCCGGTGTACAGACGAGTTTTCGGCCCCCTTACAGTTGGGTAAACGAAGCGGCTGAACCCCCAAAAGTTGGTAAAGTGTCTCTACCAACTTGTCAGTAGCGGTAAATCCGGGACCTAGACATTTCGGATAGGCAAGCGCATAATCGCCGCATCGGGAAGGAGATGAGGACGCGAGTCCCATCCTGACCCGGGACAAGGGTTCGGACGATTGCCGCATCATGGCGCCTCCCGCCGTCTGAGCCCACCAAATAAGTACTGGTCCCTGATGACGTACCCCTGCCCGTCCTATGGGACCATCTGAATCGGCCGCCAGAGATGGCGGTCGATTCTCGTTTCGGGCCGGTCCGCTCCCAAGGCTGGCCAACCAGCCAGTTTTCCCCTCTGTCAAGCCAGATTCGACTTGCGCGGGTAGACGACCTCGGGGTCGGTGAGGACGTTGACCAGCGTCGGGCGGCCCGACTCGAAGGCCTTCTCCAGGGCGGGCCGCAGCTGCCCCGGCTCGCTGACCACGGCCCCGTCGCAGCCCAGCGCCTCGACCACCTTCTCGTACGGGGTCTCGGGCCGCAGCTCGGCCGCGACCGAGTATCCGTAGAGGAATTTCATCGGGTGGTGCTCGAGCGCCCAGATGCCGTTGTTGCCCATCACCCCCACCACCGGCAGACCGTGACGCGCCAAAGTGTCGAACTCCATCCCCGCGAAGCCGAACGCTCCATCGCCGAGCAAAAGGCAGACCTGGCGCTCCGGATGCGCCAACTTGGCGCCAAGCGCCTGGCCGGGCCCGGCGCCGAGGCAGCCGAACGGCCCCGGGTCCATCCAGCAGCCGGGCTGGAAAGTATCGACGAAGCGCCCCGCGTAGGAGACGAAGTCGCCGCCGTCGCCGACGACGATCGCGTCGCGGTCGAGCACCTCCCCCAGCTCCCTGTAGACGCGGACCGGGTGCAGCGGCGAGCGGCTGTCGTTCAGCTCCTCCTGCTCTGCCGCACGCTTCTCCGCCTCGACCACTCGCAGCCGCTCGAGCCAGGGGTCGCTGCGCCGCTCCCCTCCCGTCACCGCCTCGTCCAGCGCCGCCAGCGTCGCCGCCACGTCGCCGACCAGGTCGATTGCGGGCGCCCGGTTGGCCGTCAGCGCGTTCGGCGCCGCGTCGAGTCGGATCAGCTTCGTCTCCTCGCCGAAGCTGCCACCGAAGCCGAGCCGGAAGTCGATCGGCACGCCGACCACCAGCGCCACGTCGGCGCCCTTCAGCCCGGCGCCGCGCGCGCGGCTGAAGGCCAGCTCGTGGTCGGCGGGCAGGCAGCCGCGTCCGAGCCCGTTGAGGAAGACGGGGATCCCGAGCGACTCGGCCAGCGCCCGCAGCGGCTCCTCGCCATGGCCCCAGTAGAGGCCGGTGCCGGCCATGATCGCCGGCCGCTCGGCCGCGGCCAGCAGCGCAGCCGCCGCCTCGACCCCCTCGGCCGGCCGCAACCCCGGCGCGGCGGCCTCGCCGATCCCGGCCTCGCCCTCGCTGAACACGATGTCGAGCGGGTAGTCGATGAAGGTCGGCCCGGACGGCGCCGTCAGCGCCAGGTCGAGCGCCGCCGCCGTCCGCGCCCCGATCGCGCCGGTCTCCTTCACCGTCTCCGCCGACTTGACCAGCGGCGAGACGAACGGCAGGTGGTCGATCTCCTGCAGCGAGCCCGAGCCCCAGCGCAGCTCCGGCGCCCGCCCGCCAAGCACACAGACCGGCGAGCAGTTGGCCTGGGCGCCGGCGATCGCGCTGATCCCGTTGGTCACCCCCGGCCCCGCGGTCAGCGCCGCGACGCCGAGCCGCCGCGTTGCCTTGGCGAAGCCCTCGGCGGCGAACACGGCCGATTGCTCGTGGCGCACGTCGACGATCTCGATCCCCTCCGCCTTGCAGCCGTCATAGATCGAGAACAGATGCCCGCCGGACAACGTGAACAGATGGCTGACGCCGCGAGACTTCAGCGCCTTGGCGACTATCCGTCCCCCGTGGTCCATTCCGGGTGGAGCCTATGGAAGAACCGATTAGCGAGCGTCACGATTGATTCTCCGCGAGCGGCGCCGATATGGCGATTTCCGCCGCCCGCGGACGCGAAGCGGAGCAGGCGGCGGAATAATGGGGGTGCCCGGGTGGCGAAACTGGCAAAAGCGGCGCACTTAAAATGCGCTGCCCCTTCGGGGGCTTGCGGGTTCGAGTCCCGCCCCGGGCATCCGCTTTTTGTCGGCCGTTTAGGTGGCGGGGGCGTCTAAACAGGCCGTAAAGATTTGTACGGACCGCAACTATCGCGTTGCTACGGTGTCCCTAGTTACGAAGTCAAAGCCCCGCAACGCCTTCCCTGGAGAGTGAAGCTTGGAGGCATCGGCTCTAACCCACGCCAGTCAGCGCGGACTCCTCGCCCGCCGCTCCCCGCTGCTCAAACTGCAGGGGGACGAACGGCTGATCGCGATGGCCCGCAGCGGCAACGCCGGCGCCTTCGAGACGATCGTCGACCGCTACCAGGGCCGGCTGCTGGGCTTCTGCCGGCAGATGCTGGGCTCCACCGAGGACGCCGAGGACGTCCTCCAGGAGGTCTTCGTCAACGCCTACCGGGCGATGCTCGCCGACGAGCGCGAGATCAACCTTCGCCCCTGGCTGTACCGGATCGCCCGCAACCGCTGCCTCAACCACCTGCGCAAGCCGACCGCCGACGCGCAGGAATCGATGGACATGGTGCCGGTCGTCGAGGCCGCCTCGACCGCCGAGAAGGTCCACAACCGCGAGGAGTTCCGCCAACTGCTCGACGACGTCGGCAAGCTGCCCGAGACGCAGCGCTCGGCGCTGCTGCTGCGCGAGATGGACGCGATGTCCTATGAGGAAATCGCCGCCGCGATGGAGACCAGCGTGCCGTCGGTCAAGTCGCTGCTGGTGCGGGCGCGGATCTCGCTC
The DNA here is from genome assembly GCA_963764365.1 of uncultured Solirubrobacterales bacterium. GTDB lineage: Bacteria > Actinomycetota > Thermoleophilia > Solirubrobacterales > 70-9 > VRUE01. Next base: position 4,056 of record CAVXSI010000021.1, read on the forward strand.
GCCGAGGCGAGCCAGGCGCGCCAGCTGACCTGCGGCGAGGTGCGGCTGGAACTGGCGGAGGCGGCCGAGGGCCTGCGCAAGGTCTCCGGCCCGGTGCGCCGGCACGTCCGCGACTGCGAGGAATGCGCCGACTTCCGCTCCCAGGTGCGCTCCAACGACAAGGTGATGGCGGCGCTGTTCCCGGCCGGCGCGCTGGTCGCCTTCAAGGGCCTGATCCTCTCCAAGCTCGGCCTCGGCGGCGCCGGCGGCGCCGGCGCGGGCGCGACCGGCGGCGCGGGCGCGGGCGCGGGCGCCGCGGCAAGCGCCGGCGCGGGCGCCACCGCGACCGGTGCGGTCAGCAGCGTCGGCGCGGCGATCGGCGGCAGCGGCGCCGCCGGCGGCATCGGCGCAGTCGGCGGCGCGATCGGGACCAAGGCTGTCGCCGGAGTCGTCACCGCGGCGGTGATCACCGCCGGCGCGGTCGAGGTCAACCAGAAGGCCGAGACGACCCCGGCGCCGCGAACCTCGCCTGCGGCCAAGATCTCGAAACGCACCACCTCCCCGGCGATCGCCCTGCACCACGCGGCGGTCTCCCAGCCGCAGCCGAGCAGCGAGCCGGCCGTGACGCAGCCGGCCACCGAAGCGCCGGCGCCCGCACCGAAACCGGCACCGGCACCCGAAAGCGCCACGCCCAGCGACGAAGCGGCCGGTCAGTCGAACACCGGCGGCGCCGGGACCGAAGGCAAGGCGCCGAAGGAAGCGACCTCGAAGCTGACCACGGCCAAATCGCCGAGCGGTGCCGCAGGAGCGCCGGCCGGCAGCGAAACGGTCGTCGTCACCGTCGGCGGCACCAAAACCCCGCCGCCCCCCGCCGAAGCGGCGGCGCCTCCGGCCGAAACCACGCCACCACCGGCGGAAGAAAGCAGCCCCGCGCCAAGCGAATCGCCGCCGCCCTCGGAAAGCCCGGCGACGGAAGCGGCCTCGCCCGCCGCCAGTTCCGCGATCGGCGAAGTCAGCTCAGACGTCAGCTCAGACCGATCACCTGTCAGCTCAGACCAATCACCTTGAGCCGCCGCATCAGGCATTTGCCCGCGAACTCGCGGGTGTCCGCCAGCGAGTAGCCGAACAGTTCGTAGTCCTCGTCTTCCGGCGCCCACGGCGGCGACAGCACGCCGTCGGCGGCCGGCAGCGCCTCCTCCAGGGTGCGCTTGATCGCCTCCTTGTAGCGCTCGTCCTCGCGCGCCTTCTCGCGCAGGAAGACCGAGCCGAAGGCGACGTGGCGGTGCTCGTCGCGGGCGACGTTCTGGAAGCCTTCGACGAAGGCCGGCAGCGTCCCCTCGCTTTCGTTGAAGTCCATGATGAAGTGCTGCCCGGTGAGCGCCAGCATCCCCTCGATCACCATGTGGTAGAGCGTCACCGCCTCGACCAGCGCCTCGGTGTCCTCCGGTTCGGCCGAGAGGCGGTCGGTCCGCTGCTTCAGCATCTCGTCAAAGAGACGGCTGAAGTTGTCGTTGAGGTGCTCGGAGGTCTCCGCCAGCATCTCCGAGAGGCCGTCGGCCTCGAGCACCCCGACCTCGCGGTAGAAGCGCTCGAAGAAACGCACGTGGCGCGCCTCGTCGGCGATCTGCGTGCAGAGGAAGATTTTCTGGTCCTCGGTCGGGGCGGCGCGCATGATCGGCCCCAGCTCCTCGGCGACCTTCTGCTCGCCGATGAAGAACGAGGACAGCCCGTACATCCGCTGGAAGCGCTCTTCGGCGCCGATTCGCTCGTGCCAGTCCTCGCGGTCGCGGCTGAAGTCCAGCTCCTGGGTCTGCCACTGCTGGCGCTCCCAGAGCGAGTACAGCTCCTCGTAGGTCAGCAGCTTGATGTCGCCCGTGCGGTCGGCCGCCTCGTTCAGGGCGGGGTCGGCGGTCGCCTGGAAGTCGGCGCGCTCGGTCCTCGGCTGCGTCCCGGTTGCCTCTTTGGCCTCCATCTCTCTCTCCTCGGCTTCGGCTGCGGGTCGAGGGGCGAGACTAGCAGGGGCCTGGCCAGGCAGCCAGTTTCTGCGGCGTTCGCAGTTTGCTCCCGCGTGCGACCCAAACTGCGAACGCCGCTCAGGGGGAGTGCGTCTCGCCCGGCTTCAGCACGACGACCTGCGACGAGGTCTGCGACTCGACGTCGGCCTTGAAGGCCTCGGCGTCGCTGGCGATCGGCGGGAAGGTGTCGTAGTGCATCGGGATCGTCGTCGGCGCGCCGATCAGCCCCGCCGCCACCGCCGCGTCGTGGCGGTCCATCGTGTAATGGCCGCCGATCGGCATCAGCGCGACATCGACCGGGTTGCGTTCGGCGATCAGCTTCATGTCGCCGAACAGGCAGGTGTCGCCGGTGTGGTAGACGGTGACCCCGCCGATCCGGATCAGCAGGCCGGCCGCGGTCCCGAGCGAGACGCCGTGCTCGGCGCTGTAGGGAGCGTCTACGGAGCCCGGCGCGGTGCTGGTGTGCCAGGCGGGGACGAGCTTGATCCAGCCCCAGTCGAACTCGATCGTGCCGCCGAGGTTGGGGTCGCTGACGCTCTCGACGCCCTGCCCTTCGAGCCAGTTGGCGAGCTCGACGATGGCGACGCAGTGGGCGCCCGTCCGCTTGGCGGCGGCGACCGCGTCGGCCAGATGGTCGGCGTGGCCGTGGCTGAGGGCGATGTGGGTCGGCTCGACCTCCTCGGCGGTCGCCACCGCGGCCGGGTTGTTGGGCTTGAGGAAGGGGTCGACCAGCACCCTCGTCTCCCCGTCGCTCAGCTCGAAGCACGAATGTCCGTGGAACTTGATCTCCATCTCAACTCTCTCCTTGCGCTCGTTCGCTCTCGGTCAACTCCTCCTGCAACGCCCAGCCGACCGCGACTCCGACCATCATCCCCATCCGCGCCTCCTCGGCGAGCAGGGTGCGCACCGCGGCGATCCGCTCCTCCGGGTCGGGGACGGTGGCGGCCTTCAGGGTCTCGGCCTCGTGCGACTCGCCGAACCAGCCGCCCTCTGCGAGGGCGGACGCCAGCAGCCGCTGCAGCTGCGGCGCCGCGCGGGCGACGATCGCCTCCGCCTCGGCGAGCCGCTCGGCCTCGGCGAGACGCTCGATCGCCGCCTCCAGCCGCTCTTCGTCGGGAAGCATGGCGAGAGGCTATTCGTGGCGCAGGCCCGCCGCCGCGAGGCCGGCGAGGGCGCCGACGACGCCGCCGGCGAGGCCGGCGAATGCGTCGGCGCTCGACTCGAAGATCGGCAGCGCCAGCAGGACCGCGGCGGCGACGGCGACGCCGATCGGGTCGTACTCCTGGTCGATCCGGTGGTGGGCCTCGGCGCGGCGGATCGCGAACCAGGCGGCCACCGCGCCGAGCGCCATCCCGTTGCCGCCGGCGATCGTGACGATGTCGCCCTGGGCGCCGGCGACGGCGCTCGCCGCGATCATCCCCAGCGAGCCGCAGGCAACGAGCAGCACGCCGGTGGCGAAACTGCCGAGCCGCTGCTCGATCCCGGTCGCGAAGATCGCCAGGCCGACCGCGACGACGAACAGGTAGCCGACGTCGGCGTATGCGAAGGGGGCGGTGAGGAAGCGCCACCACTGGCCTTCGACCGGCACGTTGAGGCCGCCCAGCGTCGCCAGCGTCTCGCCGCCGGCCTGCTGGGCCAGCAGCAGCAGCGCCGAGGCGAGGATCGCGCCGATGGTCGCGTAGGGGCGGTGGGCGTCGGCGGCGCGGCGCGGCAGGCGGATGCGGAGGAAGCGGCCGGCGGGGCTGCGGCGCGGCTTCGCCTCGAGCCCGTCGCCGGTCCGTTCCAGCTGCGGCGCCCGCTTGCGCAGCCTGGCGCCGCAGTACGGGCACTCGGTGACGTAGGGACTGACCTCGGAGCCGCAGTTCTTGCAGATGACGCTGAGCTCAGTCTCGCTCATGGTGATTCGAGGATAACCCCCCCGGTCGAGGGCGCTCGCATCGCGCCCCCGGTGCCATACTGCGGCAGAACCCATCTTCGAGGAGGAATCAGCGTGGAGTTGAACAGTCTGACCGAGCAGAAATCGCTTCTGGCCGAGCTGGCGCCGGGCAAACGGACCCGCCTGCGCCGCCTGCTTTTCGAGTTCGGGCCCGGCAACGGGACGCTGATGCTGCTGCCGATCGACCAGGGGATCGAGCACGGCCCCCGCGACTTCTTCCCCAACCCGGCCTCGAAGGACCCCGACTACCAGTTCCGGCTCGCGGCCGAGGCCGGCTACTCGGCCCTCGCCTGCCAGATCGGGATGGCGAGCAAGTACTACCCCGACTACGCCGGCCAGGTGCCGCTGATCCTCAAGGTCAACGCCAAGACCGACATCCCCTCCTCCGCCCACGCCTTCTCGGCCTGCAACGCCAGCGTCGAGGACGCGGTGCGGCTCGGCGCCGACGCGGTCGGCTACACGCTCTACGTCGGCTCGCCGCGTCAGGACGAGGACCTCGCCCAGCTGCGCGGCGTGCGCGAAGACTGCGACCGCTATGGGATGCCGCTGATCGTCTGGTCCTACCCGCGCGGCGAAGCGATCGACGGCAAGAGCGGCCACGTCTCCTTCTACGCGATCGACTACGCGGCGCGCCTGGCGATGGAGATGGGCGCCGACGTGGTCAAGCTGAACATGCCGAAGATCGACCCGCAGAAGGACAAGGACGCCCCCGCCCCCTATAACGAGATGGAAGTCGACGAGGCCGAGGCAATCCGCCAGTGCGTCGAGTCGGCGGGGCGCTCGCTGGTCGTCCTCTCCGGCGGCTCCAAGGTCGACGACGAGACGGTCCTCACCCACTGCCGCGAGATCATGGCGGCGGGCGGCAGCGGCGTCATCTTCGGCCGCAACGTCTGGCAGCGCGAGTGGAACGACGCGCTGGAGATCATCGCCCAGATCAAGGAGACGCTGCTGTCGTCGGTGCGCCGCATCCCGTAGGGACGCAGGCGCACCGCTTTGCTCGGAGCCCATCCCGGCAGGGGTTCCACTTAACTTTTTCGCCGGGAACGGGCGGCTCTCGCCGAGTGGGCCGTGCGAAAAGTACAAGACGTTCCACCCCTGCCGGGATGGGCTCTTGGGGGGGCGAAGATTCGTCGCCACACCCTTGGTAAGGCATGTATCGGCATTGGCTGGGCAGCGCCCTGCTCTTCGCGGTAGTAGCTGCCGTGATCCTGCGGCCGTGGGAGCGGGATCCGAGCGAAGGGCCGGCGGAAGCGGTGGTGCCGGTCGTGCGGGTGATCGACGGCGACACGATCGTCGTGCGGCTCGGCGGCGAGGAAGAGGACGTGCGGGTGATCGGCGTCGACACGCCGGAGACGGTGAAGCCGGACACGCCGGTGCAGTGCTTCGGCGAGCGAGCGTCCCACTTCACCAAACGGCTGCTCGAAGGCCGGCGGGTGCGGCTGGTCTTCGGCGTCGAACGCCACGACATCTACGGGCGCCTGCTGGCCTACGTCCACCTCGGGCACCGCTTCGTCGAGGCGATGCTGGCCCGCCGCGGGCTCGCCCGCCCGCTGACGATCCCGCCCAACGACCGCTTCGCGCCGTTGTTCGAACGCTTCGCGCGGCACGCCGCGCTGGCCGGTCGCGGGCTCTGGGGGGCCTGCCCGCCGTGACGGATCTCACGCCCTGAATCCTGCAACAGCTCGTGCGGCTTTGCTACGGTCCCGCGGTGCCTTCCGGGGTCGCCCCCTCCATGAGAATGCGCCAGAGCGTCTCCCAGTTCGAGGTTGCCTTCGAGCAGGAGACCAGCTTGGAGCGCCGCCGCCGCGAGCAGCTGCGCCGCCGTGCCGCGAACCGCTCGCGCGAGCGTCGCATCGTCCGCAACGAGCAGCAGGGCAAGGTGCGCTTCAGCGTGCTCGCCGCCTGCCTGACCGCGACGGTGATCGTCGTCGTCGTCTCGATGTTCGAGGCTCTCTCCTTCCTGATGGCCTAGATGGTGTCCGCCCCGCAGCGACCGGCGCGGCGAACAGCCGCCCCGGTTGAATAGACTCGCGCGCCGATGGCACGACGCTCGCTGAAGCCACAGCTGAATCAGATCCGCGCCTGGGTGCGGCAGGGCCGCACCGACGCCTGGATCGCCCACCAGCTCGACATCTCCGCCTCGGAACTGCGCGAGTTCCGCAAGCAGCACGACCTGACTGCCGACGAGGAGGACGGCGGCGGCCAGGAGGTCGACCTGCGCGACGAGATCGAGGCCGAGGTCGAGGCGGCGACCGCCGAAGAGGCGGCGGAGGAAGAGGAGGAGACCGCGGACGAAGAGGACGAGGACTCCGAGGGCGACGAGGAGCGGGGCGAGCGGAAACCGCGTCAGGCGAAAGCCAAAGACGGTGAGGGCGAGGGCGGCGATCGGCCGCGGCGCAGACGCCGCCGCGGGCGGCGCGGCGGGCGCGGACGGCGCAAAGAGCTCGAGGCGACCTTCGACCACGGCGAGACCGACGGCTACGGCCTCTGGCTCGACCCGGCCGTGAAGGACAACCCCGTCTACGCCGAGCACTGGGCCGGCAGGCGCGAGGTGACGGTCCGCATCGACGCCGACCAGATCGTCATCCGCCCGGTCGGCGGCGGCGAGGACGACGGCAGCTCAGTCTCAGACGAGTAGCTGCCTTCCACCCGCGAAGTCGGTCGCTCCACGCAGGTAGAGCCAGAAGGCGGCATCGGCCAGCGACTGCGGGTCTGCTTCGGCGGGAGGAGTTGCGTCGCAGGCGACCTGCAGGCACCAGTCGGTGCCGCGCCCGTAGAGATCGGCCAGCTCGGAGGCGCGGAAGGTGGGGCCGATTCGGCGCCGCAGCTCGTCGCCGACGGCGCCGACGACGCGGTCGGCCTGCCGCCGCTCGCGGGCGTCGTCGATCCCCTCTAGGGCACGCCAGCCCTCCTCCCACTGGAAGAGCGCGTTCTCGAGCGGATAAGACATAGCCCGCAAGGTTAGAGGGCCTATCCGGCAGGGGTTCCACTTAACTTTTTCCGAAGACAGTCGGTGGCTGTCCGCCGGCCGCACTTCGAAAAAAGTACAAGACGTTCCACCCCTGCCGGATAGGCCCTTATTCTGGTTGTTGGGGAACTTCCCGCTCTGTGTGGTGGCAAGCTGAAGGGTCCAAGCGGCGGTCGACCCGCCAGACGGCTACCGGGCCGCTGTGCAGGATCGGGCGCACGGCGGGATCGCCGCGCAGCCAGGCTTTCTCGGGGGATTCGACCGGGCTGCCGGGGTGGATGAAGTCGAGGAATGGCGACGTGACCAGGTAGTCGAGGTCGGCGGCATTCACCGCGGCGCGAAAGGCGCGGCAGGTCGGGATCGGCTGGAAGCCGCCGTGCGGCGCCTCGCGGCCGAGGTAGCGGACCCGGTTGGAGAGGTCGGCGCCGTAGAAGCCGTAGCCGAGGAAGCCGGCAGTGGTGCCGGCGAGGCCGATGCGGGAGTCGTGGATGTGGCGGGCCCAGCGGTAGGCCGAGTCGAGGTGCATGCCGGGGATGCTCGCTTCGGGGTCGGAGTTGAGGTAGCGGTCGCGCAGGTAGTCGCGCTGCACCGGGTAGGCGATCGCGACGGTGGCTACGGCCAACGCCGCGAATCCAGCCGCGACGACACCGAGCGACGCCCCGCGTCTGCGCCCGTACAGCAATGCCGCAGGGACTCCCACTGCCAGCAACACGATCAGCCAGGCAAAGAGCCGATCCGGGTCGCGCAGCGCCACGTCCGGCCGGTCCGTCACCACCCAGACCAGCAGCAGCCCCCCAAGCAGCGCCCACTGCAAGCGGGCGGGCGGGGTTTGCGGGCGGCGAAGAGTCGAGCCACCGGGAGCAGGGTTAGGCCGGCCAGGAGGGCTGGGATCGCGTAGCGGATGTTGATCGAGAAGCCGACCGGGGCGCCCTCGGCGCCGGCGGCGCTGAGCGGGGTGAAGAGGTAGGCGAGCATGCCGAACAGGGCGACGGCGCCGATCCAGCGCAGGAGGCGGCTCCGGCCCCACAGCAGCGCTACGAGGGCGCCTACCACCGCACCGGCGACGACGAGCGGCCAGAGCGCGCCGAAGGCGTGGTGCAGGCCGGGGGCGAAGTATTCGCGCCAGACGCCGGTGTCGGTCGCGTAGTGGGCGACGCTGAAGTCGGGACGGCCGTACTGGAGGCGCTCGGGGTGGGGCAGCGAGATCGGGCCGAGGCTTTCGAGCTGCGGCAGTGGATTGCCGGCGGCGATCAGGTTCCGCAGATACCAGTAGCCACCGCCGGCCAGGGCCGGCAGGAACCACCACCCGAAAGCCGCCCAGCGCCTGCCCCGCGGCGCGAGGAAGACGATCGCCACCGTCAGCGCCGCCGCCATCGCCACCGCGGTCGACTTGGTGCCGACGGCCAGGCCGGCCGCCAGTCCGGCGAAGGCCAAGGGGAGCATTCCGGCTGCGCCTGCATCCGCTGCGGGACCAGGCGCTCCGGTCGCGGGTCCTGTCGGTGCGGGACCAGGCGCTCCGGCCGCGGGTCCTGCCAGTGCGGGACCATGCGCTCCGGCCGCGGGTCCTGCCGTGGGGTCGGGGTGCCGGTCGGTCGCTGGGTTTTTCGCCGTGGAGTCGTCGGGCCGTCCGGGGTCGTGGTCTGTGCGAAAAAGAGGGCGCCCCGCGCGACCGGCGCCCCGACCCCACGCCGCCCGCGGAAGGAGCGCCTCTCGGTGGGCGAGGATGGCTATGGAAGCGAGGAGCAGAGCCGCCGCCATCAGGTCGTTCTTTGCTGCCCCGGGCTCGCGCACGACCAGCGTGTTGCTGTCGAGCAAGATCGCGGCAGCTATCACGGTCAGCGATCCGCAACCCCACGGGCGGCCAATGCACCAAGCAGCCAAGAATGCCAAGGCCAGCCAACCGAAGTTGACGAACAGCGACAGCGTGTCGCGGTGGACGATGAGGATCCCGGCCGCGTGGACGAGTTCCGAGTTCTGGGGATAGAACCAATTCGTGAAAACGGTCTCCGGATGGAAGAAGCCGGTGACCGAGTGGCTCTGGGCTATGTCGACCGCGAACGGCAGGTGGTACCAGAGCGAGTCGAAGTTGAAGATCCCCCGCCCCAGCGCATCTTTGGCCGTCAGGCCCCACTGGGCGAACACGACCGCGACGACGCCGAGGGCAATGAGCTGGGGCAACCATCCCCGGATGCCGTCGACCCCTCGCGTCTCTGACGGCGGACCGCCCGTTGCGGCGTCATGCCGGCCGTCTCCCGTCTCCGCCTCTCCCGCGGGAGGCGCGGGGTGGGGGTGCCGGGCCGGCGCGGCGTCCTGTTTTTCGCCCCCCTCGCCTCCTCGGAGGGCCATCTCACTCTGAGGCGAAAAACCCAGCGACTGCCCGGCACCCCCACCCCGCGACAGGACCCGCGGGCCTAGCGCCACCGCTATCGCCAGGACGAGCGCGGCCCCGACCAGCGCCCCGTCGTAGAGCAGGCCGAAGAGCCCGAGCAGCTCCGAGAGCCAGATCAGCAGGGCGACCCCGGTCACCGCCTCGACGAGGCGAGCCGGGGGTCCCTCCCAGGCCGGCAGGAGCCGCCGGCGCAGGCAGACCGCCGAGAAGGCCAGGGAGAGAACCAGGGCCGCGAGCAGGACGGCGCTGAGGATGTACTGGCCCGCGCTAACCACGGGACACCCCCCTGGCGGGACTCAGTTCGAGAGGCCCTGGACGACGATCGGCGTCTCGCCTTCGGCGACCATGCCCTGGGCGCGGGCCTTGCGGTCGATCACAGCCGGCTCTCCGGCCGACTCGATGCGGAAGTGGAGGCGCTTGTTTTCGCGCAGCGCTTCGTGGAACTGGGCCTTCGCCGCGGTGGTCGCGGTGTAGGTCTTGACGAAGTCGATCGCCGGGTTCAGATACGAGTAGAGGACCGCCGCGAGGACCAGCGTCAGGGCGATCCGCCCCACCCGGTCCCAGCGGATGCGACTGCCGCCACGACGCGCGGCGGGCCTGCGACGCGCGGCGGGGCGCCGCCTTGGCCGGGACGCGGCTCTCCTTGCCGGCCGGGAGCGAGCTGCCATGCACGCTCCTACCAGGCCGATCCCCGTTTTCCTTCAATGCAGAGAATCGACCGAGGAGCTCGCGGGGTGACCAGGCGCATCTCCCGCGGGTGGCGCGCATAGATCGACCCTCAAATCGGTCGCGCCGTGCGCGTCATCCGGCCTGGGCGAACGCCTGCAAGCCGGGAAACCTCGCCGCGCCGCCCAACTCTTCCTCGATTCGTAGGAGCCGGTTGTACTTGGCGACGCGATCCGAGCGCGAGGGGGCGCCGGTCTTGATCTGGCCGGCGCCGGTCGCCACCGCGAGGTCGGCGATCGTCGTGTCCTCGGTCTCACCCGAGCGGTGCGAGATGACCGTGGTGTAGCCGGCCTCGCGGGCGATCCGGATCGCCTCCAGGGTCTCGGTCAGGGTGCCGATCTGGTTGACCTTGACGAGGATCGAGTTGCCGACGCCGAGCTCGATCCCGCGGCGCAGCCGCTCCGGGTTGGTGACGAAGACGTCGTCGCCGACCAGCTGCACGCGGTCGCCGAGGCGTTCGGTCAGCAGCTTCCAGCCGTCCCAGTCCTCCTCGTCCATCGCGTCCTCGAGCGAGACGATCGGGTAGCGCGAGCAGGCGTCGGCCCAGTAGGACGCCATTTCCTCGGCCGAGAGGGTGCGGCCCTCGTGCTCGAGCGCGTAGGCGCCGCCCTCGTAGACCTCGCTGGCCGCCGGGTCGAGGGCGATGAAGACGTCGGAACCGGGCTCGTAGCCGGCCGCCTCGACGCCGCCGAGGACCGCCTGCAGGGCGGCCTCGTTGGAGTCGAGGTTCGGCGCGAAGCCGCCCTCGTCGCCGCCGGCGGTCGAGAGCCCCTGCGAGGAGAGGCTCTTCTTCAGCGCGTGGAAGACCTCGGCGCCGACGCGCAGGCACTCGGCGAAGCTCGCGGCCCCGGCCGGCACCACCATGAACTCCTGGAAGTCGACCGAGTTGTCGGCGTGGGCGCCGCCGTTGAGCACGTTCATCATCGGCACCGGCAGCAGCGTCGGCTCGCCGCCGCCGTAGAGCTCAGCCAGGTAGCGGTACAGCGGCTGGCCGGAGTCGGCCGCGGCGGCCTTGGCCGCGGCCAGCGAGACTCCGAGGATCGCGTTGGCGCCGAGCCGGCCCTTGTTCGGGGTCCCGTCGAGCTCGATCATCGTCTCGTCGAGGCCGCCCTGCTCGGCGGCGTGCGCTCCCTTCAGCGCCGCGGCGATCTCGCCGTTGACGTGGGCGACCGCGCGCGAGACGCCCTTGCCGCCCCAGGCGTCGCCGCCATCGCGCAGCTCGACAGCCTCGAACTCGCCGGTCGAGGCGCCCGAGGGCACGGCCGCGAGGCCGGCGGCGCCGGAGTCGAGGGCGACCTCGACCTCGACCGTCGGGTTGCCGCGCGAGTCGAGGATCTGGCGGGCGCGAATGGAGGAGATGGCGCTCACGGACGCGCCAGTCTACCGGCGGCGCACGCGGATCCGCCCGCCGCTTCCGAACCGCCCTATTTGGATTCTTCGGGCGGCGGCGCTTGTTCGGCGGGCGGCGCTTCTTCCGGCACGATGCCCGGCGGCAGCCCCGTCGTCGCCCCTTCTTCTTTTTCTTCGCCGGCCGGCCGCGGGCGCTGAGCCAGCGGTTTGCCGGTCGGTTCGAGCGGCGTCACCGAGCCCGGCAGCGCCGGGATCAGCTGGAATACCGGCGCCGGGCAGGCTTCCGGCAGGCCGCCTTTCGGGCTTGCTTCGTAGCAGCCTTCGGGCGCCGTCGCCGGGTGGCCCGTGCCCTCGTAGCCGGCGCAGCGCGAGGTCTGGTAGCCGGAGGCGCAGAAGGTGCGCGCCTGCCACTTCGAGTTGAAGCCGGAGACGAAGGCGGTGAAGTATTCCTGTTCGGCGCGCTGCGCCAGGGTGCTCTGAATCTGCGCTTCGACCGATTTCAGTTCCTGCACGCTTTCCGGCGTCGCCTTCTCGACCTCGAAGACCGTGTAGCCCTGTTTGGTCTTGACCGGGCCGATCACCTGGCCTTCGGAGGCGCCGAAGATGTCGGCGTCAAGCGGTTCTTCGTTCGAGCCTTCGGTGACGCCTTTGCGCAGCCCGCCTTCTTCTTTCGTCGTCGGGTCTTCGGAGTACTTCGCGGCGACCTTCTTCCAGTTCTTCGAGGTGTCGTCCTTGTTCAGGGCGGCGAGCGCTTCTTCGGTCTTCTTCTTGCTCTTGTTGACGACGACGCGGATGTCGCGGCTCGGTTTCGTCGTGAACTGGGTCGCCTTCGCCGCTTCGTAATAGTTTTCGACTTCGCTCTTGGTCGGCGAAGGCACGCGTTCTTTCAGCAGTTCCTGCAGTTCGGTGCTGAGCTTCTGCAGCTTGACCCGCTGCAGGACATCCTTCTGCGTGTAGTGCGCTTCGTTGAGGAATTTCTTGTATTCGGCCTCGGTTTTGAAGTTTTCCTTCTTCAGTTTCTTGAATTCGGCGAGGACTTCCTTGTCGCTGACCGTGATCCCTTCTTCTTCCGCCAGGCCCTGCAGCCAGATCGGTTCGAGCAGCGCGTTCAGCGCCGTTTCCTGCAGTTCTTCGTACTGTTTTTCGCCCGGCTTCGGGAGTTTTTTCTGGCCCGACTGGGCGGCGGCCTGGGCGAGGCCGCGCTTGAACTCGGCCATCGTCACGTCGCTCTGGCCTTCCGGCGCGCTTTCGACGTAGGCGACGTCGCCGGAAGGCACGCCGGGGTGGCCGACGCCCTCGGCGATCGCGACGACGGCGAAGAGGACGACGAAGAGCGCCCCGAAGGCGATCAAGCCGAGACGGCGCACGGCGACCGGCCCTTTCGAGGGCCCACCTGGGGCGCCACCGCTCCTGCCCCTGCCTTTACTCCTACCCTGGTCCGGACTCACGGAGCCGGAAGCATATCTTTTTCGACCATTGGCGAGCGGCCGCCCCCCGCCTCGCGCAGCGCCGCGGCGATCGCCAGCACCGCCTCGAGCCGCGCCGGCGGCTCGTCGGGCACGCGGATCGAGGCGGTCCGCTCGCGCCACTCGTACCGCGCCCCCTCGAGCCCCTCGCGAAACGCGCTCGCAGCCTCGGAGTCGAGCTCGACCCCGACCACGCTGAGGCGCCCGCCGCGCAGCTCGACGCTGCGGGCGCCGGCCAGCCGCAGTTCGATCCGCGCCCGCTGCAGCGCCAGCAGGTTCTCCGCCTCCGCGGGCAGCGGCCCGAAGCGGTCGCCGAGCTCATCGCGGATCGCCCGCAGCTCGCCCGGCGCGCGGGCGGCGACGACCCGGCGGTGGACGTCGATCTTCGCCGCCTCGAAGGGGATGAAGGCGGCCGGCAGGTAGGCGTCGACGGGAACGTCGAAGCGCAGCGGCTCCGCCTCCTCCTCCCCGCCCTCGCGGGTGGCCTCGGCCGCGGCCACCGCCTCGTCGATCATCTGGCAGTAGAGCTCGAAGCCGACCGCGGCGACGTGGCCGGACTGCTCGTCGCCGAGCAGGTCGCCGGCACCGCGGATGTCGAGGTCGCGCATCGCGATCCGGAAGCCCGAGCCGAGCTCGGTGTGGTCGGCGAGGGTCGAGAGCCGCGCTGCCGCCTCCTCGGTCAGGGCCTCGGCCGAGGGGTAGAGCAGGTAGGCGAAGGCGCGCTCGCGGGAGCGGCCCACGCGGCCCCGGATCTGGTAGGCCTGGGCCAGCCCGAGCCGGTCGGCGCGCTCGACGATCAGCGTGTTGGCGGTCGGGATGTCGAGCCCCGACTCGATGATCGTCGTCGTCACCAGGCAGTCGGCCTCGCCGCGCAGGAAGCCGATCATCGTCTCCTCCAGCTCGGTCTCCTCCATCTGGCCGTGGGCGATCGCCACGCGCGCCTTCGGGACCAGCGAGCGCAGCCGCTCGGCCACCTCCGGCAGGGTCTCGATCCTGTTGTGGAGGAAGAACGCCTGGCCACCGCGCTCGAGCTCGCGCTGGATCGCCCGCTGGACCAGGTCCTCGTCGTAGGGGCCGACGTAGGTGCGGACCGGGCGGCGGCCCTCGGGCGGCGTCTCGATCGTCGAGATGTCGCGCAGCCCGGCGAGGCTCATCTGCAGGGTGCGCGGGATCGGCGTCGCCGACAGGGCGAGCACGTCGACCTTCAGCTTCAGCTGCCGCAGCAGCTCCTTCTGCTTGACCCCGAAGCGCTGCTCCTCGTCGACGATCAGCAGCCCGAGATCCTTGGCGCGGACGTCGCGCGACAGCAGCCGGTGGGTGCCGACGAGGACGTCGACCTCGCCGGCGGAGAAGCGCTTCAGCACCTCCTTCACCTCGGCCGGTCTGCGCAGCCGCGAGACCCAGTCGAGGGTGAACGGCAGGTCGGCGAGCCGCTCGCGGAAGGTGCCGAAGTGCTGCTGGGCGAGGATCGTGGTCGGCGCCAGCATCATTACCTGCTTGCCGTCGGCGGCGGCCTTGACCGCGGCGCGCAGCGCCACCTCGGTCTTGCCGAAGCCGACGTCGCCGCAGACCAGGCGGTCCATCGGCTGCGCGGATTCCATGTCGCCCTTGACCGCCTCGATCGCCTCGATCTGATCGGCGGTCTCGCGGTAGGGGAAGGCCGACTCCATCTGGATCTGCCACTCGCCGTCGGGCGGGAACGGGTGGCCGCTGCGGGCCCGCCGCTCCGCGTAGAGGTTGAGCAGCTCGCCGGCCAGGGCGCCCGCGGCCTTGCGGGCGCGCGCCCTCATGTTCTGCCAGCGCTTGCCGCCGAGCGCCGAGAGCGCCGGCTCGGACCCGGCGCCGACGTAGCGGCTCAGCTTCGCGAGCTGGTCGGTGGGAACGTAGACGCGGTCCTCGCCCTTGTATTCCAGGTAGAGGTAGTCGCGGCTGACGCCGCCGACCTCGCGCGTCTCGAAGCCGGCGAAGCGGGCGACCCCGTGGTCCTCGTGGACGACGTGGTCGCCGACCCGCAGGTCGCTGAAGGCGAGCCTGCCGCGGCCGGCGGCGGCGCGCTCGGCGCCGCGTCGGCGCCGGTGGACGAGGCGGCGGAACGGGTAGACGGCGAGCTTCAGCTCGGGACTGACGAAGCCCTCACGCAGGCGCGCCTCGGCGAAGGAGAGGCCGGGCTCGGGCGAGAGCCGGCCGCCATCGAGCATCGCGACGTCGATCCGGTCGAGGCCGTAGCGGGAGCGCTCTGCCTCGCCGCGGCTGTCGAAGGCGACGACGGTGCGGTAGCCGGAGCGCAGCAGCTTCTGCAGCTCGCCCTCGGCCTCCTCGATGCTGCGCGCCGGCGACTCGGCGCGGGAGGCGCGGAAGGCCCCCTCCTCGCCGTCGCCCGGCCCGCGCAGCGAAAGCACGGCGCGGGTCGCCAGCGGCGCGGCGACGTCGACGTAGAGGTGGCGGGCGTCGTCGGCGTGCATCGCCGCGGTCGCGTCCTCCCAGTGGTCGCGCAGCGCCGGCTCGATCTCCTCGGCGGCGGCGAGGATCACCGCGGTCGACTCGGGGACGAGGTCGAGCGGGGCGCCGAAGCGCTCCAGCGGCAGCGCCTCGGCCGGGCTCGGCGCCTCCTGCCCCTGCTCCGCCGCCGCCATCGCCGCCAGCTCGGCGGCTTCGCGGTGCTCGAGGTCGAGCTCGGCCGCGGGCGCCAGCTCGACCCGCTCGGCACCGCCCAGCGAGCGCTGGGTGAAGGTCGAGAACCAGCGCATCGACTCGATCTCGTCGCCGAACAGCTCGATCCGCACGGCGCGCTCCTCGGTCGCCGGATAGACGTCGAGGATGCCGCCGCGGAGCGCGAACTGGCCGCGCTCGGTGACCTGCTCAACCCGCTCGTAACCGGCGGCGACGAGGTCGCGGGTGACCGTGTCGAGCTCGATCTCAGCGCCGGCGGCGAGGACGAAGCCGGCGGGGCGCAGCGAGGCGTCGGGAACGGCCTCAGCGAGCGCGGTGGCGCTGGCGACGACGACAGCGTCGCCGCCCGCGGACCCACCGACTCGGCCGGGCTCCGTTCGCGAATCCGTCAGATCGCGACGCTCACTCCGCCCCGCCGACAGCGCGTCGAGCGCGTCGATCCGCAGGCCGACCAGGTGCGGCGGGGGGGTGACGTGGGAGGCGTAGCCGGTGCCGCGCGACGGGTAGAGGCGGACGCGGCGCGGCGCCAGGTAGGCGCGCAGGTCGGCGGCCAGGTCACGGGCCGAGCGGTCGTCGGCGCCGACCAGCAGCGCCGGGCGGCCGGCGAGGCCGCGGTCGTCCTCGAGCAGCGTCGCCAGCAGCAGCGGCCGCAGCGTCGCCGAGGCCGCGACCGTCTCCCCACTGCCACCCCCGGCCTGGCGCAGGCGCGAGGCGAGCGCGTGCAGGCGCTCGTCTTCGGCAGCGATCTCTAGCAGGGGGCGAAGTGACATCTGGCGGCCCCTGAGCTTGCCATGCGGCGTCCTCGGTCGTCGCCTGCGGGTCAAGCACCAAATCGTGCGCGCCTCTCGGCCTTCAACGCCGGGATCGGCGCCGCCGGCGTCGCCGTCCACATCAAGGCCTGACCATGGTCGCTGCACAGCGGCCTGCCGATGCTCGACGAAGCCGAGGGGCTGCGTGAGGACCAGCTCCCCGCCTACAACGCGGTGCTCTGGGCCTGGGGGGTTCGAGGACGTCTGGGTCGCGCCCTGCGCCAAGGTCGCCGACCACATGCTCGCCAACCCGGAGGACTTCGCCGGGGAGACGGAGCTCGACCCGACCTGCTGGGCCGGCGGCTGAGCGCGGCCCCGCGAATGTGTGTCCGCCGCCGCGAGGCGTGCGCGTCAGCGCGCGCGGACCGCGGCGATCGTCTCGCGCAGGGTCTCGCGGGCGTCGTGGTGCGGCATCCAGTGCAGCTTGCGGCGGGCGCGGGCGGTGTCCATCAGCACCGGCCGGCGGACGGTCTCGATCCAGGCCGCCTCGTCGGGCAGGAAGGGCATCAGTGAGATCGCCTCCGCGGCGGCGCCAACCGCGAGCTGCGGCGCCGGCACCGCGTGCCAGCCGAGCTCGTGGGCGAGGTCGGAGATCGTCAGCTCACCCGGGCCGGCGAGGTTGTAGACGCCTGGGTCGCCGTGGCCGAGCACGGCGGCGGCAAGGGCCGCGGCGACGTCGTCCTGGTGGACGAGCTGGAAGGGGACGCCGGGGTCGGGCAGGACCGGGCGCAGCTCCGGCATGCGGCCGAGCGCCCAGCGCAGCGGCCCGGGGATCCGCCGCCCCAGGGCCAGCAGGGGGACCAGATCCAGCAGCAGGGTCGCGTCGGGCCCGGCGACGATGCAGGGGCGGAAGACGTAGGCGTCGGTGTCCGAGCCGGCCAGAGCCGTCGCCAGCTCCTTCTCGACCGCGGCCTTGTGGGCCGAGTAGGGATGGCGCTCCGTGCCCTTCGCCGGCTCCTCCTCGTCGATCAGCGTCGGCAGCGAGCGGCTGAAGCCGTAGGCGGCGACCGAGGAGGTGTAGACGAGCCGCCTGGCCCCGGCGGCGGCAGCGGCCTCGAAGACGTTGCGCGAGCCGTCGAGGTTGATCTCGCGGGTCTCGCCGCGCCCGGCGACGATCGCGAAGGCGAGGTGGACGACCACGTCGGCCCCGGCGACCAGGTCC
The DNA here is from genome assembly GCA_963764365.1 of uncultured Solirubrobacterales bacterium. GTDB lineage: Bacteria > Actinomycetota > Thermoleophilia > Solirubrobacterales > 70-9 > VRUE01. The sequence continues at coordinate 21,526 of CAVXSI010000021.1, forward strand.
TCGACCGAGTCACGGTCGAGGATGTCCCCGCGCCGGTACTCGACCTTCTCCCAGCCGTGGGCGTTGGGGTCGAAGTAGCTCCGCGCCATCCCGATCACCCGCTCGACCTCGGGCATCCGCTCCAGCGCCGAGACGAACGGCTTGCCGATCTCCCCAGTGGGCCCGGTGACGGCGACGGTCAGCATCGCACCCATTCTGCCAGTGACGTGCCGGTAGTTAGCCACCCCATTGGGCGGTCAATCACCGGCACGTCTAACGCGAAGGCAGGCCGGGGCCGGTGCGGGCCCACTCGACCTGGCCCTTCCCCTCCGCGCTCGAGCGGCCCTCGACGTCGTCCCACTCGTGCAGCATCCGCTTCATGCGGCCCACCGCCTCGGGCGGGTGGGCCGCCACCGCGGCGGCGAGCTCGAGGGCCGCGGCCTCGGTCGACGCGGTCGGGGCGACGCGGTTGACGAGGCCGAGGCGCAGCGCCTCGTCGGCGCCGACCGTGCGCGAGGAGAGGAGCAGGTACTTGGCGGCCGCGAGGCCGCAGAGGGTCGCCAGCCGGGCCGGGCCGACGGGCACTCCGAGGGCGGCGCCGGGGAAGCGCATCCGCAGGTTGGCGCCGCCGACCCGCATGTCGCAGGCGACGGCGATCTCCGCGCCGCCGCCGACCACGTCGCCGTGGCAGGCGGCGACGGTCGGCTTCGGGAAGCCGACGACGCCGTCGTAGAGGTCGGCGAACAGCTGCATGCGGTGGACCTTGCCCTGCTCGTCGAGCTGCTCCTTGACGTCGGCACCGGCCGAGAGGCCCATCGGGTCGGAGGAGCTGACGACCAGCACGCGGACGGCCGCATCGCCGCGGGCGACCGCCAGGTGCTCGAGCATCTCGACCAGCATCTGGGTGTCGATCGCGTTGCGCGCCTCGGGGCGCTGCAGGCGCAGCAGCGCGACGCCGTTCTCGCCGACCTCGTAGCTGGTGCGCTCGCCGCTCACCGCCGCCCCGCCGTTTCGTGCTTTTCCCGTGCTATAGGCCGGTGAAACTCCATCGCGCTCATTCGACGGAGGCTATTCGGTCGACCAGCCGCTCGGCCTCGTCGGCAGCACGGACGACCAGCGCCTCGACCTCGCCGCGGGGCTCGCGGAAACGACCCAGCACGTAGGCGGAGACGACCTCGGGATCGGTCGAGTCGGGCCGTCCCACCCCCGCCCGGACGCGCCAGAAGTCGGCGCCGCCGAGCCCGCGCTTGAGGCTCTTGAGGCCGTTGTGCCCGGCGAGGCCGCCGCCGAGGCGGCTCTTCACCTCGCCGAACGGGAGGTCGATCTCGTCGTGCAGGACGACGACGCGGTCGAGCGGCGCCTTCAACGAGCCGCGCGCCGGCCCGGCCGAGTCGCCGGAGGCGTTCATGTAGGTCTGCGGCAGCAGCAGCGCCACCCGCGGCCCGCCGGGACGGGTCCGCCCCTCGGCGATCAACCCTCCGAACTTCTTCCGCGGCCGCGGCAGGTCCCAGCGCCGCTCCAGCTCCTCGCCGACCTCGAAGCCGACGTTGTGGCGGCTGCCGGCGTGCTCGGGGCCGGGGTTGCCCAGGCCCACCACGAGGATGCGGTCGCCGCCGGGGCCCTCGCCGCGGCCGGCGCGGCGGCGGAAGATCGACAGGGCTTACTCCCCGCCGGAGTCGCCCGAATCGCCGCCCTCGCCCGCCTCGCCGCCCGCCTCGGCGGCGGGGGCCTCGCCCTCCTCGCCGACCAGCTCGGCCTCCTCCTCGACCTCGGGCTCGGGCTCTTCCTCGACCCGCGGCGGAGAAAGCGTGGCGATGGTGATCTCCTCGAGATCCTCGGCGACGAACTTGACGCCCTCGGGCGCCGGCACCGAGGCGAGCGTGACGGTGTCGTTGATCTGCATCTCGGAGACGTCGGCGATGAGCCGCTCGGGGATCTCGGTCGGCAGGGCTTCGACCGTGACCTCGCGGGTGACGTGCTCGAGCACGCCTCCCTCTTTGCCGCCGGGCGCGACCTCGGCGCCCTCCAACTCGATCGCCACCTCGGCCTGGATCTCCTCGTCCAACCTCACTTCCTGCAGATCGATGTGCTGGAGGCTGCCGCGCACGGGATGCAGCTGCTGGTCCTTGACGACCACCGGCACGGCCTTCGAGCCGTCGAGCTCGAGGTCGAACAGAGCCTGCCCGCCGGAGAGCACCAGGCGGACGTCGCGTTCGGCGACCTGGAAGGCGCGGGCCTCGGAGCCGCCGGCGTAGACGACGCCGGGCACCAGGCCCTCGCCGCGCAGGCGACGCGAGTTGCGCGAGCCGAACTCCGCACGGGGAGCGACCTTGAGCTTTTCGCGACTGCGGGCCATCGGACGGGAGAGGATAGAGAAAGCGGCGTGGCCGGGCGCGCGCGGCCCGAGCCTGTACAACTTTCGGCATGGCCGGCGATTCGAAGATCCCCAAGGGCCGGGTGCGGCGCTCCGCCAAGCTGGGCTCGATCGTCGGCGTGCAGAGCGCCCGCTACGCGGGCACGAAGGCCTCCAACGTCGCCCGCTCGGAGGAGAGCGGCAGGGAGAGGCTCGAGCAGCGCCACCTGGAGACGGCGCTGAAGATGGTCGGCGCGCTCGGTCAGATGAAGGGCGCGGCGATGAAGCTCGGCCAGTTCGCCTCCTTCATCGACACCGAGTTCATCCCCGAGGAGTACCGCGAGATCTACCAGGAGCAGCTGGCGAAGCTGCGCACCGACGCGCCCTCGATGCCGTGGGAGAAGGTCGAGAAGGTGCTGCTCGAGGAGTACGACGGCGAACCGGTCTCGGAGCTGTTCGCCGGGTTCGAGCACGAGGCCTTCGCCGCCGCCTCGATCGGCCAGGTGCACCGCGCCGAGCTGCTCGACGGGAGGCAGGTCGCGGTCAAGATCCAGTACCCGGGGATCGCCGAGGCGCTCGACGCCGACCTGCGCAACGCCGGCACGATCGTGCGGCTGGCACGCGCACTCGCCCCCGGCCTCGACGCGAAGGCGATCGCCCACGAGCTGCGCGAGCGGGTGATGGAGGAGCTCGACTACGAGTACGAGGCGCAGAACCAGCGCACCTTCGCCCGCGCCTACCGCGACCACCCGTTCATCTACGTGCCGGAAGTGATCACCCGGCTCTCGCGCCGCCGGGTGCTGGTCACCGAGCTGGTCGAGGGGATCGGCTTCGAGCAGATCAAGCAGCTGCCGCACGAGCAGCGCAGCCGCTTCGGCGAGATCGTCTTCCGCGGCAGCCTCGGCTCGATCTACAACCTGCAGCACTTCAACGCCGACCCCCACCCCGGCAACTACCTGCTGATGGCAGACGGCCGGGTCGCCTTCCTCGACTTCGGGATGACGAAGAAGCTCGACCGCGAGCAGATCGTCCTCGAGCAGCGCGCCTTCGACGCCGCCTCGCGCGACGACCCCGAGGCGTTCCGCGAGGCCCTGCACGACCTCGGCTTCATCAAGCACCCCTCGAAGCTCGACGCCGAGCGGCTGATGGAGCACATGCGCGCGGTCGGCGGCTGGTACGTCGAGGACCGCGAGATCGAGATCACCCCGAAACGGGTGATGAAAATCATCGAGTCGACCAACGACCCGCGCTCGGAGTACTACGACATGATGCGGCGCGAGTCGATCCCGGCCGACGAGCTGATGGGCCGGCGGATGGAAATCGGCGTCGTCGCCGTGCTCGGCCAGCTGCGGGCGAAGCGCAACTGGCACCGGATCTTCCGCGAGTGGGTCTACGCCGACCCGCCGGCGACCGAGCTCGGCGAGCAGGAATGGGAGTACTTCGAGGACAGAGGGGTCAAGCGCACGCCCGGACTTGCCGAAACGCACTGAGATGCCAGGCGAGACGACGGAGGGACGATGAAGCGGATCAAGCGCGGTTGGGCACTGACGAAGAAGAGCTGGGGCCTGTTGAGGGAGAACCCGGCGCTGCTCCGCTTCCCGCTCTACGGCGCCGTCGCCACCACCCTGCTGGCGATCGTCTTCCTCGGCCCCGGGCTCTACCTGTTCGACCAGGACGCGACCGCCGGCGCGATCGCGCTGTTGGTGATCGGGATCTACGTGCTGAGCGTGGTCGGCTTCTACTTCAGCGTCGGCCTCGCCGCCGCCACCGACCTGATCTTCCGCGGTCAGCAGGCGACCGTCGCCGACGGCCTCGCCGTCGCCCGCAGCCGCTTCAGCCAGATCTGTGGCTGGGCGGCGATCTCGACCGCGATCAGCGTGCTGATGGGCCTGCTCGAGAACCAGGGTGGGATCGCCGGCGAGATCGCCGCCCGCCTGGTCGGCATGGCCTGGTCGCTGGTCACCTTCCTGGCGGTGCCGGTGATCGCGATCGAGGGCACCGGGCCGATCGAGACGCTGAAGCGCTCCGCCTCGATGTTCAGGCAGCGCTGGGGGCAGCAGATCACCGGCAACATCGCGATCGGCGCCGCCGTCTTCCTGATCGGCGTGCTGCCGGCGGCGCTGCTGATCGTGGCCGGGGTGGCGCTGTGGCCCTCCGCCTCCTTCCTCGGCGCGGTCCTGGTCGTGATCGGGGCCCTGGTGCTGGCGATCGCGATGCTGGTCTCACGGGCGCTGAACGGGGTATTCGGCGTCGCCCTCTACCGCTACGCCCTCGACGGCGAGGCGGTCGGCGGCTTCACCTCCGAGGAGCTGGAGTCGGCGGTGAAGGCCAAGAAGGGCGGCCGAGCGGCGCCGCCGACCGCCACTCCCGGCACCGTCTAACCGCGCCGAGTCCCGCAAATAGCGCCGAAACCACCCCCAGCGGGGGGAGAACCGGGGTTCCGGCGTGCCTTTCCTCCGCAACAGGTAGGAAAGGCACACCGGAGCCAGGAGAGGGCCGAGGGAGTCGCGGCGCTCAGGCGGTCAATTCGGCGAACAGGCGGGGGTCGTTGGAGCAGATGCCGTCGACGCCGGCGGCGACGAGCTTGTTCATGCGGGAGAGGTCATCGACCGTCCAGGCGATCAGCTCGACCCCGGCGAGCCCGCAGATGCGGGCCAGGCGGGTGCTGACGAGCGGGTGATAGACCCACATCGCGGCGACGCCGAACTTCGGCAGCTTCTCGGCCGCCAGCCCCGGCAGGCGCTGGCGCATCGCCACCAGTGCCGCCGCCATCGGCAGCCTCGCCCAGCGCTTCGAGGCCCAGTCCTTGGTCACCTTGGGGTAGGTCCAGCCCCGGCGCAGCTGCGGCTCCAGCTCGAGGATTCGCTTCAGCGTGTGCATCTCCATCGTCGAGATCATCGCCCGACCGACCAGGTCCCGCTCCCGCAGGGCGTCGACGATCTCCTCCTCCCGCCCGGGCAGCTTCACGTCGAGGTCGATCTCGACCGCGTCGAGCGGCGGCACCAGGAAGGCGTCGAGGGCCTCCGTCAGCCGCAGCGGCGTGCGCCGCTCGGCGTCGTGCCAGTCGTGGGCGACCACCAGCGGCGCCCGCCGCTCGAGCGGCAGGTGGGCGTCCGGCAGCCAGAGCACGTCGAGCTCGACCACGTCCACCCCCACCCCAACGGCCGCCTCGAAGCTCGCCAGGGTGTTCCCCGGCACGATCAGATCCGCCCCCTTATGCCCAACTCGTTTCATCCATCCCAATTTCTGAGCGGTCGGCAAGGTCGGATGCGGATGGCTGGGCGACCAGAACCAAGCGAGACGGTTCCGGCACGGTTCCCGCGTAGCGGCGCTACGCGGGACACCGGGACGGGGCCGTATCGCGCTGGTGCTGGGCGTCCAGACGCCGCATCCGACCGCAGCCGCCCGCTCTCAAAACAGCTGATTCTCGCCGGCGAAGATCTCCGAGACGGAGTCGTCGGTGAAGATGCGGCGGATCGAGTCGGCGAAGGTGCCGGCGGTCGAGAGCACGAGGATCTTGTCCGGCGCGCCGGGGCGCAGCGGCAGCGTGTCGGTGACGACGATCCGCTCGATCGCCGAGTCGGCGAGCCGCTCGTAAGCGGGGCCGGAGAAGACGCCGTGGGTGGCGCAGGCGATCACCCGCGCCGCGCCCTCGTCGAGCACGGTCTGGGCGGCGGCGCAGAGGGTGCCGGCGGTGTCGATCATGTCGTCGACCAGGACCGCTGTCTTGCCCTTGACGTCGCCGACCACGTAGCCGATCTCCGCCACCTGCTGGGCCGGGCGCTCCTTCTCCATCACCGCCCAGTGGGTGCCGATGCGGCGGGCGAAGTTGCGCGCCGTCTTGACCCGGCCGGCGTCGGGGCTGACGATCACCAGCTCCTCGCTCAGTTCCTGGTCGATGAACCACTGGGTCAGCATCGGCATCGCCGTCATGTGATCGACCGGGACGTGGAAGAAGCCCTGCACCTGACCGGCGTGAAGGTCCATCGTGAGGACGCGGTCGACGCCGACCCCCTCCAGGCACTTGGCCATGATCCGGGCCGAGATCGGCTCGCGCGGGGCCGACTTCTTGTCCTGGCGGGCGTAGCCGTACCAGGGCAGCACGGCGATGATCCGGTGCGCGGAGGCACCCTGCGCGGCGTCGATCATCGTCAGCAGCTCGACCAGGGCGTCGTTCGGCGTCATCCCGCTCTGCTCGTTGGCGCAGGTCGACTGGACGATGAAGACATCGGCGCCGCGGATCGACTCCTCGTAGCGGCAGTAGACCTCGCCGTTGGCGAAGGTCTTCAGCGTCACCGCGCCGATGTCGAGGCCGAGCTTGCCGGCGACCTTGGCGGCCAGCTCCATCGAGCTGCGGCCGCCGAATACCATCATCCGCTTCGAGTAGTCGTGCGGGATCGCGGTCGGGGCCGCCTCGGGACGCTGCTCGATCGTGCTCATCGGACCATCCATGAATGCGCAAATCGCCTCGGACTCAGGCAACGGGAAATCACCGGGTCGATTTGTGCGCTCATGCCTTCCTATTCTCCTTCGCCTTGCGCTCGGAGTAGCCCTCGATGTTCCGTTGGTCGTTCTCGCTCACCGCAAGCGCCCCCTCGGGGACGTCCTTCTTGATCACCGCTCCGGCGCCAGTGTAGGCGGCGTCCCCGACTTCTACAGGTGCGATCAGCATCGTGTCAACGCCGATGCGGACGCGCTCGCCGACGATCGTGCGGTTCTTGCGGAATCCGTCGTAGTTGGCGGTGATCGTGCCGGCGCCGAGATTGCTGCCGGCGCCGATCTCGGCGTCGCCGACGTAGGCCAGGTGCGGGACCTTGGCGCCGGCGCCGATCCGCGAGTTCTTGATCTCGACGAAGCTGCCGGCCTTGGCGCCCTCGTCGAGGTGGGTGCCGGGGCGCAGGTAGGCGAAGGGGCCGACGGTGCAGCCGTCGAGTACCTCGCACTCGACCAGGTAGGAGTGCGGGACGGCGACATCGGCGCCGAGCATCGTGTCGATCAGCGTCGTCAGCGGGCCGACGGTCGAGCCGGCGCCGACCGCGGTGGCGCCGCGCAGGCTGCTGCCGGGCTCGATCCGAGCGTCGGCGGCGATCTCGACGCCGGCGTCGACCCAGGTCGAGCCGGGGTCGACGACCGTGACTCCGGCCAGCATGTGCGCCGCGAGGATGCGGCGGCGAGCCTCGGCCTCGGCCTCGGCGAGCTCGATCCGGTTGTTGACGCCCATCGTCACCGCGAGGTCCTCGGTGCGGTGCGCGGCAACCCGGTGGCCCGCCTCGCGCAGCGCCGGAAAGACGTCCGGCAGGAAGTACTCGCCCTGGGCATTGTCGTTCGACAGCCCGCTCAGCGCCGCCGCCAGAGGAGCGGCGTCGAAGACGTAGCTGCCGGCGTTGATCTCGCGGATCTCGAGCTCCTCGACGCCCGCGTCGTCGGCGCCTTTCGCCTCGACGACCCGCTCGACCCAGCCTTCGGGATCTCGCAGCACGCGGCCGTAGGAGCCGGGCTCCTCGAGCTCGATCGTCACCATCGTCGCCGCGGCGGCGGAGGATCCGTGCGCGTTCAGCAGGTCGGCGACCGCCTCCGGCCCGATCACCGGGTGGTCCCCGGACAGCACGACCACCGTCTCCGACTCGCGGATCAGCGGCAGGGCGGCGCGGATCGCACCACCGGTGCCGTCGGGGACCGGTTGGACGACGGTCTCGACGTCATCCGGCAGGCCCGCGGAGAGGTCGCGGTCGGGCGAGACGATCGCCGCGATCCGGCCGGCACCGGCCTCGCGGGCGGCGAGGATCGGCCAGGCGACCATCGGCCGCCCGCAGACGCGATGCAGCATCTTCGGCGTCGAGGAACGCATCCGCGTGCCCTCGCCCGCCGCCATCACGAGCACTAGGGGGGAGCTCACCGGTGGAATCGTAATGGTGGGAAGGGGAGCAGGGGGCATCCCTCCGGTTGCTGGGTTTTCGCCACCAGCGTGGATCTCTCTCAAGAGTCAATGGGGCGAAAACAGGACGCCGCGCCCTCCGGGATGCCCCCTACTCCCCCATCCTGGTCAATTCGGGCTCCCGCGTCTGACGCAAGCAGATCAAGGACGCAGGGAGCGCGGCGTGCTCTGCACGCGAGCGACCGAGGACGCAGATATGCGCCGCGTCAGGCGCGGGAGAGGTCTTTGCCGACCAGGGCGACGCTGGTCAGGGTCCAGCCGGCGAAGATCAGGTCTATGCCCACCAGCAGTCCGATCGCCCAGCTGGCGCTGCTGGGGAACTTGGCGAGGACGAGGATGCCGATCAGCAGGCCGGCGAAGCCGCTGAGGCCGAGCAGGCCGGCGTTCTGCCGGCCCCGCGCGGAGAAGGCGACGGCGATCCGGGTGATGCCCATCAGCAGGAAGTAGATGCCGAGCACCAGGGTCAGGGTGAGGGTGCCGTTGTGCGGCTCGACGATCAGCCAGAGGCCGACGATCACGGTCAGGATCGCCCACAGCAGCCGCCACAGCACCGTTCCCAGCGAGTGCGCCGTGAACGCGCCGGCGACCAGGAAGGCGCCGGCGATGACCAGGATCCAGCCGATGAACACCGCGGTGGCGACCGAGGCGACGGCGGGCACGACGATCGCCACGCAGCCGACGAGGATCGCCAGCACCCCGACAGTCATCAGCGCCTTCCAGCTGCGCGCCAACCCGGCGCTGGTCTCCGGGTCCAGCCTCGCTCCACCCATCTCCATGACGGCGACCCTAGGCCACCATCCGGACGCCAAGCGGCGAATTCACCACGCCATTCGGCCCGCGTGGCGCTACGCTCGGCCCACGCTCCGGGGTGGTGTAGTCGGCTAGCACGTCTGGTTTTGGTCCAGGAAGCGAGGGTTCGAGTCCTTCCCCCGGAACTGCTGTCCGCGGCTCTACTGGCCGGCGCTGAGCTGGCCGATCGCGAACAGTTCGGCGATCTTCAACAGGCCGAGGGTCGCGTGCGGCGAGCTGGCGCTGCTGCGCATCCGCACGTTCGCCCCTTCCGGGCCCCGCACCTCGACGATCGTGCAGATGTCGCCGATCTCCCAGTCGCCCTCGCGTTCGCCGTAGTCGGCCTCGATCGCCTCCATCTGGTCGGCGATGTGCCGCCCGACTTTGCTCTGATCCAGCGCCATCCGGTCACCCCTTTTCGCAGCGGTTGGAATTGCCTCGGCCCATTGTCGCCGACCGGCGCCCGGCGGTCCCGCCCGCTAATCCTCGGCGCCGCGCGGGACCTTGCCGCCTTCGGCGCCCGGTTCCAGCGCCGGGCCGCGCGCCGAGGCGATCCCGAGCACCCGCATCGCCTTCAGCCCGAGGCCGAGCTTCTCGCGGCCCTCGGTCGCGGAGACGTCGTGGCCGCAGAGCTCGCGCACCCGCTCCAGCCGGTAGCGGATCGTGTGGCGGTGGGTGAACAGCTGTTTGGCGGTGGCGGCGACGTTGCCGTCGTTGGCGAGGTAGGCCTCGACCGTCGCCACCAGCTCGGTCTCGTACTGCTCGTCGTAGGCGGCGAGCGGCTCGATCGTCTCGGCGAAGAAGCGCTCCAGCTCGCCCGGGTCCTCGCTCATCGCCGGCAGCAGCAGGCGGTAGGCGCCGGTGTCCTCGAAGGCGAGCAGCGGCCGGCCCTCGGCCTCGCCGACGTTGACCGCGAGGCGCGCCTCGCTGCCGGCCCGGTAGAGGTCGACCGGGTCGGCGACGCGGCGGCTGGCGCCGATCGTCAGGTGGAAGCCGGACAGCGTGTCCTCCAGCTCCCGCGCCAGGCCGGCGGCGGCGCGGGCGAGGCGGCCGTCGTCCTCGGCCGGGACGATCACCGCGATCTCCGCCGCGGCCTCGCCGGCCTCGGCTGTCGCCAGGGCGCCGGGAGCGAGCGAGCGCATCGCCCGCATCGCCAGGGTCAGCACCCGGTCCCGCCACTCGCCGGTCTGGGCGCTGCGCGGCGCCGCGCGGACGACGATCGCCCCGGCGCCCTTCTCGAGGTCGGCCCCGAGCTCGGCGGCGCGGGCGACGATGTCGCCGCGGTCGGTCACCTCGCGGCCCAGCACGGCGCCGACGAAGGCGCCCGCCATCTCCTCGCTCTCCCACTCCGGCGCCCGCGAGCGCTCCAGCTCCAGCGCCAGCAGGGTGGTCACCATGCGGGTGATCGCCGGGTCGGGCGCGGCCTTGGCCCGGTAGCGCAGCTCGCCGACCGCGGCGTCGGCGACCCGCAGCTCGACCGCGGTCACCCGCTCGCCGCCCTCGAGCAGCTTCGCCTCCTGGTCGGGCGAGGCGCCGGCGACGGCCAGAACCGAGCCGGAGCGCTCGATCAGGGCGACGCTGGCGTCCAGCACCCGAGCCGCCGCGCGCGCCACCGCCGGCAGGCCGGCGCCGGACTCGACCGCCTCAGAGAGCGCATCGAGGGTCTGGGCATCCTTGGGCTTCGCCGTCATCAGCCAATTATCGACAACTGCGCCAACCATGCCGTCGGCTCGGATGAGGCGGGTGAGGTGATGCCGGCGAGTGTCTCGGCGCCGGAGGCCAAGCCAGGGCGTGACGGGTGAGCGTCCAGGTAGCAGCGCTACCTGGACGCTCGCACGGTGCGGACTGGCGCCGGCATCCGACGCCGAGACGCCGCCGGAAGCGCCGAACCCGCCTCAGCCGAAGAGAGAAGACAGGTCGTTGTAGTAGTAGACGACGGCGAGCCCGACGACTACGCCGATCACGACCAGGGCGGCGAGGACGACCAGCGAGAGGACGCCGGCGGCGGCCTTCTCCCAGAGCCGGCCGTAGGAGCCGAGCGCGGGAACGAGGATCAGGCCGACGAAGGCGACCACGCTGACCAGGCCGGCGGCGCCGAACAGCAGGTACTCATTTTCGATCTTCTGCAGCGCCAGCGGCAACACTAGATGGTCGCCTCCGCGGCCACGTGCGACTGGGGGCGCGCGTGGCCAAGCAGATCAAGGACGCAGGATGCAGCCTTTGGTGGTGCCAAAGGCAAATCCGAGGACGCAGAGGTGCGCAGCGCCACGGGCGTCATCCAGGCGTGCGTGGTTGTGGTGGCGACCATCTATTCCCATTCTGACGCACCGTCGTGATGACGAGGGCGACGGCGGCGCAGAGGGAGAAGGCGGCGGCGCCGAGCGCCCAGCCGGCGTTGACGTCGCTCATGTAGTGGACGCCGAGGTAGACGCGCGAGAGGCCGACCAGCGCCGTCAGCGCGATCCCGGCCGCGACGACCGCGGCGCCGCGCGCCATCCCCGGGCGCAGCCGCATCACGATCGTCACCGCTCCCCAAACGTAGAAGGTCGAGTAGGCGGCGTGGCCGCTGGGGAAGGAGGACCCGCTGAAGCCGGTCAGCGCCCCCTCCGGCCGCGGCCGGTCGACCGCCGCCTTCAGCTCGTGGACGCCGAGCACGATCAGCGCCATCCCGGCGACGAGCACACCGAGCTCCGCCCAGCGGCGCCGCGCCGCGAGGGCGCCCGCGGCGATCGCCGCCAGCGCCAGCACCACCGCCGAGGAGCCGAGCGCGGTGAAGACCTTGGCGAAGTCGACCAGCCAGGCGGCGCGCAGCCTTGCGGCGATTTCCGCCGCGGTCAGGTCGCCGGCGGTCGGCCCCGGATCGCCGCTGACGAGCACCGTATAGGCGATCAGCACGAACAGGGCGACGGCCAGGGTCGCCATCAGCGAGGTGAATTCGAGGCCGAAGGTGCCGCCCGGAGTCACCCGCTCCCAGAGGAAGCGCAGCTGCGGGCTGAAGCGGCGGCTGAGCAGGACCAGCCAGCGGCTCGCCGCGTGCCCCTCCATCCGGACGACGGCTGCGCGCCGGTTCCGCGGCTCGCGGAAGTGGCGGTAGAGGGCGATCGAGCCGACGACGACGACGATCAGCGTGCCGAGCAGAAAGGCGCCGCGGCCCGCGTACCTGGCGGCGGAGTCGATGCTGCGCGAGAAGGCGTAGCCGATCAGGATGTGGGCGCTGGCCCAGAGGCCGGTGCCGAGGATGCTGTAGGGGACGAAGGCGCGGTAGCGCATTCCCGAGCTGCCGGCGATGAACGGGGCGAAGGCCCGCACCAGGCTGACAAAGCGGCCGATGAAGATCGTCTTGCCGCCGTGGCGCCCGAAGTAGTCCTCGACCTTCTCGAAGCGCTCGTGGCCGATCCCGAAGCGCGGGCCGTGCTCGATCACGAATTCGCGGCCGAGCCGGCGGCCGAGGAAGAAGCTGGTCGTGTCGCCGAGCCAGGCGGCGAACCAGGCGACCGCGATCAGCAGGTAGATGTCGATCGCCCCCTGCCCGGCGACCGCGCCGCCGAGCAGCATCACCGTCTCGCCGGGGACGACGAGGCCGACGAAGGCGCCGGTCTCGGCGAAGGCGAAGACGCCGACCAGCAGGTAGGTCCAGGCGCCGAGCGCGTTCGAGACTTCTTCCAGCAGCGTCTGCAGGTGTTCGCTGGGGATCAGCCGGGTCAGCAGGTAGTAGCCGGCGGCTACGGCGACGACGACCAGGGCGATCAGCAGCCGGCGGCGGCGACGGTCCTCTGGCAGCTGGAGCCTCATGGCGCGCGGCCGGCCTCGCAGACGATCGCGTCGTCGCGGCCGATCCGCGCCGCGGCCGACCTCGCCTCGGCCAGGGTGGGGAAGAGCCCGACGGCGGTGGGGCCGGAGCCGGTGAGGAAGACGAGCGGGGCGCCGGCGCCCCGCAGGGCCTCGAGCGCGTCGCCGATCCCGGGGCACAGCGAGCGCGCCGCCGGCTCGAGGTCGTTGGCGAGCAGCGCCGCGTAGCCGAGCGGCGAGGCGCCGGCGCCGGCCGCCTCGCGCAGCCGCGTCGCGAGCTCGTCCAGCTCGGCGCCGGTGCGCCCGAGGCCGAGCCGGTCGGCCTCGGCGAACACCTCGGCCGTGCTCAACCCGCCGCCGCCGGGCAGCAGGACGACAGCGTGCGGCGCCGGCTCAGGCAACCGCTCCACCCGCTCGCCGGCGCCGCCGACCAGCGCCAGCGCCGGGACCAGCTGCGAGGGAACGTCGGCGCCGAGCCCGGCCGCGATCGCCGCGAGGTCTGCCTGTGACGACTTCTTCTCGGACAGCGAGAACAAGTCGTCACGGCGGGTCGCCAGTCGCAGCACGGCGGCGGCGTCGGCGCTGCCGCCCCCCAGCCCGGCGGCGACCGGGATCCGCTTCTCGATCTCGATTCGCAGCGGCGGCGTCTCCCAGCCCTCCTCGCGCAGCGCCGCCAGCGCCCGCGCGGCAAGGTTCTCCCCCTCGACGCCGGGACAGACGACGATGTCGCGCTCCGCCTTGGAGACCTCGATCGGGTCGGCGAGCGCGAGCGGCTCGAACAGCGAGCGGAGCTCGTGCAGGCCGTCCTCGCGGACCGGCCCGAGGAAGAGGCAGAGGTTGAGCTTTGCGGGGGCGTGGATGAGCATCGCGGTCAATTCGGCCGGGCTGCCCTTTCGAAGAGTCTCGCCGCCAGGGCGGCGAACTGCGCCGGGCGAACTACGAGAGCGACTCGGCGCGGGCGTCCTCGGGCAGGCCGAGCGCGGTCAGCGCCGCGCGAATCGCGGCGAGCGAGCCCGGCCGCACGTGCTCGACCGAACGGGCGAGGGCCTTGCGGCGGTGGGCGAAGGCGGCGCGGACCAGCTCGCGGGTCGCCTCGTCGGCGCCGGGCCCGGTGCGTCGCAGCGCGAGGATCGCCGACTCGACCCGCGGCCGCGGCCGGAAGACCGCCGGGTCGACCGTCCGCCGTAGGCTGACCTCGCAGGCGAGCTGGACGAGGACGCTGGGCGAGCCGTAGGTGCGGCTGCCGGGCGCCGCCCGCAGCCGGTCGGCGATCTCGCGCTGGACCATCGCCGTCCAGCGGGTCAGCGAGGGCAGCTGCTCGATCGTCCGCAGCAGCAGCGGCGTCGCGATCGAGTAGGGCAGGTTGGCCACCAGCGCCGTCGGCGCCGGGTCCAGGCCGGCCAGGTCGAGCTTCATCGCGTCACCCCAGTGCAGCTCGACGTCCGGCAGCGCGGCGACCCGCTCCAGCGCCGGCTCCAGCCCCCGGTCGAGCTCGACGGCATGCACAAACCCCCCGCTCCGCTGTTCCTTTGCCTCGCCATCCGTGGCAGAGGAACAGCGCTGCCTGGTGGCTGCGGCTAGGCGCTCGGTCAGCACCCCCTCCCCGGCGCCGACCTCCAAGACCACGTCGGTGGCCCCGAGATCGGCGTCGCGGACGATCGCGTCGAGCAGGTTCGGGTCGGCGAGGAAGTTCTGCCCGAGCCTGACCACGTCTAGGCGGCCGGTTCGGTGGCCGCGTGCGCCTTGGGGCGCGTCATCCAGGTGTGCGGGGTCGCGGGACCGGCCATCTCGCTACCAGCCGAAGACGCGCCGCGCGTTGGCCTCGATCTGCGCCTCCAGCTCCGCGTAGGAGACGCCGCGGGCCTCGGCGACGACCCGGGCGGTGTCGACCACGTACGCGGGCTCGTTCGGCTTGCCGCGCACGGTCTGCGGCGCCAGGTAGGGGGCGTCGGTCTCGACCAGGACCAGCTCGGCCGGCAACTCGGCCGCGGCGGCGCGCAGGTCGTCGGACTTCGGGTAGGTGGTGTGGCCGGCGAAGGAGCAGTACCAGCCGCGCTCGGCGGCGTCGGCGGCGCGCCAGGGGGCGGAGAAGCAGTGCAGGATCACGGGGTGGCCCGCGGCCTTCGCGTCGAGCAGGTCGAAGATCTCGTCGCTTGCGGTCGTCTCCCCCTCCGGGTCACGGGCGTGGATGACGATCGGCAGGCCGGTGTCGATCGCGATCTCGATCTGAGCCTCGAAAGCGCGCCGTTGCTCGGCCGGGGTCGCACTGTCGCGGTAGTAGTCGATCCCGGTCTCGCCGATCGCCCGCACCTTCTCGTGCGCCGCGAGCTCGGCGATCCGCTTCGCCTCTGCGTCGTCGAAGCCGCCCGCCTCGGTCGGGTGGCAGCCGACGGTGGCGAAGACGTCATCGTGGCGCTCGGCGCCGGCGATCGCGACGGCGTTCTGCTCGCCGCCGAGGCCGACGTTGAGCATCCGCGTCACCCCGGCCGCGCGGGCGGCGGCGACCAACTCGTCCTCGGGCGGCTCGCAGAGAAAGAGGTGCGTGTGGGAGTCGATCACGAGCGGAAAGCCTATCCGCGGCTTCCGGTGCGCTTTATTCCACCTATACGAGCAAAAGGCACACCGGAAGCAGATTTGGTCGCTCGATAGCCTGCTCTCGTATGCGGGAACGCGACTACATAGCCGCAACCAGGGAACGCGTCGTCGTCTTCGACGGCGGCATGGGCGCGACCCTGGAGCAGTTCGACCTGACGCAGGAGGACTACGGCGGCCTGCTCGGCAAATGCCACGAGGCGCTCGTGCTCAACCGCCCCGACGTGATCGAGGGCGTCCACGCCTCGATGCTCGAGGCCGGCGCCGAGGTGGTCGAGACCGACAGCTTCCAGGGCTCGCGGCTGAAGCTCGAAGAGTGGGGGCTCGGCGACGAGACCCTGGAGATCAACGTCAA
>CAVXSI010000022.1:0-322263 GCA_963764365.1 uncultured Solirubrobacterales bacterium
GGCCCGGAGCACTCCAGCGCCAGGATCGAGCGCTTCCTCGCCCTCGGCGCCGAGGGCAACATCCGCATCGCCAACCCCAGCACCGCCGCCCAGTACTTCCACCTGCTGCGCCGCCAGGCGCTGATCCGCAAGCCGCGGCCGCTGATCGTCTTCACGCCGAAGGGCCTGCTGCGCCTCGACCGCGCCGCCGCCTCGCTCAAGCAGCTGACCGACGGCCAGTTCCGCCACATCCTCGACGACCCGCGGGCGTCCGATCGGCGCGAGAAGGTCGAGCGGCTGGTGCTCTGCACCGGCAAGGTCTACTTCGATATCGACGCCAGCGAGCGGCGCGAGACGGCCGAGAACGTCGCGATCGCCCGGGTCGAGATGCTCTACCCGTTCGCCAAGCAGCAGCTGAGCGAGCTGATCGCCTCCTACCCGAACCTGAAGGAGATCGTCTGGACGCAGGAGGAGCCGCGCAACATGGGCTGCTGGAAGGTGATGTCGCGCCGCATGCCGGACCTGCTGCCGGAGGGGATCGAGCTGGGCTACGTCGGCAGGCCGACGCGGGCCAGCCCGGGCGAGGGATACTCGGTGGCGCATGCGCGCGAGCAGGAGCGGATCGTGCTTACGGCGCTTACTCCCGGGGCGTAGGGGTGCGGGTCCTTGTCCTTGTGGCCGGGGGGAGTGCAGGGGGTGTCCCCCCGTTGCTGGGTTTTTCGCCTGGCGACGCAGAGGCCGTCCGAGATCGTGGGTGGGGCGAAAAAGAGGACGCCGCTGCCGGGGGGACACCCCCTGCACTCCTTTTCGGGTTCAGGCCGCGTTGCTGAGCTGGATACGCTGGCCAGGACATGAGGAAGCCCGTGCCGGGAAAGCTGTTCGTGTGGGTGAAGCGCCTTTCTTGGCTGGAGCTGGGGATTTTCTCGGGGTTGATCTTCTTCTGGTTGGCGCCCGGGTTTGAAACGGAGACGATGGTCTTTGGGTGGGCGCACGGGTTGGGGTTCGTGGTGCTCTGCATCGTCATCTGGGTCGCCTGTGTGAGGCGGGAGTCGCCCTACACGCTGCTGGCGGCGACGCTCACTCCGGTCGGGCCGGTCGGCAGCGTGATCGGGATCGAGCTGATCGAGCGGCGTGGCTGGGGCGTTGCGGAAATCCCGCAGAACGTTGCGGAGAGCCCGAAAATCCGCTAAGGCCAGCTTGACCTCGGCGCCGGGAGGCGCTATAGGTAATCGTGACTGTTCCCAGTCGGGCAGTCCCAGCCTGGGGGAACAGGCGCGTCGGCATCCCTCCCTGGCTACCGACGCAGGTGCAGCGAGGGTCGCGCGGACCCCCTGCCTCCCGCGGCCCTCCTGTACCGCCTTGCGGTGGGGAGGTGGCTCGGAAGCCTGGGGCGCGCGTCTGGCGGCGGCGAACGCTGCGCGAGGCGGCGTCCTCGGTCGGCCAGGTAGCGCTGCTACCTGGCCTTCCTGCGTCCTTGCCTCGCTTGGTTCGGCGCTCGCCAGCCGCACACCCCAGTCTTCCGAGCCACCTCCCCACCTTTACGGGTCTTACTACGGAATATTTTTTAGATTCCTCAAGACGGTCTGCAAAATGCCGTCGTTCTGGAAGTAAGTGACCTCGTTGGGGGTGTCGAGGCGGATGGTGGCGTCGAACTCGATGTCGTCGGCCTTGACGGTTACCGATTTGGCCTTGCCGTTTTCTAGATCGCCTATGTCGATGACCTCTTTGCCGGTCAGGCCGAGGGAGTCGATCGATTGGCCTGCGGGGAACTGGAGGGGCAGGACGCCCATGCCGATCAGGTTGGAGCGGTGGATGCGCTCGAAGGACTCGGCGATGACGGCGCGGACGCCGAGCAGCTTGGTTCCCTTGGCGGCCCAGTCGCGGGAGGAGCCGGAGCCGTACTCCCTGCCGGCGAGGACGATCAGGGGGACGCCCTCGTCGGCGTAGGCCGTCGCCGCGTCGAAGATCGTCGTCTCCTCGCCGTCGGGAAAGTGGCGGGTGAAGCCGCCGGCGCGCTCGACCAGGCGGTTGCGCAGGCGGATGTTGGCGAAGGTGCCGCGGATCATCACCTCGTGGTTGCCGCGCCGCGACCCGTATGAGTTGAAGTCGCGAGCCTCGACCCCGTTGTCGATCAGCCAGCGGCCGGCCGGGCTGTCGCTTTTGATCGCCCCGGCGGGGGAGATGTGGTCGGTGGTGATCGAGTCGCCGAGCAGGGCGAGCACGCGGGCGCCGGCGATCGGCTCGACCGGCGGCGGCTCGACCGGCATTCCCGTCGAAGAAGCTGGGGCGGCGCACGTAGGTCGAGTCGGGCCAGGTGTAGCGGTCGCCCTCGGGCACCTCGACCGCCTGCCAGGTCGCGTCGCCCTCCAGCACGTCGCCGTAGTTGCGGGTGAACATCTCCGAGGCGATCGAGCTGCCGATCAGCTCCCTCACCTCGGCCGGGTCGGGCCAGATGTCGCGCAGGTAGACAGGCTCGCCGTCGTCCCCCTCGCCGAGCGGCTCGTTCAGCAGGTCGACGTCCATCCGCCCGGCGAGCGCGTAGGCGACGACCAGCGGCGGGCTGGCGAGGTAGTTCGCCTTCACGTCCTGGTTGATCCGGCCCTCGAAGTTGCGGTTGCCCGAGAGCACCGCGCAGACCGTCAGGTCCTTCTCCTCGACCGCGGCGGAGATCTCCGGCGGCAGCGGGCCGGAGTTGCCGATGCAGGTCGTGCAGCCGTAGCCGACCAGGTTGAACTGGAGCGCGTCGAGGTACTCGGTCAGGCCGGCCCGCTCGAGGTAGTCGGTGACCACGGTCGAGCCCGGCGCCAGCGAGGTCTTCACCCACGGCTTGCGCCGCAGGCCGCGTTCGACCGCGTTGCGGGCGAGCAGGCCGGCGCCGATCATCACCGACGGGTTGGAGGTGTTGGTGCAGCTGGTGATCGCCGCGATCACGACCCGGCCGTGGTCGAGCTCGAAGCTCGTGCCGTCCTCCAGCGTCACCTCGACCTGGTCGCCGCTGCCGCCGTCGATCGCCGCCGCGACGGCGCCGCTGAGCGCCGGCCGCGGCCGGCCGCGCTCGTCCTCGTGCTCCTCGGCGGGCGGGTCGGAGGCGGGGAACGACTCTTCGCTCGCCTCGTCGACTCCGTTGCCCATCTGCTCGGCGGCCTCCGGGTCGAACTCGTGCATCGCCTCGAGGAACGCCTCCCTGGCCTGCCGCCAGCGGCACCCTGTCCTGCGGCCGTTTCGGCCCGGCGATGCTCGGTTCGACCGTCGCCCAGGTCGAGCTCCAGGGTCGCCGAGAAGACCGGGTCCTCGGAGCCCGGCTCGTGGAACATCCCCTGCTCGCGGGCGTAGGCGTCGACCAGCTCGATCGTCTCGGTCGGCCGCCCGGTCAGCTCCAGGTAGCGCAGGGTCTCGGCGTCGACCGGGAAGATCGCGCAGGTCGAGCCGAACTCCGGCGACATGTTGCCGATCGTCGCCCGGTCGGCGAGGCCGAGCGTCGGCAGCCCGGGCCCGAAGAACTCGACGAACTTGGAGACGACGCCGTGCTCGCGCAGCATCTCGGTCACGGTCAGCACCAGGTCGGTCGCGGTCGCGCCCTGCGGCAGCTCGCCGTCGAGCTTGAAGCCGACCACCTGCGGCAGCAGCATCGAGACCGGCTGGCCCAGCATCGCCGCCTCGGCCTCGATCCCGCCGACCCCCCAGCCGAGCACGCCGAGGCCGTTGACCATCGTCGTGTGCGAGTCGGTGCCGACCAGCGTGTCGGGATAGGCCTGCAGCGCCCCGTCGCGCTCGCGGCTGTAGACGACCTGGGAGATGTGCTCGAGGTTGACCTGGTGGCAGATCCCGGTCGCCGGCGGGACGACGCTGAAGTTGTCGAAGGCCTCGCGGCCCCACTTGAGGAACGAGTAGCGCTCGCGGTTGCGCTCGAACTCGCGCTCGGCGTTGAGCGCGAAGGCGCGCTCGTTGCCGAAGGCGTCGACCTGGACCGAGTGGTCGATCACCAGGTCGACGTCGACCAGCGGGTTGATCTTCTCCGGGTCGCCGCCGATCTCGGCCATCGCGTCGCGCATCGCCGCCAGGTCGACCACCGCGGGGACGCCGGTGAAGTCCTGCATCAGCACCCGCGCCGGCTGGAAGGGGATCTCGGCGCTGGGCTCGGCCGCGGCGTCCCAGGTCGCGATCGCCTCGACGTCGGCGGCGGTGACCGAGCTGCCGTCCTCGAGCCGCAGCACGTTCTCCAGCAGCACCTTGAGCGAGTAGGGCAGGCGGGCGACGTCGAACCGCTCCTGCAGGGCGTCGAGGCGGAACACCTCGTACGCATGCCCCCCCACCTGAAGCTCTGCGCGCGCGCCGAAGCTGTCCGGATGGCTCATGACTCCATCCTACGAAGCGGCGGTCTTGGGAGGGAGTGGGGGCCTCTCGCCCGGACAAGTGTCGCGCTAATTAGCGCGACACTTTGAGTATCCGCCCGTTCGAGAGGCCCCCACTCCCTCCCTGTCAGCGTCAGCGCTTGTCGGGCGGGTGGCGTCGGTGGCTCCCCCTCACTCGCAACTCGTCGATGGAGAGTGGGTGGGCTGGCGCCGCAAGCGCCATGCTCCTCCCGCGCAAAACGTTCGGGGGAGCCACCGACGCCCCCGTCTCTCCTGCGTCAGCGCTTGTCGGATTGGCCTTTGGCGACCGTAGCCGCCGCCTTTTGGCCGGCGTCGCCGCTGGCGATCTTGACCGAGACGCCGGGGCTGGCGAGGGCGAAGTGGGCGAGCAGGCGTTGCTGGATCGGAGCGACGGTGATCTCGACCTTGTTGCGCTCGATCGCGCGCAGGACGGCCGCGGCGACCTGCTGCGGGGTGCCGGTGCCGAGGCCGGGGAGTCGGAGGGGCGCCCGAGTCGGCGTACATGCCCGCTTCGCGGATCGTGCCCGGGGAGACGATCGAGACGCCGATCCCGAGCGGGTCGAGGTCGGCGCGGAGGCCGAGCGCGAAGCCGCGCAGGCCGAACTTGGTCGCGTTGTAGATCGAGGAGAGCGGCGTCGCCGACTTGCCCGAGAGCGAGGAGACGAAGACCATGTGGCCCGAGCCGCGCTCCAGCATCGCCGGCTCGAGAGCGCGGGCGAGCAGCATCGGCGCCTCGAGGTTGACGCGCAGGGCGCCGGTCAGCTGCTCGGTCGTGAAGTCGGTGAGCCGGCCGGTCCCGGGCAGCCCGGCGTTCGCGACGAGGATGTCGACGTCGCCTGCTTCGGCCGCCAGCTTCTCGGCCGCGCCGGGCTCGGCGAGGTCGGCGGGGAGGGTGCGGTGGCCGTCGCCGGGCAGCTCGGATGCGAGCGCTTCCAGGGCCTCCGCCTTGCGGCCGCTGAGGATGAGCTCGGCGCCACGCCCCGCGAGAGCGGCGGCGATCGCCCGGCCGAGACCTCCGGTGGCCCCGGTGAGGAGCGCTGATCGGCCGGCAAGTTCCATCCCAAGGCGCAAGCTAGCAGCCGCGTCGCCGAAAGGAATCGGGCATGAATGTGCGAAAGGCAACAATATGTTTGCGTTCTGTGAGCATCCAGCCGGGCGATCGTCTACACTGCCCGCCGTTCCAAACAACCGAAACGCCTAATCCCGCCAGCACAATGCGACGCGGGAACGGGGGAACCACGTTTTCGGGGCTAACCCGCTCAGATAGGGCGGGGGCGCAGGCTCCTTTCGCGCCAGCCCGACAGCTAACCCCGTAGGCAGACGAAGGAGATCGGTTTGCTTACGAACAGCTCAAAGTTCAGAAGCGGGTTGGCGGCGACGGCGGCTCTCGTCTCGCTTGCCCTCCTGGCACCGGCCGGTGCTTCCGCCAGCTGCGACAGCGGTGGGCTGACCCCGGCCGAAATCGACATCTGCACCCCCACCCCGAAGGCACGGCTTCTGCAAAACGGGATGCTGATCCCGCCGAAATCCGCGCCCGGCCGCGTCAAGCGAGTGATCGCATTCGCCAACCGGATCCGCACCAAGCCCTACGTCTGGGGCGGTGGCCACGGCCGCTGGTGGGACCGTGGCTACGACTGCTCGGGCTCGGTCAGCTACGCCCTGCACGGCGGCCAGTTCATCGAAGACCCGCTGCCCTCCGGCCCGATGGAGCGCTGGGGACTGACGGGCGAAGGCCGCTGGATCACCGTCTACGCCAACCCCGGCCACGCCTACGCGGTGATCGCCGGCTACCGCTGGGACACCTCCGGCGACGCCAACGGCAGTGGGCCGCGCTGGCACGAAGACCTGCGCGACAACGTCGGCTACGTCGCCCGGCACCCCGCCGGTTTCTAAGCGGGCACGCCTGAGCCTTACGCCGCCCCGGCCAACCGGCCGGGGCGGTTTTGTGCTTGCTTTCCTCAACTCCTCGGCTAACTTCTCCGTGTAGCTGCTCCACCTGACATCCGCCTCTCCAGCCTCAGCAAGCGGTACGGCGAGGTTGAGGCGGTTGCGGGCATCGACCTGGAGATCGCGGCGGGAGAGTTCTTCACCATGCTCGGCCCGTCGGGGTCGGGGAAGACGACGACCCTGCGGATGATCGCCGGCTTCGAGGACCCCGACGCCGGGACTATCGAGCTCGCCGGCCGCGACGTCACCGGGGTCCCGCCCTACGACCGCGCGGTCAACACGGTCTTCCAGGACTACGCGCTGTTCCCGCACATGACGGTCGGCGAGAACGTCGCCTACGGCCTGCGGGTCGCCGGCGTCGCCAGGGCCGAGCGGACGCGGCGGCGCGACGAGGCGCTGGAGATGGTCCGCCTGCCCGACTACGGCGACCGCAGGCCGGGCGAGCTCTCCGGAGGGCAGCGGCAGCGGGTGGCGCTGGCGCGCGCGATCGTCAACCGGCCGCGGGTGCTGCTGCTCGACGAGCCGCTCGGCGCGCTCGACCTGAAGCTGCGCGAGCAGATGCAGAGCGAGCTGAAGGCGATCCAGGGCGAGGTCGGCATCACCTTCGTCTACGTCACCCACGACCAGGACGAGGCGCTGACGATGAGCAACCGGATCGCCGTCTTCAACCGCGGGCGGATCGAGCAGGTCAGCACCCCGGTCGAGCTCTACGAGCACCCGGCGACCGAGTTCGTCGCCGGCTTCGTCGGCGTCTCCAACATGCTCGAGCGCGAGGGCGACCGCTTCACGATCCGCCCCGAGAAGATCCAGCTGCTCGACGCCGGCCACGCGCCGAACGGCCTGCGCACCGAGCGCGGGCGGATCGCCGAGGTCGGCTACGCGGGGATGGTCACCCGCTACACGGTCGCGCTCGCCGCCGGCGGACAGCTTCAGGTCGTTCGACAGAACGCGGAGGGAACGGCGCTCGGCGCCGCCGCCGAGCGGGGGAAGGAGGTCACAGTGGGCTGGCGCCCGGAGCACACGGTCGCCGTCCGCGCCAAATCCAAGCAAGAGGAGGAATCGACGTGAGGACCAAGGACGCACATCCAGCTCGCACCGCGTGGATCGTCATCGCCGGGCTGCTCGCCTTCATGCTGCTGCTGGCGGGCTGCGGCAGCTCCGGCGGCGGCGAATCGAGCAACGGAGAAGAACTTGCCAAGCTCGGCAAGGGCGAGGGCCAGGTCAACCTGATCTCCTGGGCCGGCTACGTCGAACCCGAATGGGCAAAGCCGTTCGAAAAGAAGACCGGATGCAAGGTGAACGACAAGGTAGCCGGCACCTCCGACGAAATGGTCCAGCTGATGCGGACCGGCCAGTACGACGGCGTCTCGGCCTCGGGCAACGCGACCGCCCGCCTGGTCGACGGCGGCAACGTCGCCCCGGTCAACGTCAGCCTGGTGCCGAACTACAAGACGATCTTCGCAGACCTCAAGAACCAGCCCTACAACACCTTCGAAGGCGTCCACTACGGCATCCCGCACGGCCGCGGCGCCAACCTGCTGATGTGGAACCCGAACGACGTCAAGCCGGCCCCCGACTCCTGGGAAGTGACCTTCGACCCGAAGGTCGCGTCGAAGTACAAGGGCAAGATCAGCCAGTACGACGACCCGATCTACATCGCCGAAGCGGCGCGTCTACCTGAAGTACCACGAACCCGGGCTGGGGATCAAAAACCCATACGAGCTGAACGAAGAACAGTTCGAAGCGGCGGTCGGCCTGCTGAAGGAACAGCATCCGCTGGTCGGCGAATACTGGTCCGACGCGGCGAAGCAGATCTCAGCCTTCACCAACGGTGACGACGCGGTCGGCACGACCTGGCAGTACCAGTACTTCGCCCTCAAGGAAGAAGGCGAGCCGGTCGACGCCAGCCCCGCCAGCCAGGGCTTCCTGCCGAAGGAGGGGGCGACCGGGTGGTCGGACACCTGGATGATCAGCTCCGAAGCCAAGCATCCCAACTGCATGTACATGTGGATGAACTGGATCATCGAACCGAAGGTCAACGCCGAGGTCGCCGAATGGTTCGGCGAGGCGCCGGCGCAGAGCCTCGCCTGCGAACACGACCAAGAATCCGAACTTCTGCAGCGAATACCACGCCGACGAACCGGCCTTCTGGAAGCGCGTCTACTACTGGGAGACCCCGCTGGCCGAATGCGGCAACGGCGAAAGCGACTGCATGGACTACAACGAATGGGTCCAGGCCTGGACGGCGATCAAGGGCTGAGCCGCGGCGGCCGGAGCCCGATGGCAAGTGAGACGCGGCAGCTGGCGGAGGAGGTCGGTGGGCCACAGGCTCGCCGGCCTCTTCCACGGCCGCCCCCGCCTGCAGGTCGGGGCACTGCTGGCCGGCCCGGTCGGCTGGCTGGTGGTCGGCTACCTGGGCTCGCTGGCGGTCCTGCTGGTCAGCGCCTTCTGGTCGGTCGGCCAGCTGAGCGGCGAGGTGTCAAGGGTTTCACGCTGGAAAACTTCGACACGCTGCTCGACGAGCCGGTCTACCGCGACGATCGCCTCGCGGACGGTCCTGATCGCCGCCCTGGTCACGGTCACCGACGCGCTGCTCGCGCTTGCCGATCGCCTTCTTCATGGCGAAGGTCGCGCAGCCGCCGCGGCAAGGCGCTGCTGGTCGTCGCGGTGCTGCTGCCGCTCTGGTCCTCCTACCTGGTCAAGGTCTACGCCTGGCGGACGATGCCTCAGCGAGGACGGGGTGCTCAACTGGGCCCTGCACCCGCTCGGGCTGCACGGCCCCGGCTACGGCAACACCGCCGTCTGGCTGGTGATGAGCTACATCTGGCTGCCCGTACATGATCATCCCGATCTACGCCGGCCTGGAGCGGATCCCCGACTCGCTGCTCAGCGCCTCCGAGGACCTCGGCGCCGCGCCCTGCACCACCTTCAGGCGGGTCATCCTGCCGCTCGTCTTCCCGGCGGTCGTCGCCGGCTCGATCTTCACCTTCTCGCTGACCCTCGGCGACTACATCACCCGCAGCTGGTCTCCAACACCCAGTTCATCGGCAACGTGATCTTCAGCAACATCACCAACAACCTGCCGCTCGCGGCGGCCTTCGCCCTGGTGCCGATCGTCGTCATGGTCGCCTACCTGCTGTCGCCCGCCGGCTCGGCGCCTTCGAGCACGTCTGATGAGGCTCTCGCAAGGCGTCGCAAGGGCGCTGCTCCGGATCGCCGTCGCCGTCGGCCTCGCGTTCATCTACGTCCCGCTGTCGTGATCGTCGTCTACGCCTTCAACTCGAGCAAGGTGCTCGACTGGCCGCCGCCGAGCCTGACCCTCGAATGGTTCGCGAAGGCGTTCGAAAGCGAAGCCGCCCGCGAAGCCTTCCTCACCTCGGTCAAAGCCGGGATCGCGGCGACCGTCGATCGCGCTGCTGCTCGGCACGCTGGCCTCGCTGGCGGTCGCCCGCCACCGCTTCTTCGGCCGCGAGACGATCTCCTTCCTGGTGATCCTGCCGATCGCCCTGCCGGGGATCGTCACCGGCGTCGCCATCAGCAACACCTTCACCCAGGTGCTCGGCATCGACCTCAGCCTGCTCACGGTGATCATCGGCCACGCCACCTTCTGCATCGTCGTCGTCTACAACAACGTCGGTCGCCCGCCTGCGCCGCCTCTCCAGGCTCCTTCGAGGAGGCCTCTGCCGACCTTGGCGCCCACACCTGGCAGACCTTCCGCTTCGTCACCCTGCCGAGCATGCGCAGCGCCCTCGTCGCCGGCGCCCTGCTCGCCTTCGCCCTCTCCTTCGACGAGATCATCGTCACCACTTCACGATCGGCGCCGGCGAACAGACGCTGCCGATCTGGATCTTCACCAACTTCTTCCGCCCCAACCAGCTGCCGATCGTCAACGTCGTCGCCGTGCTGGTCATCCTGATCTCGATCGTCCCCGTCTACCTCGCCCACCGCCTCGGCGCCGAGCAGGGCACGGCGGCGGGCCGGGGCATCCGCGGCAGCCGGGTCGAGGGCGGCGGGGTGGAGACCGAGGCGACGGCGGTGCCGTGACCTACAGCGGGATGTTGCCGTGCTTGCGCTTCGGCTGGTCGACGCGCTTGGAGTGCAGCATCCGCAGCGCCTTGACCAGCTTCGGGCGGGTTTCCCGCGGCTCGATCACGTCGTCGATGTAGCCGCGCTCGGCCGCCGAGTAGGGATTGGCGAAGTGGGCTTTGTAGTCGTCGATCAGCTTCTGGCGGCGCTCCTCGGGGGTCGGCGAGGCGGAGATGTCCTTGCGGTAGATGATGTTGACCGCCCCCTCCGGGCCCATCACCGCGACCTCGGCGGTCGGCCAGGCGACGTTGAAGTCGGCCAGCATGTGCTTCGAGTTCATCACGTCGTAGGCGCCGCCGTAGGCCTTGCGGGTGACCACGGTCAGCTTCGGCACGGTCGCCTCGGTGAAGGCGTAGAGCAGCTTGGCGCCGTGGCGGATGATCCCGTTCCACTCCTGGTCGGTGCCGGGCAGGAAGCCGGGGACATCCGTGAAGGTGAGGATCGGGACGTTGTAGGCGTCACAGGTGCGGACGAAGCGCGCCGCCTTCTCGGAGGCCTCGATGTCGAGCACGCCGGCGAGGTGGGCGGGCTGGTTGCCGACGATCCCGATCGGGAAGCCGTCGAGGCGCGAGAAGCCGCAGACGATGTTCTTGGCGAAGTGCTCGTGGACCTCGAAGAACTCCTCGTCGTCGACGACGCGGGCGATCACCTCGCGCATGTCGTAGGGCTTGGAGGGGTCGTCGGGGACGAGCGTGTCGAGCTCGGCGTCTTCGCGGTCGGGATCGTCCTCGGGCGCGAAGCGCGGCGGCGCCTCGAGGTTGTTCGAGGGCAGGAAGCCGAGCAGGTAGCGGACGTCCTCGAGGCAGCTCTCCTCGTCCTCGGCGGCGAAGTGGGCGACGCCCGACTTCGAGTTGTGGCTCATCGCCCCGCCCAACTCCTCGAACTCGACCTCCTCGCCGGTCACCGTCTTGATCACTTCCGGGCCGGTGATGAACATGTGGCTGGTCTCTTTGACCATGAAGATGAAGTCGGTCATCGCCGGCGAGTAGACGGCGCCGCCGGCGCAGGGCCCCATGATCAGGCTGATCTGCGGGATCACGCCGGAGCACTGGACGTTGCGGACGAAGACGTCGCCGTAGGCGCCGAGCGAGACGACGCCCTCCTGGATCCGGGCGCCGCCGGAGTCGTTGATCCCGATCACCGGCGCCCCGACCTGGGCGGCGAGGTCCATCACCTTGCACATCTTCTCCGCCATCACCTCGCCGAGGCTGCCGCCGAAGACGGTGAAGTCCTGCGAGAAGACGAAGACCGTGCGGCCGTCGATCGTGCCGTGGCCGGTGACGACGGCGTCGCCCCAGGGCCGCCGTTTCTGCATCTCGAAGTCGTAGGTGCGGTGGCGGACGAAGGTGTCGAGCTCCTCGAAGGAGCCCGGGTCGAGCAGCTTCTCGACCCGCTCGCGGGCGGTCAGCTTGCCCTTCGCGTGCTGCTTCTCCACCGCCTCCTCGGAGGCGGAGTGGATCGCTTCCTCACGCAGCTCGCGCAGGTAGGCGAGCTTCTCCTCGTGGGTGACCGGATTCCTCTCGCGCATCATCAATGATCGCGCTTCGCTCGCTCCGCGCTCATGGCGCGGGAGTCTATTTCGTGAACGGCTGGCGCTGCGGCTCGGCCAGCCGGTCCAGGATCGACTCGAGGTCGCCCTCGGCCAGGCCGGAACCGTCCCCGGCCCGCACCTCGACCCGGGTGCCGAAGCCCTTCTCGGCCATCGTCACCTCGACCCCCTCGACCCCGGCGACCAACTCGGCCAGCTCGGGCTCGGACTTCATCAGCGTCCGCGACACCTCGATCATCCTCCGAGGGTTCGCGGCCTAGAAGAATGCTCCTCCCCGGTACTCGCCGAAGATGTCGCGCATCGCGCCACAGACCTCGCCGATCGAGGCTTCGGCGGCGAGCGCGGCGCGGATCGGCGCCAGCAGGTTGCCGTCGCCGCGGGCGACCTCGCGCAGGGCGTCGAGCTTCGCCTCGACCGCGGCCCCGTCGCGGCGCTCCTTGAACGCCTTGAGGCGGGCGAGCTGGCGCTGCTCGGACTCGGGGTCGACGCGGAGGATGTCGACGTCGTCGATCTGGTCGGTGACGTATTTGTTGACCCCGACGACGACGTCCTGGCCGGACTTGTAGCGCTCGTGGTAGGAGGCCGCGGACTCCTCGATCTCCCTCTGCATGAAGTCCAGCGCCTCGACCGAGCCGCCCAGCTCCTCGACCTTGCCGATCAGCTCCCAGCTGCGCTGCTCGATCTCGTCGGTCAGCGACTCGACGAAGTAGGAGCCGGCGAAGGGGTCGACCGTGTCGGCGACGCCGGACTCGTGCGCCAGCACTTGCTGGGTCCGCAGGGCGATCCGCGCCGAGCGCTCGGTCGGCAGCGCCAGCGCCTCGTCGAAGCCGTTGGTGTGCAGCGACTGGGTGCCGCCGGCGACCGCGGCGAAGCCCTGCAGGGCGACGCGGATGATGTTGACCTCGGGCTGCTGGGCCTGCAGCGTGACGCCGCCGGTCTGGGTGTGGAAGCGGATCCTCATCGAGTTCGGGTCCTTGGCCCCGAACCGCTCGGCGACGATCTTCGCCCACATCCGCCGCACCGCGCGGAACTTGGCGACCTCCTGGAAGACGTTGTTGTGGCCGTTGAAGAAGAAGGCCAGCCGCGGCGCGAACTCGTCGATCTTCAAG
Organism: uncultured Solirubrobacterales bacterium; assembly: GCA_963764365.1. Classification (GTDB taxonomy): domain Bacteria; phylum Actinomycetota; class Thermoleophilia; order Solirubrobacterales; family 70-9; genus VRUE01. Next base: position 13,044 of record CAVXSI010000022.1, read on the forward strand.
CCGCGCTCGAGCGCCGCCTCGACGTAGGCGATCGCGTTGGAGAGGGTGAAGGCGACCTCCTGCACGGCCGAGCAGCCCTTCTCGCGGATGTGGTAGCCGGAAATCGAGATCGTGTTCCATTTCGGCACGTTCTCGCGGCAGTACTCGAAGATGTCGGTCGTCAGCCGCATCGTCGGCCCGGGCGGGTAGATGTAGTTGCCGCGCGCCATGTACTCCTTCAGCACGTCGTTCTGGACGGTGCCGCGCAGCTTCTCGGAGGGCACCCCCTGCTCCTCGCCGACCAACTCGTAGAGCAGCAGCAGGATCGCCGCCGGGGCGTTGATCGTCATCGAGGTCGAGACCTGGTCGAGCGGGATCTGCTCGAAGCAGATCCGCATGTCCTCGATCGTGTCGATCGGGACGCCGGTGCGGCCGACCTCGCCGTTGCAGAGCGGGTCGTCGGAGTCGCGGCCGAGCTGGGTCGGCAGGTCGAAGGCCATCGAGAGCCCGGTCGAGCCGTGCTCGATCAGGTAGCGGTAGCGCTCGTTGGTGTCTTCGGGGGTGGCGAAGCCGGCGTACTGGCGCATCGTCCAGAGCCGGTCGCGGTACATCCCCTCATGGATGCCGCGGGTGAACGGCGGCTCGCCGGGCGCGCCGAGGCGCGCTTCCAGGTCGGGCGCGACGTCAGCCTCCGTGTAGAGGCGGTCGATCTCGATCCCGGAGTCAGTGAAGACGCGCTCGTCGTCGGGGCCGACCAGCGGCGCGATCGTGCGCTGGTCCTCGGCGGAATCGGCCATCAGTCGGTCGCGCCGACCAGCCGCTCGACGCCGGAGCGCTCGATCGTCTTGCGCAGACCCTCGCGCAGCTCGACCTCGGGCCCCCAGCCGAGCAGGTCGCGGGCGCGGGCGATGTCGGGCCGGCGCTGCTGCGGGTCGTCGACCGGCAGCGGCTCGTGGACGATCTCCGAGCCGGAATCGGTCACCTCGATCACCGCCTGGGCCAGCTCCAGCAGGGTGAACTCGTCCGGGTTGCCGATGTTGACCGGCAGGTGGGCGTCGGACTCGGCCAGGGCGACGATGCCGCGGATCAGGTCGTCGACGTAGCAGAAGCTGCGGGTCTGGCTGCCGTCGCCGAACACGGTCAACTGCTGGTCCTGCAGCGCCTGGCGGAGGAAGGTCGGGATCGCCCGCCCGTCGTGGGCGCGCATCCGCGGGCCGTAGGTGTTGAAGATCCGCACGATCGAGGTGTCGAGGCCCTGCTGGCGGTGGTAGGCCATCGTCAACGCCTCCGCGTAGCGCTTCGCCTCGTCGTAGACCCCGCGCGGGCCGATCGGGTTGACGTGGCCCCAGTAGCCCTCGGTCTGGGGGTGGACCTGGGGGTCGCCGTAGACCTCGCTGGTCGAGGCGATCAGGAAGCGCGCCCGCTTGAACTTGGCGAGGCCGAGCATGTGGTGGGTGCCGTGGGAGCCGACCTTGAGCGTGTGCAGGGGCAGCCGCAGGTAGTCGATCGGGCTGGCCGGCGAGGCGAGGTGATAGACGAAGTCGACCGGCTCGGGAATCTCGACCCGCTCGGTGATGTCGATGTTGCGGAACTCGAAGCGCTCGTCGCGGATGTGCTCGATGTTCTGCAGCGAGCCGGTCTCGAGATTGTCGACGCAGATCACCGCGTGCCCCTGCTCGAGCAGGTGCTCGCAGAGATGCGAACCGAGGAAGCCGGCGCCGCCGGTGACTACGCATGTGCTCATCGTCCGGCCGATGCTACCGGTGGACGGCGGGCCGCGTGCCGCGATCCATTTGCTGCAATTTCCGAACTTTCAGCCCGTCCATGCGTCCAGCAGGGGGGAGAGATCGGCCCCGCAGTGGGCTCTACATAGCATGTTCGCGCGGCGGAGTGAACCGGTGCAGGGGGGGTGCAGCCGGTGGCGGGGCTGACAGCCGAAGAGACAGCGGGGCGCAAGCGCGCGGCCGTCGAATTGATCGCCCGCGACGGCGACCAGCTGCGGCGGACGGCGCTCCGCTACTCGCTCTGCGTCGAGGACGCCGAGGACGCCTACCAGCGCGCGATCGAGATCGTCCTCTTGAAAGCGCCCAGTGAGCGCCCGCGCGAGCTCGGGCGTTGGACGCAGACGGTGGTCAAGCACGAGGCGCTGGCGATCCGCGCCAACCGCGAACGGCTGCTCGGAAACCCCGCCGACGAGGGCGAGGGACCGGACCCGGTGACGCTGATCCCGGCGCCCGGCGACGGCCCGGACATGCGGGCGGAACGGCGCGAACGGGTCGCCCGCAGCCGCGAGGCCCTGCAGGCGCTGAAGCCGGCCGAGCTGCGGGCGCTGACCCTGCTTGCCGCCGGCTACTCCTACGCCGAGATCGGCGAGATCACGGGTTTCAGCAGGACGAAGATCAACCGCTGCCTCGCCGAGGGGCGCGAGCGCTTCCGCCGGATCGTCGCCGGCAGCGAGAGCGGCAGTCGCTGCACCGAGCTGGCGCCGCTGCTGTCCGCCTTCTGCGATGGCGAAGCCAGCCCCGGCGACGCGGCTGCCGTGCGCGAGCATCTGCGGGCCTGCGCCCCCTGCCGCGCCGCGATGCGCTCCTACCGCGCGGCGCCGGCCACGGTCGCGGCGCTGGCCCCGGCCCTGCCGGCCTCCCGCTCGCTGCTGGAGCGGGGACAGGACCTGCTCGCCGGCCTCTACGCGCGACTGCCCGGAGGCGGGGCCGCGACCGAATCGTCACTCGGCCAGGTGGCCGCCGCGGGCGGCACGCGAGGCGCCGGGATGGCGGCGCTGGCGAAGGTGCTGGCGATCTGCGCCGGCACCGTCGGAGGCGCCGCCGCCTGCGTCGCCACGGGGGTGGTCCCGGCGCCGCTCGGCCTGGCGCCCGAACAGCGGCATGCGCCGAAGGTCGAGCATGTCTCCCGCCAAGCGCTCGAGCAGGGCGAACCGAGCGGGGTCGAATATCAGCCGGCGCCCGAACCGGCGCCGCAGCCGAAGCCCGCACAGAAGGGGGCGGGGGAAAAGGCCCCGGTCGGCGAAGCCGCGCCGGCGGCAAGCGAAGCGCGCGCCGGCGCGGTCGAATACGCGCCCCCGCCGGCTCCACCGCCGGCGGCGGAAGCGAGCGCACCGTCGGCGGGATCGAGCGGCAGCGCCGCCGGAGAGTTCGGGCCATGAGGCCTCGAGGCGCTTTCTTCGGCCTGCGCCCGACCGGAGCGACCGGCGGGCTGGCGGCAGCCGCGGCAAGCGCCGCCTGCCTGCTCGTCGTCGCCGCCACAGCCGGCGCCGCTCCGCCGCCTCCGTCCGGCCTCGAAGTCGTGGGCGGCGAGGACACCTGGCACCCGGACCGCTCTTTCGGCTTGTACTGGACCAACCCACCCGGCGTCGCCGCCGTCGACTACATGGTCGAAGACCCCTCGGGCGGGATCCACATCGCCCCGCGGCGCATCGGGTGGGCGGCGAGCTCGATCGAGTCGATCCAGATCGGGGGCCTGCCCGGCACCTACGTCGCCAGGGTCTGGCTCGAGAGCTCCACGGGAGAGGCGGGCGCGGCGGCGGAGGCAAGGCTGCGTTTCGACGACACGCGGCCACCGCCGGTTCAGCCCCTGCCGGCGGACGCCTGGGTGGGACGGGCCGACTTCCCGCTCTCGATCCAGCTCACCCCCCGGGCCGGGAGCAGGCCGCCGTCCGGGCTGCGCGGCTTCGCCGTCTCCGTCGACCGGACCAGAGATGCCGAGCCGTGCGCCGCCCTCGACCGTTGCAGCGAGGGAGAAACCGACGTGCAGGGGGCGGACAGCGGCTCGTTCCCGATCGCCTTGCTGCCGGAGGGGACCAGCTACGTCCACGCCGTCGCCGTCTCCGGCGCCGGGTTCAGGTCGGCGGTGGCCGGCGAGGCCCACCTGCAAGTCGACGAGACGGCGCCGGCGGTGAGCCTGAGCGGCGCGCCGCCGGGCTGGTCGAACCGGCCGCTGAGCCTGGTCGCGACCGCAAGCGACGCCGGCTCCGGCATGCAGCCGGGCGCCGGGCGCTCGGCGCCGTTCACGGCGATCCGGATCGACGGCGGCAGGCCGATCGCGGCCGACGGCGGCTCCGTCTCCGCCGGTCTGTTCGCGGAGGGGGTCCACACGGTCGCCTACTACGCCCGCGACCTGGCGGGCAACGTCGACGACGGCGGCAGCAGCAACGGCGTCGCCAATCCCGACCCGAAGACCGCCACCGTGCGGATCGACCGAACCGCGCCGCGGATCTCCTTCGCCAACGCCCAGGACCCGCTCGAGCCGGAGCTGATCCGGGCTCGCGTCGCCGACGACCTCTCCGGGCCGGACAGCTCCGGCGGCTGGATCGGGATCCGCCGCGCCGGCTCCGGCGACGCGTTCGTGCCGTTGCCACCCGCCGCCGGCCCCGGCGACGAGCTGCGCGCCCGCTGGGACTCCGACGCCTACCCGCCGGGCGCCTATGAATTCGAGGCGACCGGCCGCGATCGCGCCGGCAACGCCGCCGTGTCCTCGCGTCGCGCCGACGGAGTGCCGATGCTCCTTCCCAACCCGCTCAAGCTCGCCACCGCAATCAGCGTCGGCTTCGACGCCGGCTCGCCGCGGCGCTGTGGACGGCAGCGGGGGCGGCGGCGCTGCCGGCGACCGCAGAGCGGCGAGCGGCGCCGACTGCTGCCGAGGCGCACGGCCCCCTATGGGCGGAGCGTCCTCCTCCGCGGCCGGCTGCAAAACGCCGCCGGCTCGCCGCTCGGGGTGAGCGAGCCGGTGCGGGTAATCGAGAGCCCTGCCGGCGGCGCGACTTCGACGTCGACGGTCTGGACGGACGCGAGCGGCGCCTTCGCCTTCCGCCTTCCCCGCGGTTCGAGCCGCGAGGTCCGGGTCGCCTTCGCAGGCTCCCCGACCCTGACCCGCTCGACCAGCGGGCCGCTCGAGCTGAAGGTGCGGAGTGCGGTGCGGCTGCGCGCGTCGGCGGCGACGGCGCGCGTCGGCGGCGCGCCGGTCGTCTTCAACGGGCGGATCGAGGCCGCGCCCGGGACGATCCCGGCGAGCGGCCGGCCGGTCGAGCTGCAGTTCCGGCTGCCCGGCCTGCCGTGGAGCGGGTTCCGCACCGTTCGCACCGACCGGCACGGCCGCTTCCGCTACGCCTACCGGTTCAGCGACGACGACAGCCGCGGGGCGCGCTTCCAGTTCCGCGCCTACGCGGCCGCGGAGGACGGCTGGCCGTACGAGCCGGGCGGCTCGCTGCCGGTGCTGGTGCGAGGGCTCTGAACCTGAGGGCGCGGGGCGAACGGCCCCCGCCCTCAGAGCCGGCTGCTACCGGAGGGCAGCCACCTGGTCGACGAGGCTCTGCGCCCGGTTGGCCTGCTCTTCGACCGCTTTGCGGACGCGCTGCTCGACCTCGCTGCGGTTGCGTTTCAGGGTCGTCTCGACCCTGCGCTGCCGTTTGCGCGCCTCGCGCTCGACCCGGTTGCGCGTCTTGCGCGCTTCGGTGGTCGCCTTGCGGCGGGCCGAGGAACCGCGTCGCTCGGTGCGCTTGACCGTGCGGCGCAGGCGGGTGCCGTAGGACTTGAGCTGCTTCTCGGCGGCGTTGCGGCCGCTGAACGGCTCGACCAGATCGGCGACGCGATCGCCGACCTCGAGGACGGCGCCGACCGGCACGTCGACGGCGCTCTCGGCGACCGAGCGGACCTGCTCGGCGCGCGTCGGCACCGGGGCGGCCTTCGCCTGGCTTTTCGCCTTCGCCTGCGGTTTCGGTTTGCTGTTGCTGCTCGATTTGCTGCTTTGGGTGGCCATCTAGGATCAATCCCTTCGGGGAGTCGGGGCTGTGGGCAGGGTCACGAGTGTAGCGAACATATGTTCTTCCGAACACCTGTTCTTAAGAGTCGGCGTTATACGCGGATCGTTCGCAGGCCCTGCGGGCCGGCGGCGGCGGCCATCGTGTAGCGCGCCTCGAGGTCGAGGCCGGCCCGGTCGAGCGGGAGATCGCCGAAGGCGACGACCCCGCCCGCCTCGCGGGCGATCAGCTGGGCGGCGGCCGCGTCGACCGAGCGGCAGGGCCGCGGGCTGACCATCCCGTCCAGGCGCCCTGCGGCCACGTAGGCAGCGGTGATCGCGATCGAGCCGACCACCCGGATCCGGTAGACCGAGCCGTCGAGCTGCTCGATCAGCGGCCGCAGCCGGCCCGGCGCGGCCGCCTCGACGCCGACCAGCTCGAGCTCGGCGCCATCGTCGGCGACGGCGATCGGGGCGCCGTCGAGGGTCGCCCCCTCGCCGCGGGCGGCGACGAACTCCTCGCCGGCGCCGAAGTCATAGACGTAGCCGAACTCGACGTCGGCCATCGACGGGCCGGAGGCGACGGCGACGCTGAGGCTGTGCGCCGGCAGCGTGCGGCGCGCGTTCAACGAGCCGTCGATCGGGTCGACCACCACCCGCGCCTCGCCGCCCTCGCCGAAGCGGACCTCGCCGCGCTCCTCGGAGATCGCGACGAACGAGGCACCGTCGGCCACCAGGCTCTTCGAGCTCGGCGAAGACGGCGTCCTCGCATTCGCGGTCGATCACCAGGGTGCGATCGCCGCCCTCGCCGACCCCCTCGTAGACCGTGCGCTCGGCGCGGCCGTGGGTGCGCTCGAAGATCGTCCGCTGGGCGGCGACGGCGCGGCGGCAGATCCCCAACCAGTCTGCGGATAAAGCGTTCATCGCGGTGATCCTAGAAGCCTCTAGGGATGATGGCCGCGCAGTCGCCCAGGTAGCGTTGGACCATGCCCAGTGCCCTGACCCTCGCCGAGGCCCAGGAGCGCGCCGTGCGCCACGGCGACGGGCCGCTGCTGCTGCTCGGGGCGGCCGGGACCGGCAAGACCGAGGCGCTGGCCCGGCGCCTGGCGCGGCTGGCGGCGTCGGGAAGCGGGCCCGAGCGCGTCCTCGTCCTCGCCGCGACCGCGGCGACGGCGCGGCGGCTGCGCGAGCGGGCCGAAGCGCTGCTCGGCGGCACCTACGAGGAGCTCTGGATCGGCAGCTGGGCGACCCTCGGCGAACGGCTGCTGCGCGAGCAGGCGAGCGCCGCCGGCCTCGACCCGTTCTTCGACGTGCTCGGCCCGGCCGAGCGGCTGGCGATGCTGCTCGACCGCCTCGACGACCTGCCGCTGCGCCACCACGACATCCGCGGCAACCCGGCCGGCCTGCTCGCCGACCTGCTCCGCCAGGTGGACGCCCTCAAGTCGGGCGCCGACCCCGCCGACCCCGACCTCGCCGAGCTGGTAGCCGCCCACGACCAAATCCTCGCCGCCGCCGGCAGCCTCGACCGCGGCGACGTCTTCCTCGTCCTCAACAAGCTCCTCCACGAGCGCCCCGACGTCCGCACCCAGATCGCGTCCCGCTTCTCTTACGTAATGGTCGACGAGCTGGAGGACACCACCCCAGCTCAACGAGCAATCCTCGCGGCGCTGGCCGAGGAGAACCCGAACCAGCTCTTCGCCCTCGAGGCCGGACCCGAGGACCCAAACGCCCCTCCCGCGGGAGGCGTCGGGGTGGGGGGTCCTGCGCCGCCCGAAGCCTGCGGAGGGCAAGGCCCCGTCCCTTCAGGCGATCCCGTCCCTCCGCCCGGAGCAGGACGTAGGGCAAGCAGGGCCCCCCACCCCGGCGACAGGCCCCGCGGGCCGAGCGCATGGTCCCTCGCGCTCCACCCCGACGCCGAGCTCATCGAGCTGACCAGCCAGTTCCGCGACCCCCCCGTCCGCTTCTGGAAATGCGCCAACGAGCGTGCCCAGGCGCAGGCCGTCGCCCGCGAGGCCGAGCACCTGCTGGCAGGAGGCGCCGACCCGGAGGCGATCTGCGTCCTCGTCGACGATCCCAGCGAGCGCGGCGGCGCGGTCGCGGCGGCGATGGAGGAGCGCGGCATCCCCTTCCACCTCTCCGGCCCGGCGGCGCTGTTCCAGCGGTCCGAGGTGCGTGACGCGATCGCCTGGTTGCGCGTCCTCGCCGACCCCGCCGACGCCGCCGCCGCGGCGCGGGCGCTGACCCGGCCGCCGGTCGAGCTGCGCTCCGCCGACCTCGCCCGGCTGGCGACGATCGCGCGGCGCCGCAAGCTCGACATGGTCTCGGCCTGCGAGGCGGCGCTGGAGAGCCCGCAGATCCCGCCCGAGGCGCGCGAGCGGATCCACGCCTTCCTGAAGCTCTACGGCGCCGCCTCGGCGGCGCTCGAGGAGCGCCGCGCCGATGTCTTCGTGCGGCGCCTGATCGAGGCCGTCGGCCTGCGCCGCCAGCGGCTCTTCGCCGCCCAGCCCGAGCTCGCCGAGCGGCTGCTCGGGCTCGCCCGCCTGGCCGAGCTCGCCGCAGCCTGGGCGCGGCGCCAGCCGCACGGCTCGACCCGCGACTTCATCCGCCACCTCAGCGCGGTCGCCGACGCCGGGGTCGAACCGGCCGGGATCCCGGAGCCGCCGGCGCCCGGGGCGGTGCTCGGCCTCGGCCGTGAGGCGGCCAAGGGGATGGAGTTCGAGCACGTCTTCGTGCTCGGGATGGAGCGCGGCGCAGGCGCCGAGCGGATCGGCCGCCCGGCGCGGTCGGGCCTCGTCCTGGCCCGGGTCGAGCGCGGCGAGCAGGGCGACTCCCGCCCCTCGCGGCCCTACGCCGAGGCGCTGGCCGCCGCCGCCGGCGAGGAGGAGTCGCACGAGGAGGAGCTGTTCGGCCCGGCCGAGGGCCTGCACGCCAGCTACCGGATGCTGCGCGAGGACGTGCTCGAGGCATCGTGGCGGGCCGGGCGCGAGCTCTCCGAGCCGCGACTCGACACCGCCGTCGACGTCAACCGGGCGGTTGCCCGCTACATGGAGCTGCTGAAGCTGGCGGCGCTCGCCCAGCGCCCCGGCGAGGAGGCGACGGCCGAGGCGATCGAGGCGGTCAACGGGCTGCTGCGCCAGGTCGCGACCCCCGAGCAGCAGGCCGAGCTCGACGCCTCCTCGCTCGACGCCTACCTGCTCGACTCCGAGCGCGAGGGCGAGGCCCGCCGCCGCCTGATCGCCGCCCGCCGCGAGCCCTCGCTCGAGGGCTTCCTGCCGCGCCGCGGCGACGGCGCCCTCAGCCTCTCCGCCTCCGACCTCGACCTCTACCTGACCTGCCCGCTGAAGTACAAGTTCGCCCGCGTCTTCGGGATCCCGCAGGAGCCGACGATCAACCAGCGCTTCGGGATCCTGATCCACAACGTGCTCGAGCGCTTCCACAAAGAGGCGACCGGCGGCGAGGAAGACGGGCTCGAGCGGCTGATGGACCTGTTCGAGGCGGGCTGGCGCCGGACCGGCTTCGGCACGAGCGACGACGAGCTGCAGTTCCGCGACAGGGCGCGCGAGGCGATGCGCCTCTACTGGGAGCGCGAGCGCGAGTCCGAGGGCGAGCCGGTCTGGCTGGAGCGCAAGTTCGACATGCGGATCGGCGAGCACCACGTCCGCGGCCGGGTCGACCGGGTCGACCGGCTGCCGGGCGGCGAGCATGAGCTGATCGACTACAAGACCGGCCGGCGCAAGAGCGAGGCCGACCTGGAGAGCGACCTGCAGCTCGCCCTGTACCGCCTCGCCGCGCGCCAGGTGTGGGGGCTGGAGGCCGGGGCCGGCAGCTACTACTACGTGCTCGACGCGGACAAGGTCGCGGCGCCGATCCGGCCCGACGACGCCGAGCGGGTCGAGCGCACGGTGCTGCAGGTCGGCGAGGGCGTGCTCGGCCAGGACTTCGAGCCGAGGCCGTCGCCGGCGGTCTGCTCCTGGTGCGACTACCGCCTCGTCTGCCCCGCAGCGGAGGGCTGAGACGGCTTCACACCGGCGCCTGGCGTTGTCCTCAGTCGCCCGGTTTTCTCACCCACAAAGGTGCGCTCGCTGCACCAGGCTCCCTGCGTCCTGGCCAGGCTTGCTTTGACGCCGTCTCAGTCCCCCCGCTGGCGCAGGAATTTCTGAAACTCGTTGGCGATCGAGTCGGCTGAGGGAAGGTCGGCCTCCTCGTCGCCGAGCGCCTCGGACTGCTCGGCCTCGATCCGCTCGACCAGCTCGGCGATCTCCGGGTTGGCGGCGACGGCGCGGCCGATCTGCTCTTCGTAGCTGGCGGTTTCCTCCTCCAGCTCGGTCGCGTCGACGGCGATCCCGGTCAGCCCCTCGAGCCGGCGCAGCAGGGCCAGCGCCGCCTTCGGGTTGGGGACGGCGGCGACGTAGTGCGGCACCGCAGCCCACAGCGAGGCCGAGGAGATGCCGATGCCGCGGCAGCAGTCGTGGACGACGCCGACGATCCCGGTCGGCCCCTCGTAGCTGGAGCGCTGCAGGTCGAGCTCCTCGACCAGGCCGTCGTCGGAGGCGAGGCCGGTGATCGGCACCGGCAGGGTGTGGGAGACCTCGGCGACCAGCGCCCCGAGGGTGACGACCATCTCCACCCCGAGCGCGTCGGCGGCGGTCGCGATCGTCTCCGAGAAGGTGCGCCAGCGCAGGTTCGGCTCGGTGCCGTCGAAGAGGACGAGGTCGCGGTCGGCGCCGGGCACGCGGACGGCGACGAGGTCGTTCTGCGGCCAGTCGATGCGGCGGGTCTGCCCCTCGGTGAGGACGATCGTCGGCCGGGTCGCCTGGAAGTCGAAGTAGTCCTCGGGGTCGACTTCGGCGATCGGCTCGGCGTCGAAGGAGTCGGCGACCGCGGTCAGCGCCGCCGAGGCGGAGGAGGCGGCGTCGTTCCAGCCGCGGAAGGCACAGACCAGAACCGGGGAGCGGAGCTGCGGCACCTCGGTGTGCCAGGTGAGTGAGTCCACAGATTCAGCGTAGACGATGCTGCCCAGCGCCCCGCCGAGCTACTCGGCGAGGGCCCGGCGGACCAGGCCGTAGGCGATGTAGAGGACGAGGGCGGCGAAGGAGAGTTCGAGCACGCGCTGCGAGACCGCGTTGGCGACGACGACGCCGATCAGCACGCCGATCGGCGAGAGCAGGCCGATCACCGCGGCATCGCGCAGGGCGAGGTTGCCGTAGCGGTTCTGGCGGTAGGCGCCGACCAGGGCGACGACGACGATCACCAGCAGCGAGGTCGACTCGCCCTCGACCTGGCTGAGGCCGATGAAGATGGTCAGCGCCGGGACGAAGAGGATGCCGCCGCCGACGCCGACCAGGCCGCCGGCGAGGCCACCGGCGATCGCCAGCAGGGCGGCGAGCAGCTCGTTCACGCGCGCCGGCCCGGATGGATCTCGCGCTTCGCGCTCATCGGACGATCAGCTCGACCGCGACCGCGACCAGCAGCGCCGCGAACAGCAGCGAGACGGTGCGCTGGGAGATCCGCTGCTGGATCTCGATCCCTACGAGGACGCCGAGCACCGCCGGGATCGCCAGCAGCAGGCCGCTGGCGAGGTGGACGTTGCCGTAGAGACCGCCCTGGGCGACGACGCCGATCAGGCCGATCACGACGATCGCGGCGAGGCTGGTGCCGGTGGCGAGGCGCTCGCCGTAGCCGAGCCAGAAGATCAGCAGGGGCACGATCACGGTCCCGCCCCCGACCCCGAAGAGCCCGCTGAAGATCCCGGCCAGGGTGCCGATCGCCGCGAGCCTCAGCGGGTGGTGGGAGATCGAGGTGGGCATCGCGCGATACTAGTCGCGTGTCTCTCGAATCTGGGACAGGGGCGGGCGCGGGCGAGCTCGGGCCGCTGCTGCGGCTGCGGTCGAATCCTGCCCACGCCGCCGTGCTGACCGACGTCGACGGCACCCTGGCGCCGATCGCCGCGCGGCCCGAGCAGGCCGCGGTCCCGGTGCGCGCGAGCGCCGCGCTGCGGAGGCTGAGCGAGCGCTACGGCATCGTCGGCTGCGTCTCCGGACGGCAGGCGGAGGAGGCGCGGCGGCTGGTCGGCGTCGACGGCATCGCCTACGCCGGCAACCACGGCTTCGAGCTGCTGCTGCCGGGCGACGAGGCGCCGCGGCTCGACCCGGCGCTGGAGGGGCGGGAGCGGGCCGCGGCAGAGTTCGTCGCCGGCCTCGACGCGGGCGCGCTGGCCGACGGCGGGCTGCGGCTGGAGGACAAGGGGCCGATCCAGGGACTGCATTGGCGCGGCGCCAAGGTTGAGCGGGCGGCCGAGGCGCGGGCGCACGAGATCGCCGTCGAGGCGGGGCACGCGGGCCTCGAGGCCCGCTGGGGCCGCAAGGTGTTGGAGCTGCGCCCGGTCGGCGGCGGCGGCAAGGACGCCGCGGTGGCGGCGCTGCTCGCCGCCGACGGGATCGACGCCGCGGTCTACGCCGGCGACGACCGCACCGACCTCGACGCCTTCCGGCGGCTGCGCGAGCTGCGCGAGGAGGGCGAGCTGGAGGCGGCGGTCTGCGTCGGCGTCGTCTCCGCCGAGGGACCGGCGGAGATCGCCGAGGAGTCCGACCTGCGGGTCGAGGGGCCGGAGGGCTGGCTGGCGATGTTAGAGGCCCTGGCGGAGTAGCTCGCGACCGTGCCCTACACCGACCTGCTGCGCGTCACCGTTCTCCTCGCGGGTGCCGAGGCGACCGTGCTGGGGGCGATCACGGCGATCGCCGCCGGCCGCGACCAGGACGGCAGGACGGTCCTGGTCGCCGCGGCCTGGTGGCTGATCTCACTGCTCCTCGGCCTCTACCTGGGGCGCCCGTCGCGCGCCGCCGACGGCGTCCGCGACGCGCTCGCTCACGCCCAGACCGCCACCTCGCTGCCCGACGAGACGCCGGCCCGGATCGCCCTCGGGCGCCTCTGGCCGATCGCCCTGACCGCGATCGCCGCCGGCGTCCTCGGCCTCTTCTTCCCGGGCGTGGCCGTGATCGGCGCCGGCTACGCCCTGCTGGTGGCGCTGGCGATGCGAACCCGCGAGGCCGCCGTGCTCGGCATCGAGCACCGCGACGGCGTCAAGTTCTACGTCGTCCCAAGTTCGGCTTTGAGGCCGGTCGAGCTTGTCCGCACTCCCGGCCTCCGCAGCGACCACCTGCACGCGCACTGAAACGTTTCGTTACTTCGAGAGCTTTTTGAAGTCCCGCCACGGACGGGAGTTCGCTACGTCGGCGGAAGTCAGCCAGGCGCGGCGGGCGGTGGCCACGGCGTAGGCCATGTTGTCGAGGGTGTCGACGCCGTGGGCGTCGGTGTTGAGGACGATCGTCACCCCCGCTTCGGCAGCGAGGCGGGCGTGGTGCTCGTCGAGGTCGCGGCGGTTGGGGTTGCCGTTGATCTCCAGCATCGTGCCGGTGCGGGCGGCCGCCTCGACCACCGCCTCGACGTCGACGCCATAGGGCTCGCGGCGGCCGATCAGGCGGCCGGTGAGGTGGCCGATGCAGTCCACGTCCGGGTTCTCGATCGCGGTCAGGATGCGCTCGGTCATCGCCGCTTCCGAGATCGCGAACGAGGTGTGGACGCTGGCGACGATCCAGTCGAGCGCGGCCGCCAGGTCGTCCGGGTAGTCGAGCGCCCCGTCGAGGCCGATGTTTACCTCCGAGCCGGCGAGCAGGCGGAAGCCTCGTTTCCCTCGGTTCCACTCGCGCACCTCGTCGATCCGCTGCCAGAGCCGCTCGGCGGTCACATGGTCGCCGAAGCCGTGGCTGGCCGAGTGGTCGGTGATCGCCATGTAGGCGTAGCCGCGCTCGCGGCCCGCCGCCGCCATCTCCTCCAGCGTGTTGCGGCCGTCGGAGAGGGTGGTGTGGGCGTGGAGGTCGCCGCGGACGTCGTCGAGCGAGACGAGGTCCGGCAGCCTGCCCTCGCGCGCCGCCTTCAACTCGCCGCGGCCCTCGCGCAGCTCCGGCTCGACGTAGGCGTAGCCGAGCAGCTCGTAGACCTCGGCCTCCTCGGCGCAGAGGGTGACCTCGCCGCTCTCGGTGTCGGTCACCCCGTGCTCGGAGACCGAGAGCCCGCGCCTGACCGCGTCCTCGCGCAGCTGCACGTTGTGCGCCGCCGAGCCGGTGAAGTGCTGGAGCAGGTTGCCGAAGGCCTGCGGCGCGACGATCCGCAGGTCGACGCCGATCCCGTTGTGGGTCTGGGCGCGGAGGCCGTTCGGGCCGGGGTTGCCGGCGGCGGCGATCAGCTCGTGGCCGGCCAGGAACTCGGCCAGCTCCTCGGGCCGCTCGGCGGTGGCGATCAGGTCGACGTCCTTGCAGGTCTCGGCCCAGCGCCGGACCGAGCCGGCGACCTCGACCCGCTCGGCGGCAGGGTGGGCGCGCAGCGCCGCCGCCAGCTGCTCGGCGATCGGCCGCACGGCGGAGAGCAGTAACCGCCCCGGTCCCTCCCCCGGCTCGCCGAGCCGCTCCAGGGACGCCAACACGTTCTCCTCGGCCTTCGGCCCGAGGCCCTTGACGCCGCGGATCCGTTCCGCCTCGGCCGCGGCCTTCAGATCCTCGAGCGAGGCGATTCCGAGCTCGTCGAACAGGCGCTTCGCCGTTTTGGCGCCGACCCCGGGGACCCGCGTCACCTCGATCAGGGTCGGCGGGAACTTCGCCTTCAGCTTCGCCGCCGCCGGGATCTCGCCGGTCGCGAGCAGCGCGCCGATCTTCTCCGCCAGCGTCTTGCCGACGCCCGGGATCTCGCTCGCACGCCCCTGCGCCGCCAGCTCGGAGACCGAGACCGGGCTTTCGCGGATCGCCTTGGCGGCGGTCGAGTAGGCGAGCACCCGGTATTTGACAGCGCCGTCCAGCTCGTAGAGGATTCCGAGCTCCTCCAGCGCCGCGGCGATCTCGGCGTTGGTCATCGACAGGACGCTATACTTTCTGAAGTATTGAGGACCGAACCTCGACTTTTGGGAGACCGATACCAGTGACCGGCAAGCTCAGCGACGTTACCGACGCGACCTTCAAATCCGACGTGCTGGAGGCCGACGGCCCCGTCCTCGTCGACTTCTGGGCCCCGTGGTGCGGGCCCTGCCGGGTCGTCCACCCCGTGCTCGAGGAGATCGACGCCGAGCGTGAGAACCTGAAGATCGTCAGCCTCAACGTCGACGAGAACCAGCAGACCGCGGCCCAGTACGAAGTCCTCTCGATCCCGACGATGCTCCTCTTCAAGGACGGGGCGATCGCCAAGAAAGTCGTCGGGGCGATGCCCAAGCGGCGCCTCGAGGCGGAGCTGGAGCCGGCGCTCGCCTAGAGCGCCGGACCGGGTCCCAGAGCCGATGCCGTTCGTCCAGATCCACTGGTTCGAGGGCCGCAGCGACGAGCAGAAGGCCGAGATCGCGAAGCGGATCGAAGCGGCGCTGGTCGAGGTGGCGGGGGTCGCGCCGGAGCACTGCTGGGTGAAGTTCGATGACTCGCCGAAGAGCGACTTCATCATCGGTGAGTCAACGGACCGATCCCGGTAGGGGTTCCGCTTAACTTTTTCGCCGGGCGCGGGGCGACTCTCGCCGACGCAGTCGGGCGAAAAAGTACAAGACGCTCCACCCCTACCGGGATCGGTCCTATGCGGGACTGAGCCTGATGA
Source organism: uncultured Solirubrobacterales bacterium (assembly GCA_963764365.1). GTDB lineage: Bacteria > Actinomycetota > Thermoleophilia > Solirubrobacterales > 70-9 > VRUE01. Next base: position 28,398 of record CAVXSI010000022.1, read on the forward strand.
GCTCGATCTTCAGCTCGTGACCGTCGATCTTGCCTGTGGCCCCGTCGCTTGCGTCGTAGCTGAGGCTGGTGGCGAGCACCTCGGTGGCTATGTAGAGCTGGTGGGCGCGGGCGGCGTCTAGAAGCGCCGGGTCACCGCCGAGGTTCAGCTCGATCCGGTCGGTGATCTCCAGGCCGGCCTCTTTGCGGGCGTTCTGGACGGCGTGGACTATCTCTCGGGCGAGGCCCTCGCGGCGCAGCTCGTCGTCGAGCTCGAGTTGCAGGGCGACGGCGTGGCCGGCGTCGGCCTCGACCTCGTAGCCGTCCAGGGGCTGCAGGGAGAGGCTGACCTCGTCCGCGGCGATCGCGTGCTCGTCGCCGTCGACGTTGATCCCGACCTGGCCGCCCTCGGCCATCACGCCGGCGACGTGGACCGGGTCGAGCGCCTCGATCGCCGCCGCCACCTGCGGCATCCGCCTGCCGAAGCGGGGTCCGAGCGAGCGGTAGTTGGGCTTGACCGCGTAGCTGACCAGCTCCGACTCTTCCTCGACGAAGTCGAGCTGCTTGACGTTGAGCTCGCTGCGGACGAGGTCGGCGCGGGCGGAGATCGCGGCGCGCTCGGCGTCGTTGGCGACGATCACCGCGCGGCGCAGCGGCTGGCGCACCTTCACCTTCGCCTGGGCGCGGGCGGCGCGGCCGAGCTCGACGGTCAGCCGCACCGCCTCCATCGCCGCCTCGAGGCCGGGGTCGGCCAGCGCCGGGTCGGCGGCGGGGAAGTCGCGCAGGTGGACGGAATCGGGCAGCTCACCGAAGCTCTCCCCCGCCCCCGGCCAGGTTGAGGTGGATCTCGTCGGCGAGGAAGGGGGTGAACGGGGCGAGCAGCGCCGCGACCTCGAGCAGGCAGTGGCGCAGGGTCGCGAAGGCGGCGCGGTCGCCGTCCCAGAAGCGACGGCGCGAGAGCCGCACGTACCAGTTCGACAGCTCCTCGACGAACTCGGAGATCGCCCGGCCGGCGGCGGTGCAGTCGAACTCGTCCATCCGTTGACGGACGGTGGTCACCGTCGCCTGGAGCCGCGACAACACCCACCGATCAAGGTCTTCCCCAACCGCCTCCGGACCCGGGAGCGACGGCGGATCCGTATCCGATTCCTCCGTCGTCGCGGGAGCGGAGGAGGGGACCGCATATGGGAAGGCGGCCGGGTCGGAAAAGTCTTCGGGCTTCAGGCTCTCGGCGTTCGCGTACAGCACCCAGAAGGAGTACGTGTTCCAGAGGGTGAGCAGGAACTGGCGGACCGATTCGCCGACCGTGTCGACCGAGAAGCGGTAGCCCGACCACGGCTGCTGCGAGGTCAGGTAGTACCAGCGGAAGGCGTCGGCGCCGTGGGCCGCGATCACGTCCCAGGGCTCGACCACGTTGCCCCGGCTCTTCGACATCTTCTGCCCCTCGGGGTCGAGGATCAGGCCGAGGCAGACGCAGTTGCGGTAGCTGGAGGTGTCGAACAGCAGCGTCGACTCGGCGAGCAGGGTGTAGAACCAGCCGCGGGTCTGGTCGATCGCCTCGCAGATGAAGTCGGCGGGGAAGCGCTCCGCGAACTCGGCCTCGTTCTCGAACGGGTAGTGGAACTGCGCGAACGGCATCGCGCCGCTGTCGTACCAGGTGTCGATCACCGAGTCGACGCGGCGCATCTCGCCGCCACAGCGCTCGCAGTCGAGGACTACCTCGTCGATGTGGGGGCGGTGGAGGTCGTCGGGAACCTCGCCGCGGGCGCGCTCGCCCAGCTCGGCGACCGAGCCGGCGCAGAAGCGGCCGTCGCAGCCGGCCTCCGCGCACTCCCAGATCGGCAGCGGCGTGCCCCAGTAGCGGTCGCGCGAGAGCGCCCAGTCGACGTTGTTCTCGAGCCATTTGCCGAAGCGGCCATGCTTGATGTGCTCGGGATGCCAGCCGATCGCCTCGTTGTTGGCGAGCAGCTCGTCGCGGGCCTGCGAGGTGGCGACGTACCAGCTCGACTTGGCGTAGTAGAGGAGCGGCGTGCCGCAGCGCCAGCAGTGCGGGTAGGCATGCTCGTAGACCTGCTCGCGGAACAGCAGGCCGCGTGAGGCGAGGTCGGCGATCAGCGCCGCGGTCACCTCCGGGTCCTTGACGAAGCGGCCCTCGAAGCCGGCGACGCGGTCGTCGAAGCTGCCGTCGGGCCTGACCGGGTTGTAGAGGCTGCTGTGGTCGGTCGGGTCGAACAGCCCGTTCGCCGCGGCGACCGCGTAGTCGTCCTCGCCGAAGGCGGGGGCGATGTGGACGAGGCCGGTGCCGTCCTCGGTGGTGACGAAATCGCCGGCGAGGATGCGGAAGGCGGGCGCGACGTCGCGACGAATGGGACTGGGGCCGCCGTCGGCGAGCGCGAAGACCGGGCCGTCGTAGGCGCGGCCGACCAACTCGGAGCCGGGGAAACGCTCGCCGACGATCTCCACCTCCTCACCCAGCACCTTCTCGACCAGCGCCTCGGCGAGGATCAGCACCTCGCCGTCGACCTTGGCGCGAACGTAGGTGACATCGGGAGCGACCGCGACCGCGACGTTTCCGGGCAGGGTCCAGGGCGTCGTCGTCCAGACCAGCAGCGACTCGCCGTCCGGCGCCGTCCCGTCCTCGCCGAGCAGCGGGAAGCGCACGTATATCGACGGGTCCTCGACGTCCTCGTAGCCGAGCGCGACCTCGTGCGAGGAGAGGGCGGTGCCGCAGCGGGGGCAGTAGGGGACGACCTTGTGCCCCTCGTACAGCCGCTCCTTCTTCCACAGCTCCTTCAGCGACCACCAGACCGACTCGATGTAGTCGTTCTCCAGCGTCACGTAGGGGTCGTCGAGGTCGATCCAGAAGCCGATCCGCTCGGTCAGCCGGTTCCACTCCTCGACGTACTCGAAGACCGACTCCCGGCAGCGGGCGTTGAACTCGGCGATCCCGTACTCCTCGATCTCCTGCTTGGAGCCGATCCCGAGCTGCTTTTCGACCTCCAACTCGACCGGCAGCCCGTGGCAGTCCCAGCCGGCCTTGCGCGGCACCCGGTAGCCGCACATCGAGCGGTAGCGCGGGTAGACGTCCTTGAAGACGCGGGCGAGGACGTGGTGGGAGCCGGGCTTTCCGTTCGCCGTCGGCGGGCCCTCGTAGAAGCTCCAGACCTCGGCGCCCTCGCGAGCCGCCAGCGAGCGGGCGAAGACGTCGCGCTCGCGCCAGCGGGCGAGGACGCGCTCCTCCAGCTCGGGGAAGGACTGGCGCGGGTCGACCGGCTTGAATCCTGCGGACATGGACGGGTGATTCTAGGAGCGGATAGGGTGCCGGCTCGATGCCCCCCTTCGACCTGAACGGAAAGGTGGCGCTGGTCACCGGCGCCGCCCGCGGGATCGGCTTCGAGACCGCGCGCCAGATCCACCTGCGGGGCGGCTCGGTCGCGGTCGTCGACCTCGACCCCGGGCAGGCACGCGAGGCGGCCGAGCGGATCGGCGCCCGGGCGATCGGGATCGGCGCCGACGTCACCGATCAGGCCGCGGTCATGCGGGCGGTCGCGGAGACCGTCGAGCGCTTCGGCGGCCTCGACGTCGCCGTCGCCAACGCCGGGATCGCGCCGAAGCGGATGGCGACCGTGCGCGGGATCGGCGCCGAGGAATGGGAAAGGGTCTTCGAGGTCGACATACTCGGCGTCTGGCGCACCGTGCGGGCGGTGCTGCCGCAGATCGTCGAGCGCCGGGGCCACATCGTCGTCACCTCGTCCGTCTACGCCTTCGTCAACGGGGTGCTCAACAGCCCCTACGCGGTCGCCAAGTCCGGGGTCGAGTCGCTGGGGCGGTCGCTGCGGGCCGAGCTGATGCCGCTCGGGGCGAGCGCCGGCGTCGCCTACTTCGGCTGGGTCGACACGAGGATGGTCCAGGACGCCTTCGACGCCAACGGCGGCCGGATGGAGGAAAACCTGCCGAGCTTCCTGCGCAAGCGGATCCGGCCCGACGAGGCCGGGGCAGCCGTCGTGCGGGGGATCGAGGAACGAGCGCCACGGACCTTCGCGCCGAAGTGGTGGCGCTACGTCTCCGCCCTGCGCGGCATCCTCAACCCGCTGCTCGACAGGCGCTTCGAACGCGACGCGGCGATGGCGAAGACGATCCGCGAGATCGAGGCCGAAGCCGACGAGCAGGGCGCCGCCGCGGTCGCCGCCGGCGACTGAACAGTTGACCCCCCTATCGGGTGGTTAACGGTTCAGTCGACCTGGTCAGGCGCTCCAGCAGGAAGACGAACGACTCGTAGGGCTCGCCGGTGGCGCGGGCGAGGCCGATCTCACAGGTGCGGTTGCTGGAGAGGCGGGCGTCGAAGCCGCGGCCCGCAAGCTCCTCGGCCTGCGGCCGGGTCGCCGCCGCGGTCAGCTCCGGGTGGGAGAAGCCGCGGTCGCCGGCGAAGCCGCAGCAGGTCGCGGAGGGGGCGACGTAGACGTCCTCGGCGAGCGCGGTGGCGAGCCGGCGCAGGCGCGGCGCCAGGCCGAGGTGGCGGGCGGCGCAGGTCGGGTGGAGGGTGGCGGAGGCGACCTTGGCTCTGACCTCGAGCCGCGGCAGCAGCCGGTCGTGCGCCCAGGCGACCGAATCGACGATCTCCACCGCCGCGAGACGCGCGGCGTTCTCCTCGCTCAGCACGTTCTCCCCGGGCGCGACGATCGCGTGCGTGCAGGACGAGGCGTCGACCAGCACCGGCAGCTCGCCCTCGCCGCTCCACTCCCAGAGCCGCTCGACCATCTCGTTCGCCTTGTGGGCGTGCGCGGCCCCGAACCCTTTCGAACTCCAGGGCAGCCCGCAGCAGCTCCCCGCCACGTCGCCCGGGATCCAGACGGGAAGGCCAGCGCGGCGCGAGACCTCGGCCAGCGCGGTGGCCAGGCTCGGGAGGGACGGCTCTTCGCCGCCTGCCGGGCCCGACCGTCCGGCGCCGGCGCGGCGCGGGCCGTCGCCGCCGGGCCCTGCGGCGCTGCGCCCGAAGATCCGGTTGGTGCAGGAGGGAACGTAGACCGCGGCGGCTCCCCGGCGCCCGGTCGGCGGCGGCTGCGGCGAGGCGGCGCCGGGGAGGCCCTTGCCGCGCTTCGTCCGCCGGGCCAGCGGGCCGCCGACCCGCAATGCCGCGCGGGAGGCCTTCTCGACCGCCCCCCAGCGCTTCGCCGCCGCCAGCGCGAGGCGCTCGGCCCGCTCGCTGTGGCCCTCCCGGCGCAGCTCCTTGACCAGCTCGCCGGTGTCGATCCCGAGCGGGCAGGCGAGCCGGCAGGAGCCGTCGGCGGCGCAGCTCTCGAGCCCGTCGTAGGCGTACTCGTCAAGCAGCGCCCGGCGCAGCGGCGAGCCCTCCGGCTGGCGGGCGATCTCGCGCCGCAGGACGATCCGCTGCCGCGGCGTCGTCGTCAGGTCGCGGCTCGGGCAGGCCGGCTCGCAGAAGCCGCACTCGACGCAGGCGGTGACCGACTGCTCGACTTCCGGCGTCGTTTTCAGGTTGCGCAGGTGGACGCCGGGGTCGCGGTTGAGGACGACTCCGGGGGCGAGCACGCCATCGGGGTCGGCGAGCCGCTTGACCCGCCACATCAGCTCGGTCGCCTTCTTGCCCCACTCGCGCTCCACATAGGGGGCCATGTTGATCCCGGTCCCGTGCTCGGCCTTGAGCGAGCCGTCGTACCTGTCGACCACCAGCTCGACCAGCTTCGACATGAAGGCCTCGTAGCGGTCGAGGTCCTCCTGCTTGGCGAAGTCGGGGGTGAGCATGAAGTGCAGGTTCCCGGCCGAGGCGTGGCCGGCGACCCCGGGCAGGAAGCCGTGCTCTGCGAGCAGGGCCTGCAGGTCGCGGGCGCCCTCGGCGATCCGCTCCGGGGGCACGCAGACGTCCTCGACGATCAGCGCCGTCCCGGGCAGTCGCAGCCGACCGACCAACCCGTGCAGCCCCTCGCGCACACGCCAGGCCAGCTCGATCTCCTCGCCGTCGCGGGTGAACTCGACCGGGCGGATCGTCTCCCGGGCGGCGACGATCCCCTCCGCCCGCGCCACGTGGGCGTCGAGCGCCTCGTCGTCCCCGGCGCCGAACTCGACCAGCAGGACCGCCGACTCCGGCGGCAGCTCCTTCCACTCCTCGGGGGCGCCGGGCATGTTCCAGGCGGCGGTGATCAGCGCCGGCGCGACCATCAGCTCGACCGCGGTCGCGCCGGCCTCGACCAGATCGCGGACCGGGGCGATCGCCTCCTCGACGCCGGGGAAGTGGATCCAGGCGGTGGTCGTGCGGGCGGGCAGCGGCACCGTCTCGAAGACCGCCTCGGCGACGAAGCCGAGCGTGCCCTCGGAGCCGACCAGCAGGCGGCGGAAGATCTGCAGCGGCTCGTCGGCGTCGAGGAAGGCGCAGAGCCGGTAGCCGGTCGTGTTCTTGATCGCGAACTTGCGGCGGATCCGCTCACTCAGCTCGGTGTCGGCGCGGATCTCGTCGCGGATCGCGGCGAGGCCGGCGGCCAGCTCCGGCTCCGCGGCGGCGAAGCGCTCGGCGGCGCCCGGGGCGGCGCTGTCGATCGTCGTTCCCGAGGGCAGGACGAAGGTCAGCGAGCGCACGGTCGAGTAGGAGTCGCGGGCGACGCCGCAGCGCATCCCGCCCGAGTTGTTGGCGATCACGCCGCCGACCGTGGCGATGTCGGTGCTGGCCGGGTCGGGGCCGAGCTTGCGCCCGTGCGGGGCGAGGACGCGGTTGGCGTGGCCGAGCACGGTGCCGGGCTTGACCCGGGCGCGGGCGCCGCCGTCCTCGACCGCGACGCCGCCGAAGTGACGGCGCACGTCGACGAGGATGCCGTCGCCCTGGCCCTGCCCGTTGAGGCTGGTGCCGCCGGCGCGGAAGACGACGGGTATGCCGTTGGCGCGGCCGTAGGCGAGCGTCGCGGCGACGTCGGATGCATCGTGCGCCATCACCACCGCCCGCGGCAGCAGCCGGTAGGGACTGGCGTCGGAGGCGTAGCGGACGATGTCGCTGGCCCGGCCGAGCACGCGGTCGGCGCCGAGCAGCGCCTCCAGCTCGGCCCGCAGGCCGGGGTCGGCGCCCGCCGCGAGCGACTCGGGCGCGCGGTCAGGGGCGATGGCGGTGCTCATCGCCGATCAGGTTGGAATGACGCGGCCCGGGGGCCGCCAGGCAAGAACGCAGGGAGGGGCGACGAGGGGAGCGCACTACAAGTGCGTGACCCGAGGAGACCGACCGAGGACGCCGCTTGGCGGTTCCTGGGACCGTCATCTCAGAACAGGGACATGCCCGGGGCTACCGGGACTTCGACGAGTTGGGGCTTCGAGGAGGAGAGCGCCGCCTCCAGGGCGCCGCGTACTTCGTCGCGGTCCTTCGCCACCCGAGATTCGACCCCGTAGCCCTGGGCGACCGCGGCGACGTCGAGCGCCGGCAGGTCGAGGCCGGGTGCGCCCTGCACCGACTCGACTTCGGCGAACCACTTGAGGATCGCGTACTCGGAGTTGCGGAGGACGAGGAAGGTGACCGGCACGTCATAGGCGGCGGCGCTCCAGAAGGCGGTGACCGCATACTGGACCGAGCCCTCGCCGATCACGCAGACGACCGGGCGGTCGGGCTGGGCCAGCTGGACGCCGACCGAGGCGGCAAGGCCGAAGCCGAGGCCGCCGCCGGCGCTGAAGTAGTAGCTGCCGGGCTGCGAGAGCCGCAGCTGGTTGCGCAGGGCGAGGGTGCTGGACGGCGACTCGAGGACGACGATCCCGTCCTCCGGGAAGACCTCGGCGAGCGCCGAGTGGACGGTCGAGGAGTTGAGCGGGTCCTCCGCCGGGATTTCGCTCGGGCCGGGGTTCGGCTCGGGCGCCGGGCGCGAGGACTCCGGCGCCGCCGCCAGCAGCGCTTCGAGGGTCAGCTTCACGTCGGCGACGATCGCGTCGCCCATCGGGGCGCGGGCGGCCTCGTCGGGGTCGCTGGTGATCGCGGTCAGCTTGGCGCCCTCGGGCAGCAGCGGGCCGGGGATGTGCGGGTAGTAGGGGAAGACCGAGCTGCCGGCGACGAGGATCAGGTCGTGGCCCTCGAGCGTCTGCGCGACCGGCCCGATCGCCGGCGGCAGGACGCCGCGGAAGTTGGGATGGCTCTCGGGGAATCCGAGCTTGCCGCCGCCGGGGGCGGGCGTCGCCCAGACCGGCAGATGCTGCTTCTCGGCCAGGCCGATCGCCGCGTCCCAACCGCCGCTCGCGTCGATGTCCGGGCCGGCGACGAGGACCGGGTCGGCGGCGGCGTCGAGGGCCTCGGCAAGGGCGCGGACCGCCTCCGGGTCGGCGGTCGCGCGTCCGGTCACCCGGCGGGAAATCGCCTCGCGCGCGTCGGCCTCGTCGACCTCGACCCCCCAGTCGTCCATCGGCAGCGAGACGAAGACGGGGCCCTGCGGCGGCAGCGAGGCCAGGTGGGCGCCGTGGGCGAGGGCCAGCGGCACATCCTCGGCCCGCGGCGGCTCGTAGGACCACTTGACCAGGGGGTGCGGCATCCGGGTCGCGTCGCGGTTGGTCAGGTTCGCCTGCAGGGTCATCTGCGCCCGCGCCTGCTGGCCGGCGGTGACCAGCAGCGGGGTGTGGTTGGCCTGGGCGTTGAAGATCGCCCCCATCGCGTTGCCGACGCCGGGGGCGGTGTGCAGGTTGGCGACCGCGGCGCGGCGGCTCGCCTGGGCGAAGCCGTCGGCCATCCCGACCACGACCGCCTCCTGCAGTCCGAGGACGAAGCGGAAGTCGCCGGGGAAGTCGGCGAGCATCGGCAGCTCGGTCGAGCCGGGGTTGCCGAAGATCGTCGTCATCCCCTGCGCGCGGAAGAGGTCGAAGCTGGCATCGCGTACGGTCGGCATGGACGCAAGCCTAGTGCCGTGTCCGGCACTGGATGCCTTGCGGTTCTAAAGCAGATGGCCGGAAGCGGTCGATAGGCGAATGTGCCAAGGACAGCCTGCATCGCCATCGTGTCGGCAATCTGCTGCCTCGCGGCTGCGCCGGCGAGTGCGGCGCCGATCCCCACCCGCGTCGCCCACGCGGCCGGGCGGATCGTGCCGATCCCGGCCGCGGTCCCGCACGAAGCGGGGGACATGGTCGACAGCCGCATCGTCCCCGATCTGCGCTGGATCGCCAGGCGCTACCCGATCTTCGTCACCGACGGCTACTCGGGCCCGCTGCCGGACGGCGCCCGGGTCGGCTGCAACGGTTGCCACGTCCGCAACTCCGATCACTACAACGGGCTGGCGGTCGACATCGTGCCGGCCGGCGGCGGCGCCAGGTGCGACGCGAGCTGGGCGCCGATCGCCCGCCTCGCCCACTGGGCCGAGCCGACGCAGAACCATCCCCGCCCGCCGTTCCGCTGGGTCGGCTACAACGGCGACGCCGGCCACGGCTGCGGCAACCACCTCCACCTCTCATGGGAACACGCCGTCGCGCCGATGTTCCAGCTCGCCGAATGGGTCGAGGTCTTCCCGGCCGGCGGCCGGACACCGGTGGCAGGGCCGCATCCGCAGGGCCCGGGCGGCGGCGCGAAACCGGAAGCCGTGCAGCCGCAGGGCGGCAGCCGCCCCGGCCAGACCCCGGCGAAGAGCCCGCAGGGCGGGATCTCGACCGTCCAGGCCGGCGGCATCGGCGCAGCCGACTGACGCCGGCAACGGACGTGCCGGTGATTGACCGCCCAATACGGTGGTCAACTCCCGGCGCGTCCGTAGGATGCGGCGGATGCGCTGCGTCCTTGCACTTGCCCTCGTCGCGGGCGGCCTGATCGCCGCCGGCTGTGGGGGACCCGGAGATTCGACGCCGGTCGCCTGCCTGGAAGGGACGGGCGCCTACCTGAAGGCGCTCCAGAAGGCGCCCGGGGAGGTGCGCATGGCCGGCGAGACGCCGATCTCCGAATGCCTGGCTGAAAACCAGCAGGGAGGCGACCTGGCGACGGTCGGGGTGGCGATGGTGACCGCCGCGACCAGGCTCAACGCCGAGGCCCGCGGCGACCCCGGCGGCATCGCCAACCTGCGACTCGGCTATCTGCTCGGGGCGGCGAAGCGGGGTGCCGAAAACACCGAAGGCATCCACACCGACCTGGTCCGCCGGCTCGTCGCCGCCGCCCGCTACAGCCCCGACAACCGCCCGCTGCCCCCGGCCTTCTACCGGGGGTATCGGAGTGGATACGCTGCCGGGCGGAAGGATGGTTGAACTACGAAAGGCCGTGAAGACCGAGCAGGTCGGTGGACGCTGGGAGCGAGGTCAGGGGAGCACGCCGTCCAGGGCGTGACCCGAATCCGAGCGACCGAGGACCCCGAGATGCGCCGGTTTGCAGCGGCCACGATCAAGGAGACCGATGCCTGAGCAGCTCTGGGGTGGCGAGACGACGAAAGCAGTGGAGAACTTCCCGGTGTCGGGCGAGCGGGTGCCCGTTCCGGTGATCCGCTGGCTGGGCCGGCTGAAGGCCGCGGCGGCTCGGGCCAACGGCGAGCTCGGCGGGCTCGACGCCGATCTCGCCTCGGCGATCGCCGACGCCGGCGACGCGGTGGCCGGCGGCGAGCACGACGAGCAGTTCCCGGTCGACGTCTTCCAGACCGGCTCCGGAACCTCCTCGAACATGAACGCGAACGAGGTGATCGCGAAGCTGGCCGGCGACGCGGCGCATCCCAACGACCACGTCAACATGGGCCAGTCCTCGAACGACGTCTTCCCCTCCGCCGTCCACCTGGCGGCGCTTGACGAGACGGCGCACGCGCTGCTGCCGGCGATGAACGGCCTGCAGGCGGCGCTGGCCGAGAAGGAGCGGCGCTTCGCCGACGTGGTCAAGGCCGGCCGCACCCACCTGATGGACGCGGTCCCGGTGACGCTCGGCCAGGAGTTCGGCGGCTACGCGGCGCAGGTCAGCCTCGGCATCCAGCGGATCGAGGGGACCCTGCGGCGGGTCGGCCAGATCCCGCTCGGCGGCACCGCCACCGGCACCGGCCTCAACACCCACCCCGAGTTCGCCGCCAGGGTGCGGGAGAAGCTCGCCGCCGACACCGGCCTGGCGATCTCCGAGCCGCTCGACCGGTTCGAGGCGCAGGCCAACCGCGATGCCCTGGTCGAGCTGTCGGGGGCGCTCAAGGTCTACGCCGTATCGCTCAACAAGATCGCCAACGACCTGGCGCTGATGGGCTCCGGCCCGCGCGCCGGGCTCGCCGAGCTGCGCCTGCCGGAGCTGCAGAAGGGCTCCTCGATCATGCCCGGCAAGGTCAACCCGGTGATACCCGAGGTGGTGATCCAGGTCGCCGCCCAGGTGGTCGGCAACGACACCGCAATCACCATGGGGGGCAGCCAGGGGCAGTTCGAGCTGAACGTGCGGGTGCCGCTGATCGCGCGGAACCTGATCGACTCGATCGAACTGCTCGCCTCGGCCACGCGCCTGCTGGACGAGAAATGCGTCGCCGGGATCGAGGCCAACGAGGAGATGACCGAGCGCCACGCCGAGGCTACCCTCGCCACCGCGACCGCGCTCAACCCGCACATCGGCTACGACCGCGCCGCCGACATCGTCAAGGCCGCCGCCGAGTCCGGCCGCTCGCTGCGCGAGGTCGCGCTCGAGCAGGGCGTCGAGCCGGCGGTGCTGGAGGAGGCCCTGGACCACCGCCGCATGGCCCGGCCGCACGAGTAGCGATCAGCCGACGTGCCGTGAGTTAGCTGCCCATATAGGGGGTGTAACTCACGGCACGTCTATCAACCCTGGAGGGTGACGAAGCGCTCCTCGGTCAGCTCGAGGACCGCGAAGGCGGGGCCCTCGCGGGTGTTGCCGGAGTCCTTGACTCCGCCGTAGGGCTGCTGGTCGGCGCGGAAGGTCGGCACCTCGTTGATCAGGACGCCGCCGAACTCGAGCGTCCGCGCCGCCTCGAGGCCGCGGCCCATGTCGCGGGTGAAGACGCCGGCCTGGAGGCCGAACCTGGAGTCGTTCGCCATCCGCAGCGCCTCGCCGAAGTCGCGGTAGCGGTCGACCGTCGCCACCGGGCCGAAGACCTCCTCGCACCAGACCTTCGCCTCGCGCGGCGGCGCCCCGAGCAGGGTCGGCGCCAGGCAGCGGCCGTCGTCGACCAGCTCGCCGCCGGTCAGCAGCTCGGCGCCGCCGGCGACCGCCTCGTCGATCCAGTCCTTGACCCGGTCGCGGTCTCCCGGGGAGATCAGCGGGCCGACGTCGGTCTCCGGGTCGAGCGGGTCGCCGACGTTGAGCGTCTCGGCCCTGGCGACCAGCTGCGCGGTGAACGCGTCGGCGACGTCCTCGTGGACGAGGATCCGCTGGATCGAGATGCAGCTCTGGCCGGCGTGCGAGAAGGCATGGATCTGAGCTTTGTCGGCGGCCGTCTCCCAGTCGCCGTCGGAGTGGACGATCAGCGGCGCGTTGGAGCCGAGCTCGAGGTTGACCTTCTTGTGCGGGACGCGGCTGCGGATCCCCCAGCCGACCCCGGCCGAGCCGGTGAAGCTGAGCGCGCCGGTCAGCTCATGCTCGACGATCGCCTTGCCGACCTCCGAGCCGGGTCCGGGGACGACGCTGAGCCAGCCCTCGGGCAGCCCCGCCTCGACCAGGATCGCGGCCAGCTTCAGGGCCGAGATCGGCGTCTGCCCGGCCGGCTTGAGGACGACCGCGTTGCCGGCGGCGATCGCCGGCCCGAGCTTGTGGGCGACCAGGTTGAGGGGGAAGTTGAAGGGGCTGATCGCGCCGACGACGCCGTAGGGGACGCGCAGCATCACACCGAGCTTGCCGGCGCCGGAGGAGGAGGCGTCCATCGGCACCGTGCCGCCGGTCAGCTTGCGCGCCTCGACCGCGGAGAAGGTGAGGGTGTCGACGCAGCGGCCGGCCTCGGCCTGCGCGGTCTTCAGCGGCTTGCCGGCCTCGGCGGCGATCGTCAGCGCCAGCTCGTCGAGCCGCTCGCCGACCAGCTCGGCGGCGCGGTCGAGCACCGCCGCCCGCTCGTGCTGGGGGAAGTCGCCGGACTCGTAGGCGGCGCGCGCGGCGATCGCCGCGCGGTCGACCAGCGCCGCATCGCCGCGGGCGACCCGGCCGACCGGCGTGCCGTCGTAGGGGCTCGCGACCTCGTCCCACTCGCCGGTCCGCAGCCACTCGCCGGCGACGAGCAGCTCGTGGTCGATCGCTTTCACGCTCTGCGTGGCCACTCCGTCAAGGGTAGTGCAGGCCGAGACTCCCGCTTCGCGAATCTGTTGACCTGAAGATGCGACGCCACGCCATCACATCCGGCCGCGCGTGGCGAGTTGGTGGCGGCATGCGACACCAACTCGCCATCCTCGCGACGATCGCGGCCCTGGCGGCCCTGCTGCTCGCACCGAGAGGCGCCGCCGCCCGCGTCAGCTGGGTCGTGCAGGGGCACGGCTTCGGCCACGGCGTCGGAATGAGCCAGTACGGCGCCTACGGCTACGCCCAGCACGGCAAGGGCTACCGCTTCATCCTCGCCCACTACTACAGCGGGACGACGATCGGGACGCTGCCGGGCCCGCGAATCGTCCGCGTGCTGATCGAAACCGGCGGCGACGTCGGCTTCAGCGGTGCGACCAGCGCCTGCGGCAAGAGCCTCTCCCCCGGTGGCGCCTACGAGGCGCGGCGGACCGGCCGCGGCGTCCAGCTTCGCACCGGCGGCGGCAGGGCGCTCGCCAACTGCGGCCACAGGCTGCGCGCCAGCGGGCGCGGTTGGGTGAGGATCGGCGGCGCGCCCTACCGCGGCGCGCTCGAAGCGGTGCCGGGCGAAGGCGGCTCGCTCAACGCGGTCAACGCGCTGCCGGTCGACCAGTACGTGAAGGGCGTGATCCCGAACGAGTCGCCCGCCTCCTGGCCGATCGCGGCGCTCGAGGCCCAGGCCGTCGCGGCCCGCTCCTACGCGCTCGCCGACCAGGTCGAAGGCAGCGGCTTCGACCTCTACGCCGACACCCGCAGCCAGGTCTACAGGGGGATGGGCAGCGAGGCGGCCAGTGGCAACCGGGCGGCGAACCTGACCAGGGGGCAGGTCGCGATGTACGGCGGCCAGGTCGCCGAGACCTTCTTCTCCGCCTGCTCGGGGGGCTACACCGAGAGCGTCCAGAACGTCTTCTTCGGCCCCCCGATCCCCTACCTCGTCGGGGTGCCGGACCCGTACGACGGCGCCTGCCCGCTCCACACCTGGAAGAAGAGATTCTCGGAGGGACAGATCAACTCGAAGCTGAGCGGTTATCTGCACGGGGCGCTGAAGCGGGTCGCGATCACCCAGCACGGCGTCTCCCCGCGGATCGTCTGGGCGAAGCTCTACGGAACCGGCGGCGTCACCAAGATCCGCGGCGACCAGCTCGAGTCGGCGCTCGGCGCCTACAGCACCTGGATGAGCTTCCGCAAGATCGTCAACGGCAAGCCGGTCGGTGGGGGCGGAGGCGGTGGTGGGGGCGGCGAATCCCAGCCGCAACCTCAACCCGGTCCGCCCGGCGGCGTGGGTGGCTGAGGAGGGCGGGGGTCGCCTCCCGAGCTGCCCATCACCGCCTTCGGCGGTGAAACCTGGATGCCGCTACGCGGCACAGAAACACTCTGCGGTGCCCGCTTCGCGAGGCACTCGGGAGGCGACCCCCGCCCTCCTTCTCAACCGTCCGGGTAGGGCTGGATGGGGATTCCGTGGTCGGTCTCGCGCATGCCGAACTCGTATGCGGCTCCGCCGGGGAGGGAGAGCTGGCGTGGGGCGTGGCCGGGGCGTTCCACGGCGAGTTCGAGGTCCGAGACCGAGCAGTTGATCGTGTTGTGCTCCGGGCCCTCGGGGTCGGCGTAGATCCAGCCTACGAAGTCCTTGCTGGGGGCTGACACTTCGCCACGAACCGTTATGTCCTTACCCGGCAGGACGAAGCTGCATCTGCCCGGGGTGGCGTCTATGGACGCTGAGCGAATCTGGCCGAAGCCTCCCAGCCGGTGCTGCTCGCCTTCCAGCCGCAGCATTCCCGAGGGGACCCAGGGGGTCGTCCAGGGTCCCAGCTTGATCCGGGCGGCGCCGGCGTCGAAATAGGTGTCGGGCGCGTCGGCGAAGCCGGTGCCCTCGAGCCATACCCAGCGCTCGGCGTGCTCGCTGCCCCAGTTATGGCCGATCATCCCCGGCCAGCCCGCGATCTCGATCTCCTCGCCGCCGACGGTCAGCCGCCCGTCGAAGCGGGCGTCGGGGAACGGGGCGACGAACTTGGTCTTCGGCAACCGCGTCTCGTAGAGCCTGTCCGAGGGCAGGTACCTGCACGGCGGGGCGTCGCCGGCGAAGGTCAGGTCCCAGGAGACGGCGCCCTCCTTCGCGCCAGCGCTCCCTCTGCCCGCATCAGGTTCAAGAGGAACAGCGGCGGCGCGGGCGTAGCCGGGGCCGATCTCGGACTCGCCGACACGGATCCAGGAGCCGGACGGCGCCGACAGCTCGGCCGCCGGCACGGTCACCTTGGTCGCCCGCGGCCCCTCCGCCTCGCGGTCGAAGAGGACGAACCAGATCGACGCGTTCGGCTCCGCCCCCGGCCGCTTGTGGACGGTGTGCCTGATCCAGAGGCCCTGACCTCCACCCGGACGGCAGGCCTTTATGTAGAAGCTCTCGTAGTGGCCGGCCTTTGCCGGCACCTTTGGAAACCTGGCTCCCTGGTCCATTTCCAAAGATTAGAGCCCGAAAACCAAGCAGGTTTGCTGAGATCTAAACCTTGATCGTGATCACGTCGCCGTCCTGGACCACGTAGTCGCGGCCCTCGATGCGAAGCAGGCCGCGGTCGCGGGCCGGGGCGTAGCCGCCGCACTCGACCAGCTCGCGCCAGCCGATCGCCTCCGCCTTCACGAACGCTTCCTGGATCTCGGTGTGGATCGTTCCCGCTGCCTCCAGCGCCGTGGCGCCCCGGGCCAGCGGCCGGGCCACCGCTTCCTTGTCCTCGCCGGCGGTGAAGAAGGTGATCAGCTCGAGCAGATCGTAGGCGGCGCGGACCAGGCGGGCGAGGCCGGAGCCCTCGACCCCGTAGGACTCGCGCATCTCCTCCGCTTCGGCCGGGTCGAGCTCGGCCAGCTCGTTCTCGATCCGGGCGCTGACCGCGACCACCCCGGCGCCCGCCGACGCGGCGTGCTCGGCGACCGCCTGCGGCGGCGCGGCATCGCCCTCGTCGACGTTGGCGACGTAGAGGATCGGCTTCGTGGTCAGTGCCTGCAGGTTGCGGGCGGCCGCCGGAGCCGCCTCGGGGACCGCGACCGAGCGGGCCGGGCGGCCCGCGGCGAGCTCCTCGCGCACCGCCTCCAGCCACCGCAGCTCGGCGATCGCCTCGGCATCGCCGGACTTCGCCTGCTTGGCGACCCGCGGCAGCCGCCGCTCGACCTGCTCGAAGTCGGACAGCACCAGCTCGGTCTCGATCGTCTCGATGTCGGCCGACGGGTCGACGCGGCCGTCGGGGTGGGGGACGCCGGAGTCGGCGTGGCAGCGGACGACGTGGCAGATCGCGTCGGTCTCGCGGATCGAGGCGAGGAAGCGGTTGCCGAGGCCCTCGCCCTCGGAGGCGCCCTTGACCAGGCCGGCGATGTCGTGGAAGGAGATCGTCGCCGGCACCAGCTCGGAGCTGCGCACGGTCGCCGCGACCTGCTCGAGCCGCTCGTCCGGCACCTGGGCGATCGCCACGTTCGGCTCGATCGTCGTGAACGGGTAGTCGCCGGTCTGCGCCCCGCCCTTGGTCAGCGCGTTGAACAGGGTCGACTTGCCCGCGTTCGGCAGGCCCACGATCCCGACTTTCATGCCGCGCCCCGGCTCATAGCGACAGTGGCACGATCAGGCCCAGCAGGATTCCCAGCAGAGCGCCGGCGAGGACATCGGACGGGTAGTGCATGCCGAGGTAGGGGCGGCCGAGCGAGAGCAGGAGAGCGACGCCAAGGGCGCCGGCGGTCGCCGGGTCGACCCGGAACATCGCCACGGCCACGGCGAACGACGACAGTGCATGGGCGGAGGGGAAGCTGAGCGAGCTGGGGGCTCCGCCGAGCGGCGGCAGCCCCTCGAGCTGCGGCCGTGGCCGCTGCACCGCCAGCTTGATCAGGTAATTGAGGCCGATCGCGATCGGCCCCAGCGCCGCGCAGATCAACCACGCTTCCCGCCGCGAAGGATCGATCAACGCCAGCACCACGCCGAGCACGACCCAGACCAGCGCGTTGTTGCCGGCCTTGCCCAACGCCTTCGCAGCTCTCTCCATGCCGGGCGAGTGCCCGTGCGTGCGCATGTAGCGCAAGAGTCTTAGGTCGAGGCTCTCCACGGCCGCGGAGGATATTGGGCGTCGGAAGTCGCCCCCGACGCCCATTCCCGCCCGGTCGATCAAGATGTACGGCGATGCCTTTCGTTGAAGGCTACGAGCACAGACCTGGTCACCACTGCGGGTCGACCGCGTTGCGGAACCTGCTGAGCCACCACGGAGTGGAGATTTCCGAGGAGATGGCGTTCGGGCTGGGGGCGGGGGCCTGCTTCTACTACGTGACGATCCCCGAAACCTCGCCGAGTCGGTGGTTCAACGGGAGGACGGCACGGCTGGAGGAGACGTTCGCCGAGCTGACCGGGGCGGCGCTGCGGCTGCGGACCTTCGAGCCCGGCGACAATGGCGCCTGGGAGGCGGCGCAAGCCGAGGTCGACGCCGGCAATCCGGTGTTGATGCTGACGGACCTCTATTACCTGGACCACTACGGCAACTCGGCCCACTTCCCGGGCCACGCGGTCGTGCTGGCCGGCTATGACGAGGAGCTGGCGCACCTCTCCGACACCGGCTTCGAGCGGCTGCAGACGACGCGGTTGGAGAGCCTCGACCGGGCGCGCCACAGCGACCATCCGGCCTATCCGCTGGCCGGGCACATGTTCACCGTCGCCGGCGAGATCTCCGTCGAGCGGCTGCGCGAGGCGGTCCCGGAGGCGATCGAGCGGGCGGCGCGGGAGATGCTGGAGCCGGCGTTCGGCGACTTCGCCGGCCTACCGGCGGTGCGACGGCTGGCCGCGGAGGCCGGGTCCTGGCCCGAGACGGCGGGGGACTGGCGGTGGTGCGCCCGCTTCGGCTATCAGGTGATCGAGCGCCGCGGCACCGGCGGCGGCGCCTTCCGCCTCATGTACTCGCGCTTCCTCGAAGAGGCGGGACGACCGGAGGCGCCGCTGGCTGCCGCGGCGGCGGTGGCGTGGACCGAGCTGGCGGCAGCGTTCCACGCCGCCAGCGAGCGCGAGCAGCCGGATCCCGGCCTCTGGCGGCAGATAGACGCAGCGGCCAACCGCGTGGCCGAGGCGGAGGAGCGCCTCTGGACCGAATTGGCCGTTCCGTAGTAATCCCCGATGGCCAGCGATGCCCGCATGGTGTACCGTTTTCAACTGCGGGAGGCGGGTAATCGGATGTTCAAACCCGTCTTGGAGGAGAGTCTTATATGAGAAGCAAGGCACGCTCGGTCGGGCTGCTCACGCTCGTTGCCGCATTCGTCGTTCTCGCATTTGGCGCATCGTCGGCCCAGGCCGAATTCGGCATCGAAAACTGGGAATCGCTGACGTGTAAAGAAAATGTCGACACGCCCGGCCTGGGCGAAACGACTGCCCCCGCGCTGCCGCCCCTCGCGCAGTCCGGCGAACAGTGCCTGGAATCGACCGAAGAAAAGTGGTTCACCCAAGCCGCCGGCCATCCCAACTTCGGCATCACTGACCTCACGCTGAACGCGCTGACCGGCCCGGGAGCCGAAGGCTTCCCCGACGGGTTCGTCAAAGACATAGTCGTCGAAACCCCGGAAGGCCTCAGCGTCAACCCCGAAGCCGCGCCGCAGTGCCCTCTTGAAACGGTGGAAACGAACATCCTGCTCTGCTCGCCGACGACGATAGTCGGCACCAACTACCTGACCATCGCCGTGAAATCGCCTGGGCCGGAATGCGTTCCCAAATGCCCGCAGGTGCGCGCCGCGGTCCCGGTCTACAACGTCGAGCCGTTCTTTGGCGTCCCGTCGATGGTTGCCTTTCCGACCGAAACCGGACCGACGTTCATCGTCGGCTCACTCGACCCGAAGGACCAGCACGTTACCTTCACCATCAGCGACATCCACTCGCCGCTCGAAGGGGGTCTGCCACTGATCGGCTCGCGGCTCGTCTTCAGCGGCAAAGGAGGCGCGGTCGGTGACGGCACCTACCTGACGCTGCCGAGCCCGTGTGCCGGCCCGCAGGAAGCGACCCTGAGAGTCACCTCGCACGCGGAAGAAACCGCCGAAGAAACCTTTGAAACTCCCTACGGCGGCACCGGCTGCGACGAAGTGCCCTTCGAACCGTCGATCGGCGTCAGCTCGCAGGGTGCGACCGACTCTCCGGAAGCGGCGACCATCGACGTCGGGATCCCCTGGGACCCCGAAGAACCGATCGCCAACTCCTACCTTAAGGTCGCGAAGGTGACTTTGCCCGAAGGCGCCGGGATAAACCCGTCGCTGGCGAACGGGCTCGAGACCTGCTCCAACGCTCAATTCCAGTACCACACGAACAATCCGATCGAATGCCCCAACGGCTCGAAGATCGGCACCGTGGACGTGGAAACGCCGTCGCTGCCGCCCAACTCGCTGCACGGCGACGTCTACGTGGCGGCACCCGAAAGCCAGGACCCGAGCTCCGGCAAGCAGTTCCGGATCTTCCTCACGGTCGAGTCGGAACGCTTCGGAGTCAACGTGAGACTGATGGGAGAGATCTTCCCGAACCTGAAGACCGGCCAGGTAACCGCGGTCGTCGCCGACAACCCGCAGGCGACCTTCAGCTCCTTCAAGGTCCACATCAGCGGCGGCGCGAGGGGGGCGCTGACCTCGCCGGACACCTGCGGGCCGAACACCACGACCACGGATATGACCCCGTGGACCGAAGCCGGAAACGCCCATCCGAGCGGCAGCTACACGCTGACCACGACGCCGGGCCGCGGCCCGTGCGCCGAAAAGCTCGCCGAGCGGCCATTCAACCCCGGTTTCGGTGCCGCGCCACACCAGAGCACGGCGGGCAAGTTCTCGCCGTTCCAGCTGAACATCAGCCGCTGGGACGGCGCTCAGGAGATCCGCCAGGTGAACGCCAACCTGCCTCCGGGCATGGTCGCCAGCCTGGCCGGCGTCCCCTACTGCCCCGAAGCGAGCATCGCCGCCGCGGCCGCCAACAGCGGCAAGGCGGAGCAGGCCTCGCCGAGCTGCCCGGCCGCCAGCCAGATCGGGGAAATCGCGACCGCCGTCGGCTCCGGCCCGGCCCCGTTCCACACGACCGGCAAGGTCTACCTCGCCGGCCCGTACAAGGGGGCGCCGATCAGCATGGCGTTCGTCACCCCCGCGGTTGCCGGTCCCTATGACCTCGGCACGGTCGTGGTCCGGACGGCGATCAACATCGACCCGGAAACGGCGGAAGTACACGCCGTCTCGGACCCGATCCCGTACGTGGTCGGGGGAGTGAAGCTCGACCTCCGGGGGATCGAAGTACAGATCAACCGGCCGAACTTCACCCTCAACCCGACCACCTGCCGTAGGCCCTTCCTGACCGGAGCGGACATCTTCGGCGGCGGCGAAGATCCGGCCAACTCGAAGGAATGGTTCGAATCGAAGCAGGGCACGTCGTTCCAGGCATCGAACTGCCGGGCGCTGAAGTTCAAGCCGAAGTTCTACGCCCGGATCTTCGGCGGCAAGAAGCAGACGCAGCGGGCGCAACACCCGAAGTTCCGCGCGATCCTCGACGCCCACAAGGGCGACGCGAACGTGCGGCGCGCGGCGTTCATCCTGCCGCGGGCGACGATCCTCGATCAGAGCCACATCAAGACGATCTGCACGAGGGTCCAGCTCGCCGCCAACCAGTGCCCGAAGGCCGCGATCTACGGGTACGCGAAGGCGACCTCGCCGCTACTGGACCAGCCGCTCAAGGGGCCGGTCTACCTGACCTCGTCCAGTCACGAACTGCCGGACCTGCTGGCCGATCTGCACGGCCAGGTCCCGATCCGGCTGCGCGGCGTGATCAGCGGGCAGAACGCCCGGCTGAAGACGGTGTTCAACAGCACGCCCGACGTGGCAGTGAACAAGTTCGAACTCAACATGAAGGGCGGCAGCAAGGGCCTCATCGTCAACTCGAAGAACCTCTGCAAGAGCCAGACGAGCGGCTACCTCAACCTGCTGGCCCAGAACAGCAGGCGGATGAGGAACAAGAACCTGCGGCTCAACATCCCCGCCTGCCGCGGCGGCAACAAGAAGTAGCACCAGCAGCAACGGACAGAGCCGGGACGGGTCCCGATTCCCGTTCCCGGCTCTTGTCTGCTTCCCTACCGCGGCGTCAGCCGAGCGAAGTAGGCGAGAGGGTTGCCGCTGTGGCTCTCGTAGACGACGCCCGCTCCGGCCGCCTCGCGCTTGAGGGCGCCGAGGGTGGTGAAGTGGGGGTCGCCGAACAGCTCGCCGACGACGAGGCGGCCGCTCGGCTTCAGCACACGGGCTATCTCGCGCAGGGCCGCCACCGGGTCGGGGATCTCGCCGAGCACCGCGGTGAGGACGACGGCATCGAACGAGTCGTCCTCGTAGGGCAGGGCCGTGGCGTCGCCTCGGGTCGGCCTGACGTTGGTCAGGCCGCGCTCGGCGGCGCGGCTGGCGACGTGGTCGAGGAACTGCTGCTGCAGGTCGAAGATCTCGACCGTGCCCCCCGGGCCGACCCACTCGGCCAGGTCGAGCGTGTAGTAGCCGGTGCCCGGGCCGATCTCAAGGATCCACTCGCCCGGCTGAGGCCGCAGCACCTCCCGCAGCCGCGCCCGGGTGATGATCGGGTGGGGCGCTTCGACCCAGAAACGCTGGCCATACGGACACGCCGACGGGTTCTTGCGCCACCACAGCGCGGCGCCCAGAACGGCTAGTCCGCAGAGTCCAATTGCCTTTCTAACGCGCATCTGAGTGTGTGTGACCAAGCAGATCGAGGAACTCGCGCTGGCGCGCTCTACACGCGAGCGACCGAGGACGAAGAGATGCGCCGGTCACACGCACTCAGAAGCCGACCCGGTGCTCGCCCGAGTCGATCCTCAGGAAGGCGACCTTGCCGACGTAGACGGAGAGGATCCCGTCCTCGGTCTTGAGGTCGTGCCAGCCGCCCTTCTCGACCTGCTTGCGGAAGTCCTTCAACTCGTCCTGGCTCAGCCGCACGGCGACGACCTGGCCGCCCTCGAAGCCGATCTCGACCTTCTGCGCATCAGCCATCAGTGTCCTCCCGCGGGTTCGACGATCTCGGTCAGCACGCCGCCGGTCGAGCGCGGGTGCAGGAAGGCGACGCGGCTTTCGCGGATCCCGACCCGCGGCTCGCTGTCGATCAGCTCGAGGCCGGCGGCGGCGAGCGACTCCAGGGTCGCGTCGATGTCCTCGACGGCGTAGGCGACGTGGTGCAGCCCCGGCCCCTTGCGGGCGAGGAACTTGCCGACCGCGGTCTCGGGCCCGAGTGGCCGCAGCAGCTCGACGTGCCCGTCGCCGACGTCGAGCAGGACCGCCTCGACGCCCTGCGAGTCGACCGTCTCGCGGTGCGCCGGCTCCATCTCGAAGCTCTTCTCGTAGAGGGCCAGCGCCGCGTCGATGTCCTCGACGGCGACGCCGATGTGGTCGATCCTTCCGAACATCGGCGCGGAGTCTACGTGGCGGGCGGCGGCTCGCCCTCGCCCGCCTGCGGGTCCTCGACCCGGAGGATCTCGGCGAGCGCGGCGACGCCGACCTGCATCTGCTCGGAGGTCGGCTCCCTGGTCGCCAGGTGGCGCTGGATCTCGCGGCCGGGGGTGTGGAAGGCCTCGGCAAGCGGCTCGCCGTGGTGGCGGTCGCTCCAGGCGAACATCTCGACCGCCAGCGAGGCGCCGCCGAGACCGACCGCGGCGCGGGCCAGCGGGCTCGGCCGCTCGACCAGCCGCTCCAGCACGACCGTGCCGCCGGCCGAGAGCAGCATCATCGGCACGATCAGGTTGGAGCCGCAGCGGTCGTGCTCCTTGGGCACGCTCGCCGGATCGTCGACCCCCTGCTCGTAGGCGGCGATCGCCTTGTGCTCGACCCCGTGGTAGGCGGCGAGGTCGCGATCGCTCAGGGCGACCACCGCGGGCACCGCGCCGACAGCCTGCACCAGCCCCTCGCGCAGCGCCGAGGAGCCGAGCCGCCGCCGCAGGGTGCTGGTGAGGATCAACGTCGCCCCGATCGCCCCGATCGTCCGCCAGTCCTCGAACGGCAGCCGCGCCGCCGGCAGCCGCCGCCGCACCAGCGGCAGCACCGCCATCGCCTCGGCAAGTTTCAACGGCCCCCGCAACAACGGCGCCCTCCCGGCCAGCTTCGGCGCCAGCTCCGGTTTCCGCTGCGAGGCAACCACCACCTCCCCGCCGCTGTCTCTCACCGCCGCCGCCCAGTGGGTCGGCCCATGGATCAGCAGCCCGTTCCGCAGAGCCATGCCGCCGAGTCGAAGCTTGTCGGACATCCGCTCGGACGATAGAGGAGGTTCGGGGTCGGTTCCCGAGAGCCTCGCGAAGCGGGCACCGCAGAGTGACTCCTCTGCCGCGAAGCGGCATCCAGATTTCACCGCCTTCGGCGGTGATGGGCTCTCGGGAACCGACCCCGAACCTCCCCAACCACCCCCAACCACCCCCAAAAACCGACGACCGCGCGGATATCGCGCGGTCGTCGGTTTCCCCCCTGCGTCCCTGCTCTTTGTACCGGCCGGAGACCCCCAGTCCAGGCCTCCGGCCGGTGTTTCGGCTCTCCCTGGCTCTAGCTTGGAAAGCCGCCCTTTGAAACACGCCGTCTCAGAGGAAGTTGCGCATGCGACTAACCACCGCGGATCTTCTTGCGGAGGGCCTCCAGACGCCGCCCCAGCTCGGCCTCGAAGCCGCGCTCGGTCGGGGCGTAGAAGCGCCGGTCCTCGAGCCCCGGCGGCAGCAGCGGCTGGTCGCTGACGCCGCCCGGCTCGTCGTGCGCGTAGCGGTACCCCTCGCCACGGCCGAGCTCGCCGGCGCCGGGGTAATGGGCGTCGCGCAGATAGTCGGGCGGGGTCTTGGCGCCGTTGGCGCGGACCTCGGCGCGGGCCCTGCCGAGCGCTTTGTAGGAGGCGTTCGACTTCGGCGCCAGCGCCAGGTAGACGGCGGCCTGGGCAAGGTTGAGCGCGCACTCCGGCAGGCCGACCCGGTCGACCGCGCGGGCCGCGGCGTCGGCGACCAGCAGCGCCTGGGGATCGGCGTTGCCGACATCCTCGGAGGCGAGGATGACCATGCGGCGGGCGATGAAGCGCGGGTCCTCGCCACCCTCCAGCATCACCGCCAGGTAATAGAGAGACGCATCGACGTCGGAGCCGCGGGTCGCCTTGATCCAGGCCGAGACGAAGTCGTAATGGCGGTCGCCCTGGCGGTCGTAGTCGAGCGCCTTGCGCTGCATCGCGTCCTCGATCGCGGCGACGTCGACCGCAGCCGATTTTGACCCACCTCCAGAGGGGTCAAGGTCGGATGCGCGCTCGACCGCCCGCTCCAGCGCGGAGAGCGCCACCCGGGCGTCGCCGCCGGAGCGGTGGGCGAGCATCGCCAGCGCCGCGTCCTCGACCGGCGGCGGCTCCGCGAGGCCGCGCTCGGGATCGGCGAGCGCCCGCCGCAGCAGCTCCTCCACCTGCTTGGCGGCGAGCGGCCGCAGCTCGTATATCTGGCAGCGCGACAGCAGCGCCGAGTTGACCTCGAAGTAGGGGTTCTCGGTCGTCGCCCCGATCAGCGTCAGCAGCCCCTCCTCGACCGCCGGCAGCAGCGCGTCCTGCTGCGCCTTGTTGAAGCGATGGATCTCGTCGAGGAACAGAATCGTCGGACGCCCGGCCCCACGGCGGCGCTCCCGAGCCCGCTCGATCACGCCGCGAATCTCAGCCTTGCCCGCATTCACAGCCGACTCCTCCTCGAACGCCCCATCGGCCCCCGCCGCAGCGATCCGAGCCAGCGTCGTCTTCCCCGACCCCGGTGGCCCGTACAGGATCGCGCTGTGCGGGTGCCCCGACTCGATCGCGGCCCTCAGCGCCGACCCCTCCCCGAGCACATGCTCCTGCCCGACCAGCTCGTCCAAAGACCGCGGGCGCATCCGCACCGCCACCGGAGCGTCAGCAGCTACCCCCTCCAGGCTTGGGCCCTCATCGCTTTCGAACAGCCGGTCCTCCACCAGGTCGAGTATGAGGGGGACGGACGCTGCATTCACACCGGGGACTGCTTGCAATCGGCATGAAGTGCGAGGGGGGAGCCGGGGGAGGCGTCGGCGGAGTGTCGCGAAGCGGGCACCGCAGAGTGACTCCTCTGCCGCGAAGCGGCATCCAGATTTCACCGCCGAAAGGCGGTGATCAACTCCGCCGACGCCTCCCCCGGCTCCTCCTCACTCCTCCGCCGACGCCTCCCCCGGCTCCCCCCCAACCACCTACAATCGCCCAATGGAGATCGCCACGCAGCCCCCCGCCACCCAGTCCACCCTCGAGTCCTTCAACCCCGCCACCGGAGACCTGGTCGGCTCCGTCGCCACGATCACCCCGGACGAAGTCCAGGCAGTGGTCGATGACGTCGCCCGCATCCAGCCCGCCTGGGCCGAACTGAGCCTGAAGGCGCGCGCCGCCTACATGCGCCGCACCGCCGACGCCCTGCTCGACGAGATCGACGAGATCGCCGAGCTGCTGGTCAGCGAGCAGGGCAAGCCGCGTGCCGAGGCCTACACGATGGAGCTGCTGCCGACCGTTGACGCGCTGCACTGGTGCGCGAAGGCGGGCCCGAAGATCCTCGCCGACGAGAAGGTGCCGATGACCCAGGCCTTCACGCTGAGCAAGAAAGGCCACTTCTCCTACGAGCCGATCGGCGTCGTCGGCGTGATCGCGCCCTGGAACTACCCCTGGTCGATCCCCTTCGGCGAGGTGGCGATCGCGCTGATGGCCGGCAACGGCGTCGTCCTCAAGCCGGCCAGCCTGACGCCGCTGCTGGGCGAGGCGATCCGCCGCGTGTTCGAGAAGGGCGGCCTGCCCGAGGGTTTGATCCGCGTCGTCCACGGCGGCGGCGCGGTCGGCGACGCGCTCGCCAAGTCCTCCGTCGGCAAGGTCTTCTTCACCGGCTCGGTCGAGGTCGGCCGCAAGGTCGGCGAGGTCTGCGCCCAGCGGCTGAAGGGCTCGGTGCTGGAGCTGGGCGGCAAGGACCCGATGATCGTCTGCGCCGACGCCGATCTCGACAACGCCGTCAGCGGCGCCGTCTGGGGCGGCTTCGCCAACGCCGGCCAGACCTGTTCGGGGATCGAGCGCGTCTACGTGATGCGCGAGGTCGCCGACCGCTTCGTCGAGGGCGTCGCCCGCGAGTCGCGCAAGCTGACGCTGGGCGACCCGATGCGGTGGGAGACCGAGATCGGCCCGATGACCTCCGACGGCCAGTACGAGATCGTCCGCGAGCTGATCGAGGACGCGGTCTCCTCCGGCGCCGAGCTGCTCTGCGGCGGCCCGACCGAGGTCGCCGGCCTGCCGGGCAAGTTCGTCGCCCCGACCGTGCTCACCGGCGTCACCCACGAGATGCGGATCATGCGCGAGGAGATCTTCGGCCCGGTGCTGCCGATCGTCGTCGTCGACTCCGAGCAGGAGGCGATCGACCTCGCCAACGACTCCGAGTTCGGGCTCGGCGCCTCGGTCTGGACCAGGGACCGTCAGCGCGGCGAGCGGATCGCGCGGCGGATCGAGTCGGGGATGGTCTGGATCAACGACCACTCGTTCAGCCACGGCGCCTGCCAGTGCGCCTGGGGCGGCGTCAAGGACTCGGGGGTCGGTCGGTCTCACTCCAAATTCGGCTTCTACGAGTGCGTCAACATCAAGATGAACGCCTGGGAGCCGGGGATGACGCGCGACTTCTGGTGGCATCCCTACGACCGCACCATGGGCGAAGCGGTGCGGGCCTCGGCGAAGCTGCTCTACGGCAAGGGGGCGACGCGGACGCAGGCGCTGAAGGAAGGCGGCCTGCCGCTGCTCAAGGTCGGCGGCCGCACCCTGCGCAAGCGCCGGTAGCGACTGCCGACTGAACGATTTGCCACTCCATAAGGCCGTATCCAGGGGTGCGGTCGCCTATCGGGATAGGGCCTAAGGGGGTGAATCGTCCAGTCGCGGGAGAATCCGCCCGATGACAGCGGCAATCGAGTTGCGCGGTTTGCGACGGGACTACGGCGAACGGCCGGCGCTGGCCGGCGTCGACGTTTCGCTCGGGCAGGCCGAATCGCTGCTCGTGCTGGGCCGCAACGGCAGCGGAAAGACCACCCTGCTGCGCATCCTTGCCACCCTGCTGCGGCCGAGCGGCGGCGAGGCATGTGTATTCGGCGCCTCTCTGCCACGCGATGCCTGGAAGGTCCGCGGAAGGATCGGCCTGCTCGGCCATGACGCTCTCCTCTACCGGGACCTGAGCGGCCGCGAGAACCTCCGCTTCCACGCCCGCCTGCACGGGCTCGGCGGCGAGGCGGCAGAGGCGCGGATCGACTCGCTGCTCGCCGCGGTCGCAATGGAGCAGCGTGGCGACGACCGGGTTGCCGAGCTCTCCGCCGGCATGCGCCAGCGGATTGCCGCCTGCCGCTGCGTCCTGCACGAGCCCGACCTTCTGCTGCTCGACGAGCCGGACTCCAACCTCGACGCCGACGGGCGGGAGCTGGTCGGACGGCTGATCGGCCCGGCGCCCGGCCGCACCCGCGTGCTGGTCAGCCACGACCCGGAGCGCTACCGCGGGGAGGTCGACCAGGTGCTGCGGCTCGCCGTCGGCGGGACAGCCACGACTGCGGTGGGTGCTGCGTGACCCCCTTCCGCGCCGCCTTCGCGGCGATCCTCGGCAAGGACCTGCGGGCCGAGCTGCGCACCCTGCAGTCGCTGCCGGCGATGGCGCTGTTCGCCGTCACCACCTTCGTCATCTTCCGCTTCGGGCTCGACCGCACCAGCCTCGCCGGCAGCCTCGGCGCCGGGGTGCTCTGGGCGACGCTGCTGTTCGCGGCGATCCTCGGCATCAACCGCCTCTTCGTCGCCGAGCGCGAGGAGGGGGGCTTCGACGCGATCCGCCTCGCGCCGATCGACCGCACGGCGCTGTTCGCCGCCAAGGCGGCGGCGCTGTTCGCCTACCTGCTGGTGCTGGAGGTCGTCGTCGTCCCGGTCTTCGCGCTGTTCTTCCTCGACTCCGCCGCCGCCCTGCCGCCGCTAGCCGCCGTCCTCGTCCTCGCCGACCTGGGGCTCGCGGCGACCGGCACGCTGATCTCCTCGATGGCGGTCAACTCGCGCGCCCGCGACCTGCTCGTGCCGCTGGTCCTGCTGCCGCTTGCGGTGCCGCTCTCGATCGCCGCCACCGGCGCCCTGGAGCCGCTGCTCGCCGTGGGCGGTCCCGGCTACCACCGCTTCGGCACCTGGCTGGCGCTGCTAGGGCTATACGATCTGATCTTCCTCCTCGTCGGGTACGCCGTATTCGACTTCTTGGTGGAGGACTAGATGGCTGACGGCGAATTCCCGCACCCACGGATGGCGCGCATGGCGCAGCGCCGGATCGGCACGCCCGTCCTCGCGCGTGGCGCTGCTACGCGCAGAGGCCGTGCGCACCGCCCAGCTTGGCCGGCCGCTTCCCCGTGGGCACGTCAATTCGCGTCATTCACCTAGGCGCTCCGCGAAAATCATGTACGGAAAAGGACTCAGAACCCTCTCGATCGCCACTGCGGCGGCGATTGCCCTGGCGTTTTCCCTTGTCTTCTTCTATGCCCCTCTGGACGCCGACCAGGGCTTCATCCAGAAGGTCTTCTACCTGCACGTGCCGCTGGCGATCGTCGCCCTGGTCGGCTTCGTGGTCGGCGGGATCTTCGCGATCCTCCATCTGCGCAGCGGCGACTCGCGCTGGGACGCCTACTCCTACGTCTCGATCCACATGTCGGTGATCTTCGGCGTCGCCGTGCTCGCCACCGGCTCGATCTGGGCGAAGGCCTCGTGGGGCCACTGGTGGGTCTGGAACGAGCCGACCCTGGTCAGCTTCCTGATCGTCTTCCTGATGTACGCGACCTACTACCCGTTCCGCTACGCGATCGAGGACCGCGAGCGGCAGGCGCGCTACGCCTCGGTCTTCGCGATCGTCGCCGGCGCCTTCGTGCCGCTCAACTTCATGGCGGTGCGGCTCGCGCAGAGCCTCGTCCACCCGCGCGTCTTCGCGACGACCAACGGCGGCCTACCGGGCTCGATGATGCTGGCCTTCCTCGCCTGCCTGGCGGCGATCGCGCTGCTCTGGGTGACCCTGGTCAAGTTCGAGCTGACCGCGAAGAGCGCCTCCGGCCAGGTGAAGCGGCTGCGGCGGGTGCTCGACGCGCCGGCGACGAGCGGGCGCTCGCGGGTCGCGCCGGAGGTGGGCTGATGCTGCGGCTGCTGGCCGAGGCCCCGGCGCTGCCGCTGCACGAGGCGGGCAAGTACGTCGCCGGCGCCTACGTCGTCTTCGTCGTGCTGATCGTCGTCTACGTCGCGATAATGGCGACGAAACTCCAGCGCATCGAGAGAGAGCTGCGTGAATTGGCGAGCTTTGCTGAGCAAGGTACGTCCGCCGGGGCTAGCGACGAAGTCGCGGGGCTGGCGGACCAGGGTTTCCAGAGCGGTGGCGCAAGACCCACCGCCCCCGGACGCACCGCTAGGCGGAGCGACCGACCGTCGCAATCTGATTCTTCGGGAGGGAGCGAAGCCGCAGCATCTGAGTCGGAGGAGGCGGTGGTTGATGAGACCCAGCCCCCGACCGGCTCCGATCGCAATCTGATTCCTTCGGAGTCGGTCGGGGGCCCTGCCGACCACGTCAAAGGTGTTTCCGATGTCTGAGCTGCTCGCCCTCGGCGTCTCCCACAAGACGGCGCCGCTCGACCTGCGCGAGCGGCTCTCGCTGACCGAGGGCAGCGCCGCCGGCGCCCTGCGCGAGCTGACCTCCTCGGAGGGGATCCACGAGGCGGCGGCGATCTCGACCTGCAACCGCACCGAGCTCTACCTGATCGTCTCCGATCCCGTCGAAGCGGAGTCGACGGCGCTCGGGGTGCTGACGCGCCAGGCGGAGATCCGCCCGACCGAGCTGCTCGGCCACCTCTACTCGCTGCGCTCCGGCGAGGCCGCCGCGCACCTGTTCCGGGTCACCGCCGGGCTCGACTCGATGATCGTCGGCGAGGCCGAGATCCAGGGCCAGGTCAAACGCGCCTACGAGCTGGCGCTGGTCGAGAGCGCCACCGGCCCGGTCCTCAACCGCCTCTTCCGCGGCGCCCTCGCCGCCGGCGGCAGGGTGCGCGAGGAGACCGGGGTCGGCGAGAAGGGCGTCTCGATCCCCTCGGTCGCGGTCGAGCTGGCGCGGCGCACGCTCGGCGACCTCGGCGAGCGGCGCGTGCTGGTGATCGGCGCCGGCGAGACCGCCGAGCTGGTCGCCAAGGCGCTGGTCGCCCGCGGCGTCGCCACCGTCTTCGTCGCCAACCGCCATTACGACCGGGCGATCGGCCTGGCCGAGCGCTTCGACGGCGCCGCGGTCCGCTTCGAGGAGCTGCCCGAGCAGCTCGCGGCAGCCGACATCGTCGTCTCCGCGACCAACTCGCCGCACCACATCGTCGAGCGCGACGGGCTCGAGCAGGTGATGACGGGGCGCGAGGGACGGCCGCTGCTGCTGGTCGACATCGCGGTGCCGCGCGACATCGAGCCGGAGTGCCGCGAGGTCGCCGGGGTCAGCCTCCACGACATCGACGACGTCCAGCAGATCGTCGAGCGCAACGCCGGCAGCCGCGAGGCCGAGGCGCGGCGGGCGGAGCCGATCCTCGCCGCCGAGCTGGACCGCTTCGAGCGCTGGCTCGCCTCGCTCGAGGTGGTGCCGACGATCGCCGCGCTGCGCGGGCGGGCGGACGAGGTCGTGCGGCGGGTGCTGGCCGAGAACGACGGCCGCTGGGAGAGCCTCGGCGAGGCCGACCGCGAACGGCTGGCGGCGATGTCGAAGGCGATCGCGGCGCGGCTGCTGCACGAGCCGACCCTGCGGATGAAGCGCTCGACCGGCAGCGACGACGCCTACCTCTACGTCAGCGCCCTGCGCGAGCTGTTCGGGTTGGACGGCGACACTGAGCCGGAGGAGTCGGAGGAAGGCAAAGTGACGGAGCTGCGCAGGGCCGGCGCCGGTAAGAGGGCCGATTCCGGTAGGGGTTCCTCGTGATGAAATTGCCGAGGAGCCATCCCGGTTGGGGTTCCGCTGGAGGGGCTATCCCGGCAGGGGTTCCGCTTAACTTTTTTTGATGACAGTTCGCCGGCCGTCCGAGGATGTCTTCGCAAAAAAAGTACAAGACGCTCCACCCCTACCGGGATAGCCCCTCTACCCCACACGCTTCCTTTCAATGATTCGAATCGCCACCCGTGGCAGTGCGCTGGCTCTCGCGCAGGCGGGGCAGGTTGCCCAGCTGCTTGGGGGAGCTTCTTTGGTCGAGGTTGCCTCGGACGGGGAGCCGGGGGACAAGGCTCGGTTCGTGCGCGGGGTCGAGCGGGCGCTGCTGGAGGGCGAGGCGGACATCGGGGTGCACTCGGCGAAGGATCTTCCGGCGGAGGTGCCGGAGGGGCTGGCGATCGCCGCGGTGCCGGCGCGCGAGGACCCGGCCGACGTCTGGATCGGGACCGGACCGGACGGGGCAGGGTCGATCCGCTCGCTCGGCGACGTGCCGCAGGGCGCGCGGGTGGGAACCGCCAGCCTGCGCCGCCGCGCGCAACTGCTCGCCGCGCGGCCCGACCTGCGGGTCGCGGAGCTGCACGGCAACGTCGACACCCGCCTGCGCAAGCTCGCCGCGGGCGAGGCCGACGCGATCGTCCTCGCCGCGGCGGGGTTGCGGCGGCTGGGTCGGGACGGCGAGGCATCGTTCGCGCTCCCGGCCGAGGCGATGACGCCGGCGGCGGGGCAGGGCGCTCTGGTCCTGCAGGCGCGGTCGGACGACGAGGGCGCGATCGCCGCGGCCGCCGCGATCGGCGAGCAGCGAGCGCTGCGCGAGCTGACCGCCGAGCGCGCCGCCGTGGCCCTGCTCGGGGCGACCTGCGCGACGCCGATCGGCGTCCACGCGCGGGTGGGCGGGCCGGGTGTGAGCGGGCGGCCCGGGAGCGGCGGCTCGGCCGAGGCCGCCGGCGAGCACTACGCCGAGGCCACCGGTGCGACGGCATCGAGGGACGGGTCGGTGGTCGTCGAAGCCTTCGTCGGCCTGCCCGACGGCAGCGAGTGGATCCGCGACCGGGTCGAGGGCGAGGCGGAGGAGCCGGCCGCGGCGGGAGCGCTGCTCGCCGAGCGCCTGCTGGCCGCCGGCGCCCGCGAGATCCTCGACCGCGCCGAGACCCTCGCGTGACCCCCCGGCGCCACCAGGCTCCGCTGTTCCTTTGCCCCGCAATGCGACGCAAAGGAACAGCGGAATGAGGGCCCGCGGCGGAGTCGTCTATCTGGTCGGCGCCGGCCCCGGCGACCCCGGCCTGATGACCGCGCGCTCGCTGGAGCTGATCGCGGCCGCCGACGCGATCTTCTACGACCGCCTGATCCCCCCCGGTGCCCTCGACTGCGCCCGGGCCGACGCCGACCTCGTCTACGTAGGCAAGGCGCCCGCCGGGGACGTGCCGGTAGTTAGCCCCCATAGTGGGCGGCGAATCACCGGCACGTCCGAGTCGCAGGGTGGGATCAACGCGGCGCTGGTCGAGGCGGCGTCGGCGGGGAAGAGCGTGGTGCGGCTCAAGGGGGGCGACCCGTTCGTGTTCGGGCGCGGCGGCGAGGAGGGGGAGGCGCTGCGGGCAGCCGGGGTCGAGTTCGAGGTCGTGCCCGGAGTCACCGCCGGGGTGGCGGCGACCGCCTACGCCGGGATCCCCGTCACCCATCGCGACGACGCGTCCGCGGTCGCCTTCGTCACCGGTCACGAGGATCCGGAGAAGTCGGAGACGGCGCTCGACTGGGAGGCGCTGGCTCGCTTCCCCGGCACGCTCGTCTTCTACATGGGGGTCAAGCGGCTGCGCGACAACGCGGCGGCGCTGATCGCCGCCGGGCGCGATCCGGACGAGCCCGCCGCGGCGGTCGAGCGGGGGACGATGCCGGGGCAGCGCACGGTGACGGCGACGCTGGGGGCGCTCGCCGATGTCGTCGAGAGCGAGGGCGTCGGCGCGCCGGCGCTGATCGTCGTCGGCCCGGTGGTCGAACGGCGGGAGGACCTGGCCTGGCTGGAGCGGCGGCCGCTGCACGGGAAGCGCGTCGTCGTCACCCGGGCGCGGGCGCAGGCGAGCGGCCTGGCGGCGACGCTGCGCGGGCTCGGCGCCGAGGTGGTCGAGCTGCCGGCGATCCGGATCGAGCCGCGGATCGAGAGCGACGAGGTGCGCGCCGCAGTCGAGCGGATCGGCGAAAGCGGGTACTCGCTGATCTGCGCAACCAGTCCCAACGGCGCACACCTCTTGTTCGAGGCGCTGGGGGAGACGGGGCTCGATGCGCGGGTGTTCGGCGGGACGAAACAGAAGCAGGTAGGGGTGAGGGGAGAGGGAGGCGCGGCTGAAGCCCAGGCGCTCGGCGGAACGAGCGCGGCCGGAGAAGCCTCGGCGCAGACCGCCGGCGTTGCGGGCGCCGATTCCTCGGCGCAGGGGGCAGGCGCCGCGGGGAGCGCCTCCACAGCGCAGGGGGCAGGCGGCGCCCGCGCCCTGCAGGTGGCGATCGCGGCGATCGGCCCTGGAACCGCTCGTGCCCTCGCCGAGCACGGGATCGTCGCCGACGTGGTGCCGGACCGATTCGTGGCCGAGGCGCTGGTCGAGGCGCTTGAGGGGATCGAGGTCGAGGGGCGGCGGGTGCTCGTCGCCCGCGCCGCCGAGGCGCGCGACGTGCTTCCCGACGCGCTGCGCGAACGTGGCGCCGAGGTCGACGTCGTCGCCCTCTACGAGACCGTCCGCGAGGCGCCCGACCCCGAAGCGGTCGAGGCGTCGCAGAGCGCCGACTACGTCACCTTCACCTCGTCGTCGACCGTGCGCAACCTGACCGAGGCGCTCGGCGACCGCTTCCCTCGCGATGCACGGATCGTCTCGATCGGCCCGATCACCAGCGAAGCCGCCCGCGCCGCCGGCCTCGAGATCGCCGTCGAGGCCGAGCGCCACGACGTCGATGGCCTGGTCGAAGCCCTGCTGCGAGACGCGGCTACATGACCCCGCGGCCGTCGATTGGCACTTTTGCCCCCCTCCAGTGGGGGAAAAGTGCCAATCGACCCGGACGGGCGAGGAGATGGGCGGGAATTGGGCTTCGGTGACCCGCATCGCCACTTCCGCGTCGCCGATTCGACCAACGCCCGCGCTCGCGAGCTGGTCGAGGCCGGGGCGCCGCACGGGACCGTCGTCACCGCCGACGAGCAGACCGCGGGACGGGGCCGCCAAGGCCGCCACTGGACCGCACCCCCCGGCAAGGCGCTGCTCTACTCGGCGGTGCTGCGCCCGCTCGACCAGCGCCACCTGCTGCTGCCGCTGGCGGCGCCGCTGGCGGTCTGCGAGGCGGCCGAGGAGCTGGCGCCGGGGATCGAGTGCGAAATCAAGTGGCCGAACGACATCTGGGTCGACGGCCGCAAGCTGGCCGGCGTCCTGATCGAGGCAAGGATGCCCGGTCAAGACCCAGCGGATGCGGCTGAAGAGCGCCGGACCAAGCGGAACAAGGATGCAGGGAGGCCGAATAGCAGCGCTATTCGGCCGACTGAGGACGCCGCACCGCACCGCGTTCGACGCCGCCAGGCGCGTGCGGGGGGGGTTGACCGGGCATCCCTACAACCCCAGGACGGCTGGGCGGTGATCGGCGTCGGCCTCAACCTCTCGATAGCTCCAGACGAGTTCCCGCCCGACCTCCGTGAGACCGCCGTCTCACTCTTCGACCTGGGCGGGGAGGGGCGGGGGAGGTCCGATGGAGCCTCGCGAAGCGGGCACCGCAGAGTGATTCCATTGCCGCGAAGCAGCATCGATGTTCCACCGCCGCAGGCGGTGGTGGGCTCCAGCGGGCCTCCCCCGGCCCTCCCCACCGCAGCCGCGGCTCTAAACCGCCATCTCGACCGCTGGGTCGCAGCGAAACGAGACCAGATCCTCGGCGCCTGGCGCTCGCGCGACGCCCTGCGCGGCCGCGAGGTCTCCTGGGGCGGCGGCAGCGGCGTCGCCGACGGGATCGAGGACTCGGGCGACCTAGTCGTCGTCGCCGGTGGCGGCGACCGCGTCGTCCTCGGCGCCGGCGAGGTCCACCTCCTGCTCTGAGCCGTTCGCGGCCGACCCGGCGGGCTTGCCGTCCCTCTTCGCGGCTCTCGCCGCCCGCGCCGCCTTGCTCGCCTGCGACCTCGACCTGGCGCCGTTCCCGCCCTCGCCGCCTTTCGCCTTTTTCCGCTTGCGGCGCCGTTTGCCGCCTTTCGGGAAGTTGCGCAGCAGTTCCCGCGCCGTCCCCGAGGGTTTCCGCGCCATCCGCATCCGCGCGCCGCGCAGCACCTCCTCGCCTTCGGGGGTGTGGGAGACGGCGCCGGCCAGCAGCGCCATCGCCAGGCGGCGGTCCTGTTTGCGCGCCGCGTGGACCAGCCGCCGCGCGTTGCGCCCGTGCGCGCGGCCGGAGGAGTTGACCAGCAGGCCGAGCAACCGCTTGGTCTCCGGCCAACGCTGCACCGCGTACTCTTCGTGCAGCTCGCGGGTGTAGGAGGCAAGCCGCCAGACCCACGCCTGCGCCTGGTCGCGGCGGCCGATCCGTTTGTCGACCAGCGCCTGCAGCAGCGTCTTCGTCCCGGCCCGCTTGTCGTCGCGGCTCCAGCTGCCGACGATGTCGATCGCGTCGTCGAAGGCGTCGGCGTCGCGCAGGTCGGCGATCTCGGCCAGCGCTTTCAGCCGCAGCTGCGAGTTGCGGTTGCGCTGCACGCAGGTCAGCAGGAAGCGGCGGCGCAGCTCCTTGGTCTCGTCGTTCTGCAGCATCGAGCGCGCCCGGCGCCAGTTCTGCGGGTTGACCCGCGCCCCGGCCAGCGCCGCCCAGGCGTGCTGCTCGGGGTAGTCGAGGTTCTCGACCGCGATCCGCCAGAGCTCGCGTTCGAGCACCTGGGTGCGGCGTTCGGAGTCGTCGGAGACCGGGACGATGCGGCGCTCGACCCGCACCCGCCGGCCGCGCCCGCGCCGCACCGGCCCGACGACGATCGCACCGCCGCGGTAGACATCGCGGTCGAGCAGGCTGTGCAGGGTGACGATCGTCTCGTCGTGGGTGGTCGCCGGGTGGACAAAGTCGATCACCAGGCCGGCCTCCTTGCCCGGCGCCCGCCGGGTGACACGGCCGACCCGCTGCTGGTAGATCCGCCGCGAGGCGGTCGGCGCCAGGTGCATGCAGATCGTCGCCCGTGGCGAGTTCCAACCCTCGGCGAGCAGCATCGCGTTGCAGAGCACGTCGACCTCGCCGCGCTCGAAGGCGGCGAGGATCTCGGCCAGTTCGCGCTTCGGCGTCTCGCCGGAGACGGCGCGGGCGACGATGCCGGTGTCCTTGAAGGCCTTGGCGACGTTCTTGGCGTGCTGGACGCCGGCGGTGTAGAGGACGCCCGGGGTCTTGCTGAAGCGCGTCTTGTAGAGGTCGGCGATCGCGACGTTGAAGGGCTCCTGGTCGAGCAGCGCGGCCAGCTCCTCCTGGTCGAAGTCCTGGTCGACCTCGCCCTTGCGCAGCGGCACCTTGGCGATCGTCCGCACCCCCGGCCCGGGCGGGATGCGGATGCAACGCAGCGGCGCGATCACCCCGCGGCGCGCCGCCTGGGCGAGGTCGAAGCGCGAGGTCTGGGTCGGGAAGAGGTCGGCGACGTGGCGGGCGATCAGCGCCCCGGTCGCGGTCATGCCGATGAACACCGGGCCGGTCCAGGCGCGGATGCAGGCGCTGGTCTTCTCGCCCAGCGCGGTGTGCGCCTCGTCGCAGATCACGATCGAGTAGGCGTCGGAGATCTTCTGGTGGTTGCGGACGAACCACTGGTAGGTCTCGACCGTGACCGGGCCGTCGGGATCGTCGCGGCCGTCCATCAGCGGCGGCCGCAGGCGCTCCTTGTAGCCGCGGTCGGAGATCTCGCCGATGAACTGTTCGACCAGGTTGCGGCGGTGGGTGAGGATGAGGACGCCGCCGGTGCGGGAGGCGTCGATGAAGCCAACCGCGGCGACCGTCTTGCCGGCCCCGGTCGCGTGCTCGAACCAGAAGCGGCGGGCGGCGCCCGGGTCGTCGGCGGCCTCTCCCTCGGGCGACTCCTCCTCGTCCTCCTCGGCCGGCTCTTCCTCCCAGTCCTGCGGCTCGTCCTCCGGGGCGAGGTCCTCCGGCTCCTCCTCGTCGCCGTCCTCCTCCTCGTCGCCGTCAGCGGCCGGCCCGGCGTCCTCCTCGGCGAGCGCCGGCGCGTCGCCGTTTTCCGCCGCCGTCTGCTGCTCGGCCATCAGCTCGGTCAGGGTGCCGGAGAGGGCGTCGACCTGGTGCGGGTTGAGCTCCGCCCCGTCGCGCAGCTTCGGCGGCTCCTCGGCCAGCAGCCGCTCCAGCCCGAGCAGCAGCGAGAAGTCGCGCCGCCACTGGATCGAGGGCTCGTCGGCGCCGTCGTCGAGCTCGCGCAGCGCCGCGTCGAGGGCGCGGCGGCGGGCGGTCCCGGGCGCGAGCGCCGCCGGCCCCTCGCCGTCGAGCAGCAGCGGCTCGCGGGCAAACGCCGCCGCCCGCTCTATGTCGGCGCCTGAGGGAACTGCCGCCGGCGCGGCAACGTCGCTGGTCTTGGCCATGAAGGCTTCCGGTTCTCTCCCGCGGCGCAACTCGCCGGGAAGACGTGGGACGAGGATGCCGGGAGTAAGCACTTACCTCCCCCCGGCGATCTCAGTGCGGCTCGCATACGGCGAACCCCGTAACTCGTATTGTAAACAGAGAGCCGAACACAATGATCGCGGCCCGGATGAGATCGAGTGACACTGCGCGGCTACGGCCCCTCCCCGGCTTCCCGCGTAGCGCTGCTACGCGGGAACCGTCTCGTGGACGTCCCGCTTGGTCACCTACCTCCCCGGTCGCGTGCTG
The DNA here is from genome assembly GCA_963764365.1 of uncultured Solirubrobacterales bacterium. Lineage (GTDB taxonomy): Bacteria > Actinomycetota > Thermoleophilia > Solirubrobacterales > 70-9 > VRUE01. Next base: position 66,365 of record CAVXSI010000022.1, read on the forward strand.
ATTGTGCCCGGCTCTCTTCGAACCCTTCTCCTTGGTTTGGCTACCACGGTCGCGCTGGCGGCGAGTGGCTGTGGATCCCCACAGGGCGGCGACTACGGCGGCGCGCACCCGAACTACGCCAAGGCCCTAGCCGGGTCGCCGGCGCCGCTCGCCGCTCTGCACAGGCAGGCGGACCGGCTGCTCCCCGGCGGCCGGGACGCCTACGAAGCGCGGCTGGCGAAGCTGCGCGGCTACCCGGTCGTCGCCAACGTCTGGGCCTCCTGGTGCGGGCCCTGCCGGCTCGAGTTCCCGCTCTTCCAGCGCACCGCCGCCTCGCTCGGCAGGCGGGTCGCCTTCCTCGGAATCGACAGCGAAGACGAGGACGCCTCCGCCCGCACCTTCCTCGGCGAGGCGCCGGTTCCCTACCCCAGCTACATCGACCCCGACAAATCGCTGGCCGAAAGCGTCGGCGCCAAGCTCGGCTTCCCCGACACCGCCTTCTACGACCGCGGCGGCGAACTCGTCTACCTGAAGCAGGGCCCGTTCGACGACGCGGCCGAACTGCGGGAAGCCGTCGAGCGCTACGCGCTGCACGGCGAACGCGAAAGCGGATAATCGGGGCATGGACGCCTTCGTCGTCGTCGCCCTGGTAAGTGTCGCCCTGCTGCTCGCCGAGCTGCTGCTCCCGACGGGCGGCGTGCTGGCGGCGCTCGGGGCGGGGGGCCTGATCGCCGGCGGCGTGCTCGCCCTCACCGCCGACTCGAGCTCGAGCGCCAGCGACTGGGCCGGGCCGGCGCTGATCACGCTGGGGGTGCTGTCGATCGCCAGCTTCTACTTCGTCACCCGCAAGGTGCTGGCGGCGCACCGGGTGCGGCCCGGGGGCGGCGGCCGGGAGGAGCTGCTCGGCGCCCGCGGCGAGGCGCGCACCGCGCTCGACCCGGACGGCCAGGTGCTGCTCGGGGGGGCGCTGTGGCGGGCGCGGCTGGGCGGCGGCGGGGAACCGTTGCGCCCGGGGGATAGAGTCACCGTCGAGGCGATCGACGGGCTGACCCTGACCGTGCGCCCCGAGGCGCCGAGCGAGCCTCCGTCCAAGGAAGGAGCAGGCTGATGGCAGCACTGGTGGTACTGGCCGTCCTGGTGATCTTCGCGGCGATCGTCGTCGGGTCCTCGGTGCGGGTGTTGCGCGAGTACGAACGCGGCGTCATCTTCCGGCTCGGCCGGCTGATCGCCCAGAAGGGGCCGGGGCTGATCCTGCTGATCCCGTTCATCGACCGCATGGTCAAGGTCGACCTGAGGACGGTGACGCTGAACATCCCGCCGCAGGAGGTGATCACCCGCGACAACGTCCCGGCCGGGGTCAACGCCGTCGCCTACTTCCGGGTGATCGACTCGCGCAAAGCGATCACCGAGGTCGAAAACTACCTGCTCGCCACCTCGCAGATCTCGCAGACGGCGCTGCGCTCGGTGCTCGGCAAGGCCGAGTTCGACCAGCTGCTGTCCGAGCGCGAGCGGCTGAACGAGGAGCTGCAGACGATCATCGACGAGTCGACCGAGCCGTGGGGGGTGAAGGTGACCGCGGTGGAGATCAAGGACGTCGAGATCCCGGAGCAGATGCAGCGGGCGATCGCCCGCCAAGCCGAGGCCGAGCGCGAGCGGCGGGCGAAGATCATCAACTCCGAGGGCGAGTTCCAGGCGGCGCAGAAGCTCACCGACGCGGCCGACATCATCAGCACCAACCCGGCCTCGCTGCAGCTGCGCTACCTGCAGACGCTGCTGGAAATCGGCAGCAACCAGAACACCACCGTCGTCTTCCCGCTGCCAATGGACATGCTCAAACCGTTTCTCAAGCCCCCCTCCGACTCCTGAGCGCGCCCGAGCTGCGCATAGACCAGCTGACCGGGCTGCGGACGATCCTCGCCCCCGGGCGAGCCGACCGGCCGCACGGGTTCGCGCGCAGCGAGCGGGAGGAGAAGGGTCCGGAGGGCTGCCCGTTCTGCGAGGGGCGGGAGGAGAAGACGCCGCCCGAGGTCTCCGCGGTGCGGCCGGGGGGCGGCGAGGCGGACACGCCGGGCTGGACGAGCCGGGTGGTGCCGAACCTCTATCCGGCGCTGGCGGACGAGGGCGGGGACGAGGCGCCCGAGGGCGCCGCCGCGCCGAGCGCGACCGGCGGCGGGGCGGGCGCCTTCGCCGGCGCCGGCGACCCGCTGCTGGAGTCGCGCCGGGCCGGCGAGCCGAACCTGTTCGCCGCGCGGCCCGCGGTCGGCGGCCACGAGGTGATCGTCAACGCGCCCGAGCACGTGACCGCGATGGCCGAGCTGGGCGAGGAGCGCTTCGCCGGCGCGATCGCGACCTGGCGCGAGCGGATGCGCTTCCACGCCGACGCCGCCTACGTGCAGGTGGTCGTCAACGAGGGGCCGGGCGCGGGCGCGTCCCTCCCCCACACCCACGCCCAGCTCTACGCGCTGCCGTTCGTGCCGCCGGCGATCGCCCGCGAGCGCGAGCGGGCTGGCGCCTACGGCGAACGGACCGCGGGCGGCGGCCTGCTGAGCGACGTCCTGGTCGAGGAGGTGCGGCGGCGCGAGCGGCTGGTGGCGATCGACGACGAGGCGGCGCTGATCTGCCCCTGGGCCTCGCGGACTCCCTACGAGCTGCGGGTGGTGCCGCGGCGTGAGGAGGCTGGCTTCGCCGAGAGCGAGGCGGGCGCGGCGTTGATCCGCACCGCGATGCGCGCCCTGGCGGAGCGCTTCGACGGCCCGCCCGAGCTGAACCTCTGGGTGGTGACGGCGCCGCGCGGCGCCGAGCAGTTTCACTGGCACGTCGACATCGCCCCGCGGCTCAGCGTCAAGGCCGGCTTCGAGCTGGGGACGGGCGTCGACATCAACGTCTATCCGCCCGAGCGGGCGGCGGCCGATCTGCGCGAAGTGTTGGGGTAGGGACGGGTGTCCCTCCCGTAGGCTCACTCAATGACGCCCAATCCCCGGCCCATCCCACGCTTCATCGCCGATTCAACTCAGGAGGGGATACCGCACGGCAGGTTCGCCGAGAGGTTGGTCGACGAGTTTCGAAAGGCTTGCGAGGGGATCGACGAATTGCCCGACGGAGTCGAGCTTCCGGCCGAGGTCGACTGGTTCCCGGAGCGGGCCTGGGGTGGGCGCGTGTGGGTGCCGGCGACGGCGCGGACGGACGGCCCCGAGGGCACGCTGGAGCTGTTCGGCCACGTCTCCTACGAGCTGCCGGAGGGCGGCGAGCCGCGTCGCTTCGCGGCCGAGGCCGACTTCACCGACGTGCTGGCCGAGGACAACCCGGGCTGGAAGATCGACCTCAACGACGAGGTGATCGGCCGCTGGCGCGGCGAGAACGGCCGCGCCGGCAACGTCACCCTGGTCTGGGGCCGGCCGTTGGTCCGCGGCGCGGTCGCCGCGACGGCCGAGCTGGAGCTGGAGACGGTCGACCAGGAAGTCGTCTCGCAGGAACGCTTCACCCTGATCGCCCTCGACGCACTCGAGGGCTACGGCGACGACATCTTCATGCAGGTCAGGCTGTGGAGCCGCCGCGCCCAGGAGCTGGCTTCGGAGAGCCTCTACGCCTGAGCGGTTCAGCCGCCGAGGGCGTCGCGCAGCTCGCCGACCTGGGTGCGCAACTCGGCCAGCTCGCGTTCGAACCTGTCGAGCCGGTCCTCAGGCGGGACCGCGTCGGCGCCGGTCTGCCGCTCCGACGCCGGCGAACCCTCGACCGGCGCGCTCGCCGCACGTACCCCTTCAGCCTCCTCCTCGCCGCCGAGCAGCTGCAGGTAGCGCTCCTCCTTCTGGCCTGGGCGCCGTTCGACCCGTCCGACGCGACCGGCCTCGATCAGCCGCTCGAGCGTCTCGTGCACCGCGGCGAGATCGGCGAAGCGATGAAGTCGGTCGGCCCGCTGCTTGAGCTCGCCCGGCGTCTGCACGCCGCGCAGCATCAATACGGCAAGCAGCGACAGCTCGGCGTCGTCGAGGGAGAGCGCGTCGTCGAGCAGGTGGCGGTACTTGCGAGCGCGACTGCCGGCCCCGCTGGCGAGCCGCGTCCAGCCGCGCAGCGCCGTCCGCCGCAGCGCCTCGGCCACCGTCGCCTCGTCGTAGTCGACGACCGGGTCGCGGTTCGTCGCCTGGTTGCAGGCCAGGCGCAGCGCGTTCAACGACAGCGGATAGGCGTCGGGCGTCGTCCGCTGCTTCTCCAGCAGGCAGCCGACCACCCGGATCTCGACGGCGTCTGGCTCCACCCGGGCAATGCTATTTGTACATTCGCCGCATGGCAGACGACGCGCTGAGGAACCTGCCGGGCGCCGAGATCGTGCTGCCCGGAATCGAAGGCGCTGCGACAGCTCTGCGAGGAAATCGAGCCGGAGCTGTACCGGTTGGCGGTGCGCCGTTCAAGCTCATGGATTGCGGCCGATTGCACTGGATTTGCGTCGAATTGGGCGGCAGCGTCGCTCCGCTGTCCAATGACGGCGAGGTCGCTCAGCCTCCGCTACCGTGTCCTCATGGAATCGCTTACGCAGTCGCCTGGAGAGCCAAAGGACGCTGCGACCACAGCCGAGGAGGTGCGCGTGAATCGCCTGCGTGAGGACGCTCGGCGGCCGATGAACGTGAACTTGGCCGAAACCATCGCTTTGAGCCACACGCTTCTGCGGATGGCTGGCGCTGCGCGGCAGCAGTGAATGCCCCGGCTTTTGACCAGATCCTTCGCCGTCTGACGGACGCGAATGCCAAATTTGTGGTCGTTGGTGGGCTTGCTCTTGGAGCGTGGGGAGTAGTCCGGGGGACCAAGGACGTCGACATCGTCGTCGCCTCGGATTCGGAGAACTTCAAACGTGTGGCAACGGTCGCCGTAGAAATTCACGGACACGTGCAGGCCGGCGAATCGTTCTTCAGCAGCCAGATGTCCATCGCGGGCCAGCTCGCCAGCGGTGAGCAAGTCGCTATCGAGACCGACCTTGGCCGCTTGGATGTCGTCCAAGGCCTTGACGGAGTGCCCACCTACGAGGACCTCCATGCGCGCTCCACGGAGACGGAGATCCTTGGCGTCAATGTGGCCGTCTGCTCACTGGAGGATCTGAAAGCGATGAAGCAGGCCGCCGGCAGGACCCGCGATCTCGCGGATCTCGAGGACCTCGATGCTTCCGGCGGATAGTTCTACGATGGACCCTCGGCCCCGATAGCTCAGCTGGATAGAGCGACTCCCTCCTGAGCGAAGCGGCGGAGTTGCGCTTTTCGCTGGCGCGGAGCCAGATGCGGCGTCCCTACCGTGAGCGGGTATTCATTGGGATCACGGGCGATTGGCCTCGATCTGGGCAGCGGCTGCCCAATGGATTGCATTGTCGCCAGGCTGCTCCGCTACCGTGTCACCATGACTTCACGCGACCTGATCGACACGGCCGGAACGGCGCTGGCCGAGGCTGCCGGCGCCGGCGCCGAGGTCATCCTGTTCGGCTCCTACGCGCGCGGCGAGGAGACACCGGGCAGCGATCTCGACTTCTTGGTGATTGAGCCGGAGGTCAAGGATCACTTCGGCGAGTCGGTACGACTCGCAAGGCTTGTCGGGGAGCTAGGGGTGCCGGCTGACGTGGTGGTTGCCAGCGAGGATCATGTGCGCGAATGGGGGGGGCTTTCGGGCACGATGATTCACGACGCCCTCACCGAGGGGAAGGCCGTTGGCAGCCAAGCCGCGTAGCGGCGACGACCTCGCCAAGCTGTTGATGGAGAAGGCGGCAGGCGACGAAAAGATCCTCCTCCGTCTTATCGACGACGACGACATCCCTGACGACGGCCTCGGGTTTCACGCGTTATGCGGATATCCGCATAAGGCGTGCTATGCCGACCTTTGCGTTATGCCGACCTGACACCGCAAAGACGCACTGGAGGCGGTTGTCGCCTCAATAGGGTCGGCATAACCTCGCCGGCTTGAGCGACCCGGGGAAGCTCCTCCTTCCATCAATCCAAGGAGGAGGCGTTCATGACCGATCCATCAGGGGTCCGGGCGACCGGACCGTCCACACCATCGGCGGCCGCGCCGATCGACGAGCTGCTGTGCCGCTTCCGGCGATACCTCGTCGTTGAGCGGGGGCTTCGAGACAAGGGGGCTCGTGACTATGCGCGAGCCGTGCGGCCGTTCCTGGAAGGTCGGCTCTCGCAGGGGGCTCTCGGCCTCGATCGACTGAGCCCCGCCGACGTCACCGCGTTCGTGGTCGCGAGCTGTCCGCGCTTGTCGCCCGGGACGGTGAAGCTGGCGATGACCGCGCTGCGCTCGCTGCTCGCCTTCCTGCATCTGGAGGGCACGATCGAGCTGCCGCTGGCGGCCACGGTGCCCTCGATCGCCTCCTGGCGCTTGGCCGGGTTGCCGAAGAGGTTGGAGCCCTCCCAGGTCCGCAGTCTCCTGGCCTTCTGCGACTTGAACACGGCGGTAGGGCGTCGCGACTTCGCGATCCTGACCATGCTCGTCCGGCTGGGCTTGCGGGCCGGCGAGATCGCCGCCCTTCGCTTCGAGGACATCGATTGGCGAGCGGGCGAGCTTGTCGTGCGCGGCAAGGGTCGCCGTGAGGAGCGACTGCCGTTGCCGGCCGATGTCGGCGAGGCCGTCACTGCCTACCTGCGAGGTGGTCGACCCGAGAACGCACGAGGCCGCAATGTCTTCGTGACCGTCCGTGCCCCGCACCGCGCGATGAGCGGCGGCGCCGTCTCGGCGGTCGTCGTGAGCGCCGCCTCCCGGTGCGGCCTCGGCCCCATCCGCGCCCACCGCCTTCGCCATACCGTCGCGAGCGAGGCGCTGCGCGGCGGCGCCTCGCTCGAGGAGGTCGGGCAGCTCCTGCGCCATCGGCGCGCGATGACGACGGCGATCTACGCCAAGGTCGATCGCGAAGCGCTGCGAAAGGTCGCCCGTCGCTGGCCGGAGACCGCTCGATGAGCCCGCTGCGAGTGGCGCTCGCCGATTACCTGACCGTGCGCCGCACCCTCGGCTACAAGCTGGAGCGGGCCGAGAAGCTGCTCGGCCAGTTCATCACCTACCTCGAGGAGCGCGAGGCGAAGACGATCACAGTCGAGCACGCGCTCAGCTGGGCGACACTGCCCGATGGCGGTGCGGCCTGGCACGCGCTGCGGATGTCGGTGGTGCGGAGCTTCGCCGCTCACCTGCAGACGATCGACCCCGCCTGCGAGGTGCCGCCTGCGGAGCTCCTGCCGGATCCTCCGCATAGAGCTACGCCCTTCCTCTACTCCGATGAAGAGGTCGCGGCACTGATCGAAGCCGCGAGCACGCTGCGCCACGCGCACCCGGCCGCGACCTACCAGACGCTGGTCGGGCTGCTCGCGGTCACCGGGATGCGCATCGGGGAGGCGCTCGCGCTGGACCGCGGAGACATCAACCCGAAGGAGGGCTCGATTCTCGTGCGCGAAACCAAGTTCGCCAAGTCGCGCGAGCTGCCGTTGCACATGAGCACCGTCGAAGCTGTGCTGCGCTATCTGGGCCGCGCGGACCGCCCGCGCGCGGCATTGGGCACCGATGCGGTGTTCGTTTCCGCCCGCGGCGCTCGGCTGGCCTACCGCTCGGCGAGCGGCACCTTCGCCCGGCTGGTGGACCGCGCCGGCATCGAGCCGCGCTCCGCCTCCTGCCGGCCGAGGCTGCACGACCTGCGTCACAGCTTCGCGGTGCGCACGATCCTCGACGCCTATCGCGGCGGGGGCGAACCGCAGGAGCGCCTGGCGCTGCTCTCCACCTACCTCGGGCACGCCGATCCAGCCCACACGTACTGGTACCTCTCGGCCGCACCCGAGTTGATGGGGCTGGCCGCCGGACGTCTTGAGTGCTACCTCGGTGCTCGCTCATGAGCGCCCTTGCACCGACGCTTCAGCTGTTCTTCACCGAGCGGCTGGTGCGCCAGCGTCAGGCAAGTCCACATACCCTCGCCGCCTACCGCGACACAATGCGATTGCTGCTGGGCTTCGCGGCACGGCAGCTCGGCAAGCAACCCTCCGAACTGGAGATCGACGACCTCGACGCCACGCTGATTGGCGCCTTCCTCGATCACCTCGAGCGCGATCGGGGCAATGGGGTTCGGACCCGCAACTCCCGCCTGGCGGCAATCCGCTCCCTGTTTCGCTACGCGGCGCTGCGCCACCCCGAGCACGCAGCCGTGATCGAGCGGGTGCTGGCTATCCCGTCGAAGCGATTCCAGCGGAACCTGGTCACGTTCCTTGCCGAGGAGGAGGTCGAGGCGCTCCTCGCCGCTCCAGACTGCTCGACTTGGACGGGCCGGCGAGACCGCGCAATGCTGATGCTCGCCGCCCAGACAGGGCTGCGAGCCTCGGAGCTGACGGGCCTGCGTTGCGGTGACGTGCACCTCGGCACCGGCGCGCACGTCAGCTGTCTGGGGAAGGGGCGCAAGCAGCGGATCACGCCGCTCACCGCGGCGACGGTGGCCGTCCTCCGGGTCTGGCTCGCCGAGCGAGGCGATCAGCCGGAGGCGCCGCTGTTCCCGACCCGCTCCGGCCGCTCGCTCAGCCGCGACGGCCTCGAGCGCCGACTTGCCAAGCATGCAGAGAACGCTGGTCGGAGCCGCCCTTCCTTGCGGGGGAAGCGGGTGACGCCCCACGTACTGCGGCACACCGCGGCGATGCGATTGCTGCGGGCCGGCGTCGACACCTCGGTCATCGCGCTCTGGCTCGGACACGAGCAGGTCGAGACCACGCAAGTCTACCTGCACGCCGATCTCTCGATCAAGGAACGAGCGCTGGAGAGAACTACGCCGCCGGAGGCAAAGCCCGGTCGCTACCGGCCGCCGGACACGGTGCTCGCCTTCCTCGAGGCGCTGTGATTATGCCGACCCCGTCGGGGCGATCACCACCTGCGGAGCGGCTTTCCAGCCTCTGGTCGGCATAACGCAAAGGTCGGCATAGCACGCGCAGCAGGCTGTCGAGAAGAGGGTCAAGGCAGTCCTGGCGCACAACGAAGTCGTCTACGAGCGCACGCACAACATCGCCTATCTGCTCAAGCTGCTCGACGGCGCTGGGATCCTCAAGCCCGACAAAGCGGACGATCTCCCCAATCTGAGCCCTTGGGCGGCCGAGCTGCGCTATGGCCGGCAACCCGATGCGGCCCCCGACCGCGGACAGATGCGAACTTTGGTCGAGCAGACCAAAACCTGGTCCGATGCGCAACTGAAGGGCGTTTACGATGAGCCGTCCAGCCCCGATAGCTCAGCTGGATAGAGCGACTCCCTCCTAATCGACCTGAGGAAGCCGGGGCTTTCGGCTTAATGAAGGGCGACGCGATGTGCTGAACACGCCCGCGGATTCGCTTCGATTAGGCGCGATTGAGGTCGATTTGGGCAGCGCGATCACCTTGCTGCCCAATCATCCTTTCTGAGTGGCCCCAACCGTGAGCGGCGTTGAGGAACGAACGAAGGAGGCCGCCCGCCCAACCCAGCCATCGTCCTTGCCTACTCTTCCGGCGAGACCATTGCGGCGGCCCTTCTCTAAACGCTGCAGGCAGCACAACAGCTGCGCCCGAGCCAGCGGCTCGGAGGTGCTCTTGAATCTAGCCTCGATCTCATCCAGGTCGGAGTGAGTCCCGAACCGCCCGAGCAACTCATAGGCAACTGCCTGAACATAGCCCGGACTCTCGCGGCGAAAGGCGAGCTGGCGGACAATGTCAAGCATTGGCCCGGTTAGCTCGGGCGCATTGCGCTTCAGCCATTCCAACAGGAGATACCTCTGATACGGATAGATGGCGCTCGTCTGCTTCATGATCGCGCTCGCCACAACTGACTCCAGCCTGTCCGGCTTGTCAAGGTCCTGAAAGTAGCGGGCAATGGACGACGTGTGCTCGGGGTGCGTTCCGAGCCGCCGCTCGCACTCCTCTACACCGAAGTCATCCTTCTGACTTCCTAGTCGTCTAAGCAAGAAGTTCAGCATGCTCTTGTTGGGCTCGGCCGGCTTGACCACAAAGGTCTCAAACGCTCTATGGAGAACCTCCGGCTCAATCTCACCACTTGCCAAGTCATCGACCTGGGCCATGGGAAGTGACACATCGGCAGCCATCAAGCCGGCAGCGACGACCTCGTCGACATACCCTTTGCGCACCTTCTCAATCACGGGAACGATTCCATCGAATTCCTCGCGAGCATCGCCAGCAGGGCGAATCTGCGTCTTGTGGCTCTGGAGCGTCAGGCCACGCTCTCTCAGATAGTTCGTGACAGCGACCAGGGCTCGCTGTGCGTCCTCCTTCGTCTGGGTGAACAGCCGGAGATCATCCGTGTACCGAATGTGTCTGATTGATTCACCGCGAATTCTGCGGTCAAAGGGCTCCAAATAGAGCTTTGCGAGAATGTCTGAGGCCATGACTCCCTGAGGCAAACCGCGGTCGGGGCAACGCGCCCAATTGTTCAAACAACGTGAAATAATGTCAATGACGTCGGCGGGACAGCCGATTCGTGTCAAATCTGAGCGAAGTAGCGCGATGCTGATGTTCTCGAAGAACCCGGCGATGTCGGCAGTCAGGACATACTCGACTGAGCTGGAGTCGACTCGTTGCAGACTTCTGTCGTGCCACTCCTTCCAACCCTTGAAGGGGTTCCTCAACCACTCTTTCTCATGCAGCTTGGCGGGATTTAGCCGGGTTGCAAAGTCACAGCTCCCCTGTGACCACCGGGTCGCACTGTCGAGCTGGTCAATGCAGGCACCGACGGCCGCCATATAGACAACTCGATCGGCAACGCTCAATCGAACGCCCGGCCGCACCAACCCACCTCCCTTAGGCACATCGCAGATCTCAATCGGCCCAGGCAAGTAGGACCCATCCACGACCTGGTGCTCAAGCGCCTCCAGCCAACCCTCACGATCCATTTCTATGAGATCCAGCTCAAACGGGTTCAGCGCCAAAGCCCGACCAGTCCTCGGTTGATCGCGAAGCTCATCCCAAACACGTTTGTATGCAAGTTGAAAATCAAGACTCGTTGCCACAGTTCACCTCCGCCGCCCTACAGACGGCCGCTGGGTAGCGGCGCGGCTGCGGACTCTATGCCTAGCTGACCTCTCGTAGCGGTTCAGGTCGCCTATGCGGCTGCGCGAGCTTCGGCCTCTCGACCAAGGACTCGAATCCAGCGATCAGTGTGATCGAAGGAGGGCAGCTCGGGCAAGTTGCTCATCAGGGTTCGCCGCACTACCCGCCCGGTCTCGCGAGCCGTACGTAGTTCCTCGTGAATCAGGTCGAGCTTCATGGATCGTGTTTCAAGGGATCGAATGACTCGAACCTCCTCATTGCGCGTCCAGAGGAAGTGCTGACGCGCGCGCTCTGGTAGCTCGTCGAGCCTCTGAAATCGACAGCAACCGAGGTCGCAGGCGAATCTTCCCGCTAGGCCGGGGTGCTTCAGGATCAGTTCCGCCTGTCGGGCCGGCAGGGTGATCCTCAGCGGACTCAAATAGATCCTGCGACTGCCCTTTGAGCCTTGCTTGGAACGCTCGCTCTGAGTCTTCTTGCGATTTAGGCTTGCCAGATTGGACGCCTCAGCTAGCCCGAGCCCAGAATCGAACGCTGAAATACCCAGGGCCGCGAGGACCACCCCGAACGCGCCGACTCTGGATGCGACGACTGGGAGCCCCGCTTCCTCGAAGGCCTCCAACAGCTTCACATACCGAAGCAGCTTCTCAACACTGTCCTTCATTGCGTTTAAGACCAGAGGCTGAACGTAAACACCGTCGACCGGCAGATCCATCAAGGCGTCAATAAGCGCATCGGGATCGTCAGTCGCAGCTCGTCCCGGCGCAACCTGTGCGAGCAAGGGGCGTGGCTCGACATCTCCACTTCCATTTGCGTCGCAGGTTGCCTGCCATAGCCTTTGACTCGCCGTGATCCAGAGTTCCCGGTCTTGGTCGTGTAGCGGCCAGGCCGGGGAGATATACGCCGCGCAGCCCTTTTCCTGCTCGAATTCGAGCACCTTTTGAGCAAGCTCGGCGACATCGACTTGAGCGACTCCTTCTCCAGTGATTCGCTCGGTTGGCGTATAGGGAAGCGCGGAGAACATCCCCGTTTCAAGGAATGCCTCACCGGTAAAACGAAGCGTCTGGGGCTCGATCAGAATCGGGACCGAGCCATCCCCAAGGCGTCGCAGAATTGGCGGATCTTCAGCCGCATAGGTGGCCTCGACAATGGAACCACGGAGTTGGACGCCTTCATCAAAGAGGGTGCTCGGGGCAAGGGTCTCCTCAAGGACTCTGCCGGCGTGTCTGGAGATTCGCGGCAAGTAGCTCGCGTCTTGCAGGAACGCTGGCACGGTCTTTAGGGCGTTCAGAGCATCGTCCATTGGATCTGACAGAATAGGGGGCAGATCGGACGACAAAAGGGGGACATGTTGCAGGACCTTGCTGAGAGACTTGAGACCGCTAGCGAAGGGGTGAGCTTTGACCAGTCCGACCTCGCCCGCGTTCTCGAAACCACGCCTAGAACGGTCTCTCGCTGGCTTCATCGAGAGACGGCTCCGCGACCCGAGGTCCGCGAACGTCTTCTGGAGGTTCTCTACGTCTTCAATCGGCTGTCCAAGGTTCTACGCCCAGAGGCTGCCCGCGACTGGCTGCTCGCTCCGAATGAGATGCTCGATCACAGCAAGCCGATCGAGCTACTCGCAGCAGGGGAATACCGTCGAGTCCTCGGGGCAGTTGAGGCACTGGCCGAGGGCGTCTTCGTCTAAAAGGGCGACCTTCTCTCCCGTGGCGCACGGCCACATAACCACGGCCATCGATGGCCTGCCTGAGACGGCAATCTCAGGCCATGCGTTCCGGCATCAGGCCGTCGCATGGAGCTACTCACAACCAGGAGCAGGTGCCCGTACCGTCGGCGGTCGGTGGAATCCTCCAAACAGCTTCGCAACTCTTTACTTAGGCCTTTCAGTCAAGGCCGTAGAGGCTGAGTTTCATCGACTCGCCCAGCGCAGCGGTCGAGACCCAGCCGACTTCTTACCCCGTCATCTCCTCGAGTACGAGATTGAGCTAGGCGCAATCCTCGACCTGACTGAAGCCAAAGCCCGGGACGCCCTCGGTCTGACGGACGAGCAACTTCGCTTTAACAACCCTGAGGTTTGTCAGCGGATCGGCGAGGCAGCTCACCATCTCGGCCGCGAGGGGGTGCGGGCTCCATCGGCTACGGGCACCGGCCATGTCGTAGCCGTGTTCGTTGAGCGCCTACTCCCTACTTCGCGACTCGACTTGGTCTCGACCACCGTTTGGGAATCAACGCCGGAATAGACCTGGGATCAGCAAGGTTGGACGGTGGCTGAGCATCAGCTATCGAACTTGCTGGCGAGCTTCGTGAGGTCGACCATCGAAGCGTCGAGACCGGTAGCGATTGCCTTGACCGTTGCCCAGGTCGGGTTGGAGTGGCCGCGTTCGATCATTGAGAGGTGGCCGACGGTGACGCCTGCGGCGTGGGCTAGGGCTTCTTGGGTCATGCCGCGCTCGTTGCGCAGCTGGCGGATTGCCTTGCCGAGGGCGGGCTGGGGTTGGTCTGAGCGGCGCATCCTCGGGCACCATCTCAAACGCGGGCGTCTCGATCCATCTGTCGCAGCACTTGTGTTTTAGCGGAAGTTGCGCTAGGCTCGCTGCTCTGACAAGAAAGTGCCCCCGCGCTGGTGGAACAGCCGGGGGCGTGGCACAGGAAGGAGTGCTTCCCATGCAAGACCAGCGTAGTGAGGCAGGCGACCATGAGGTCCCGCCGACCGAAGCTCAGGACATCCGCGATCAGGGCGTCATCCTGATCCACGTCCTCACGCGGCACCCGACGCTGCTGATGGTCCCCGAGCTGGTTCGGGAGATCACCAGCGGCTCTGAGGACTTCGGGGAGGGAGACGCCGTCGAGAGGGCGATACGCGACCTGACCGGCTACGGGCTGCTGCGTTGCCCCGGCGGGATCGTGATGCCCTCTCCGGCGGCCCTGCGGTTCCTGAAGATCATCTACGAGGGGAACTGCTGAGGCGTGCGGGGGGACTTCGGCGGGTCGGGCGCTTCGCAGGGACCGGCCGGGGTCGTGGTTGCAGGCACACCCCCGCCGGGTTGCTCGGGCCCGCCGGAATCTTTCCGCTCAAAGATTCCAAGTCCTCAGCCACAGAGCAAGAGCAGGAAGCTCGAACCCCGGGAGCCATCCAAGCGAAGCAGCCAGAAGTCCGACGAGACGACCCCTCTACCCGAAGCTCCTTCGCCAGCCTCCCAGCGCTTCGCCCAGCACCGACCCCGACCCCCCGACACACTATGAACTGGGTTCCCAAGCGCTCCCAGCAACACCGACAGCAGCACCCCCCTCACGCACTATCACCCGAGCGGGTGTTCGATTCTGGACGGATGTTGGCGGGGCAGTTGGCCGCTTTCGCGGACAAAGAATCCGATGGCATCGAAACGCATTGCGCTCGACGCGCCGACCATCGAGGCGATTGCCCGCCGCGTGGTCGAGCTGCTGGAACGCCGCGGGCTGCAACAACGGGAGCTGGTCGACGCGACCGAGCTTGCCCGCCGGTTCGGGATCGAGCGCTCCTGGGTCTACTCCCACGCCATCGAGCTTGGCGCGGTCAAGCTCGGCGAGGGGCCGAAGCCACGGCTTCGGTTCGACCCTGAGATCGCGGCGCGGGTGCTGCGCAGGGTTGGCGATGGATCGACGGCTGACCCGCCCACCCGCTCGGGTGAGCGGGCGGGTCAGCCGCTGCGGGGTCGACGGTCGGAGGTTCGGCTGCTGCCCATTCACCAGCCGGGGGAGAACATGCCGCCCCCGGCGGCTTGAGGGATAGATGCCACGCAAAGCAACGGGACAGGTGATCGAGCCGAGCGACGGGCGGTCGTGGGCGATCCGCTTCCGCGCCTACGGCAAGCGGCGCTACGTGTCGCTCGGCACGGCGGAGGAGGGCTGGAGCCGCAAGCGGGCCGAGGCCGAGCTGCGGCACGTCCTCGCCGACGTGGAGCGGGGCATCTGGCGACCCTACGAGCCCGCCCAGGCCCCGCAGACGGCCGAAGCGCCGACCTTCCATGAGTTCGCCTCGGAGTGGCTTGAGAACCGCGAGCCGGAGCTGCGGTCTAAGACGGTCAAGAGCTACCGCTGGCTGCTCTGCGGCCACCTCCTCCCCCACTTCGCCCGGATGCACCTCGACCAGATCGGCGCCGAGGACGTGGACCGCTACAAGGCAGCAAAGCTACGCGAGGCCGCGCTCGGGCCGAACCAGATCAACAAGTCGATCGGACTGCTGGCGATGATCCTCGACGCCGCCGGCGACTACGGGCACGTCGATCCGGCGCGGAACCCGGCGCGCGGGCGCAGGCGGCGCGTCAAGCGGACGACGCCGAGCCGCCCGACCATCGAGCCGGAGCAGCTGCCGTCGCTGCTAGACGCCGCCCGCAAGCTGCGCCCGGTCCTGGCGACGATGGCCGGGGCGGGGTTGCGGAACGGGGAGGTCTGCGCGCTCGACTGGCCCGACCTCGACGCCGCCAGCGGAACGCTGAGCGTGGCCGCGTCGAAGACCGATGCCGGAGTCCGCCAGGTCGATCTACCAGAAGCGCTGCGGGCAGAACTGGCGGCGCACAAGGCGCGGACCCGCCGCCGTGACGGCCCGATCTTCCCGAACCGCAACGGGCAGCGGCAGAGCGTCAGCAACGTCGAGCGGCGGATGAAGACGGCGATCCGGCGCGCCAACGTGCGGCTCGACCGGCTCGGCATCCGGCCGATAGACGAGGCCGCCACGCCGCACTCGCTGCGCCGCCTCTACGCCAGCCTGCGCTTTGCCCTGGGCGACGATCCGGTGTACGTGGCGGCCCAGCTCGGGCACACCGAGCCGGGGTTCTCGATGAAGGTCTACGCTAGTGCTGTGCGTCGCCGCGAGCGGTTGATCGGCGCGGCGCTCCGCGAGTTCGATGCAGCTCTCGATTGGGCAGCAATGGGCAGCGGAGAGCCGGTTTCGGTCGAATCAGAGCCGAGTGCGAGCGACGGGCAATCGCCGGAAACGGCTCAGCAGAGCCTTTTCTCGGCATAGGCCCCGATAGCTCAGCTGGATAGAGCGACTCCCTCCTAAGGAGTAGGCCGCTGGTTCGAATCCAGCTCGGGGCACTCCTTCTCGCCCGCTCGGGGAGACCCCTCGATCAGCCGCGATCCGGCCGCTCGGGGTACAGCTCGTCGATCGTGACGAGGGCGCGGTAGGGCGCTTCGGCGGCGGCTTCGATGCGATCGCCGCCGCCGGCGAGGCGGTCGACTACCGCGACTACCCCAGCCACCTCTAAGCCCTGCTCGCGGATCCGTTCGATTGCCTTCACGGTCGAGCCGCCGGTGGTGACGGTGTCCTCGACGACGAGGCAGCGGGCGCCCTCCTCCACGGGGCCCTCGACCCAGCGCTGGAGGCCGTGCTGCTTGCGCTCGCCACGAACGAAGAAGCCGACCAGGCCGTCGCCGGCCGGGGCGGCGAGAGCTGCGCACGAGGGCGGGATCGCCGCCGTCGCCGGACCGCCGACGGCGCTCGCGCCGGCCTCGACCGCCGCCGCCGCGATCAGCTCTCCGGCGGCGCGGAAGCCGGCGGGGCGCAGCAGCGCGCGGCGGGCGTCGACGTAGTACTGCGCGGTCGACCCGCTCGCCAACGTCACCTCGCCGATCACCAGCGAGTGCTCGCGCAGCTCGGCCAGCAGCGCTTGCCTGGCAGCGCCTAGATCTGACATGACGCCACCGTCCGGGCACCTGGTTGAGCGTGTGTGACCAAGCAGGTCAAGGACGCGGGGAGCGTGGAGTGCCCTGCACGCGAGCGACCGAGGACGCAGATATGCGCAGTGTCATACACGCTCAGAAGACGAAGATCGGCTCGCCGTAGTGCAGCTGGTCGTAGATGCGAGGCTGGTCGGCGATGTAGGTGCGGATGCAGCCGTGGCTGGCGGCGTAGTCGGGCACTTCGGCGTAGCCGTGGACGGCGTAGCCGTTGTGCCAGTAGAACGAGTAGTACATGCCCTCCGAGTTGTAGCCCGGTTCGCGCCGGTAGAAACCGTACTCGCCGGTCACCGTCGGGGTCGAGGGCTTGCCGGTGGAGACGGGGTAGATCGCGAACGGGCGGCCGCCCTTGGCGAGCACCAGCACCTGCTTGGAGAGCGGCGCCTCGGCGTGCTCGCCGGCGTCGGGATGCACCACGTGGTAGCCGCCCCTGCCGCCGAAGACCTGCTTGACGACGCCCGCGCCGGCGTGCTCGTTGCGCGACATCCCGTTGACTTTGCGGTAGGCGAGCACCTCGCGCGCGGTGCGCCCGTCGAAGCAGTGGCCACCGCCGGAGACGTAGCCCATCTTCGCCAGCGCCGCTTTGAAGCCCTTGACGACGCGGTCGCACTGTCCCCGGTGCAGCGAGGGGAAGCTGACCCGCCAGCTCTTGCGCACGGTGCTGTCGCCGCGCAGGCCGGGACTCGCCGGCAGGCGGGCGGCCACCGCGTACCTGCCGTCCTCGCGCACGACGATCGAGGCGCTGAAGGCGCCGGCCCCGCCCGCGCCCTGGCCGACCGCGACCTTGCGGCTGAGCAGCCTGTGGCCGTTCAGGTAGAAGGTGACCTCGACCCGCTGCCCGGGCGCGAACGGCTCGACCGTTCCGGTCACCGGCACGGTGCTGTAGATCGCGGCGCGCCCCTTGCGCAGGTGCCCGACCCGGATCGTCACGACCCCCTGTTCCGGCCCCTGCGGCTTCGCCGCTTCCTTCTGCGAGCCGCCCGGCGGCTTCGCGGACGCCGCCGAGGCCGCGGCAGGCAGCGCCAACAGAGCAACGACGACCAGCGCGCGGGCGAGGTGGCGAGTCATGGGCTGGGGATTCTTGCGGATGCCCCGGCCGGCCGGTATGTGAGGACCCCATGACAGAACAGTCAATTGTCTGTAAAAAGAGTGAAACATGGCTTGAAATGGCGGATTTCGAGGCTAGGGTCGGCGACAGCGGAGGGTGAAGCCGATAGGTGTCGGCGAACGCCTGACAAGCGTGAGTTCGGACAGGTCTCCGGACAGGGTTCGAGTCCCTCGCCCTCCGCTGTGTCGTCTGATAGCGCGACGGTCGGGTTGAGGTGCAATGTCAAGCGGCCTGCGGAGCGACGTCCGCCAAGCGACCCAGCCGCCGCGCATCAGCGAAACGATGTCTAGTAATGTATTGTCTTAACTGGTGGTTGTCCGGTGGCCGGGGGAGTCCCTGATACCCTGATCTTGCTTGTCAGGCGTTTGGGGATTATTCCCCTTCACCCGGATTCGGCCCGCTCGCGCGGGCCGTTTCTTTGCCCGGTCCCGTGGGCCTCGCTACTGCCCGAGCAGGGCCACCGAGTTGTTCAGCATGTGCAGCAGGACCCCCGGGACGATCGAGCCGGTCTTCTCGTAGAGCAGGGCGAGGACGAAGCCGAAGGCGATCAGCGGCGGCACGGCGCTGACGCCGGTGAGGGCGTGCAGGCCGCCGAAGACCAGGGCGCTGAGGAGGGCGGCGGCAAGGCGGGGCATACGGGTGCGCAGGCCGCCGAACAGCATGCCGCGGAAGCAGACCTCCTCGCTGATCGGCGCGGCGACGACGATCAGCAGGATCTGCACCGGCACGGCGCCGAACGATTCGGCGATGTCCTTCTGGTGCGGCGAGCCGAAGATCGCCGTGTAGACGGCGGCGAACAGCAGGTAGGCGCCGACCGCCGCGGCCATCCACTTCAACGCCGAGGGCCTGAAGCGGCGCGCCCCGAGCCGCCGCAGGGCGACGCCGACCGACGACTCGCCCCAGCGGCTCGCCACCAGGATCGGCACCCCGAGGAACCCGATCGCGGTGGCAAGCTGCACCACAGCGTTGGCGGCGTCGCTGAGATCGCCGTTGACCGGCTGGTCGATCAAGACCGCCGGAATCCCCAGCAGGATCCCCGCCCCGAGCGCCAGCAGGACGCCGCCGACCGCCATCTGCACCCCCCAGGTGGCGTAGGGGAAGCGCGGCCCGGCCGGCGCCGCGACCTCGGGCTCCTGCACAGGTAGGTTTGCCTCCATGTCGCCGGCAGTCTCACAGGTCTCGCGGTCCACGCGGACCCGCCTCCGCTTCCTGCGGCGGCTGCTGATCCTCGTCGTCCTGGTCGTCCTCGCGGCGCTCGCGATCGCCCAGTTCACCGAGCTGAAACGACTCGCCACCGCCGTCCTCGCCTCGACCGCCGTGCTGGCCGCGATCGTCGGCTTCGCCGCCCAGCACACGCTCGCCAACATGGTCGCCGGCGTTCAGATCGCGATCTCGCAGCCGATCAAGATCGGCGACCGGGTCCGCTTCGAAGAGGTCGAAGGCCGGGTCGTCGACATCACCCTCTCCTACACCTACGTCGACCCCGGCGACGGCACCGCGGTCGTGATCCCCAACCAGATGCTGGTCGAGAGCGTCGTCCACAACCTCTCGACCGAAGACACCCAGGCCTGAGGCCCCGCGCGGCGGAAGTACGCTTGAACGGATGACGCAGCGCGATCGCCGACACCGCCGGCGCCGTGGCGGCGCCGGCGGCAAGCTGCTGTTCGTCGGCCTCGGGGTCGGGGTGATCCTCGTGGTCGGGGCGATCGCGATCACCCAGTGGGTCCTCAACGTCGCCGCCGACGCGCCCTCGCTCGCCGCCTGCAAGCAGGTTGCGGGGCGCACCAACTCGACCCTCTACGCCGCCGACGGCAGCAGGCTCGGCGTGATCTCCTCCGAAGAAGCGCGCGACCCGGTGCCGATCGGCCGCATCCCGAAGAGCGTCCAGAACGCCACCGTGGCGATCGAGGACCAGCGCTTCTACGAACACGGCGGCATCGACCCCGAGGGGATCGCCCGCGCCGCGCTCAAGGACCTCGAAGCGGGCAAGCCGGTCGAGGGCGGCTCGACGATCACCCAGCAGCTGGTCCGCAACCTCTGCATCTCCCACCCGGCGCGCAACCTCGAACGCAAGATCGTCGAGGCGAAGCTGGCGGTCGAGTACGCCGAACGCCACTCGCGCCGCCAGATCCTCGGCCAGTACCTCGACACCGCCTCCTACGGGACGATCGAAGGCGCGACCGCGATCGGCGTCGGCGCCGCCTCGCGGATCTACTTCTCGAAGCCGGTCTGGAAGCTGGACCTGGCGCAGGCGGCGCTGCTGGCCGGGCTGCCGCAGGCGCCGACCGCCTACGACCCGCTGCTGAACCCGCGCGGCGCGCTGGCCCGCCGCAGCGAGGTGCTGGCGAAGATGGCGAGCCTCGGCTTCGTCTCGGCGCCGCGCGCCCGCCGGGCCCGCCGCCGCGGGCTCGAGCTGAACCTCGACCAGGGCTACTTCGACCACCGCCAGCCCTACTTCTTCGACTATGTCGAGCAGAAGCTGATCGGAGCCTACGGCGTCAACACGGTGCGCAAGGGCGGCCTCCGCGTCTACACGACGATCGACCCGCGCCTGCAGGAGGTCGGCCTGGAAGCGATGCGCTCGACCCTCCCCTACCCCGAAGACCCCGCCTCGGCGCTGGTCTCGATCGACCCCCGCAACGGCCATATCCGGGCGATGGCCCCCAGCACCCGCTACGGGCAGACCAGGTTCAACCTCGCCGCCCAGGGCCACCGCCAGCCCGGCTCGACCTTCAAGGCGTTCGTGCTGACGACGGCGATCAAGCAGGGGATCGACCCCTACACGACCTACTACACCTCCAAGCACCTCGACCTCAACCTGCCGAGGTGGGGCCACTGGGAAGTCAGCACCGCCGACCTCGGCTACCTGGGACGGGTCAACCTGCGGCAGGCGACGGTCGCCTCCGACAACACCGTCTTCGCCCAGCTCGACCTCGACGTCGGGCCGAAGAGCGTTGCCGCGACGGCGAGGTCGATGGGGATCGTCAGCCCGCTCGACGGGATCCCGGCGGAGGGGATCGGCGGCCTGCGGGTCGGCGTCTCGCCGCTGGAGATGGCCGACGCCTACGCGACCCTCGCCTCCGGCGGCATCCACCGCAACCCGGTCGCGATCCGCCGCGTCGTCTTCCCCTCCGGCAGGGTCGAGCGTCCGGAAAGGCCCGAGCCGCGGCGGGTGATCTCGAAGGCGGTCGCCTACCAGGTCTGGCGCCTGCTTCACGACAACATCGTCGAAGGGACGGGGACCGCCGCCTACACCGGCTGCCCGGGCCAGGGCGGCAAGACCGGCACCACGGACAACTTCACCGACGCCTGGTTCGCCGGCATCCAGCCGAACCTGGCCACCGTTGTCTGGGTCGGCTACCCGCGGTCGAACGCGATCGAAATGACCGGCGTCCACGGCGAGACCGTCTACGGCGGCACCTTCCCGGCCGAAATCTGGCACTCGCTGTACGCGAACGCCGAAGTCCCCTGCGAGAAGGTGAGCGAACCGGCGCAGAAGGTCAGCTGGGCGCCGTTCTACGGGCGCTTCACGGCGGCATCGCCGCGCGTCGGCGGCTCTTCCGGCGCGAGGACGAGCGGCGAAGAAAGCGAAGCCGAACGGCTCGGTCGCGAAGCGACCGGCGGCTACGACCCGAACGCCTACGCGCCCGGAGTCGGCCAGGAGCCGACCCACGTGCCGCCGTACAAGCCGCCGCCGCCCGCGCCCAGCGCGCCGAAGCCGAGCCCGCCGGCCGAGGGCGGGGGCGCGGCGGAAGGAGGCGAAGGCACGGCCGAAGCGGGAGCCGGCAAATGATGGCCGGCCCGAGCTCTGGCGCCGGTGGGTGACCCCCGGGCCCGGCGTCTCCGGGCCGCGATAGTCCTCCTCGTCGCCGGCTTCGCCGCGGCGCCGCCGCTCTTCTCGCACGACATATACAGCTACGTCGACTACGCCCGGCTCGGCGTCCTCCACGGGCTCGATCCCTACGTCTTCCGCCCCGATGCCTTTCCCACGGACCCGGCCTACGCGCACGTCACCTGGACCGCCGTCAGCAGCGCCTACGGCCCGCTGTTCACCCTCGCCACCTACCCGCTCGCCTGGCTGCCGGTCTGGGCGGCTGTGGCGGCGCTGAAGCTCGCCGCCGGCGCCGCGGTCCTGGCGATAGCCGCCCTCGTCGCCCGCCTCGCCCCGGCCCGCGGAGTCAGCCCGCTCGGCGCCGCGGCCTTCGTCGCCCTCAACCCGGTCGTCCTGCTCCAGGTGGTCGGCGGCGGCCACAACGACGCCGTCGCGATGCTGGTGGCGACGGCCGGCGCAGCCGCTGTGCTCTCGGCCCGTGAGGCCGCCGGCGGGGCGGCCTTGGCAGCCGCCTTCTTTCTCAAGCCCCCGGCGGCGATCGCGGCGCCCTTCGCCCTCCTGGACGCATCGCGTTGTGGACTTTTACCGTGCCCCAGCACGGAAAAAGTCCACAACGGCGCGATTCGTCGTCGCTGCGGCGCGGCGAGCCGGTTGCTTGGCGGCGCTGCGATCGCGGCGCTTGCGATCGGCGCCGCCGCCTACGTCGCCTTCGGCTGGCACTGGCTGCACGCGATCGAGCTGATCGGCAGCCACCAGGGCAAGACCACGCAGATGAGCGTCCCGACCACGGCGGCCCGCCTCAGCGGCCTCGACCCCACCGCAGTCCGAGCCGCGGCGCTAGCCCTCTACGCCCTCGCCCTCGCCTACCTCCTGTTCCGCACCTGGCAAGGGTCCGACTGGCTCCGCATGGCTGCCTGGGCATCCTTCGGCCTCCTGCTCGCAACGGCCTGGCTCCTCCCCTGGTACCTGATCTGGACGGTTCCCCTCGTGGCCCTCTCCCGCGACCGTCCCTTGCAGCTCCTGACCCTCGCCCTGACGGCCTTCCAGCTATTCGCCCGCGTCCCCCTTTGACCGGCGTTCACATCGATGGCGGCTTTTGGAGTCAAGACTGCGAACGCGACCTGAGCCGGCGGCCATCTCCTCTCCTCGGGGAGGTGGTGGTGGGGTCTCCAGAGGGCGCGGCGTCATGTTTTTCGCACAGCCCACTCGGCGAGAGCGGTGGCGCGCCCGGCGAAAAACCCAGCAACCGGCGGAGACCCCACCGGCGCCTCCCGCTCCCGACCGGAGACCGCCGTCGACTGGGAGGTGGTGGTGGGGTCTCCAGAGGGCGCGGCGTCATGTTTTTCGCACAGCCCACTCGGCGAGGGCGGTGGCGCGTCCGGCGAAAAACCCAGCAACCGGCGGAGACCCCACCGGCGCCTCCCGGCCCCGACCGCTCCCTCAGAGAATCTCCGGTGTATGAATCACCGTCTCGCGCTCCCCGGCCTCCTCGGGGCTCGGGTGCAGCACCCCGGTCGGGATCGACCACCCCTCGCGCCGCCCCATCGCCGTCACGATCCCGACGTAGATCAGCTCGACCACCGTCAGCACGCCGCGCACGGCGATCGCGATCAGCGAGCCGACCGCGAAGCTCTTGCCCGGCACCGCGCCCCTCACCGCCCAGGCGAAGGCGGCATCGCGGATCCCCAGCCCCGCCGGGAAGACGAGCGTCACCAGCGCGGCGACGTAGCCGACCGCCTGGGCCGAGCCGACGATCGGGATGTCGCTGAGCGGAATGTAGGAGACCGAGCGGGCGACGCAGTAGATGCCGACCGCGACCACGGCCCAGTTGCAGGCGTAGAAGAGCAGCAGCACGATCACCCCCGGCAGCGAGACGACCTCCGGCAGCGGCTCGCGGCCGAAGGCGCGGAGGACGCGGTCGGCCAGCGGTCCGAACACGCGCGGGTGGAGGATCGCGATTCCGGCCGGGATCAGCAGCAGGACCGCCCAGCGCAGCGGCTGCCCTTGCAGGTCGGGATGGCTGATCACGAAATACGCGGCGACGCCGACCGCCGAGATCGCCGAGATCGCCTGCTCGTAGGCGATGCTGGCGACCGTGATCCGCCGCGGCACTCCCGCCCGCTCGGAGAGCAGCACCCGGCCGAGCACGTAGAGGACGCTGCCGGGGACGTAGCGCGCGAGCAGCGGCTGCCCCCAGGCGACCTGCGCCCGCCCGAGCCCGATCCGGTAGCCGAGGAAGCGCAGGATCAGGTCCCAGCCGAGCGCGCTGAGCGCGTAGAAGAGCGGCAGCACGACGAAGGCCGGGATCAGCCAGAGGACGTGGAAGTGGACGCCCTTGGCCTGGATCTCCGACCACTGGTCGACCACGGTGAGGACCAGGAAGCCGAAGATGACGATCGCGATCCCAAGCTGGATCGCCAGCCGCACCCGCTTGCTCTGCGGCGGCTGGCTGCCGAAGCGCGCGGCCGCCTCGCCGAGCCGGTGCAGGAGTGGCTGCCGGTTGCCCACGCGCCGGACCTTATTGAGGGGAGGGGCCGCCGAGCGCGACAATGAGCGGATGGGCGAGTTCGAGCTGCTGGCGCTGGTGCGGGAACGGCTGCCACCCGCCGGGCCGCGGGTCCGCCTCGGCAGCGGCGACGACGCGGCGGTCGTCGTGCCGGGCGGCGCCACCGCGACCTCGGTCGACGCGGTGGTGGACGGCGTCCACTTCCGCCGCGCGACGGCGACCCCGGCGCAGATCGGCGCCAAGGCGCTGGCGGTAGCGCTCTCCGACCTCGCGGCGATGGGCGCCGAGCCGGGCGAGGCCTACGTCGTCCTCGGCGTCCCCGGCGACCTCGACGAGCAGGGCTGCCTGGAGCTGCTCGACGGCCTCGCCACGGTCGCCGAGGAGACCGGCACGACCGTGGCCGGCGGCGACCTCACCCGCGCCCCGGCACTGACCCTCGCGGTCACGGTCGTCGGCCACGCCGCATCGCCCGACGACCTCGTGACCCGAGCCGGCGCCCGGCCCGGCGAGCTGCTCGCGGTGACCGGCGAGCTGGGTGGCGCAGCCGCCGGCCTGCTGCTGCTCGATCCGCGGTCGGGCCTCGAGCCGCACGGCGAGCCCGACCGCGACCGCGCTGCGCTGCTCGCGCGGCAGCTCGAACCGCGGCCGCGCTTGGATGCGGGCCGGGCGCTCGCGGCCGCGGGCGCCACCGCGATGATCGACCTCAGCGACGGGCTCGGCGGCGACGCCCGCCACCTCGCCGCGGCGAGCGGGGTCGGGCTCGAGATCGACGCCGGCTCCCTCCCGCTCGACCCGGGAATCGCCGCGGTCGCCGCGGCCGCCGGCCGCGACCCGCTGCGCCTGGCGGTCTCCGGCGGCGAAGACTACGAGCTGCTGGTCGCACTGCCGGCCGAGCGCTTCGGGGATGCGGCCGCGAAGCTGGCGCCTCCCCTCGGCCCCGGGCTGACCCGGATCGGCGCCGTTCTCGCCGGCGACGGAATCGAGATCAGGCTGCCCGGCGGGGGGACTCTGGAGCCGGTGGGATTCGACCAGCTGAGTTGAGCCGACCCGGCGATCGGCCGGCCGACCGCGGCCCAGGATGAGCCGCCAGCAACTCGCGGACGGCGCGGCGGCGAAGCATCGCCTGCGCGACCCGCGCCGGCTCGGGCCGGTAGCCGCCGGCCTCGATCAGGGTCTTCAGCTGTCGCCGCTCCATCCCTGGCTCTATCGGCGACCGCCTCGGGAACCTTAGTTCTTGGTACTCGCACATACGTCCATGAACACCCGCCCACGCACCCCACCGTGCGCGGCGGCCGAACCGGGATACGCTTTAGATATGCCGAACGTGTCCACGCGGATCCTGCTCGTCGACGACGAGCAGTCGATCCAGACCCTGCTCAGCTATCCGCTGCGCAAGGAGGGCTACCTGGTGACCCCGGCGCTCGACGGGCGGGAGGCGCTCGAACGCTTCGGCGAAGCGCGCTTCGACCTGGTGATCCTCGACGTGATGCTGCCGAAGCTCGGCGGGGTCGACGTCTGCCGGCAGATACGTCGCGACAGCCAGGTGCCGATCATCATGCTGTCCGCGAAGGCGAGCGAGACCGACAAGGTCGCCGGGCTCGAGATCGGGGCCGACGACTACATCACCAAGCCCTTCTCGATGCGCGAGTTCCGCAGCCGGGTGAAGGCGACGCTGCGGCGCTCGCGGATGCCGACCGAGGCGATCGAGGAGGAGCCGATCGAGGCCGGCGGGCTCGGCATCGACCCGGCGCGACGGCTGGTGACCCTGAGGGGCAAGGAGGTCGCGGTCACCTACGTCGAGTTCGA
Organism: uncultured Solirubrobacterales bacterium; assembly: GCA_963764365.1. Lineage (GTDB taxonomy): Bacteria > Actinomycetota > Thermoleophilia > Solirubrobacterales > 70-9 > VRUE01. The sequence continues at coordinate 92,336 of CAVXSI010000022.1, forward strand.
GATCCTCAGCTCGCTGGCCCGCTCGACCGGGACCGTCCTCACCCGGGAGTCGCTGCTGAAGCGCGTCTGGGGCGACTCGGACTATCGCGACCCCCGCACCGTCGACGTCCACATCCGCCATCTACGGGAGAAGCTGGAGCGCAACCCGAAGAAACCGGAGTTCCTCTTCACCGTGCGCGGCGTCGGCTACCGCTTCAGGGAATGAAGAAGTTTCGGCTGAACCCGCTCGGCAGCATGATCACCACGGTCTCGCTGGCGATCGGAGTGGGGACCGCGGCCATCGTCTACCTCTGGGTGGTGGCGATCACCGGCCACGGCGAGGCCGCCGGCCCGATCGTCGTCGGCGCCGTCCTGGCGCTCGCGCTGGCGCTGGCGATCGGCGTCTACTTCGCCCGGCTCGTCGCCACCCGGGTGCGGCGAATCGAGGACGCGGCCCGCAAGGTCGCCGACGGCGACTTCGCGACCCGGATCCCGGTCGACAACTCCGGTCAGCTCGGACAGCTCGCCCGCACCTTCAACGAGATGCAGCGGCGGCTGGCCGAGCTCGACGGCGCCCGCAAGCAGTTCATCGCCAACGCCTCGCACGAGCTGCGCACGCCGATCTTCAGCCTCGGCGGCTTCGTCGAGCTGCTCGAAGAGGAGGACCCGAGCCCGGAGGAGCGAGCCGAGTTCGTGCGGACGATGCGCGATCAGATCGAGCGGCTGACCAAGCTCACCTCGGACCTGCTCAACCTCTCGCAGCTCGACGCCGGCGGCGTCGAGCTGCACCCGCACGCCGTCGACCTCGGCGCGCTCGCCCGCGACGTCGCCCGCGAGTTCGGCGCCCGCGCCGACCGGCACGGCTCGCGGCTCGAACTGCGAACGCCCGAGCGCCCGGTGCGTGCGGTCGCCGACCCGGATCGGGTGCGGCAGGTCATCCGTATCCTGCTCGACAACGCCCTCACCCACAATCCCGAGGGCACCAACGTGACCGTGACCACCTACACCGCCAACCAGCGGGTGCAGCTGACCGTCTCCGACGACGGCCCCGGCATCCCCCAGCGCGCCCAGGGGCGCGTCTTCGAGCGCTTCTACACCGGCGACTCGGCGGGCGGGTCGGGGCTCGGGCTGGCGATCGCCCACGAGCTGGCGCAGCGGATGGGCGGCCACGTCGCGATCTCCTCCAGCGGCCGCTTCACCGCCTTCACGCTGGACCTCGCGCCGGCGCCGGCGGGGGCGCTGCCGACGCAGGCGAGCGGCGCCGCCGCGAAGGCGACCGGGTGAGGCTCCGGACCGGCGCCCTGGCGGCGCTGCTGGCGGCGCTGCTGGCCGGCTGCGGCGGCAGCGGGGGCTCCTCGGCGGGCGGGTCGGGGGAAGCGACGAAGACGGCCACCCAGGTCGTCGTCGAGGCCGCCGACAGCGGCTTCGACCCGACCAGGGTCTACCGCCAAGCCTCCCCCGGGGTGGTCACGATCCGCTCGATCTTCGACAGCGGCGGCGCCGAAGGCTCCGGCTTCGTGCTCGACGCCGGCGGCCACCTGGTCACCAACGCCCACGTCGTCACCGACGGCGAAGGCGGCGGCCGCAAGGAGGCGAAGGCGGTCTACGTCGAGTTCCCGAACCGCAACGTCCTGCCGGCCAAGATCCTCGGCTTCGACCCGTTCGCCGACGTCGCCCTGCTGGAAGTGAGGTCCCCGGGCTTCCCGCTGCACCCGCTGAAGCTCGGCGACGACGGCGGGCTCGTCGTCGGCCAGCCGGTGGCGGCGATCGGCAACCCGTTCGGCGAGGAAGAGTCGCTCTCGGTCGGCGTCGTCTCGGCGATCGACCGCTCGGTCAGCTCGCTGACCCAATTCCAGATCGAGGGGGCGATCCAGACCGACACCTCGATCAACCCCGGCAACTCGGGCGGCCCGCTGCTCGACGCCGCCGCCCGGGTGATCGGCATCAACCAGCAGATCGAGACCAACTCCGGCGCCAACGACGGGGTCGGCTTCGCGATCCCGATCTCGGCGGTGAAGCGATCGCTGGCGATGCTCAAGAAGAGCGGCGAAGCGGAGTACGCCTACATCGGCGTCTCCACCCAGCCGCTCTACCCGCAGCTCGCCGAAAAGCTCGGCCTCGACGCCGAATTCGGCGGCCTGATCGCCGAAGTGGTGCCCGGCGGCCCGGCCGACGAAGCGGGGCTGAAGGGCGGCGACGAAAAGCTCACCTTCCAGGGGGCGCCCTACCAGGTCGGCGGCGACACGATCCTCGCCGTCAACGGCCACGCGGCGGTCCAGCCCGACGACCTCGCCCGCGACATCGCCGACCTCCCGCCCGGCCACGAGGTGACGCTCGAAATCCTTCACGCGGACAACAGCAAGGACCGGATCAAGGTCAAGCTGGGCAAGCGGCCGGCCCCCGGGTCGGGCGGCTGAGCGGGGCCGTCCCGCCGCCCGGCCGCGCCAGCCTGTAGAAATCCGCCGGTGCTTCAGGAAGTCACCCTCGGCCAGAAGTCCCTCTCCGACTACACCCACATCGCCGGCAAGGAGGTGGCCGAGCAGATCCGCGAGCTCGCCGAGCCGCTGAAGGGCCAGCGGGTCCTGCACGTCAGCGCGACCGCGTTCGGCGGCGGCGTCTCGGAGATCCTCTACACGCTGGTGCCGCTGATGCGCGACGCCGGCCTCGACGCCCACTGGCACGTCATCTACGGCAGGGAAGAGTTCTACAACGCGACCAAGCTGCTGCACAACTCGCTGCAGGGCTCGGAGCAGACGCTGACCGACGAGCAGTGGGCGCTGTTCGACGAGATCAACGCGCTCAACGCCGAGGATCTGCACGGCGGCTGGGACACGATCGTGGTCCACGACCCGCAGCCGATCGGCCTGCGCCGCGGCGCGCCGCAGAAGAGCCGCAACTGGGTCTGGCGCTGCCACATCGACCTCTCCGAGCCGAACCCGGCGCCGATCGCCCGCCTGCGGCCGCTGGTCGAGGAATACGACGCGACCGTCTGGCACATGCCGGCCTACGTCCCGGCCGGGGTCGACGGCGCCGACGGGGTGCGGATCATGCCGCCGGCGATCGACCCGCTGTCGCCGAAGAACATGGCGTTCTCCCCCGACGACGCCTCGTTCGTCTGCCACCAGTTCGGGATCGACGTCGACCGGCCGCTGATCACCCAGGTCTCGCGCTTCGACCCCTGGAAGGACCCGATCGGCGTGATCGACGCCTACCGCGCGGTGACCGAGCGGATGCCCGACGTGCAGCTGGCCCTGGTCGGCTCGATGGCCAGCGACGACCCGGAGGGCTGGGAGTTCTTCCAGGAGACGGTCGAATATGCCGACGGCGACCCCGACATCAAGATCCTCAACAACCTCAACAACGTCGGCGCGATCGAGGTCAACGCCTTCCAGTCGCAGTCCGACGTCTGCCTGCAGAAGTCGATCCGCGAGGGCTTCGGGCTGACCGTCACCGAGGCGCTCTGGAAGGGCCGCCCGACCGTCGCCGGCAACGTCGGCGGTATCCCCCTGCAGATCGAGGACGGCGTCAGCGGCTACCTGGTCGACTCGCCGCAGCAGTGCGCCCAGCGCTGCCTGGAGATCCTCGCCGACCCGGAGCTGGGCAAGCGGCTCGGCCGCAGCGGCAAGGAACACGCCCGGCGCGAGTTCCTGACCCCGCGCCTGCTGCGCGACTGGCTTGGGTTGTTGGGTGAACTCGGGGACTAGACACCCGATTCAAATTTCCGCACCCGCGGATGACGCGCCTGGCGCTGCGCCGGACCACCACCCGCCTCCTCGCGAATAGCGCCGCTATTCGCTCGTCGACGTGCGGCGCCCGGCTTGGCCAGTCACGACCCCGCGTGCAGGCAGATTTGAATCGATCGTCCAGTCCCTCAGTAGGGTGAAAACTGTGAAAAAGGGAACCGATCCGCTGATCATCGTGTCGAACCGGGGACCCGCGCAGTTCGAGCGCGACGAGGCCGGCGAGCGGACCGTGCGGCGCGGCGGCGGCGGCCTGGTGACGGCGCTGTCGGGGCTGGTCTCCCACCGCGAGGCGCTGTGGATCGCCTCGGCGATGACCGACGAGGACGTCGCCGTGTCCGAGGAGCAGGGCGGGCCGGTCGAGCTGTCGATCGACGAGATCGACTACCGGGTGCTGCTGGTCGACAGCGATGCCGAAGCCTACGACCGCTTCTACAACGTGATCGCCAACCCGATCCTCTGGTTCGTCCAGCACTACCTCTGGGACCTCTCCAACGCGCCCGACATCCGTCAGGAGGAGCTCGACGCCTGGGACTACGGCTACCAGGCGGTCAACCGCGACATCGCCCGCGCCGTGCTGGGGCAGATCGAGAGCCGCGAGCGGCCGCTGGTGATGCTGCACGACTACCACCTCTACACCGCGCCGGGGATGATCCGCGCCCAGCGGCCGGACGTCTTCCTGCACCACTTCGTCCACATCCCCTGGGCGCAACCGGACAGCTGGCGGGTGCTGCCGGGGCGGATCCGCGAGGCGATCTTCCGCGGCATGCTCGCCAACGACATCATCGGCTTCCACACCCACGCCCACTGCATGAACTTCCTCCGCTGCTGCGACGAGCTGCTGGAGGCCGACGTCGACTACGAGGGGGTCGTCGTCCGCCACGCCGGCGGCGAGACCAGGGCCCGCGCCTACCCGCTCTCGATCGACGCCGAGCGGCTGCGCCGGGTGGCGGCGACGGCCGAGGTCGCCGAGTACGAGCGCGAGGTGCAGCGCCGGCGCCGCGAGCACCTGATCCTCCGCGTCGACCGCGCCGACCTCTCGAAGAACGTGCTGCGCGGCTTCACCGCCTTCGACGTCTTCCTCGAGCAGCACCCCGAGTTCCGCGAGAAGGTCACCTTCATCGCCCACCTGCAGCCCTCGCGCCAGGACGTGCCCGAGTACGCCGAGTACCTGGAACGGATCGAGGCGCTGGTAGCCGTCGTCAACCACAAGCACGGCACCACCGACTGGATGCCGATCGACCTGAAGATCTACGAGAACTTCCCCGAGGCGGTCGCCCGCTACAAGCACTTCGACCTGCTGATGGTCAACTCGATCTTCGACGGGATGAACCTGGTCGCCAAGGAGGCGCCGGCGGTCAACACCCGCGACGGCGTCCTGATGCTCTCCGAGAACACCGGCTCGCACGAGGAGCTGGCCGACTGCGTCCTCTCGGTCAACCCGTTCGACATCCAGGAGCAGGCCGACGCGATCTACCGCGCCCTGACCATGGACCCCGAGGAGCGGCGGTTGCGGGCGACGCATCTGAAGGAGATCATCTACTCGCGCAATCCGGGGGATTGGGTCGACGATCAGCTGAAGGACATCGCCGAGCTGCGGGAGGCGGTTGCGTAGGGAGGAGTTGGGTGCCCCTCCTCTCTCAACTTTTTCGCCGGTAACGGGCGTCTCTCGCCGACTGCCTCGGGCGAAAAAGTACAAGCCGTTCGGAGGGGCACCCAACTCCTCCTGACAAGCGCCGCCGTTGCTCGGCGATGCCCCGGAGCTGGGGGTGGCTCACCCCCCGGACCGCCCTCTTCTTGGAGCTGGGGGGAGAACCGGGGCGGCTGGCGGCTTGGACCTGTATGGGATTGCGCGTTCGCTGGCGGGCGGCTTGGAAGGGAGCTGCGATCGTCCTTCGTGGACTGCTGGCGTTGATCCTGCTGCCGCAGCTGCTGAGACCCCCTGAGGCGGCGCCTGTGCCGGCCGATGTCGGCCTGCCCCACCTGGTGAAGCCCGTTCGGCGTCCACGCCGGCAGGGCGCTGCTCAACAGCTGCGGCGGCTCGGGCGGGAGGCGTCGGGTCGGGATGCCCGCCGCCGGGCAAAGCCTGCGCAGGGCAAGGCTGGTGCCGCCGGGCGATCCCGTCCCTCCGCCCGGAGTAGGTCGAAGCCCAAGCCCGGTGCCGCCGCTCGACACCAGGACCCGCCCGCCACGCGGCCCGTCCCGGCCGTCCCTCCGCCGCCCCAGGTCTCCGAGGTCCCAGCGCCAGCCCCGGCCCGCGAACCCGTCCCGGCGCCCGCGCCCGAAGCTCCCCCACAAGTGCCCGCGCCACGCCAGCCTGAAGCTCCCTCACAAGCGCCCGCGCCGCCCCCGAGCGACGGCTCCGAGGAGTTCGCGCCCCATTAGCGGATTGCCTCTCGAACCTGGAAAAGGCGCCGGGTGACCCTCCCGGCGGCTTGTACTTTTTCGCCCGAGCGCGCAACCGAGAGACGCCCCGCTGCCGGCGAAAAAGTTGAGCCGGGAGGGTCACCCGACGCCCCCACCCGCCTGAGGTAAACGGCGCAGCACCGCTATAGTCCCACGCCGTTTTGGCCGCGCAGCGCGAATACGAGTTGGTCCTGATGCTCGACCCCGGGCGGGACGCCCCCGGCCGCGACGCGGTCGCCGGCGAGGCGAGGTCGCAGATCGAGGCCGCCGGGACGCTGAAGCACGAGAACAACTGGGGCCTGCGCAAGCTGGCCTACGAGATCGAGCGGCGCAACGAGGCCGACTACCGCTGGTTCCGCTTCGAAGCGCCGACCGAGCTGCTCGAGCAGCTCAACCACAACCTGCGGATCGCCGAGGGGGTGCTGCGCTTCCGGATCTTCAAAGTCGACGCCTCGGCGCCGGTGATCGTGCCGCCGGCGACCGCCGCTCCCGGCCCCGGCGCATCGCGCGAGCGACCCGCCGAGGCGGCGCCCGAGGCGGCGCCAGAGACTCCCGCCGCGGCCGCGCCGGCAGCTCCCGCGGCCGTCGCCGAGCCTCCCGCGGAGGCCGCGCCCGAGCCCGCTGCCGAGGCGGCTGCCGAGGCTCCCGAGCCGGCCGCCGAGACCGGCGCGGGCGAGCCGGCTCCTCCCGCTTCCGAGTAACCGTCTTTTCGCGCAGATTCCGCCTTCGGGGGGGAGAGTTTCGCCGCCTGCGCTCTTAGACTGGTATCTCGATAAACGATCCAGAGGAGTGAGAGCCGTGGCGGCTTCGAACATCAACGTGGTGGTCATCACCGGGAACCTGACCCGCGATCCGGAGCTGCGCAGCACGCCGGGCGGGACCTCCGTCTGCAAGATGCGGGTGGCGGTCAACAGCCGCCGCAAGGACCAGAGCGGCAACTGGGTCGACAAGCCCAACTACTTCGACGTGACCGTCTGGGGCGCGCAGGGCGAGAACTGCGCCAGCTACCTCAACAAGGGCCGCCCGGTGGCGGTCGAAGGCCGGCTCGACTGGCGCGAGTGGGAGGACAAAGAAGGCGGCAAACGGCAGAACGTCGAAATCATCGCCAACTCGGTCCAGTTCCTCGGCTCGCGCGACGGCGGCGGCGGTGGCGGCGGTGGTGGAAACGGCAACGGATTCACCCCGAGCAGCGACACCCCGGCCGACACCTCCGACTTCGACGGCGCTCCGCCGGCCGCCGGAGCCGCGACCGGCGCCGGCGGCGCCGACGAGGACATTCCCTTCTAGCCGAGTCGCGTCCAGGCGCCGCCAGGCACGGACGCAGGGAGGCCGACAAGGGGAGCGCACTGCACAAGTGCGTGACCCGAAGGCGGCCGACCGAGGACGCCGCATGGCGGCGTTTGGACGCGACTCGGTAGCATCCCGGCTCGCTTATGGCACGACCCAGAGAGAACGACTCGGGAACGCAGCGGCGCGGACGGCGCGGCGCGGATCGTGCGCGGCCGCGCAAATACACCCGGATCAACTCCGAGGCGGTCGACTACAAGGATCTCAACCTGCTGCGGCGCTTCCTCTCCGACAAGGGGAAGACCCGCGGCAGGCGCGTCACCGGCCTCTCGCGCAAGCACCAGCGGCAGCTCTCGGTGGCGGTGAAACGGGCGCGCGAGATCGCCCTGCTGCCCTACGTCGGAGAGCGCTAGGCCGATGGCTCAAGCGATTCTGCTCGAGGACGTCGATACCCTCGGCCGGCAGGGCGAGCCGGTCGAGGTCGCGCCGGGCTATCTGCGCAACTACCTGATCCCGCGCAAGCTGGCGGCAGCGGCCACACCGGGGGCGCTGGAGGAGGCGCAGCGACGCCAGGCGGCGACCGAGCGGGCCGAACGCCTGCGGGCCGAGCGCGAAGAGCAGGCGGCGGCGCTGCTCTCGAAAACCGTGCTGACGATCCAGCAGCGCGCCGACGACGGCGGCCACCTGTTCGGCTCGGTCGGCGCGAAGGAGATCGTCGATGCGATCCGCGAGGCGCGCGACCTGCGGATCGACCGCCGCAAAGTCCGCCTCGAGCAGCCGATCCGCGAGATCGGCACCCACATGGTCGAGATCGAGCTGAGCGACGGCGCCGTCGCCACCGTGAAGACGATCGTCGCCGAGGAGAGCTGACCGCCGAGCGGTCTGCCGGCCCGGCCGACTCGCCGCGCCGGGGCGAGGACGCGGTTCGGATCGGGGCCCGCTCCCGCCCGCCGGATTCTCTCCCTAATTGCTGGCATGCCCGCGCTGCCGGGCGGCGGGCTCTGGTTTGCTGCGAGGGGGGCGAATCCGCCGCCCCTGGCCCTTAACTAAGTGTCGATGCCGCAGCCTTCCGCCACCCACGTCCCCCCGCAGAACATCGAGGCCGAGGAATCGGTGCTCGGCGCGATGCTGGTCGCCGAGCCGTCGCTGACCCGGGTGATCGACGAAGTGAAGCTGGTCGCCGAGGACTTCTACCTCGAGAAGCACGGGCTGATCTTCACCGCCGTCCACGACCTCTACGCGGCCTCGAAGCCGGTCGACGAGCTGAGCGTCGCCGAGGCGCTGGTCCAGCGCGGCGAGATCGAGGCGGCCGGCGGCAAGCACTACGTCTCCGAGCTGGCGGCGAAGGTGCCGGCCGCCGGCAACGCCAAGCACTACGCCGAGATCGTCCAGCAGAACTCGCTGCTGCGGCGGCTGCTCGGCGCCGGCCAGGAGATCCAGGGGTGGGTGCACCAGCGCGACGGCGAGCCGCGCGAGCTCTCCGAGCGGGCCGAGAAGCTGCTCTTCGACGTCGCCCACAAGGAGCAGGCGAGCGACTTCCGCCTGCTCTCGGAGATCCTCCACGACGAGGTCGACCGGCTGGAGAAGCTCTCGACCGGCGAGCTCGAGCTGACCGGCACCCCGTCGGGCTTCCGCGACATCGACGCGATCACGGGAGGTTTTCAGCCAGGAAACCTGATCATTGTAGCTGCGCGGCCCGCTATGGGAAAGTCAGCCATTGTTGCCAACATCGCCGAGAACGTGGCGGTGAAACGGCAGATGCCGGTCGCCTTCTTCTCGCTCGAGATGTCGGAGGTCGAGTTGGCGCAGCGCTTCATCGCCTGCCGGGCGCGGATCTCCGGCGACAAGCTGCGCAAGGGTCAGGTCGCGCAGAAGGACTGGCCGAAGGTGGTGCGGGCCTGCAACGAGCTGGAGGAGGCGCCGCTGTGGTTCGACGACTCCTCCGACCTCGGGGTGCTCGACCTGCGGGCGAAGGCGCGGCGGCTGCACGCGCAGATGCAGGACCGCGGCGGGCTCGGTCTGATCGTCGTCGACTACCTGCAGCTGATGCGCAGCGACGACCCGCGCGCCAACCGGGTCGAGCAGGTCGGCCAGATGAGCCGCGGGCTGAAGATCCTCGCCCGCGAGCTGGAGGTGCCGGTGCTGGCGATCTCCCAGCTCTCGCGCGCGCCCGAGCAGCGCCACCCGCCGAAGCCGATGCTCTCCGACCTGCGCGAAAGCGGCAACCTCGAGCAGGACGCCGACGTCGTCGCCTTCCTCTTCCGCGAGGACTACTACCGCGACCCCGAAGACGAGCCGGACGGGCTGGCGGACGTGATCATCGCCAAGCACCGGAACGGGCCGATCGGCTCGCCGAAGCTGGTCTTCCTCGATCGCTTCCCCAAATTCGCCGACCACAGCGGCCACGAGCAGCCGGTCGAACAGCCGGCCGGCGAAGGGCCGCCGCTGGAGGACGCGGCGAGCGCCGGGCCTGAGTTCTGATGGCGGCGATCCCGCGCAGCGAGCCGTTCGCCGAGCAGGCCTGTCCGCGCGGCGTCTGCGACGGCTCCGGTTGGATCCTCGGCCCCGAAGACGTGGCGCGACCCTGCGAGTGCCGCGCCGAGCGGCTCAAGCGCGGCCGCGTCCGCGGCGTCGCCTCGGCGATCCCGCCGCGCTACCGCGGCGTCTCCTTCGACCGCCCCCCGGTCAGCGACATGTCGCGCGAGATGACCAGCCGCCACGTCGTCAACGCCGTCAGGGCGTTCGCCGAGGGCCTCGACGAGAACCTCGCGGCCGGCCGGGGAATGTGGTTGATGGGCAACACCGGCACCGGCAAGACGACCCTGGGGATGCTGGCCGCGAAGACGGCGCTGGCCGCCGGCCACACGGTGGCCGTCTACTTCACGCCGAAGCTGCTGACCCAGATCCGCCAGACCTACCAGGCGACCGATTCCGAGGACGCCTATGACGCCTTCTTCCGCCGCCTCACCTCGGTCGACCTCCTCTACATCGACGACCTCGGCTCGGAGCGGCACACCGACTGGGTGGTCGAGCAGCTCTACGCGCTTGTCAACGAGCGCTACGAGAACCAGCGCTCGATGCTGGTCACCAGCAATGCCGGCCGCGACGTCGAGGAGGGCCGCAGGCAGCTCGAGGACCAGATCGGCTCGCGCACGGTCTCCCGCTCTGATCGAGATCTGCGACGACCCGCTGCCGCTGTTCGGCCCCGACCGGCGCGAGCAGGCGCGCGCAGCCGGGGGCTGACGCGCCGGCCGGCTCACGTTCGGCCCCTCGGAGGAGGCGGACCTGGCGCGCGTCCCGTCCCGATCATCGTCACAATCACCCGGTCATGCCAGGCGTGGTCATAGTCGGCGCCCAGTGGGGGGACGAGGGCAAGGGCAAGGTCGTCGACCTGCTGGCCGAGCGGGCCGACGCGATCGTCCGCTTCCAGGGCGGCAACAACGCCGGCCACACGATCGTCCGCGACGGCGAGGAGTTCAAGTTCCACCTGATCCCCTCGGGCATCCTCCACGCGGACAAGCCCTGCGTGATCGGCAACGGGGTGGTGCTCGACCCGCACATCCTGCTGGGTGAGATCGACGACCTGAAGCGGCGCGGGGTCGACGTCGGCAACCTGCGGATCTCCGCCAACGCGCACCTGATCATGCCCTACCACGTGCTGCTCGACACGGCCGGCGAGGTGAAGCTGGGCAAGCTCTCGATCGGCACCACGCGGCGCGGCATCGGCCCCTGCTACGCAGACAAGGCGCTGCGGCTGGGAATCCGCGTCCAGGACCTGCTCGACGAGAAGATCCTGCGCAAGAAGATCATGGCGGCGCTGGAGCCGAAGCAGCAGGCGCTCCGCGAACTCTCCGTGCAGCGCCGCAAGCTGCGCAAGGAGGCCGGCGAGGGCGCCCGCGAGGGCGGCGACCAGAGCGTCGCCGAGGCGCCCGACCCGCGGCTCGACCTGCACGCGATGACCGAGGAGTTCACCGCCTACGGCCACCGGCTCGAGCCGCACATCGCCGACACTGCGCACCTCTGCTGGGAGATCCTCGACGGCGGCGGCACGGTGCTGTTCGAGGGCGCCCAGGCGACCCTGCTCGACCTCGACCACGGCACCTATCCCTTCGTCACCTCCTCCAACCCGATCGCCGGCGCAGCCTGCGTCGGCGCCGGGGTCGGCCCGACCGACATCGGCGAGGTCTGGGGGGTCGCCAAGGCCTACGCGACCAGGGTCGGCGCCGGGCCCTTCCCGACCGAGCTCGACGACGCGGCCGGCCGCCACATGCTCGAACGCGGTCACGAGTACGGGACCACCACCGGCCGCGAGCGCCGCTGCGGCTGGATGGACCTGGTCGCCCTGCGCTACGCGGTGCGGCTGAACCGGATGAGCGCGCTGACGATCACCAAGCTCGACGTGCTGAGCGGGCTCGACCCGTTGCGGGCCGCGGTCCGCTACCGCTCGCGCGAGGGCGCGATCTTCGACGAGTTCCCGTACCACCAGTCGATCCTCCACTCGGCCGAGCCGGAGTACGAGGAGATGCCGGGCTTCGAGGCCGACCTCGCCGCCTGCCGCAGCGAGGCGGACCTGCCGTCCGAGGCGCGCGCCTACCTCGACTTCGTCAGCGATTTCGCCGGCGTCCCGATCCGCCTCGTCGGCGTCGGGCCGGGCCGCGACCAGGTCGTCTGGATCGGCGGGGAACGCGGCGTGCTCTAAAGTCTGCGCGTGGCTTCGGGTAGACGCACGGCCAAAATGGGCGAGCGGCTGCCGAGGGGTCGTCACGGGCTGCCGCGGGAGGCGGTGACGGAGTCTCAGCGGCGGCGGATCCTGCAAGCGATGATCGAGGTCGTCGCCGAGCGCGGCTACCCGGAGACGCGGGTGGTCGACGTGATCGGCGTCGCCGGCGTTTCGCGCAAGACCTTCTACGAGCTGTTCGCGAGCAAGGAGGACTGCTTCCTCGCCGCCTACGACGTGCTGCTGGGCAACCTGCTCGGCGACACCGCCAAGGGCTTCGAGTCGAAGCCCGGCGCGCCCTGGGCCGAGCGCGTCGCCGCCGGCCTCTACGAGCTGCTGAAGCACCTCGCCGAGCACCCGGACGAGGGCCGCTTCGCGATCGTCGAGGTGCTCGCCGCCGGGCCCAAGGCGCTGGCCCGCCGCGACGCGGCGCTGCGCCAGTTCACCGGCTTCCTCGACGCCGGCCGGGCCGAGACCTCGGTCGAGCTGCCGGGAATCACCTCGCTCTCGCTCGCCGGCGGCGTCAACGAGCTGCTCTACAGCGAGATCCTCCACGGCGCCTCGGCACGGCTCCCGAGCCGCCTGCCCGACCTGATGTTCTGGATCACGCTGCCGTTCCTCGGCCCGGACGGCGCCGCCGCCGAGCGCGAACGGACCCGGTTGTCGATGCTCGAAGAGTGAGTTACGCGGCGCTTTTCATCCGGATCGACTGGGTCGATCGACTGCCGGGGTGCTAATTTTGCCGCGGAGGGATAAGCCTCTATATGGCCGGGGCTCTCATGGGCAGGCCGAAAAGGAGAGAGAAGCTATATGCGTAAGAAACTACTCGCCGTACTCGGGCTGAGCGCGGCGCTTGCCCTGGGCGGCGCTGCGATCGCGTCCGCGGTCTCGACCACGATCCACGCGGGCAACCTGGTCGTCACCTTCGGCGGCACCGTCTCGCCGAAGGCTCTGTCGAAGACGAAGTACACGCCGATCACGGCGAACCTGTTCGGCAAGATCAAGACCACCGACGGGACCCAACCCTCGGCCTTCCGCGAAGCGGTCGTCGACATCGACAAGGACGTGATGGTCAACGTCAAGGGCTACCCGGTCTGCAAGAGCGGCCAGCTGCAGGCGACCGACACCGGGGACGCGAAGAAGGCCTGCGGACGCGCGATTCTCGGCGAAGGCAGCGCCGACGCGCAGATCGCCTTCCCCGAACAGAAGCCGATCCTCGTCCACAGCCCGCTGCTCGTCTTCAACGGCGGCCAGAAGGGCGGCAAGACGCTGCTGCTGATCCACACCTTCATCACCGTGCCGGTCCCGGCGGCGATCGTCACCACGGTGACGATCCAGAAGAAGGGCAGCGGCCTGCACTCGATCGCCAAGATCCCGCAGATCGTCGGCGGCAGCGGCTCCGCGATCGCCTTCCGCTTCAAGCTGGGGAAGAAGTACCGCTACAAGGGCCAGAAGATGAGCTACCTGTCGGCCAAGTGCCCCGACGGCGTCTTCAAGACCAAAGCGAGCGCCCTGTTCAAGAACGAAGCCCACGTCGTCGGCGTCGCCGCGACGACCACGGCCAAGGGCAAGGTGGCGGTGCCCTGCACGCCGAAGGGCTAGCGGCAGCCACATAGATCGCCTCGAACGGCGATCGATCTGCAGCAAAAGAGCGGCCTCCGGGCCGCTCTTTTGCGTGCCGGCGCGGGTTTAAACGGGGGCCAGGGCAGCGAATCTGTCACTGGAGAGACGGATCAAGGCTCTATGGTCGCGTCAGAGGGACCGGCCCCAAAGGAGAGATGAATCGATATGCGTAAGAACGTGCTGGTGGCGTTTGCTTTGAGCGCGGTGCTGGCGCTGAGCGGCGCCGCGGTGGCCGCGGCGACCTCGACGACGGTGCATGCGGGCAACCTGGTGCTGACCTTCGGCAGCAGCGTCGCGCCGAAGAAGCTGCCGCGGAAGAAGCTGGCGCCGATCGCGCTGAACGTCAGCGGCAAGGTCAAGACCACCGACGGCACCCATCCGTCGGCGTTCCGCGAAGCGGTCGTCGAGATCGACAAGAACGGCGAAGTCGACACCAGGGGCGTGCCGGTCTGCAAGGGCAGCAAGCTGCAGGCGACCGACACCAAGGCCGCGAAGAAGGCCTGCGGCAGCGCCCTCGTCGGCCACGGCAGCGCCCACGTCGACATCGCCTTCCCCGAACAGCCCTCGATCAGGGTGGCGAGCCCGCTGCTGATCTTCAACGGCGGCACCAAGCGCGGCAAGACGACGATGTACATCCACTCGTTCATCACCGTGCCGGTGCCGGCGGCGATCGTCACCACGCTGACGATCAAGAAGATCCATAAGGGCCGCTTCGGCTATCAGACGGTCGCCAAGGTCCCGCAGATCGTCGGCGGCAGCGGCTCCGCGGTGGACTTCAGGTTCACGATCGCGAAGAAGTTCTTTCGGTTCAAGCACCGCAAGCACAGCCTGCTCTCGGCGAAGTGCCCGGACGGCCACTTCAAGGCGAAGGTGCTGAAGGCGCTGTTCCGCAACGAAGCCCAGGTCGCGGGAGCGCCGTCCCGGACCGTGCTGAAGAGCAGCCTGGTCGTCCCCTGCACCCCGAAGGGCTGACCCGGCGCTTGGGGCGGCCCTAGGGCCGGGGCTGTTCGAAGGTGTGCTGGTAGAGCGTCGCCGGGCCGGTCCCGTTGATCGGTTCCAGCGGCGCCTGCGGGCTGCAGCCCGGCGCCGGGATCGTCGCCGAGCTCTCCTGGTCGGCGTAGGCGTAGTGCTTCAGCCGGGCGTAGAAGTCTTCGGCTTTTTTGACGTCGCCGCCGACCCGCTGGTTGAAGGCCGATTCGCTCGGGGCGTTGTTGTCGATCGTCGCCGACAGCCCCGTGTAGCACTGGCTGGTCTGGAAGTTGAGCAGGCCCTGGGCCAGGCGCCTGGCCGACAGCCGGCGGCTGTAGGCGCTGTTGCGGTTGCCGGTCAGCCGCTGCGGGAAGGTCGCCAGCGTTTCCGGCCCGAACGGCCCCAGGGCCCGCAGGAAGTGCGTCTGGGCGCCGGTCGCGTTGATGTGGACCGCGTTCGAGGCGGAGGCGACGTTGGCCATCGCCGAGGTGACCTCGTTCTTGTAGAGGCCGAGGCCGGTGAGGATCGGGTTGAGGTTGCGCAGGAACGGGTCGAGCGAGCGCAGCAGCGGCGGGAACTCGTCCCGGAACAGCTTGCGCAGCGCCGGGAACCCGGTCGAGGCGCGGTCGATCACCGGTTCGAGCCCTTCGAAGAAGCCCTTCGCCTGCGGCGCCAGGCGCGAGAAGGCGACCAGGGTCGGCGACAGCTGTTCCGCCGCCGGCACCAGCTGCTTCATCAGCGGATCGGTGTTGAGGGCGAATTTTCTCAGCCGGTTCAGGGTCAGCCGCGACTGGTCCTCGAAGGTCGGGAAGGCGCGGAACAGCGCTTCGATGTCCTTGTCGCGCTTCGCCGTCGTCTGGAAGACGGTGTTGGAGTTGCGGATCAGGTCGGCGAGCTGGCCTTCGCGCCCGCGCAGCGCCCGGAAGGTCGTGGCGCCGTTGCGGAACAGCTGCCTGACCGCAAGCCGCTGGGTGTCGAGCACCCGGAACAGCTTGTCGAATTCGGAGAAGGTGGGTTCGAGCTCGGCGAACGCGGTGGAGAGGCTCTGCCCCTGCCCCGCGATCGCCAGCGACGATTCCTGCATCCATTTCTGGAAGGCGGAGCGGGTGCGGGCGTCGAAGGTGCGGAAGATCTCGTCGAGCTGGACCGATTCCGCCACCTGGGCGACCGGGAGGGTTTCGCCGTCGTGCATCCGCGTGCCGTTCGGGTTGCCGGGAGTCAGTTCGACGTAGGTCTCGCCGAGCAGCGTCTTGGTGCGGAGGATCGCCCGGGTGCCCTTCGGGATCGGCGCGTACCTGTCTTCGAGGTCGACCGTCGCCAGCGCCCGCTTGCCGTCGGGCGACTCTTCGATCGTCTGCACCTTGCCGACCGAGACGCCGGAGATCCGCACGTCGGACTGTTCGGCGAGCTGGGTCGCCTCGTTGAAGGGGACGTAGATCTCGTAGGTCCTCGCCTTGAACGGGGTCGGCCCGCCGAAGGTTACCCAGAGGAACAGCAGGATCCCGAAGCAGGACAGCGCGAAGCCGACGATGACCAGGAGCTGCGCGGTGCTGGGGGCTCGCTTGCTCATCTCAGGGGCCGCAGCTGATGCCGGGGTTCTTGGGGTCTTCGGGAATCGGCGGCAGTTCGGTCGGGGTCGGGATCCGCACCGCCTGCAGGACGGTCTTCAGGTAGGGCTTCAGCGGCGTCACCGCCTGCGCCAGGTAGGCGCCGTTGCAGGAGAGCAGCGCCTGGCCGCGGAAGACCGGCCCGGAGCCGTCGGTGAGGTTGAAGCTGGCGTTGATGTCGTGGTTCAGCCAGGGCAGGTAGAAGAGCAGGCTCTGGCGCGAGCCCTTCGGCTTGAAGGCGAGTTCGTTGAGGAAGCCGTTGAGGCCGCCGAGCGCGTTGCCGAAGCTGTTCACCGTCGTCTTCAGGTCGGCGGCCCCGGCGGCGGTGTGGGTCAGCACCGGGCGGACCTGGCGGGTGAACGGTCGGATCTGGTCGCGGATCGGCACCGTCGTCTGCTTGAACAGGCGTTCGTTCGCCTTCAAGGCGGGGCCGAGCGCCTGCGCCTGCGGGATCAGGCCGAGCAGCGCCGGGCGGGCGACGGTGCTGAAGCGGTCGGAGCTCGCCAGCGCCGAGCGCAGCGCGGTCAGCGTCGAGGGGAACTCGACCAGCGATTCCTGGATCGAGCTCTGCTGGTTGGCGAAGTTGCCGAGCGCGGCCCTGGATGAGCTGACGAAGCGTTCGAGGTCGCGATCGTGCCGGCCGAGTTCCCCGGTCAGCAGGCCGAAGTCGTGGATCACCCGGGCCAGCTCGACCCGGCGCCCGGCGACGGCCCTGTTGAGCCTGGCGATGTAGTGGGAGAACGGCTGCAGCCGGCGGAAGGCGCCGGAGAGCTGCCGGCCGCGGCCGCCGATCCCCTGGGCGCCGCCGGCGACCAGCAGCTGCAGATACTGCTGGGTGTCGGTGTCGAGGGTCGAGAGGAAGGCTTCGAAGGGGATCGCCGGTTCGGTCTGGGAGAGCGGGAAGGTGTGGCCGGCTTCGACGTGGCCCTTGCCGCTGCCGGGGCTGATCTCGACCGCCATGTCGTTGAGGTTGGTTTTCGGCCGCAGCAGCAGTTGCGCGTTGGCGTGGATCAGGTCGACGTACTTCGGCTCGACGTCCATCCCGATCACCGCGTGGCCGTCTTCGAGGTCGACCGAGGAGATCTTGCCGACCTGGATGCCGGCGATCACCACCGCCTGGCCCTGCCCGGGAGTGACCGCCTGGGCGTTGCTGAAGTCGGCGCTGAGGTGGACGAAGTCTTCGCCGACGAACGGCGCCCAGGACGGCAGCGAGGCTTTCTGCTGGGTGAAGATCCAGAGCGTCATCACGACCGCCAGCGCGGTCATCACGACGATCGCGATCGTGTCCTTGCCGCGCCCGCGCGCCTGCCGCCCGAGCGCGGCGCGGAAGTGCCGGAGACGGCTGGTCTTTTCCGGGGCCCGGTCGCTCATGGGGTGAGGGCGGGCGCGCCGACCTGGCCGAGCGCGCCGTTGACGTCGGGGGCGGGGTTGCTGTAGCAGCGCACTTCCGGCTTGCTCGGCGGGCGCCCGCCGAGCTGCGGCTGGACGCCGATCGGGACGGTCGCCGAGTGGCTCCACTCCTGTTTGTCGACGGTGAACTGCCCCTGCGGGTTTTCGAGGTGCAGCAGCTTGTCGCCGGCGCTGGGGTCGAGGCGCAGGTAGTTGCCGTTGCCGTCGAAGTTCTGGATCGAGCCGGCGAAGTCGGCCAGCCAGTAGAAGAACTCGCGGTAGCTGGGGCCGCCGGTGCTGAAGCGGTCGGCGATCGTCTGGTTGACGGTGGGGACGAAGACGCGACTGGTGCAGAGGCTGAGCCGATTGATCTGCGGCAGCGTGTTCGCCTTGCCGGCCTGGGCCGCGCCCGCCAGGCCCGGGGTCGCTTCGGCCAGCAGCCGGGCGACGCCGCCGGCCTCGCGGCCGGAGAGCAGCGGCCGCGCCTGCGCCAGCCACGGTTCCGCGGCGGCGATCAGGCCCGGCAGCTCGGCCACCGCCGGCCGCAGCTGGATCGCGTAGGCGCGCAGCGGCGGCAGCGTCGCGTTGAGGCTGACCAGCGACTTGCGGGCCGTCCGCAGGGTCGGCGCCAGGCGGTGGACCGTGGTCGAGAGGTTGGCCGACTGGGCCGCGAGGGCGCCGGTGAAGGTGTCGAAGTTGACGATCAGCCCTTCGAGGTCGGCCTCGTGGCGGGCGAGGGCGCCGAAGCTGGAGCCGGCCGAGGCGATCAGGCGCGAGAGGTCGTGCGGGCTGGTGCCGAGCAGGGCGTTGGTCACCTGGGCGCTGTAGCGGCCGGCGTCGCCGCCGTATTTGAAGGCCCCGTTGAGCCCTTCGGCGCCGGTCTTGCCTTTCACCTCGGGCAGCTGGGTCGCGTCTTCGGCCGCGGTCGGCTTGTGGGTGAGCGCTTCGCCGTAGCTCTCCAGCAGGCGGCTGAGGTCGGCCCGCACCGGCGACTGCAGAGCGGAGAGGATCTGGTCGAGCTGGACGCCGGTCGAGGTGTGGCTGACCGGGATCGTGTCGCCGCTGCCGAGTTCGGCCGCGCTGGGGCTGCCGGGGTCGAGGTCGATGAAGAAGTTGCCCTCGAGGAAGATCCGCGGCCGGATCTCGGCGTAGGCGTCTTCGTGGATCGGGCGGCCCCTGCCTTCGACCGTGAAGGTGACCGTGGTCGCCTCGCCGTCGCGTTCGGTTTCGATCACTTTGCCGACTTCGACGCCGGCGATCCGCACCGGCGAGTTGGCCGAGATGTTGGCGGCGTTGGAGAAGGTCGCCTTCAACGTGTAGCCGTAGCCGGTGAACGGCACGTGGCCGGTGAACGCCAGGTAGGGCCCGACCGTGAAGATGAGGATGAAGATCACCGCGATGATCGCGTTGCTGGGCCGCCAGCTGAAGCGGCCGCCGCTTTCCTGTGCCCTGATGTCGCGCTCCGGCAGCCGGCTCATTCTTCTTCGTGCTTGGTCGTCTTGGCATAGGTTTCCGGCGCGTGCCCGATCACGGTCTTGCCGATCGCGTAGCGCTCGTTGCCGGCTTCGCAGCCGCGTCGCTGGCCGGGGGCGGCGGTGTTCGGGTAGGGGTTGAAGTGGAGGTGGTTCTTCTTGCCCGGGCCGTTGGCCGGGGCAGAGGCGGGCGAGCCCTCGGCGTTGGGGCCGTCGGGTGACTCGAAGCTGATCGCGCCGAGCCAGTTGGCGGTCGAGTTGTGTTCGCTGAAGGCGCTGGCGAGGTTGCGGAAGGCGAGGGTGAGGTAGTTGCAGGTGGTCTGCGCCGGGGCGATGAACTTGATCGCCGGGTCGAGCGTGTTGTTGGTGTCGATCAGCAGGTTGAGCCCGTTGAAGACGCCCGGCGCTTCCTGGAAGGCGAGCAGCGCTTCCGCGGTCGGGGTCAGCTGCGCGTAGAGCGCCGGGGTGCGGTTGAGGGCGGGGATGCCGGCCCGCAGGGCGGCGTCGATCGTCGGCGAGGTTTCGCCCAGCGCCTTCGCGCCGGGCTTCAGCGCGGTGAAGAAGCGGGCCGAGTCGTGGAAGAAGGGACGCAGCTGCGGCAGGTCGGCGTTGACCGCGTCGAGCGTCGGCGGGCCCTTGCTGATCGTTTCCTGGATGTAGGGGCGGGAGACGCGGGCGAAGGCGGCGAAGGTGCGATCGAGGGCGACGAACATGCTCGCCTGCGTCTCGGCGACCGGCGCGACCGTCGCCGAGAGTTCCTCCAGCGCCCGCCAGAACTCGCCGAAGCGGGTGTCCGGCGCGACGATCGTCCGCAGCGTCGGCTGCGCGTGTTCGACCAGCCGGCGCAGCGAGCCGAAGGCGGCGTTGAGCTGCGGGCCGCGGCCGGCGAGGGCGTTGCCGAAGCCGGCCTGGTTGCGCTGGATCGCCTTCCGGGTCGGTTCGTTGAACATGTCGAAGAACTGGTCGATGTCGACCGGTTCGGGCCGCGCCGCCGAGAGCGGGATCGTTTCGCCCGCCTCCAGGCCCCTCGACGAGTTGCCGGGAACGATCTGCAGGTACTTCAGCCCGAGCGGCGATTTCGGGCGGATGATCATCGTCGAGTCGGCGGGGATCTTTTCGGCGCTCTTGTCGAGGTGCAGCTCGAGCTCCGCGGCGACGCCGCCGTTGCCGGTCTGGACCGGCTTGACCGAGGAGACGACGCCGATCCGCGAGCCGCCGATCCGCACCTCGTTGCCTTTGACCAGGGCGTCGGCGTTCGGAACCCGCGCCTGGAGGTCGTAGGTGGAGACGAACGGCAGCCCGTTGTTGGCGTTGTAGGCGAGGAAGACGGCGAGGAGCGCGACCAGCACCGTGACCGCGCCGACGATCGCCGGGCTGCTCGCCACCCCCTGTATGCCGCCGCGGTTCCTCATGGCGCCAGGAGGTAGTCGAGCAGGGCCTGCCGGGGACTGGCGGCCTTCGCCTGTTGTTTGGCGCCGAGGCGCCTGCTTTCTTCGAGCGACGGCGCCCGCGGCGTCGGAGCGGACCGGGACGAGGACGACGGGGCCCCGCCGGCCGCGGCCGAGGTGCCGCCGGCCAGCCGTTCCTGCATCTCCTGCACCCGCTTGAGGAAGGCGCGCTGCTGAAGGCCGACGCTTCCCCTTCGCCGCTGTTCGGGCCGTTGAAGTTGGCCGAGCAGCCGCTGGTCGCGGCGACGACGTAGTCGGTGCAGTTGGTCAGCGCCACGACCGCGCGGCCGAAGTGGCCGTACTGATCGAATTCGTTGTTGGTGGCGACGCTGTTGTAGATCAGTTCGGAGAGGCCGGAGAAGCCGCCCGTCTTCCGGGTGCTGACGAGGAAGCTCGCCAGTTCGCTGGTCGGCTTGGCGCCCGAGATCGCCAGTTCGCTGGCCTTGGAGGCGATCGGGTCGGCGGCGTGGATCTTCGGCCCGGCGACTTCGCCGGTCGCCCCGAGCGACTTCAACGAGACGGTCGATGCGGCCGAGAACGGGGTCAGCGCGCGGGTCGCGCTGGTCAGCGAGGGGGCGGCCCTGCCGAGGTCGGCGAAGACCGGCGTGGCGGCGTCGGAGAATTCTTCGAGGCTGCCCATCGTCTGCCGCAGCTCGCGCAGGAAGGTGGGGAACTTGCGCAGCGACGCTTCCAGCGCGGCCCCGCGTTCGGAGCTCGCCTGGGCGGCGGCGCCGGCGTTGGCGAAGAAGCCGGCGACGCTGGAGCGCTGACGCGAGAGCGGGCCGAGGATCTGCTCCGAGTCGGTGGCCAGCTTGGCGAGCTGGTCGCGCTGGGCCGAGAGAATCCCGAACAGGCGGTCGGTGTCGCGCAGCACCGGGTTCGCCCGCTTCACCGCCTCCTCGATGTTTTCGCCGTTGCCGGCGAGGCCGGCGCCGAGTTCGTTGAGGATCAGCCGGAAGCGCTGCGCGTAGGGGAGCTGCTGGATGTTGTTGATCAGGTCCGGGTCGACGCTGGTGCTGTTGTTCTCCAGCGGCAGCAGGCGCTGGCCGGCCCCCGGCTCGCCGGACGGGATCTCCCGCAGTTCCGGCGGCGGCTTCGAGCCCGGCGCCCGCGGCAGGGTCGGGCGGCAATCGACGAACTTCTCGCCGATCAGCGACTGCGGCCGGATCAGGCAGCCGGCATCGCGGCGGAAGTCCTGAAAGCCCGGGTCTTCGATCTTCATCACGATCACGGCCTTGCCCGGGACCGCCTCGGCCTTGCCGTCCTTGTAGCTGTCGATTTCGCCCGGCATCGTCACCCCGACCGATTCGATTTCGCCGACGTTGGCGCCGGCGACCCGGACCAGCTCCCCCTTGACCATGAAGGAGCCGTTGTCGAAGATCGCGCGGACGAGGTAGCCGCCCCCGCCGCTGCCGCCGGCGAGCAGGATCGCGGCCACGACAACCGCCGCGACCGCCCCGCCCGCTATCAGCAGCTTCCTCATGGTCCGGGGGGCGCGTCGGCCGGGTTGCATTCCGAGGAGGGGTGGACGCCGGAGCCGGCGAAGGGCGGCTCGGTGAACGGGTTCGAGCCCGGCGAGGACTGGGTGGAGCCGCCGGGGCAGGGCCTCCGCACGCCGGCCGATTCGCCGAACGCTTCGTACTGGGCGCTGGGCGGGATCGCTTCCAGCTTGCCTTCGTTGTCCTTGAAGATGTTGAGGTCGCTGAACTGGACGCGGGCGTAGTGGCCGTTGCCGTCGTAGTAGCCGGCGACCTGGCCGAGCTTGCCGAAGCCGTTGAAGATGTCCGGCGTGTAGGCGCGGGCGAAGTCGAGGCTCGGCTGGAAGGCCGCGATCCCCTGTTCGGCATGCGGGAAGGCGCGCCCGGCGCGCTGTTCGACCGCCGGCAGGGCGGCCAGCAGTTCGGCGCTGTCGTTGGCGAAGCCCTTGCGGGCGACGCTGAGCCGCAGGTTCCTGAACACCGGCACCGCTTTCGAGAGCACCGGCCGCAGTTCGGCCAGGAACGGGGCCAGGTTCTTCGTCGCCGGCTTCGCCGTTTCGACCAGCGGGTCGAGGTCGTCGAGCGCGGCGCGCAGGTTGACGAAGGTCGTGTTGCTCTGGCGGAAGACCGGCGGCAGCAGGCGCAGGGTCCTGTCGAAGGCGACGTTCTGCTTGGCGATCGCGCCGAAGGCGGTGCTGGCGTTGGAGACCGCGCTGGAGAGCTGGGCGCCGCGCTGGGCGACCGTGGTGGTCAGCTTGCTCGAGCTGACGACGAAGCGCCGGAACAGGCTCTGGTCGGCGTTGAGTTCGCCGAGGAAGGCGCTGGTCCGGTTCAGCGCCGGGCCGAAGTACTTGAAGGTCCGGTTGGCGTCTTCGCCGCGGCCGGAGTAGATCGCCGCGTTGCCCCGCACGAACTGGCCGAGGCCGCGGCGCACCGGGGTCGGGAAGGTGTTGAGGAACTGGTCGAGGTCGACGGGCGTGGTGGTCGAGCCGAGGCCGAGCGTGGCGCCTTCTTCCAGCGCCGGGCTGCTGTTCGGGCCGGGGCTGATCGAGACGTAGTGGTTGGCGACCCCGGCGAGGCCGGTGGCGCGGATCGTCGCCGTCGTCCCCTGGTGCAGCTGCTGTTCGACGTTCACCGTCACCGCGGCGAGGTTGTCGTGCGTCAGCTCGATGCTGTCGACCGAGCCGACCGGGTGACCGCCGATCAGGACCTGGTTTTCGGGCACGAGCTGGCTGGCGTTCTGGAAGACGAGCCTGTACCTGTGGCCACCGTCGCCGCTGAAGAAGATCACGTAGCCGAGGGCGATGACGAGGACCGCGAGGCCGGCGACGGCGACGATTCTGGCTGGGGTCATTCCCCGGGCTTTTGCCGGGCTTTTGTCCTCGCCTAAGGAATTAGCAGCCACGGATCGTCGCTTGCGGTTCCCCCGCCTCCAAACCCAGGGGACAAGCCGCCGAATCGTATCCGAGCGACCACTCGGCACGCGTCCGGCCGTGCCTGGCTTAACTCGAAGCCAACGCGTTTCGCGCGATTCGGGTTCAGGCGTTGAGGCGCGGCAGCACCCGGGCCAGCGGGCGCGGCAGCCACCAGACCCGATCGCCGAGCAGCAGCATCAGCGCCGGCAGCAGGACGATCCGCACCACGGTCGCATCGAGCAGCACCGCGACGGTGAGGCCGATTCCGAGCTGGCTGACGGTGGCGATCGAGGAGCCGGCGAAGGCGACGAAGACGGCCATCATGATCGCCGCCGCGCCGGTGATCACCCGCGCGGTCCGCTGCAGCCCGAACTCGACCGCCGCCGCGTTGTCGCCGTGGCGGTCGTAGTGCTCGCGCATCCGCACCAGCAGGAACACCGCGTAGTCGATCGAGAGCCCGAAGACGACGCCGAAGATCGCGACGGCGCCGACCGCGTCGACGTAGCTGTGGCCGCCCAGCGGCCAGTCTTCGGGCAGGTTGAAGAGCAGGGTGAGGACGCCGAAGGCGACCGCGACGGTCGCCAGGTTGAGCCCGACCGCGATCGCCGCCAGCGGCAGCGAGCGGAGGACGAGGACGAGGACGAGGAAGGTCGCGAGGGCGATTGCCGCGATCACGAAGGGGATCCGGGCGCGGGTGACGCGGCTGTAGTCGTTGAGCTGGGCGGCGCCGCCGGCGACCCCGGTGGTCAGCCCGGATTCGCGGCCGAGCGCGGCGGCGTCGCCGCGCAGCCGCCTGTTGAGGGCGATCGAGCCGGGCGAGTTGAAGGTGTAGCGCGAGAACACCAGCATCGCCGCCGCCTGGCCGCCGCCGCCCAGGTCGATCGCTTCCCCAGCCCGCTCGCGGATCCGCGGGCGCGCCCCGTCGAGGGCGGAGAGGACAAAGTAGCCGGAGTCGAACAGGCCCGGGGTCGTCCGCTGCAGGCGGCGCGCCTGGCGGGTCAGCTTGGCGTCGCTGGAGAGCACCTGCACCGTGGCGCGGCGCAGGCCCGCCTGCAGCGGCTGCGATTCGCGGAAGCCTTCCGAGAGGCCTTCCTGCAGCGCCCCGGCGCCGCCTCCGAGGCGGGATATGCCGCCGGCGAGAGCGGTCGCGCCCGCCTGCAGCCGGGCCAGGCCGCCGCCGAGCTTGGACGCCGCCCGGGCCAGGCGGGCGGAGCCGTGGGCGAGCTGCTTGCCGCCGGCTTCGAGCTGGTTGAGGCCGTCGGATAGGCGTTTCGCCCCCGCCGCGAGCTTCTTGATCGCGATGATCCCGGAGACCAGCCAGTCGGTCACCGTCTTCGCTTCTCCGGCGTCTTCGACGAGGCGCGCCTGCAGCGCCGTCAGTTCGGCCGCCAGGCCGGCGTATTCGGGGGCGTAGGGAGCGCCGCTGGCCGGATCGACGCCGCTGACCGCGGCGCTCGCCTGGCGCACGGCCGCCAGCGCCGCGGCGTAGGCCGGGTCCCCCTTGCCGACGCCCATCGCTTCCAGTTCGCGCAGCGCCGCCTTCAGCTGCGCTTCGGCTTCCTGCGCCGGGGCGATCAGCTGCGGCAGCTTCGTGTGGGCGTCGTGTTCGAGCGACTTGCGCTGACTGCGCGAGCGGCGCAGCGCGTTGCGGCGCAGGTTGGGGGCGAGGCTCTGCAGGCCGAACTTGAGGTTGAGCGCGCCGAGCGCCGCCCGGTGCTGGGCGCCGGCGAGGCGCCGGGTCCCGTGGGCGAAGGTCCGCAGGGCGGCGACGGCGCGTTCGCTGCCGGCGGTCGCCTGGCCGAGGCCGGCGGCGATCGCGCGGGCGCCGTCCTCCGCCCGCCCCGACCCGTCGGCGAGCAGCCCCGCTCCGTAGCTCGCCTTGGCGATGCCCGCGCGCAGTTCGCCGACCCCCGACGCCGCCCGGCCGAGGTTGCGCCCGAGTTTGCCGAGTTCGGCCAGCGGTCCCGCTTCGGCGCCGCTGGCGAGCAGGCTGCCGACTTCGCGCAGCGGCGCCACCGCCCGCGAGACCTGCCCCGGGCCGACCACCGCCTGGACGCCGGGCTGGCCGGCGATCCGGTGCTGCCAGCGGCTCAGCGCCTTCAGCCGCTCCGGTTCGGTCACCGTGCCGCTGTCGGTCGCGGCGACGATCACGAACGGGGCGTCGAACCCGGGGCCGATTTCGCGCTCGATCAGTTCGAGGTCCTGGCGCGCGGGATCGTCGCGGGCGAGCTGCGTCTGGCTGGGCGGCCCGGTCTTCAGCCCCAGCGCGGGGATCGCCAGCACCAGCACGATCGCGCCGATGACCAGCGCCGCCGCGGCCGGTCGGCGCAGGGCGGCGCCGACGAGCGCCATCAGGCGCGATGAGCCGTCGATCGGCGCCGGCCGGCCGATCCGCCAGCGGTCGACGTTCGGGCCGAGCAGGTTCAGCACCACCGGCCCCAGCACGACGGCGACGAGCACGCTGAGCGCGACGACGATCGCCAGCGTCGCCGCCAGCGAGCCGAGCAGCGAGCCGGGGACCAGGAAGAAGGCGACCAGCATCGAGAGCATCAGCGTGCTGCCGGCGAAGACCGTCGTGCGCCCGGCGGTGCGGCGGGTGGCGCGCGCCGCCGCGAGCGGCTCGGCTCCGTCGGCCAGCTCTTCGCGGAAGCGCGAGACCATCAGCAGCGCGTAGTCGACCCCGAGCGCAAGCCCCATCATCGTGCAGACGACGAGCGCGAAGGCGTCGACGCTGAACCAGTTGGTGAGGATCGCCAGCAGGCCGCGCGAGGCGACCACGGTGACGGCGCCGAAGGCGAGCGGGATGGCGGCGGCGACCGGCGAGCGGAAGACCAGCAGCAGGACGAGCAGCAGCGCCGGCAGGGCGATCAGCTCACCCCGCTGGGTGGCCGCGATCGAGTCGTCCTGGATCGCCCGCGAGAGGGTCGCGAAGCCGGTCTGGGTGGCCCGGGCCGGGGCGTGGATCTTCGCTTCCAGCGTCCGGTTCAGCTCCGGCACCCGTTCGTTCACGGCCTGGTCGATGCCGACGTGGAAGTCGACGATCAGGATCGCCCGGCGCGGGCTCGGCCGCAGCCGCTGCACCGTGCCCCGGTCCCAGGGCGAGAGCGTGGTCGCCCGCGGGTCGCGGCGCAGGGCGCGGATCAGCTCCGGCCCCTGCCGGTCCAGCGCCTTCGCCGGGCCGCGCAGCAGGATCACGAACGGGGCGCTCTGGCCGAAGTGCTCCCGCAGCAGGTTGTCGGCCCGCGAGGACGGCGTGCCGGGAATGTCGAGGCTGGTCGGGCTGAGCTTGCCCTCGACGTTCGCGCCGAGGATGCCCAGCACGATCAGCGCCGCCAGCGCGACGAGCAGTACCCCCCTGCTCCGCCTCAGTCCCACCGTGCTAGTTTGGCGACCGGGGATTACGGAGGGGCGAGAAGATGCGGAAGATTCTGTTAAGAACGCTGCCCGTCGCCGTGCTGGCGCTGCTGGTCTCGGCCGGCGTGGCGCAGGCGATCAAGCTGCAGATCGGCAACATCGTCATCGTCGCCGACGGCGGCTTCACGCCGAAGACGCTGCCGAAGCGCAAAGACGCGCCGATCAAGCTGCACGGCTCCGCCACCTTCAAGACCAGGGACGGGACCCGCCCGCCGCCGCTGCAGACGCTGACGCTCGAATTCGACAAGCACGGCGAAGTCGACACCACCGGCCTGCCGAAATGCACGATGGGGAAGCTGGTCGCGACGACGACCGCCGTCGCCCGCAAGAGCTGCCGCGGCGCCATCGTCGGCACCGGCTTCGGCACCGCCCTCGTGCAGCTGCCCGAACAGGGGCCGATCAAGGCCTCCTCGCCGCTGACCCTGTTCAACGGCCCCGCCAAGCACGGCAATCCGACCGTGCTCGGCCACGCGCATCTCAACTACCCGGCGCCGACGACCTACGTGATCTCGATCGAGATCGAACGGATCCACCGCGGCCGCTACGGCTTCCGCACCGTCGCCCACTTCCCGCGGATCGTCAACGGCTACGGCTCGCCGATCTCGGGCCGGCTGACGATCGGCCGCGAATGGACCTTCAAGGGCAAGCGGCACAGCTTCGCCAACGCCCACTGCGCCGACGGCCGTCTCCAGGCGAAAGCCGAATTCGGCTTCGAAGACGGCAGCTTCGTAGAGGGGACTGTCTTCAAGCCGTGCAAGGTGCGCAAGTAGGTCGAGTGGCGCTACTCGGTCGCCGCCCCGGGTATCTATAGGCATGGGACGGATCAGGTTCGCGGTCGCTCTGCTGGCCCTCGCGGCGGTCGTCGCCGCGGCCGCCGGACAGGCCGGCGCGGCTCAGGTTCGGGTCGGCAGCTTGGTTCTCCGCGCCGACGGGGGGTTCACGCCGCAGGCGCTGCCGCGGCACGCCTTCGCGCCGATCGAATTCCAGGGCCACGGCGAGATCGCGACGGCGAACGGCTCGCCGGTGCCGGCGCTGCGCCGGGTTCTGCTGCAGTTCGACCGTGACGGCAAGCTGACCACGGCCGGCCTGCCGGTCTGCGCGGCGGCGAAGATCGCGACGGCGACGCCGAAGCAGGCCCGCAGCCGCTGCCGCGGCGCGATCGTCGGCACGGGACACCTCGGGGCCGAGATCTACCTGCCCGGCCTCGCCCCGGTCCACATCCACGCCCCCCTGACCATCTTCAACGGCCCCCGCCAGGGCGGCGACCCGACGGTGCTGATCCACACCCAGGCGACCTACCCGGCGCTCGAAACCTTCGTCGTCCCGGTTCGGATCGAACCCGCCCACGGCCTCTACCGCTACCGCACCGACTTCGAGGTTCCCCAGCTCGCCGCCGGCTTCGGCTCCCTCACCCACGTCGACGTCAAGATCGGCCGCCGCTACCGCTTCCACGGCCGCCGCCGCAGCTACGTCTCCGCCCGCTGCTCCGACTACATCCTCCAGACCCACGGCCTCTTCAGCTTCGCCGACGGCACGATCGTCAGCGGCGACGTCTTCCGCTACTGCCGCCCCACCTAGCTTCCTATAATCCTCGACCCGGGGCCGTTAGCTCAGTTGGTAGAGCAGGAGACTCTTAATCTCAAGGTCGTAGGTTCGATCCCTACACGGCCCACTCGAACCGCTGCGGGCGGCGCCAGGCGGCGAGCAGATCCTCGGGGCCGAGGCGCACGTCAAGGGTCGCGGCGTCATCGAATCCCTGGGCGCTGACGCCGACCAGGAGAGCGTCGGCGGCACCGGGCACGTCACGGCGGCGGCCGGCGAGGTCGAGCGCGTCGGAGCGGCCGAACGGCTGCTCCTGGCGCCACTTGACCGAGCCGACGAAGCCGATCCGCTTCGCCACCGGCCGCTCGTCTCCGCCGACCAGATCGACCTCGATCGTGCCGCTGCGATTCCAGTAGGCGCCGACGTGGCGGGCCTCGCGGAAGCGCCCCGCATCGGGCAGCATCAGCTCCAAGCCCTCGCGGACCAGAAGCTCGATCGCCCGCCCGCGGTAGGCGGGCCAACGCTGTTCGAAGTGCTCGACCAGCAGCGATCCTCGCCCGCGTTCGATCAGGTCGATGCGTCGGTCGACGAAGGCGAGCCAGAACCGTAGATAGGGGTCCGCCACCTCCCAGAGCGCGGTCCTGGTCGTCGCCTTGGTCGAGTACGGGACGAGCCGGCGGACGACATCGCGGCGGCGCAATGCTTCCAGCGTCTCGTTGACCGTGGTCGCGCTCAGCCCGGTCTTGGACAGGATCGTCGAGTGAGCGCGCGCGCCGGCGCCGACCGCCGCCAGGATCGCCCGCGGCGCCGGGGCCGGGAACTCGGCGCTGAGCGTGCGCTCGGCGCTGACGACGAAGAACGAGGTCGGATCGGTCAGGACCTCGCCGAGGTAGGCGCCGAGATCGCGGCCGGCGCCCCACTCCGTCGCGAGAACCGGGAAGCCGCCGATCACGAGCTGTGCGTCGAGAGCGTCGGC
Source organism: uncultured Solirubrobacterales bacterium (assembly GCA_963764365.1). Taxonomy (GTDB): domain Bacteria; phylum Actinomycetota; class Thermoleophilia; order Solirubrobacterales; family 70-9; genus VRUE01. The sequence continues at coordinate 121,798 of CAVXSI010000022.1, forward strand.
CGGGCCCAGATCGAGCAGCTCGCCGACCGCCGCCGGATCGAGCGGTCGGACCGCGATCTCGCGCACCCGGTCATACAGCGGGCGGCCCTGCTCGGCGAGGGCGTGCATCGTCGCCTCGTCGGAGCCGATCAGCAGGACCAGGATCGGGGCGTCCTGCCAGTGGCGGTCCCAGACCTTCTGCAGGATCGCCTCGATGCTCGGCTCCTTCGCGACCAGGTACGGGAACTCGTCGATCACGAGGATCAGGGGGCGTGCGGCCGTCGCCCCTTCGGCCGCCAGCGCCAGCGCTGCCTCCCAGCTCTCCGGCCGCAGCCCCCGTCGGACGTCGGCCGCCCGCGGGGCGGCGGAGGCTTCGAGCGCCGCGACGAATCGCTCCAGCTCGCGCTCCCCCGTCTGCTGAACCGCGGTGAAGTAGACGTACGGGTGGCCGGACGCCTGGGCGAATTCCTCCGCGAGCCGAGACTTGCCGACCCGGCGCCGGCCGCGAATCGCGATCAGCGAGCCGCGGCCGCTCTCGCGCACCCCGTCCAGGCGCCGACGCAGCAGCGCCAGCTCACTCTCGCGTCCGACGAAGTCCATCGGCCTATCGTAGTAAAGGCCGGGGAACTTTACAACGGAAGTACTTTTGTTTGCTTCTCGGGGGTTATTTGCGAATCACGGGCGGGCGCGGGTGGCCGCTACCCGCCCGCCGGGGCGCCGCCGAAGCCGCTGAAGGGGTTGGTGAGCTTTTCCTTGCCCGCTTCCTTTTCGGTCTTCTTCAGTTCCTTCTTCTGCTTTTCGAATTCTTCGCCGCGTTTGCGGTATTCCTTGAGCTGGCTTTCGACCGTCTTGCCTTCGGCCTTCGAGGAGGCTTTCGCCGCCGCCAGCTTGGTCGTCCTGTCGGCGGCGCCGGGCTCGCCGTTGAAGTACTGGTAGATCGCCAGCGTGCTGAGGGAGCCGAGGGTCGGCTGCTGCGCCGCGGCGAGCTTCTGCGCGCTGGTCGCCTTGGCGACGTTTTCCACCGCTTCGGAGATGCCGCTGCTGCTTTCGGCCAGCCTGAAGAAGGTCTGCGCGACGAGCTGCGCGGCCGTGGCGCTGGGTTCCCCCCCAGCCTGCTTCAGGTAGCGGTTCCAGGATTCTTCCGCCGCTTCGAAGTCGCGGCGGGCGTCGATCGGCACCGTGGTCGCGCCGGTCGAGGAATTCGTTTCGACCTTGGCGTTGCCGGCGCCGATCTGGGCTCGGGTCAGCGACAGCAGCAGGCCTTCGTCGTTGGGGCTCTTGAGCAGGCGCGTTTCGATCCGTTCGGCCTGTTCTTCGTAGACCTTGGCGGCGCTGCCGCCGGAGCTCTGGTTGCCGATCAGCGCGCCGATGTTGACCGGGCCGACGACGAGGAACAGGCTGGCGCCCATCAGGATCGCGAGGATCGCGTAGACGACCCGGATCACGTGTTTGCGGCGACCACGGGTGTCGAAGACCATCCGCCGCTCGCCGCTCGATGCCATCGCTCGTCCTACTCCTGGGTTGAGGGTTTGCCCACGCCTCCCGCAGCCTTCGGCCTGAAGGCCCGCGCAAGCAAGATACTCAACTCGTACAGGGCCAGGAGCGGCACCATCTCGATCAACATCGAGATCGGGTCGACCCCCGGCAGCGCCGCGGCGACGATCGCGATGATCAGGTAGGCGTAGCGGCGGTTGGCGCTGAGCTGCTCGATGCTGACGATCCCGAGCCGGGTGACCGCGAGGATCGCCAGCGGCAGCTGGAAGATGATGCCGCCGGCCAGCATCGTCGTCGAGAAGAAGCTGTAGTAGTCGCGCGCCCGGACCTGGACGTCGAACTGGCTGCTGTTGAAGTTGAGCAGGAACTTCACCGCCGCCGGCATCACCGCGAAGTAGGCGAAGGCGACGCCGGCGAGGAAGAGGACCGGCGCCAGCAGCATGATCGGCAGGGCGACCCGGCGCTCGGCGCCGCTGAAGGCGGGCAGGACGTAGGCGTAGACCTGGTAGACGATCACCGGCAGCGCGAGGACGATCGCCCCGTAGGCGGCGACGGTGAAGGTCGTCATGAAAGGCTCCGTGACGCCGAAGGTGATCAGCTGCTTGTGGCCGGCCGGCAGCGGCCCGCCGGCGATTTCGAGCAGCAGGTGGTTCTGCCAGAAGCAGAGCCCGAGCGCGACCGCGAAGGCGGCGGCGCAGACGATCAGCCGGTTGCGCAGCTCGTCGAGGTGTTCGACGAGGGTGAGCCGGTCTTCATGGGAGACCGGCTTGACGCGGCGGGGCATCCGCCCTCGGCTACGGCCGCTTGTGGGCGACCGGCTCCTCGCGGGGCGCGGCCGGCTCACGCTCGCCGGCCTCGATCTCTGCCGGCGGCGGCTCGTCGTTCTCGCCGCTCAGCGAGCCTTTGAACTCGCGGATGCCCTTGCCGAGCGAATGCCCCAGCTCCGGCAGCCGTTTCGGGCCGAAGACCACCAGGGCGATGATCAGGACGACGACTATCTCCAGGGGACCGATGTTTCCGAGCATCGACCCATGGTAGCGGGCGCCGGGGGCGATCGGATCGTTTCGAATCGGGCGGCGGGCCTACCCGGTAATGGGACTTTCTCGGGATTTCGCGGAAAAGTGCGGATTGAAACTCGGCCTGGTGTGTTCGATGGATAGGACATGAGCAATATGAGTCGCACAGGAACGAAGGCGAAGACTGGACTCCACGTCTGTCCCCGGTGCGGCTCGACGCTCGTGCAGCCCGTCCGCTGGGAGCAGACCGCGAGCCGCGAGCACTGGCGCCTCTGGCGCCGCTGCCCGGAGTGCGAGTGGCGCACGGACGGGGTGCACGGCGAGCGCGAGATCGACGCCTACGACGAGTGGCTCGACGACGGGACCGAGCTGCTGACCGGGGAACTCGAGGAGCTCGAGCGCGAGAGCATGCGGCGCGCGGTCGAGACCTTCTCGACGGCGCTCGATGCCGACCTGATCACCGCCGACGACTTCACCTAGGCCCTAACCCGCATATGGCGGACGGCCAAATCGGCCCTGTCCATATCTGATTCTCCAGGGCCGATTTGGCCTCAGCACATGGGCGGAATTGATGTCGTTCAGCTATACCTTTCGACGACGCCGTCGGCGACGAGGTCGAGCAGCCGGCGCCGTTCCGGCTCGAAGCCGGCGCCCGCGAGCCGGCGCTTCGCTTCGGCGACCATCTCCAGCGCCCGCGCCCGCACGCGCTCCAGCGCCCCGGTCGCGGCGATCCGCTCGCAGAGCGCCTCGGCGGCGGCCGGGTCGAGCGCGCGGAGATCGGCCGCGGCGAGCTCGGGGTCGCCGCGGGCGGCGAGGATCAGCGGCAGGGTGACGGTGCCGTCGAGCAGGTCGGTGCCGCGGGCCTTGCCGGTCCGCTGCGGCGGGCCGGCGACGTCGAGGACGTCGTCGAGCAGCTGGAAGGCGAGGCCGATCGCGGCGCCGAACTCGCCCAGCGCCTGCTCGTCGCGGCCGAGCCGGCAGGCGCATTCGAACAGCGCCCCCGTCTTCAGCCGGCAGCGCTCGAGATAGCGCTGCTCGCCGACCGAGCCGTCGTAGGCGTCCTGACGCTGCGCCAGCTCGCCCCGCGCGAGCGCCACCGAGGCGGCGGAGAGCAGCTCGATCGCCCGCAGGTCGCCAGCGCCGGCCAGCAGCGCGAAGGCCCGCGAGAACAGCAGGTCGCCGGTCGCCGTCGCCCGGCCGCGCCCGGAGGCCGCGGCCACGGTCGGCCGGCCGCGGCGCCGCGGCGCCGCGTCGAGCACGTCGTCGTGGACCAGCGTCGCCATGTGCACCAGCTCGATCGCGCTTGCCGCCCGCACCGCGGCCTCGCCCCCCTCCTCGCCGGCGCAGAGCAGCACCAGCATCGGCCGCAGGCGCTTGCCGCCGGCCTCCAGGGTCATCTCGGCGTCACCGGCCAGCAGCTCCCCGTGCCCGCGGCTCTGCCCCCGCAGCAACTCCTCGACCATCCCCAGCTGCGCCGGCAGCCAGCGGCTCGAGGCGTCGAGCACCGCGGTGATCGGCGGCGGGACCGCGGAGTGCCGGGTCACTCCCGGGTGCCGCTGTGGACGGTGACGATTCCCCCGGCCAGGATCCTGTAGTTGATCCGCTGAAGCCCGGCGGCGTCCATCTTCTCCGCCAGCCCGCGCGGACCGGGGAATGTGTTCAGCGACTCGGTCAGGTAGGCATAGGCTTCCGGATTGTCGGACAGCTTGCCGAGAACCGGAGCAAGCCGGTCGAACCAGAGCGAGTAGAAGGTTGAGAAAGGCGGCCGGGTCGGCTTGGTGAACTCAAGGATCACGAGCTTGCCGTTCGGCATCAGGACGCGAGCCATCTCGCGCAGGCCTTTGTCCCAATCGGCGAAGTTTCGCAGGCCAAAGCCGACCGTCACCGTGTCGAAGCGGCCGTCGTCGTAGGGCAGGCTCAGCGCGTCAGCCCACTCGAAGCGGACCCCGCCGGCCCCTCGTCGATTTGCCTTTTCGCGGGCCAGATCCAGCATCGGCTCGGAGAAATCGCAGCCGACCACGTGGCCGTCGGGGGAGACGCGTCCGGCCAGCTCGAAAGTCAGATCGCCGGTTCCGCAGCACACGTCCAGGATCGAAGCGCCCGGCGCAGGCGCGGCAACGGCGGCGGCGCGTTCTCGCCAGCGATGATGCAGGCCGGCGCTCATCAGCGAGTTCAGCAGGTCGTACCGACCCGCCACGCGATCGAACATTCCCTGGATCTGCTGAGAGAAGTCCGTTGACTGCCGCGATGGCTTCGTAGCATCGGTCATCGAGGTCTCCAAGTATCCAGGTTGTGAAAGTCAAGCAGGTCGGGGGACGCAGGGAGGTTGGTGAGGGGAGCGCACTTTCGTGCGTGACCCGATCCAGCCGACTGAGGACCCCGAGATGCGCCGACTTGCAGCAACCTGGTCAGTTGAGCGAAGAGAGGAAGTCTGCGAGCTCGTTCAGCTTCTTCGGCGGCAGGTTGCGGAAGGACGGCATGATGCTCGGGCCGATCTCGACCGAGCGGACGATCGCCGCGCGCGGGATCCGCGAGGCGATGTGCGTCAGTTCCGGGCCCGGCCCGTTGTTGCCGTTGTCGCCCAGCTTGTGGCAGGCCAGGCAGCCCGCGCCGGCGACCACCTCCTTGCCGGCCTCGTACCGCGGCGCGACTTTGAGGTCGATCTGGGTCGGCGAGCCGGCGACCGCGCCGGAGTAGGTCAGGTAGGCCATCGCGGCGATCGTCAGCGCCCCGGCGGTGCTGGCGATCGGCCGGCGGATCGGGTTGCGCTCCGGGCCGCGATCGTAGAACGGCAGCAGCAGCAGCAGGGCCATGCAGATCGTCGGGATGCCGATCGTCGCGATCGGGACCAGCTCCGGCGGTTTCAGCACCCGCAGGAGCTCGAAGAGGAAGAAGAAGTACCACTCGGGCCGCGGCACGTAGGTGGTCGAGGTCGGGTCCGCCTTGGGACCCTGCTCGGCGCCGAAGATGATCGACATCGCGATGATCACGCCGACGACCAGCAGCGCCATCGCCGTGTCCTTCAGCACCGCGTAGGGGAAGAAGGGCTTGCCCTTCTTCTTCAGCAGCTCGTACTCCTCGAGGTAGGCCTGCTTGTCGGTGGCCTTCACGCGGACTGCCCTCCGTCGGCCCCGTTGGCGCCGGCATCCAGCCGCGAGACGGGCGCGGCGACCTTCGGCTTCTTGGCGTGCAGCCAGGGCGGCGCCGTCGTGCCGAGCTTGACGACGAGGTACATGTGGGCGCCGATCAGGGCGATGATCGCGCCGGGGACGAGCAGCATGTGGATCGAGTAGAAGCGCGACAGGGTGGTCGCGCCCAGCTCCGGCCCGGCGCGCAGGAAGTCGCTCAGGTAGGGGCCGACGATCGGGCCGGTGCCGTTGATGTTGATGCCGACGACCGAGGCCCAGAAGGAGCGCTGGTCGAACGGCAGCAGGTAGCCGGTGAAGGCCATCGTCATCGTCAGGATCAGGAGCACCACGCCGATCACCCAGTTGAGCTCGCGCGGGTACTTGTAGGCGCCGAAGAAGAAGGTCCGGCCCATGTGCAGGAAGACGAGGATGACCATCACGCTCGATCCCCACTTGTGCATCCCGTGCACGAGCTGACCGAGCGGGACCTCGTTGTTGATGTGCGCGATCGAGGCGTAGGCCTGGGTCGTCGACGGCGTGTAGAACATCGCCAGGAAGACGCCGGTCACCGCCTGGACGATGAAGGCGAACAGCGTCGCCGAGCCGAGCGTGTAGAACCAGTTGGTCCCCTTCGGCACCTTGCGGTAGAGCATTCCGGTGAGGAAGCCGGTGGCCGCGGTGCGCTGGTCGACCCAGGCGAGCATGTCGGCGGGCGCGTCCTTGGCGCGGTCGCCGACCCGCTGCGCGTCGGAGGGGCGCTCGGGCGGAGCCGTCTTCAGATCCGCGGGGGCCGGGCCCTTGGCGGCGCCGTTGCCCTGGCCGGGCTTGGCCGGCTTGCGGAGCGGGGCGGGGATCAGCGAGTCGAGTTTCATCGTTCAGCCTGCCTCAGCCGCTCGGCGGCGGGAAGGTGTCGGGCCGCGGCGGGTAGAGGTATTCCCAGACGCCGCCGGTGAACTCGCCGGGGTCGCGGGCGCGGACAGGTTCGAGCTGGTTGGTGACGCTGTAGCGGGGGCCGAGCTCGACCTGGCCGTTGCGGATCCGGGCCTGGAAGTGGTCGAGCGGGCGCACCGGCGGGCCGCCGATCCGCTCGCCCTGGAAGTTGTAGACGCCGCCGTGGCAGGGGCAGATGAAGTTGCCGGCCGCCTCGACGAAGCGGACCGGGCAGCCGAGATGGGCGCAGCGGTTGGAGACGGCGACCATTTCCTTCGGGTTCTCGCCGAGCTGCTTCGATCCCCTGCGGACGTAGGCGGTGACCTTGCCGGCATCGCCGATCCCCGGCGTTTCGGTGAAGACGACCTGGCGGTAGGTGTCCTCGACGAAGTCGCCGACCGGCCCGACCGTCTCCCAGCGCTCCTTGCCGCGGTGGAAGATCGGCGCCACCGCGAAGCCGACCGCGGGCAGGACGATCGCCGCGCCGGCGACGCCGCCGAGGGCCTGCACCCCGACCGTGAAGGCGCGCCGACGGGTCATCGACTCGCCCTCGAAGTAGCCGGGGGGGTCCGGTTGCGCCCGCTCGGCGCGGGGCAGCTCGGCCCCGTTTTGCTTGTCAGCTGCGTCAGCCAAAGTTCCGGAGGTCGTACGGCGCGGGAGTTTATTGCCTTGGCCGTCCGTTAGCTTTCCCCGGGTGACGTTGCGTCATCCGGGGAGGGTGCTGGTCATCGCGATAGTGGCGATCGCGGCGCTTGGCGTGCTCGGCCGCGATGTCGAGGGCAAGTTGCGGCCGACCTCGCTCAGCGTGCCGGGAACCGAATCGGGCCGCGCCCGGGCGCTGCTGCACCGCTACTTCGGCGACACGGCTCCGTTCGCGATCCTCCTCCAGGGACCACCGGGGGCGCTCGACAGGCAGGGGCCGGCGCTGATCCGCAGCCTGCGCTCCGATCCCGCCGTCTCGACGATCTCCCCCTGGGACAAGGGCAGCGTCGCCCGCCTGCGGCCGGGCCCGCGCAAGGCGCTGATCCTGGTCGACTTCCACGTCGACGCCGAGACCGCCGTCCGCGACACGGTCCCTTACCTGGACCGCACCCTGGAAGAGCGGATAAGGCCGCCGGTCAGCGCGGCCGAGTCCGGCTACGCCAGCCTCTCGCGGGCGATCCAGGACGAGTCGGTGCACTCGACCGAAGTCGCCGAGCTGATCGCGATCCCCTTCCTGCTGCTGGTCCTGCTGCTCGTCTTCCGCTCCCCGGTCGCGGCGGGCATCCCGCTCGCCTTCGGCGCGGTGACGGTGATCTCGTCCCGCGGCGTGTTGGCGATCGCGGCGAACTGGATCGCGATCGACGGCTTCGCCCTGACCGTCTGCTCGATGATGGGGCTGGCGCTGGGGGTCGACTACGCGCTGCTGATGGTCTCGCGCTTCCGCGAGGAGCTGGCCGCGGGCGTCGAGCCGCAGGAGGCGGCGCGGATGACCCGCCGCACCGCCGGGCGGACCACCGCCTTCGCCGGCTCGACCCTGTTCCTGGCGATGCTGGTGACCCTGTTCGTGATGCCGGGCAACCTGCTGCTCTCGCTGGCCGGCACGGCGATCGTCGTCACCGCGATCAGCGTCCTCGTCGCCGCCTTCGTCGGCCCGGCGCTGCTGGTCATGCTGGGCGACAACGTCAACCGCTGGCGGATCGGTGGCGCCCGCAACGGCGGCGGCGTGATGACCCTGGTCGGCGGCGCGCTCAGCCGGCCCTGGTTGGCGGTGCTGCTGATCGGCGCCCTGGTGCTGTTCCTGGCGGCGCCGGTGCTGGCGCTGAAGACCGGCCCGCCGAGCGCCGAACAGCTGCCGAGCGCCGACCCCGCCCGCCAGGAAGCGGAGTTGATCGCCGCCGCCGTCGGCCCTGGGTTCGAAGCGCCGTTCGTGCTCGTCGCCGTCGCCCCGAAGGGGACGATCGCCGACCCCGCCAACCTGACGCCGCTGAGCCGCTGGCAGCGGCGGATCTCCCGGGACCCGGCGGTGCAGGCGGTGATCGGGCCGGCCCAGGTCAAGCGCCAGGTCGAACCGCTGCAGGAAAGCGGCGACGAACTGCTGGCCGGCAAAGGCGAAGCCGACCCGGCGAAGCTGCAGCGGCTGGGGCGCAAGCTCGGCAGTGCCACCAACGGTGTCGGGCAGCTGCGCTCGGGGCTGTCGAAGGCGGCGTCCGGCGCCGGGCTGCTGGCGACCGGCTCGGGACGGGCCGAAGACGGCGCCAGGCAGATCGAAGGCGGCCTCTCGCGGGCAGCGTCGGGGGCCGAAAGGGCGGTCGGCGCCACCCGCAGGCTCGCCGACGGCTCCGGCAAGCTGGCCGAAGGCCAGCGCGAGGCGTCGCTCGGCGCCTTCTCCGTCAAGGGCGCCTCCAGCGACCTGCAGAGCAACCTGCGCGGCAACAGCCTCTCGCGGGCGCGCAAGCTGCGCGGCGAACTGAAGCAGCTGGCCGCGAGCGACCCGGCGCTGGCCGGCTCCGCGCGCGAAGCGGAACGGCTGGTCGAAGCGATCTCGATCGCCCGCGACGAAGCGATCCGGCTCGAAGGCCGGTCGAACCGGCTCTACGAAGGGCAGAAGAAGCTGGCCGACGGCGGCGCCGAACTGCACACGGGGGCGGAGAAGCTGGCGCGGGCCGCCGGCTCGCTGCCGGGCGGCCTCGACCGGCTGAAGGGCGGCACCTCGCAGCTCGCCGACGGGCTCTCGCAGCTCGAAGGCGGCGCCAGCTCGCTGGAAGCGAAGCTGGCCGAAGGCTTCCAGCGCTCCCAGCCGCTGCAGACCGGCCTGCGCCAGGCCCACGTCAAGGTCGCCGTCAGCGCCGACAACTTCGAACGCAAGGTCGGGCGCCTGCGCCGCACCTCGCCCGGGATCTTCAACTCCGGCTACTTCGTCCTCTCCGCCCTGCAGGGGCGAAGCGCGCGAGCCGCCAGCGGGCCGGACGGGTGGTCGACCTCGAACACGGCGGCCAGGCGGCGCAGATCGTCGTCATCCCCCGCTACACCTTCAACACCGCCGGGTCGAAGGCCCTGAACGAACGCCTCAAGGACGATGCCCGCGGCCTCGCCGCGGCGACCGGGCAGACCACCGGGGTGACCGGCAGCGCCGCCGAACTGATCGACTACACGACCGTGATCTCCCAGCGGATCCCGCTGATGATCGCGGTGATCACCCTGGCGACCTTCCTGATCCTGGTCGTGATCCTGCGGGCGCTGCCGCTGGCGGCGATCGCGGTCGGGCTCAACCTGGTCACGGTCGCGGTCGCCTTCGGCGTCCTCACGCTGCTGTTCGACGTGCCGGCGGGCTGGCCGCTCGGCGGCCACAGCTACGTCGACGCGATCGGCGCCGCGGGGATCTTCGGAATCATCTTCGGGCTCTCGATCGACTACGCGGTCTTCCTGTTGATGCGGATGCGCGAGCACCACGAGAACGGCGCCTCCAACAAGGAGGCGATCGAGTTCGGGCTGCAGAAGACGGCGCGGGTGATCACCGGCGCCGCGGCGATCATGATGGCCGTCTTCGTCGCCTTCGCCGGCGCCGACATCGCCACCGTCAGCCAGCTCGGCACCGGCCTGACCGTGGCGGTGGTGCTCGACGCGACGGTGATCCGGATCGTCCTGCTGCCGGCGCTGATGCTGCTGATCGGCGATCGGGTCTGGTGGCTGCCGCGCCCGCTGCAGCGAATCCTGCCCCAAATCGATCTTCACGGCTCGCGCGCGGGTTAGCTAAACGAGAACTACATAGGAACCTGTGTATTTTTAATCGCGGGTTTGGGTAGGGGGACCTCCGGCGCGCATCGCCCGGTGGCCGCCCAAAAGCAACGGACGGGGAGGATCGATCAAGGTGGGAAGCTCGTTGAGGAAGTCGTCGCTGCTGATGCTGGGGCTCGCCCTGGTCGCCGCCCTTGCCGTCGCCGCCCCGGTCGCGCTGGCGATCGAAGCCGCGCCGACGCGCGAAGAATACGTCGCCAAGGTCGACCCGATCTGCAAGCGGAACTCGGAAGCGAGCTCGAACATCCTCGACGGCGCCGAACAACGGGTCAGGAAGGGCAAGCTGGTCCCCGCCGGCAAGCAGTTCGTCCGTGCGTCGGCGGCGCTCGGCAAGGCGATCGGCCAGATCGCCGCGGTCCCCAAACCTGCGGCCGATACGGCCAAGCTGACGAAGTGGATCGGCCAGCTGAAGAACGAGAAGACCTACCTGCGGAAGATCGGCGGCTACCTGAAGGCGGAAAAGAAGGGGCGGGCCTACGGCCAGGGGCACAAGCTGGAACACGAAAACAGAAAGGCCAAGGCCACGATCGGGGTGGGCTTCGGCTTCCGCTACTGCACGATCAACAAATCGAGCTTCGGCTGAGTCTGTGCGCTGGGCGGCGGCAATAGCGGCGGCGCTGGCGCTGGCCCTCGGCGCGGTCGGCGCCGCCTCGGCGGAGGTCGAACAGAGCGGCAACCTGATCGTCTCCTTCAGCGGCGGGATCTCCCCCCACGCCCTGCCGCGCAGCGAACCGGCGCCGGTGGGGGTGACGATCGACAGCGGCTTCAAGACCGCCGACGGGTCCGACCCGCCGCCGCAGCTGCAGCAGATCTCGATCGGGATCAACCGCAACGGCAAGATCGACGACCGCGGACTGCCGACCTGCCGGGTGCGCAAGATCCAGCCGGCGACGATCGACGCGGCGCGGCGGATCTGCGGCGGCGCGATCGTCGGCAAGGGCCACGTCGAAGTGCGGGTCGCGCTGGCCAACCAGCCGGCGTTCACCTTCAAGGGGCCGCTGCTGGTCTTCAACGCGAAGCGCTCCGGCGGCCACCGGCGGCTGCTCGCGCAGGTCTACGGCACCAAGCCGCCCTCGGCCTTCGTCCTCACCTTCAAGGTGCTGAAGGCGAAGGGCGCCTTCGGCACGGTGATCAAGACGACGCTGCCGAAGGCCGCGCAGGGGTGGGCCTACGTAACTCACTTCGACATGCGGCTGCGTCGCATCTACACCTACCGGGGCGTACGGCACAGCTTCATCAGCGCCGCCTGCGAAGCGCCGGCCGGCTTCCCCGGGGCCGTCTACCAGTTCGCCCGCGGCAGCTTCAGGTTCGCCGAAGGGCAGCGGGTGAACGACGAATTGGTCCGCAACTGCAAGGTCCGCTGAGAGGCGCTGCGGCCGGCGCATTTCGGCGTCCTCGGGCGGCCGGCTGCGGGTCACGCACAACAGTGCGCTCCCCTTGCCGGCCTTCCTGCGTCCTTGAACTGCTTGGCCGCAGCGCCTCTCAGGAGGTGGGTCTCTCTCCGGAAAGCTCGGCCATCGCTGCCTTCCAGATGTCCGGGACCTCGTCTTGGCGGCCTTCCGCGTGGAATTTTGCGGAATCGCTGATCAGGTCGGCGAGGACGAGGATCGCGTCGGTGTCGCCCTCGGCGGCGAGGCGCTCTATGCCGAGCGCGTACAGGTAGTCGCCGGCGAGCAGGGCGAGGTCGTCGTCGTGGCCGGCGAGCAGGCGCGACCGCCCGTAGTGGAGGAGGTAGCCCTCGCGGACGAGCTCGACGAACAGCGGGTCGGCGGCGCCCGGCGGGCTCTCGACGACGTGGTCCGAGATCGGCGTCCCCTCCTCGCGCAGCTGCGTGGCGATGAGGCTGAGGGGGCTGTGCGGATCGTCCTTCATCGACCCATGTGACGACTTCTTCTCGCATACCGAGAATAAGTCGTCACAGCCCTCACCGGAGCGCCTCCTCGAGGGACTCGGCCGCGGCTTCGACGGTGCGGTCGATCGCCGCCTCGTCATGCGCGAGCGAGACGAACCAGGCCTCGAACTGCGAAGGGGGCGGGTAGATGCCGCGCTCGAGCATCGCCCGGCAGAAGCGGGCGTGGGCGTCGAGGTCGCAGGCCGAGGCGGCGGCGAAGTCGGCCGGCGGCTCGGCGCTGAAGAAGAGGGTGAGCAGGCCCGGCGCGGCGGCGAGGCTGAGCGGACGGCCGTCGATCAGCTCGCCGAGGCCGTCGGCGAGGCGGCGGGTCAGCTCGCCGAGGCGCGAGTAGGCGGCGTCGTCGAGCTCGGCGAGAGTGGCCAGGCCCGCCGCGATCGCCAGCGGGTTGCCGGAGAGGGTGCCCGCCTGGTAGACGTCGCCGGCCGGGGCGACCCGCTCCATCGCCGCCGCCGCGCCGCCGAAGCCGGCGGCGGGAAGGCCGCCGCCGATCACCTTGCCGAACACGGTCAGGTCGGGCTCGACCCCGTAGAGCTGCTGGGCGCCGCCGGGGGCGACGCGGAAACCGGTGATCACCTCGTCGAAGACGAGCAGGGCGCCGGCCTCACGGGTCACGGCGCGGAGGAACTCGAGGAAGCCCCCGCCCGGCGGGACGACGCCCATGTTGGCGGCGACCGGCTCAGCCAGCAGCGCCGCGACGTCGTGCTCGGCGAGGGCGCGGGAGACCGCCTCGCGGTCGTTCCACGGCACGACCACGGTCCCGGCCGCCTGGGCGGCGGTGACGCCGGGGCTGCCCGGCAGGGCGAGCGTCGCGACGCCGGAGCCGGCGTCGGCGAGCAGGCCGTCGGAGTGGCCGTGGTAGGCGCCGGCGAACTTGACCACGATTTCGCTGCCGGTCAGCGCCCGGGCGAGGCGCACCGCCCCCATCGCCGCCTCGGTGCCGGAGCTGGTCATCCGCAGCATCTCGACCGAGGAGACGCGGGCGGCGACCTGCTCGGCCAGCTCGACCTCGGCGGCGGTCGCCGCGCCGTAGCTGGTGCCGCGCGCGGCGGCCCGCACGACCGCGTCGACCACGGCCGGATGCGCGTGGCCGAGGATCAGCGGGCCCCAGGAGCAGACCCAGTCGAGGTAGCGGTTGCCGTCGACGTCGACCAGCTCGCAGCCCTCGCCGCGCTCGACGAAGATCGGCTCGCGGCCGATCTGCCGCATCGCCCGCACGGGGGAGTTGACCCCGCCCGGCAGGACCCGCAGCGCGCGTTCGTACAGCTCCGAGCTACGAGACATAGGGCCCGGCGCGGCCTCCCCCGCGCCCTCTGCTCCCGGGAATCCCCGAAGGATCAGAGGTGGACAGGCATTTCCTCCGGCGTCCGGGGGTGGCGGATGTCACCGCTACGAGTGATCCGCGTCCCACCGCGCATAGTCCTCCGTGAAGTAGTGGAGGCGGATCTTCTTGTACTCGGTCGAGGAGTAGAGGGTGGCGCGATCGTCCTCGCCCATCCCGCACTCCTCCGCGATCGAGTCGAGGATCGCGTCGCACTCCTGCTTCGAGCGGCCGTGGGCCATCGTGAAGACGCTGTAGGGCCAGTCCTCGTAGGTCGGCCGCTGGTAGCAGTGGGAGACGCCGCGGAAGGAGGCCATCCGGCGGCCGGTCTCCATGATCTCGCCCTCCGGCACCTTCCAGACCCCCATCCCGTTGGCCGAGAAGCCGGCGCGGCGGTGGTAGAGGATCGCGGCGACGCGGCGCAGCAGCTTGCGGTCGACCATCCCGCGCAGCCGCTCGAGCAGCACCTCGGTAGCGACGCCGAGCTCCGCCGCGGCGGCGTCGAACGGCCGCTCGACCGCCTCCATAGGCCCTTGCAGGGCGCGGATCGTCGCGATGTCGTCCTCGTCGTAGGGCTGGCGCTCCAACTCCCGCGGCGGCGCCGCCTCGACCGCCGCCGCGAGGGCGTCGGTGCCCTTCTCCATCTCCAAGTTCATGTTGATCTTGAACAGGGTCAGGGTCGGCAGCTGGCGGATCGACTCGGCGCCGGTCTCCTCCATCAGCGCCGCCAGCGTCCCCGCCATCCCCAGCTCGGAGTCGGGCGGGACGGCGATCGTGAACCAGAGGTTGAAGTCGTGCGTGCGCAGGTAGTTGTGCGAGACGCCGGGGTGGGCGTTGACCGCCGCCGCGGCGCGCTGCGGGTTCTCGGAGTCGACCTTGGCCGCGACCAGCATCGACTCGTAGCCGAGCGCGCGGGTGTCGAAGATCGGCGTGATCTCGCGGACGATCCGGCCGTCGAGCAGGCGCCTGGTGCGAGCGAGCGTGTCGGCGAGGTCGAGCTCGGCCGCGGCCGCGACAGCCGCGAACGGCTCCGGGTCGAGCGGGAAGCTCGACTGCAGCAGGTTCATCAGCCGCTTGTCGACGTCGTCGAGCGGGATCGCGGCGCCGTCCCTGCGGCTGCGCGCCTTCGACTGTGGGGTCTTCACCGGAGCCATCCTGCTGCCTCCTTCGCGTAATAGGTGACGATCGCGTCGGCGCCGGCGCGGCGGATCGCGGTCAGCGTCTCCACGACGGCGGCCGGCTCGTCGATCCAGCCGTTGGCGGCTGCCGCCTTCAGCATCGAGTACTCGCCGGAGACATGGTAGGCGGCGAGCGGCGCCCCGGTCTCCTGCTTGACCCGGCGAACCACGTCGAGGTAGGGGATCGCCGGCTTGACCATCAGCATGTCGGCGCCCTCTTCGAGGTCGAGCGCCGCCTCGCGAACCGCCTCGGTGGCGTTGGCCGGGTCGAGCTGGTAGCCGCGGCGGTCGCCGAACTCCGGCGTCGACTCGGCCGCCTCGCGGAACGGGCCGTAGAAGGCCGAGGCGTACTTGGCGCTGTAGGCGACGATCGGGGTGCCGGAGTGGCCCTCCTCGTCGAGCTGGTGGCGGATCGTGCCGACCCGCCCGTCCATCATGTCGCTCGGGGCGACCGCGTCGGCGCCGGCCTCGGCGTGGGAGATCGCCGTTTTCGCCAGCAGCTCGATCGTCAGGTCGTTGTCGACCTCGCCGTCGCGGACGAAGCCGCAGTGGCCGTGCGAGGTGTACTCGCAAAGGCAGACGTCGGTGATCACGGTCAGCTCGGGGTGGGCCTCCTTCAACGCCCGCACCGCCATCTGCACGACGCCCTCGTCGTCGTAGGCGCCGCTGCCGGTCTCGTCCTTGTCGGCGGGGATGCCGAACAGGAGCACGGCTCCGATCCCCGCCGCAGCTATCTCCGTGGCCTCGGCGACCAGCTCGGAGATCGAGAAGCGCTCGATCCCGGGCATCGACTCGACCTCCTCGCGGACGTTCTCGCCGGCGACGACGAACGCCGGCTGGATCAGGTGCGACGGGGACAGCTCGGTCTCGCGGACCAGGCCGCGCAGGGTCTCGTTGCGGCGCAGCCGGCGCAGGCGCGTGCTCGGGAAGGGCATCGGTGTCGATTCTAGGGGAGGGATTGGGATACCCCTGCCCGGACTCGCGTCCGGCGACCTTGCCTCGGAGGGCTCAAACCTCTGCTGGCCGGCCGCTCTGAGTATCCGCCCGTTCAGGGGTATCCCCATCCCTCCCTCACCAGCCGCGCGTTGGAGCCGGGGGTCTTCCGGAGGTGCCTCGCGAAGCGGGCGCCGCGGAGTGATTCCGGCCGCGAAGCGGCTGCCATGGTGCGAGCGAGCGAAGCGAACATGGGCACCTCCGGAGACCCCCGGCTCCCAACGGTACGGTTCGCGCGGTGAAGGCGCAGGGGCTGTTCAAGAGCTACGGCAGCCGCGAGGCGCTGCGGGGCGTCGGTCTCGACGTTGGAGCTGGAGAGCTCCTGGCCGTGATCGGGCCGAATGGGGCCGGGAAGACGACGTTGCTGTCGATTCTGGCCGGGATCGTCAGAGCCGATGCGGGCGAGGTGGTGTCGCCGAACGGGGAGGTCGGATGGGTGCCCCAGCAGGCGGCGCTTTACCGGCGCTTGACGGTCGAGGAGAACCTGTTGCTGTTTGCGCGGCTCGAGAAGCACCCCGATCCGCGTTCCTCGGTCGAGGAGATGCTGGCGCTGACCGGGCTGGCGGAGCGGCGGGCTGAGATCGTGGCGCGGCTGTCGGGAGGGAACCAGCAGCGGATCAACATCGCGATCGGGCTGCTGGCGCGGCCCGCGGTGCTGCTGCTCGACGAGCCGAGCGTCGGGCTCGACCCGCGCCAGCGGGCGCGCCTCTGGGAGTTCGTCTCGGCGCTGGCCGAGCGCGGGACGACGGTGATCTTCTCCACCCACGACATCCAGGAGGCCGAGCGCTACGGGCAGCGCCTGCTCGTCCTCGCCGACGGCGAGGCGCTCTTCGACGGCACGCCGGGGCAGCTGCGCGAGGCGGTGCGCGGCGAGGCGCCGGGGGCCGCGGGCAGCGACTTCGAGACCGCCTTCGTCGCCTTCCTCCAGCACCGAGGGCACTGATGCGCTGGCTGCTGCTCAAGGACCTGCAGATCCTCCGCCGCTCCCCCCTTCAGGCGGTGCTGCTGGTCGCCTACCCGGTGCTGATCGCGCTGCTGATCGGCTTTGCGATCTCGCGTGAGCCCGGCAAGCCGAAGGTCGCCTTCCTCAACGAAATCCCGGCCGGCGCCCGGGTCGCGGCGAGCGGCTCGAAGCTGCAGCCGGTCGGAGTCGACAGGAGGATCTGCGGCAAGGTCGACTGCGTCCGGGTCGGCAGCCGCGGCGCCGCGCTCGACAAGGTCCGCTCCGGCGAAGTGCTGGCGGCGCTGATCCTCCCCGCCGACCTGATCAGCCGGCTCAACTCGCTCTCCACCCTGAACCCGCAGACGCCGGAAGTGGAAGTGATCGTCAACGAGGAAGACCCGCTGAAGGCGCGGGTCGTCGACGACCGGATCGAGTCGCTGCTCGGCCAGGCGAATCTGCTCATCGCCAAGCAGATCGCCGCCGAAGGCGGCCGCTACCTCAACCTGATCGTCGACGGCGGCGACTTCGAAGTGCTCGGGCAGCCGGTCGAAATCCTCGGCCTGCGGTCGGTGGCGAAGATCCTCCAGGGCCTGCGCCCGGCGCTGCCGCCGGCCCGGCGACCGGCGCTCGGCCGGGTGATCCGCTTCGCCACCCTGGCCCGCGACAACCTCGATGTCGCCGCGCCGTTGATCGCCCGGCTCGCGCAGCCGATCGTCGTCGACAAGAAGAGCGTCAGCGCGCCGACCCCACCGCTGGAAATCTTCGCGATCGCGGCGGCGGCGGCGCTGACGATGACCTTCGTCACCCTGCTGCTGGTCGCCGGATCGCTCGCGCTGGAGCGCGAGGAGAACACCTTCCCCCGGCTGACCCGCGGCCTCGTCTCTCGCTCCGCCCTGATCGCCGAGAAGGTCGGGCTGGGGGTCGCTGCCGGGCTGGCGGTGACCCTGCTGATGCTCGCCGGCGTGCAGCTCTTCGTCCCGCTCGACTGGAGCCGCTTCGGCCTCTGGCTGGTCGCGATCCTCGTCTCCGGCGGGGCCTTCGGCGCCGCCGGGGCGGCGCTCGGCGCCTCGGCCCGCGACGTCCGCGCGGTCTCGCTGCTCGCCTTCATGATCTCGCTGCCGGTCGCCCTGCTCTCGCTCGTCCCCTCCGGCGCGGTCGGCCACGGGCTCTACGAAGTGATTCGTGTCGTCACCGCCCTGTTCCCGTTCAAGCCGGCGCTGCAGGCGATGACCGCGGCGCTCGACTCGACCGGTCCGGGAATCGGCGGGCCGCTGCTGCACCTGACGATCCTGATCGTCGCCTACGGCCTGATCGCCCGCTTCGCCCTGCGCCGCTTCGCCACGGTCTGAGCAGTCGCCGGGCGCCGACCCTTATGGACGTGCCGGTGATTCGCCGCCCACCATGGGGGCTAACTACCGGCGCGTCCCCGGGTAGGGTCCGTCCATGCGGGTGCTATTCATCGGGGACGTGGTCGGGGGGCCGGGTAGGCGAGGGCTGGCCGCGGCGATGCCGGGGCTGCGCGAGCGGTACGCGCCCGAGCTGGTGGTCGTCAACGGGGAGAACTCAGCCGGTGGGATGGGAATCACCGAGAAGACGGCGCGGGCCATTTTCGACGCCGGCGCCGGGGTGATCACCAGCGGCAACCATGTCTACCGCCACCGCGAGGCCTACGACTTCCTCGACCGCGAGCAGCGGCTGATCCGCCCCGCCAACTACCCCCACGCCAACCCAGGCCGCGGCCATGTCGTGGTCGAGGCGGGCGGGATCCGGGTCGGCGTGATCAACCTCAGCGGCGCGGTCGGGCTGCAGGTGGCCCGCTCGCCGTTCCACGAGGTCGACAGCATCCTCGAGCGGATCGAGGCCGACTGCGTCCTCGTCGACTTCCACGCCGAGGTGACCAGCGAGAAGGTGGCGATGGGCTGGCACCTCGACGGCCGCGTCGCCGCCGTCTTCGGCACCCACACCCATGTCCCGACCGCCGACGCGCGGGTGCTGCCGCAGGGCACCGCCTACATCTCCGACGTCGGCATGACCGGCTCGCGGGCCAGCGTGCTCGGCGTCAAGCCGGAGCAGGTGCTGGAGAGGATGATCACGCAGATGCCGGTCAAGTTCGAGACGGCCGAGGAGGACGTCTGGGTGATGGGGGCGGTGGTTGACGTCAACGATCGAGGGCTCGCCGACTCGATCGAGCAGGTGATGGTCCCGGCTCCTGCCGGCTCGTAGAACCTTCGTGGCGTGGTCGGGGAAGGGGAGGGAGAGGCGGGGGTGTCCCCTGCCCGGACTCGCGTCCGGCGACGAATCGCTTTTCTGGGCTCAGACGTTGGGTTGCCGGCCGCTCTGAGTATCCGCCCGTTCAGGGGACATCCCCGCCTCTCCCTCCAGGGACGCGGCGGCCACGAGGAGCAATGGGTAGAACCAGACTATGTAGAGGTAGAACCAGTGGTGGGCCGTCAGTTGGAGGCCTATGAGGAGAGCTGCCGCCAAAGCCGAGAGCTGGGTCAGGGACTTGCGCTTGGGGCGGAATGCGAAGGCAACTGCCAGCAGCCCGACAGCGACGAGAATGGCGATGCGCAGGGGCTCCAAGCTTGGGACCTGGCCCCAGATGCTGAAGGGGGATTCTCGGTCGGCCTGGTAGGCGATGGTTCGGTCATAGAACGTGTGTAGACCGGGATCGATCGCCGGCCAGAGCATCAGCAGGGCGGCGGTCCCGATGAATGCCAGGACGAACCGCAGTCCCGCGGGTCCTGCCGCCGGGGACGGGGGCCTCCCTTGCCCTAGGCGCTGCTCCGGGCGAAGCGACGAGGTCGCCAGGAGGGATGGGGCCTTGCCCTCCGCAGCCTTCGGGCGGCGGGAGGCCCCCAACCCCGGCACCACCCGCGGTCGGTACGTGGCGAGCATCGGAATCAGCACGATCGGTGCGAACTTGGTCAGGGTGGCCAGCGCCGCGAAGGCGCCGCGTCGTGCCGGTCGAGCCAGGGCAAGCAGCGTTGCCACGAGCAGCGCTGCGACCAGCGTGTCGTTGGAGTTCGACTCGAGGGCGTAGGCGGTGTAGGGGTAGGCGGCCCAGCCGAAGGCGAGGGTCGCGGCGAGCTTGCGGCCGCCCGGTCCGGGGCGGATGCGGAGGCCGAGCCAGACCAGCAGGGCGAAGGTGGCGAGGTCGAAGAAGACCGCGGCGGCGTGGGCGGCGGGGAGGTCGTTCCAGGTTCCGGACCAGGGCCAGATCCGCTCGAAGGGGACGTAGGCGAGGTAGTTGGCCGGGCCGTAGGTGTCGCCCTGCGAGACGTCGCTCGGGAAGTTGCCGTAGAGCGGCTCGCCGTGGGCGATCCGGTCGGCGCCCACCGCCCCCGCGTAGCCGACGTCGATCGCGCCCGAGTCGAAGACGTTGAGGCCGACCCGGAAGCCGACCAGGAACAGGGCTGCCACCAGCAGCCAGGAGGCGGGCCAGACCGGCCGGATCCCCTCCCCCCTGCCGCGCAGCCCGATCCACAGCGAACGGGCCAGCAGGTAGAGGAGCGCGGGGTAGGCGAGCGGCACCGAGACGCCGATCTCGGCCCGGTTGAAGAAGTAGTTGGAGACGCCGAAGCCGAGCAGGACCAGCAGGTCGAGGCTGGCGACCCGCCAGGGGCGGCGCCAGTCGAGCAGCCCGAGCAGGAACAGCGCGCAGAGCGGCAGGAAGACGTAGGGGGCGTTGAGCGTGTGCCCGAAGGCGCCGGAGTAGCCGCGCGCCATCTTCCAGGCGACCTGGTAGCCGGTCCAGGACTCGGTCACCTCGCCGCTGCCGGGGTCGACGAGGACCAGCGCGACCTCTCTGCCGGCGGCGAAGTAGGCGACCTCCCAGTGGCCTTCGACCATCGTCGTGCTGTGCGTGAGGGCGCCGTTCTCGCGGCGCTCCTTGAGGACGTTCGGGTCGCGGTTGGCGACCGCGGTCGCCTGTCGGACGCTGACGGCGGCGGCTGCGGGGGGCGACCCGAACAACAGCACGGCTATGAGAGCAAGGAGGAGGAGCCGGGGGACGCCTCCCGGGAGCCGAACACCGCCTGCGGCGGTGGAATTTGGATGCCGCTTCGCGGCAACGGAATCACTCTGCGGTGCCCGCTTCGCGAGGCTCCCGAGAGGCATCCCCCGACTCCTCACTCCAGGCCGAAGTGGTTGAGCACAGCAGGTGCCACATCGCGAAGGGACCACTGGCTGCGCTCGTCAGCGGAGGCCGGGCCGCAGCCGACGAACAGCAGCGGGCCGAGCGAGTCGCCGGCGAGGAGGGCGCCGTGGCTGCCGCCGCCGGCGTGGCTGACGCCGCCCCAGTCGACCGCCTCGTAGCCGGGCGAGAGGGAGACGATGAAGTCGCCGGCGTTGGGGGCGGTCAGCGCCGAGTAGACGCGGCCGAGGGCGTCGGGATACTCGGCGTCGCGCAGCTGTCGATCGTCGATGGCCAACCCGAGGGCGTCGAGGTCGCCGTCGAGCTGCCAGCGGACGCCGCGGCGGTCGGCGACCTCGCCGCCCGGGCGGAAGCGCAGCCGGTGCCCATCTCGCTCGACCAGGGCAGCGGCGTCTCGTTCGGCGGGCAGGCCGACGTCGTGGCGCACGAACGGCTCCCCGGCGGCGTCCTCGAGCGAGCAGACCAGGTCGATGCCTTCGGTCTCGGCGAGCCGGCGGCCGACTTCGCCAGGCATCGCCCGCGGCGACTCGCCCGGCAGTAGGTAGACGTGGGCGGCGCGGCCGGTCGGGCTGACCGCCAGCTGGGCCTTGCCGACCCGGTCCTCCGAGGGGGCCAGCACGTCCCAGTCGCGGCCGAGCAGCTCGGCCAAGGGCAGACCGCGGCTGACCGGCGTCTGCGCATGGTCGGCGACGAGGATCGCCGCATGGCGGTCGAGGAACTCGTCCAGGCCACCCCCCGCCTCGACCAGCTCCGCGAAGCAATCGTCGGCCCTGGCGATCGACTCGACGCTCGCCTCCGGTCCGTACCGGTGCGAGTAGTTGTCGTTGTCGGGCAGCGAGAGCAGCAGGAAGTCATAGCCGTCGTTGCGCTCCAGCTCCGCCGCGCAGCAGGCCGAGTAGCCGTCGCGGTTGCCGGGGATCGAGGTCGACTTGCAGGGCACCTCGCGGCTCGCGTAGAGGTCGCCGTAGAACAGCTCGGCCGGGCCCCAGGTGTGGTGGCGGAACTTCAGCCTGGTCGTCTCGACCGCGCGCCTCAGCAGCCCCTCCAGCGAGACCTGGTGGCGGTGGCGGCCGCGGTAGATCAGGAACGGCGTGCACGCGGTCCGCACGCCGGCGTCGTCGAGCCGCTCGAACAGGGTCTCGGCGTCCGGGTTGAGATGGGCGAGGTTCATGTTGTAGACGAGGTCGTAGAGCGCCCGGAAGACCCCGACCGAGCGGGTCGCGTCAAGCGAGGAGCCGTACTCGACGTAACGGCGCTCGAGCCGGTGGTACCAGTTCATGCCGCTGATCCAGTGCTCGTCGGCGGCGACCCCGGTGACCATCTCGGCGCAGGCGACCGGCGTCACCGAGGGGAAGCTGGAGACGCAATCGGGGACCAGCACGCCGTGCTCCAGCAGCGCCGCGAAGGTCGGCGCCCGACCCTCGGCGACGGCCCGTTCGAGCATGTCGGTGCGCAGCGAGTCGACGTAGGTGAGGACCAGCTTCTTCGGCGCCTTCATCGCCGCAGATGATGAAGGCCGGGGGCCGCGCCCTAACGGAGGACGCGCAGGCCTTCGTGCTTGCGCTGGGCGCGGCGGTGGCGGGCGAAGCCGAGCCAGGCCAGGGCGACGACGACCAGCAGGGTGATCACCGGCAACAGCAGGGCCGCCGCGACGACGACCAGCGCCGCCAGCGAGACGAGGAAGCCCAGTGCGCCGGCGCCTCCCCCCTGCCTGCGGCCGGCGCCGCTGACCACGTCGCTGATCGTCAGGCAGGCGACGACAGCGCCGGCGAGGCAGAGGACCGCGGCCAACAGGCTGTTGATTTCGGCCGCGCCGGCGAGCAGGAAGCCGACCACCAGGCCGATGACCGCGGCCAGCAGGGTCATCCGCCCGCGCGCCGATCCGCGCGTCCCGGTGGTGCCCGCCAGCATCCCGATCGCGATGCCGATGCCGAGCTCGAGGCCGGCTCCTTCGAGGAAGTCCACGGCGAAAACCTACACTCCATGGATGCCCGAGACGCCCCACCGGCGCCGCGCCCACACCCGCACCCGCGATCTCGAGCGCTACGCGGGCCTGTTCGCCGAGCGGACCGGCGTCATGCGCTCCTCGGCGATGCGCGACCTGATGGCGGTCACGGCGCGGCCGGAGGTGATCTCGCTTGCCGGCGGCCTGCCCGACACCTCGACCTTCCCCGCCGCCACCTTCGCCGCGCAGATGACCCGGATCGCGCAGGAGTCCACGGCCGAGGCGCTCCAGTACGGCCCGACCGAGGGCTTCGCCGAGACGGTCGACTGCATCCTCGAGGTGATGGGGGCCGAGGGGATGCTGCCCGACCCCGACGACGTGATCGTCACCACCGGCGGCCAGCAGGCGATCGACCTGGTCTGCAAGACCCTGGTCGATCCCGGCGACGTGGTCGTCTGCGAGGCCCCCACCTACCCCGGCGCGGTGCCGGTCTTCTGCAGCTACCAGGCCGAGGTCGTGCAGATCGACTGCGACGCCGACGGAATGGTGGTCGACGAGCTCGAGGCGGTGCTGGAGCGGCTTGACCGCGAGGGGCGGCGGCCGAAATTCGTCTACTCGGTGCCGAGCTTCCAGAACCCCGCCGGGGTGACGCTCTCGCTGGAGCGGCGGCGGCGGCTGGTCGAGCTGGCGCGGCGGCGGGAACTGCTGCTGGTCGAGGACAACCCGTACGGGCTGCTGCGCTTCTCGGGCGAGCCGCTGCCGCCGCTCTACCAGCTCGACGGTGGCGACTTCGTGATCTACATCGGCACCCTCTCGAAGATCCTCTCGCCCGGCATCCGCCTCGGTTGGGCGGTCGCGCCGCCGCCGGTGATGGAGAAGATCGTGCTCGGCAAGCAGGCGGCCGACCTCTGCACCTCGACCCTGACCCAGCACTTCGTCCGCGAGTACTTCGCCGAAGGGCGCTGGCGCGAGTACGTCGACAGCCTGGTCAAGATCTACCGCGGCCGCCGCGACACGATGGTCGCGGCGCTGCGCGAGAACTTCCCCGCCGAGGCGACCTGGACCGAGCCCGAGGGCGGCCTGTTCATCTGGGCGACCCTGCCCGACTACATCGACACCGGCGACCTGCTGGCGAAGGCGCTGCGCGAGGACGTCGCCTTCGTCCCCGGCCAGGCCGCCTATGCCGACGAAAGCCGCGGCCGCAGCTCGATGCGGCTCAACTTCTCCGGCGTCGGCGACGAGGAGATCCGCGAGGGCGTGCGGCGGATCGGCAAGGCGATCGCCGAGCAGGTCGAGCTTTACGGCGCCCTGACCGGCGAACACCCGCAACCCGCCACCAACCCGCATATGGCGGAGGCCGAAGGCCGGAGCCATGGGCGGAATTTGTTCAAAACCCAGCCCTCATCCGATTCCGATCGCAATCTGACTCCCTCGGGATCGGATCAGGGCCCTGGCGCGACGGAGCAAGGTGGAGACGTCCTCCCCTTTCCCAAAACCGGCGAGGAGTCCGGGTGAAGGTCGCCGTGCTCAAGGGCGGCCGCTCGCTCGAGCGCGGGGTCTCGCTGCGCTCCGGCGCGCGGGTCGAGGACGCGCTGCAGCGGCTCGGGCACGAGCCGCTGCCGATCGACGCCGGCGGCGACCTGGTCGAAAGGCTGCTGGACGAGCGGCCCGATGTCGCCTTCGTCGCGATGCACGGCCAGGGCGGCGAGGACGGCACGGCGCAGGAGCTGCTGGAGATCCTCGGCGTCCCCTTCACCGGCCCCGGTGTCGCCGCCTGCGCGCGCTGCATGGACAAGGTCCTGGCCAAGCACGAGCTGCGCGGCGCCGGGGTCCCGACCCCGGACTGGTTCGCCTTCAACGAGACCGCCTTCCGCGAGCTCGGCGCCGCCGACGCGCTCGGCAGGCTCGAGCAGCGCCTCGGCTTCCCGTTGGTGGTCAAGCCGAGTCGCGGCGGCTCGGCGCTCGGGGTGAAGTTCGCCGCCGGCCGCGAGGAGATCCCGGGGGCGCTGGTCTCGGCGTTCAGCTACGACGACCGTGTCCTGCTCGAGCGCTTCGTCGAGGGGCGCGAGCTGGCGGTCAGCGTGCTCGGCGGCGAGCCGCTGCCGGTCGTCGAGGCGATCCCGGGCGGCGGCGACCGCTACGACTTCGAGGCCCGCTACGAGATCGGCCGCACCGAGTTCGTCTGCCCCGCCGGGCTCAGCGAGGAGCAGACAGCGGCGGTCACGCGGACCGCCCTCGCCGCCTACGAGGCGCTCGGCTGCGCCGGCTTCTCCCGGGTCGACCTGATCCTCGCCGCCGACGGGCCGCAGGTGCTCGAGGTCAACGCGATCCCCGGCCTCACCGACACCAGCCTCCTCCCCCAGGCCGCCGAGGCCGCCGGGGTCTCGTTCGAGGATCTCGTCAAGCGGATCCTCGAGCTGGCTCTGGACGGGCCCACGCCGGCGCCCGAACCCGTCTAGGAATCTTCTCCTTGGGCGAAGTCGTCGGGGGTGACCTCGTCGAGGAACTCTTTGAATTTGTCGACGACCTCCTCGGTGTCCTCGACCTCGTGCTCGAACTCGATCGCCGACTCCTCGATCACCTCCTCGGCCGCGAAGATCGGTGCCGAAACGCGCACCGCCAGGGCCAGCGCGTCGGACGGGCGTGAGTCGATCTCCAGCTCCGACCCGTCGACCGTGACGGTGATCGAGGCGTAGAAGGTGTTGTCGCGCAGCTCGGTCACGGAGACGCGCTCGCATTTCGCGTCGAGCTGCTCGAGCACGTCGGAGAGCAGGTCGTGGGTCATCGGCCGCGGCGTCGATGCGCCCTGCAGCTTCATCAGGATCGCCGCCGCCTCGGGGTGCCCGATCCAGATCGGCAGGAACCGATTGCCGTCAACGGTCTTCAACAAGACGATCGGCTGCTTGCCGACCATGTCGAAGCTGACCCCGTAGATCTGCATCTGCTGCAAAATTCGCTCCGCTCGAAGTGGACGCCGATTATAGGTGGGCATCCGGGCCGCTCCGAGCGGAATCATGGACGGCGCAGGCAGTGGGCGATCCTGGATTCGAACCAGGGACCTCGTCCTTATCAGAGACGCGCTCTAACCAACTGAGCTAATCGCCCGAGGTGGGCGATGATAGCGCCCGGCTGCCCGCGTGGGCCGGGGGCGCTCGGACGCTCCAATCATTGCCGCGGCTCCCCTGCCAAGGTCACCTGCGGGCGAGGCGGCGGGCGAGGGCGAGGGCGTCGGCCAGGTCGTCGAAGCGGATCTCGACCGCGACGTCCTCGCCCTTCGGCCGCACCTTGACCTCGTGGCCGAGGGCCGACTCGAGCCGGTCGGCGGCGTCGCGCATCGCCTCGGCCTGCTCAGGGTCGATGCGCCGTCGCGACCGGCCTCCCCCTTTTGGCTGGCCAGCCAGCTTAACCCTGTTCTCGGTCTCGCGCACCGACCAGCCGCTCCTCGCCGCGTCGCGCGCGAGGCGGCGGCGGACGTCGTTGCCGGCGGCGCCCAGCAGGGCGCGGCCGTGGCCCTCGCTGAGCTCGCCGGCCTCGAGCAGGTCGAGCGTCTCGTCAGGCAGGTCGAGCAGGCGGATCAGGTTGGAGACGGCGGGGCGGCTGCGGCCGATCCGGCGGGCGAGGTCCTCTTTGGAGAGGCCGAGATCCTCGACCAGGGCGGCGCAGGCACGTGCCTCCTCGACCGGATTGAGGTTCTCGCGGACCATGTTCTCGATCAGCGCCACCTGCAGCCGCTCGGCCTGCTCGGAATCGCGGACGATCGCCGGCACCTTCTCGAGGCCGGCCTGCCGCGCCGCCCGCCAGCGCCGCTCGCCGGCGATCAGCTCGTAGCCGCCGTCGTGAAGGGGGCGGACCAGCAGCGGCTGCACGACGCCGCTCTCGGCGATCGACGAGGCGAGGCCCGCCAGCGCCTCCTCGTCGAACCTGGTCCGCGGCTGGTTGGGGTTCGGGACGATCGTCTCGACCGGCAGCTCGCGCAGCTCGCCGACCCCCTCGGAGGCCGCCGCCTCCGGCAGGATCGCCGCCAGGCCACGGCCCATGCCGCGCTTGGTGCCGCCGTTAGCCACGCTCGACCAGCTCCAGCGCGAGGGCGCGATAGGCCTCCGCACCGCGTGAGGAGGGTGCATGCTCGGTTACAGGCAGGCCGTAGCTCGGCGCCTCGGCGACCCTGACGCTGCGCGGTATCACGGTTCGGAAGACCATCTCGGGGAAGTGCTGGCGCAGTTCCCGCTCCACATCCTGGGCGAGGCGGGTGCGCTCGTCGTGCATGGTGATCAACAGCCCCGACACCTTCAGCGCCGGGTTCAGCTCACGGCGGATCATCCCAAGCGTGTCGAGGAACTGGACCAGCCCCTCGAGCGCCAGGTACTCGGCCTGGACCGGGACGACGACCCGGTCGGCCGCGACCAAAGCGTTGACGCTGACCGGCCCCAGCGAGGGCGGGCAGTCGAGGATCGTGAAGGCGAAGCGCTCGCGCAGCGGCCCGAGCCGCTCGCGCAGCCGCGTCTCGGAGCCGTCCAGGCGCGGCAACTCGACCGCGGCGCCGGCGAGGTCGGCCGCCGCGGGCACCAGCCAGAGGTTGTCGGGCCCGGCCGGGCGCGCCGCCTCGGCGACCGAGACGTCGCCGGTCAGGCAGTCGTAGGAGGAGGGGTGCATATCGCGCTCGCCGCCCAGCGCGACGGTCGCGTTGCACTGGGGATCGAGGTCGACCAGCAGCGTCTGGGCCCCCGACGCCGCGACGCAGGAGGCGAGGTTGACCGCCGTCGTCGTCTTGCCGACGCCACCCTTCTGGTTGGACACTGCGTAGACGAGGCCCATTGAGGCGCAGACTATTCGGCCAAGTGGTGGGAGGGGCCGGGGATAGCTCGCCGGAGCCCATGTTCGCTTCGCTCACCAATTTGCTGCCGCTTCGCGGCCGGAAACACTCTGCGGTGCCCGCTTCGCGAGGCTCCGTCGAGCCATCCCCGGCCCCTCTTCTCCGGCGGCTCGCGCTAACCGCGCGGGCGCTTCTTCGCCATGCCCGGGCGGCGGGGGAGATCCGCCGGGGTTGAACCGAGCTTGCGAAGCACGTGGAGATGGCGGTGCTTGCTGCCGGCGCGGTCGCCGACATCGAGGATCTGCTCCGGGCGCATCGCCAGCTGTTTCGAGGCGTTGACCAGCTGCCGCTCCTCGTCGGGATCGCGCCTGCCCTTCCAGGCGACGAGGACGCCGTTTTCCCGCAGAAGCGGCGAGGCGAGCTCGGCCAGGGTCGAGAGGCGGCCGACCGCGCGGGCAGTCACGACGTCGAAGCTCTCACGAGAGTCCCCGACCGCGATCTCCTCCGAGCGGGCGTTGACGACGCTCGCGTTGGCGATCCCAACTGCGGCGATCGCCCGCCGCATGAACTCGCACTTGCGACCCACCGACTCGACCAGCTCGACCTGCGCCTGAGGTAGAGCGACGGCGAGAACAAGTCCAGGAAACCCAGCCCCAGAGCCGAGGTCAGCAATCCGCCCGGCCCGACACAGCTCCTCCACCTCGAGCCCGGTAAGGCTGTCCTCGACATGCACCCGCCAAGCCCGCTCAGGCTCCGTAACCGAACTAACCGAAGCCCGCTCATCCCCAAGCAGCTGAAGCACCAGCGAGATCGTCGCCCCCTGCGCCGCACTCAAGGGGTCTCGGGGCAGGGCCGGAGCGTCTTGTACTTTTTTTGCGGGGTGCATCTCGGACGGCCTCCCCCTGTCTTCAAAAAAAGTTAAGCGGAGGCCCTGCCCCGAGACCCCTACTCCGCCACCAAGGGAGCGACGATCACGCGCCGCCGCGGCTCGTCCCCTTCGCTGAAGGTCTCGATCCCCGCCCGCTCTTTCAGGTGCTCGTGGACGACGCGCCGTTCCTGGGCGCTCATCGGGTCCATCTCGACGCTTGCGTTGTGCTCCAGCGCCTGCTCGGCGGCCCGATCCGCCCGCGCCGTCAGCACCTCACGGCGGCGGTCGCGATACCCGGACGCGTCGAGCACGACCCGCTTGCGGTCGCGCATCCCGCGGAACGCGGCCTGGTAGCAGAGCAGCTGCACCGCGTCGATCGTCTGACCCCGTTTGCCGATCAGCAGCCCGTAGTCGTCCTCGCCGACCACCACGGCATCGATCCGCTCCTCGTCCTCGGAGATCTCCACCTCGCCGTTGAGGTCGAGCCCGTCAAGCACCGCCTCGACAAGCTCCCGCACCCGCTCGGCGGGCTCCTCCGGCCATTCCCCATTAGCGCTCATACCCGGCACACCCTATTCCAGCCTGAAAGCCAAGGGGGATCGGGGGCTCTCCAGCTCAGCGAGAGACGCTGCGGTCCCAGTCGTCGGGGAGACCCTTCGGAAGTGCCTCGCGAAGCGGGCACCGCAGAGTGATTCTTGCCGCGAAGCGGCTCCTCGCCGGTGAGCGGAGCGCCAGCGAAGCGAACATAGGCACTTCCGAAGGGTCTCCCCGACGGCCGGACGCGAGGCCGGGCGAGGGTTACCCCGTGCCCGGCCCTACCTGCGCTTCTTCTTCTTCTTCGGCGGCGGAGGGGGCGGTTTGGCCGCCGCGACTTCCTCCGGAGTGGCCACCTGGGGCGCCGGGATCAGTCGCTGGATCGTGTATTGCTGGCCGATCGTCCAAAAGTTGGTCGTGATCCAGTAGAGGACGAGGCCGGCCGGGAAGCTGATGATGAAGGGGACGAAGATGAACGGCAGCACCATCATCATCGTCCGCTGGCTTTTGTCGGCGGTGACCGACATCACCATGCCGGAGACGAGCTGGGTGCCGACGTAGAGGACCAGGAGGACGATCAGTTCGGCGCCGGTCGCCTTCGCGGTCAGGTCGTGGATGAAGAGGAACGACGCTTCGCTGCCGCATTCGCCGGCCTTGCAGCCGATATCGGCGGGGAGCTCGGTGCGGAGGACGTAGAAGAGGCTGATGAAGACCGGGAACTGCGCCACCAGCGGGATGCAGGAGGCAAACGGGTTGACTTTGTTCTCTTTGTAGAACGCCATCATCTCCTGCTGCATGCGCTGTTTGTCGTTCTTGTATTTCGCCTGGATTTCTTTGATCCGCGGCTGCAGCGCCTGCATCGCCCGCATGCCCTTGAGCGATTTGTAGGTCAGCGGGATCAGCAGCGCGCGGGCGACGATGGTCAGCGCGATGATCGACATCCCCCAGCTGAGGCCGGCGTTGTCGTGGAAGAACTTCAGGACTTCGTTGGCGATGTTGACCAGGAACTGCGGCGCGAGCTGGATCGCAAGCGGGAGCATCAGGAGTGGGCCTCGTGGTACTCGGTCGGGTCCACCGGGCCGACCCGCAGGGTGAAGCGGTCGGGAACCGGATCGAAGCCGCCGTGGCTGAGCGGGTTGCAGCGCAGCAGGCGCCAGATGGCGAGCAGAACGCCGCGCAGGCCGAAGCGGCGGATCGACTGCGCCGCGTACTGCGAGCAGGTCGGCTCGTAGCGGCAGCGGCGCGGCAGCGAAGGCGAGATCCAGCGCTGGTAGGCGGCGATCGGCGCCAGCAGGACCCGTTTCACGTGGAACGCTCCCGCGGCGAGCCGCCGCTCAGCGCCTCTTCGAGGCTCTTGCGAGCACCGTCCGCGCCCTCGCGGTCGATCAGCGAGCCGATCTCGGGGCGGGCGACGATCACGAAGTCGTGGCGCGGCGGCAACCGATCGGCGAGCTTCCAGAACGCCTCGCGCAGCGTCCGCTTGACCCGATTGCGCTCCACAGCGCCACCGACCTTGCGACTGACCGAGACGCCGAGCCGCACATCGAGGCGCTCCTCGTCCTTGCGAGGGAAGCTGTAAAGCACGAGGTAGCGGGTGGCGTGTGAGGAGCCGTCGCGATAGACGCGGTCGAACTCGCCGCTGCGCGAGAGGCGGCGTCGCTTCGGCATCTCTACGGGGTGAGGCGCTTGCGGCCTTTGCGACGTCGCCGCTTGAGGATCGCGCGGCCGCCGCGCGTAGCCATCCTCGCTCGGAAGCCGTGGGTCTTGGCCCGCTTTCGCCGCTTTGGCTGGTAGGTCCGCTTCATCGAGCGTCGCAGTATACGGACGCCGATCCGATTCCGGGGAACGGGCCCGCGGCGAACGGCGGGAATCTTTCCTCGGGATTTGCGACCCGCCACAGCTCCGCCCTCACGGCCGCCGCTATGGTCGCTCGCCGGTGCCGAATGACCTCGATCGACAGCAGCTTGAAGCCCTCTGGGAGGGCGTCAGGCAACGCCTGCGCGGAGCCGTCCCCGAGTCGACCTTCAAGATCTGGCTGGAGCCGCTGCGGCCGGTCGGGGCGCAGGGTCAGACCCTCTACCTGGCCGCCCCCGAGGGCGTCCGCACCTGGGTCGAGCGTCGCTACTCCTCGCTGCTGAGCGAAGCTCTGGCCGCGGGCGGCGGCAGCCTGAGCGAGGTCGCCTTCGCCGATGCCGGCGGGACCGCGAACACGCCCGACGGGTCGCCCACCACCGAGCTCAACCCCACCTACACCTTCGATCGCTTCGTGATCGGCGAGGGGAACCGCATCGCCCACGCCGCCGCGCTGGCTGTTGCCGAGACGCCCTCGGAGGCCTACAACCCGCTCTTCCTCCACGGCCCGCCCGGGCTCGGCAAGACCCACCTGCTGGGGGCGATCGCCAACTACCTGCGGATCAACGCCCCCGGGCTCAGCGTCCGCTACACGACTGCCGAGGGCTTCACCAACGAGTTCGTCGCCGCCCTGCGATCGAGCGGCGCCGAGAGCTTCAAGGCCCGCTACCGCGATCTGGACGTGCTGCTGGTCGACGACGTCCAGTTCCTGCAGGGCAAGCAGCACACCGAGGAGGAGTTCTTCCACACCTTCAACGCCCTCTACGAGGGGGGCAGCCAACTCGTCCTCTCCGCCGACCGGCTGCCGAGCGAGCTCTCGACCCTCGCCTCGCGCCTGCGCGATCGCTTCGAGTGGGGCCTGGCGATCCCCGTCGCCCCCCCCGACCTGCCGACCCGGACGACCGTGCTGCAGCGCCTCGCCCACGAGGCCGGCCTCGACGGTGCCGACCTCGACGCGCTCTCCGAGCTGGCGCGGCGGATCGACGCCAACGTCCGCCGGCTGCACGGCGCCCTGACCAAGGTGATCGCCCACGCATCGCTGACCGCGAAGCCGCTCAGCCCGGAGCTGATCGCCGAGCTGATCCCGCACGGGCAGAAGCGGCCCCAGCCGACCGACGTCGAAGCGATCCAGGAGCGGGTGGCGAGCGCCTTCGGGATCTCCCGCGCCGAGCTGGTCGGAAGCAGCCGTGCCACGACCCCCCTGCGCGCCCGCCAGGTGGCGATCCTGCTCACCCGCGAGTCCACCGACCTCTCGCTGCCGCAGATCGGCCGCCTCTACGGCGGCCGCGATCACTCGACCGTCCTCAACTCGCTGAAGCGGGTCGAAGCGAGCCTCGTCTCCGACGCCGACCTCGCCGCCCGCGTGGCCGCCCTCCGCGACGCCGTCCACAGCCCCGCCGACGATCCATGCTGACAACCGACGGGACTGTCAGAATCGGCCTCTTCCCACAGCTTCACCCACAGCCTGGATTTCGCATGGCCAGGCCGATTTCGCATGATCTCGGCAGTTTCCACAGGAACTAATCCAACTCAAGAGGGAATCAATCGCTTGAAGCTCACGATCAAACGCGAAGAGCTCGTCTCCAGGCTCTCGGTCATCTCCCGGGCCGTTTCCACCCGCACCGCGACCCAGGCGCTCTCCGGCATCCTCCTCAGCACCGGTGACAGCGGCGTCGTCCTGGCCGCCACCGATGGCGAGGTGGGCCTGCGGACGGCGCTCGACGCCGAGGTGTCGAGCGGCGGCTCGGCCCTCTTGCCCGGCCGCCTGCTTGCCGAGCTCGCCCGCTCGCTCGGCGACGGCGACGTCGAGATCGCGCTGCGCGAGGCCGAGCGCGACGTCGAGATCCGCAGCGGCGGCTCCAGCTTCCACCTGCGGCTGCTGCCGGCCGAGGACTTCCCGAACCTGCCCGAGCAGGGGCCCGAGCCGCTGAAGATCCCGGCCCCCGCCCTGGCGGAGACGGTCGACCTGGTCGCCCGCGCCGCCTCGCGCGACGACATGCGGCCGGTCCTCACCGGCGTGCTGGTCAGCGCCTCGGGTGAGGAGATGACGATGGTCGCAACCGACTCCTACCGCCTGGCGGTGAAGCGGACGACGCTGGAGAGCCCGATCGGCGGCGAGCTGGAGGCGAACATCCCAGCTCGCGCGCTGCGCGAGCTGGGGCGGATCGTCGCCGCCGACGGCGTCGAGGAGGTCGCGGTCAGCCTGCTGCCGAACCAGGCGGTATTCAGCGCAGGGCCGGTCCTCCTCAACACGAGGCTGATCGACGGCCAGTTCCCCAACTTTCGACAGCTCCTGCCGGAGTCCTACGAGCACGACGTGCGGCTGCCGCGCTCCGAGCTGCTCGAGGTCGTCCGCCGGGTCAGCCAGCTGGCGCAGCGCAACGCGCCGCTGCGGCTCGCGTTCTCCGCGGGCGAGCTGCAGGTTTCCGCGTCGACGCCCGACGTCGGCGACGCCGAGGAGGGGATGCCCGCGGCCTTCGAGGGCGAGCCGCTGGAGATCGGCTTCAACCCCGAGTTCCTCCGCGACGGGATCGAAAGCATCGCCGACGACGAGGTGATGCTGCGGCTGATCTCGCCGCTGCGCCCGGGCCTGCTGCAGCCGGTCGACAACGAAGACTTCCGCTACCTGGTGATGCCGATCCGCCTCAACGCCTAGGCCGGCGTGCTGGTCGCCCGGGTCGAAGCGAGGCCGCTGCGCAGCCTCGACGGCGTTCGGATCGACCTCGGCCCCGGGATCGTCAGCCTGGTCGGGCCGAACGGCGCCGGCAAGACCAACCTGCTCGAGGCGCTCTACTTCGCCCTCACCGGCCGCTCGTTCCGGACCGCCGACCGGCGCGAGCTGATCCCCTTCGGCAGCCCGCTCGCCCGGGCCGAGGCGGTCGTCCGCGACGAGGACGGGATCGAGCACCGCCTGCTTGCCTCGGTCAGCCGCAGCGAGGGCCGCCGGCACCTGCTCGACGGCGATCCGGCGGAGCCGGCGACCCTGGCCCGGCAGCGCCCTCCGGTCGCGGTCTTCTCGCCCGACCGGCTCGCCCTGGTCAAGGGGCCGCCGGCCGAGCGCCGGGCCCACCTCGACAGCTACGTCGCCGCCCGCCGGCCCTCCCACGGCGGGCTGCGGCAGCGCTACGGCCAGGCGCTGGCGCAGCGCAACGCGCTGATCGCCCGGCTCGCCGCCGGGGGTGGGGGCGGCGACCTCGACGTCTGGGACGCGGCGCTCGCCGAGGCGGCGGCGGAGCTGGTCGCCGCCCGGGCCGAGGCGGTAGCCGAGCTGGCGCCGCCGTTCTCGGCGGCGGCGGCCGAGCTGGGCCTCGAAGGCGCCGCCTCGCTCGAATACGCGCCGCGGGCGGCCGGCTCGGCGGAGGAGATCCGGCTCGGGCTCGGCGAGCGTCGCGAGGCCGACCTGCGCCTCGGCCGCACGTCCTGGGGGCCGCACCTCGACGAGCTGAAGATCGAGACCGATGGCCGGGCGCTGCGTCGCTACGGATCGCAGGGCCAGCAGCGCGCGGCCCTCCTCGCCCTGCTGTTCGCCCAGCGCGAGGCGCTGCAGGCGGCCCACCGCGTCGCGCCGCTGCTGCTGCTCGACGACGTGATGAGCGAGCTCGACCCCGAGCGCCGGGAGCGGCTGGTCGGGCGGCTCGCCGCCGGCGGCCAGGCGCTGATCACCGCCGCCGCCGAGGAGTCGGTGCCGCCGCGGGCGCTGGAGCGGATGCTGCGCATGCCGCCGGAACAAGCTGCCCGGGCGGCGGCAGCGTGAGCCGCCGCCGCGCCCCGCGCCCCGCGTC
The DNA here is from genome assembly GCA_963764365.1 of uncultured Solirubrobacterales bacterium. Classification (GTDB taxonomy): domain Bacteria; phylum Actinomycetota; class Thermoleophilia; order Solirubrobacterales; family 70-9; genus VRUE01. Next base: position 156,415 of record CAVXSI010000022.1, read on the forward strand.
GAGCGCCTTGCGCGCCGCCCTCGAGCGCGCCGCGCCGAAGACCCCGCTGGCGGCGGTCCAGGCGGCCTGGGCGGAAGCGGTCGGAGAGCGGGTCGCGGCGGCGGCGCAGCCGGTCGCCGAACGGGAGGGGGCGGTCGTCGTCGAGTGCTCGGACCCGGTCTGGGCAGAGGAGCTGGACCTGATGCAGGCCGACCTCCTCGACCGCCTTGCCGGCCGTCTGGGAGAGCGGACGCCGAAGAGTTTGCGCTTTCGTGCGAAAGAGGTCTGACCTTCGTCATTTTTATCCGTGTTTTGCAGGGACTTCTTAATCTTCCCGCCGGCCTTCTGGGGGGTCGAACTGGTATCCTTATGTCAACTCGTGTTTTCGCCCCGACCCGGCGCGGAGGGCTTGCCAGGCGGTCGGGGTTTTTGCTGAGATCCGGAAGGGACTAATTGCCTAAGACGAACAAGAGCGGCGACTCCGGGAAGACCGGCTCGGACTCCTACGGCGCCAAGGACATCACCGTCCTCGAGGGCCTCGAAGCGGTTCGCAAGCGCCCCGGCATGTACATCGGCTCGACCGGGCCGCGCGGCCTGCACCACCTGGTCTACGAGGTCGTCGACAACTCGGTCGACGAGGCGATCGCCGGCCACTGCAGCGAGGTCGAGGTCGTCCTCCATCCCGACGACAGCTGCACGGTCACCGACGACGGCCGCGGCATCCCGGTGGGGACGATGGAGAAAGAGGGCCGGCCGGCGGCCGAGGTCGTCCTCACCGTCCTGCACGCCGGCGGCAAGTTCGGCGATGGCGGCGGCTACAAGGTCTCCGGCGGCTTGCACGGCGTCGGCGTCTCCGTCGTCAACGCGCTTTCCGAGCGCCTGCACCTCGCTATCCAAACCGACGGCCATGTCTGGACGCAGGACTACGCGCGCGGCAAACCGCAGGCCGACCTCGCCAAAGGGGCGGCGAGCAAGGGCCACGGGACGACGATCACCTTCCAGCCGGATCACGAGATCTTCGAGGAGGTCGAGTTCGACTTCCAGACCCTGGCCGAGCGGCTGCGCGAGACCGCCTTCCTCACCCGCGGCCTGAAGATCGAGCTGATCGACGAGCGCGGCCAGACCAACAGCGTCTCGTTCCAGTACGAGGGCGGGATCGAGGACTTCGTCCGCCACCTGAACGAGAACAAGGACGTGCTGCACCGCAAGACGATCTTCTTCGAGGGCGAGGAGGAGGAGGGCCAGGTCGAGGTGGCGATGCAGTGGAACGCCTCCTACCAGGAGTCGATCTTCAGCTTCGCCAACAACATCAACACCCACGAGGGCGGCTCGCACCTCTCCGGCTTCCGCTCGGCCCTGACCCGCACCCTGAACGCCTACGCGCGCGGCAAAGGCCTGCTGAAAGAGAAAGACGGCAACCTCAGCGGCGACGACGTGCGCGAGGGCCTGACCGCGGTGATCTCGGTCAAGCTGCACGACCCCCAGTTCGAGGGCCAGACCAAGACCAAACTCGGCAACCCGCCGATCCGCGGCCTGGTCGAGGAGACGGTCAACCGCAAGCTGGCCGAGTTCCTCGAGGAGAACCCGGGCGACGCGCGGCGGATCATCGTCAAGGCGATCGACGCCTCGCGGGCCCGCGACGCGGCCCGCAAAGCACGCGACCTGACCCGCCGCAAGTCGGCGCTGGAGAACTCGACCCTGCCCGGCAAGCTCGCCGACTGCACGGTCAAGGACCCGCGCGACGCCGAGATCTTCGTGGTCGAGGGCGATTCCGCCGGCGGCTCCGCCAAGCAGGCCCGCGACCGCTCGACCCAGGCGGTGCTGCCGCTGCGCGGCAAGATCATCAACGTCGAGAAGAACCGGATCGACAAGGTGCTCGCCAACAACGAGGTGCAGGCGCTGATCACGGCGATCGGCACCGGCGTCCACGAAGAGTTCAACCTCGAGGACGCCAGGTACCACAAAATCGTCATGGCGACCGACGCCGACGTCGACGGGGCCCACATCCGCACCCTGGTGCTGACCTTCCTCTACCGGCAGATGCCCGAGCTGATCGACGCCGGCTACGTCTACATCGCCAAACCGCCGCTCTACCGGGTCAAGCAGGGCAACCAGGAGACCTACCTGGAGCGCGAGTCCGAACTGGAAGAGCTGCTGCTGCGCGACAAACTCGAGGACTTCGAGCTGAGCAGCGCCGACGGCGAGACGCGCAAGCTGACCAAGGGCCGCTGGCAGAGCTACATCCGCCGCGCCAAAGAGTACGAGGGCTGGGGCTCCTCGCTGCAGGCCGAGTTCGGCCACGACACGGTCCGCTTCCTCGAGCAGTCGAGCCTGCTCGACGAGGAGGCCTCGACGTCGCCGAGGCCCGCAAGGTGCTCGCCCGCGAGGCGGCGGAGGGCGAGCCGTTCGAGACCGAGATCGTCACCGACTCCGACCAGGGCCTGACGATCAAGGCGGTCGAGCGCAAGAGCGGCCTGGCCCGCACCCACAAGCTGCCGCGCGAGCTGTTCGAGCACCACGATTACCGCAAGTTCGCCGAGGTCCACACGGCGCTGATCAAGCAGGTCGGGCGGCCACCCTTCGAGGCCCGCCTCGCCGGCCGCAGCGCCGAGGCGCTCTCGTTCCAGGCGCTGCGCGGCGCCGTGCTCGAGCTGGCCAGGCACGGCGTGCAGCTGACCCGCTTCAAGGGGCTCGGCGAGATGAACGCCGACCAGTTGCGGGAGACGACGATGGACCCGGCGACCCGCACCCTCGCCCGCGTCACCCTCGACGACGCGACCGCCGCCGACCAGATCTTCTCGATGCTGATGGGCGACCAGGTGAGTCCCCGGCGCGACTTCATCGAGCGCAACGCCAAGGAGGTGAAATTCCTCGATGTCTGAGGAGGGGGTCCTGATGGCGCTTGGAGGCGCTGACCGGGCGGATCGAGGAGCGCGAGCTCGAGAAGGAGATGCGCTCGTCGTACCTCGATTACGCGATGAGCGTGATCGTCGGCCGGGCGCTGCCCGATGTCCGCGACGGGCTCAAGCCGGTCCACCGCCGGGTGCTCTACGCGATGCACGACATCGGCCTGCAGCCGACCCGCGCCTACCGCAAGTGCGCCTTCATCGTCGGCGAGGTGATGGGCAAGTACCACCCGCACGGCGACTCGGCGATCTACGACACCCTGGTCCGCATGGCGCAGGAGTTCTCGCTGCGCTACGTCCTCGTCGACGGCCAGGGCAACTTCGGCTCGATCGACGACGACCCGGCTGCCGCGATGAGGTACACCGAGGCCCGGCTCGGGCGGCTGGCTACCGAGATGCTGCGGGACATCGACGCCGACACGGTCGACTTCGGTCCGAACTACGACGAATCGACGCAGGAGCCGCTGATCCTGCCGGCGCGGTTCCCGAACCTGCTGGTCAACGGCTCCTCGGGGATCGCGGTCGGGATGGCGACCAACATCCCGCCGCACAACCTGCGCGAGGTCTCGGCCGCGGTCAACGCCTACATCGACGAACCCGAGATCGACCTGGCGGGGCTGATGGAGCACGTCAAGGGCCCCGACTTCCCCGGCGGCGGGATCATGAGCATGGAGGGGATCCGCGACGCCTACGCCTCCGGCCGCGGCTCGGTCAAGGTGCGGGCGCGCGCCCACGTCGAGCCGCTGAAGGGCGGCAAGGACGCGATCGTCGTCACCGAGCTGCCGTTCACGGTCAAGAAGGGCGGCGACAGCGGGCTGATCACGAAGATCGCCGACCTCGTCCGCGACAAGAAACTGGAGGGGATCTCCGACCTGCGCGACGAGTCCGACCGCTCCGGCATGCGCCTGGTGATCGAGTTGAAGCGCGGCGGCCAGCCGGCCAAAGTCGTGCTCAACAACCTCTACAAGAAAACCGCCATGCAGACCAGCTTCGGGATCAACATGGTGGCGCTGGTCGACAACGTGCCGCGCACGCTCAGCCTGCTCGAGCTGGTCCACTACTACGTCGAACACCAGCGCGAGGTCGTCACCCGGCGCACCCAGTACGAACTGCGCCGAGCCGAGGCGCGCGCCCACATCCTCGAGGGGCTGCTGATCGCGCTCGACAACCTCGACGCGGTGATCAAGCTGATCCGCGGCTCGGCCGACCCCGACGAAGCGCGCGACGGCCTGATCTCCCAGTTCGAGCTCTCGCGCGAGCAGGCGCAGGCGATCCTCGACATGCGCCTGCAGCGGCTGACCGCGCTGGAGTCGGACAAAGTCCGCGCCGAGCACGCCGACCTGCTGGAGCGGATCGGCGAGCTGCGGACCATCCTCGGCGACGAGACGAGGGTGCTCGGCCTGGTCAAGGAGGAGCTGGCGGAGATCGTCGAGTCCTACGGCGACGAGCGCCGCACCGAACTCGCCCACTTCGAGGGCGACGTCGGGATCGAGGACATGATCGCCGACCAGCAGATGGTGATCTCGCTGACCGCCTCGGATTACGTCAAGCGGCTGCCGCTCGCCACCTACCGCCAGCAGCACCGCGGCGGCGTCGGGGTGATGGGGATGAATTTGAAGGAGGACGACTACATCGCCCACCTCCACATCTGCTCGAGCCACGACTACCTGCTGTTCTTCACCAACAGGGGCAAGGTCTACCGGCTCAAGGTCTACGAGCTGCCGGAGGGCTCGCGCACGGCCAAAGGCAGCGCCCTGGTCAACCTGCTGCCGCTGCGCGAGGGCGAGCGGGTGATGGCGGTGATCCCGACCCGCGACTTCAAGGAGAACAGGTACCTCGCCTTCGCCACCGCCAAGGGCCAGTTCAAGAAGACCGAGTTCCTCTCCTACAACACGCCGATTCGCGCCGATGGGATCATCGCGATCAAGGTTCGCGACGGCGACGAGCTGGTCCAGGTCCGCCTCACCTCGGGCGAGGACGACATCCTGATGGTCTCCAAGTCCGGCCACGCGGTGCGCTTCGCCGAGGATCAGGCGCGGGCGATGGGGCGGGACACCTCCGGCGTCAAAGGGATGAACGTCGCCGCCAAGGTGAACGGCGAGGAGAACCGGGTGCTGGCGATGGACGTCGCCCGCGACGACACCGAGCTGTTCGTCGTCACCGAGAACGGCTACGGCAAGCGCACCTCGATCTCCGAGTACCCGGTCAAGGGCCGCGGCACCAAAGGCGTGCTGACCGCGAAGCTGACCGAGAAGAAGGGCGGCCTGGCCGGCGCCCTGATCGTCCGCGAGCACCAGGACCTGCTCTTCATCTCCCAGAACGGGATGGTCCAGCGCACCTCGGTCGGCGGCATCTCCCGCATGGGCCGCCCGACCCAGGGCGTCCGGGTGATGAACATCAAGGACGACGACCGCGTCAGCGCCGTCGCCCTCGTGGTCGAGTCCGACGAGCCTTCGGCCGCTGACACACCGGGGCAGGACGAGCTCTCTGCTGAGGGGGCAGGCGGGTAGGGGTCTGCATCGCCTAGCACCGCCCTGGGGGCGGTGCAACATGGATGGCGCCTACCGGCGCCAGGAATACGCAACGAGTTGTGGAGGCTCAGCAGACCCCTACCCGCCCACCCCGTGCCCAAACGCATCGAGCTACCAAGGCGCCTCGGGGTGCGACGCACCCCGAAGACGGTCACGCAGCTTGGGGCAGGTACTGCTGCCAGGCCGGTGGGATCGACGGGCTGGCCACCTGGATGAAGATGCTGGGGCCCGGGGCCTTCGGCGACTTCTTGGGGTGCATCTGGATCTCGCGGGGGAGGCGGTTGCCCTTGCGGCGGTTGCAGCTGGCGCAGGCGGCGACGATGTTCTCCCAGACGGATTTGCCGCCGCGGCTGCGGGGGATCACGTGGTCGACCGTGAGGCCGGATTTGGTCGAGCCGCAGTACTGGCAGGTCCAGGCGTCGCGGGCGAGCACGGCGCGGCGGGTGATCTTGCGGCGGTGCGCCTCGCGCGGCACCCGCACGTAGCTGACCAGGCGGATCACGTCGGGCCGCTCCATCGTCATGTGCTCGGAGTGAATCGCCCCCTCGCGCCGCTCCAGCAACTCCGCTTTCTCCTTCAGGAGCAGCACAGCAGCTCTCCTCAACGTGCAGACGTTGATCGGCTCATACGTAGCGTTGAGTACGAGCACTCGTGCCATGCTGCCCGCGGATTCTACGCAGGCCGCCTACCCGATCGGATACGAGCCGAGGATCCGCACCGAATCGGCCTTCGTGCGCAGCGCCGCGATCGCCTCGGCGACGACGGCGTCGTTCAGCGAGCCCTCGAGGTCGCAGAAGAACATGTAGCGCCCGAGGCCGCGCCGCTGCGGCCGCGACTCGATCCGGCTGAGGTTGATCCGGCGGCCGGAGAACTCCTGCAGCGCCTCGACCAGGGCGCCGGGGTGGTCCTCGCCCAGCTCGGCGAAGACGAGCGAGGTCCGGGCCGGCGCGCCGGCCGCCGCCGCATCGCCGCGGGCGGCGATCCAGACAAAGCGGGTGACGTTGTCGGCCTCGTCCTCGATCCCCTCTCTGAGGACGACGCAGCCATACAGCTCCGAGGCCGAGCGAGCGCCGATCGCCGCCCAGGGGCGGACCGACTCGCCGACCATCCGCACCGCCTCGGCGGTGCTGCTGACGCTGCGCCGTTCGATCCCCGGCAGGTTGTCGCGCAGGAAGCCGGCGCACTGGGCGAGCGGCTGGGGGTGGGATAACACGGCGGCGATCTCCTCCATCGCGACCCCCTCGCGGACGATCAGGTGGGCGCGGACGCGGAAGTCGTGCTCGCCGACGATCGTCGCCGCCTCGGTCTCGAACGCCAGCGTGTCAAGCGTGCTCCGCACCGACCCCTCGGTCGAGTTCTCAAACGGCACGAACGCCCGCTCAGCCTCTCCCCGCTCAACCGCAACGATCGCGTCATGCACCGTAGGCGTCCGCATCGCCTCCAACTCAACCCCCTCCGGCGCAGCCTCCCTCAGCGCATCTTCGGTAAACGTCCCAGCCGGCCCAAGAAACGCAACCCGCATCAGCTCCCCCCCAACTCATCGACCGCCGCCCCCAGCTCCACGAGCGAGGCCATCATCGAATCGCCCCCGTGTCAGGTGGCGTGGGGGGGCCCGCGGGAGCCTCGCGAAGCGGGCACCGCAGAGTGGCTTCATTGCCGCGAAGCGGCATCCAAATTGGTGAGCGAAGCGCCGCAGGCGGTGGTGGGCTCCCGCAGGGCCCACCCCGCGCCACCCCACCAACAACCGTCATTCGAAGTTGACCGAGTAAGTCGCTTCGTTGTTTTCCGTCACATGCTCGCCCGACACCGGTTCCGCTTCGACTTCCAGCGTCGCTTCGCCCTTCGGCGCCGGCGTCAGCGGGATCGTCACCGTTTCCGAGGCCCCCGCTTCGATGCTGCTGATCTGCCCCTGCACCGGGCTGCCGCCGTTGACCTTGACCGAGACGGTGATCCCGTTCTCGGTCGATTCGCCCTGGTTCTGGACTTCGACTTCGACTTCCGGCGTTTCCGCGGCGGCGACGGCGGTCGCCCCTGCGGCGCTGAGTTCGGTCCCGTCGACGCTGGTCGAGATCAGGCCGAGCCCGTGGACCCCCGGGGTCGCCCCGGTGGTCGAGCCGCTGACCGAGCCGAGCGCGGCGGCGACCGCGCTCTCTTCCAGCCACTTCGTCCCGTCGGGGAGGAATTCGCTCTTCGGCACGTCGTCGCCTTCGATCCCGTTGCTCGCGAGCACGCCGTCGATTTCCGGCTTCGCGACCTCGCGGTAGAGGACGTCGCTCGCCAGCAGCACCTGCATCTGCCTGGCGATCGCTTCGGTCGCCTGCTTCGACCCGGCGTCGCCCAGCGCGGTGCTCATCTTGTCGGCGATTTCGGTCATCGCCGCGTCGCGTAGCTCGTAGACCAGCTTCAGCGCGGTCTGGGCGCTGCCCATGTCGCCGGGCGTGTCGAGGCCGTCGATCCGCGAGACGTAGTTGTCCATCGCGCTGCGGTCGGCGTTGACCTCGGCGACGAATTCGGTCACCGAGAGGCCGCCGGGTTCCGACAGCTTGCCGAAGAAGCTCTTGCTGGTCTGCTGCGTCTCGTCGACGATCTGGCTGACGTTGCGCGCGTAGTCGCTCAATTCCCGGTGCTTGCGGGCGTCGAGGCAGCCGCGCACCCCGAGCACGATCAGGATCAGGACCAGCAGCCCGCCGCCGAGCGCGAGGCCGCGGCGGATCAGGATCTGCTGCCGCTGGGGGCGGCGCGGGGGGCGTGGTCGTCGCCCCGGCCTGGATGCGAGGGAATCCTCCAAGGGGGGGAGTATGTCGCAGGAGGAAGCGGATTCGCGGCGAAGTCCAGGGGGCTTTGGTCGGCTCGCTGGTACTCAACCGTTTCCTGATCGAGCGCCGCCTCGGCAGCGGCGGCTTCGGCACCGTCTACGAGGCCTGGGACGGGCGCCTCGAGCGCAACGTCGCGGTCAAGGCGATCGAGTCGCGCGGCGAGTCCCGCCGCCGCGTGATGCGCGAGGCCCAGGCTGCGGCGCGGCTCAACCACCCCGGCATCGTCACCCTCTACGAGATGGGTGAGGAGGACGGCAACGCCCTGCTCGTCACCGAGCTGGTCGACGGCGAGACCCTGGCCGAGCTGAGCGCCGGCGGAGCGCTCAGCGACCGCGAGATCGGCGAGATCGGCGCCGACCTCTGCGAGGCGCTCGATCACGCCCACGCCCGCGGCGTCGTCCACCGCGACGTGAAGCCGCAGAACGTCCTCGTCGTCGACGGCGACGGGGAGCCGCGGGCGAAGCTGATGGACTTCGGTGTCGCCCGCCTCGCCGACGCCGCGGCGCTGACCGCGCCCGGAGACGTCGTCGGCACCCTCGCCTACATGTCGCCCGAGCAGGCCGAGGGCCGCGCCGCCGGCCCCGAGGCCGACGTCTACTCGCTGGCCCTGACGCTGTACGAGTGCTGGAGCGGCGAGAACCCGAACCGCCGCGCGACCCCGGCCGCGACCGCCCGGGCGATCGGCGGCCGCCACCGCCCACTGCGCCGGCTCCGCCCCGACCTGCCGCGCGAGTTGAGCGAGTCCGTCGACGCCGCGCTCGCCGCCCGCCCCTCGCGGCGGCCACCGCTGGAGCGGCTCGGAACCGCGATCGAGGACGCGCTCGACCAGCTCGCCGACCAGCCGTCCAGCGTCGCGAAGCCGCTCGGGATGCGCCTCGGCGCCCTCGCCGCCGCCGCGATGCTCGGCCTCTGGCTGGCAGCCGGACACGGGTAGGATTTTCCGATCGGCGTCCTGCGCAACCTCGAGAGTCGGATCGAAGGCCTGGTCGAGGGGGTATTCAGCCGCGCCTTCAGCTCCGAGGTCCAGCCGGTCGAGCTGGCCCGCAAGCTGGCCAAGGAGATGGACTCGCACAAGACCGCCGGCGTCGCCGCCGTCTACGTGCCGAACGAGTACACGGTCTACCTCTCGGGCAAGGACCGCACCCGGCTCAAGGGCTACGAGCGCGGGCTCGAGCAGGAGCTCGCCGGCTACCTGCTGGAGCACGCGCGGCGCCGCAGCTACGACCTGTTGACCCGGCCGACGGTCGCCTTCGAGACCGACGAGCGGTTGCGGCTGGGCGAGTTCGGGATCCAGGCGCGGCTGGTCAAGCCGCCGGCCCAGGAGGGGGCGGCGCCGGTTCAGGGCGAGGAGGGGCACACGATGGTCTACTCGGCGGTGCGCGAGGAGCCGCCACAGGAGCACGCCGCGCCCGCGCGCACGGAGGTCGCGACCCGCGCGGTGGTGACCGTTGACGATCGCCGCTACGTGCTCGAGGGGCCGCGGGCGACGATCGGCCGCTCCAAGGACGCCGACTGCGTCCTTCGCGATCCCAACGTCTCCCGCCACCACGCCGAGCTGCGGCGCTCGCCGCAGGGCGACTGGACGATCGCCGACCTCGGCTCGACCAACGGGATCAAGATCAACGGACGCCGCGTCGGCTCGACCCGGCTCACCTCCGGCGACCAGGTGACGCTGGGCACGACGACCTTCAGGTTCGACGTCGAGAGATGAGCGGCGCCCGTGCGGCGCTCTGGGCCCGTCATTAGGGTGCAGCCGTGGCCTATGACCCGATCTCGGTGGCGCTGAAGTTCGGCTTCCTGGTCGTCCTCTACCTGTTCCTGCTGTGGATCGCCCGCAGCGCCCTCAAGGATCTGCGCGGCACCGTCGCGCCGGCCCCCGACGCGACCGGATTCCACCCGGTGCCGGCCTTCGCCCAGCAGGGGGGCGGCGGCGATTCGTGGCTGGTGGCGCTGCGCGGCGGCAGCCTGCGCGAGGGCGAGCGGTTCGACTTGATCGGCGGCCTCTCGATCGGCCGCTCGCAGGAGGCGGACCTGCGGATCGAGGACCGTTATGCCTCCGGCCTGCACGCCAGGATCTTCTCCCGCGATGGGCACAGCTACGTCGAAGACATGAGCTCCACCAACGGCACCCTGCTGAACGAGGCCGACCTGCACGGCGAGGCAGAGCTGATCGACGGCGACGTGATCCGGATCGGCGACACCGAGTTCAGGTTCGAGGGGAGCTAGATGCTCCGCGTCGACGACCAGGCCTTCCGCACCGACACCGGTCGGCAGCGGAGCGAGAACGAGGACTCGCTGTTCGTGCGGGCCCCGATCTTCGTCGTCGCCGACGGGATGGGTGGCGCCCAGGCCGGCGAGGTCGCCTCGAAGGCGGCGGCCGAGTCGTTCGACCGCGACCTGCCGGAGGCGCCGCCGGAGCCGCTGCTGCGGGAGACGATCGAAGCGGCCAACCGGACGATCCACCAGCTCGCCCGCGCCGACCCCTCGCGGGCGGGGATGGGAACGACGATCACCGCCGCGATCGTCGACGCCGGCGGCGAAGAGGTGGCGATCGGCCACGTCGGCGACAGCCGCGCCTATCGCCTGCGCGGCGCCAGGCTCGAGCGGCTGACCCGCGACCACTCGCTGGTCGAGGAGATGCGGCGCAAGGGGCAGATCACCGACGAGCAGGCCGAGGACCACCCGCAGCGCTCGATCATCACCCGCGCGCTCGGCCCCGAGCCCGAGGTCGAGGTCGACGTGCAGACCGTGCCGGCATCGCCCGGCGACGTCTTCCTGCTCTGCTCCGACGGGTTGACGACGATGGTCGGCGATGCTCGGATCGCCGCCGTGCTCGGCGCCGCCGGCTCGATGCGCGAGGCGGTGCGCCAGCTGGTCGACGAGGCCAACGCGGCCGGCGGCCGCGACAACATCACCGCCCTCGCCTTCCGGCTCGAGGACGCGGCGGCGCCGCTGCGCGACGCGGCCGGCGACGCGACCCTGGTCGGGACCGCCGCCGAGGAAGCCGGGCTGACCACGACCGAGGTCCGCCGCCGCGCCGCCGCCGCCGCGGCGAAGGAGCGCCGCGACCAGCTCGCCGCCAGGCGCCCGCACCGCCGCCTGCGGGCGACGGTCAAGGTCCTCGCGGTCGCCGCCGTCCTCGCGGCGGTCGTCTTCGGCGCCTGGTACGGCAACCGCCAGGCCTGGTTCCTCGGCACCGACGACGCCGGCCGGGTCGCCCTCTACCGCGGCCTGCCCTACGAACTTCCCTTTGGGATCGACCTGTTCAGCGAGGAATACTCGAGCCCGATCCAGACCTCGGCCCTGCCGCCGCGCCGCCGCGCCGCGGTCACCGGCCAGGACGTTCGCTCCCACGGCGACGCTGTCTCGCTGATCGAGGAAATCGAACGCGGCCAGGGAGTGCCTTGAGGAGCGCTCGGAACAGGGAGCTGATCGCGCTGGTCCCGGTCGCCCTCCTGCTCAGCGCCGGCTTCGCCGCTGTCTTCGCCCAGGGGCACACGCAGGCGCGGGTCGACAACCTCAGCCTGATCTACGGCGCCTACTTCCTCGGCGTCTGCCTCGCCACCCACGTCTACCTGCGGCTGCGGCTGCCCGACGCCGACCCCTACCTGTTCCCGCTGGCCGCCCTGCTGACCGCCTTCGGCCTGGTGATGGTCTACCGGATCGACCCGAACCTGGCCCGCGACCAGGCCAACTGGTTCGTCCTCGGGCTCGTCCTGTTCGCGGCGGCGATCCACTTCCTGCGCGACTACGACGTGCTCGAGCGCTACCGCTACACGATCGCCGCGGTCGGCCTGCTGCTGCTGCTGGCGCCGCGGTTGCCGGGGATCGGCCAGCAGGTCAACGGCGCCTACCTCGGGGTGAAGGTCGGCCCGCTCGCCTTCCAGCCGGCCGAGTTCTCGAAGATCTGCATCGTCGTCTTCCTCGCCAGCTACCTGCGCGAGCATCGCGAGGTGTTGATCGTCGGCGCCCGGCGGGTGCTCGGGGTCACCCTGCCGCCGCTCAAGCACCTCGGGCCGCTGCTGGTCGTCTGGGGGGCGTCGATGTTCATGCTCGTCTTCATCCGCGACCTCGGCAGCTCGCTGATGTTCTTCACCGCCTTTCTCGCCCTGCTCTACGTCGCCACCGGGCGCTTCTCCTTCGTCGTCATCGGGATGGCGCTGTTCCTGCTCGGCGCCTGGTTCTTCGCGTCGACGGTGCCGCACGTCCACGACCGGGTCGAGATCTGGCTCAACCCGTACCACGACCCGACCGGCAACGGGTACCAGATCCTGCAGTCGATCTTCGCCCAGGCCGACGGCGGGCTGTTCGGCAAGGGCTTCGGCCAGGGGCTGATCACGATCCCCGGCACCCATGCGGCGCTGCTGCCGGCGGCGCAGACCGACACGATCTACTCGCTGATCGTCAACGAGCTCGGCCTCTTCGGCGCCTGCGGGGTGGTCCTCATCTACATGCTGATCGCCGCCCGCGGCTTCAAGATCGCCCTGCTCGCCGACGACGGCTTCTCGAAGCTGCTGGCGACCGGGCTGACCGCCGTCTTCGCGATCCAGGCGTTCGTGATCGTCGGCGGCGTGACCCGGGCGATCCCGCTGACCGGCGTCACCCTGCCGTTCATCAGCTACGGCGGCAGCTCGATCGTCGCCAACTTCGTCCTCTTGGCGCTGCTGCTGCTGATCTCCGACCGGGCCAGGCGGGAGGCCCTGTGAACGCCCCGATCGTCACGGTGATCGCCGGTTGTTCGGGTCCGTGTCGATCGGGGCGCGAACGCGAGGTGGTCACGTGAACCGGCAGATCGTCCAGCTGTTCGGCCTGATCGTCGTCCTCTTCGCGGTGTTGATCGGCTTCACCTCGTACTGGTCGGTCTTCGACGCGAAGGCGCTGAAGGGCAAGGAAGCGAACAAGCGCCCGCTGCTCGAGCAGCAGCAGATCAGGCGCGGCCGGATCCTCGCCGCCGACGGCACGGTGATCGCCCGCTCGGTGCCGAAGGGCCACGGCTCGTCTCTCCGCTACGTGCGGCGCTACCCGGAAGGGGCGCTGTACGGGCACCCGATCGGCTACAGCTTCGTCCGCCAGGGCGACAGCGAGTTCGAGAAGTCCCACAACGAAGAGCTGATCGGCGACGAATCGGAATTCGAATCGATCCTCGACCAGCTGCGCGGCCGGGGCCAGGAAGGCGACGACGTCGTCACCAGCATCGACCCGGAAGCGCAGCGGACGGCGCTGGGCGACCTCGAAGCGGCCGGCTACGGCGCCGTGGTGGCGATCGAACCGAGCAGCGGCCGGGTCAAGGTGCTCGCCTCCAACCCGCCCTACGATCCCAACCGCGTCCCCGAGCACCTCTCCTCGATGAACCGCGATGCCTCCTCGCCGCTGCTCGACCGGGCGACCCAGGGCCAGTACCCGCCCGGCTCGACCTTCAAGGTGGTGACCGCCGCGGCCGGCCTCGACAGCGGCACGATCACGCCGGAAACCGCGTTCGCGGCGCCCTCGCCGCTGGTGATCGAAACGCAGCCGCTGGAGAACGACTTCAACCAGAGCTTCCCGCCGATCTCGCTCGACACGGCGCTGACCAACTCGGTCAACACCTGGTTCGCCCAGCTCGGGGAAAAACTGGGCGAGGACACCCTGTTCGAATACATGGACCGCTTCGGCTTCAACTCGACCCCGGCGATCGACCTCCCGTCGGACCAGGTCTACAAGAGCGGGGTCTTCGACCGGGGCGAACTGCTCGGGCCCGAAGACCCGGTCGACATCGCGCGCGTTGCGATGGGACAGGAGCGGCTGGCGGTGACGCCGCTGCAGATGGCCGAGGTGGCGGCGGCGGTGGCCAACGGCGGCAGCCTGATGAAGCCGCAGATCTGGAGCCGGGTCGTCGACCGCGATGGGCGCGTGGTGAAGAAGCTCGATCCCACCCAGTACAGCCATCCGATCGCCGCGCAGGCGGCGGCTGAGCTGACCACGGCGATGGAAGGGGTGGTCAGCGAAGGCACCGGCGCCAACGCGGCGATCCCCGGCGTGCCCGTGGCCGGCAAGACCGGCACCGCGGAAACGCCGTTCAACGAAACCTGTGGCGGCGGCAGCGCCGAGAACCAGGCCTGGTTCATCGGCTTCGCGCCGGCGAACGAACCGAAGATCGCGATCGCGGCGACGGTCGAGTGCACCGAACAGTTCGGCAACGACGTCGCGGCGCCGATCTTCCGCGACGTCGCGGAAACGATTCTCAACAGCGAAGGGGGCTAGTGTCCTGTCTCGCAACGTCCAACCGGAAATGACGGCTCCAGATCGTCGCCATACTGCGTCCTCAGTCGCCCGAATAGCACTGCTATTCGGGCTCCCTGCGTCCTTGTCTGGCGACGCCTGGCGCTCGTCATTTCACGGCCAACGTCACGAGACAGGACACTAGCGTGGCGGTTGAAGTCGGCGAGGGCAGCACGATCGACGGGCGCTACCGGCTGCTGCGGCGGATCGGGTCCGGCGGCATGGCCGACGTCTGGCTGGCCGAGGACCCGCACCTGCAGCGACGGGTGGCGCTGAAGATCCTCCACCGGCGCTTCGCCCAGGACCGCGAGTTCGTCGAGCGCTTCGAACGCGAGGCAGAGGCGGCCGCCGGGCTGCAGCACCCGAACGTGGTCGCGGTCTTCGACCGCGGCGACGTCGACGGCACCCACTACATCGCGATGCAGCTGCTCGAGGGGCGCTCGCTGAAGGCGTTGATCGACCAGGGGTTGACGCCGGAGCAGGCTGTGGCGCTGATCCGCCAGGTGCTCGAGGGCGCCGGCTTCGCCCACCGCCGCGGGGTCGTCCACCGCGACCTGAAGCCGCAGAACGTCATAGTCGGCGACGACGGGGTGGCGACCGTGACCGACTTCGGCATCGCCCGCGCCGGCGCCTCGGAAATCACCCAGGCCGGCTCGGTGATGGGAACGCCGCACTACCTCTCGCCCGAGCAGGCCCAGGGCCAGGACGTGACCGCGGTCTCCGACCTCTACTCGGTCGGGGTGATCCTCTACGAGGCGCTCGCCGGGCGGGTTCCGTTCGAGGCCGAGTCGGCGGTGGCGATCGCGATGAAGCAGGTCTCGCACACGCCGCAGCGCCCCTCGTCGATCAACCCGGCCGTCTCGCCGGCGCTCGACGCGGTGGTGATGCGGGCGCTGGAGAAGGACCCGGGACAGCGCTTCCAGAGCGCCGAGGCGTTCATCGCGGCGCTCGACGCGGCGATGCGCGAACCGGGCGCTGCCGGCGGCGGCACCGCCGCCTTCGCGCCGCTGCCGCCGCCGGCGGTCGGGCCCGAGGGGGCGGCCGCCGCCGAGGCCGAGCAGGAGCGCCGCCGCCGCTGGATCTGGATCGCCGTCGCGGCGGCGATCCTGCTCGGCGCCCTGATCGGCTTCGCCGCCTCGCGCAACACGAGCACCGATGTGCCGAACGTGACCGAAAACCCGCTCAACGTGGCGATCGCGCTGCTCGAACAGAACGGCTTCAAGGTCGGCGACGTCACCCGCGTCCAGCGCGAGGTCGCGGCCAACACGGTCCTGGAGCAGGACCCCTCGGCGGCGCCGCCGGCCGACCGGGCGAGCCTCGACTGCGCCTTCCTCAGCTTCTTCTGCCAGAAGCCGAAGGTGGCGCTGACGGTCAGCGCCGGCCCCGGCAGCGCCAAGGTGCCGGGGACCGCCGGGTTGAGCCAGGAAGAAGCCGTCGCCAGGCTCGAAGAAGCCGGCTTCGAAGCGAAGGTCGAACAGGTCAACTCCGAAGCGGTCGAAGCCGGCCAGGTGATCCACTCCGAACCGTCGGGGGGGCAGACGGCGACCCGCGGCTCGACCGTGACGCTGGTCGTCTCCAAGGGCCAGAAGCTGGTCAAGGTGCCGGTCCTGGTCGGGACTCAACGGGCGGTCGCGGTGCAGCAGATCCGCGGTCGCGGCCTGGTTCCCGCCGTCGAAGAAGAAGAAAGCGCGAAGCCGGCGGGCGAGGTGATCCGCCAGGCGCCGAGCGCGGGCTCGGAGCTGCCGCGCGGCTCGGGGGTCTCGATCGCCGTCTCCAAGGGCGAACGCAAGGCCAAGGTCCCGAACGTGATCGGCTTCGAACGGCGCGAAGCGGTGGAAGCTCTGCGCGAAGCGGGGCTCGACCCGACGGTGCGCGAAGAAGCGACCGAAGTGGCCACGCAGGTGGGACGGGCGATCGACCAGTTCCCGCCGCCGGGCTCCGAAGTCTCGCCGGGCAGCGCGGTGACCGTGGTCGTCGGCAAGCCGGGGCCGGCCGGCCGGGAAGCGGAAACCGGATGAGGGTCGCGGTGCTGAGCGGCGGCCGCTCTTCCGAGCACGAGGTCTCGCTGCGCTCCGGCGAGGCGGTCGCGCGGGGGCTCGAGCGGGCCGGCCACGAGGCGCTGCGGCTGATGATCGCCCGCGACGGCTCCTGGGCCTTCCACGGCGCCCCCGTCGAGCTGGTCCCGGCCGCCGGCCTGGCCGGCGCCGACGTCGCCTTCCCGGCCCTGCACGGCCCGTTCGGCGAGGACGGCAGCGTTCAGGGGGTGCTGGAGTGGCTCGACCTGCCCTACGTCGGCTCCGACGTGCTCGCCTCCGCCGTCTGCATGGACAAGCTGACCCTGAAGCGGCTGTTCGCCCAGCGCGCCCTGCCCCAGGTCGACTTCGCCGCCGCCGGTGAGGACGGCTGGCGCGAGCGCTGCGGCGAGATGGGCCTGCCGCTCTGGGTGAAGCCCTCGCGCCTCGGCTCGAGCGTCGGGATCACCCGCGTCGACTCGCTCGACGACCTCGACGACGCGGTCGACCTGGCCCGCCGCCACGACCCGCGGGTGATCGTCGAGGCCTCGGCCCGCGGCCGCGAGGTCGAGTGCTCGCTGCTCGGCAACGAGCGGATCGAGGCCTCGCTGCCTGGCGAGGTCGTCGCCCACGGCGACTGGTACGACTACGAGACCAAGTACAGCGACGGCGGCATGGAGCTGGTCGTCCCGGCGCCGATCTCCGACCGGCAGGCGGCCGACCTGCGCCGCCTCGCGATCCGAGCCTTCGAGCTCGGCGGCTGCGCGGGGCTGGCCCGCTGCGACTTCTTCGTCGAGCCCGACGGCGAGATCCTCGTCAACGAGGTCAACACGATGCCCGGCTTCACCGAGACCAGCGTCTACGCCAAGCTCTGGGAGGCCACCGGCGTCGCCTACCCGGACCTCTGCGACCGCCTCGTCAAGCTCGCGGTCGAGCGCCACGAGCGCTCCCGCGCCCACGAGTTCTAGCCGCGCCGCAGCCGTCGCCCCGGCCCTCGGCGACTCAACTTCTCTCCCAACGAGGCGGAGGAAGCCAGGCCAGCACCTGCCTGCCTACTGTGCAACCCGGGTTGCCGGTGCGGCTGAGATCGACCTCGGGCCGCAAAGCGGCTAATGTTTCGCCTGCGGACACCTGTCCGCAGGCGAAACTCACCAGTCGCGACACATCCGATCCGAGGACACCGTCCATGTTGCAGATCTCCGAAGAGCAGATACACGCTGCGATTGCGCGCCTCGACCAGGCGCTGTACCACCACGATCAGTGGTACAAGAACCTGTTGCGTTCCCTGGTCGCCCACCTGCCTCCAGACACGCATGACCTGATGCCCGACGCCTACCGGCACTGTCGCTTCGGCCAGTGGTACGACAGCACTGCGGCAGAGTCCCTGCGCGCGCTGCCCGCGTTCGTCGCGCTTGGAGAGGCACATCGTCAAATGCACGAGAGCGCCGCGGTCCTGCTGCAGCAGAGCGCCGACGAGCGCGCGATCCCGGTCGGAGATCTCGACCAGTTCACCAACCTGCTCGACCGCATGCGGCTGGAGATCCAGTCCCTGCAGAGCGAGCTTGTCGAGACGTCGCAGAACCGCGACCCGCTCACGGGTGCGCGCAACCGCACGAGACTGCTCGCCGACCTTCGCGAACAGCAGGCGCTGGTACGGCGCGACCTACAGGAGTGCGCGCTTGTGGCGTTGGACGTCGACCACTTCAAGGGCGTGAACGACGGCCACGGGCACGCTGCCGGCGACACCGTGCTCACGCAGGCCGTGGCGTGCCTGCGCAAGGAGGTGCGGTCCTACGATCACATCTACCGCGTCGGCGGTGAGGAGTTTCTGGTGCTGATGCCCCACACCGGCATGGACGTGGCGTTGAGCCTGGCGGAGCGGTTCCGCGCTGTGATCGCGGCCGAGCCGGTCCATCACGAGGACGGCGAGCTGTACGTGACGGCGTCCTTCGGCGTCGTCGCGCTCGATGGAGAGCGCCCGGTCGAGGAGTCGATCGACCGCGCCGACAAGGCCCTGTACAAGGCCAAGGCCGCCGGAAGGAACCGCATCGCGACGTTGGCTTGACACCGCGCTGGACGAAAAGCGACAGCTCTGCTTGCTTCTCCTTGCTCAGCCGAGCAGCTTGATGTCGCTGATCTGGGCCTGGAAGCCGCCGTACTGGTCCTGGGCTTCGGAGAGCTTGGTGAACCAGAGCAGGAAGTAGGTCGAGGGGCGGGTGACGTGGAGGTCGATCTCCTGGTCGGCCGAGGCGTCTTCGACTTCGCCGACCGGTTCGTCCCAGCCGGAGAGGTCCGACGGCGGCCCGGCCGGCGCCGCGAACACCTGCGCGGACCAGCCCGGGGTCGGGGTGCGGACGACCATCTTCTTCGGCGTGCTCGGCGAGGTGGTGGTGACGTAGATGCCGACGCCCGGGTCCGGCCCCGTCTTCGTGCCGGCGAAGGTTTCGGTGTCGTAGTGCTCGGTTTCCCATGAGGTCCCGGTCGGGTCGCCGTCGACCGCGAGCTGGACGTTTGCGGGGACCTCTTCGCCGTCCCCCTGGGGGTCGTAGTCGGTCGCCGAGGAGATCGTCGCCGACCGACCGCCGGTCTTCTCGCCTCCACCACCGCCGAACTTGCCGCTGGAGATCAGCTCCACGGCGACCAGGGAGCCGCCGCCGAGCAGCAGCAGGACGACGATCGCCAGCCACGACCAGCGGGCGCGGCCCGAAAGCTTGCGCTTCGGCGGCGGCACCGCCTCGAGCACGCTGGTCGCCTCGCCGGTGGTCGAGCCCGCCCGCGCCGCCTCGACCTCGAGCGCGGTCTCGAGGTCGTCGATCATCTCGCCGATCGACTGGTAGCGCTCGGCCGGGCTCTTCGCGGTCGCCCGCTCGACCACCAGCGCCACCGCCGCCGAGACCTCGGGCCGGCGCCGCTGCACGTCGGGCAGCTCCTCGTTGACGTGTTTCATCGCCACCCCGACCTGGCTGTCGGCGTGGAAGGGAACCTGGCCGACCAGCATCTCGTAGAGCACGACGCCGAGCGAGTAGACGTCCGAGCGGGGGTCGACGCCGTGGCCCATCGCCTGCTCGGGGGCGACGTAGTCGGTCGTCCCGAGCACCCGCCCGGTCGCCGTCACCCCGTCCTGTTCGAGCTGGCGCGAGATCCCGAAGTCGGTCAGCTTCGCCCGGCCCTCCTCGTCGATCAGCACGTTCTGCGGCTTGATGTCGCGGTGGACCATGTTGCGCGAGTGGGCGACGCTGAGCCCGCGCGCGACCTCGATCGCGTAGGCGATCGCGTCCTGGGTGTCGAGCGCGCCGACCCGCCCGATCCGCTGCTTCAGCGTCTCGCCCTTGACGTATTCGAAGACGATGTAGGGGTGGCCGCCGTCCTCTCCGGCGTCGATCACCGAGACGACGTTCGGGTGCGACAGCTTGGCGACCGCCCGTGCCTCCTGGCGGAAGCGCTGCAGCTGGTCCTCCTGCTCGGACATCTCTCGGTGCATCACCTTGACCGCGACCGGCCGGTCGAGCGTCTCGTCGCGGGCCAGGTAGACGGTCGACATGCCGCCGCTGCCGAGTTTCGCCTCCAGCCGGTAGCGGCCGGACAGCACGGTTCCGATCATCGAGCTCGAAGGTCGCGAGGTCATCTACGTCGTACGGATGAACCTTCTACCGCACGTCCGACCCTCTTCGCCGCCGGGTGGTGGCGGCGCATCGACTCGACCACCGCCTGCTCGTCGGCCGCCGCGACGACGACGCAGAAGCCGCAGCCCATGTTGAAGACGTCGTGCATCTCCTCGTCGGCGACGCGGCCGCGCTCCTGGATCAGCTCGAAGATCGGCGGGACGGGCAGCGGGTCGTCGATCTCGAAGCCGACGTCGGCGGCGAGCCGCAGCAGGTTGCCGAGCCCGCCGGAGGTGATGTGGGCGAGGCCGCGCACCTCGACCTCGGAGCGCAGCAGCTCCAGCACCGGCTTGACGTAGATCTCGGTCGGCTCGAGCAGCTCCTCGCCGAGCGGGCGGCCGAGCCGGCCTTCGGTGTCCTCGCCGAGCGGCAGCCCGTCGAGCGCCGAGCGGGCGAGCGTGTAGCCGTTTGAGTGCAGGCCGGAGGAGGGGAGGCCGATCACGGCGTCGCCGGGCTCGACCGCCGAGCCGTCGACGATCTTCTCCAGGGCGACGGTGCCGAAGCAGGCGCCGGAGACGTCGACGCCGCGGACCAGCTCGCCGAGCTGCGCCAGCTCGCCGCCGGGGATCTCGACCCCGGCCAGCTCGGCGCCGCGGGCCAGGCCGGCGCCGACTTCCTCGCAGACCGCCGGGTCGGCGCGGTCGATCGCGATGTAGTCGAGCATCGCCAGCGGCTCGGCGCCGACGCAGATCACGTCGTTGACGTTCATCGCCACGCAGTCGATCCCGACCGTGTCGTAGCGCCCGAGCTGCTCGGCGACCAGCAGCTTGGTCCCGACCCCGTCGGTCGAGAGCGCGATCCCGGTCCGTTCGTCGAGCCGGATCACGCTCGCGTAGTGCCCCGGCAGCGGCACCTGGCGCGACTCCCGCCCCAGCTCGATCGCCCCCAGCGCCCGCACCAGCCCGGCGACGGCGGAGTCCGCCGCCCCCTGGTCGACCCCGGCCTGCGCGTAGGCGTCGTCGCTCACTTGACTGATTTTCGCGTTCTTTTTCTGCGCATTTGCAGGGAAATCCAAATCAACTCCAAATTCATCCAGATTTTGGAGTTGCGGCTAACGTCGCAGTTTGACGAGTACCGCGGCCGCAAGCCCCGCCCGGTACGCCGCATACGGCCACAGTGCCCGGTCGCGCTCGACCAGGCCGATCAGGCGCTGGGAGGCGAGGGTCGAGGCGAAGGAGGCGGCGACGCCGATCGCCATCGAGCGGCGCAGGGCGGGGGAGGCGCCGCGGCGGCGCAGCCGCGCTCCCTTGAGGATCGTCGCGCCGACGATGATCGGCAGGGCGATCGTGCGTGAGAGCAGGTTCGCCTGGTCGCGCGAGAAGCGGCGCCAGCGGGCCGCCGCCAGGGTGACGCCGTTGCGCGAGACGCCCGGCGCCAGCGCCGCGGCCTGGGCGACTCCCAGGGCCAGCCCGTCGCCCGCGGTGGCGTCGCCGCGTCCCCGGCGTTGCGGCCTCGTGTCGGCCAGCAGCATCGCCGCCGCCCCGGCGAGCAGCCCGTAGGCGGTCGCCCGCGGGCCGCCGAGCCGCCGCTCGATCGGCCGCTCCAGCGTGTAGCCGACGACCGCGGCGGGGATGAAGGAGAGGCCGAGGACGATCGCCCGGCGGCCGTCGAAGGAGCGCAGCTCCTCGGCGATCGTCCGCCGCTGGCCGATCAGCAGCGCCGCCGCGGCGCCGGCGTGCAACGCCACCTCGAAGCTCTTGCGCACCTCCGGGTCGAGCCGCTCCCAGTCCCACCCCGCCAGCCAGGGCAGCAGCACGATGTGGGCCGAGCTGGAGACCGGCAGCAGCTCGGCTGGGCCTTGGACGATCCCCAGCGCAAGCGCCCGGCGTGCGGGAATCCTCCCCTCGGGCGCCTCGCTCAAGGAGCCGACTCGGCCTCGGTCGGCCGCTCGTCCTCGGCGCGATCCGCCCCCGCGCCGCCCCCGCGCCGGCGGCGGATCAGCAGGTAGACGACGCCGACGACGATCGCCGCCAGCACCACGTAGTCGAGGTAGCCGAGGTTGTGCCGCCAGTGTTCCCAGTTCTCGCCGACGCCGCGGCCGACCAGGGCCAGCATCAGCACCCAGGGGATCGAACCGGCCAGGGTGAAGAGGGTGAAGCGCCAGAACGGCATCCGCGCCACCCCCGCCGGCAGCGAGATGAAGGTGCGGATGATCGGCAGCATGCGGGTGAAGAAGACGGTCGCGTCGCCGTAGCGCTTGAACCAGTCATCGGCCCATTTCAGGTGCTTCGGGCTGACGTGGATCAGCCGGTTGCGTTCGAGCAGGTCGAGCCGGGCGAAGTAGCCGACCCCGTAGGCGATCCAGGAGCCGGCGAGGTTGCCGAGCACCCCCGCGGCGACGATCCCGAACATGGTCAGTTCGCCTTTCGACACGCTGAAGCCGGCGAACAGCATGATCGCCTCGCTCGGAATCGGGATGCAGGCCGACTCCAGCGTCATCAGCAGGAAGACGGCGACGACGCCGGCGGAGCCGATGAATTCCGTGGCGACGTCGACCACCGGTTCGACGATCTTGTCGGAGATGCTGGCGAGGAAGAGGAAGCTCTGCATGCGCGAAGCCGGGATTGTAGGTGGGGAGGGGGCCAGCAACTAGACTCGGGCGGTCGTGATGCGCCGGTTGAACCATCCCGTCTACCGCAGCCGCGTCCTGCAAGCCGCCGCCGACGCGCTGCTTGTCGCGCTCGCCTTCTACCTGGCATTCCGCTTGCGCTTCCTCGACGAAGGCCTGCCGCATCGCTACGAAATCCTCTTCCTGCAGGCGGTCGGCTTCGTCGTCCTCGCCAAGGTCGCGGTCTTCGCCGCTTTCGGGCTTCACCAGAAGTGGTGGCGATACGTCAGCGGCCGCGATTTCTTCACGATCGTCCGCGCGGTCGCCGTCGCCAGCGCGATCCTGATCGTCGCCTCGACCGTCTTCAAGCCCTTCCACCACGCGGTTCCGCGCTCGGTCGAGGTGATGGACTTCCTGCTCACCCTGCTGCTCGTTGCCGGCGCCCGGCTGGCGGTGCGGCTGATCGTCGAGCGGCCCAACCGCGGCCACCGGCTGCCGAAGCACGAGGTGCTGGTGATCGGCGCCGGCTCGGGCGGCCAGATGGTGGTCCGCGAGATGCAGCTCAACCCCGCCCTCGGCGCCACCGCGATCGGCTTCGTCGACGACGACGCGCGCAAGCGGGGGATGCGGATGCTCGGCCTCAAGGTGCTGGGGACGACGGCGCGGATCGAGACGATCCTCGACGAGACCGAGCCCGACGAGGTTGTGATCGCTATCCCCTCGGCGCCGGGGACGCTGCGGGCGCAGGTCGTCGCCGCCTGCCGCGAGCGCGAGATCCGCGTCCGCACCCTGCCGACCGTGTTCGAGCTGCTGCGCGGCGGCGTCCAGCTCAGCAAGCAGCTGCGCGACGTCCAGGTCGAGGACGTGCTCGGCCGCGACCCGATCGTGGTCGAGCTGGACACCGTCGGCGCCTACCTGCGCGACCGCATCGTCCTCGTCACCGGCGCCGGCGGCTCGATCGGCTCCGAGCTGTGCCGGCAGATCGCCCGCGTCGACCCGCGCCTGCTGGTGATGCTCGACCACGCCGAGGACAACCTGTTCGAGATTGAGCGCGAGATGGTCGACGAGCGCCACTTCTCCAACGTCGAGGCGGTGCTCGCCGACTGCAAGGAGCCGCACCGGATGCTCGAGGTGATGCAGCGCTTCAAGCCGGACGTCGTCTTCCATGCCGCCGCCTACAAGCACGTGCCGCTGATGGAGGCCAACCCCCTGGAGGCGGTCCGCAACAACGCGATCGCCACCCGGATCACCGCCGAGACGGCGGCCGCCTCGCAGGTCGAGCGCTTCGTCCTGATCTCGACCGACAAGGCGGTCAATCCGAAGACCGTGATGGGCGCTTCGAAGGCGATGGCCGAGTGGATCGTCGAGGCGGCCGGCGACAGGCACCCCGGCACCCGCTTCGCCAGCGTCCGCTTCGGCAACGTGCTCGCCTCGTCGGGCAGCGTCGTGCCGATCTTCCGCGGCCAGATCGAGCGTGGGGGCCCGGTCACCGTCACCCACCCGGAGATGACCCGCTACTTCATGACGATCCCGGAGGCGGTGCAGCTGGTGATCCGGGCCGGCGACATCGGCGCCGGCAAGGGCGAGGTCTTCGTCCTCGACATGGGCGAGCCGGTGAAGATCGTCGACCTCGCGCAGAACATGATCCGGCTGGCGGGCTACGAGCCGGGAGCGGAGATCGCGATCGAGTTCACCAAGCCGCGGCCGGGGGAGAAGCTGCACGAGGAGCTGTTCGGGGGCGTCGAGGAGCCGCGCCCGACCGCCGCCAAGAGGATTCACCGGGCGGTGCGCTCGACGCCGCTCGACTCCGAGTGGGTCGAGACGACGCTGAACTCGCTCGAGCACCTGGTGATGGCCGGCGACGAGGCGAACCTCGCCGAGCGAGTCGTCGAGCTGATCGCCGACGGCGCTCCCGCGCCTGATGCCGGCGCCATCGAGCATCGTTCTCCGCCCAGGTAGCGTCGCCGCGCTCGCCGGAGCCGCCATCCCCAATATCCTGCTGCGGCCCTATGGAAGTCATCAAGGAAATCGGCGCCTTCGCGGGCTTGGCCGCGTTCCTCGGCCTCGCCGTGCTGGCGCTGCTGTCGTTCGCGCAGGGGCGCGACATCCGGCGCCTGCGCGAGTGGGCCGGCTCGGCCCCGGAGCGCGACTCCGAGCGCAAGGAGTCGACATCGGCCGCCGCGCAGCAGCGGGCCGAGGAGATGCGCAAGCTGGAAGAGGCGCGCGAGGCTGAGCGGCGGGCGGCCGACCTGCGAGAGCACCGGCGCGAGCGGCGCGAGGCAGGGCTGCCCGAACTGAGCCGCGGCGAGCGCCTCCGCGAGCGCTTCTCGGGCAGCGACCGCGGCGGCGGCGACGGCATCGCGAGCCGGCTCGGCCAGCCGCGCTACCTGGTCGCGATCTTCGTCGTGCTGGTGCTGATCGTCGGCGGGGTCGCCTACGCGACGCTGCACGGGTCGAGCGCGGCGGCGGCGGGAGCAAGAGCGGCAGGCAGGCCTCCTCGCACGCGGTCAAGGCGAGTGAAGTTGAGGTCTCGGTGCTCAACGGGACCGCCGTGCCCGGCCTCGCCGCGACCTTCGGCAACAAGGTCGAGAAGCACGGCTTCCAGCTCGGCGCGGTCACCAACAGCAGCTCCAGCTTCGCCGAAAGCGTTGTCATGTTCGGCCAGGGCAGCGGCGCCGAGGCGCACCGGGTGGCGGCGGCGCTGGAAATCCCGCGGGTGCAGCCGATGACGTCGGAGATCTCCGCGACCGCGGCCGGCGCCCCGGTCGCGGTGGTGATCGGCGAGGACAATGCCTCGTCGACGGGCTAGCCTCGCCGCGGTCGTCTTCGCGCTGCTCGTCGTCGCCACGGTCGCCGCCTTCGCCTGGTCGCAGCGCCTCAAGCGCGACCCGCTCGTGCTCGACAAAGTCGGCTTCGTCGCGGTCCCGCGCGTCCATCCCCATGCCGCCGTGGTTCGAAGCTTCACGCCGAACGGCGACTGCCGCTTCGACAGGGAGCGGATCCGCTTCCGCGTCACGGTGTCCGACCGCGGCGACGTGCAGATCGTCAAGCCGGGCGGCAAGCTGATCGTCACCCTCGCCCGCGACGCCTATCTGAAGCGCTACCACTTCCATACCTACTACTGGGACGGTCGCACGCGCGACGACGGCACGGCGCCCCCCGGCCGCTACAAGCTGCGGGTGAAGCTGCTCGGCGAGGAACGGACGCTGGTTCCAGGCGGCGTCATCCGCCTGCACCGGGCGCCGCGCGAAGGGGTCCGGGTATGCCCGAGATGAGAGCGCCTCTGGCGACTTTGTGTCGCTATGCGATACAAAGTCGCCAGAGGCGAGAGGCGCGACGCCTTGAGTGACGTTCTGGCGGCCGCGGGAGTTCTGATCGCAGCCGCCTCGGCCGCGGCGGCGATCCTGCTGCCCGCGGGCCGCGGCCGCGCGCTCGCGATGCTCGTCGCGCTGGCCCTCTTCCCGATCCTGATCCTCGGCGACCAGTGGCACTCGCCCCAGATCGTCGACCTGCGCGGCACGCCGATGCGCCTGGTCGGCCTCGGGATCGCCGCAATGGCGGCCACCCTGGTCCTCGCCTACCTGTTCCGGAGCCGGCCGATCCTGCTTCCACTCGCAATCGTCGCGGTGCTGCCCTTCCGCGTCCCACTCCACGCCGGCGGCGACACGGCCAACCTCCTCCTCCCGCTCTACGTAGTGATCGCGGGCGGGGTGCTGTCGGCTGCGTGGGAGCAGCTCGTCAGCCGAGCGTCCCCTCGCGCGGGTGGTGGCGGTGGGGGGGTCTCCAGAGGGCGCGGCGTCATGTTTTTCGCACAGCCCACTTGGCGAGAGCGGAAGCGCGACCGGCGAAAAACCCAGCAACCGGCGGAGACCCCCCCGGCGCCGCTACCCTCGCGTCTACTGCCCCTGATCCTCGCCGGCGTCGTCGTCCTCTACGCCCTCCAGACCCTCTACTCGCCCGACTTCTCCAAGAGCCTCCAGAACGTCTGCTTTTTCTTCGTGCCGTTCTCGCTGGTCTACGCGCTGCTGCGGGACGTGGCCTGGACTCGAAAGCTGCTTGCGCTCGTGTTGTGGGTGGTGGCCATCGAGGCCGTGGCGTTCGTGATCGTCGGCTCGGTCGAGTACGCCAGCCGCGACCTGTTCTGGAACGCCCAGGTCATCCGCTCGAACGACTTCCACACCTACTTCCGCGTCAACTCGATCTTCTGGGACCCGAACATCTACGGCCGCTACCTGGCGCTGGCGATCGTGGTCGCGATGGCTGCCCTGCTCTGGGCGAAGGAGCGGAAGACACTGGCGCTGCTCACCGGCCTGGTGGCGGTCCTCTGGCTCGGCCTGGTCCCGACCTTCTCCCAGTCCAGCTTCGCGGCCCTGCTGGCCGGCCTCGCTGTCCTCGCCGCTCTCCGCTGGAGCTGGCGCTGGACCCTGGGCGCCGTGGGCGCCGTCGTGGCGTTCGCGGTCGTCGTGGTCCTCTTCGCGGGCGGCATCTCAAAGCTCAGCCCCGACCGGCTCAACGTCGACACCGGCGGCCGCGCCAACCTCGTCTCCGGCGGCACCGAACTGTTCGCCAAGCGCCCGATCTGGGGCTGGGGCGCCGGTGGCTTCCCAACCGCCTACAAAGAGCAGATAGCGACCGGGAAGGTCCCCGTATCCGTCTCCCACACGGAGCCGATCACCGCCGCCGCCGAGCAGGGCTTGATCGGCCTCTGCGCCTACGCAGCCCTTCTCGTAACCGCGCTATGGACGATGTCCTCCGGCCTCTTCGCCCCTCGTGCGCCCAGCGGCGGCGGGGGGGTCTCCAGAGGGCGCGGCGTCATGTTTTTCGCACAGCCCACTCAGCGAGAGCGGGAGCGCGACCGGCGAAAAACCCAGCAACCGGCGGAGACCCCCCCGCCGCCGCCGGCCACGCCAGAGGCGCATCGACCCTCCTCCCAGACGATCGCCCGGGCAGCCGTCCTTGCCGCCTTCGTAGCGCTCCTGGTCCACACCATGGCCTACGCCGGCTTCTACGAGGACCCGATCGCCTGGGTCCTGCTCGCCGCCGCCGCGTCCCTCGCCGTGTCGCAACGACGTGCCGTGAGTTAGCCCCCTCATGACTATCCGGTTCCGTCAGGCGCAGACGTCGATCTCCGCGAAATCTGTGCTCGGACCGGAGCCAACCGGATACCCATGAGCCCCCTATATGGGCACGATTCCGACGGCACGTCCCACGGGCGCGCGTAGGATCGCCGGCGTGTCGGGCTACCTCCGCCGCCTCGCGACGACCGGCGCCGCCTACACCGCGGCGAGCATCTTCTCGAAGCTGATCGCGGTCGCCCTGCTGCCGCTCTACACGCGCTACCTGACCCCCACCGACTACGGCGCCGCCGAGGTGATGTTCGCCGCTGTCGTCTCGGCCAGCATCGTCGTCCGGCTCGGCACCGTCGAGGCCCTGCTGCGGTTCTACTACAAGGACGGCGAGGACCCGCGGCGGGTCGTCTCCTCTTCCTTCGCGGCGCTCTTCTGGCTCTCCACCGCTGCGGCGCTGGTCGCGCTGCCCTTCGCCACGCCGATCTCCGAAGCGCTGCTCAAAGAACCGGCGCCCGACCTCGCCCGGATCGCGATCGGCGGCCTCTGGGTGCTGACGATGAACGAGTACCTGCTGACCCTGTTCCGGCTCGAGGAGCGCGCCCGCGCCTTCTTCATCACGACGCTGGTCAACACCGTCGCGGCGATCGGCCTCACCGTGATCCTCGTCGTCGGCGGGGGGAGGGGGCGCGCGGCCTGCTGCTCGGCAGCTACGCCAGCGGCGCCGCCGTCGTGCTGGCGCTGATCGTCGTCCACCGGCGCCGGCTCTCCCTGCGCTTCGAGGTGCCGCTGCTGCGGCGGATGATGCGCTTCGGCCTGCCGACGATGCCGGCCGAGCTCTCGCTCTACCTGCTCAACTTCGTCGACCGGATCGTGATCGTCCGCTCCGCCGGCCTCGCCGAGGCCGGCCTCTACTCGCTGGCGGTCAAGTTCGCGCAGGCGATCAACGTGATCGTCCGCGGCTTCCAGCTCGCCTGGCCGCCGCTCGCGTACTCGATCCGCGACGACGGCGAGGCGCGCCGCGCCTACGCGGCGATCGTCACCTGGTTCGTCGCCGGCTGTGCCTTCGTCGTCGCCGGGATGTGGCTGTTCTCGCGCTGGATCGTCCGCGCCCTGGCGGCGCCGGAATTCTTCCCCTCCTACGAAGCGATCGGCCTGATCGCCACCGGCGTCACCCTCTACGCCCTCTACATGGTCCTGGTCGTGATCCTCGGCAGAACCGGTCGCACCGAGTTCAACTTCCCGGCGACGATCGCCTCCCTGGTCGCCAACCTGGTCTTGAACCTCGTCCTCGTGCCGCCATTCGGCATCGTCGGCGCCGGCCTCGCCCTCGTCGCCTCCTACCTCGTCGTCGTCGCCCTGATGTACGGCTTCACCCAACGCCTCTTCCCGGTCCCCTACGAATGGGGCCGCCTCGCCCGGGTCGTCGGCGTCACCACGGCGATAGTCCTGCTCGGCGAAATTCTCCTCCCCACCGCCGGAGCCCTCGGCCTCCTGTCCCGCATAGCCCTCTGGGCCACCTACCCAGCTGTGCTCCTGATAGGCGGCTTCTTCACCGACGAGGAGCGAGGCTGGCTCGTCCGTCTCCGCCACCCGGCGGAGCTGGCGGCAACCCTGCGCTCCCTCAGCGAGCGCCCAGCAGCGGTCGAAGGCGTTGTCCCGGAGATCTACGAGGCGGAGCGCATGGACGACGATTCGCGACTGTAGAAGGCCATCCCGGTAGGGGTGGAGCGTCTTGTGCTTTTTCGCCCGACCGCGTCGGCGAGAGACGCCCCGCGCCCGGCGAAAAAGTTAAGGCCCTATCCCGATAGGCGATCGCACCCCTGGATACGGCCCAGGACACGGCGCGGATTCGGCCCCGTCGCGAATCCCACATGGCGCTGCCATGCGGAATCCGCGCCGGGGCCGCCCCGCTTGGTCCCGAACCGTCCCAGGGGCACGCCCCCTAACGGGATAGGGCCGAAGCCTGAATCCACCGAGGTCGGCGAGACTCTCCGCTTCGCAGGCCGAGCCGGGGGGCCGATTCCCGCTCACCCTGGTGGTGGTGCTACCTGGGTGGAGGGAAGTGGATCCCGGCGCAGGGATGCGGAGTAAAGAGGCCGGCGAGATCGGTGGATTCGGGCTAAGGCTGGCCTCCCCCTTCAGCCCGATCCCGAAGGCTTGCCCCACGCCCCGGGAAGAGCGCCTGGCGAGCGTGCGCCCGGTAGACGCGACCGGGTTGGCTGGGAAGGACCGCCGCCGCCAGCGCTCGCACCGCGTAGGACCAGGCAGTGAGAACGCGCACCGCCAATGCCGCCGTCCCCCCATGGTGCTTGCGCATGTAGAGGTCGCGGTTGCGGTGGAATTCGACGATCCGCGGCAGGCCGGCGGCGAGGTCGGTCGAGAGCTGGTCGTGATGGACGGCCTCCGCCGCGGGAACGAAGAGCGTGTGCCGGCCCCGGTCGGCCAACCGCCTGCAGAAATCGCACTCGTCGTAGTAGACGAAGAAGGCCGGGTCGAGATAGCCGACCTCGGCGGCAGCCTCGCGCCGGACCAGCAGGGCGCTCGACTGCGCCCAGTCGACCCGCCGGGTGACGGTTTCCCTGCTCTGCACGGTCAGCGGCCGATGCAGGAAGAGGGCACCGGCCAGCGCCGTGCCAACCCCGGGGAAGCGCCAGGCGCAGGGGACGGGCCTGCCGCCGGAGTCGAGCAGCCGCGCCCCGGCGGCCCCGGCGCGCGGGTCGCCGTCGAGCGCCGCGACCAGCGCCTCGGCGGCGCCCGGTCGCAGCTCGGAGTCCTCGTTCAGCAAGAGGCAGTAGCGGCCGGCCGCCTCGCGCATCATGGTCGAGTCGTTCTCCGCCTTGCCGGCGCGTCGCTCCAGCGCGATCAGGCGGACATCGCCGCCACGCGCCCGCACCGCCTCGGCCGAGCCGTCGTCGGAGGCGTTGTCGAGGACGAGGATCTCGCGCTCGACCCCCGCCGGATGGGTGCGCTCGATCGCGTCGAGGCAGGCGAGCAGGTGCTCGCGGCCGTTCGTGTTCACGACGCAGTAGGAGAGCGCGGGTTCCACGCGGGTCACGATAATCGTCGGCGCATGACCCCCCGGCCCCGCACATCCGGATGACGCGCGTGGCACTGCGCATACCTGCGTCCTCGGCCCCGCCCCTGGCGCTGCCGAGGACGGCGCCCTGCATCCTTGGCCTACCTGGCCAAGCACGTTCCCGGCTGCACGTTGCCGGGGGGTCAGGCGCCTGATGAAGGTGCAATTGGTCGATCCCTCGGCCTTCACGCCGCCCTACGATCGTGCGCTCGCCGCGGCCCTGGCCCGCGCCGGCGCCGAGGTCGAGCTGCTCACCAGCCGATTTCTCTACGGACCGGTCCCGGCGCCGGAGGGCTACCGGGTGCAGGAGCGCTTCTACCGCCGCACCGCCGCCCGCGGCCTCGACGCGCCCTTCCGCCGCGCCTTCAAGGCGAGCGAGCACGTCGGCGACATGCTGCGCTTCCGCCGCGACTCGGGCCGAGCCCGGCACGCCGGCGCTGTCATGGGCCCCGACGTCGTCCATTACCAGTGGCTGACCTTCCCCTGGGTCGATCCCGCCCTGCTGCCGCCGGCCCGCCCCCGCCTGATGACCGCCCACTACGTGCTGCCGCCGCGCCCGCGACGCAGGCAGCTCGCCGCCGCCCGCCGGGCCTTCGGCGCGATGGACGCCGTCGTCGCCCACTCCGAGCACGGCGCGCGTCGCTTGCGCGAGACGGTGGGCCTCGACCCCGCCCGCGTCCGCGTGATCCACCACGGCGCCTTCGACTACCTGACCCGGCTGCCACGGGAGGCGCCGCTGCCGCCCGAGCTGGAGGGCGCCGAGGGGCCGGTGATCCTCTTCTTCGGCCTGCTGCGCCCATATAAGGGGATCGACACCCTGCTCGAGGCGTTCCGCCGGGTCGAGGGCGCCGAGCTGTGGATCGCCGGCAATCCGCGGATGGAGGTCGAGCCGCTGCGCCGCCTCGCCGCCGAGGCGCCGGGGCGGGTCCGCTTCCTCGCCCGCTTCGTCGAGGACGCCGAGATCCCGGCGATCATGCGCCGCGCCGACGTCGTCGCCCTCCCCTACCGCGACGTCGAGCACTCCGGCGTCCTCTACGCTGCCCTCGCCTTCGGCAAGCCGCTGGTCCTGAGCGCCGTCGGCGGCTTCCCCGAGGTGGCGGAAACCGGCGCCGCCCGCCTCGTCCCGCCCGAGGATCCCGAAGCCCTCGCAACCACCCTCGACGAGCTGCTCACCGACGAAGCCGCCCGCACGGAGCTGTCCGAAGCCGCCACCCGCGCCGCGACCGGCCCCTACTCCTGGGACGCCGCCGCCGCCGCGACCCTGACCCTCTATCGCCAGCTCCTCGAAGGGAGGGAGTAGGGGAGTCCTCGAAGGGAGGGGATAGGGGTCTCCAGAGGGCGCGGCGTCATGTTTTTCGCACAGACCACTTGGCGAGAGCGGAAGCGCGACCGGCGAAAAACCCAGCAACCGGCGGAGACCCCTACCCCCTCCCCCCAAGAACCTCAGATTTCGCACAGTCCACCCTGCGAGAGCGGGGGCCCGTCCGGCGAAAAACCCAGCAACCGGCGGAGACCCCTATCCCCTCCCCCCAAGAACCTCAGATAATCCCCCGATGCTCGCCATAGCCATCGTCTTCTGGGTAGCGATCGGCCTGATCGCCTACACCCACGTCGGCTACCCGCTGGTGCTGCGCGCCCTGCTCGCCCTGCGTCGCCGTCCGACCCTGCGACCGGGGACCTGGGACGAGTCGCCCCGCGTCTCCCTGATCGTCGCGGCCTACGACGAGCAGGACGCGATCGCCGCCAAGGTCGCCGACGCGCTCGCGCTCGACTACCCGCGCGAGCGGCTCGAGCTGATCGTCGCCTCCGACGGCTCCGCCGACGCGACGGTCGAGCGCGCCCGCGCCGCCGGCGCCGACCTCGTCCTCGACCTGCCGCGCGGCGGCAAGGTCGCCGCCCAGAACGCCGCCGCCGAGCGCGCCTCCGGGGAGATCCTCGCCTTCTCCGACGCCAACAGCGCCTGGGCGCCGGACGCCCTCCGCCACCTGGTCGAGCCCTTCGCCGACCCGGCGGTCGGCTACGCCTGCGGCCAGGTCCGCTTCGTCGACGCCGGCGGCGACAACCTCGAGGGTGGCTACTGGCGCTACGAGATGGCGGTGCGGGAGATGGAGTCCGGGCTCGCCGGCGTCACCGCCGGCAACGGCGCGATCTACGCGGTCCGCCGCGACGCCTATCTGCCGCTGCCGCCGTCCGGCAGCCACGACCTGTCCTTCCCCTTCCTGCTGGCCAAGCGCGGCCGCCGCTCGCTCTACCTGCCCTGGGCGCGGGCGGAGGAGAAGATGGTGCCGACGCTGGAGGGCGAGCTGGCTCGCAAACGGCGGATGATGGTCGGCCTCTGGGACATCGTCGTCGGCGAAGGGATGCTGTCGCCGCGCGGCTATCCGCCGCTCTACGCCTTCGAGCTCGCCTCGCACCGGCTGCTGCGCTACGCGACTCCGCTGCTCCACCTGGCCGCCCTCGCCGCCAACTTCGCCCTGCTCGGCCAGGGCCGGGTCTACGCGGCGACCCTCGCCGCCCAGCTCGCGCTGCTCGCCGCGGCGCTGCTCGGCCGCCGGGCGAAGGCGGCGCCGTTCCGCATCGCTCGCTACTACGTCGAGACCACCGCCTCGATCGCGCTCGGCCTCTGGGACCGAGCCCGGCACGGCGCCCCGGGCGCCTGGGAGAAGCCCGAGGGGACCAGGTGAGGATGTGACCGGCGCATCTCGGCGTCCCCGGTCGCTCGCGTGCAGAGCGGGCCACGCTCCCTGCGTCCTCGATCTGCTTGATCACATGCACCGTCGGTAGCCAGAAATGCCCAGGCCCGTCGACATACTCATTGCATCGGTTGCCCTGATCGCACTCTCGCCCGTGCTCCTCGCCGCTGCGATTGCGATCAAGTTGACCAGTCGCGGCCCGGTGGTCTACCGGCAGCGGCGGGTCGGCAAGGACGGGGTCGAGTTCGAGATGCTGAAGCTGCGGACGATGGTCGCGGGCTCCGACCCGGTCGGGGTCGGCACCGTCGTCAGCCGCGACGACCCGCGGGTCACCGCCGCCGGCCGCTTCCTCCGCCGCAGCTCGCTCGACGAGCTGCCGAACCTGGTCAACGTCCTGCGCGGCGAGATGGCGATCGTCGGCCCGCGCCCGACCATCCCCGCCCAGGTGAAGGACTACACGCCGCGCCAGCACCGCCGCCACGAGGTCCGTCCCGGCCTCACCGGCCTGGCCCAGGTGCAGGGCCGCGCCGGCATCCCCTGGGAGGAGCGGATCGAGCGCGACGTCGAGTACGTCGAAGACCGCAGCGCGATGCTCGACGTGCGAATCCTCGCCCGAACCGCGGCGCTCCTCCTGACGGGCCGCGGCCTCGCCCCCGATTAGACGTGCCGTGAGTTATGTGCCCATATAGGGGGTCTAAAACACGGCACGTCCCGGTAGGGTCGGGTTGTGGCTGAGCGGCCTGAGGTATCGCTGCGACCGTTCGAGCCCGGCGACGCCGCGGCCGTGCATCGCTGGTTCAACAACCCGGAGGCGACGAAGACGCTGATGGAGCAGCGCGACGGGTTCTCGCCCGCCGAAGCCGAGGCCTGGGTCGGCCGCGCGATCGACGGCCCGGACGAGGACCGCAAGTACGCGATCGTGGTCGAGGGCTACGCCGAGCCGGTCGGCTTCACCGCGCTCTACGGCCTGTTTCGCCAGACCGCGCCGGAGCTCGGGGCGCTGATCGGCGACGACGTGCGCGGCAAGGGCGTCGGCCGGCGCGCCGAGGCGCTGACGATCGCCAGGGCCTTCGACGAGTTCGGCGCCCACCGCGTCTACGGCCGCATTCCGGCCCGCAACGAGGTGGCGAAGAGGACGGTGACGGGGCTCGGCTGGAAGCACGAGGGGACGATGCGGGGCCACCTCCGCCGCCCCGACGGGGTCGACGACTGCGAGATTTGGGGCGTGCTGCCGGAGGAGTTCCGCGCCGCCGCCGCGAATTTCCTGCCGTGACCGACTGCGGACCACGCCCCTGTTCCTTTGCCTCGCCATTCGCTGGAAAGGAACAGCGGAGCGGGGTTTTATGAGTTTCGCCGCCGAGCTGATCGCTGACCGGGGGGCCACGGTCGAGGGCGAGGAGTTCTTTCGCTCGCGCCCCTTCCTCGACGCCGAGGGCGTCACGCACACGCTGCGAATCGGTGGCGGCGACACCGAGCTGCTGGCACCGCTGATCGTCCGCGATATCCCCGGCAGCAAAGAGCGCGACGCGATCTCCCCCTACGGCTACGCGGGCCTGGTCTCGCCCGCCGGCGTTCGCAGTTTCCGTCGCCATGGGTCAGAAAGTGCGAACGCCGATGGGGGGGTGGGAGGTGCGACCCCGCTCGACCCGGCCGAGGTCGACTTCTCGGCGACCGGGCTGGTCTCGATCTTCCTCCGGCACACGCTCGGCGAGCCGCCGCTCGCCGGCGCCGGCGAGCGCAACACCGTCCAGGTCGCGGATCCGGCGCTGCCGCGCAAGAGCCGCCCCAGCGACCGCGCCCAGCTGAGGAGGAACCGCCGCGCCGGCTACGGGGTGGAGGTCTGCTCGGGCCCTCAGACCGACGCCGAGCAGCGCGCCGGCTTCCTCGCCGCCTACGAGCAGACGATGCGCCGCGCCGGCGCCGGCGAGCGCTACTTCTTCGGCGCCGACTGGTTCGACCGCATCCTCGCGTCGCCGGCTTCCTGGCTCGCCCTCTGCCGGGAACCGGAGGGCGAGGTCGCCGCCGCCTCGGTCGCGGCCCGCAGCGACGGATTCCTCCACTACTTCCTCAGCGGCACCGCCGATCGCCACCTGCGCGACTCGCCGATGAAGAACGTCGTCGCGGCTCTGGTCGACCTCGCCGAAGAGCAGAGCCTGCCGCTCAACCTCGGCGGCGGCATCTCCCGCGGCGACCCGCTGGAGGAGTTCAAGCGCGGCTTCGCCAACCGCGAGCAGCCCTGGCACGTCTCGGAGATCGTCTGCGATCGGGACGCCTACCAGCGGCTCGCCGCCGGCCGCGAGCCGGCGGGATTCTTCCCCGCCTACCGGACCTAGAAGCCCTCCTATCTGCCCAGCGGGGAGCCGGCCTGGCGCCCGTTTCCGTTCGGCTTGGACTCCAAGGGCCCCGTCGCGCTCGACGCCGACCAGACCTCGTCCAGGAACAGCGCCAGCTCGGCGGTCAGCCGCCGCGGCGCGATCCGCCACTCCAGCGGCGATCGGGCCTCGACCAGCCGTGCCTGCGGCAACTCCTCGACCAGCATCCCCGAGTCGCTGAACGGGTGCAGCGGGTCGCGGGGATGACCGACGATCAGCGCCGGCTGGCGGATCCCCCGGCGCTGCTCGCGCGGCGGCGCCGTCTCCCCCAGCAGCAGCCCCTCGAGCACGGCGATCGACGGTCCCGGCCGCCGCCGCAGCCAGTCGAGCCCGATGTCGAGCAGGAAGTTGGTCCGCGGCAGCAGCGAGGCGAGCCGCGAGGAGACCTCGACCGCGGGCCGTCCGGCCCGCAGCCCGAGCAGGATCGGGGCGAAGATCCCCGCGACCGCCGCCAGGGCGTTGTCGAGCACCGGCATCTCGATGAACATGCCCTCCACCCGCTCCGGGTGCCGCACCGCCAGCTCGAGCGCCACGTTGGCCCCCAGCGAGGTGCCGCCGACCACCGTGGTCGGCAGCTCCAGGTGGTCGAGCAGGGCGAGGACCTGCTCGGCGAACAGCGGCATCGAGTAGAGCCGCAGATCCTCCGGCTGGTCGGAGCGGCCGTGCCCCAGCAGGTCGACGCAGATCACCCGGTTGCCGCGCTCGGCCAGCGCCGGGCCGAGCCGCTCGAACATGCGGCGGTTCATCAGCAGGCCGTGGACGAGGACGATCGGCCGCCCGGCCTCGCCGTACTCCTCGAAGCCGATCCGCTGCCCCTGGTGATCGAAGCCCGGCAGCGCGATCAACCAGTCGGATCGGTTTGCGTCGCCGGCGGGGCGATGCCGGCGCCCAGCTCCGGGCCCCGTGTGCGCTCCCAGGGGCGCGAGGCCTGCAGCGCGCCGAGCACCGCGCGGGTCGCCGGCGCCCGGTTGAGCGCGTAGAAGTGGATGCCCGGCGCGCCGGCGATCAGCAGCTCGGCGCACTGCTGCGAGGCGTAGGCGACGCCGAGCTCGAACTCGGCCCGCTCGTCTCCTGCGACCGCCTCGAACGCGGCTGCCAGCCGCGGCGGGATCGAGGCGTCGCAGAGCTCGCAGATCCGCTTCGTCTGGGCGAAGCCGGCGACCGGGATCACGCCGGCCAGGATCGGCACCCCGATCCCCGCCGCCCGCGCTGCCGCGACGAAGTCGAAGTAGACCTGATTGTCGAAGAACAGCTGCGTGATCAGGAAGGACGCCCCGGCCTCGACCTTCGACTTCAGGTAGGCGAGGTCGGTGGCGAGGTCGGGCGCCTCGGGGTGGACCTCGGGGAAGCAGGCGCCGCCGATCGTGAGGTCCCAGCGACTGCCGATGAAGGCCGCCAGCTCGGCCGCGCTTCCGAGCCCGCCCTCGGGCTGCTCGAAGTCCTGCTGCCCGCGCGGCGGGTCGCCGCGCAGCGCGAAGACGTTCTCGATCCCCGCCGCGGCGATCCGGTCGAGCGTCGCCGCCAGGCCGTCGGCCGTCTCGCCGACGCAGCTCAGGTGGGCCATCGTCTCGAACCCGAGCTCGTCCTTCAGCTCCCGCGTTATCTCGACCGTGCCGTCCCGGGTCGAGCCGCCGGCGCCGTAGGTGACCGAGACGAAGTCGGGCCGCAGCTCGCGCAGCGACCGCGCCGTCGCGAACAGCTGCTCCGTCGCCTCGGCGGTCTTCGGCGGGAAGAGCTCGACCGAGAAGACCGGCCGCTTCGAGGCGAGGATGTCATCGATCCGCATCGGGGGAGCGTAACGGGACGGTCAGGGCCGGCCCTGGCGTGCCCGGTTCCGAGACGACGCCGAGGCGGACCCCGCGCGGCGCCGAGCCCGACGGCGACGGCAGCGCGCAGGCACGTTTGATCGACAGGACCAACTGGACGTTTCGCCGCGATGCATGTGCGAGGATGCCCGCGGATGGGCGAGGAGCTTCGCTACGAGCGGGTCGGCGCTGCCGCGGTGCTGACGATCGACCGGCCCGAGCGCCGCAACGCGGTCGACGACGCGACCGCCCGCCGCTTCCGCCAGGGCCTGCGGGATTTCGAGGCCGACGACGGCGCCCGGGTGCTGGTCCTGACCGGAGCCGGCGGCGAGGCCTTCTGCGCCGGCGCCGACCTGAAGGCGCTCGACCTCGACGTCGACCACCCGGACGGGCCGATGGGCCCGACCCGGCTGACCCCGGCGAAGCCGGCGATCGCCGCGATCGACGGCTGGTGCCTGGCCGGCGGCGTCGAGCTGGCGCTCTGGTGCGACCTGCGGATCGCCACCCCGCGCTCGACCTTCGGCCTGTTCGAGCGCCGCTGGGGCGTTCCCCTCGTCGACGGCGGCACCCAGCGCCTGCCCCGCACGATCGGCATGGGCCGAGCCCTCGAGCTGATCCTCACCGGCCGCCCGGTCGAGGCCGAGGAGGCCCTCCGGATCGGCCTCGTAAACGAGCTGACCGCCCCCGGCGCCCACCTCGACCGCGCCCTCGAACTAGCCGAGCGCATCGCCGGCTTCCCCCAAGAGACCATGCTCGCCGACCGCCAAGCAGCCCTCCAAGGCTTCGGCCAACCCCTGCCCGACGGCCTCGCTCTAGAGCACAAGCTGGGCCGAGAGACCCTCCAGATAGCCGCCGAAGGAGCAGCCCGCTTCGCAGCCGGCCAAGGCCGTCACGGCGAGGGCGTATAGCCGGATCGGCTTCGGGTAGCGGGACTTGGGGTAGGGGTGGAGCGTCTTGTACTTTTTCGCACAGACCGCTCGACGAGAGCCGCCCGTTCCCAGCGAAAAAGTTAAGCGGAACCCCTACCCCAAGTCCCGCTACCACACCAACGCTCATCCCTCGCGAGTAACCCGCCGCATCTCATCTTCCGCCGCTTCCGGCCCCAGATAAGGCATCAGCACCGCAAAAACCAGGTCGGGCAAGATCCGCTTCAGCTCCGGCCCGCGCCCCGCCCGCACCTCGTCGAAGATCATCGAGGTGGCGCCGCCGACGGCGAAGCGGGCGGTGTCGGCGGGCAGCTCGTCGCCCTGGCCGGAGTAGGTGCGCCCCTGCTCGAGGAAGGGGGTGAAGCGGGCCAGGGCGGCGCGGTAGCGCCCGCGCGCGTCGTCGCCGGCGGCGGTCACCTCGACCATCGCCATCCGCGCGATGTCGGCCTCGACAGAGAGCAGGTCGACCAGGGCGCCGAGCCCGGCGGCGATCTGCTCCGGCCAGGGCTCGCCGGACGCGGCCTCGAAGGCCGCGGCGACATGGGCGACGAGGACGTCGAAGACGGCGTCGTAGGCCTCGAGGAAGCAGGCCTCCTTGTCGGCGAACATCTCGTCGAAGGTCGCCCGCGGGACGCCGGCGTACTCGACCACGTCAGTCACCGTCGCCGCCTCGTAGCCTTTCGCCGCCGCCACCCTGACCGTCGCCTCCAGCAGCCGCTCGCGCTGCGAGCGCACGGCATAGGCGCGGGGCAGCCCCTGCCGTCCGGAGGGTGGACTCTGAGGATCCGAGGTCGATGGCGAATCCATCGCCATCCAATGTAGGGCAGCGGCAGCGACCTGTCCAACCACCGTTGTACCCAGAGGCCTCTAGATGGTTGATCTAGACTGCCGCCGATGAAGATCGCGATCGTCGGGCTCGGCTACGTCGGTCTGCCGCTGGCCGTCGCCTTCGCCGAGGCCGGCAACGAGGTGGTGGGCCTGGAGGCCGACCCGGCCAGGGCGAAGGCTCTGAACGAGGGCCGCAGCTACGTCGAGGACATCCCCGACTCGGCCCTGGCGAAGCTCGAAGGGCGCCTGCGGGCGACCACCGAGGCGGCGGAGCTGGGCGAGTGCGAGGCGATCGTGATCTGCGTCCCGACCCCGCTGACCGGGTCCAGGGAGCCCGACCTCGCCTACCTCAACGACGCCGCGGCGAAGCTGGCGACGATCCTCAGGCGGGGCCAGCTGGTCGTCCTCGAGTCGACCACCTACCCCGGCACCACCCGCGAGCGGCTCGGCCCGGCCCTGGAAGAGGGCTCGGGATTGCAGGCCGGCACCGACTTCCACCTCGCCTTCTCCCCCGAGCGGATCGACCCCGGCCGCACCGACTACACCCTCGCCAGCACCCCGAAGCTGCTCGGCGGCCTCACCCCCGCCTGCGCCGAGCGCGCCCGCCGGCTCTACGAGCTGATCTGCGACGAGGTGATCGTCCTCTCCTCCCCCGAGGCGGCGGAGCTCTCCAAGCTCCTGGAGAACATCTTCCGCTCGGTCAACATCGCCCTAGTCAACGAGCTGGCCCAGCTCTGCGAGCGCCTCGGGATCGAAGTATGGGAGGTGATCGAGGCCGCGGCCTCCAAGCCCTTCGGCTTCATGCGCTTCGACCCGGGTCCGGGGATGGGCGGCCACTGCCTCCCCGTCGACCCCTTCTACCTCGCCTTCAAGGCCCGCGAGCACGACTTCTACCCGGAGTTCATCGAGCTCGCCGGCAAGGTCAACCGCGCCCAGCCCGGCTACTGCGTCGACCGCATCGCCGCGGCGCTGAACGAGGCCGAGCGCTCGGTCAAGGGATCGAGCGTCCTGGTCCTCGGAGTCAGCTACAAGCCCGGCATCGGCGACATCCGCGAGTCCCCGGCCCTGGAAATAATCGCCCTCCTCCAGGAGCAGGGCGCAAACGTCTCCTACCACGACCCCCACGTCCCCCAGCTCTCCCAGTTCGACCTCGCCTCCGTTGACCTGAACCAAGGTCTCCAAGACGCCGACATCGCCGCCATCGTCACGGCCCACCCCCAGCTCGACTACGAAGAGGTAGCCGCCCAAGCCGCCCAGGTAATCGACTTCCGCGGCGTCACCAGAGGCATAGACGCTCCCAACCTGGTGCGTTTGTAGTCAGCAGGGGGAGCCGGGGTAGGGGTGGAGCGCCTTGTACTTTTTGGCCCGACTTCGTCCAGGAGAGCCGCCCCGCTACCCGCCAAAAAGTTAAGCGGAGATCCCACCCCCACCCCTCCGACCAGCACCGGCCTACGCCCGCGCCGCCTGCATCTCCCCCGTAGCCGCCTCCGCCCCGAAGTAGGGCAGCACCGCGAAGTACATGAACTCCGGCAGCAGCCCCCGGAACCCCCCGTTCGCCCCGGTTGACAGCCGCGAGTGCACCACCGCGTGGATCCCGGCGACGATCCCCTCCGCGGCGATCCGCGGCGGCGACTCCTCGCTCGATTCGAGCCGCGCCAGATCGATGAAATCGACCGCTCTTTTCATCGCTTCGGCCCGCCTTGCCAGCGGCTCGGCGCCCGCCGCGTGCACCTCGACGAACAGCGCCCGGCCGACATCGGCCTCGGAGTCGAGGAAGCCGAGGACCGCGGCGAGGCCCGCCCGCAGCTTCCCCGTCCAGCTCTCCTCGCCCGCTGCCGCGTCCCGCGCCAGCGCTTCCAGCCTCGCCACGCCGGCCTCGAAGGCGCGGCTATAGCACTCGTCCTTGTCGGCGAAGTTGTCGTAGAAAGCCTGCCTGTAGAGCCCGGTTCGGGCCAGAACCGTGCGTACGGAGGTCACCTCGTAGCCGGCCGAGCCGACCTCCTCCAGCATCCCGATGAGGATCTTTTCCCGCTTGGGCGAGTTCACGAGATCGAGCATGGGCACCTGCGGGAGGACGTCGAATTCCCGAATCGAGCCGCGTCGCCTCAGCCCCTGCCAGGACCTCGGGTGCGGCCTGCTTCCCCACTGCGGCCCCTTTCTCCGAATCAAGGGAACAGGTTGTCTGGACCTCGGTACTGTAGCGGTATTCCACCGATCCGTCCAGCTTGAAACTCTTGGGCCTGCGAGTAGCCTGCATCTCGTGGCTGAGCGGTTCCCCCAGGCGATCAAGCTGCCGCCAGGAAGGCATCCCCTTCCGCGCGAGTTCATCACCCAGCACCAGCGCGCCCGGATCATCGCGGCGCTTGCCGAGGAGACGGTCGAGAAGGGCTATCGCTCGGTCACCGTCGCCGACATCGTCCGCCGCGCCGGGATCGCCCGCAACACCTTCTACGAGAACTTCTCCTCCAAGGAGGACTGCTTCCTCGCCGCCTCCGAGTTCGCCGTCAAGGAGGCGCTGCGCCGCGTCGTCGACGCCGCAAGCAAGGTCGACAGCTGGCCCGCCCGGGTCAACGCCGGGCTCGGCGCCTTCCTCAACTACGTCGCCACCGAGCCGGCCCTGGCCCGTACCTGCATCGTCGAGGCGCTCTCGGCCGGGCCGGCCGCGGTCGAGCGCTACGAACGCTCGATCCAGGCCTTCGTGCCGCTCTTCCGCATGGGCCGCAAGTCCTCTCCGAACGGCGAGGACTTGCCCGCGACACTCGAGGAGACGATCGTCGGCGGCATCTTCTGGATCCTCTACCAGCGCATCGTGATGGGACAGGTGGAGGAGATCGAGGCGCTGCTGCCGGAGCTGGTCGAGTTTTCGCTGACGCCGTACGTAGGCGCCGAGGCGGCGAAGCGAAACGCCGTCGAGGCCCCGTCCGGGACAGACGGGTAACACAGGGAAGGCAGGGATCGGGGGCCCCATGTAGTGCTTGAGACCGAGACCCGCGAGCGCGCCGGCAACTCCGAGCGCGCGCAGATCGTCGAGGCCGTGATCGAAGTCGCCGCCGAGCGCGGCTACGGCGAGACCAGCGTCGACCTGATCGTCGATCGCGCCGGCGTCGACCGCCCCGCCTTCGACCGCCACTTCCGCGGCAAGTACGACTGCTTCATCTCCGCCTGGCAGGACGTCAGCGAGGAGTGCCTGGAGACGATGGTCCGGGCCTACGAGAGCCGCGAGGAGTGGCCCGACCGCCTGCGCGCGGTCGCCGAGCAGATCGTCAGCGGGCTGCGCGACGACGCCAGCCGCGCCTCCTTCGGGGTCGAGGTGCTGGCCGCCGGCGACGCCGCCCGCGCCCGCCGCGACATGACGATGCGGGTGATCGCCGGCCTGATCGACGCCGGCCGCCAGCTGATGGACGACCCGGAGGCGGTCCCGCACACGACCGCCGAGGCGCTCGCCGGCTCCGCCTACGGGCAGATCTACTCGCGGGTCGTGCGCGGGGCGGTCGACGAGCTGCCCGATCTGGTCCCCCAATTGATGTCCGCGGCGGTGATGCCCTACCTGGGCGTCGAGGCCGCGATGGCCGAGCTGAGCAGGGATTCCGGTACTCCGGCCGTGTATGGTCGCGGTGTGGCCCGCAAGCGGAGTACCAAAACCGGCAAAGCTGCTGCGACGCCCGCCGAGGACTACCCGCCCGAGCTGGCGCGGCTGCCGCCGGGCCGACACGGCCTGCCGCGCGAGTTCGTCACCCACAACCAGCGCGAGCGGCTGATCGCCGGGATCGCCGAGGCGATCGCCGAGCACGGCTACGCGGGTACGACGATCGCCCACATCACCCGCTCGGCCGCGGTCTCCCGCCGCACCTTCTACGAGCACTTCGAAAGCAAGGACGAGTGCTTTGTCGCCGCCTACGACGCGGTGATGGTCGACCTGCGCGAGCGCGTCTCGGCCGCCTTCGACGAGCACCAGGACGACTGGCCGCTGGCGATCAAGGCCGGGATCGCGGCGATGCTCGAATTCCTCGCCGTCAACCCGAACCTGGCCCGCCTCTGCATGGTCGAGGCGCTGGTCGCCGGCCCGGCCGTGGTCGAGCGCTA
This sequence comes from uncultured Solirubrobacterales bacterium, assembly GCA_963764365.1. Taxonomy (GTDB): domain Bacteria; phylum Actinomycetota; class Thermoleophilia; order Solirubrobacterales; family 70-9; genus VRUE01. The sequence goes on from CAVXSI010000022.1 coordinate 199,979, forward strand.
CGACGCCGCGATCCAGAGCTTCGTCCCCTACTTCCAGAAGGGCCGCGAGGGCCGCCCGCCCGAGGTTCTCGCCCGCCTCTCGGCAACCACCGAGGAAGCCCTCGTCGGCGGCATGGTCTCGCTGATCTCTCGCCGCATCATCGCCGGCAAGGCCGAGGACCTCGAAGAGCTGCTGCCGGACCTGGTCGAGTTCACCCTCACCCCATACCTCGGCAGCGGCGAAGCCTCGAAGATCGCCAAGCGGCGCTGAGCTACTCCTCCTCGCCGAACAGCCGCCCGAGCGCGAGAACGAGCTGGCCGTAACGCTTTCGTTGCACAGCTGACGCCGAAGCTTTACAAGCCGCGCGCCACTCGCGCAGTGTGTTGTCGTAGCGTTCCTGGATCCCGCCGAAGGAAACCTTTCGTGACTTGATTTCACATCTCCCGTAGACGAACATACGTTCGTATGCGGAACTTTCTCTCCGGACTCCCCGTCACCGCGGTCTCCGGCCGACTCGGGCTGCCGCGACGCGAGGCCGGCAACCTGGCCGAGGCGCTGGAGCGGCTGGGGATCGGGACGCTGGGGGAGTTGGCGGCGCTCCCCGCCGACCGGGTCGCCGACCGCTTCGGGCCGCCCGGGCTGCTGGCGCTGCGGCTGGCCCGGGGCGAGGAGGAGTTGCTGGTCGTGCGGCGCCGCGGCGTCTGGGAGGAGCTGGCGGAGGAGATCGAGCTGGCGGAGGGGACCGCCGGCGAGCGGCTCGAGCGGTCGCTGGAGCTGCTGGTCGACCGCCTGCTCGCGGCCCCCCGGCGCCGGCAGCGGACGCTGCTGGGGCTGCGGCTCGGCGCCCTGCTGAGCGACGGCGGCGGCTGGAGCGTCGAACAGGGCCTCGGCCGCCCGACCGCCGACGCCCGGGCGCTGCGCGCGGTGCTGCTGCCGCGGCTGGCGGAGCTGCCCGCCCCCGCCGTCGCGCTGCGCCTGCGCGCGGTCGGCTTCGGACCCCGCGCCGCCGACCAGCTGCAGCTGGCGGTGCGCGGCGACGAGTCGCGCCGCCGCCGCCTCGGCGCCGCCCTGCGCGAGGTCCGCGCCGCCCAGGGCGCCGACTCGCTGCTCAAGGTTCTGCCGGTCGACGCCGCCTCCCGCCTCCCCGAGCGCCGTGCGATGCTGACCCCCTACCCGCTGCCGGGTCGATGAGCCCCGGGCTGCGTCGGCTGTACGTGCCCTGGCGGGTCGAGGTCGAGGTCGGCACGGAGGGCCGGCCGCTGGCCATCGAGCGGGTCGGGGTGGCGGCGATCCGCGAGGAGTGGGTGGTCGAGGACCGCTGGTGGACGCTGCGGCGGCTCTGGCGCCACTACTTCGAGCTGGCCCTGGTCGACGGCCGCAACGTCGTCGTCTTCCACGGCGGCAACGGCCGCTGGTACCGCCAGCGGGGCTGATGGGCGCTCCTTACGTAGAGCTGCACGCCCACTCGGCCTTCTCCTTCCTCGACGGGGCCTCGACGCCGACGGAGCTGGCCGCGGCGGCGGCGGAGCTGGGATATCCCGCCTTCGCCCTCACCGACCACGACGGCGTCTGGGGCTCGATGGAGTTCGCCCACGCCTGCTCCGCCCTCGGCGTGCGGTCGATCGCGGGGGCGGAGTTGACGGTGGAGGTGGGGGAGAACGACGCCGCGCCGTCGGCCCTTGCCCACGTCACCCTGCTGGTTGAGGACGCGACCGGTTGGCGCAGCCTCTGCCGCCTGCTCACCGCCGCCCATTCGCACACGCGCAACCCCTCGCTCCGCTGTTCCCTTTCCGTGCGTGGCGAGGCAAAGGAACAGCGGAGCGGGGCGGGGCAGCCCTTCGCGACGCTGGAGCAGCTCGAGGAGCACGCCGCCGGGCTCGTCTGCCTCTCCGGCTGCGCCGGCTCGGGCGCCCTCGCCGGCGCCTTCGGGCGCGGCGAGAGCCCCATCGCCGGAGCGCTCGCCGGCCGTCTGCTCGCCGCCTTCGGCCGCGACCGCTTCCGGGTCGAGCTGCAGCGCCCCTGGTGGCGCGGCGACCGCGCCCGCAACCGCCGGCTCGCCGGGCTCGCCGAGCGGCTCGGCGTCGCCTGCGTCGCCACCGGCAACGTCCACTCCCACGCCCGCCGCCGCGCCCACCTCCAGGACGCCCTGGTCGCGATCCGCCTCGGCACCACCCTGGAGGCGAGCGAGCCGCAGCGCCGCGGCAACTCCAGCTCCTCCCTCGCCTCGCCCGCCGCGATGGCGGCCCGCTTCGCCGAGCACCCCGGGGCGGTCGCCGAGACCGCCCGCCTCGCCGAGCGCCTGCGCTTCGACCTCACGGCCGAGCTCGGCTACCGCTACCCCGGCTCCGAGAACGCCGGCGCCGACCGTCAGCTGGCCGGCGCCTGCGAGGCGCGCTTCGCCGAGCGCTACGCCGGCTCGCGCCGCCGCGCCGAGGCCGAGCGGCGCCTCGAGGCCGAGCTGGCGACGATCCGCCGCCTCGGCCTCTCCGGCTTCTTCCTCCTGCACCGTGACCTGCTCGAGCTGGCCCGCGAGGTGGCGCTCGAGGTGCGCGGCCCCGACTCGGCCCGCTCGGTCCTGCCGCCCGGCCGGGGCCGCGGCTCCAGCGTCAGCTCGATCGTCTGCTACCTGACCGGCCTCTCGCACATCGACCCGGTCGAGGCGGGCCTCTTCGCCGGCCGCTTCCTCAACGACGAGGTCGCGGCGATGCCCGACATCGACCTCGACTTCCCGCGCGACATCCGCGAGCGGCTGATCCCGCGCGTGCACGAGCGCTACGGCGCCGAGCGCTCCGCCCTGGTCGCCGCCTTCCCCACCTACCGCCCGCGCGGCGCCGTCCGCGACCTCGGCAGGGCGCTGGCGCTGCCGCCGGCCGAGATCGAGCGGGTGGCGAAGACGGTCGGCCTGCACGAGCGCGGCGCCGAGATCGAGCGCGACGTCGCCGCCGCGATCGGCCCCGAGCGCGCCGCCGCCCGCGGCTGGCAGGTGCTGCTCGAGCTCGCCGCCGAGATCGTCGGCCTGCCCCGCCACTCCTCCCAGCACCCGGGCGGGATGGTGATCTCGACCCGGCCGCTGGTCGACGTCTGCCCGGTTGTGCCGGCGGCGATGGCGGGGCGGCAGACGGTGCAGTGGGACAAGGACTCCTGTGCCGACGCCGGCTTCCTCAAGATCGACCTGCTCGGCCTGGGGATGCTCTCGGCGGTCGAGCGCTGCGTCGAGGAAGTGGGGCGGACGCGGGGTGAGCCGCTCGACCTCTCGCGGATCCCGCTCGACGACCCCGAGACCTTCCGCTCGATCCGCGCGGCCGAGACGACCGGCGTCTTCCAGATCGAGAGCCGCGCCCAGATGCAGATGCTGCCGCGCACGCAGCCGCGCAACATCGACGACCTCACCGTGCAGGTGGCGCTGGTCCGCCCGGGGCCGATCCAGGGCGGCGCCGTCCACCCATATATAGAGAGGCGCAGGCGGCAGCGCGAGGACCCCGGCTTCGAGATCCCCTACGAGCACCCGCTGCTGGAGCCGGTGCTGCGCGAGACGCTCGGCACGATCGTCTACCAGGAGCAGGTGATCGAGGTGGCGATGGCGCTGGCCGGCTTCAGCTCGGCCGAGGCGGAGGGGTTGCGGCGGGCGATGAGCCGCAAGCGCTCGGCGGCGGCGCTGGAGGCGAGCCACCGCCGCTTCGTCGCCGGCGCGGCCGCCCGCGAGGTGCCGGCGGCGACCGCGGAGCGGGTCTGGGAGCAGATCCAGGGCTTCTCCGGCTTCGGCTTCCCGAAGGCGCACTCGGCCGCCTTCGGACTGCTCGCCTACCAGTCGGCCTGGCTGCGGAACCACCACCCGCCCGAGTTCCTCTGCGCGCTGCTGAACGAGCAGCCGATGGGCTTCTACCCGCCCGACGCGCTGGTCCACGAGGCGCAGCGCCGCGGCGTGCGGCTGGCCGGCCCCGACGCCAACCGCAGCCGCGTCCTCTGCCACGTCGAAACGCCGTGCCGGCGGCGAGCCGGAGACGTCCACGCCGGGGGTGGGAAAGGCCGGTCGGCGGGGGATCCCCATCGACAGGCCGGAGACGTCCCCGCTCCAGGCGAAGCAGGCCCGCCCGTGGGGGAAGAGGAAGTGCGGGGCGGACCGGTGGTGCGGATCGGCCTCGGCTACGTGAAGGGGGTGCGGGAGGAGGAGATGCGGAGCCTGGTCGCCGCGCGCGAGCGCGACGGCGCCTACACCGGGATCGCCGACCTCGCCTCGCGCTCGGGCGCCGGCCGCGACACGCTCGAGCGCCTAGCCTGGGCCGGCGCCCTCGACCACCTCCCCACGGCCCCTCTCGCCACCGCCGACCCCGAGGCCCTCGTCGACATGGACGTGCCGGGAGTTAGACCCCCTATATGGGCACGTAAGTCCCGGCACGTCTACGGCGCGGGCAGGAGGGGGGCGCTCTGGGAGGCCGGGACGGTGGGGACGGGAGTGCGGCATGCGGGGGGAACCCAGATGGCGCTGCCGCTGGAGACGCCGGGGGCGCCGGCGCTGCGGCCGCTGGGGGCCTGGGACGAGGCGATCGCCGACTACCGCTCGATCGGGATGACCCTCGGCGAGCACCCGATGGCGATGCTGCGCGACGGCCTCGACCCGGAGCTGCTGCGCAGCGCCGAGCTGGAGCGGGTCGAGCACGGCGCCACGGTCGAGGTGGCCGGGATGGTCGTCGCCCGCCAGCGCCCCGAGACCGCCAGGGGGATCGTCTTCATGCTGCTCGAGGACGAGTGCGGCACCGTCAACCTGATCGTCCCGCCGCCGGTCTACGACCGCCGCCGGGCCGAGGTCCGCACCGCGCCGCTGGTCCACGCCGTCGGGCGCCTCGAGCGCCGCGAAGGGATCGTCAACGTCGTCGTCGACGAGGTGTGCGAGCTGGCGCGCGCGGAGCCGCCGCCCCCGGGTTCCGACGGCGCCCTGGAGGAGGCGAGGCGGCTCGCCCGCCGCTGCGAAGCCCGCCGCCGCGCCGTCGCCCAGCTGCGCACAGTCGCCCCCGCCGGCCACAGCTTCGGCCGCCGCGGGCGCTGACCAGCACCGGACGAGAACGACCGCCCCACCCACCGGCACTCGACGTGCTCCAGTGTGCCTTCCGCTCGTTATTGGAGGGAAAGGCACACCGGAACGGCTGCTCAGCCGCCGACCGAGACCGACAGCCAGGGGCCGATCAGCGACACCGTCGCGAGGGCGAGGGCGAGGCCGAGGACCAGCGAGCCCGCCAGGGTGACGACCCTGAGGCCCGTGCCGGCGAGTCGCGCCTCGCGGCCGCCGGCGCGGCGCCAGTCGGGCATCGCCAGCGACGGCACCTCCAGCACGTGCCCGAGCACGTGCACGGCCATCAGCACGAACCAGAGGATGAAGCTCGCCTTGTGCCAGAACTTGAGCGCACCGCCGCCGGGGCCGGCGATCGCCAGGGCGACCCCGGTGGCGAACAGCGCCGCGGTGGTGAGGACCACGCCGGGCGCCAGCACCCGCATGAACAGGTTCGGCGGTCCCTTGCGCACGTAGGGCGGCGCTTGCAGGTAGTAGCGGGCGAAGCGGTAGCCGGTGCTGCCCAGCTTCAGCGCCACCGGCGGCAGCAGCAGCATGCCGATGAAGATGTGCGGGCCGACGAGGCTGCCGATGAACGGGATCGTCGCCCCCTCCAGCGCCAGCAGGACCAGCAGGATCGCCGCCGCGCCGCCGGTCAGCCGCGCGTTGCCGACGACGCCGTCGCGCCTCACGATCTGGGCGTCGCTGTACATCGGCGCGATGCTGCCCGCGGGCGCTCAGCGTCGCCTAACGCTCAGGTGAGAGGTTTCTCATCGCCCTTCGCCGGCGCGAAGTCGCCCAGCTCGAGCCGCAGGCGGGCGCCGCCGAGCGGCGAGTCCTCGACCCGGATGCGGCCGCCGTGCAGCTCGACGATCGAGCGGGCGATCGCCAGGCCGAGCCCGCTGCCGCCGGAGTCGCGGTCGCGCGCGGCGCCGCTGCGGTGGAAGCGGTCGAAGACCCGCTCGCGCTCGCCCGGCGGGATCCCCGGCCCGTCGTCGTCGACCAGGATCGCCAGCCGCCCGCGGTGCGCCGCGGCGGAGATCTCCACCCGGCCGTCGGGCCCGGCGGCCCGGCGCGCGTTGGCGGTCAGGTTGCGCAGGACCTGGGTCAGCCGGTCGGGGTCAGCGCTCAGCGTCCCGGCCGGGGACTCGGCCAGGACGACGCCGGCGGCCGGCACGCTCTCGGCGAAGCCGCGCAGGAACGGGGTCAGCTCGAAGCGCTGCCGCCGCAGCGGCAGCTCCTCGTCGAGCCGGGCGAGGGTCAGCAGCTCGTCGACCAGGCGCTCGATCCGCGCCAGCTCGGCCCCGACCACCTTCTCGACGCGCTGCACATCGGCCGCGCCGGGGTCCGGCTGCCGCGCCAGCACCTCGAGCTGGCCGCGCACCGCGGTCAGCGGCGTGCGCAGCTCGTGCGAGGCGTCGGAGACGAAGCGGCGCTGGCGCGAGAACGCCTCGCCGACCCAGTACCCGGCCAGCAGCGCCGCCGCGACGATGAAGCCGCCGGCGACGACGAAGGTCCCGATCACCTCCGCCTGGGCGTCGCCGCGGCCGACCCGTCCCGACTCGTCGCTGAGCTGGTCGAGCGTGGCGAGGAACAGCGCCGCGACTGCGGCGAGGACGATCGCCGCGATCACGATCACCCGCCGGCCGCGCCTTCCCAGCCCCCGCCAGGCAGCCCTCACGGCGAGGCGGCGAGCCGGTAGCCGACCGAGCGCACGGTCTCGATCGGCGCCGGTGCGTCGGGCAGCGCCAGCCGCCGCCGCAGGTAGCCGATGTAGACCTGGACGACGTTGGTCCCCGGGTCGTGGTCGTACCCCCAGACCGAGGAGAGCAGGTCGGAGTGGCTGCAGACCTGGCCCGGGCGCCGCATCAGGTAGGCGAGCAGTTCGGCCTCGCGCTCGGGCAGCCGCACCGAGTTGCCGTCGCGCTCGACCCGGCGGCTGACCAGGTCGAGCCGCATTCCCGCCGCCTCCAGTGCCGCCACCCCGGCTTCGCCCTTGGGATGGCGCAGGTGCGCCCGCACCCGCGCCGCCAGCTCCTCGAAGGAGAACGGCTTCGCCAGGTAGTCGCTGGCGCCGGCGTCGAGTCCCTCGACCCGGTCGGCGACCTCGCCCCTGGCGGTCAGCAGGATCACCGGCAGCGACGGCTTCGCTGCCCGCACCGCAGCCAGCACCTCCATCCCGTCCCGGCTCGGCAGCATCCGGTCGAGGATCACCAGGTCGACCCCCTCGCTCAGCGCCAGCCGCTCGCCCTCGGCGCCGTCGGCGGCGACCAGCACCGTGTGACCCTCGCCTTCGAGTCCGCGCGCGACAAAGTCTGCGATCGCCGCCTCGTCCTCGACCACCAGGATCTCCACGCAGCCGATGGTATCCGTGTGCGGCGCGCTTGCTTCCCGGTCCTTGACGGCTCGTCCACGGCGCGTAGTGCGCATGTGGGATGCGACCGGAGACCCGATACGCGCGCAGCGGCGACGTCGGCATCGCCTATCTGGTGGGCGGCGAGGGCGAGATCGACCTGGTTGTCGCCTTCCCCTACATCTCGCATCTCGACCTGCTCTGGGAGATCCCGGCGCAGTCGCCTGAGATCACCCCGCCCTGGGGATCTGCCGTCGATTCGACGCCCACGAGCGGGCCAAACGTCCGGCCCGTCCTCGCGGCCGGGAGGCGCGGATGGCCGGTTGCGCCCCCTCCATCGAAAGCTTAAGCTTGAACACGATGCGTTGGGGAACCCCCATCCTGTCCCTGCTGCTGGCGGCTCTCGCGACCCTTCCCGCCGCTGCCGGGGCGAGCGTCACCTTCGGCGCCAATCTGGCCCGCGAGCCGGACAACACCGCCACCTGCATCACGGTCCAGCTCTTTCCGACCTACGGACCGAACTGCTCGGTCGTTTCGACCGACCCGACGACCGGGGAGAGCAGCTTTCCGCCGGCCGGCGAAGGCATCGTCTCCGCCGTTCGGGTCAAGGTCGGCCCCAACACCGGCCGGATGCAGATCGCCGAGGAAGAGGCGCTGCGCAAGGACAACCCGGCCGACCCGGGGCACCCGACCTACGCCTGCTGCAAGCTGGTCGCGCTGAGCCAGGTGTTCACGCCGGCGCCCAACTCGATCACCACCGTCCCGGTCAACTTCCCGGTCAAGCAGGACCTGGCGCCGGAGGAAAGCGGCTACTACGTCGACGACCACCTCTCGCTCTCGGTGCTCGACGAAAACGTGCCGATCCCAGCCGCCACCGACCCCAACGCAGGCCTCGGCATCTGGTTCCCGGCCTGGCAGACGGTGGGCGAAGAGCGGGCGGGCATCTACGGGACGGCGGGGGCCATGGTCCTCTTCAACGCCGACTGGGACCCGGTCGCCGGCGCCGCCCCGAACGGCGGCGCGGCCGCCACCGGCGCGGCGCTGGCGCTGCCGCGCACTGCCCGGGTCGTCAACGGCAGGGCGCTGCTGCCGCTGACCTGCAACCTCAGCCGGGCATGTCGTGGCCTGCTGCGCCTGCAGAACCGCCCGGCGGGGGGCGCGGCGCGGCTGTCCGCCCGGAAGCGCACCGGCAGGCGAAAGAAGGTCGTCACCTACGCGAGCAAGGCGTTCCGGGTCCCGGCGGGACAACGGAAGATCCTCCGCGCTCGCCTGCAGGGCGCGGGCAAGCGGCTGCTGAAGCACCGCGCCAAGGCGAAGGCCTGGGTGAACGTCGTTTTCAGGGGCGGCGTGGCGACCGTGCCCCCATCCAGGATCGTCCTGAAGCGCGCCGCCGGCAAAAAGCATCGCTAGGTGGTGGGGGTCAGCCGGTGTAGGGGTGGGTCGGGGTTTCGCCGTTCGGGGCGAGGAGGTCGAAGCCGTCGGGGGTGTTGAGGTAGTCGTGGGCGCGGCCGGGTTCGTCGCTGTGGCCGTACTGCCAGACGATCCTGCGGGTCTTCGGGTCGATGATCGCGAGGCGGTGGCGGTAGTCGTCGTTGACCGCGATCAGCCCGCCGGGCAGCCGCTCGGCGAGGCTCGGGTGGTCGAGCATCCCGGGCCCCGAGGAGGGGTGGTAGGACCAGAGGATCTTGCCCTGACGGTTGAATTTGTAGATCCCGCCCGGGGTCGTGTAGTCGGCGACCAGGTAGCGGTTCGGGCCGAGCTGCTGGGGGTCGGAGGGGTATTCGATCGGCAGCTGCACGCTCCACTCCAGCTTCCCCTGGCGGGTGATTTCGTCGATGTAGGAGCCGTTCACCTCGGAGACGAGCAGGTTGCCGTCGGGCAGCGGCGTGTCGCCGTTCGGCGAGCCGAGCCGCTGCGGCGGTTCGTGTTCGCAGGAGGCCGGTTCGCCGAATTCGCGCAGCACCTTCTTGCGCGGCGAGATCAGCAGCACGCGGCAGTTCTGCGCGTCGGCGACCGAGATCGTCCCGTCGCGCCACAGGTAGGCGTCGTCGGGCTCGTGCAGGTAGCCGGGTTCGGAGCCGGCCACGCCGGCGTGGCCGTAGGACCACAGCACCTTGCCGCGAGGGAAGGAGAGGCGGACGATCCGCTCGTCCTGCTCCTCGTTGGCGATCAGCTGGCTGCCGTGGTGGGTGAAGAAGGCGTCGTCGGGGAAGTAGAAGCCGCCGGGCGGTGCCGGGTGGCCGTGGGACGGGTAGCGCCAGAGGATCTTCTTCTGCGCGTTGACGACCAGCAGCCGGTTGTTGCCGCGGTCGGCGATCAGCAGCTTGCCGCGGAACGGCGGCGGCGGTCCGTGGTGACTCGCCTGCGCGGTCGTGCCGCCGGCCGGTTCGGCGGGCGCCACCTGGACCGTCTTCACGTGCAGCAGGACGACGCTGCGCAGCGCTTCGCCGCCGGCGCCCTTGCCGCCGATCAGGTAGCCGGTCGAGCCGACCGTGGCGGCGGCGGCGCCGGAGACGGCGAGCGGCAGCCGTCCGGCCGCGCTCGCCCTGCCGCTCGCCGGGTCGAAGCTCCAGACCCGGTCGCTCGCGGCGCCGCCCGCTTCGCCGCCGAGCACGTAGACGCGGCCGTTGAGCGTCACCGCGCTCGCATGCGAGATCGGCTGCGGCAGGTGCCCGACCACGCTCGCCGTCCCCGCCTTCGGGTCCACCGCGCGGATCGCGTCGCTGGAGCCGCCGCTCGCGGTCTCGCCGCCGAACGCGTAGAGCCTGCCGCCCAGCGCGGCGAGGGCGATGTAGCGGGCCGGCTGGGGGAGGGTGGCGACCTGTTCGAAGTTGCTGCCGTCGGCGGTCGCCAGGACCGAGTCGAGCGGCGCCGTGCCGTCGTAGCCGCCGAGCAGGTAGGCGCGGCCGCCGATCGTCGCCGCGCTGAGGTCGGAGCGGACGGTCGGCAGATGGCCGACTTCGGCAGCGGTCGTTTCCGCCGCCACCGTCCCGCCGGTGGCAGGCAGCGCCTGGACGAGGTCGCTGCTCGTTTCGGTGCCGCCGCCGAAGACCAGCACCCGGTCGCCGAGGACGGCCGCGGCGGCGTCGTGCAGCGGCCCGGCGAGGCTGCCGGCCGGGCTCAGCCGCCCGCTCTTCGCGTCGAGCTGGAAGACGCCGCCGACCGACGCTTCGGAGGAGTCGAGGCCGCCGAGGATCAGCGGCCCGCCGGAGAGCCCGACCGCCGACTCGCCCGAGATCGGCGCCGGCAGCTGCGCCTTGGCGGGCGTGGCGACCAGCTTCGTCCGGGTCGCGGTCGCGGTGGTCGCCGAGCCCCCGCCCCCGCCCGAGCCGGACCGGCCGAGGAGCAGCGCGACGACGACCGCGACCGCGACGAGCGCCGCCAGCGGCAGCAGTCGCCGCCGCCGTCGCCGCATGCGGTCGGTTCGCCGCGCCCTCTGCCCGGGCACGTCAGCCCGCCGGTCGTTCACGCGGCGAGCATATTTCCCGAGGCGTAAACCGAGCCTAAGTTCGGCTTGAGGCGCCTCTCACCGCCGCGCCTCAATTCAGGCTCAGTCCTCGACTTCGCGGTAATGGTCGCGCCAGATCGCCCGGTGGACGCCGAGGTGGCGCGGCAGCGTCTTCAGCCCGGGGATGAAGGGGATGCAGATGAAGGCGAGGCTGAACACGCCCATCAGGGCGAAGATCAGCGCGTCGGCGTTGGGCGATTCCTTGAACGGTTCGATCTGGTACCAGACCGTGTAGAGCCAGAGCCAGACCTGGCCCGGGTAGCTGCCGGTCTCGTTCATCATTCCCCACTGTTCGCCGAGCAGATGCTGCCCTTCGGCCCGCTCCTCGAAGTAGCCGCCGCCGGAGAGGAAGAGCAGCGGCTTCGTGTAGTTGGTCTGGTAGAAGCGGTGGTTGCCGGTCAGCAGGTCGCCGTCGAGGCCGCCGCTGTGGGCCAGCCCCAGCAGCGCCGACATCATCGGCGCGACCGGCCCGTAGCGGCCAGCCGGGAGGATGACCGCCGCGCCGCCGGGGAAGCGGGCCCGTTCCAGGGCCGCTTCGTAGCGTTCGGCCCAGGCGCTCCGCAGCGCCGCCGGCGCCGCTTCGTAGGTGCGGACCGCCAGCTGCAGGCGGGGGTTGCCGGGGATCGAGCGCAGCGGTTCGATCACGAAGTCCTTCGCGGTGTCGATCGGGATGCGGACGCCGGGGGCGCTTTGCAGGTCGAGCGGGCCGATCTTCTGCGTCGCTTCCGGGGTGTGGTTGTAGGGCGGGCCGTATTCGGCCAGCTCGCTGGTTCCGTCTAGCTCGGTGACGGCGGTGGCGACGAAGTCGCCGGGATCGGCCTGGGCCCAGCTCTGGATCGTCGTCGGCGGGTCGTCGGGCGAGCTGAAGAGGATCGTCAGCAGGATCGCCAGACCGGCGATCACCGCCAGCGCCGCGACCAGCTCCTTGACCAGGTCGTAGCGGACGAACGGCCCGGGCCAGGGCTTCGCGGGATCGGGTGAGGCGGGGGCGCTCACGGGGCCGATCCCCCGTCAGCCGGCTGCTGCTTCGCGGCGCCGCCGGCAGCTCGCGCCGGATAGGGCGGGACGACCCCGGTGCGCCGGACCAGCAGCACGTGCCCGGCGACCAGCGCGACGACCACGACCGGCAGCAGGATCACGTGCCAGGTGTACATCTGGCCGAAGTCGGCGACGTTGAAGAAGGCGCCGATGCCGACCGAGTTGAGCCCGTCCTTGCCCTCGCTGGCGATCCACTGCGAATCGAAGTTCTGCTGCGAGAGGTAGCCGGTGAAGGCGGCGCCGATCGCGACCAGGAAGGTGATCGCCCCGGTCACCCAGGTGCGCCCGCGGCCACCCCGCCAGGCGCCCATGAAGAATTTGCCCCAGAGGTGGACGACCATGGTGAAGAAGAACAGCTCCACCGCCCAGAGGTGGATGCCGTTGAAGAAGCGGCCGACGCCGGCGACGTGCCACCATTCCGGCCCCTTCAGCCCGAGGATCATCCCCGAGGCGACGACGACGACCAGCGAGGCGATCGAGGCGACGCCGAAGACGTAGATCCAGGAGGCGACGTAGGACGGCTGGCGGTCGGGCAGCAGCTTCTCCGGCGGCAGCGAGCTGACCGCGCGCTCGCGCACCCAGGTCGTCCACATCTGCCGCTCGCCGTCGCTCAAGGCAGGCGCTGCCGCTTCGGGAACGGGATCAGGATCGCGAGCGCGAAGACGGCGATCATCAGCAGGATCACGACGAAGTTCGCGACCGACATCTGGAAGAAATGCCAGTGCAGGTATTCAGCCGGCTGGCTCAGATCGAACAGGGCGCCGAAAACAGGGATGAGCAACCTCGTACCGTCCTCACATGTAGACCCGTACTGGTAAGCGTGACTCTATCCCCGCGACGAGCCCTGTCAAGCGGCGGATCGCGAATGCTCCTCTGTGCGGTGTGGCCCGGTGCGCCGGTGAGGGAGCGGGCGGGCTATGTCGCGGCGGCTGCACACGGGGTCCGCCGTCGACGCCCGGCTCCCGGCAAGGCGCCCCGGTCGCGGGCCTGGACGGGCAGGCGCTCCCAGGCCGAGGGCAACGCTAGGGAGGGGGTCGGACGGCGCCGCCGGGCACGAAAAAGCGACCGGGGATGGCGCTCCTCGCCTGCCTCGCGCGTAGCCTTCGCGCTTAGAAGCTCGTCGCGCCACCTTCGAGGGCGATACCCGCTTGGCTTCCGCGGTTCCCGCTCTCTCCCAGTCGCAAGGCGAACCTAGCGCCTCCTCCCGGCCGGCGCCAGGGGTGCCGCCGCGGCGTTTCCGCAAACTGCGGGAACAAGCGCGCCAAATGATCTAGACGAGCGCCGGCCGGCGGAAGATCTCAGACGAGGGGATGCCGATCACCTCGCCGCGGTAGCGCTTCCGACGCCCGTAGACGACCCAGGTGGTGTCGATTTCGCCGATCTCGAGCTCGAGCCGCAGCTCGTCCGGGTGCTTCTCCAGGTGCTCGAGGTGGGTCAAGCCGGCGTCGTAGTCGCCGCGCAGCAGCGCCGCGGCGACGATCGGCTTCGAGATCTGCGGGATCACCTCCTCCCATTCGGAGAGGTCGACGTAGCCCTCGGTCGCCGGCACGATCCCCAGCGAGCGCGGCCTCTCGACGTCGCGGCGGCTCAGCACCGCCAGCGCCTTGGTCGGGTAGATGAAGGTGTCGACGACGAAGACCTCGGTCCAGTGTGTCTCGGTGATCTCGTGCACCTTCGGGTGGGCGCTGCACTGGACGAGGAAGGCGCCGGGCGTCTCGCGGACCGTCTCCAGGCCGGCGAAGAGGTCGGTGGTGAGGACGATCTCGTAGTCGTCGATCCCCTGGAACTCCGTGTAGCGCCTGGTCGCCCGCTCGTGGCAGGTCCCCTCCGGCCCGAGGGTGACGAGCGTTACCCGCTCCCCGTGTGCCTCGTCCGCCACGATGCACAAGAATAGTGGAGTAAACCGAAGCAATCAAGCCGAGAATCCCCGGCACCCCGGTCAGCGGGGAAGGAGACGGCGATTCGCCGCCTCCACCGCGCTTCCTATCGCCGCTGTCCGCTCAGGCGGGGACCTTGGCCCGAGGGCGGCGACGACGCCGGCGGCGCTTGCGCGCCGCGGCGGGAGCCGGCTCCTCGGGCGGCGCGGGGTCGCCCCCGGCACTGGCGAACTCGCCGGCGAGGCCGAGGTCGCGGGCGATCTTGCCCATCTCCTTCGCCTGGTCGCCGAGCACGAAGCTGATCCCGGTGCCGGTCTGCCCGGCGCGGCCGGTGCGGCCGATCCGGTGGACGTAGGCGTCGCGGTCGCCGGGGGCGTCGAAGTTGACCACGTGGGTGATGTCGGCGACGTCGATCCCGCGGGCGGCGACATCGGTCGCGACGAGGACGCCGACGCGGCCGTCCTCGAAGCGGGCGAGCGCTCGTTCGCGCTGGCCCTGGCTCTTGTCGCCGTGCATCGCGACCGCCTCGACCTCGTGTTTGCGCAGCCGCTTGACCAGCCGGTCGGCGCCGCGCTTGGTGCGGACGAAGACCAGCGTCCGGCCCCCGTCGTCCTCGCGGAGCTGCTCGACCAGGTGCTCGAGCTTGGCGCTCGGCGAGTCGACGTGGAGGAAGCGATGCTCGATGTCGCGGGCCTCGTCCTCGGCCGGCGCCTGGGTGTGGCGGCGCGGCTCGCGGGTGTAGCCGGCGGCGACCTTGCCGGTCGCGCCCTCCAGGGTCGCCGAGAAGAACAGGGTCTGGCGCCGGTCCGGGGTCTGGCGGACGATCCGGTCGACCGCCGGCTTGAAGCCCATGTCGAGCATCCGGTCGGCCTCGTCGAGGACGAGGATGCGGATGTCCTTCAGCGAGACGACGCCGCGCCCGATCAGGTCCTCGAGCCGGCCCGGCGTGGCGACGAGGATGTCGGCGCGGCGCGCGTCGGCGCTCTGCTTGCCGAAGCCGACGCCGCCGTAGACGGCGGCGATACCGAGGTTGCGGGCGCGGGCTACCGAGTCGAGCTCGTCGACGATCTGGCTCGCCAGCTCGCGGGTCGGTGCGAGGACGAGGGCCGAGGTCCCCTTGGCGCCGGGCTCGACCCGGTCGACCAGCGGCAGCCCGAAGGCGAGCGTCTTGCCGGACCCGGTCGGGGCCTGGACCAGCAGGTCGTGACCGGCGAGCGCATCGCGGATCACCATCTGCTGGATCGGGAAGGGCTGTGAGATGCCGCGCTGCGAGAGTGCGCGCACGACAGGGTTGGATATGCCGATGTCGGCAAACGACTTGATGATGTGGCTCCTTTTTGAGCGACTGAGGGGAGATCCAGCGACCCCAAAGCGCAAGAGCACACGGAGGAAACGGAACCTCTCGCCCGGCGTAGGTGCCGGACGACCCGACCACGGTAGCAGTTGCAGGGCTCTACGATCAGCCGCATGTCCCCTGCAGGCGACCGTGCTTTCCGGCTGCAGGCCGGCGAGGCGCCGAGCGAGGGCATGCGCCGGGTCGCCCTGGCCCGCACCGACAGCGCCCTCGAGCGGCTGCGCGAGGCCGAGCGGATCGACGACCCCGGCGCCTGCATCCACGGGGCGCGCAAAGACCTGAAGAAGCTGCGGGCGGCGGTGCGGCTGCTGCGACGCGAGCTGGGCGACGGTCTCTACCGTGCTGAAAACGCCCGCTACCGCGATGCTGGCCGCCAACTCTCGGCGACCCGGGACGCCGACGTCAAGCTGGCGACGCTCGATGCCCTCGCCGGCCGCTTTCCGGAACGGTTCGGCGCCGCGGCGATCGGCGAGTGGCGCGAGCAGCTCGACCGCGAGCGCCGCGAAGCGATCGCCGGCGCCCGCCGGGGCGCCTCGATCGCGATCGCCCGCCACGCGGTCGAAGCGGGCCGCGCCCGGATCGCCGCCTGGCCGCTGCGGACCGACTCCTGGAAGCTGGTCGGGCCGGGGGTGGAGCGCTCCTACCGCCGTGGCCGCGGGGCGATGCGCCGCGCCGCCGCCGACCCCGGGGCGGAGGCCCTGCACGAGTGGCGCAAACGCGCCAAGGACCTCTGGTACCACCTGCGCATCCTCGAAGCGGCCCTGCCGCCGTCGCTCGCCGGCTCCATCGAGCGAGCCGACCGGCTGGCCGACACGCTCGGCGACCACCACGACCTAACCGTCCTGCGCAAGGACCTGCTCGCCCGCGAGCTGCCGGCGTCGGGCCGCCTGGCCCTGGTCGAGGCGATCGAGCAGCGCCGCCGGCAGCTTGCCGAGTCGGCTCTCGACCAGGGCCAGGCCCTCTACGCGAGCAGGCCGAAGTCGTTCCGCCGCAAGCTCCGCAAGGGGTGGGAGCGGTGGCGCCCACCTGACGATTGATCGATTTTCCACACAGGGGCGCGGTCAATCCATCAATCGGCCGAGGGTCAAGCCGTGCGAGTGCCCCGCCCGGGGCGCAGTGCCGCCTCGATGTCGGCGGCCAGCCGCTCGGCCTCGCCGTCGCGCAGGCCGCTGGTCGTGACCCGGATCGCCCGCCCGCTCTGCAGCCGGAACGGGGCGCCGGGGGCAACCGCCCAGCCGGCCTCGAGCAACGACTGGACGGCAGCCGTTTCCTCGGGGACGGGGATCCAGACGCTGATGCCTGACCGCGACCGCACGTCGATCCCGTGCTCGGCGAGCGCGGCTACCAGCCGATCCCGTCGTTCGCGGTATGCCTCGGTCGCCGTGCGGAGGGTCGTCGCGACCCCCGGGTCCGACCAGAGGTCGGCGGCGAGCTGTTGCAGCAGGTGACTGACCCACTGCGGCCCGACCGCTTGCCGGCCGCGCACCCGGCTGATCGTTTGCGCGTCGCCGGCCAGGACGGCGACGCGGAGGTCGGGGCCGAGCGACTTGGCGACGGATCGGGCCGCGACCCAGTTCCGCCGCCCGGTCGTCAGGGTGAGGCGCGGCGCGCCGGCGATCGGGCCGAGGTGGTCGTCCTCGACGACCATCGCCTCGGGGGAGCGATCGAGAACCTTGCGCAGGTCGCCTGCCCGCTCCTCGTCGAGCGCGGCGCCGGTCGGGTTCTGCCCGCGCGGGTTGAGCAGGACCGCGGCGACGCCCTCGTCGAGCGCCTCTCCCAGCGCTGCCGGCAGCATTCCCCGCGAGTCGATCGGCACGGGCCGCAGCGCCAAGCCGAGCGCCCGCAGCAGGTCGAACAGGCCGGCGAAGCCGGGGTCTTCGACCGCGACGGCGTCTCCCGGGCGCAGGCGCGCCTGCAGCGCCCGCTCGATCCCGTCGAGGGCGCCGCTCGCCACCACGATCTCCTCCGCCGCGATGCCGGCCTCGCCGAACTCGCCCCGCGCCAACTCCGCCAGCTCCGCGAGCACCGGCTCCCCGCCGTACATCTGCCGTTTTGTACTTTTCCCGGGCCCCAGCACGGGAAAAGTACAAAACGGCAGCTGATCCGGGTCGGGGTTGCCGCTGGCGAGGTCGCGGGCGCCGGGCGGGACGGCCGGCGCGAACCACGGGCCTGCGACGGGGGGGCGCCAGCTGACGTGGGTGCCGCTGCGGGCGCGGCTGGAGACAAGCCCGCGTGAGCGCAGGTCGGCGAGCGCAGCCGCGACGGTGGTGGGGCTGACGCCCAGCTCTGCGGCAAGCGGGCGCACGGCCGGCAGTGTGTCGCCCGGAGCCAGCGACCCGCCCTCGATCCCCTGTTCGACGCTGGCCGCGATCTCCGCCGCGGTCCCACCGGATATGCGATACTGTATCGCTTCAGTCACCATTTTGTACTGTAACAGATGACCCGGAAGAGATCGCGAACGAAGGTGACGAGGGTGCCGCGCCGCGCCGTCTACGAGCGCGAGGCGATCGAGGCGATCCTCGACGAGGCGATGATCTGCCACGTCGGCACCGTCGACCCCGACGGCTTTCCGGTCGTGATCCCGACCCTCCACGCCCGGGTCGGCGACCACGTCTACCTGCACGGCTCCTCCGCCAGCCGCAACCTGCGCGAGGCGGAGCGGGCGGAGATCTGCCTGACCGCGACCCTGGTCGACGGGCTCGTCCTCGCCCGTTCGGCCTTTCATCATTCGGTCAACTACCGCTCGGTAGTGCTGTTCGGCCAGGCCGAGCGGATCGAGGCGGAGGTGGGCAAGCGGCGGGCGTTGGAGGCGTTCACGGAAAAGCTCGTCCCCGGGCGCTGGCCCGACGTGCGTCCGCCGAGCGAGCAGGAGCTGCGCGGCACCGGCGTCCTCCGCCTCGCGCTCGACGAGGCCTCGGCCAAGGTCCGGGCCGGAGGCCCGGTCGACGAGGAGGACGACTACGACCTGCCGGTCTGGGCCGGCACGATCGGCCTCCGCCAGGTCGCCGGCGATCCCGAGCCCGACGAGCGCCTGCTGCCCGGCGTCGAGCGCCCGGCCTACCTCGACGCACTCCTTCGCAGCTGAGCGATGCCGGTGCCCGCTGCAAAGGTTTGACCGAGGCGGGGCGGCCGTCCCTCTACCCTTCTGGAATCTCGCTGCGAGCAGGAAAAGCGAGGGCGCCGCTGGCGCTTGCTCTGGTCGCCGCCACGGTCGGCCTGTCGGCCGCCGCCCCCGGCGCGTCGGCGGCGATTCCCTGGTTCAACGGCTGCGACCCGGCCCTGCCCGGGCACGCGCGTACCAGCTCCACCTGCGGGGCCTACCTCGCCGGCGGGCGCGCCGTCGCGCCGCCCTACGTGCCGCCGGCCGTGAAGGAGGTCATCGCCGCGGCCAACCGGATCGACGGCCGGCCCTATGTATGGGGCGGCGGCCACCTGGGCTGGCGCAGCCGCGGCTACGACTGCTCCGGCGCGGTCGGCTACGCGCTGCACGCCGCCGGGATGCTCGAAGTGACCGAGGTCTCCGGCCAGCTGGCGAGCTGGGGCGAAGCCGGGACCGGCCGCTGGATCACGATCTACGCCAACGCCGAGCACGTCTACATGCAGGTAGCCGGCCTGCGCTTCGACACCCGCGACGACCTGCCCGGCGTCAGCGGCCCGCGCTGGCACCAGGAACTGGCCGAAGGGGCGCGCTTCGCGGCCCGTCATCCCGCGGGCCTCTGAGCGCCGAAGTCTCGCCGGGCGCCGCCGGGCTTTGAGCCGGGTGGCCGGGGGATTCGGGGCGCGTCTTCGACCGCCGGGGCGCTGTTGGCGGTGACCGCCGACGTCCCTGTAGGGTCGCCGGCGATGAAGCCCGTCAGCGTCGCGGCGACCACCGGCAAGGGGGTCGAGGAGGTCCATGACTTCCTCGACGTGCTGGCCAATCACGAGGGGTTCCTCGACCATCTGTTCACGGACTGGAAGTTCTCCGGCCCGGCCCGCGGCGTCGGCGCCAAGGCCGAGGCGCGGCAGAACGCGCCAGGCGCCCAGGACTGGACCGAGTTCGAGATCGTCGAGTCCGAGCCGGCCCGCCTGGTCGAGAAGGGCGTCGGCAACAAGGGCAAGCGCCTCACCCGCGCCACCTACACGCTCGAGGCGCTGCCCGAGGGCGGCACCGGGATCTCCTTCGAGCTGGCCTGGGAGAAGGTCTCCAAAGCGGAAGGGATGATCCCGCCGCTGACTCGCGAGTTCGTGCGCCGCGCCAACCGCAAAGCGGTGCGACGCCTGGTCAAGCAGCTCGACCGGTCCTGAGCGGCGGCGCTCAACCCCGGCGAGCGGCCTTGACCAGGCCCTGGCCCGGCTCGATCTCGCTCACCGGGGCAAAGCGCTTGCGGGCGACCGAGACGGTGATCGGGCCGACGCTGGGGTCGCCGCTGCCGAGGATGCGGAAGCTGCCGGTGATGCCGTTCTTCACCACGGTCGAGCGGACCGCGGCGACGACGCCGGAGCGGGCGCCGCTCTTGGTGATCGCGCCCAGCGCCACGCTCGCCGCCTGGCCGGCATAGGGCGCATACAGTTCGACCGGCCCCTTGACCTCACGCTGCAGCTCGCCGACCAGCTTCTTGCCGGGGCCGGTCAGCTCCTGCGGCACCAGCCCCGGGACGCTCGCGAACATCCCCTTCGAGGCAGAGCCGGCGAGGTCGATCGTCGATTGCTGGGCGAAGCCGTCGGGGGCCAGCAGCTTCACCCTGCCGCCGTTCGGGCCCATGACCGCGACCTTGTCCTTGATCAGGCGGGCGCCGTTCTCCTCGGTCAGGCCGGCCAGCAGAACGCCGCCGGGCCTGGTCGCGGCGACCTGGCGCATCAGCGACGTGTAGGAGGAGGCGTTCGGGTTCCAGGAGCGGAAGCCGGTCAACTTGATCCCCAGCTTGCGGGCCGCGCCGCGGAAGGTCTTCGCCTGGCCGAGGCTGGTCGGGTCCCCGCTCGCATAGAGGACGAAGGCGCGGCCGATCCGCCGCTGCTTGGCGAAGCTCGCCAGGCCGGCGCCCTGGTAGGCGTCGTTGGGGACGACACGGGCGTAGTTGCGCCCGTGCGGATAGAGGCTGCCGGGCGTGCCGCCGCCGCAGCTCGGGCTCTTCTGGGTGAGGCAGATCGAGGTGTTGCCGGGCGAGACCATCGCCACGCCGCCGCCGGGCGCCGCTCCGAGGATCGGGATCTCGACTTCGGCGCAGCCCGAGTTGTAGGTGCCGATCACCGCCAGCACGCTCGGGTCGGCGGCGTAGGCGTTCGCGTTCGCCCTGCAGATCGACTTCGTCCAGAGGCCGGTCTTGGCGCTGGAGTCGTCGCAGGCCTGGAAGCCGACGCTGCGCCCGCCCGCCTTCCAGCCCGCGCCTTCGAGCACCAGCCGGATCGCGTCGTTCATCTGCAGCGAGCGCTGCCGCGAGTCGCCCTGTAGCGGCAGGTCGGAGAGAATCAGCGCTTCCGCCGCGCCGGCGCCGGCGCCGTACTGGACCGCGCCGCAGTTCGGCGAGCCGACCGCGGTGACGGCCGGCGCAGCGTCGGCGCCGCTGTCGAGCACCGCGAAGCCGAGCAGCAGCGAGAGGCCGAGGAAGGCGGCGATCGGCAGGCGACGGGTCAAGTCGCCGCCAGCCTACAGGGGACGTGCCGGGAGTTGAGTGCCCATATAGGGGGTCTAACTCACGGCACGTCCCGTTCGAGCGGCTGTTGCGCGCTGCGGTTCAGCGGCGGCGCAGGTAGCGCAGAGCGGACTGGGCGGCGTGGTAGCCGGACATGCCGTGGACGCCGCCGCCGGGCGGGGTCGCGGCGGAGCAGATGTAGAGGCCGGGGGCGCCGGCGCTGTAGGGGTCGAGGGCGAAGCGGGGGCGGAAGTTGGTCTGCAGGACCGTGTTGGCGCCGTTGACGATGTCGCCGCCGACGAAGTTCGCGTTCTCGGCGGCGATCTGGGCCGGGGTGCGGACGGCGCGGGCGACGATCCGCTCGCGCAGCCCGGGGGCGAAGCGCTCGATCTGGTTGAGGATCGCGGCCTCGCCGTCGCCGTCGTAGCCGTTCGGCACGTGGGCGTAGGCCCAGACCGGGTGCACGTCGCCGGCCGAGCGGCCTGGATCGGCGAGGTACTGCTGGCCGACGAGGACGAACGGGCGCTCCGGCATCCGGCCGCGGTTGATCTCGCGCTCGGCGGCGACCAGCTCCCCGAAGGAGCCGATGACGTGGACGGTGCCGGCGCGGCGCGCCGCCTCGGCCTGCCACGGCACCCCGCCCGCGACCGCGAGGTCGAGCTTGAACGCCGCCGGGCCGTGCCGGTAGCGGCGGTAGGCGCGGGCGACGCGGCCGGGCAGGTGGCCGCCGGCGATCTCGGCGACGGCGCCGGGTGCGAGGTCGAAGGCGACGACATCGGGCGAGCCGAGCTCCTCCAGCGAGCGCACCCGCATTCCCGTCTCGATCGTGCCGCCGTGCTCGCGCAGCTCGGCCGCGAGCGCATCGGCGATCGCCTGCGAGCCGCCCATCGCCACCGGCCAGCCGACGTCGTGACAGGCGGCGACCATGACCACCCCGACCGCGGCGCTGAGCGGCTGCGTCAGCGGGCTGAAGCCGTGGGCGGCGACGCCGCCGAACAGCGCCCGCGCCTCGGCGCCGCGCAGGCGCCGCGCCAGCAGCGTCGCCGGGGCCAGCGCCTCGAGCCCGAACCGGGCCAGGCCGAGCGGGTGGCGGGGGACGTGCAGGACTGGACGCATCAGGTCCTCGGCGAGGCCGTCGAACGCCGCCGCGGCCGGCCCGAACAGGCGCCGCCAGCGCGCCCCGTCCTCGCCCAGCCCGGCCGCCGTCTCCTCCAGCGAGCGCACCATCGCCGCCGCCCGCCCCCCGTCGAGCGGATGCGCCAGGTCGACCTCGGCGTGGCGCCACTCGAGCCCGTGCCGCTCCAGCCCCAGCGAGCGGAAGAAGGGCGAGGCGGCGGCCATCGGGTGGACGGCCGAGCAGAGGTCGTGCAGCACGCCCGGCACGGTCAGCTCGCCGCTGCGGGCGCCGCCGCCGATCGCCGTTGCCGCCTCCAGCACCGTCACCCGCACCCCGGCCCGCGCCAGCGCCACCGCGCAGGCCAGCCCGTTCGGGCCGGAGCCGACGACCGTCGCCTCGCTCACGTCAACCCCCTCCGCTGTTCCTTCACGAGGAATAGCGGAGCAAAGGCACAGCTGGGTGACGATGCTCCGCTGCGCTGTTCCTTATCCCCCAATAGCGACGCAAAGGAACAGCGGAGCGGTGCGGTCACTGGGCGGTGGCGGCCGGCTCGGCGGGGCGCCGCGTCACCTCCACTGGGAAATCGAAGCTGCCTTCCAGCCAGGGCTGGCGGCTGACCATGTCCGCGACCGCGACCGAGCCCTCCTCGACCAGCCCGGCCGCCGCGTCGTGGATGCGGTAGCGCTGGCGCCCCCGGCCGGCGCCCGCCGGCTCGGACTCCAGCTCGATCACCCGCACCTCGCCGGGCGCGAACCCGCAGCGCTCCTGCACCGCCTCCAGCAGCTGCCGGCCGTGGAAGTGGCCGTCGCCGAAGTTCCAGCCGTTGACGACGTTGGAGATCAGCTCGCCCTCGCGCGCGTCGTAGGCGCCGACGTCGTCGACCGCGTGCGGCAGCAGCGCGTTCAGCGCCCGCCCGTGCGAGTGCATCGCCCGGAACGCCAGCCCCTTGTTCAGCAGGTACTCGGCCAGCTCCGGGTCGTCGTAGATCCTCGCCACCTGCTCGCCGACCAGCCGCGCCGGCTTCGCGATCCGCTCGTCGAGCCTGCCTTCGGCGCCGCTGCCCTTGCGGAACAGCCACTGCGTCGTCGCCCAGTTGCCCGCGTAGTAGCGCATCGCCGGCAGGAACGAGACCTTGTCCGGGCGCAGGCTGCCGAGCAGCGGCAGCCCGACGCAGAGGAGGGCGATGATCGCGATCAGCAGCGGTTCGTCGAGGGTCGAGAGCGGCACCTCGCCGTAGTGGCCGAACAGGAACACGGCGCCGAAGATCATGAAGATGTTCCACTCGAGCGGCACCGCCAGCGGGAACATCGAGGTGATGTTGAGGTGGAAGAGGATCATCCCGGCGAGGGCGATCGTGCGGACGACCTGGTTGTCGACCGTGAGCAGCAGCAGCGGCCAGCCGAACTCCTGCACGGTGCCGAGATGGGCGAGCCGGGCGGCCAGCCGCGACGGGCGCATGTCCTCGGGGTAGTCGCGCCACAGCCGGCGCTTGATCGAGCGCGGCGCGACCAGCGGCGCGTTGCTGATCATCACCGAGACGACGAAGGGGAAGTGGTGGTTCAGCTTCGAGGCGGCGGCCTGCCACCAGATGAAGACGAAGACGAACTGCCAGGCGACGATCCACTGTTCGATCGGGAACAGGCCGACGGCGAGGATCGTCGCGTAGATTTCCGGCCGCGCGGCGAGGAAGGAGACCTTGTCGCGCAGGCCGAGCAGCGCCAGCAGGCCGAGCAGGACGGCGATCCCGGCCGGCGGCATCTTCCCGGCCGAGGCGCCGGAGCCGCCGACCCCGCCGCGGAGCAGCAGGTAGAGGCCGACCGCGAGCACCGCCGCGTAGAGGCCGGCGTCGAGCGTGCCGCGCCGCGTCCCGCGCGTGAACGGGACCCGGTCGGGCCAGGGCGGCAGCCGCACGGTGCCCGGCCGCAGCCAGTAGAGCGGGCCGCCGATCGGCGGCACGAAGCGGAAGCTGAGCGGCATCGAGCCGGCGCCGAGCCCGAGGATCTCCCACAGCAGCGTCCACAGCGCGGCCTTCTCGAAGACGATCGGCTGCGTCCACCAGTCGCCGAAGTTGCCCAGCCCGCCCAGCCCCGGCGTCAGCGAGATCACCAGCGCCGCGCCGAGCGCGTAGACGACCAGCTTGAAGGCGTAGAGCAGGTAGACGAAGGAGGGGGAGCCGAAGCCGTTGGCGCCCCAGTCCTGGACCAGCGGCTTCAGCCGCGCCAGGTGCGGTTCCGCCCTCCACTCGTCGAGCTCGAATGGCGGCGGGGTTGGCGCGAGGAATCCCATCAGGCCGGTCGATTCTCCCGCCCCGCGCGCTTCACGTCCAGCCCTGGACTCTAAAGCGACTTTGGCTGATCCGCGTGGGTTGGCGTCTCGAAGACCGAGAGAGCGACGATCAGCGGGGTCGGATTCTCGCCCGACTTTGCCATCCGCTCGTTGGCGGCTGCCTGCTCTTCCCCGATGAACTCGTAAAGCTCCATGGTCCTGGCGAGGATCCGTTCCCAGGCAAGCCTGTCGTAGAGGGCAGGCGACCAGGTCAGGTGCCGCTCCGGGCGTGCATCGATCGTCCCCGCTTCCATTGCTTCTTTGAACTGCTCCGCGTAGGTCGCGAAAACCTGCCAGGTGATCATTTCCCGCAGGGTCTCGGGTAGGTCGGCCCAGTTTGCCTCGTCGAAAACCGCGGGCTCGGCGGCTTGGTAGAAATGCTCGACGGCACCGCGCCGGGCGCCGCCCGACTTTTCTTCGATCAGTTCGATCCAGTCGTATTCGACGAGGACCTTGAAGTGACGGGAAACGCGTGAAAGAGAGCCGCCGCCGAACTCCTCGAAGAACTGTTTCGGACTCATCGGCCGCATCGTCAACTCGCTCACGATTCTGATCCGCAACGGATCGGCGAAGAGTTTGGCCATCCTCAGCAGGAACGGCAGCTTGGAAGTCCTGCCGGCACTCGTTTCGAACATGTCGCGATCCTCCATGCTTTCTGATTTGCCCGAGCGTCACCTTAAGTCTAAGCGGTCCCGGTAAAGGAACTTTTCGCGGCGTCTCTGTGCTCCAGACGCCGGACGCCTGGCCGAGCCTGTCCAGGCGCCTCACTAGATGCGCGGAAGGGGGTGATGGGATGAAGCTCGCACTGAGCGGGGCCGCAATGCCGGCCGTCTCGATTACGAAGGCCGGCTGAGATAGCTGGACGGAGCCGTCCGGAGCCCCCGCCAACGACGGCGCGCGGTTCCGGCCGGCTCTCGTCGCCCATTGTTCACGGAAATTGGGCAGTCAGCACTATTGCTTTAAAAACTCGACTTGAAGAGACGCGCCTGGAACTGGAGACTTATGTCTGAGACATGACCGCCGCAAATCGCTTCAACTCGCCCGGGGGGGAATCGTAGGCAAAATGACAGAGCCGCCGATCGATGGCTCCCTCGCCGTCCTCAAGCACGTCATGCGCCGTCAGCTTCTGCGCTGCCTCAACGAGTCCGAGGATTTCCGCACGTCGGAGAGCCTCGCGGGGCAGGTGCAGGGGAAGCTGACGGCGGTCAGCTACCACCTGCGGACGCTCGAAAGGGCCAGGCTGGCGAGCATCGAGATCCGCAGATCGAAGCGAGGCGTGGCTGAGCGCTTCTACGGCTCGAGGATGAAGGGCGACCCGGCCGTCGAGAAGTTCCTCGAGGAGACCGCCGAGTCCGACGAGAAGCAACTCCCCCGCAAGCCTGTGACCGCTACGTGAAGATGATCTGCCCGCCCTCGGCGATGGCGTAGAACTCGCCGACGGTGATGATCTCCTCGACCTCGGGGATGAAGTCGTCCTTGTCGAGGTCGAAGAGGTCGACCGAGGCCTTGCAGGCGTAGAGCGGCGCGCCCGATTCGGCGATCATCTCGATGAACTCGGGGATCGGCGGGATGTCGAGCTTCTCCATCTCCTGCGCGAGCTTGTGGGTGACCATCGAGGAGACGCCGGGAACGCCGCCGGCCCAGGTCGCGAGGTGCAGGCCGGGATTGCCGACCGTCGCCACCTTGACGTGCTCGTGCCGCGCCCTGTTGATCGCGTCGAGGCCGAAGAAGGTGAAGAAGACGTTGGCGTCGATGCCCTCCATGCGGGCGCCGTTGGCCATGATCAGCCCGGGGTAGATGCCCTCCAGCGAGCCCTTGGAGATGATGATCGAGACCTTTTCGCTCATTTGCGCCTCCTCCTAGATGCAGCCGCGGGGCTTGGGGATGCCGGCGACCTTGGCTGCGAGCTTCGCCGGGCCCTTCGGGAACAGCTGGTACAGCTCCTTGATCGGGACGCCGGACGCTTTGCCGAGCGTGCGGATCGACGGCGCGGTGCCGTTCTCGAGGTAGGCGTCGCGCATGAAGTCGATCACCAGCCAGTGGCGGTCGGACAGCTGCTCGATGCCGTTCTCGGCGGCGATCTGCTCGCCGATCTCCCGCGTCCACTGCTGCGGGTCGGTGAGGAAGCCCTCGGGGTCGACGTCGACCGGCGTGCCGGCGTAGGTGGTGGTGCTCATCGGTTCTCTCCTCGTGCGGTTGGGACAGGTTGCTTGCCCGCCATCGACATCTGCGCGCCGACGCCGGGGATGTCGCGGCCGGGCAGCAGGACGTGCCAGTAGAGCGGCTCGAAGGCGAGCTTGCCGAGGTGGTTGACGCGCGCCTCGCGCAGCAGCGGCAGCGGCCCGACGTGCGGCTCGGGGTAGCGGCCCGGCAGCGGCTCGACCTCGTAGTTGAAGTCGATCAGCAGCGCCTTGTGGAAGCCGCTCTCGATGAAGCAGTTGACGTGGCCGTCGTAGCTGCCCTCCAGCTCCTCGCCGGCGACGAAGCGCTCGATGTTGGCGACCAGCGTCTCGCCCTCGAAGTGGGTGGCGGAGCCGGCCTTCGAGGTCGGCAGGTTGGCGGCGTCGCCGAAGGCGAAGACGTTGTCGGCCACCTTTGCCTGCAGCGTGTTCTGGTCGGTGGGGATGAAGCCGAGCTCGTCGCCGAGGCCGGGCGAGCGGGCGACGAACTCGGCGCCGCCGTGCAGCGGGATCGTGACCAGCAGGTCGAAGGGGATCTCGCGCTCGTCCCAGCTGATCAGCCGCCCGTTCTCACCGTCGACCCGGCCGGTGGCGAACTCGGCCTCGACCCTGATGCCGCGCTGCTCGAGCATGCCGCCGAGGTGCTCGGCGGCGACCGGCTTGGTGAAGGCCGAGTCGAGCGGGGTGACGTAGGTCAGCTCGACCTCGTCGCGGAGGCCGCGCTCGCGCAGGAACCAGTCGGCGAGGAAGCTGAACTCGAGCGGCGCGACCGGGCATTTGATCGGCAGGTCGATCATGTTGACGACCAGCCGGCCCCCCTCGAAGGAGTCGAGCGCGTCGCGCAGCGCCTTCGCCGTCTCGAGCGTGTAGAAGGTGTGGACGGTCTCGCCCCAGCCGGGCCCGGTCAGCCCCTCGGTCTCCTCCAGCAGCAGCGAGGCGCCGGTGGCGACGACCAGCACGTCGTAGTCGAGCTTCGAGCCGTCGGCCAGATCGACGGCGCTCGCCTCGGCGTCGACCCGGTCGACCTCGGCGAGGCGGAACTCGATCCCGTCGTGGAGCTGCTTGCGGCGGGAGCGCACGATTGTCTCCGGCTCGGCCAGCCCGAACGGCACGAACAGCAGCCCCGGCTGGTACAGGTGGCGGTCGTCACGGTCGACGACGACGATCTCCGCCGCCTCACCGTAATGCCTGTGGAGCCGGTTGGCGGCGAGCGTGCCGCCGGTCCCGCCGCCGAGGATGACGATGCGGTTGCTCATCGGGACAGATGATGCTGGCCACGGGCGCGGGCGGCATCCGTAGTCCGGCGCAGATGCGCTGCGGGCGCCACCGGATGCGCCCGCCCGCCTGCCGGCGAGCCGCCTGGCGCGCTACGGCTCGACGGAACCCGGGGTCGCCGCGGGGCGAACGCGGCCGAACTTCACCGCCGCCGCGGCTGCCGACATCGTCCTTCCCACCCCGACGCGGCAGTCAGGGTCGACCTGCTCAAGCCCCTGGTCCGCTCACGGCTGTTCGGGCGGGCCGATCAGCGGCGTGTGGATCGGCGCCGCCAGGCCGAGGTAGGCGACGATCTGGTAGCCGCCGGGATTGGCCTGTACCGCCACGGTCTTCCAGTTGTTGGTCAGCCAGACGTTCCCCGAGGGGTCGATCGCGACACCGGTGCTGCGAACCAGGCCGTCGAAGCCGTAGCCGGTCCCGTCCGGTGAGATCGCGGCTCCGGTCTGGCGCTTTCCGGGCGGGCAGAGCTGGGGGCTCGTGCCGCAGAGCTCCGACAGCCGCCGGCCGGTGAAGTTGGCGAACCAGACCTGGTTGTCGCCGTCGATCGCGACGCCCCACGGAGTGGCTATGCCGCCGCCCCTGATCGGCCGGCTGGTGGCGAGTTCGCCGTTCGGCTTCAGCAGGACGGCCGAGCCGCGCCCCGGTATGAAGTTCAATTCGAACGGACAGGGAGCCGGGACCTTGCCCGAGTTGGCGACCCAGGCGTAGCCGTTGGCGTCGACCGCGACACCCATCGGTCGGTGCAGGCCGCCGCCATGCACCGGCGAGTTGGCCGCCGGGGCCCCGCTGGGCCCGAGGATCGCCACGTTGGAGCTTTCGTTGCCGGTGACGAAGGTCGTGCCCTTGCCGTTGACGGCGACGCCGAAGGGCTTTTCCAGGTGGGTCAGCCCCGGGCCGAGGTTGGTCGCCGCTTCGGGCTCGCCCGATGCGTACTTCGTGACGCTGTTGTTGCCGCAGTTGGCGATCCAGATGTTGCCGCGCCGGTCCGAGACGGTCCCCTGCGGCCAGCTGATGTTCCCCTGTTCGTAGCCGCCCCTGAAGGTGAGGCCCTGCGGCGTGAGGACCTTTTCGAGGTCCGGCGAGAGCGCCTTGCCGGCGAGGGTGAACTCGGAGACGCTGTTGTGCGGCGAGCGCCTGCGGCAGGTGGGCGCTTCGAAGCCGAAGTTGCCGACCCAGACGTGGTTTTCGGGATCGATGCCGATGCCGAAGCCGGCGCCGGAGAGGCCACCGCCTTCGTACGGGGAGCCGGGGTAGCCGCGCCCGGTCGGGGTGAAGCGGAGCAGGTTCTGGGCGCCGCAGACGGCTTTCGGCTTGCGGCTGTACTCGTAGTTGTTGGCGACCCAGAGGCTGCCGCCGCCGTCGATCGCGAACTGGCCCGGCCCGTCCATCGTTCGCGGCACGCCTTCGAAGCGCAGGGCGA
Organism: uncultured Solirubrobacterales bacterium; assembly: GCA_963764365.1. Lineage (GTDB taxonomy): Bacteria > Actinomycetota > Thermoleophilia > Solirubrobacterales > 70-9 > VRUE01. Next base: position 229,062 of record CAVXSI010000022.1, read on the forward strand.
GGGTCCACGCGTCGGGCTGTTCGCCGCCGCCGAGCGCCGGCCGGTAGAGGCGCCGCGCCACGCCTGAGAGCCGGTAGAGGCCACCGACGTCGTGCCAGGGATTGCGGGCGATCTCGACCGTCGCCTGCAGCGTGTCGCCGACCGGCCCGCCGCCGGGCACGCCGCCGAGGCGCAGCAGCTGCGCGCAGCGCCTGGTCTGCCGGCGGCAGACGGCCAGCAGGTTGGCCAGCGAGTCGAAGGTCGGCAGGGTCGAGGTCGAGCGCCCGTTCGGGAAGCGGCTGAGGACCGGCGAGAGGTTGCCGCTGCCCCGGCTGACGAGGTTGCGCGCCATCGCCGCGGCGTTGCGCAGGCCGGGATTCTTGCCGGCGATGCGGCTGCCTTCGATGAACTGGGCCATCGAGTAGCCGATCGCGACCGTGGTCCGCTCGTTCACCGTCGCCCGCCGCGGGACGCGGCCGGCGCCGAGCGCCGCGGCGAGCCGGTAGGCGCTGGCCGGGACCGGGAAGCCGGCTTCGGCGGCGCCGCCGGGGCGGGTGGCGACCAGGTACTTGACCGCGGAGCGGGGCGCCCGGCGGTAGTGGATCGAGAAAGCGCCGCCGCCGCGGCTGCGGCCCGAGCCGAGCACGGCCGGCCGTTCCCGACCCGGGCTCGCCGCCAGCAGGCTCACGTTCATCCCGGCGATCGGGACACTGCCGGCGATCGCACGGCCCTGGCCCCCGGCCGCCGACGCCGAGCCTGGCGCGAGCAGGACGGCAAGAGACGCGACGAGTGCCAGGGCGCAGGCGGAACGGCGAACGAGCAAGGTTTCCTCCCGTAAGTCGAGCCCCGGAATCGGGGCGCTTGTCGGCGTGCGCGAACAACCTATCGGTGGGCGCGGTGGCCTTCTGATGGGGGCCGCTACCAGTGCTCGCCGGGGTCGGCCCAGGGGATGCGGCCACACTCCTGCGCCGCCGTTCCGCGCTCCGAGGCGTGGGCGTCGCAGAGCACCTCGTCGCGCATTGCGAAGCGGACGCCGGCGCGCAGCATCCGCTCCGCCAGCCACCAGTCGCCCGGCAGGCCGAGGTCGGCGGCGAGCAGCTCGCGGCCGAAGAAGCGCAGTCCCGAGTGGTACATCCCGGCCGCCCAGGAGAAGCGGCCGCGCCGGGGCGGGAAGGCGCAGAAGTCGCGCGGAGCGCCCCCGGCGTGCTGGCGGACCTGGCCGTAGACGGCCTCGGCCCGGGTGGCGCGGGCGTGGGCGAGCAGCGACTCCAGGCACTCCGGCCGCAGCGCGTCGTCGTCGTCGAACTCGACGATCCAGCGACCGCGGGCCTCCCGCAGAGCGGCGTTGCGCGCCCGGGTCGCGCCGACCAGCCAGAGCTTTACTGGGTCGTCTGTCCAGGGCTGGCGCGGCCCCAGGTCGATGTAGCGGGCCCGGGGATCGCCGAGCGCCGCCACCGCCGCCTCGGTCTCCGGCGGGGCCCCGTCGCCGGCGACGATCACCTCCAGCTCGGCGTGGCTCTGGGCGAGGATCGAGGGCAGCGAGCGCGAGGTCAGCTCCGGCCGGCCGACGGTGGCGACGGTGACGCTGACCAGCGGCCGCTCCTCGTCCCAGGCGGCGGCGTAGTCGCGGGCTTCACGGGCGGCGGCCAGCCTGGCGCGGTTCTCCGGCTCGCGGGCGGCGAGCGCCCGCAGCGCGTCGCGGAGGTCGTCGCGCAACTGGCGCGACCGCGACAGCTCGGCGATCTGCGAGTCGAGTCGGTCGAGCCGGTCGCCGAGCGCGTCGATCCGCTCGCGATCCGCCCGGGCCTGCACGGCCTGCCGCTCGGAGTGCAGCTCGAGTCGTTCGAGGCTGGGGTAGGGGCCGTGCAGGCGGCGGGCCAGCGCCGTGCGGAGCCGGGCAAGACCTCGGGGCGGCGCGGTCATCCCGGTGCGAACGGCGTCGCGGGGACGCCCTGGACGCGGATCTCGCCGGGCACGTCGCGGATCGCCACCGCCCCGGCTCCGACCGTCGCCCCGGCTCCGACCTCGATCCCGTTGACGACGGTGCAGCCGATGCCGAGGAAGGTCCCGGCGCCCACCCGTGAGCTGCCGCCGACGTTGGCGCCGGGATTGAGCGTGGCGAACTCGCCGATCCGCGTGTGGTGGCCGACCAGCGCGCCGCGCGAGAGGATCGCCTGCTCGCACACCTCCGCCTCGGCGCCGATCACGACCATCGGCCCGATCGTCGCGCTCGCCGCCACCCGCGCCGAGCCGGCGACGTGCGCGGTCGGGTGGATCAACCCCCCGGCCCGCCAGCCCGCGTCGGCCAGCGTTTGCCAGTTGGTGCGGCGATCGCCGCCGAGGCCGAGCACCGCGACGCCTCCCTCCGGAGGCGGGTCCAGAGCGACCACCGGCAAGCCGTGAACCTCGGAGCCGACCTTCTCCGGATACAGCAGCTCGACCAGCCCTCCGACCTCCACCCCTGCGTCAGCCGCCCACCCCGCGACCTCGGCCGCATACGACCCGGTGCCGGCGATGTGGAGACGCCTCGCCACGCGGCTACTCGGGCACGGGCACGGCGATCGCCTCGAGCCCAAGCACCGGGCCTACTCCTTCTTGCCCGATGCCCCCAGCGCCTCGCCGGCGCTGCGCACGACGTTGGTCAGGAAGTCGTACTGCGTCTGGACCAGACGCTCCGACATCTCGAGTGCCGAGTCGATGACCTCCTGCCGCCTGGACGGGTTCTCGCCATGCGGCGGCAGCGCCTCGTCGACCGACTCCATGAAATTGCGCACTGCCTCGATTGCCTTCTTCTGGCTCCCCTTGACCTGCTCGAGCACCTGCTCGGACAACTCGGTGGTCCTCTCGACCGTGTCACCGCCGGCTGCTTGCTTGGGTTTTTGGGCTGCGGTTGGCATTTTCGCCTCCTCGTCGTTTGCCGCGCCTGCACCGGGGATCGCCCGATGCGGGCATCGTTTTCGTCACAAATCTATGTCGCGATCACGGCCGATCCATCGGGGAAAACCCGTGCATCGGCAGCGGGGTTTCCCCACTCGCCCGCCCTCCCCTATACCTCCCAGGTGATCTGCCCAGTGACCAACGCGATCGCTACGGCATGTGCGCGTGTGTGCGCTCCCAGCTTGCCCAGCGCATTGTGAACGTGTGACTTGACCGTCTCCGGGGAGAGGAATAGACGCCCTGCGATGTCGCCGCTCTGGAGCCCGGAGGCGACCAACGTCATGACTTCGCGCTCGCGCTCGCTGAGTTGCAGGCGACCGCTCCCCTCCACCACGACCGGTGCCCAGGTGGCTTCCCGAGCCAGGGCGCCCTTTGCCTGCGCGGTGGATGCCTCATCGGGCGGCATGAAGACGGAAAGGTGGCGTGCCGGCAGTACGTTGGCCGTCGCACTGAACTCGACGGGCACTGGTCCGCGGTTTGGTACGTACAACTGATACCAGCCCTCTGCCCCGCCGCTGGCCAAGAAGGCTCCCCATTGCTCCTCGAGCCTCCTGCGCTCGTTTGGAGCAGTGAAATCGTCCATCGTGCGCCAGGGAATCTCCTCCCAAGCGATTCCCAGCAGGTCACATGCGGCGGCATTCCCGGTCACCCAGCGTCGCTGGTCGTCAGCGATCAGCATCGGATGCCGTGAGCGCTCAAGCGCCGTCCGCAGGCGCATCGCCGCCTGCGGACCGGAGTCGCCGTCCCTCAAGACCTGCGCTTTATCTTCGCCGGCGGGCGGATCGGGCGTAGCCACCCCAACCTCCTTGGCTCCAGGACCGAGACACGTTTACTGACCTATCCTATGGGGCAAGTCCTGCTGAATGCAAGGCATCACTCTGAAAATCGGCGTATTCTCATCTGATTGTGACCTCCTCAACGGAGCGCGCCGGGCGCCCGTCACGGCGCGAGCTGGATAAGGCCACTCGCCGCCTGTCCCGCACCTACCAGGATGCGGTTACTGTTGCCGACGCCGGCGGCGCTGGGCGTGTGGCCCGGCAGGCGCTTGGCGAGGGCATGGGTGTCGCGGGCCTCTACCAGCGGGTGATCGCGCCGGCAATGTGGCGGATCGGCGAGCTCTGGGAACAGGGGGCGATCTCGGTCGCCGACGAGCATCTCGCAACCGCGCTTACGCATCAGGCAATGGCGAGCGTCTACGGGCCCAGCCTCGGGCACAGGGTCAAGCCGGGCCGGATACTGATGGCCGCGGTGGAGGGCGAGCAGCATGCCCTCGGATTGAGAATGGCCGCCGACGTCGTCGAGTTGGCGGGCTACGAAACGATCTACCTCGGAGCCGATGTTCCAACCGTCGATCTTCTCCAGGCCGTGGCAGCTCGCTCTCCCGATCTGGTCGGTCTGTCGGCGACGATGCCGAGCTCGATCCCCGCGCTCGATCGCGCTATTGCCGAGATCCAACGCGTCAACCCCAACCTGATCGTTTTTTTTGGCGGCCAGGGTGTGCGACCGCGAGAGAGGAACGACGGAGCGGTGCTGGTTCGGGATCTCGAGCAGCTGTTGGGAATGGTCGAAGCCGCCCTCGATGCCGCGGTCCCGAGCCCGAAGGACTCTTCGGCGCCCAGAGAGCCGCCTCCGGAGCGGCTGGTCGCGCCGGGCGACCCGCAGGGAGTCGGCCCGCCGCCGGCCGGCCAGTCGGCGCCGGAGGGCGAGTCGGTCGAGCAGCACCTTTCAGGGATTGCCGCCGAGACCGCCGACCTGGCGCGGGACCTGGCTCGCCAGGCGAACACCTACAAGGATCTCGCCTACACCGACACGCTCAGCGGACTGCCCAACCGCCGCGCGTTTGAGGATCGCGCCGCTCGTCTCAGGGACTTCTCCGGTGCCAAGCCGCTCGCTGTATTGATGATCGACTTGGACGGCTTCAAGCCGGTGAACGACTCCGAAGGTCATCAGGCGGGAGATCGAATCCTCGCCCTGATGGCCCGCACGATCGCCGGGGGGCTTCGCGAAGGCGACTTCGTCGCTCGCTTCGGCGGTGACGAGTTTGCCGCCCTGCTGCCCCACACCGACCTGAGCGAGGCGGAGGCGCTGGCGGAGCGACTGCGCGCGGGAGTACAGGACGCCGGCTCCGACGCCTCGGTCACCGCGAGCATCGGTGTTGCCGTGCTGGAGGACGATCTCCGGCGAGCGCTTCTGCGGGCAGACGTCGCCCTCTACGAGGCCAAGAACTCAGGCCGCAACATGGTCAAGCGTGCCTAGCTTCCCGAGCGCGCCAGGCGGGTCGACGCGTCACCAGCGGCGTGCGGCGCCGAACAGCTCCTGCGCGTAGCCGGCCACCGAGACCGGCGACATGAACAGCTGATAGGTGAAGAGATAGCCGAAGTAGCCGAGCCGGTTCTGCCGGACCTTGAGGCCGACCTCGTCAAAGGACCGCTTGCTGAGGTGGAACATGATCATCGAGAGCATCACGTTCAACGGCAGGACGGCGAGCGTCATCGGCCCGACGATCGCGAAGTTGCCGAACAGCGCCAGGACGATCCCGATCGGGAAGGCGATCGAGAAGACGACGTCCACGTAGGGGAAGACGAAGTTGACGAGCACCGCATGGACGTTGGACCGACGTCCGGCCAACAGTGCGCCGCCGTGCTCGCGCAGCCCCTCGATCATCCCGCGCGCCCAGCGCCGTCGTTGCCGGGCGAATGCGCGGACGTCTTCGGGGGCGCTGGTGAAGGCGATCGCGGTGCGCTCGTAGCCGACCCTGCCGCCCTTCCGCATCATCGCCCAGGTGAGGACGATGTCCTCGCCGATGCGATCCGGCCAGCCGCCCACCTGGCGGAGCGCCGCCGTCCGGTAGACGCTGAAGGCGCCCTGGGCGACCATCGTCCCCTGGAAGAGGCCCTGCTGGCGCTTGACCGAGGCGATGCCGAGGAAGTAGTCCCACTCCTGGGCGCGGGTGATGAAGTTCTGGCGGGAGTTGCGGACGAAGACCGCGCCGGCGACCGCGACCGTGTCCGGCGGGGAGATCAACAACCGGGCGACCACGCGCCGCAGCGCCGCGGGCATCAGCAGGGTGTCGGCGTCGACGGTCGCCATCAACGGGGTCCGCACCCGCTTCAGCGCCGCGGTCAGCGTCTGCGCCTTGCCACCGTGGGGGACGGTGAGGACGGCGATGTCGGGGTTGGTCGCCGCCCGCGCGCGGGCCAGCTCGGCGGTGCGATCGGTGGAGCCGTCGTCGGCGACCAGGATCCGGAGCCTGCCGGGATAGTCCTGTGCGCACATGTAGTCGAGGGTCTCCCCGATCGTCTCCTCCTCGTTGAAGCAGGCGATCACCACGGTGGCTTCGGGAAAGGCGAGATCGAAGCGCAGCGGGGGTGGGCGATCGAGCAGCAGCGAGGCGATCAGGTTGGCGTTGAGGTAGCCGGGGATGATCGCGATGCCGAGGATCACCGCGATCGCGAGGGGCATGGTGATCGATTCGCCCAGGGTGTCGATCCACGGAAGCGAGAGCCAGAGGGAAAAGCCGGCCCAGGCGAAGCCGATCCCGATAACGAAGAGCAGCTTCAGATGCAGGGCGATGTAGAGGCGGCGGCGCTCGCGCGGCGTCCGCTCGAGATCCTTGACCAGGATCGTCGGGGCGTCGGCAGGCACCGAGCCGACACTCGGCTCCGGCCGCGGCGAGGCGATTGGTCCCGGTTCGAGCTTGATCGTGGCCATCTCCCACGATGTATCGACCGTGCGGCGGAGACCTACAACCGCAAGGCGGGTTGCCCGCAGGCGATCGCAATCGGTTACCGAGCGATGCCAGGCCGAGACGCCGGCGCTTAGTTTGGCCCCCTAGGTCTGGCAGGGAAGCGACCTAGGGGGCCTGGGGAGGCGACTTCATTTAGGGAGCGGCAACGCTGGGGCATCGTCAGTCGCCCGAGCCACCGCTGAGTCCGACTGTCAAGGCTCCAGTCGAGGAGCACAATCCCCCAGACGTGCGAAGCACCGTGAATACCCCCCAAAGGGGGTAGCTAGGAGGTACTTGCTTACGGCCATTTGCCCAACGCGACGGGCTGGAGCGTCCGTCACCATTTGATTTCGTGAGCCTTCAAAGCCTCGACCACGGCGCCGGTGCGGGTGTGCATGTGCAGCTTTTCCATGCCGTTGCGGACGTGCGTCCGGACGGTATCCGGGGAGAGCGTCAGCCGGCCGGCGATCTCCGCGCCCGTAAGGCCCTGGGCGAGGAGATCGAAGATCTCACGCTCACGCTTGGTCAGCAGTAGCGGCTCGCCTTCGACCTCCGCGTCGAGCAGGGCCCTGATCCTCGGGTCGACGTATCGATCGCCGCGGGCGACAAGGCGCAGCCCCTGGATCAACTGGGCGGTGCTCCCCAGCTTGAGAGCAAATCCCCGGGCCCCGCACTCCAGGGCCTCGGCCAGGGTGGCGACGTTTTCCACCCCCGTGTAGATCAGGACCCTCAGGTCAGGGTGGTCGATCAAAAGGCGCCGGGTCAGGCGCAGGCCGTTTTCGCCGGGGAGATTGACTCCGACGACCACCACGTCGGGGCTTGCTTCGCTGATCAACTCGACGGCGGCCGCCGCGGTCCCGGCGGCGCCTATCGTCCTGATCGCGTGGCTCTCGAGCAGGCGCTCCAACCCCTCGCGAAGGGCCTCGTGTTCGTCGACAAGGACGACTTTCACCATCGCAGAACCCGTGCCGGTCACGCCCGCCGCGGCCAAATCTCATGCCACGGCCAGCACACCACGGGTAGAACCTCCGCTTCCAAGATACAAAGGTTGGGGTCGCGATTTCGCCGATCGGTGGTATGCGCAACGGCTCTTCAGCGGTCGATGTGCTCGGTGACGGAGTGCAAACGTCCCTCAGCGGCGAGCCAATCGCCGACCCTGCCGGGCCTGCCTCGGCCAAACGCTCAACCAAAGGAGCGGCAATAAGATGCAACGTGCAGTCAGAAGAAATGGAAAGGTAGGACAGCGGTTGCGGCCGACCCCGTCCGTCGCGATCGCCGTTGCGGCCCTGTTCATCGTGCTCGGTGGATCCGCCGTCGCCGCATCGAGGCTGATCCGGGCTGCCGACATCGGCTCGGGTGCGGTCGCCAGTAGGGCGATCAGGAACGGTGCGGTCCAACCGTGGGACCTGAGCAGCAAGACGCGATCTTTGTTCACCGGTGGTCGGGGTGTCACCGGCGCCACCGGCTCACCCGGAACCCAAGGCAGCAACGGCGCCAACGGGCCCAACGGTGCCAACGGCGCAAAGGGAAGCAATGGCGCGAATGGCGCGAATGGCCCGAACGGCGCGAACGGGATCGACGGCACCGACGGGACCAACGGCACCGACGGGACCAACGGGACGAACGGGACCGACGGCACGAACGGCATCAATGGGACGATCGCGCCGCTGTCGGCCGAGCAGGGCACGACTGCCCTCCCGACCGGCTCCTCGCCGACCACGGTGGTCGAACTCTCGGTTCCGGCGGGCAGCTATGTCGTCCTCGCGAAGACCAACCTCTCTCACACGGGTGCGGGCGACAGCGTCGAATGCGTCTTGAAAGCAGGCGCCTCCACCCTCGACCAGATCGCCATGAAGACCCTGCCCGCGCTCGCCGCGATTCCAGCGGCGCTGCAAGCGGTGACGACCACCGCGACGTCACCGACCCTGCTGAGCGTCCAGTGCACGGTCGCAGTCGCCAACGGTTCAGCCGATTTCAGCAGCCTGATCGCGATCCCGACCGCCTAGTGTCCTCGGCGAGCTTCGCCTCGAAGCGCTCCAGCCACAAGCCGGCGACGGTGTCGAAGCGCAGTCGCGACGAGGTGGTACCCGCCCGGCGGCGAGCGCCTCGATCAGCTCCTGGCGGGCTCGCCGTGCCCCCTGGAGGTCGCGCCCGCAGGTGCGGAAGTGAAGTCTTCCGGCGCGACGGGCGCAGACCGCGTAGTTGCCGTTGGGCTGGCGGCAGACGCCGCGCTCGACCCGGGTGCGGCGCGGGTGCTTGGCTGGGCGACGAGCATGAACGAAACAGCGCGGCGGACGCGGGACTGCGGCAGCTCCTCCTGGTCGGCGTAGTGGCGAATCCAGTCCTGCAGGACTCGCCAGCTTCGCGGTTTCTTCTGCTTCGGGAAGCTCACCGTCGGCCCCTGGCAGCGAGCATCTTGCGAAGCTGCCTCAGCGCCTGAAGAACGAGGGGGAGGCAAGCGGCATGGCGCCGATGCGCCCGCGCAAGCGTGTGGCCTTCGAGCGATTCCCCGTCGATGTCGCGCTCAGCGAATCGTCACTGATTCAGGCTGAGTTCGACAGACTGGGCGGGTGCCTGTAGAGCGTCTCAGCAGGGTCGGCAGCGGGCCGCCCCTGCCAAGTCCGCAGCAGCGCGGGCGTCGTCTGCGATCCGGTCGACGACCTTTTCGATCAACGTGATCGCCGCCCGGCAGGCCTCCTCCCCGACCGCTTCCACCTCGCGGCAAGCGCTCGCGGTCAGCAGCTCGCGTATCGCTTCGGCCTTGTCCTCGCCGGGGAGCACCTCCGCCGGCAGGTCCATCAGCGTCTGGAGCACGAAGTCGACCGCGACGACGGCGCCCATCAACTCCTCGATCAGCTCCTGAGAGACAGCTCGGATTCCTGGCTCGGGCATGGTCACGACCGACCAAGGGCTGAAGGAGGGCAATCTCTCCCCCCTGCGCGGGCGATATACCGCCCGGCCGAAGTCAAGTCGCGAGTCCCGGTACACCACAACTTGCGAGTGCGCCCTGAAGTGGAGGTGCAGATCAATGACCATCTAATCCAACACAAAGCTCGTCGCCGCCAGCGGGTGAGAGTCCCGTCCGGGTAGCTGCCAGGAGGCCCGGTAGCAGGCCGGCGGCTCGACCTGGCAACGGGTCGGGTCGAAGCCCGGCGTCAAGAGCCCTGCAAGGGGGAGCGACCGAGTGGTCCGCAGCATCAAGCGAAGCCTGCCGCGTCGTTGGTGTGCCCGCCGCAAGGCGGGAGAGAGGGAGAGCCGAGCCGCGTCGTTCACGGCGAAGGCCACGGAAGGGGCGAAGAGCCTGGATCGCAGCCCCGAGGAACTCCCCGGCGCAGGGGGCGTGGAACGCTCGGAAGGTGGCGACGGGAACAGGGGAGGCCCTCCCCGGCCCGGTGGCTGCGGAAAGCGCCGGAGCACCGCCCGCCGATAACCGCAGACCGGGAAACGGCAGGCGAGCCGGGTGGGCGGCGGAGGCGGCCGTAGTACCGCCTGAACCCACGGGACAACAGAACCCGGGGCGAGGGAAGGGCCGCTGCTTCATCCACGCGTCACGTGCAAGGAAAGGTTCGGCGAGTGCCCCACATGGCTATTGCCGCCGCGCAAGACAAAACCCGAGAACTGCAACGAACGCTCTACCGGGCGGCCAAGGCCGAACCCCGGCGAAGGTTCCACGCGCTCCACGACAAGGTCCACCGCAGGGACGTACTGGAGCGGGCGTGGGGGATGGTGCGCGCCAATCGCGGCGCGGCTGGCATCGACCGGATCACCATCGGGCAAGTTGAGCGCCACGGCGTCAGCCGTCTGCTCGACCGGCTCGAAGCCGACCTGAAGGACGGCAGCTACCGGACTCGGCCCTCCCGGCGGGTATTCATCCCCAAGCCGGGCGGTGAGGAGCACCGGCCACTGTCGATCCCAACGGTCTGCGACCGCATCGTGCAGGCGGCGGTGAAGATCGTCATCGAGCCGATCTTCGAGGCCGACTTCGTGCCGTGCTCCTTCGGCTTCCGGCCGAAGCGCTCGGCGCACGACGCCCTCCAGGTGCTGATTGATGAGACCTGGCGGGGTGCGCGGTGGGTGGTCGAGACGGACATCGCCTCTTGCTTTGAGGAGATTCCGCACGATCGGTTGATGGCGGCAGTCGAGGAGAGGATCGTCGACCGCAAGCTCCTGCGGCTCTTGCGCGCGATGCTGCGCGCCGGGGTCATGCAAGAGGGATCGGTCAGGCGCAGTGGCACCGGAACGCCCCAGGGCGGAGTCATCTCTCCGTTGCTGGCCAACGTCTACCTGCACCGGCTCGACCGGTCCTGGCAGGCGGAAGGCTGCGGCGCGATGGTCCGCTACGCCGACGATCTGGTGGTGCTCTGTGACAGCGAGCGCGACGCCCAACGCGCCTTTGAGGCGCTGCGGGCGATCCTGGCCGACCTGGGGCTTCGGCCCAAGCAGGCCAAGACGCGGATCGTGCATCTGGTGGAGGGAGGCGAGGGGTTCGACTTCCTCGGCTTCCACCACCGATGGGTGCGTGGCCGCACCGCTCGATCGCGCCACCTCTGCTTCCTCGCTCGTTGGCCCTCCGCCAGGGCGATGCAGCACGCCCGCGACCGGATACGAGAACTGACCCACCGGCGCAGGCTGCTCATCGCACCCGAGGTGGTCGTGGAGGACCTCAACCGGTTCCTGCGCGGCTGGTCGGGCTACTTCCGCTACGGAAACACAGCCCGCCATCTCATGAAGACCAGGAACTACGCGCTCGGGCGTCTCGCCCTGTTCGTGGCCCACCGCCACAAGCGGAGCCGGGACTACGGGTGGTGGTCAGTGGTTCACCGCTCGCCCGATCAACTGGGCCTGGTCAATCTCAATGGAACCGTCGTCGCGCCGCGACCCAACCGGCCGTGGCGAAGGTGACACCGAATGCCGCCGGTAAAGGATGTCGGTGAGCCGGGTGCGGGAGAACCGCACGCCCGGTTCGATGAGGCGGCGGGAGGAGACCAGGCCAGTCGGGCTCACGTAGCCGCACGGCTCAGGCGCCTCCCGCCGACCCTACCTTGACTGCGACGATTCGCAGTCACGCCGGTCCGGCCGCTACCTTGTGCGGCCGTGTCCTGGCCAAGCAAAAGAGAGGCGTTCCTCTTCGCGCTGCTCGTCGCCGCGGCTTGTCTCGCAGGCACGATGTGGGTCGTTGGCGGAACCGGCAGCGCCAAGGCCGCCGCGGCGAGCGAACATGAAACCTCGACGACGGTGAAGTGCAAACCGATGGAAGGTGCGGTCGGGGTTCCGAGGATCTGCCAGGCAACCGTCACCGCCATCTCCGCTCTCTCGTCTAAACCGTCTGTCCCGAACCTCTGGGTGGAATTCGACAGCTTCCGTTGCGGGCTCGTCCCGGCCGGGGGGGACTCCGCGGCCTGCAGCGTGCAGGCAACCCCCAACACTCCGGGTTCCTACTCGGTTGAAGCCAACTATTCCGGCGGCGTGGGCTTCTACGCCAGCAGCGGCAAAGCGACGATTGTCGCCGGCGCTCCCAGCTCGCCGCCTCTACCAGGCAGCTCGCTCAGCTGGTCCTCAGCAGGGCCGTCGCCCACGATCACGCTGCTCGCCGCACCGAAGAAGAAGACTCGCCGGCGCTTCGCCAGGTTCAGATTCAGATCCCCCCAGGCGGGCACTCGGTTCGAATGCCAAATGGACAAGTTCAACTTCTTCGAGCCTTGCGCCTCGCCTCACAAGGTCAAGAAGGTGGGGATCGGGAGACACATTTTTCACATCCGTGCGATCAGCAGCACCGGCACCTATGGAGCACACCCGATCGCATATCACTGGCGGGTCATGGGTCGGCGGAAGAAGGGCTGAGCGCCGCGCGGTTGCCGTTGGGCCGGAAGTTGACCTGCGGTTGACTAGCACCCCAGCTTCCTCGCCGTCAGCCCGGTCGTCAAGCGAAAAAGCGCCTTCGTGCAGGCGCTTTGCCGATGGAGCTAGCCGGACTCGAACCGGCGACCTCCTGGGTGCGATCTGGCCGGGGATTCGGCGTTGGAAGGTGCGGATTAGCAGGGGATTCGCGGGCGGCGGTGAGAGTCGTCGTCGGCGCGGAAGTGCGGCGATTAGCGGGGATTGTCGGCGTTTCGGGCACTCGTGGCGTCGAGTGCCTGGGGAATCTGACGATTGCCCAATGTCGCAGATAGGTATAGCTATGCTTTATCTATGTCTGACAGTCAAGCTCCAGATGCCGTAGCCCTGAACCAAGTTTCCTACGGGCAGGACGGCTACTTCACCTCGCGACAGGCGCGCGAAGCCGGCTTCAGCCCGCAGCTGCTCGCCCATCATGTTCGCTCCGGGCGCTACGAGCACGTTCGCCGCGGCCTGTACCGGCTGCGCGACTACCCAGGCTCGCCTCACGAGGAGGTGCGAGCGAAGTGGCTCACCGTTGGACCCGAGCGAGCCGTCGTTTCCCACGAGAGCGCGCTCGACCTTCACGAACTCTCGGATGTGATCCCGAACAGCGTGCATCTCCTAGTCGATCGCAACGATCGCGGGATCAGGCGACCGAGGGGGGTGACCCTGCACACGACGACGAAGGTCCTCGAGCCCTCCGAAGTCGTGTCTCGCGAAGGCATCCGTGTCACCGACCCGGTGCGGTCGATCCTCGACGCTGCTGGTGCCGGCACCGCCCCCGAGCAGATCGAGATGGCCGCGCGCCAAGCGCTACACGAAGGTCTGACGACTCGTCGTTCGCTTCTCTTCCGAGCCGATCGGCGCGGAGGCCGCGTCGCCGAACTCATCCGCCGCGCCGCGGAGCAGGATGGCCGATCGTGAGATACGCGACGGCAAAGGCATTCCGCACGGCGCTTGAGCAGCGCCTGAAGAACGAGGCCGAGGCAAGCGGCACGGCGCTGATCCGACTGCGCAAGCAGGTGGCTTTCGAGCGATTCCTCGCCAGGCTCGCGGTGTCGGAGTCCGCTGGCTGGGTGCTCAAGGGGGCATTCGCGCTGGAGCTGAGACTCGGGCTTCGCACCCGGATGACGAAGGACATCGACCTCGGGCGAGCAGACGACGAGGAAGCTGCGACGAAGCACCTGAACGCAGCCACCGGCGTCGATCTCGGAGATTTCTTCTCCTTCGAAGCTCGCCGCACCCCGGCGCTTGATACAGGCACCGGCTTTCGCGCCGTCCGCTACACCGTCCGCGCCGACCTGGACGGCCGCCGCTTCGAGCAGTTCCCCACCGACGTCGCCTTCAGCGAATCGCCGCCGGTCCAGGCGGAGTCGTTTCTGACGGCGAACGCGCTGGAGTTCGCAGACGTCGCAACGCCGCAGCTGCCGGTACTTCCGCTTGAGCAGCACGTTGCCGAGAAGCTTCATGCCTACACCGGCTCATATGGTCAAGACGCGCGGGAAAGCACCCGGGTGAAGGATCTCGTCGACCTCGTCCTGATCGGCGAGCTGGCCGAGCTCGACGCCGAGCGCCTCAGCGGAGCATTGGCCACGACGTTTGAGCAGCGCGCTCACCAGCCGCTCCCGAGGGCCGTCCCACCGCCCCCGTCGTCATGGGCAAGACCGTACGCGGAGATGGCACGCGAAGTCGGAATCGCGGTCGAGATCGAGGCTGGTCACACAGCGGCAGCTCGGCTACTCGACCCTGTGCTTCGGTCGGAAGCTGACGGTCGTTGGGACCCCGAGGCACGGCGTTGGCGTACGCGTGCGTAGCTGACTCCGGCAGGCTCGGCGAACCTTCCGGAACGGCTACTGCCTCGGCCTGCGCCGAGGCGGCTTGAACTCCGAAGGACTCACCCTCGCCTCCCGCTACCGCGGCGAATCCCCAGCTCTCGGCGAAGCGCGCTCGCCTGGCGCTTGGTCAAGCGACCGCCGTCCTCGCCTTGGTCGATCGCCTGTCCGACGAGCGCCGCGCCCAGGTGCGCCTTGTGCGCCTGGCGGATCGCATGCACCGGAGTGACGATCGCGATTCCCTCGTGCTGGGTGATCTGAGTTGCTCCCAGATCCTCGTGGTGCAGCACGTACGCCGGTGGCACGCTGCGCCGGACGCGGTGGCTGCGGGGGAGGGTGATGTGAATTTTCGCCGGGTGGACGTCGCTCAGCTCGTAGAGCTCCAGCGCCGTCTCGTGGGAGAGGACGCCGAGCGCCCCGCGCGGCCAGAGCGTCGCCTCCATGTAGGGGTCGAGACGGCTCGCCGGCGTGAGCGGGAGCCGGTACAGACCCGTCCCGCGGCGCTCGATCTGTCCTCGCTCGGCCATCCGCACGAGGGCCATCGGGTTGATGCCCAACTCCCGCGCGTCGTCGCGCATCGAAGGTCGGTTCTTCGCTGCCAGGCCCCGGGGCGTCATCAGCGTCGCCGGGGCCGTTATGCCTTGGTCGGTCGGCGACCGTACCTCTGCTCGCGCTCGAAAGCGAGTCCGAAATCGACGTGAATCGCCGCTAATCCCCGCGCATCGCCGCTGTTTCAGGCACTTGTGTCTGAAAACGGAGCGCCGTGTTCGACGACCGGCGGCATCACGAAAATGCAGAAGCCCCCGACGTGCAGGGACTTCTGCCGATGGAGCTAGCCGGACTCGAACCGGCGACCTCCTGGGTGCGATCCAGGCGCTCTTCCAACTGAGCTATAGCCCCGCGTGCGTGGCTGGGAGGATCGTCCCACAGGCCTCGCAAGCGCAAGGATAACCGCATAGTCTTTAGCTTCCCGGGGCAATCATGGGCATTCTCGACGACGCGATCAAAGAGCATCTGGAACTGAAGCGCCGGCATGGAGCCGGCGACGACGAGCTGAAGCAGCTCGAGGACGAGGCCTTTGGCGCTTCGGAGCGGCCGGGGGAGCCGGATTCGTCCCCCGATCCGTATGCCGAGGCGCCGACCGAGTTCATGGCGCAGCCCGATCTCGACGAGTCCGCAGAGGGCGGGGAGCCGCCCGAGGCGCGGCGCCCGCGCCCCGACATCGCCGACCTTCAGGAGGCGCCGCCCGCTCCGGCCGAGACCGAACGGGAGCCGGATCCCGACGAGCCGCCCTCCGAAGAGCAGGCGCCGGCGATCGAACAGGCGATACCCGAGCCCGCCCCGCAGCCTCCCACCGAGCCCGAGCCGGACATCCCCTCCGGGCCCTCCACCGAGGAGCGCGAGGCGATCTCCGAGCAGCCGACCGAGATGTTCGACGTCGAGGAGGAGCTGGGCGGCTCGCAGGCGCCCGCCCCGACCGAGGACGATTTGGTCGAGGAGGAGATGCAGGAGCCGCGCCTCGCCCCTGTCGATCCGCTCTCCGGCGTCGCCGACGCGGAGGAGGGCGACGAGGACGAGCAGGACGCTGACGACTTCTTCGACGAGAAGCGCCTCTCCGACGAGCTCGACCAGGCGCTCAAGGGCCCGGCCGAGGAGGTCGAGGAGGCCGCGGACGACGCCGAGCTCGCCGAGGAAGAGCTCGAGGGCGAGGAGCCGGATGACGAGAAGCCGCCCGCCGAGGTCCAGGAGGAGGAGGACGTGCTCGAGGAGACGCCCGACTTCCTCGAGGAGGCCCCCGAGGACGACCAGCTCTGGTTCGAGCAGAAGCCGCCCAAGGACTTCGACTTCGACGACTGAGCGCCCGCGACGCTCCCCCCGAACCGCCCCTAGACTTTCAGGCGAGGGGCCATAGCTCAGCTGGAAGAGCGCCGCCTTTGCAAGGCGGAGGTCGCCGGTTCGAGCCCGGCTGGCTCCATCCCCTCGCTCAGCCCGCCGCAGCCCGCTCCGGCACGTGCTGGTCCGCGTGGTAGCTGGACCGCACCAGCGGGCCCGAGGCGACCGACTCGAAGCCGAGCTCGTAGGCCGCCCGCTCCAGGGCCTCGAACTCCTCCGGGTGCCAGTAGCGGTCGACCGGCAGGTGGTCCTCGGTCGGGCGCAGGTACTGGCCGACGGTCAGCACCTGGACGCGGTGCTCGCGGAGGATGCCGAAGGTCTCGACCAGCTCCTCGAAGGTCTCGCCGAGCCCGACCATCAGGCCGGACTTGGTGACCACGTCGGCGCCGCCCATCTCCTTCGCCGTCCTCAGCACCCGGGCCGAGCGCAGGAACTTCGAGCCGCGGCGCGCCTTCGGGTAGAGGCGGGGCACCGTCTCGACGTTGTGGTTGAAGACGTCGGGGCGCTCGTGGATCACCTTCGCCAGCGGCATCTCCTGGCCGCGGAAGTCGGGCGTCAGAACCTCGACCCTGCAGCCCGGCGCCTGCATGCGGATCGAGCGGATCGTGCCGACGAAGGCGCTCGCCCCGTAGTCGGGCAGGTCGTCGCGGTCGACCGAGGTGACGACGGCGTGGCGCAGCCCCATCCGCTTCACCTGGTTGGCGACGCGCAGCGGCTCCAGCGGGTCGTTCCAGCTCGGCACCCCCGTCTTCACGTTGCAGAAGCCGCAGCGGCGGGTGCAGACGTCGCCGAGGATCATGAAGGTCGCCGTGCCGCGCTCCCAGCACTCGCCGACGTTGGGGCAGTTCGCCTCCTCGCAAACGGTGTGCAGGTTGTCGCTGCCGATCTCCGCCTTCAGCCGCCGGTAGGTCGGCCCGCCCGGCGCCGGCACCTTCAGCCACGGCGGCTTGCGGGCGCGGCGGAAGGGGATCGCGCCGTCGCCATCGGCCGCGACCCCGCCCGGCTTGGCGCGGGAGCGGGTGACGTGGACGCGCTCGGCGGCGCCGGCCCCGGGCGCCCGCTCCGGGCTCTCTGCGACAGGCTCGCTCACGTAACTCCGAGCTTAGACGGTTGACTCCAAAGCCCCGCACCCCCGGATGACGCGCCCCCGCGGGCACGATAATTCGGAATCGATCATCTAGCGGGGTCCAGCCCCAGGTCGGCAGGCTCGGCCGCCACCGGCTCTCGCCCGTAGACCTCGCCGAAGCGCTCGGCGACCGTCGCCGCGAAGGCGTCGAGGTCCTGCTCTGCCCCCAGCTCCCGCCCCAGCGAGGTCGGCCGCGCGCCCTCGATCCCGCAGGCGACCACCCAGTCGAACGGCTGCAGGTCGTTGTTGACGTTGATCGCCAGCCCGTGGGTGGTGACGCCGCGGCTGACGTGGACGCCGATCGAGCCGATCTTGCGCGCTTCCCCGGCCCCCGCGACCGAGCCCGGCGGCTCGCCGCGCGTCCAGACCCCGGTCAGCCCCTCGATCGTCCCCGCCTCGACTCCGTGCTCGGCGAGCGCCTCGATCGCCACCCGCTCCAGCCGCCGCACGTACTCATGCACGTCGTCGCCGTAGGGCTTCAGCGAGACGATCGGGTAAGCGACCAGCTGCCCCGGCCCGTGGTAGGTGACCCGCCCGCCGCGGTCGGTCTCGCGCACCTCGATCCCCTGCGCCTCGTACCACTCGGCCCCCATCGGCAGCTCCGCCGCGCCGGAGCGGCGCCCATGCGTGTAGACGGGGGGGTGCTCGAGCAGCCACAGCACGTCGGCGGCCTCGTCCGCCTGCCGCGCCGCCTCCAGCCGGCGCTGCCCGGCCAGCGCCTCCGCGTAGGGGACGAGGCCGCTGCGGACAACGAGGATTTCTTTAGGCATCATTGAAATCGTTGCAGGCCGCCGCTCTATCCTCGGTGGCGCCCCCAGACCATGGTGCAGTCAAAGCCCCTTCGACCCGATTGGCTGCCGGCCGTCGCCCTCAGCGCGGCGCTCGCCGCGGCGATGCTCGCCTGGGCGCCGCCGGTCGGCGACCTCGCCGCCCAGGTCTTCCGCACCGAGCTGTTCCAGCGCATCGGCCTCGGCATCTGGAACGGCAGCTGGTACGGCGGCCACTACACCCTCACCTACAGCGTCCTCTTCCCGCCGCTGGCCGCGCTGCTCGGCCCGCGCCTGGTCGGCACCCTCGCCGTCGTCTCCTCCTCCTACTTCTTCGACCGCCTGATCCGCGACCGCTGGGGCGAGGCGGCGCGCTGGGCGACCCTCTGGTTCGCCGCCGGCGTGGTGACGCTGCTCGCCGACGGCCAACTGACCTTCGCCCTCGGCATCGCCTTCGCCCTCGCCAGCTTCCGCGCGCTTCAGACGCGCCACTCAGCGTGGGCGCTCGCAGCCTCAGCAGTCTGCGCCCTCTCCAGCCCGGTCGCAGCTGTCTCCCTCGCAGGCGTCCTCCTGGCAGGCGCATTCGATCCAGCGGTCCTACTTAGCCGCTTCTCCCGCGGGTGGCGGGGCAGGGGGGGCCACCCCGGCAGCGGCGTCCTCTTTTTCGCCCCGCAAACGATCTCGGACGACCTCTCCCATCCCTGGCGAAAAACCCAGCAACGGGGTGGGCCCCCCTGCCCCGACAGGACCCGCGGCCGAGCGGTTTGGGCGGCATCCATCGCCCTCGCGCTGACGCTGATCCCCAACCTCGCCTTCCCCGAATCGGGCCAGTTCCCGTTCGCCCTCTCCTCCTACGTGGCGATCCCGCTGTGGTGCGGCGGCGCCCTCTTCGTCACCCGCGGCCTCGCCGGCGAGGAGCGGCAGCTGCGCCGCGTGCTCGCCGCCTACGTGCTCGCCTCGACCGTCCTCCTGCTGGCACCCAACCCACTCGGCGGCAACGCGGTGCGACTGGGGGCGCTGTTCGGCGGCCCGGTCCTCGCCGCGGTGTTCCTGGCCCGCCGCCCGAGCCTCTCGCGGCTCACCGCCATCGCCCTCGCCCTGACCCTGGCCGGCGGCCTCTACTGGCAGCTGACCGCGAGCGTCGCCCAGATCGCCCGCAGCGTCGACGACCCGTCGACCTCCGCCTCCTACTTCCGGCCGCCGGCGACGTGGCTGCGCGGGCATGGCGGGCGCGCCGCCCGGATCGAGGTGCCGCCGACCGCCAACCACTGGGAGGCCGCCTACCTGGCGCCCGGCTTCGAACTGGCGCGCGGCTGGCTGCGGCAGCTCGACACCACCCGCGACCGCATCTTCTACGGCGACGACAACCTGCTCACCGCCGGCGCCTACCACCACTGGCTGCGGGAAACCGCGGTCCGCTACGTGGCCCTGCCCGACGCCCCGCTCGACTACTCCTCGCAAGCCGAGCGCCGCCTGATCCTCAGCGCGCCCTCCTACCTGGCGCCGCGCTGGAGCGACGCCCACTGGCGGGTCTACGAAGTGCGCGACCCGGCGCCGCTGGTGCAGCCGCTGGGTGGCGGCGCCGCGACCGTCCGCCGCGCCGGCCAGAACGGCTTCCTGCTCGACGTCACCCACCCCGGCCGGTTCCTCGTCCGCCTCGCCTTCACCCCCTACTGGTCGATAACCCGAGGCCAGGGCTGTCTGCTCCGCCACGGTGACTGGACGATGGCCCGGGCGAGCCATACCGGCGTGTTCCGCGTCGACGCCGACTTCTCGCTCTCGCGGGCCTGGAATGCGGTCACCGGCGCTCGAAAGACCTGCTGAGCGTCGGTCGATCCCGGCTTCGCCCACCCATAGGGGGCAGATGACCATCCGGTTCGCCCAGGTGGATCGGCCCGGGCTGCGGAGCCGTGCCCTCGAACCGGCCGCCGAACACCGCGCAGCCGACATTCGCCCACCTCTGGGGTGGTCCAAGTCGGATGCGTCGCGCCACGGCGCGTATCGCGCGGCCCGGGCGAACGGGGATTCGCGGTCAACCTGACCGAGCCGGTCAGTCATGAGGGCGCAAGAAGCTGGCCTGAACCGTGGATTAGAGCGCCAGGGAGAGCGGCTCTTCGAGCAGTCCGCGGATGCGGGCGAGGAACTCGGCCGCGGGGGCGCCGTAGAGGATGCGGTGGTCGCACGCGAGGTCGACGGTCATCAGGTGCGCGGTGGCGATCTCCCCATCTTCAACGACGGGACGCTCCTCGATCGCGCCGACCGCCAGGATCGCCGCCTGCGGCGGGTTGATCACCGCCGAGAAGCCGTCGATCCCGTACATCCCCAGATTGGAGACGGTGAACGTCGCCCCGGAGAGCTCCGGCGGCGTGATCTGCCCGTCCCGCACACGCTGCGCCAGCGCCCGCGAGTCGGAGGCGATCTGCCGCAGCCCCTTCCGATCCGCGTCGAACACGGTGGGCACCACCAGCGCGTCCCGTGCCGCCACGGCGACCCCGACGTTGACCCGCGAGTAGAGCTCGAACCGCCCGTCCCGGTATGCCCCGTTGGCCCGAGGATGCTCCCGCAGCGCCAGCGCGCAGGCCTTGACGATCATGTCGTTGAAGGAGGGCACCGCCTCGCCCGCAGCCGCCGCCGCCTTGATCTGCGCCCGGGCTTCTACGAGCCGGCTCATGTCCACGGTCGCCCGCAGGTAGAAGTGCGGCGCCGTGGCCTTCGACTCCGCCATCCGCCGCGCCACCGCCGACTGCAATTTCGAGGGGTCTTCGTAGGTGACCTGACCCTTTGCCGTTTCGGGACTGACCGCACCGGCCGCTGGTCCTGCCGCAGGGGTGGGTGGGCCCTCCTGGCCCTGCGCGCTGCTCCGGGCGGAGGGACCGCTCGCCTGCCGGGTTGAAGCCTTGCCCTCCGCAGCCTCCGGGCTGGCGGAGAACCCACCCACCCCTGCGTCACCCGCGGAGACAGCGGCCCGCTCCACATCAGCTTTCACGATGCGGCCACCTGGGCCGGAGCCGTGCAGCCGGCTCAGGTCAAGCTGCTTCTCCTTGGCTAGGCGACGTGCCAGCGGGGAAGCTTTGGGGCGATGGCCGTCACCCTCGGCTGGAGCGGTTGCTTCGGCGGTCTGGGGCGAGGCAGTCTCATGCGCTCCTTCCGCGGGAGGCGTGGGGCTGGGTTCCTCCCCCGCTGCTTGCGAGGGGGAGGTGCCCTGCCCCGCGACAGGACCCGCGGCCGAGCCCATGGTCCCTGCACCGGTCCCAGCAGACCCATCCGAACCTCCGACCCGCGCGATCGCCACCCCGATAGCAACCGTCTCGCCCTCAGGCACCAGAATCTCGCTCAAGGTCCCAGCCACATCGCTTTCATACGCCATATTCGCCTTATCGGTCTCGATCTCCACCAGCTCATCCCCCACAGCCACCTCGTCCCCAACCGCCTTCAGCCACTGCAGAACCGTCCCCTCCTCCATCGAGTCCGACAACCTCGGCATAACAACGTCAGCCATCAGCTAGCCCCTCCAAGCGGCGTCTCGCGTGGGTGGCATGGGGAGGGGGGGGTCCCCTCCGCCAGCGCGGAGTCTGCGGAGGGCAGGGCTTCGGCCCGGGAAGCGATTCCGTCCCTCCGCCCGGAGCAGATCGCAGCGCCAGGAGGGGACCCCCCCTCCCCATGACAGGACCCGCGCGCCACGCCGCTTCAAAGCGACCCCTCCAGCGCCGCCAGCGCAGCCTGCACCACATGCTCGGCATGCGGCATCGCCGCCTGCTCGAGCCGTTTCGAGTACGGCATCGGCACGTCGGCGCCGGTCACCCGCTGCACCGGCGCGTCGAGGTGGTCGAAGGCCTGCTCGGTGATCAGCGTCGCCAGGTTGGCGCCGACGCCGCCGTGCGGCCAGCCCTCCTCGACGATCACCGCGTGGTTCGTCTTGCGCACCGAGGCGAGGATCGTGTCGAGGTCGAGCGGGCGCAGGGTGCGCGGGTCGATCACCTCGGCCTCGACCCCGTGCTCGTGTGAGAGCGCCCGTGCCGCGTCCTCGGCCACCGATGCCATCTTGAGGATGCCGACGACGGTCACGTCCCCGCCCTCGCGCCGCACCGCCGCCTCGCCGAAGCGCAGCACCCGGTCGCCGTCGTCGGCGACCTCGCCCCGCGCGCCGTAGAGGCTCTCGTGCTCGATGAAGACGACCGGGTTGTCGTCGCGGATCGCCGCCTTCAGCAGCGCCTTGCCGTCGGCCGGGGTCGACGGGCAGGCGACCAGCAGCCCCGGCACCTGCAGGTAGAGCGCCTCGAGGCTGTGCGAGTGGGTCGGCCCGAGCTGGTGCCCGCCGCCGCCCGGCATCCGGATCACCAGCGGCACCCGCGCCTGGCCGGCGAACATGTAGGGGATCGCGGCGGCGTGGTTGACGATCTGGTCCAGCGCCAGCAGCGAGAAGTTGACCGTCATCAGCTCGACCACCGGCCGCAGCCCGCCCATCGCCGCGCCGACCCCGGCGCCGACGATCGTGTTCTCCGAGATCGGCGTGTCGCGCACCCGCCGCTCGCCGAACTCCTCCAGCAGCCCTTCGGTCACCTTGAACGCGCCTTCGAACACGCCGACGTCCTCGCCCATCACGAAGACCGCCTCGTCGCGCCGCATCTCCTCGGCCATCGCGTCGCGCAGCGCCTCCCGCATCCGCAGCGTCGCCATCAGCCCTCGGCCTCCTCTCCGACCCCCGGCTCCTCGACCTCGTCGGCGACCTCCGGCTCGACGCCCAGCTCGGCGTCGCCGTCGACCGCCGGGTTGGGACGCGGCCCGCTCGGCCGCCCGGCGTAGGCGGCGCCGGCCTCGGCCAGCTCGCGCGCCGCGTCGGGCATCGTCTCCTCGCGCTCGCCGCGGTGCGGCTCGGGGCTGCGCTCGTCGACCGCGTACCAGGCGGCGTCGCTGTCGACCACGTAGAGGCTCTCGTACAGCGTGTCGAGCGCCGGCTCGGGCGATGCCTCGGCGAACTCGACCGCCTCACGCACGGCCGCCTCGGCCCTGTCGCGCACCTCCTGCACCTCGCGCTCGCCGAGCACGTCGGCATCGACGCAGCGCCGCGCGAAGACCTCGATCGGGTCTTTGCGCCGCCACTCCTCGACCTCCTCGCGCTCGCGGTACACCTCGGGGTCGGCGGCGGAGTGGCCGCGGTAGCGGTAGGTGATCACCTCGAGGATCGTCGGCCGGCGCTCCTCGCGCGCCCGCCGGATCCCCGCGGCGACGCCCTCGCGCACCGCGATCACGTCCATCCCGTCGATCCGCTCGCCGGGCACCCCGTAGCCCTCCGCCTTCTTCGCCAGGTCGGTCTGCGCCGAGTGGCGCTCGACCGCGGTCCCCATCCCGTAGAGGTTGTTCTCGACCAGGAAGAAGACCGGCAGGCTCCAGAGCGCCGCCAGGTTCATCGTCTCGCCGAAGTTGCCGGTGTTGGAGGCGCCGTCGCCGAACATGCAGACGGTGACCGCGTCCTCGCTCTTGTACTCGGAGGAGAGCGCCAGCCCGGCGGCGATCGGCAGGTTGCCGCCGACGATCCCGTAGCCGCCCATGAAGCGGTGCTCGGCGTCGAAGATGTGCATCGAGCCGCCGCGGCCGCCGCTGGTCCCGTCGACCCGGCCGAACAGCTCCGCCATCACCCGCTTCGGGTCGGTGCCGCGGGCGATCGCGTGGCCGTGGGTGCGGTAGGTGCCGATCAGGTAGTCCGCGTCGCGCATCACCGAGGTCGTGCCGACGATCGTCGCCTCCTCGCCGATCGCCAGGTGCAGGAAGCCACCGGCTTTCGCCCGCTGGTACTGGCGCCCGGCCTCCTCCTCGAAGCGCCGGATCAGCGCCATCCGCGCGAGCAGCTCGTAACAGGTGCCGGCGTCGGGAAGTTCTGCCACGCCTCGACCTTAGTGACTATCCGAAAACTCGCGCGTGCGACTGGCGAGTGCCGGACCGAGCGGGGGTAGGACGCAGGGAGGCCGAATAGCAGCGCTATTTGGCCGACCGAGGACGACGCCCCGTGAAGTGTGTCCGGCGCCGCCAGGCGTGCGTGGGGGTTTTCGGATAGTCACTAAGCCCGAATCCACCGAGATCGGCGAGGCTCTCCGCTTCGCAGGCCGAGTCGGGGGCCGATTCCCGCTCACCCGGGTAGTGGTGCTACCTGGGTGGAGGGAAGTGGCTCCCGGCGAAGGGATGCGGAGTGGAGAGGCCGGCGAGATCGGTGGATTCAGGTTAAGCCCGAATCCACCGAGGTCGATTCGACCTCAGCCCACCGCGCCGCGGGATCTGCCCGTTTGCCGGCTGAACCCTTTGCCATCGGATGCGTGGGCAAAGTGACCACTCGCGGGGAAGCGGGGCTGTCAGCCCGCCGCAGCGACAGCCTCCTCGAGGCGGTCGTCGCCCCAGAAGACCTGCTCGCCGACCAGCAGCGAGGGAACGCCGATCACGCCCATGTCGCCGGCCTCTTGGGTCGCCTCGCGCAGGGCGCCCTTGACCGCTTCGGTGCCGGTGGCCTTCAGCACCGCGTTGGGGTGCAGCTCGCAGGCGGCGCCGGCGATCAGCACGTGGTCGTGGTCGCCGAGGTCGCGCCCGGCCGCGAAGGCCTGGCGGAAGGCGGCGAGGGCGAAGGAGACGGTGCGGCCGGTCTGCTTGGCGAAGGTCGCGGCGCGCATCGCGAACAGGCCGTTCGGCGGCCAGGGCTCGGGCCAGGCGAGCCGCGGCAGGCCGTACTCGGCCGCGCGCCGCTCGACCTCCGCCATCCCGTCCTCGCGTCCGGGCCCGTTTCCCCACGAGTCGCGGCCGAACCGCTGGAACAGCCCCCCGAGCAGGATCGGCTGCCACTCCGGCTGCTCCAGATCGGCGTCGGTGAACAGCCCGCTGATCCGCTCCGCGGCCAGGTACGCGTAGGGCGACCCGAGGTCGAAGTAGAAGATGGCTCGATTCATCTGAGACCCCGAAAATCAAGCAGATCGGGGGACGCAGGGAAGCGAGGGAGGGGAACGCACTTCAGTGCGTGACCCGATCCGAGCGACCGAGGACTCCGAGATGCGCCGATTTGCAGGGGTCTCAGGCGTGGATCGCCCAGCCATCGACGGCCCGCGCCGCGTCGAGGATCGCCTCGGAGACCGTCGGGTGGGGGTGGACGATCCGCGCCAGCTCCTGGTAGCCGCCCTCCAGCGCCATCGCCGCGACCAGCTCGGCGACCATGTCGCAGGCCCGGTTGCCGACGATGTGGGCGCCGAGGATCTCCCCGTACTTGGAGTCGACGACCAGCTTGACGAGGCCGTCCTTGTCGTCGTAGACGGTTCCCGCTCCCTCGCCGGCGATCTTCTGCTTGCCGACCTTGACGTCGTGCCCGGCCTCCTTCGCGGCGGCCTCCGTCAGCCCGACGCTGGCGACCTGCGGGTGGCAGAAGGTGGCGCCGGCGATCAGGTTCTGGTCGACCGGGTGGGTCTCGGCGCCGGCGGCGCGCTCGACCGCGACGACGCCCTCCTCGGAAGCCTTGTGGGCGAGCGCCTTGGCGTTGACCAGATCGCCGATCGCGAACACCTTCGGGTTCGAGGTCTGGCCGTACTCGTCGACCTTGACCTTGCCGCGCTCGGTCAGCTCGACACCTGCCTCGTTCAGCCCCAGGACCTCGACGTCGGCCGAGCGGCCGCCGGCGACGCAGAGGTAGTCGACCTCGGCGCTCTCGCCGCCGAATCTGAACTTGACCGACTTGCCGCCGGCCTCGACGTCCTCGACCGGGGCGCCGGTGGAGATCGCGATGTTCTGCTTCTTGAAGGCCCGCTCGACGACCCGCGCCATGTCCCTGTCCTCGGCCGGGAGGATCTGATCGAGCATCTCGATCAGCAGCACCTCGGTGCCGAAGCGGCCGTAGGCGGAGGCGATCTCGCAGCCGGAGGCGCCGGCGCCGACGACCGCGATCTTCCGCGGCTGCTCGGGCAGCGACCAGGCGCCCCAGGTGTCGAGGACGCGGTCGCCCCACTCGACGCCGGGGATCGGCAGCGCCTCGGAGCCGGTGGCGAGCACCACCGTGCCCGCCTCGTAGACCTCGTCGCCGACCTTGACGTTCGCCTCGGCGGTCAGCGTGCCCTCGCCCTGGATCGTCGTCACCTTGTTTTTGTCCCAGAGCATCTTCACGCCCCCGGAAAGCGATTCGGAGACGGCGGCGCGGCGCTTGCCGAGGGCGTCCCAGTCGATCTCGACGCCCTTCGCCTTCAGCCCCAGCTCGGCGCCGTTGCGCGCTTCGTCGTAGAGCTCGGCGGTGCGGAGGACGGTCTTCGCCGGGATGCAGGCGTAGTTGAGGCAGCGCCCGCCCGGCTTGTCGCGCTCGACCACGGCGGTCTTCTTGCCCAATTGAGCCGCCCGGATCGCTGCTACATAGCCGCCAGGCCCCCCACCGATGACGATCACGTCAAAAGATTCCGCCACATCCTGAGCCTATAGAAACCACGAAGCCGGGAGTAGACGGTCGGTTCGCGATTGACGTGCCCGTGGGGGCGCGACTGGCCAAGCTGGGCGGTGCATGCCGACGAGCGAATAACAGAGCTCATGACTATCCGGTTCGCTCCGGCCCAGGCACGGAATTCGCGGAGATCGACGCCTGCGCCTGACGGAACCGGATAGTCATGAGCAGAGCTATTCGCGAGGAGGCGGGTGCCGATCCTGCGCCGCGCCAGGCGCGTCATCCACGGGTGCGGAAATCCGAATCGCCCGTCTACTCTCGGGAGGGCATCTGGATCCGCGCCATCGCCTTGACCATGAAGAAGAAGAAGGTGCCGGAGACGGCGAGCAGGCCGAGGGTGGCGGCGAACTGGGCGACGCTGGCGGCCTGCACGGCGAGGCCGAAGACGGCGCTGAAGATGAGGAAGACGAGCAGCAGCTGGAAGCCGAGCACCGCCCAGTAGCGGGCGCGCCACATGCCCCAGGCCATCACCCCCATCAGCAGGGCCGGGGCCAGCACCTGGGCGAGGTGCGGTTTGCTGCCTTCGACCTTCGCCCCACCGAGGTAGCCGGCGAGGATCGAGAGGCAGATCAGGCCGGCGACGACGGCGCCGATCGTCACCACCGCCGGCCGCTCGCCCTCGGCCAGCGGCGTCAGGCCGTCGCGCGCCTCCTGGTTGCGCTGCTCCGCGCGGGCGTAGCCGCGCTCCATCCGCTCGCGCGGGGTGACGGAGGCGCCGCGCTGCTTGCGCTTGCGGGGCGCGGTCTCGTCAGCCACCGGGCGCCGCCTCTCCCAGGGGAGCCAGCGCCCCGCGCAGCGCTTCGGCGACCCGGGCGGGGTCGTCGGCGTCGCGGATCGCGCGGACGACGCCGAGCCGCCCCGCCCCCGCGGCGACCACCTGCGCCGCGTTCCCGGGGTCGATGCCGCCGATCGCGAAGAAGGGACGGGGGGCGTTCGCGGCGGCGTGCTCGACCAGGCCGAGGCCGACTCCCGGGCGCCCCTGTTTGGTCGGCGTCTCCCAGATCGGCCCGACGCTCACATAGTCGACGCTGGATGACGCGGCCGACCGGCGCATATCCGCGTCCTCGGTTGCTCGCGTGCGGAGCGCGCCACCCGCCCCGCCTCCTCGATCTGCTTGGGCGGGCACACCCTCGGCCGCCGCCAACTGCTCCTTCGTGTGCGTGGAGAGCCCGATGATCGTGTCCGGACCGAGGACTTCCCTCGCCTCCTCCACCGGCATGTCGTCCTGTCCCAAATGCACGCCGTCGGCATCGCACGACCGGGCGAGGTCCGGGTCGTCGTTGACGATGAACAGGGCGCTGTAGGTGTCGCAGAGGCGGCGGAAGGTCTGCGCCGAGCGTTCGATCTCATCCCGTCCCAGTGCCTTCTCGCGCAGCTGGACGATGTCGACGCCGCCGCTCAGCGCCGCCCGCAGCAGCGGCTCGGGCTCATCGCCGCGCGGCAGCGCCTCGCAGACGAGATAGAGGCGGGCGGTGCGCAGCCGCTCGCGCCGCAGCGGGCCGCGTGCCTCTGGAGGTGCCAGGCTCATCCTCCGATTATTGCTCGCCGACGTGCCGTGACTTAGACCCCCTATATGGGCACGTAACTCACGGCACGTCCGTTCGGGACAGCGGTAGGGGGGTAGCATCGGGGTGAACGGGAGCCGATGGCGTCGCCGACGCCGAGGCTGAGAGGGCGGCATCGAGGCCGCCGACCGTCTGGACCTGATCCGGGTAATGCCGGCGGAGGCAAGCTTTGAGCAGCAGCTCCAATCGCAGTTTCGACGTGGCGATCGTCGGCGGTGGCGTCATCGGCCTCGCCTGCGCCTGGCGGCTGAGCCGGCGCGGCGCCGCGGTTGTCGTGGTCGAGCGCTCGACCCCGCCGGCCGGGGCGACGCGGGTCGCCGCCGGGATGCTGGCGCCGGTCGGCGAGCTGGCCTTCGGCGAGCCCGAGCTGCTGGAGATGACCCTCGCCGCGGCCCGGCTCTACCCCGGGTTCGTCGCCGAGGTCGAGGCGGCGAGCGGGAGGTCGGCCGGCTACGCGGCGCACGGCGCCCTCCACGTCGCCCTCGACCGCGACGAGGCGGCGGAGCTGCGGCGGGTCCACGAGCTGCAGCGCTCGCTCGGGCTCGACGCCGAGTGGCTGCCGCCGCGCCGCTGCCGCGAGCTGGAGCCGGGGCTGACCCCGTCCTTGAACGGCGGGGTCCACGCGCCCGGCGAGGCGGCGGTCGACCCGCGGGCGCTGAGCGAGGCACTGCTCGCCGCCCTGGCGGGCGAGGGCGTCGAGGTGAGGACCGGCGCCGAGGTCGAGGCGGCGCTGGTCGAGGGCGAGCGGATCGCCGGCGTCCGCACCGCCGCCGGCGAGGAGCTGCGCGC
The DNA here is from genome assembly GCA_963764365.1 of uncultured Solirubrobacterales bacterium. Classification (GTDB taxonomy): domain Bacteria; phylum Actinomycetota; class Thermoleophilia; order Solirubrobacterales; family 70-9; genus VRUE01. The sequence continues at coordinate 258,006 of CAVXSI010000022.1, forward strand.
GGCGACCGTCGTCCTCGCCACCGGCGCCTGGTCCGGGCGGGCGGAGTGGCTGCCGCCGCCGGCCCGTCCCCCCGTCCGCCCGGTCAAGGGGCAGATCCTCGAGCTGCGCGGCCGTGACGGCGAGGCGCCCTGCGCACGGATCGTCTCCTCCGAGCGCGTCTACCTGGCGCCGCGCCCCGACGGCCGCCTGATCGTCGGCGCGACCGTCGAGGAACAGGGCTTCGACACCGCGGTCACCGCCGGCGGGGTGCACGAGCTGCTGCGCGAGGCCTACCGGCTGCTGCCCGAGGTCACCGAGATGGAGCTGGTCGAGGCGGCTGCCGGGCTGCGGCCGGGGACGCCGGACAACCTGCCGCGAGTGGAAGCGGCGCCACTCGACGGACTGATCTGGGCCACCGGCCACTACCGAAACGGGATTCTGCTGGCGCCGCTGACCGCGGACGCGATCGCCGACCTGGTTGAGCGCCGCGAGCTGCCCGATCGGATGGCCGCGGCCTTCCGGGCGCGGTCGCCGTTTCGACCGCGCGGCGATCGAAACGCCGACCGCGCTTTCAAGGGAGTGCGATGAAGGTTGCGCTGAACGGCGAGCCGCGCGAGCTGCCCAAGGGGGCGACGCTGGCCGACGCCGTACGGGCGAGCGGCATCGAACGCGACGGCCGCGGCGTCGCCGTCGCGCTCGACGGCGAGGTTGTGCCCCGCGCCGAGTGGGACTCGACGGCGCTCGCCGAGGGCGCCGCCGTCGAGGTGCTGGCGGCGATCCAGGGTGGAGCGGAGGAGGCCGGCGCCGGAGCAACCCGCTTCGCCTTCGCTCCCGCGGGGAGAGCCGGACGATGACGTCCGACCGTTCCGACGCGCAGTGGGAGCTCGGCGGTCGCCGTTGGTCCTCACGCCTGATCGCCGGCACCGGCGGCTTCCGCTCGCTGGAGCAGATGGAGGCGGCGTTGACGGCGGCCGGGACCGAGATCGTCACCGTCGCCCTGCGCCGCGTCGACCCCGAGGCGGAGGGCTCGGTGCTCGACACGATCGACCGCCTTGGTTTGTTCGCCCTGCCCAACACCGCCGGCTGCTTCACCGCGCGCGACGCGGTCCGCACCGCCCGCCTCGCCCGCGAGGCGTTCGGGACCGACTGGGTCAAGCTCGAGGTGATCGGCGACGACCGCACCCTCTACCCGGACGCGGTCGAGCTGCTCGACGCCGCCGAGACGCTGGTCGGCGAGGGCTTCACCGTCCTCCCCTACACCAACGACGACCCGATCCTCGCCCGCCGCCTCGAGCAGGCCGGCTGCGCCGCGGTGATGCCGCTCGGCTCGCCGATCGGCTCCGGCGCCGGCATCCGCAACCCCTACAACGTCCAGATCATCGCCGAGCGGGCCGAGGTGCCGGTGATCCTCGACGCCGGCATCGGCACCGCCTCCGACGCCGCCCTGGCGCTGGAGCTGGGCTGCGACGCCGTCCTCGCCGCCAGCGCGATCTTCGCCGCCGAGGACCCGCCGCGGATGGCCCGCGCCCTGCGCGACGCGGTTGCGGCCGGCCACGCCGCCCGCCACGCCGGCCGCATCCCGAAGCGCACCCACGCCCGGGCCTCGACCGGCTACGAGGGGATCCCGGACCTATCGTGAGCCGCGCGGCAGGCATTTGCGCCGCTATCCGAACCAAACGTCGACCGCGCTCGCGAGCCGCAGTGACGGCGGCCTTTAAAGCCGCTTCCTATAGAAAGTGTCTGCCGGATCGCGCCTGCCGCGACTATCCGGCCGGCTGCGTGGTCCCTTCGTTCAGCCGCCCCAGGTACTCGTCATATACATAGAGCTTGCCGCGCTGGCGACCGGTAACCTCGCGCAGGATCCCGGCCTGCTCGAGGCGGCTGACCGCTGAGTAGACCGGCGGGGCGCTCAGGCCGAGCACCTCCGCCGCCACGGTCGGGCGGAAGACGACGAAGCGCGAGGCCAGGTCGTGGACCCGGGCGGCGGTTGCCGCCCCGCGGCCAAACTCGTGGATCACCTGCCGGTCGCGCTCGATCATCTGGACCAGGTCGCCGGTGGTCTTGGTGGTCGACTCCGCTACCTCGATCACCCCTTCGAGGAAGAAGCGCAGCCAGGCCTCCCAGCCGCCCTCGGTGCGGATCCGCCGCAGGTGGTCGTAGTAGTCGTCGCGGTTCTGCTTCAGGTAGAGACTCAGGTAGAGGAGCGGGCCTTTCAGCACCCCGTCGGCGACCAGGAGGAGGGTGATCAGGAGCCGCCCGACCCGCCCGTTTCCGTCCAGGAAGGGGTGGATCGACTCGAACTGGGCGTGGGCGAGGGCCGCCTTGATCAGGATCGGGGTCCGCTGCGGCTGGTCGTGGAGGAAGCGCTCGAGTGCCGCCATCGACGGCTCGACCTCCTCCCAGGGCGGCGGCACGTAGCGCGCGACCGACGGTCGCGCGCCGCCGATCCAGTTCTGCTCGCGGCGGAAGCGGCCCGGCGTCTTCTCCGATCCCCTTCCCGATCCGAGGAGCACGGCGTGGACCTCGCGGAAGAGCCGGTTGCAGAGCGGCAGGCCGTCCTCCCTGGTCAACTCGAGCCCACGATTCATCGCGCCGATGTAGTTGGCGGTCTCCCGCGCGTCGGCGATCGGCACCCCGGGGGCGGCGTCGGCCTCGAAGAGGAGGAGATCGGAGAGCGAAGACTGGGTGCCCTCGATCTGGGAGGAGAGGACCGCCTCCTTGCGGACATAGGAGTAGAGGAACTGGTCGGGGTCGGGGAGCAGCAGGGTGATCCCGTCGAGTCGCCCGAGGGCCTGGTTTGCCCGGTCGAGCAGCTCCTGCAGTCCGGCGTCGATCGCCAGTGGCGGGTCGGGTGGCAGCGGGGCGGGGAGGAAGGCCGAGTAGGTTTCGGCGCCGTCGGCGATCGCGCGCAGCGCGCCGGAGCGGGTCTGGTTCTGGGGAGCCTCTGCCATAAGGAAGGCCAACGAATCGATCGTTTAACTGCCCCCAAGCTTACTAAGCGAAGCGGCGCTAACCTTTAACAGTGGTGGGAGAACAGTTCGACCCTCCCCGACGCGGTTGGCGCCGGCGCCGCCGTCGAGGTGCTTGGGGCGATCCAGGGCCCGATCCTCGCCCGTCGCCTCGAGCAGGCCGGCTGCGCCGCGGTGATGCCGCTCGGCTCGCCGATCGGCTCCGGCGCCGGCATCCGCAACCCCTACAACGTCCAGATCATCGCCGAGCGGGCCGAGGTGCCGGTGATCCTCGACGCCGGCATCGGCACCGCCTCCGACGCCGCCCTGGCGCTGGAGCTGGGCTGCGACGCCGTCCTCGCCGCCAGCGCGATCTTCGGTGCCGAGGACCCGCCGCGGATGGCCCGCGCCCTGCGCGACGCGGTCGCGGCCGGCCACGCCGCCCGCCACGCCGGCCGCATCCCGAAGCGCACCCACGCCCAGGCCTCGACCGGCCACGAGGGCATCCCGGACCTATCGTGAGCCGCGCGGTAGATATTTGCGCCGCTCATGCCTATCCGGTTCCGTCCGGCGTGGGCGCCGATCTCTGCGAATTCCGTGCCTGGGCCGGAGCGAACCGGATACTTACGTGCGCCGCTATCCGAACCAAAACGTCTACCGCGCTCGCGAGCCGCAGCCCGACTACCATGGTCCCCGCGCCCCTGTAGCTCAGTTGGTTAGAGCGGCGGCCTTTTAAGCCGCGCGGCGCGGGTTCGAATCCCGCCGGGGGCACTCGTGAGGGAGGGGTCCGCGCTCGGCCGTGCCGGACCGTCCAAATGCAGACGGCCCGCCGAAGCGGGCCGTCTGCAAAAGCGGGCTGCCGTCGAACAGACGACCCTGCCATCACGTGATCGCATCGTAGCGCCCCGAGCTGGAGTCGAACCCGCCAGCCCCGCTTCGTGATGGCAGGGTCCGCGTCCGGCGGCCGGGGCGTCGCCGCGGCCGCGACCCGGCGATGCTACTTAGACAGTTGTCACGTGTGTGTCACAGAAGTGGAAAATCTTCTGTCCGCGCTGCCCGTCGACGCCGGGGCCCCAGCCGCCCTTCCAGCGGGCGGGCAATCCGGCGGAACTAAGCGCCTCGATCAGTGCCGGAAGTGGCGGTGCTTGGTGAAGACCATCGCCACGCCGGCGGTGTCGCAGGCCTCGATGACCTCGGCGTCCCGTTTCGAGCCGCCGGGCTCGATCACCGCGGTGGCTCCGGCCTCCAGCGCCAGCTCGGGGCCGTCGGCGAAGGGGAAGAAGGCGTCGGAGGCGACGGCGGAGCCGGCCAGTAGGGCGTCGGCCTCTTCGCCGCGGGCGTCGCGGCACTTCTCCACCGCGAGGCGGACCGAGTCGACGCGGCTCATCTGGCCGGCGCCGATCCCCAGGGTGGCGCCGCCTTTGGCGAGCACGATCGCGTTCGAGCGGACGTGGCGCACCACCGTCCAGGCGAACAGCATGTCGCGCCACTGCGCCTCGTCGGGCTCGGTCTTCGTCACCACCTCCATCAGCTGCCGCGGCTCGGGGTCGCCGTCGCGGTCCTGGATCAGCAGCCCGCCGCGGACCCGCTTGACGTCGCGCTCGGCCGGGTCGGCCTGGCGGCGCTCCTCGTCGCAGAGGATGCGGATCGCCTCCTTCTGCTGCAGGATCTCCAGCGCCCCGTCCTCGAATCCGGGGGCGATCAGCACCTCGACGAAGTTCTGGTGCAGCGCCTCGGCCAGCTCGACGCCGATCGGCCGGTTGATCGCGATCACGCTGCCGTAGGCGGAGACCGGGTCGCACGCCAGCGCCTTGCGGTAGGCGTCGAGCGCGTCCTCTCCGACCGCGGCCCCGCAGGGGTTGTTGTGCTTGACGATCGTGCAGGCGGGGTGCTCGAAGTCTTCGTTCAGGCGCCGCGCCGAGTCGAGATCGAGCACGTTGTTGAAGGAGAGCGCCTTGCCGTGCAGCTTCGCGACCCCGGCGAGGATGTGGCTGCGCAGCCCCGCTTCGGAGTAGAGCGCCGCCCGCTGGTGCGGGTTCTCGCCGTAGGAGAGGTCGAGCTCCTTCTCGTAGGCGACGGTCAGATGCTCGGGGAAATCCTCGTACTCGGTCGAGAACCAGCGGCTGATCGCGGCGTCGTAGCGCGCCGTCTGCGCGAAGGCCTCGTTGGCGAGCCAGTGCCGGGTCGAGGCCGAGACCTCGCCGCGCGACTCCTCCAGCTCGGCGCAGACCGCGTCGTAGGACTCCGGTTTGACGATCACCGCGACGCCCTCGTGGTTCTTGGCGGCGGCGCGGATCATCGTCGGGCCGCCGATGTCGATGTTCTCGACCGCGACCGCCTCGTCGACCTCGTGCCCGGCGACGGTCTGCTCGAACGGATAGAGGTTGACGCAGACCAGGTCGATCGGCTCGATCCCCTCGGCCTCCAGCGTCGCCATGTGCTCGGGGTCCTCGCGGCGTGCCAGCAGCGCCGCGTGTAGCCGCGGGTGCAGCGTCTTCACCCGGCCGTCGAGGATCTCCTCCTGGCCGGTGAACTCGGAGACGTCGGTCACCTCGAGCCCCGCCTCGCGCAGCGCGCCCGCGGTGCCGCCGGTCGAGAGCAGCTCGACGCCGAGGTCGGCGAGCGTCTTCGCGAAGTCGGCGACCCCGGTCTTGTCGGAGACCGAGATCAGCGCCCGGCGCACCCGGATCGCCCCGTCGGTCACGGCCTCGGATCGGGTGTCGGCTGGCGCCTCATTCATCGATCGCGACCGCCCGCGGGTCGCTGTCGCCGATCCTAACCCGGCCCGCCGCGATCATGCGGATCGCCTCCGGATACAGCTCGTGCTCGACCGCGTGGATCGCCTCCTCCAGCCGCGCCCGGTTGCGGTCGGCCGGGACCGGCACCTCGCGCTGCAGGATCGGCGGCCCGGTGTCGACCCCCTCGTCGACGAAGTGGACGGTGACGCCGGTCGTCTCCGCACCGGCGTCGAGGGCCTGGCCGATCGCGTCGAGCCCCGGGAAGGACGGCAGCAGCGCCGGGTGGACGTTGACGACGCGGTCGCGGAAGCGGGCGACGAAGGCGGGGGAGAGCAGCTGCATGTAGCCGGCGAGGACGACGAGGTCGGCGCCGCGCTCCTCGATCCACCCGGCCATCGCCGCGTCGCGCGCCTCGCGGTCGGCGTAGTCGCCGCGCGGGAAGACGCGCCGTCTCGACCCCGGCGTCGCGCGCCCGCTCCAGCGCCCGCGCCTCCGGCTTGTCCGACCCGACCCCGACCACCTCGATCCCGTCCTTCCCATGCAGTCGATCCAAGATCGCCCGCAGGTTGGTGCCGGAACCGGAGGCGAGGACGACGATGCGGAACCGGCTCATCGGAGGGATCGTGGTCAAGCGGATCAAGGACGACGGGAGCGTGGCATGCCTTGCACGCGAGCGACCGAGGGCGCCGCTATGCGCCGCGCCACGATCGCCCCGAGGACGGGACGCCGGGGCAGGGCCGTTTCCCGTGCGGCGTCACCCGGCCTCCTCCGGGCCGCGGTCATGCCGGGAGGGTCTCCAGGGCGAATTTGCCGTTCGCCTCGTCGTGGTCGCCGAGCGGGTAGCGGCCGGTGAAGCAGGCGTCGCAGTGGTCCTCCGGCGGCGTCCCGATCGCCTCGTAGACGCCCTCGATCGAGAGGTAGGCGAGCGAGTCGGCGCCGAGCTCGTCGGCGATCTCGGAGACCGTGCGGCCGTGGGCGATCATCTCCTCGCGGGTCGACATGTCGACCCCGTAGTGGCAGGGGTGGCGGATCGGCGGCGCCGAGATCCGCAGGTGCACCTCGCTGGCGCCGGCCTCGCGCAGCATGCCGACGATCTGCCGCGTCGTGTTGCCGCGCACGATCGAGTCGTCGACGACGACGACGCGGCGGCCGGCGACGATCTCCGGCAGCGGGTTGAACTTCATCCGCAGGCCGTGCTTGCGCAGCTCCTGCCCCGGCTGGATGAAGGTGCGGGCGACGTAGCGGTTCTTGATCAGGCCGTCGTCGCGCGGCAGCCCCGAGGCGCGCCCGAACCCGACCGCGGCGGGGTTGCCGGAGTCGGGCACCGCGATCACCAGGTCGGCCTCGACCGGCGCCTGGCGCCAGAGGATCTCACCCATCCGCCCGCGCACTTCCTGCAGCACCCGGCCCTCGAGCCGGCTGTCGGGGCGGGAGAAGTAGATGTGCTCGAAGACGCAGTGCGCCGGCCGCGCCGCCTTCACCACCTGCCGCGTCTCCAGCCCGCGCTCGGTCAGCGCGACCATCTCGCCGGGGTGCACCTCGCGCAGCAGCTCGGCGCCGATGATGTCGAAGGCGCAGCTCTCCGAGGCGACGACGAAGCGGTCGCCGAGCTTGCCGAGCGAGAGCGGCCGCACCCCGTGCGGGTCGCGGAAGGCGACGATCGCGTGCTTGGTCATCGCCACGGTCGAGTAGGCGCCCTGCAGTCGCGGCATCACCTCGGCGACGACGTCCTCGATGATCCGCCCGTCGCTGGCAGGAGAGCAGGGCGGCGATGATCTCCGAATCGGAGCTGCCGCGGAAGGCGATGCCGCGCTCCTTCAGCTCGTTCCACAGCTCGACCGCGTTGGTCAGGTTGCCGTTGTGGGCGAGCGCCAGCTCGCGGCCGTCGTCGCGCCAGACCGGCTGCGCGTTCTCCCAGGAGCCGCCGCCGGTGGTCGAGTAGCGGACGTGGCCGATCGCCATGTCCCCCTCCAGCGCTCGCAGCTTCTCCTCGTCGAATACCTGGGAGACGAGGCCGGAGTCGCGCATGGTGGTGATGTGGCCGCCCTCGCAGGTGGCGATCCCGGCCGACTCCTGGCCGCGGTGCTGCAGCGCGTAGAGGCCGAAGTAGGCGAGCCGGGCGACGTCGTGGCCGGGTGCGAATACGCCGAACACGCCGCATTCCTCGCGCGGCCCGTCGCGGTCTATCGGCTGCCCATGAGGCGGAGTCAAAAGCGCGCTTTCCTCGCGTTGAGAGGGACGTGACGCGCAGGCGGATCGCCTACCCACGCAGGGTACCAGCGCCCGTGGACCCGCCTACCGCCGGGACGTGCCGGTAGTTATCCCCCATATTGGGCGGCGAATCACCGGCGCGTCCCTTCGACCTGATCCGGCAGTGAGTGCCAGGCCCGCGCGGCGGCCTCGAGGTCGAGGCTGACGCCGCGGTCGCCGGCGGCGATCTCGATCGACTCGCCGCCGACCTCGCCGAGCAGGACCGCGCCGAGCGCTTCCAGCTCGCCGGCATCGCCGCTGAGCAGGAAGCCGCCGCTGCCCTCGCCGAACAGCGCCTCCTCGAGGGAGCAGCCGCGGCTGCGCAGGGGCTGGATGTCGACCCGGCAGCCGAGGCCGGAGCCGATCGCCGCACTCGGCCAGCGCGCAGGCGAGGCCGCCGTCGCTGACGTCGTGGGCGGAGCGGACCCTGCCGGCGCGGACCGCCTCGCGGACGACCTCGCAGGCGGCGGCCACGGCGGCGATGTCGGGCCGCGGCAGTCCCATCTCCAGCTCGCCGCGCAGCTTCGCCAGCTCGGTCCCGGCGAGGGTCGGGGCGAACGGGCCGAGCAGGGCGATCGCATCGCCCTCGCGGGCGAAGGCGCTCGGCGCGGCGCGGCCGGGGTCGGGCAGCTCGCCGACCATGCCGACCACCGGGGTCGGGTAGATCGGGCCTTCCGGCCCCTCGTTGTAGAGGGAGACGTTGCCGCCGACGACGGGGACGCCGAGCGCCGTGCAGGCGTCGGCGAGGCCGCTGACCGAGCGGTCGAGCTGCCAGGCCGGGACCGGCTTCTCCGGGTTGCCGAAGTTGAGGCAGTTGGTCAGGCCGAGCGGCTCGGCGCCGGCGCAGGCGAGGTTCTGGGCGCACTCGAGCACCGCCTCGACCGTGCCGGCGTAGGGGTCGCAGGCGACCCGCCGGCCGTTGCCGTCGATCGAGACGGCGATCGCGTTGCCGGACTCGGGCAGCGCCAGCACCGCCGCGTCGGCCGTATCGCTCGCGGCGGGCCCGCCGCTTCGCGTCCCCTCTCCTCCCGGCCCCGCGCCGTCCGCGAGCCGACGATCGAGTCGTACTGCTCGAAGGCCCAGCGCTTCGAGGCGACGCTGGGCGAGGCGAGCAGGGCGAGGAGGATCGACCCGGCGCCCGCAGGGTCGGCGTCCGAGCCGGCTGCCGCCGCGACCCGCGCCGCGAGCACGTCTTCGTTGCCGTAGATCCAGCCCTCCGGCTCGGCCGGCTCGAGGTCGTAGAGCGGGCAGCCGTCGACCAGCGCCTCGACCGGCATGTCTCCCACCGTCTCGGCGCCGCGCAGGATCCGCACCCGGCCGCTGTCGGTGACGGCGCCGATCTCCGCCGCCCCGGTCTGCCATTTCTCGCAGACCGCGAGCACCTCCGGCACCCGCGCCGGCTCGACCACGCCCAGCATCCGCTCCTGCGACTCGGAGACCATGATCTCGAACGGCTCCATGTCGGCCTCGCGCAGCGGCACCCGGGCGACGTCGATGTCGATCCCGACCCCGCCGGCCGCGGCCATCTCGCCGGCCGAGGAGGTCAGCCCGGCGGCGCCGAGGTCCTGCAGCGAGACCAGCAGGCCGCGGTCGAGCAGCTCCAGGCAGCACTCCAGCAGCTTCGACTCCTCGAACGGGTCGCCGATCTGCACCGTCGGCCGCTTCGCCTCGTCGCCCTCGCCGAGCTCGGCCGAGGCCAGCACCGAGGCGCCGCCGATCCCGTCGCGCCCGGTCGAGGCGCCCATCAGGACGACCGCGTTGCCGACCCCGGCGGCGGCGGCGCGCACCATCGCGTCCTGCCTGGCGATCCCGACGCACATCGCGTTGACCAGGCAGTTGTGCTCGTAGGGGGCCTCGAAGTAGATCTCGCCGCCGACCGTCGCGCACGCCGATCGAGTTGCCGTAGTGGCCGATCCCGCGCACCGCGCCGTCGAGCAGGTGGCGCGAGCGGACCGAGTCGAGCTCGCCGAAGCGCAGCGAGTCGAGGATCGCGATCGGCCGCGCGCCGAGCGCGAAGACGTCGCGGAGGATGCCGCCGACCCCGGTCGCCGCCCCCTCGAACGGCTCGACCGCGCTCGGGTGGTTGTGCGACTCGACCTTGAAGGCGACCGCGTAGCCGCCGCCGACGTCGACCGCGCCGGCGTTCTCGCCCGGGCCCATCACCACCCGCTCGCCCTCGGTCGGCAGCCGCCGCAGCAGCTTGCGCGAGTGCTTGTAGGAGCAGTGCTCGGACCAGAGCAGGCTGAACATCGCCAGCTCGACGCCGTTCGGCTCGCGCCCCAGCTTCTCGACGATCAGGTCGTACTCCGAGTCCGTCAGCCCGAGCTCTCGATGCGGCGAGGATTCGCTCCCCGCGGAGGGGCCGCGGCCCTCGCCGCCCGCCGTGCCCGCGGCTGCCCGAGCCGAGTGCCCGTCCATGTCCTGCCCGTCAGCCATTCGCAGGAGCGGGGGAGACGGCGGATTTGACGGCTTCGAAGACCCGCAGGCCGTCGGTCGAGCCGGTCAGCGGGTCGACCGCGTGCTCGGGATGCGGCATCAGGCCGACCACGTTGCCGGCCTCGTTGCGGACGCCGGCGATGTCGCGGGCCGAGCCGTTCGGGTTCTGCCCGGGCGCGTAGCGGAAGGCGACCTGGCCGTTCGCCTCCAGCGCGTCGAGCATCTCCTCCGGCGCCCAGTACCGCCCTTCCCCGTGCTTGGCCGGAATCGAGAGCGTCTCAGCGGGCAGATCGCTGCATTTCCCCCCTCGAGTGGGGAAAATGCAGCAACTTCCAGCTCGACCTGGCGGCAGACGAAGCGGAGGCGCTCGTTGAGCAGCAGGGCGCCGGGGAGGAGGCCCGCTTCGCAGAGGACCTGGAAGCCGTTGCAGATCCCCAGCACCGGGCCGCCGGCCGCGGCGAACGCGGCCACCGCCTCCATCGCCGGCGAGAAGCGGGCGATCGCGCCGGCCCGCAGGTAGTCGCCGTAGGAGAAGCCGCCGGGGACGACGACCGCGTCGACCTCGCCGAGCGCGGGCTCGTCGTGCCAGATCAGCCGCGCCTCGCCGCCGGCCAGCTCGCAGGCGTGCAGGGCGTCCCGCTCGTCGCAGGAGCCGGGGAACTGGAGCACGCCCCACTTCATATAGCGCCTCCTCCTCCGCTCCCACAAATCCCTGAGGAATCGGATATGGACAGGGATTCGTTCCCGCGCCCGGGGTCGGCTTGGTCAGGCATCAATCTGCTGGATCTCGAAGTCCTCGATCAGCGGGTTGGCGAGCAGCTTCTCGCACAGCTCCGGCAGCCGCGACGGGTCGTCGGCCTCGAGCTCGACCATGCGGCCGACCTGGACGTGCCCGACCCCCTCGAAGCCGAGCGCCGGCAGCGCCCGCTCGACCGCCTTGCCCTGCGGGTCGAGGATCCCCTCCTTCGGCCGGATCAGGACCCGCATGCGCGGCACTAGAACGAGCGCTCCGCGATCCGCTCGTAGGCCTCGACGTACTTCGCCCGCGTCTGCTCGATCACGTCGGGCGGCAGCTCCGGCGCCGGCGGCCTGTGATCCCAGCCGGCGGCGTCGGCCCAGTCGCGGACGAACTGCTTGTCGAAGGACGGCTGCGTGCTGCCGGGCTCGTAGCGGTCGGCCGGCCAGAAGCGCGAGGAGTCGGGGGTCAGCACCTCGTCGCCGAGGACGATCTCGGCCCCGGCGTGGCGGCCGAACTCGAACTTGGTGTCGGCGAGGACGATCCCCCGCTCCGCCGCGTGTTCCGCGCCGCGCGTGTAGACCTCGATCGAGAGCCGCCGCAGCTCCTCCATCAGCGCCCGGTCGCCGACGATCTCCGCCGCCCGCTCGAAGTCGACGTTCTCGTCGTGGTCGCCGATCTCGGCCTTGGTCGCCGGGGTGAAGATCGGCTCCGGCAGCTGGTCGGACTCGAGCAGGCCCGGCGGCAGCTCGATCCCGCAGACCGCGCCGCCCGCCTTGTATTCCTTCCAGCCCGACCCCGACAGGTAGCCCCGCACCACGCACTCGACCGGGTACATCTCCAGCCGCCGCACCCGCATCGCCCGTTCGGCGACCTCCTCCGGCACGTCGGCGGAGAGGAAGTGGTTGGGGACGATGTCGCCGGTCAGCTCGAACCAGAATTCGGAGATCCGGTTCAGCACCTTGCCCTTGTCGGGGACCGGCGTCGGCATCACCACGTCGTAGATCGAGATCCGGTCCGAGGCGACCATCAACAGGTCGTCCTCCCACTCGTAGATCTCCCGCACCTTCCCCGACGAGTGCAGCTTCAGATCGGCGACAGCGGTCGACACGAACGCGATGCTAGCTACCCCGGGGGCGGAGGGTGTCTCCCTTGCTGTCGGGCGGAGGCTGCAGAGGGTGTGCCCTTGCGGACGGGCGGAGGGGTGCAGGGGGTGTCCCTCCGGCAGCGGCGTCCTCTTTCTCGCCCCAAACACGATCTCGGACGGCCGGCAACGCTCCAGGCGAGAAACCCAGCAAGGGAGGGACACCCCCTGCAACCTCCCTCGCCCCGACCGACGCTCACCGACTGGCTCGCCGGCCAATTCTGCGAAACTACCCGCCGTGCCGCTCCCCCCGGAACCGAGGTCCCCACCGCTCGTCCAGACGCTCAGGTGGAGCTTCCGCCCGCTGCCCTTCATGCAGCAGTGCCGCGAGCGCTACGGCGACAACTTCAGCGTCAAGTTCCTCGGCTTCGAGCGGCCGATGGTGATGATCTCCGACCCGGCGGCGATCAAGGCCCTCTACACCGAGCGCTCGCACGGCCTGCCGCCGGGCCGCAACATCGTGCTCGAGCCGATCCTCGGCTCGCGCTCGCTGCTGCTGCTCGAGGGCGACGAGCACCTTGCCCGCCGCAAGCTGATGCTGCCGCCTTCCACGGCGAGCGGATGCGCTCCTACGAGCCGATCCTCGCCGAGATCGTCGCCGCCGAGATCGACTCCTGGCCGCTCGGCGAGGAGTTCGCGATCCACCCGCGGATGCAGTCGATCACCCTGGAGCTGATCCTCCGCGTCGTCTTCGGTGTCGCCGACGGGCCGCGGCTGGAGCGCCTGCGCGGGATGCTGAGCCGGGTGCTGGCGGAAACCGCCTCGCCCTGGACGCAGCTGATCGGGCTCGCCTCGCGCCGCTTCGGCGGCCGCGGGCCGTGGGCCAAGTTCGAGGGCCAGCTGCGGGAAGTCGACGACCTGCTCTACGCCGAGATCGCCGAGCGCCGCGCCGCCGGCGGGCTCGAGGAGCGCGGCGACATCCTCTCGGCGCTGATGCTCGCCCGCTTCGAGGACGGCGAGGCGATGAGCGACGCCGAGCTGCGCGACCAGCTGCTGACCCTGCTGCTGGCCGGCCACGAGACGACCGCGACCGCGCTCGCCTGGAGCTTCGACCTGCTGCTGCGCCACCCGCGCGAGCTGGGCCGCCTGCGCGACTCGCTCGAGGCCGGCGAGGACGACTACCTGCGGGCGGCGATCACCGAGTCGCTGCGGCTGCGCCCGGTGGTGCCGCTGGCCGGCCGCCGCCTCGCCACCGACCTGGTCGCCGGCGACGTCGACCTGCCGGCCGGCACCGACGTCACCCCGGCGATCTGGCTGACCCACACCCGCGCCGACGTCTACCCCGAGCCCTTCGCCTTCCGCCCCGAGCGCTTCCTCGAGGAGGGCCCCGACACCTACTCCTGGATCCCCTACGGCGGCGGCATCCGCCGCTGCCTCGGCGCCTCCTTCGCCGAGTTCGAGATGCGGATCGTCCTGCGCGAGGTGCTGACCCGCTGCGAGCTGCGCAAGGCCGACCCGGCACCGGAGAAGATCGGCCGCCGCAACATCACCCTCTCGCCGCGCGCCGGCACCCCGGTCGTCCTCGCCGCCCGCCACCCGGCCGGCGAGCGCGACCTCGTCGCCGCCTAGCCTGAATCCACCGAGGTCGGCGAGGCTCCCCGCTTCGCAGGCCGAGTCGGGGGCCGGTTCCCGCTCACCCAGGTAGTGGTGCTACCCGGGTGGAGGGAAGTGGCTCCCGGCGAAGGGATGCGGAGTGGAGAGGCCGGCGAGATCGGTGGATTCAGGCTTAGACCTGCCGTCGAGTCAATCGCCCACTATCGGGGGATAAGCCCCGGCAGGTCCGGCGGAGCCGGCTTCAGGCGCCGGTCTTGGCGTGGGGGTGTTCCTTCGCCCAGCGGGCGATCGTGCCGGAGCCGGAGACCACCTCGCCGTCGTCGAGCACCAGGATCGGCACCTCGTTGCTGCCGCTCAGCTTCTTGACCTCGGCCCGGTCGGCGTCGCGGTTGCCCCAGGTCCAGAGCGCCATCCGGTAGCCGCCGACGGTCCGCAGCTCGTACTCGTACCCGGCGGCGTCGAGCGCCTTGCCCGCCTTGGCGCACGGATGCGCGAAGGCTGGCCCCGTCGTCTTCTGCCCGCAGGTGTAGAGGATCACGCGGGTGAACCCTACTCCGCTCCGCTGTTCCTTTGCCCGACATAGCGCCGCAAAGGAACAGCGGAGCGTTGTTTTGCTCAGCGCAGGGCTTCGAGGCGCTCGAGGACCGCGGGGACGTGGGTCAGGTAGGCGCTGTAGTCGAAGACGGCGTCGAGGTCGAGGTCGGGGGCCGCCTCGGCGAGCAGGTCGCGGAAGTGGGTGCCGGTGTCCCAGGCTCGCTGGGCGTTCTCCTGGACGATCCGGTAGGCCTCGTCGCGGCTGAGGCCCGACTCGACCAGGGCGGTCAGGGCGCGCTGGCTGAACAGGGCGCCGTGGGTCAGCTCGAGGTTCTCGCGCATCCGCTCGGCGCGGATCGTCATCTCGGCGGCGACGCCGGTCGCCAGGCTCTGCATGTAGTCGAGGCCGATCGTCGCGTCGGGGAGGATCACCCGCTCGGCGCCGGAGTGGGAGATGTCGCGCTCGTGCCAGAGGGCGACGTTCTCGAGTCCGGCCTGGGCGTAGCCGCGCAGGACCCGGGCCAGGCCGGTGATCCGCTCGGTGCGGATCGGGTTGCGCTTGTGCGGCATCGCCGAGGAGCCCTTCTGGCCGGCGCCGAATGGCTCCTCGACCTCGCGCACCTCGGTTCGCTGCAGGTTGCGCACCTCGGTCGCGAAGCGCTCCAGGCCGGCGCCGGCGACGGCGATCGCCGAGGTCAGCACGGCGTGGCGGTCGCGCGGGACGACCTGCGTGGCGACGTCCTCGCGGCGCAGCCCGAGCCGCTCCATCACCCGCGCCTCGACCGCCGGCGGCACCGAGGCGTAGGTGCCGACCGCGCCGGAGAGCTTGCCGACGCGCAGCTGCTCGAAGGCGTCGGCGAGGCGGGTGAGGTTGCGGTCGGCCTCGAAGGCGAAGCCGGCGAGGCGGAGGCCGAAGCTGGTCGGCTCGGCGTGGACCCCGTGGGTGCGGCCGACGCTGAGCGTGTCGCGCTGCTCCAGCGCCCGATCGATCAGCGCGTCGCGGTAGGCGCGGGCGCCGGCGACGACGATCTCGCCCGCCTGGCCCAGCTGCAGCGCCAGCGCCGTGTCGAGCACGTCGGAGGAGGTGAGGCCGTAGTGGACCCAGCGCCCGTGCTCGCCGACCGAGCCGGCGACCACGTCGACGAAGGCGGCGACGTCATGGTCGGTCACCCGCTCCCGCTCGGCGACCGCATCGACGGTGAAGGACGCTCGCTCCCGGCACGCTTCCGCAGCTCGCAAAGGAACGACGCCCTGCTCCGCCCAGGCCTCCGTTGCCGCCAGCTCCACCTCCAGCCAGCACTCAAGCTTGCGTTGCTGCGACCAGACCTCGCCGATCTCCTGGCGCGTGTACCGGGGGATCAACCAGTACCTCCCCTCGGGCGGGAGGTGTCGGGTGGGGGTGTCCGGCGCCGCGCGGAGTCTGCGGAGGGCAAGGCCCCGACCCTATCTCCGGTCTGTCCCGTCGCCCGGAGCAGATCGCAGCGCAAGCCGGGCACCCCCACCCGGCGCCAGGACCCGCCCGCCTGGACGGCTGGAGTCGCGCCATGACAGGACCCGCCCGCCTGGACGGCTGGAGTCGCGCCATGACAGGACCCGCCCGCCGGGAGCATCTCGGTCATGCGTTCAAGATTCTGACAGCGAGCAGGCCGGCGTTTTTGGCGCCGTCGACGGCGACGCAGGCGACGGGCACCCCCGGCGGCATCTGCACCGCCGAGAGCAGCGCGTCGAGGCCGCCGAGGCTCTTGCCGAGGATCGGCACGCCGATCACCGGCAGGTCGGTGTGGGCCGCGGCCACGCCGGGCAGCGCCGCCGACATCCCCGCCCCGGCGATGATCGCCCGCAGCCCGCGCAGGCGCGCGTTCTGGCAGTACTCGCGGACCAGCTCGGGGTCGCGGTGGGCGCTCATCACCCGCACCTCGTAGCGGATGCCCGCCTCGTGCAGGACCGCGCCCGCCGGCTGCATCTTCGGCTTGTCGTTCTTCGAGCCCATGATGATCCCGACGTGGGGCTCGTCGACGTCGATCTCCTCGAACGCCTCTTCGACCGCCGGGATTGCGGTTGCCCGGCTCGACTCGGCCGCCGGGGTCGGATCGCTCGGCTGCGGCTCTTCTGAGATCTCGCTCATCCCTTCCTCTCTACTGGGTTCGTGTCAACCGGGTACCCGCTCGACCGCGCGGGCGGCGATGTCGGAGCGGATCTGCATTCCCTCGAACTCGATCCGGCGGGCCGCATCGTACGCCCGATCGCGCGCCTCGGCCGGGGTCGCCCCCAGCGCGGTGACGTTGAGCACCCGGCCGCCGGCGGTGACGATCTCGCCGTCGCGCCCGGCGGTCCCGGCGTGGGTCACCTCGGCCAGCGCCGCCGCCTCGTCGAGGCCGCGGATCGCGTCGCCCTTCGAGGAGGACTCCGGGTAGCCGGCCGAGGCGAGGACCAGGGTCACCGCCCACTGCTCGCCGAACTCCGCCTCGACGCCGGCCAGGCCGCCCGGCTCGCGCGACGCCAGCATCAGCCCGGCGAGGTCGGAGCGCAGCCGCGGCAGCACCGCCTGCGTCTCCGGGTCGCCGAAGCGGACGTTGAACTCGAGCACCTTCGGCCCCTCCGGGCCGACCATCAGGCCGGCGTAGAGGACGCCGCGGAAGGGGATGCCGCGGCCCGCCATCGCCGTCACCACCGGCCGGTGGACCGCGTCGACGATCTCCTCGACCTCGGCCGGGCCGAAGCCGGGGACCGGCGAGTAGCTGCCCATGCCGCCGGTGTTCGGCCCCTCGTCGCCGTCGAAGATCCGCTTGTAGTCCTGCGCCGGGGCGAGCGGGACGACGTTCTCGCCGTCGCAGAGGGCGAGCAGCGACAGCTCCTCACCCTCGAGGAACTCCTCCAGCACGACGGCCGTCTCGCCGAAGCGCCGCTCGGTGAAGAAGACCTCGGCGGCGTCGCGCGCCTCGGCCTCGCTCGCGCAGATCAGCACCCCCTTGCCGGCCGCCAGGCCGTCGGCCTTCAGAACCGCCGGGAAGCTGGCGCGGCCGATCTCCGCGGTCGCCTGCTCGCGGCTGCGCAGCAGCACGTGCGCGGCGGTCGGCACCCCGGCCTCGGCCATCAGCTGCTTGGCGAACGCCTTCGAGCCCTCCAGCTCGGCGGCGGCGGCGCTCGGCCCGAAGGCGGGGATCCCGGCCGCCTCGAGCGCGTCGACCGCGCCGGCCACCAGCGGCGCCTCCGGCCCGACCGCGACCAGGTCGACCGCGCGCTCGCGCGCCGCGGCGACGATCGCCCCGACGTCCTCCGCGCCGACGCCGGGCAGGCACTCGGCGGCGTCGGCGATGCCGACGTTGCCGGGGGCGCAGAGCAGCTCCGGCGACCGCGGCGAGCGCGCCAGCGCCCGCACGATCGCATGCTCGCGCCCGCCCCCCCCTACGACCAGGATCCGCAAGTGTCCGTCCTACAGCGAGTCCGACAGCTCGCCGGCCGGCATCGCCGCCAGCGTCTGGCTGGTCATCGTCCCGCGCGAGCCGAGCTCGACCGAGACCTTGGCCATCGTCTTCTCGTCGGGCGCCTCGACGATCGTCACGAAGTCGTACTGGCCCAGCGTCGCGTACTGCTGCAGGACCTTGGCGCCGATCTGTTCGACCTCCTTGTTCACCTCGGCGACCCGTCCCGGATTGTTCTTCAGGGTGCGGACGCCGTCGGCGGTCAGATTCGTAAGCATCACATAGGTAGGCATCGCTCGCTCCTCCTTGGGCTCTCTACGAGATTCGAGCCTACGTTACGCGGACGTGTGTGGAAAGGGGTCGGTGGACACCCACCGACCCCTGCGCTGCTCTCAGACGCCGAGCGTCTGCAGCAGCGAGAACATCTGCAGGCCGCCCTGGGTGACCTTGCCCTCGACGTATTCGGCGTGGCTGAGCGGCACCCCCGAGCTGTCGGCGAGGCCGATCTCGATCGACCCGCCGGGCCGGAAGGTCGCGATCTGCTGGCCGGCGGCGACGGTCTGGCCCGGCTGCACGGTCGCGTCGACCCCCTCGTAGACGAAGATCGACTGGCCCTTGAGCGGCCCTTCGAGCAGCTGGTAGAGGACGCCGCCGCCTTCCGGCCAGCCGGGAGCGCCGACCTGCAGCACGATCGCCTTGCCGATCGCGGCGATCGCGCCTGCGCCGGTGAAGTCGACGCCCTGGTCGATCCGCCCGGCGACCAGGTTGGCGCTGAGCGAGAACGGGTTGACGTAGCTGCCGCCCGCTTCCGGCAGCGCCACCGACCAGTCGATGAAGTGGCTGCGGCAGGTGCCCTTGAGCGCTTCGGCTTCGCTCAGCACCGCCTGCACGTACCAGGCCGCCTGGTTGTGGGCGAAGATGCCGGCGCGGATGCTTTCGTGCGACCAGAGCTCGCGCGCCAGCGTTGCCGCCGAGTCGGCGGGGTCGGCGTGGCGGATGCGGCCGTCTTCGTCGCCGTCGACGGCGAAGCGCTTCCACTCGCTCGGCTCGAGCCCGAGCGGGCCGGCGTGGTGCAGTTCGCGCTTCGTCATCCCGCGGCCGAAGTTCGACTCCATGCGGGCGATCGCCGCCAAGTCCCAGACGCCGCGGCCGCCCAGCTCGTAGCGAGCCGCCGCGCTCTCGAAGGCGCTGAGGTATTCGGCCGGAACCCTGCGGCGCCATGGCCGGGCGAGCGTGCAGCTGAGGACCTGGAGCTGGGGCGCCGACATCAGCGCCGTGGCGCTGCCGCCCACCTGCGGCGCGTAGCAGCTGGCGTTGGCGAGCACCTCGGCGACGTACCAGTCGGCGTGGTTGTAGGCGTAGATGGCGCCGTAGGTGTCGGCGGGCATGCCGGCCGCGCGCAGGTAGCTCGCCGCGGCGTAGATCGCGTCTTCGGGGTTGTAGGGGTCCGCGACCCCGTCGCCGTTGGCGTCGACGCCGTAGGTCGCCCAGGTCGAGGGCATGAACTGCATCCAGCCCTCGGCGCCGGCCGAGGAGACGTTGAGGTTGGTTCCGAAGGCGGTCTCGACCTCGTTGATCCCGGCCAGCACGGCGGCGCCCTGCGGGCCGAGCGCGTAGGCGGTGGCGGCGCGCTGGTAGATCGGGATCAGCACCGCCGGCACTCCGGCGGCGGCGCAGCTCGAGCTCGGGATCGAGGGGATCGCGAAGGTCTGGGCCGGCGGGGCGGCCGCCGCGGTGGCGCCGGTGGAGGGCGATCCGGCCTTCGGTTCGGACGGCTTCTTGGCCGCCGCCGCGGTTCCGCCGCTCTGCTGCTTCGGCGCCTTCGGCTTGCTTTCGGCGGGCGGCGGGGCGATCGTCGCCCCCTGCTGGAGGCCGGGGGAGACGGGGGCGGGAACCTTGGTCGTGCTCGCCGGGGCAGGCTTCGACGGCTCGACCGCGGCGGCGGCCGGAGATTCCCCGCCGGCCGGAGCTTCGTCCGCGGCGGCGTTCGACGCGGTCAGGCCCGCGGCGATCGCCGTCACTGCCAGGGTGTTGCGGAGGCGCCCCATGCTCAGCCCAGGACTTCGGTGACCCTCCAGCCTTCGGGCTTGCTGTGCTGGAGGCTGATCCGCAGCTCGCTGGTCAGGCCGACCCGGAGCAGCGAGACGCTGACCGTGTACACCCCGCCGTGCCGGGGGCCGGGGACGAGGTTGAGCACCTTCGCCTTCGGCACCTTCGCGTTCGCCGGCAGGCGCGGCGGCCGCTGGGCCAGCGCTTCGGCCAGCTGCGGCGTCGCGGTTTCGCCGAACACGGTCTTCGCCCGCGCCGGGCGCTTGCCGATCTCGTAGAAGACGAACGCCTCGGAGAAGCGGCGCGCCACCTTCATCGCCTCCCGACCGGCCGGGACGGCCTTCGCCGTCGATGCCGTCGCGGCGGAGCCTTCCCCACCGGTCGAGCCGTCGCTCCCGGCGCTCGCCGCGGCTGCGGCGGCGCCGTCTGCTTCGACCGCTTCGGGCGGGGCGGAGCCTGCGGCGGCTTCGTCCTTCGCGCCGGCCGGCGCGCCGTCCTGCTTCGCCGCTGCGCCGCCCTTGCCGGCACCGAACGAGGGCGGCACGCCCTGCAGTGTCGGCTCCTGCGGTTCTGCGGCGGCAGGTTTGGCCGGCGGCGGAGTCACCGCCACCGGCGCGGCGATCCGCTCGGTTTCGCTCTTGCCGCTTCCGCCCGACAGCAGCAGGCCGACCAAGATCGCAGCGACCGCGACCGTTCCCAGCGCGGCGGCGCCCGCGGCGGGGCGGGGCGGGCCCCAGCCGGCGACCCGCTCGCGCAGCGGCCAGACCGCCCGCCGCTCGATGGCCCAGGCGGCTCGCTCGAACGGCCAGCGGGCCGCCTCGGCGGCGCCGCGGAGCAGTGCCGCCCCGCTCCAGAGGCGGTTCTCCGCGACCCAAGCGAGGTGGCGCAGCGGCGTAGCCGCAGTGGACAGCGCCGTGCGCAGCCGTGAATCAGCGTGGATCTTGCGTCGTCTCAACATCTGCTTGAGGTCCGTACAAGCTTACGTCGGAATCCATCCGTCATCCCTGAAATCCCGCTCCCCGGGTTGCGAATCCCAAACTGCACCGCCCTGGGTACCAGGCCGCCTTCAGCGGCACCTAAAGAAGCCGTAGCGACAGGGGGGAGCCGGTCGTCACTATGCGCCCGTAACGGCGGTCTCCCCGGCCTTCTCGAAGGCCAGCTCACCGTCAGCCGCGTCGACCCGGACCGTGTCGCCCTCGCCGAACTCGCCCTCGAGGAGCTTCAGCGCCAGCCTGTCGACCAGCTGCTTCTGGATCGTCCGCTTCAGCGGCCGGGCGCCGTAGGTCGGGTCGTAGCCGAGGTTGCCGAGCAGGGTTCGGGCGTCGTCGCTCAGCTCGACCTCGACCCCGCGCTCGCGCACCCGGCCGACCAGCTGCGCCACCTGCAGCTCGACGATCCGGCCGATGTCGGCCTTCGAGAGCCGGTGGAAGATCACCGTGTCGTCGATCCGGTTGAGGAACTCGGGCTTGAAGGTCGCCGCCAGCACCTCTTCGATCTGCTCGCGGATCTTCTCGTCGACCGACTCGCCGACGATCCGCTCGCTGCCGACGTTCGAGGTCATGATCAGGACCGTGTTGGTGAAGCTGACGGTGCGGCCCTGGCCGTCGGTGAGGCGGCCGTCGTCCATGATCTGCAGCAGCGTGTTGAAGACGTCGGGGTGGGCCTTCTCGATCTCGTCCAGCAGGACGACCGCGTAGGGGCGGCGGCGCACCGCCTCGGTCAGCTGCCCGCCCTCCTCGTAGCCGACGTAGCCGGGCGGGGCGCCGATCAGCCGCGCCACCGTGTGCTTCTCCATGTACTCGGACATGTCGAGGCGGACGATCGCCTGCTCGGAGTCGAACATCAGCTCGGTCAGCGCCTTCGCCAGCTCGGTCTTGCCGACCCCGGTCGGGCCGAGGAAGAGGAAGGAGCCGATCGGCCGGTCGGGGTCGGAGAGGCCGGCGCGGGAGCGGCGCAGCGCGTTGGAGACCGCGGCGATCGCCTCGTCCTGGCCGATCACCCGCTCGTGCAGGCGGTCCTCCATCTGGATCAGCTTCTCGACCTCGCCCTCCATCAGCCGGCTGACCGGGATCCCGGTCCATTTGGCGACCACCTCGGCGACATCTTCGTCGGTCACCTCGTCGGCCAGCATCGAGCCGCCGCCGGCGTGCAGCCCGGCCAGCTTCTCCTCCTGCTCGCCGACCGTCTTCTCCAGATCCGGGATCTCGCCGTAGCGCAGCTTCGCCGCCCGCTCCAGGTCCGCCTCGCGCTCGGCCCGCTCGGCCTCCCGGCTCGCCTCCTCGAGCCGCGCCTTCGCCTCCTTGATCGCCTCGATCGCGTCCTTCTCGTTCTGCCAGCGGGCTCTCATCTCGTCCGAGCGCTCGCGCAGCTCGGCCAGCTCCGCCTCGAGCGCCTCGCGCCGTGCCTTCGAGGCGTCGTCCTTCTCCTTCTTTAGCGCCTCGCGCTCGATCTCCAGCTGCTGCTCGCGCCGCTGCACCTCGTCGATCTCGGTCGGCACCGAGTCGATCTCGATCTTCAGCCGCGAGGCCGCCTCGTCGATCAGGTCGATCGCCTTGTCGGGCAGGAAGCGGTCGGCGATGTAGCGCTCCGAGAGGGTCGCCGCGGCGACGATCGCCGAGTCGGCGATCCGCACGCCGTGGTGCTCCTCGTAGCGCGGCTTCAGCCCGCGCAGGATCGCGATCGTGTCGGCGATGTCGGGCTCGCCGACGAGCACCGGCTGGAAGCGCCGCTCCAGCGCCGCGTCCTTCTCGATGTGCTTGCGGTACTCGTCGAGCGTCGTCGCCCCGACCGCGCGCAGCTCGCCGCGGGCCAGCATCGGCTTCAGCAGGTTGGCGGCGTCGACCGCGCCTTCCGCGGCGCCGGCGCCGACGATCGTGTGCAGCTCGTCGAGGAAGAGGACGATCTGCCCCTCGGCTTCCTGCACCTCGGAGAGCACCGCTTTCAGCCGCTCCTCGAACTCGCCGCGGTATTTCGAGCCGGCCAGCAGCGAGCCGATGTCGAGCGCGATCACGCGGCGGTCGCGCAGGCTCTCCGGCACGTCGCCGTCGACGATCCGCTGCGCCAGGCCCTCGACGATCGCGGTCTTGCCGACCCCGGGGTCGCCGATCAGCACCGGGTTGTTCTTGGTCCGCCGCGAGAGCACCTGGACCACCCGGCGGATCTCCTCGTCGCGGCCGATCACCGGGTCGAGCTTGCCGTCGCGCGCCTCGGCGGTCAGGTCGCGGCCGAACTTCTCCAGCGCCTGCGCGGTCGACTCCGGCTCGGGCGAAGTGACCGCGTGCGGGCGGACCGCGGCGATCGCCCCCTCGAGCGCGCCGCGGTCGGGCAGCAGGTCGGCGACGCCGGAGCTGGGGTCGGTCAGCGCCAGCAGGAAGTGGTCGGTGGAGATGTACTCGTCGCCGGCCTTGCCCTTCATCTCCTCCTCGGCCCGCCGCAGCACCTCGCGCAGGGCGGAGGACGGCTGCGCCTCGACCCGCTCCTCGCCGCCCAGCTTCGGCAGGTCCTGGACCGCCGCCTCGGCCCGCGAGCGGATGGCCGCCGGGTCGGCGTCGACCCGCTGCAGGATCGGCGCCGCCAGGCCCTCGTCCTGGGCCAGCAGGGCGACCAGCAGATGGGCCGGGGCGGCCTCGGGGTTGCGCAGCCGCGCCGCCAACTGCAGCGAGTCGGCGAGCGCTTCCTGGGACTTGACGGTGAATCGGTCCGGCTGCATCAACTCCGCCTCCTATTCGAGATCCGACCTTCGAGCTCATCGGCGCGCCGCCGCATCCGCTCCAGCTCGCCCCGCATCCGCTCGACCCGCTCCTCCATCTTCAGCAGAGCCTGCACGCCCGCGAGGTTGAGGCCCTGCTCGGAGGTCATCCGCTGGATGCGGCGCAGCCGCTCGACGTCGCGCTGCGAGTAGAGGCGGGTGTTCTTCGGCGAGCGCTGCGGCTCGATCAGCCCCCGCGCCTCGTACATCCGCAGCGTCTGCGGGTGCATCTGCGCGAGTTCGGCGGCGACCGAGATCATGTAGACGCCGCGCTCGCTGTCGATCGTCGCTTCGATCCGGTGCGTGACCCGCCGCGCGCTAGCCACGGAAACCTCCCTCTGACGACTTGTTCTCGCATAGCGAGAACAAGTCGTCACGGCCGATCATCGCGCCGCCCTTCGCAGCAGCTCGGTCCGCGGGTCGGCGCCGTTCAGCGTCTCGGCCAGCCTCTCGACCGCCTCGCGCTGCTCGTCGCTCAGCTCCCCCGGCAGCTCGATCTCGAGCCGGTAGCGGATCTCGCCGCGGCCCTTGCCGCGCGGCGTCGGCGGCCCCTCGCCGCGCAGCCGCTGGACCGTGCCGTGCTTCGTTCCGGCCGGCACCTTGATCTTCTTCGTCCCGTCCAGGGTCGGCACCTCGATCGTCGCCCCGCCGAGCGCCTCGACCACGGTGATCGGCACCGTCACCTCGAGGTTGCCGCCGTCGAGCCGCCGGAACACCGGCGAGGCGGCGACCCGGGTGATCACGTAGAGGTCGCCGGGGGGGCCGCCGCGCGGCCCCGCCTCGCCCTTGCCCCGGAGCCGGATCCGCGCCCCGTCCTTGACCCCGGCCGGGATGTTGACCTTGTAGCGCTTGGTCTGGCGGGTCAGGCCGGAGCCGCCGCAGGTCGGGCAGGGGTCCTCGACGATCTGGCCGGCGCCGCCGCACTGGCGGCAGGGCTGGCTGATCGAGAAGAAGCCCTGGCTCTCGGCCTCGACGCCGCGGCCTTCGCAGCGCGGGCAGACGATCGGGCCGGTGCCGGGCTTGGCGCCGCTGCCGTGGCAGGTCGGGCAGCGTTCCTCCTTCGGCACGTTGACGCTGACCTGGGCGCCGTTGACCGCCTGGTCGAAGCTGAGGCTGATCTCGGTCTCGAGGTCGCGCCCCCGCTCCGATTGCGGCTGCGCCCGGCCGCCACCGCGGTTGAACAGGTTGGAGAGGATGTCGCTGAAGTCGGGCGCACCGAAGCCGCCGCCTTCGGTGCCGCCGAACGGGGGCCCGCCGAAGCCGCCGGTGGCGCCGCCGAAGCCGCCGAAGCGACCGCCCTCGTCGTACTCCCTGCGCTTCTCCTCGTCGGAGAGGACGTCGTAGGCGCCCTGCACTTCCTTGAACTTCTCCTCCGCCGCCGGGTCGTCGGGATTGCGGTCCGGGTGGTACTTCCGGGCCAGCTTGCGGTACGCCTTCTTGATCTCGTCCCCGGACGCCCCCTTGGCGACGCCGAGAGCCTTGTAGAGATCGCGGGAGCCCACTCAGAACCTCACTCGCTGACGACCACCCGCGCCGGCCGGATCAGTTGATCGTTGAGGCGATATCCCTTTTGGACGACCTCCACCACGGTCCCCGGCTCCGCTCCGTCCGCCGGAAGCTTCTGCAGAGCCTCATGCCAGGTCGGGTCGAACTTCTCTCCGACCGGGTCGAATGACTCGACGCCGGCCAGCTTCAACGCTTGGCACAGCTCGCGATACGTGAGCAGAAATCCCTGGGCGAGGGGCTCGTCAGGAGGCTCGTCGGCGTCGGGGTCTATCTGCGCCGCCGCAAGCGCACGCTCGAGGTTGTCGATGACCCCGACGAGGCCGCTTGCCAGCTCCGCTTTTCCTCGCACCAGCGCGGCCTGCACCTCGGCGCCCATCCGCCGCCGGTAGTTCTCAAAGTCGGCTTTCGTCCGCTTCGCCAGCTCCAGATACTCGTCCCGCTCCCGCTGCGTGTCGGCCAGCAGCGCATCCAGGTCATGCTCGACCTTCGTCTCGTCGGCGGTCCCAGCTCCAGCCTTCGAAGAACCGGCGTCTCCCGCCTCCGCCTCGCCCGCGGGAGGCGCGGGGCTGGGTTCCCCTCCCGACGAGGGAGGGGTGCCCTGCCCCACGACAGGACCCGCGGCCGAGCGCTCGGTCCCGCGTCCCTGCCCCGTTGCTTGCGAGGGGGAGGTGCCCTGCCCCACGACAGGACCCGCGGCCGAGCGCTCGGTCCCGCGCCCCTGCCCCACGCCGGGGCCCGCGGGCCCAGCGCCCTGTCCAGAGTCAGCCGAGCGCTCGGTCCCTCGGTCGTCCTGAGGCAGCGTCACGACTCGTCGCCCTCGTCCACGACCTCGGCGTCGACAACCTCCTCCTCGTCATCCGAGGACCCCCCGTCAGCCGACGCCCCGTCCCCGGAAGCCGCCGCCTGCTCGGCCTGCGCCGCCGCGTAGATCTGCTCGGAGACCTTGGTCATCGCGGTATTGAGCGCCTCGCCCTTCGCCTGCACCTCCTCGACGCTGCTGCCCGACTCGAGCGACTCGCGCACCTCCTTGATCGCCGCCTCCGCCGCCTCCTTGTCGCCGGAGTCGACCTTGTCGCCCGCCTCCTCCAGCGCTTTCTCCGCCTGGTAGGCGGCGTTCTCGGCGACGTTGCGCGCTTCGGCCAGCTCGCGCTGCTTGCGGTCCTCGTCGGCGTGGGACTCCGCGTCGGAGACCATGCTCTGGATTTCCTCCTCGGACAGCCCCGAGCCGGATTTGATCTCGATCTTCTGCTCTTTGCCGGTCCCCAGGTCTTTCGCGGTGACGTTGAGGATGCCGTTGGCGTCCATGTCGAAGGTGACCTCGATCTGCGGCATCCCCCGCGGCGCCGGCGGGATCCCGGTCAGCTGGAACTTGCCGAGGCTCTTGTTGCCGCCGGCCATCTCGCGCTCGCCCTGGAGGACGTGGATCTCGACCGAGGGCTGGTTGTCGTCGGCGGTCGAGAAGGTCTCCTGCTTCTTCGTCGGGATCGTCGTGTTGCGCTCGATCAGCTTCGTCATCACCCCGCCTTTGGTCTCGATCCCGAGGGTCAGCGGAGTGACGTCGAGCAGCAGCACGTCCTTGACGTCGCCGGCCAGCACGCCGGCCTGGATCGCGGCGCCGACGGCGACGACCTCGTCCGGGTTGACGCCCTGGTGCGGGTCCTTGCCGGTCAGCTCCTTGACCTTCTCCCGCACCGCCGGCATCCGGGTCATGCCGCCGACCAGGACGACGTGGTCGATCGAGGCGTCGGCGTCGCCGAGCGCCTGTTTGACCGGGCCGACGACGCGGTCGAGCAGGTCGGAGGTCAGCTCGTTCAGCTTCGAGCGGCTGAGCTTCAGGTCGAGGTGCTTGGGCTGGCCCTCGACGGCGGTGATGAAGGGCAGGTTGATCTGCGTCTCCTGTGCCGAGGAGAGCTCGATCTTCGCCTTCTCTGCCGCCTCGTAGAGGCGCTGCAGCGAGTTCTTGTCGGCGGCCAGGTCGACCCCCTGGTCCTTCTTGAACTCGGCGACCAGCCACTCGACGATCGCTTTGTCCCAGTTGTCGCCGCCGAGGTGGTTGTCGCCGGCGGTCGACTTGACCTCGAAGACGCCGTCGCCGATTTCCAGCACCGAGACGTCGAAGGTGCCGCCGCCGAGGTCGAAGACGAGGATCGTGTGGTCGGCTTTCTCCTTCTCGAGGCCGTAGGCGAGCGAGGCGGCGGTCGGCTCGTTGATGATCCGCTTGACATCGAGGCCGGCGATCTTGCCGGCGTCCTTGGTCGCCTGCCGCTGGTCGTCGTTGAAGTAGGCGGGGACGGTGATCACGGCGCTGTCGACCGCTTCGCCGAGCTTCGCTTCGGCGTCGGTCCTCAGCTTCTGCAGGATCATCGCGCTGATCTCCGGCGGGCTGTACTGCTTCCCCTGCGCGTCGACGCGGACGTCGCCGTTCGGCCCGGCCTCGACCTTGTAGGGGACGATCGTCTCCTCCTCTTTGACTTCGGCCTCCTTGCGGCCCATGAAGCGCTTGATCGAGAAGATCGTGTTCTCCGGGTTCATCACCGCCTGCCGTTTGGCGACGGTGCCGACGAGGCGGTCGCCGGAGTCGGTGAAGGCGACGACCGAGGGGGTCGTGCGCCCGCCCTCGGCGTTCTCGAGGACGGTCGGCTCGCCGCCCTCCATCACGGCTACGCAGGAGTTGGTCGTGCCCAGGTCGATCCCGATCGTCTTTGCCACTTCTTCAGTACCTCCAAAAGGTCGTCTCGTCTGACTGGTCCAGGAGCCCATTCTGCCGGACTCCGAAAATCTAAGTCGCAGTATGGCAGATCCATTTTGGATCGCAAGTCGGCTTCCCTATAGTGGTTTCGGTTCGGCGGAGCCGGGCAGCCGAGGTTAGCGCTGCCCGACCGGAGGCGCCTCAACCAATTCGGTCCCGCCCTGCGGGATCGCGGAAGAGGAGGAATTCGCCTTGAGTCACGCCCATCGACCAGGTCTCCGCTCATCGCTGGCGGCGATCGTCTCAGCCCTCGCCCTGATCCTCTTGCTGCCCGTGGCCGCCCAGGCGCACGGCGGCGGGCACGGTCACGGCCACCACGGCCACCACGGTCACCATGGCCACGGACACCACGGCCACCCGTCGCGCGATCTCAGCGTGATGACCCAGAACCTCTACCTGGGCTCCAGCCTCGCGCCGGCGCTCGAAGCGACCGACCAGGAAGCGTTCATCGAAGCCGTCGCGCAGATCTACGCGACCGTGCAGTACACGAACTTCCCGGCGCGCGCGGAAGCGATCGCCGACGAGATCCAGGCCAAGCATCCGGACCTGATCGGCCTGCAGGAGGCGACGAAATGGACGACCGTCGGCCTCAGCCCGCCTGCCGGCTACGACTTCCTCGCCATCCTGGAAGCCGATCTCGCCGCCCGCGGTCTGCACTACACGGCGGCGGCCGTCGCACACAACGCGAACATCGGCCCGGCGCCGTTGGTGGCGGCAGGCTGCCCCGTCCTCGAAGAACCGCCGTACTTCACCTGCTCGGTGACGCTCGAAGATCGCGACGTGATCCTCGTCAACGACGAAACGCCGGGGCTGACCTGGAGCAATCCGCGAAGCGGGCACTACGCCACTCAGCAGGTGATCGAATCGCCGGTCGGCCCGCTGTCGTTCGACCGCGGCTGGGCCGGCATCGACGCGAGGCTGAAGGGCCTGCCGTTCCGGTTCGTCGATACCCACCTCGAAACCGAGGAATCCCCGCTCGTGCAACAGGCGCAGGCGGCCGAATTCCTCGCCGGCCCGGGCAAGGGCGGGACGATCGTCGCCACCGGTGACTTCAATTCCGCAGCGGACGGCTCGACGACCACCTCCTACGCGCAGCTCACCGCGCCAGGCAAATTCCGCGACTCCTGGGACGAGGCTCAGCTCGGCCCCGGCAGCTCGTGCTGCCAGGAGTCGAGCCTCATACCGCAGCTCGCCCCGGGACAGCTGAACAACTCGGAATCCACGCTGGCGACCCGGATCGACCTGATCCTCAGCCGCGGCGCCGCCCGCTCAAACGGCGGCGAAGCCGAACTGATCGGGAACACCCCCTTCCAGGGCGCCCCGCCGTTCTGGCCCTCCGACCACGCGGGGGTGGTCAGCGCCCTGCGCCTCGCTCACTGACCGACCCAAATCAGCTCACATAAAGCCCGTTCCCGGTAGGGGGCGGAACGAAAGCCCGCTCCCGGTAGGGGTGGAGCGAAAGCCAATCCCGGTAGGGGTGGAGCGTCTTGTACTTTTTCGCCCGAATGCGTCGGCGAGAGACGCCCCGCGCCCGGCGAAAAAGTTAAGCGGAACCCCTACCGGGATTGGGCGGGCCTCTAAGACCGGGATCGGGCGAACCTTAAAGCGGAACCCCTGCCGGGAACGGGCGCCGCTACCCCTCGCCGGCGGTCTTGGCGACGAATTCGGCGACGACTTCGGCCTGCTGTTCGTTGAGGATGCCGGCGGGCATCCGTCCCGGGGTCGTGCTGCTGTCGGCGCCCATATCGATCGCGTTGAGGACGCGACCTTCGGTCGCTTCGATCGTCTGCTGGGCGTTCGGCCCTTCCGGCGGGCCGTTGGCCGCCAGCAGTTCGTCGAGGTTCGGCGCGAAGTTGCCGTCGGTCCCGGCCGCGTAGAGCGTGTGGCAGGTGCCGCAGTTGGTCTGGAACAGGCTCTGGCCTTCTTTCAGGCCGGCGGGCACGTCCTGGGCGCCGGTGGCGGCGTCGCCGTTGGACCTGAACGCCACCCACGGGATCAGGACCGCGAGGAAGACGACCAGGAGGCCGAATATGACGAAGGTCTTCTTGCTCATTCGCGTCGTTTGCCGGGACCGGGGGTCGGTTCCGCCGGGCGGCGGCGCGGATACTACCCCGGCCGCGCCCGGCGACGGCCCCAGGGGCACATGCGACGCAGCGCGCACTCGCCGCAACGCGGTTTCGGCCGGCAGAGCGCGCGCCCGTGGCGGATCAGGTTCATGTGCAGCTCGTAGGCGTCCGCGGGGTCGACGACGGCCAGCATCTCGTCGTGGGCGCGCTCGAACGAGGCGCCTTCCGGGAACAGGCCGAGCCGGCCGCCGACCCGGTGGATGTGGACGTCGACCGGGATCTCGGGGATGCCCCAGGTGAAGATCAGCACGCAGGCCGCCGTTTTGCGCCCGACCCCGGGCAGCGAGAGCAGGAACTCGAGCGACTCCTCGCGCGGCGTGGGGGGCGCGGTCCAGTCCAGGTCCGGCGGCTCCCCGAGCAGCTCCAGGATCGCCTGGATCCGCGGCGCCTTCTGCCGTGCCAGCCCGCCGGGCCGGATCGCCTCCTCCAGCTCCCCCACCGGCGCATCCCGAACCTCCTCCCAGGTCGGGTAGCGCTCGCGCAGCCGGGCGAACGACCGATCCCGATTGCGATCGTTCGTGTGCTGTGAGAGCACCGTCTTCACCAGCTCCGCGATCGGGTGCCCATGCGGCTCGCCGACCGGCCGCCCGTACATCTCCCGCAACCGATCCCGAATCGCCCTGACCCTCTGCCTCCGCGGCCTCACCCAGCTCATCCCGCCGGACCCTAGCTGCCCAACCCCCGTCCCTCGTGCCGCAAACGCCCGCATTACAATTGCCCGATGTCTCGTGCCTTTTCCGCGATCGGCGCGCGCCTTCCCCAGGGCTGGGGAGACGCCGGCCGCCAGCTCGGCATCCTCGTCCTCGTCGACGTCGCCTACGAGCTGGTGCGCGGGATCGCCGACGGCCAGCGGGCGACCGCGATCGCCCACGGCCGCCAGGTGATCGACTTCGAGCGCTCGACCCACACCTTCTTCGAACCGTCGCTGCAGGCCCTCTTCCTGCCGGCGCACTGGCTGATCGACGCCGCCAACCAGATCTACCTCAACGCGCAGTTCTCGATCGCGCTGGGCTTCCTCGTCTGGCTCTACCTGTTCCGCAACGAGTCCTATTACTTCGTCCGCAACATGTTCGTCGTCTCGATGGGGCTGGCGCTGGTCGGCTACACGCTCTACCCGACGGCGCCGCCGCGGATGTTCCCCGAACACGGCTTCGTCGACACGATCACCGACTTCTCCAACGTCAACCACGACTCGAGCCTGGCGAAGATCTTCATCAACCCGTACGCCGCGGTGCCGAGCATGCACTGCGCCTTCGCGCTGATGATCGGGGCCACCGGCGTGCGGGTCTGTCGCCACTGGTTCCCGAAAGCCTTCTGGGCCGCCTGGCCGCTGCTGATCGCCTGGGTGGTGATCGTCACCGCCAACCACTACTGGTTCGACGTCGGCCTCGGTTGGATGGTCGCCGCCGCCTCGGCTCTGATCGCCCACCGGCTGCTCGCTCGAGCCCGGCCCGAGGCATGGGCTTGGCGCAGCGCATCCCCGCAAGAAGCTGAGGCTTGAGGGCACCCCGGTAGGGGTGGAACGTCTTGTACTTTTTCGCCCGACTGCGGCGATGAGAGACGCCCCGCGCCCGGCGAAAGAGTTAAGTGGAACCCCTGCCGGGGTGCCCTCTTGGGTTAGCCTCACCCCAATGGATTTGTCGGCTCCTCCGCGGGTCCCGAACGGTCGCCGCAACGGCCAGGAGCTTCGCGCCTACGCCCGCGAGCGGCTGATCGAGTCGCGGCTGACCCCGAACGCGATCTCGGTCGCCGGCCTGGTCGGCAACCTGATCGCCGCCTTCCTGGTGACGCAGCGGCTCTTCTTCCTCGCCGGGGTCGCCTTCGTCCTCGGCTCGGTGATGGACACCATGGACGGCCGCTACTCGCGGATGTCCGGCAAGGGGACGCTGTTCGGCGCCTTCCTCGACTCGACCCTGGACCGGATCGAGGAGGGGATCGTGCTCGCCGCGGTCGCCGGCTACTTCGCCGCCACCGGCCACGACTTCGCCGCGGCGATGTGCGTCGTCGCGGTGCTCGGCTCGCTGATGGTCTCCTACACGCGCGCCCGCGCCGAGGCCCTCGGGGTCGAGTGCAAGGTCGGGTTGGCGACGCGTCCCGTGCGAGTGGTCATACTTTCGATCGGCCTGCTCTTCGCCAAGGGCGCCGGGCTCGGCGACTTCGAGCTGCTGGCGCCCGCGGTCTACGTGATCGCGGCGCTGACCATCGTCACGACGATCCAGCGCGTATGGCACGTCCGCAACGAGCTATTGAGGGAGCCCCTCCCGAAATGACCGCGAACCGGATCGGGCCGAGCCCAGATTTGTGTAACGAGATCGCCCCCGGGGTGTGCTTTGCCACCTAGCCAGAGAGGAAGGACTCTTCAACTTCATGAGTGATTCAAACGGCAGCAACGGGTCTGTCCAGGCCGATGAGAAGGTCCGCGTCGCGATAGTCGGCGTCGGCAACTGCGCCAGCTCCTTCATCCAGGGCGTCCAGTACTACAGGGACGCCGACCCCTCCGAGGAAGTGCCGGGCCTGATGCACGTCGACCTCGGCGGCTACCACGTCCGCGACGTCGAGTTCGTCGCCGCCTTCGACATCGACTCCGAGAAGGTCGGCAAGGATCTCTCCGAGGCGATCTGGTCGGGCCAGAACAACACGATCAAGTTCGCCGAGGTGCCGCAGCTGGGCGTCAGGGTCGAGCGCGGGATGACCCACGACGGGCTCGGCAAGTACCTGAAAGAGAAGATCACGAAAGCGCCGGGCGAGACCGCCGACATCGTCGGCATCCTCAAGGAGACCAAGGCCGACGTGCTGGTCTGCTACCTGCCGGTCGGCTCCGAGCAGGCGGTCAAGTGGTACGTCGAGCAGGCGCTCAAGGCCGGCGTCGGCTTCGTCAACTGCCTGCCGGTCTTCATCGCCCGCGAGGACTACTGGGACAAGCGCTTCGAGGAGGCCGGGCTGCCGATCATCGGCGACGACATCAAGTCCCAGGTCGGGGCGACGATCGTCCACCGCCAGCTGGCCCGCCTGTTCCACGACCGCGGCGTGCGGATGGAGCGCACCTCGCAGCTCAACGTCGGCGGCAACATGGACTTCTACAACATGCTCGAGCGCGAGCGGCTCGACTCGAAGAAGATCTCGAAGACCAACGCGGTCACCTCGATCATGGGCCACGAGCTGCCCGCCGAGGACGTCCACGTCGGCCCCTCCGACTACGTCGCCTGGCTGACCGACCGCAAGTGGGCGCACATCCGGCTCGAGGGCAAAGCCTTCGGCGACGTGCCGCTCAACGTCGAGCTGAAGCTCGAGGTCTGGGACTCGCCGAACTCGGCCGGGGTCGTGATCGACGCCGTGCGGATCGTCAAGCTGGCGCTGAACAACGGCATCGCCGGCCAGCTCGACGGGCCGTCCAGCTACCTGATGAAGTCGCCGCACAGCCAGCGGCCCGACGACGAGGCGCGCGAGCGGACCGAGGAGTTCATCGCCGCCAACGCGCGCGGCCAGAGCCCGGCGAAGCGGGCGGCGGCGCCGGCCGAGGCATAGGAGAGGCCGCGCCTCGCGCGGCCTCTTATGCTGCTTGCCAGTGACGGCCGAGCGCCTCTCGATAGCCCAGGTCACGCCGCACCGGCGCGGCACCGCCAACCAGGTCAACGAGTTTGTCCGGCGGCTGTCGGAGGAGCTGGTGCGGCGGGGGCACGAGGTCGTCAGCGTCTTTGCCGGCGACGCGACCAAACGGCTGCTCGGCTCCGAGCCTCCCGACATCGTCCACGTCCACGAGCCGTTCGCGCCGAGCGTCTCCTCGGCGGCGCTGCGGCACTCCCACTCGCTCAACGTCGCCAGCTTCCACCGGCCGCAGGAGCGGGTGCTCTCGACCCAGGTGGCGCGGCCGCTGGTCGAGATCTTCTTCGGCCGGCTCGACGCCCGCACGGTGGCGACGCCGGCGACCGGCGAGCTGCTCGGGCGCTACTTCCCCGGCCCCTACGAGCTGGTCCCGCCGGCCGGGGAGGGGCGCGACTGGAGCGCGGTGGCCGACGAGCTGGAAGCGATCTACCGGCGCCTGCTCGGCCGCCGCCACGACCCGGCCGGCGACCCCGAGGTGCGGGCGCGGATCGCCGAGCGGCCGCTGATCGAGGTCGACCTGCACATGCACACCGACCACTCCCCCGACTGCGCGACGCCGGTCGAGGTGCTGCTGGAGACCGCCCGCGACCGCGGCCTCGGGGCGATCGCGATCACCGACCACAACGAGGTCTCCGGGGCGCTGGAGGCGCGGCGGATCGCCGCCGGGATGGGCGACATAGAGGTGATCGTCGCCGAGGAGGTGAAGACCGCCGAGCAGGGCGAGGTGATCGGCCTCTTCCTCGAGGAGAGGATCCCGCGCGGGCTGACGATGGCCGAGACGATCGCCGCGATCCGCGAGCAGGGCGGCCTCGTCTACGTGCCGCACCCGTTCGACCGCTTCCACTCGGTTCCCGACTACGAGCACCTGCTCGACATCGTCGAGGAGATCGACGTGCTCGAGGTCTTCAACCCGCGGGTCGCGCTGACCGCCTTCAACGAGGAGGCCGTGCGCTTCGCCGGCAAGTACCGGATCGTCCCGGGGGCGGGCTCCGACAGCCACGTCGCCCAGGGGCTGGGCAGCGTGCGGGTGCGGATCCACGACTTCGACGGCCCGGCCGAGTTCCTCGAGGCGATGCGCGACGCCGACATCACCCGCAAGCACAAGAACCTGGTCTACGTGCAGGCGCTGAAGCTGCTGCAGACGGCGGGGCGGCCGAAGGCGCCGAAGCGCAGCGTCCCCGACGCGAAGCCGGTGCGGGGGGGAAGGCCGCGCAAGAAGCGGCGTCCGGCCGGCGGGCGGGCCAGCGGCAAGAGCTGATGCAGCGGGCCGGCGCGAAAGGAGCCGCGGCCGGTTCGTCAAAGAGAGCGCCCAGCGTGCCGGCGACCGACGACGAGATCAGAGAGAAGTACCTGGAGCGGGCGATCCGCGAGCTCAACCAGCTGAACCACGAGCTCGGCGAGTGCCCGCACTGCCCGCGCGGCAAGCTGATGCCGGTGCTGGGCTCGGGCCACCCGCAGGCCGACGTGTTCATGGTCAAGCACGCCCCCGGGGTCGCCGAGATCGAAGAGGGCGTCGCCTTCTACGGGCGGGCCGGCAACGCGCTGATGAAAAGCTTCAAGCGGCTGGGGATCGACCCGCTGGTCGTCTACGGCACGCTCTGCGTCAAGTGCCCGATCGCCGAGCCCGACCTCGCCGCCGAGGAGTGCCTGCGGCGGCTGGTCACCGAGCTGGCGGTCGTGCAGCCGAAGATCGTCGTCGTGATGGGCGAGCCGGCGCTGCGCGTGCTCAACGGCCTCGGGGTGCCGCTGGCGCGGCCGATCGAGGCGCGCGCCGGCGAGATCCAGGCCTTCACGCCGACGATCGACGCCCTCTACACGCCCGACATCGACGAGTCGCTGGACGAAGAGAGCGCCAAGCAGCGCTTCTGGCGCTCGTTCCGCATGCTCGGTACGTGGTACGAGGACCTGCCGCCTTATTGAGCGTGGCGGAGGGGTCGGGTGACCCTCCTCACTCGCAACTCGTCGATGAAGAGTGGAGCCGCTGTCGCCGCTAGGTTGCCGCTCCTCCCGCGCAAAACGTTCGCAGGGTCACCCGACCCCTCCCTTTCTGGTTCAGGGGGCGGCGGCCTCGGCTAGGGCGAGCATCGGGTCGACCTTGGCGCTTGCGAGACCCCGTACTACGAGGGTGTCCAGGGCCGTGTAGGCGGCGAGATGCTTCTGGGCGGTGTCGCCGTCCGCGGCGGCTACTCCGACGGTGCCCTCGGGCTCGGCGAGGCGGTCGAAGTGGTTGCGGTATCCGGGGTGGAGGTCGCGGTAGAAGGACTCCTCCTTGGCCAGGCGCTCGGCGGCGTCGGGGCCGACGGCGGTGCGGACGTAGCCGCAGACCGGCGGCGCCTCGCGGCCGGCCTCTTTGGCGCCGGCCTCGACCTGGAGCCGCGCCCGGGCGGCGAACTCGGGGGTCATCCAGTTGAAGAAGACGCCGTCGTAGCTCGGCGCCGGCGAGGGCGCACATCTTCGGGCCCATCGCCGCCAGCACCAGGCGGACGCCGGGCAGTCGCTCGCGCAACTCCGGCAGCGACTCGCGCATCCGCGTCAGCGGCCTCTCGGAGAAGCCGGCGCCGACGCCGAGCCAGAGCCGACCGCGGTCGAGGCCGGTGCGCTCGAGGTCGGCCGCGATCTGCTCGGGCGGCGTGCGGTCGAGGGCGATCACCGCGACCCCGAGGTCGATCTCCGGCGCCGCGGCCGCGAACTCGGCCAGCGTCTCCAGCCCCTTGGCGCCGGGGTGGTCGTTGGACCAGACCGAGTCGTAGCCGAGCTCCGCGCAGCGCGCGGCGAGCGGCCCCGCCACCTCGGCGTCAAGCCCCGCGGCCACTCCGAACCCGCGACTCATCTCCCACCCCGCTTCCGCTGTTCCCGTTCCGCGAATAGCGAGACAGAGGAACGGTGCGACGATCGGGTGGGCGGACGCATCAGGTCCTCTCCAGCAGGGCCACGCACTCGATGTGGGGCGTCTGCGGAAACATGTCGACCGGTCGCACGCGTTTCAGCCTATAGCCGGCCTCGACCATCTGCGCCGCGTTCGGCGCCAGCGTGGTCGGGTTGCAGGAGACGTAGACGATCCGCTTCGCCTCGCACTCGAGCACCCGGCGGACGATCTTCTGCGAGAGGCCGGCGCGGGGCGGGTCGAGCAGGACGACGTCGGGCTTGCCCGCCTGCTCGACCAGCGGCCGCAGGC
The DNA here is from genome assembly GCA_963764365.1 of uncultured Solirubrobacterales bacterium. Classification (GTDB taxonomy): domain Bacteria; phylum Actinomycetota; class Thermoleophilia; order Solirubrobacterales; family 70-9; genus VRUE01. The sequence continues at coordinate 294,704 of CAVXSI010000022.1, forward strand.
CGGTGCGGGCGCTGCCGGCGAGGAAGCGGGCGTTGCCGATCCCGTTCAGCTCGGCGTTGCGCTCGGCGTCGGCGATCGCCTGCGGGATCAGCTCCAGCCCCCAGACCTCGCCGGCGCGCGAGGCCATCGAGAGGCCGATCGTGCCGATCCCGCAGTAGAGGTCGAAGAGCCGCTCGCCGCCGCTCAGCGCCGCGAACTCGGCGGCGACCCCGTAGAGCCGCTCGGCCATCTCGGTGTTGGTCTGGAAGAAGGCGTTGTGGGAGATCTCGAAGTCGAGCCCGCAGAGCTTCTCGCGCAGCGTCTCCTCGCCGAGCGCCCCGGTCGGGCCGTCGCTGCTGCCGGCGCCCGGCTCGATCACGGTGTGGAGGTCGACCGGAGGCTTCGGGAAGCGCGACGGTGTGGTCACCAGCCGGGTCTGGAGCTGGCCGGTGCGGCGGCCTTCGCGGACCACCAGGTTGCAGAGCACGCCCTTGCCGCCGGCGCGGTCGAATGGCGCGACCGCCTCGGCGCGCGCCCATTCGCGCACCTCGTTGCGGGCCGCGTTGCCGCGCTCGGAACCGAGCAGGCAGTCCTCGACGCCGACGATCAGGTCCCAGCGGCCGGGGGCGTGGAAGCCGAGGATCGTCTCCTCGCCGCGCAGGCCCCAGGAGTATTCGAGCTTGTTGCGGTAGCGCCACTGTTCGAGCGCCGGCTCGATCTCCTCCAGCTCGAAGCCGTCGAGGCCGCCGATCCGCCGCAGCGCCTCGTCGACCTGGTCGCGCTTGTGGACCAGCTGCCGCTCGTAGTCGAGCCCCTGCCAGGGCGCCCCCGGGCAGGGCTCGCCTTCGTGAGTGCAGCGGTTGGCGACGCGGTCGGCGCCCCCCTGCAGCAGCTCCACCGCCCGCGCCTCGGCGAAGCGGCTCTTCGCCTTGGTCACCTCGGCCCGCACGCGGTCGCCGGGCAGGCCGCCGGCGACGAAGACGACGAAGCCGCCGACGCGCGCGACGCCGCGGCCGCCGAAGGCGAGCGAGTCGACCTCGAGGTCGAGCAGCTCGCCGCGGCGCGGCCGGGAGGCCCCGGCAGGGCGCGTTGGTTGTCCTATGGACGACAAAGGCGCCCCGTGGCCGCTAGCCGAGCTTTTTCCGCGCCCGCCGCGCTGCCTGGGTCGCCTGTTTGCGCACTGGCGCCGCCCGTCCGCCGACCTCTTTGCGCGCCTGTTTGACCAGCCGTTCGAGTTCTTTCAGCAGGCCGTCGGTCTGCCGGCGACCGCGTTTGACCAGGTCGGAGACCATTTTTTCGGCGTCGCCACGGGTCATCCGGCCGCGCTTGACGGCGTCGTCGACGACCTCCTGCAGGCGGTCGCGGCTGAGGGTGACGCTGTGTTCGAGGCTCTCGCGGAACTGCTCGACGCTCTTGTCCAGGCCCGTGACCGGGGCGCTGCGGCCGGCCGGCCGTTTCGCCGCTTTCGCTTTCGATTTGGCTTTGGTTTTTTTCGCCGGTTTGCGAGCAGAGGATTTGCCGGTAGCGGCTTTCGCTTTCGATTTCTTCGCTTTGCCGGTTGCCTGTTTTTTCGCCGCCATGCTCGTCGCCTCCTGGATCGGTGAGGGGGTGGTGGTTCGGGACTGTTGAGTGTGACTATCTCACTACCGTCGCCGCGCGGTCGTCAAACACCGCTTCGACCGGCGCGTGGTCGGAGAGTCGCACAGCGAGGCCGTCGCGGCGCAGCTCGCGCCGCTCGGGTGGCCAGGGGCGCGGCGCCTCGACCGTCTCCAGGCCACGGGACAGCAGGTGGTCGATCGCGTCGGGGGCGGTGGGGCCGTCGAGGGAGTAGCGGTCGCGGAGCCGCGCGAAGGCCTCGGGGCTCTCGGCCGGGCGCAGGTTGAGGTCGCCGCCGAACAGCAGCGCCGCCTCGCCGGCCCAGTTCGAGGCGGCGCCCGCCGCCGCCAGCACGTCCTCGCTCGCCAGGGCCGGGCGGTCGTTGGTCGCGTGCAGGTTGGCGATGCACAGCTCGGCGCTGTCGCCGGCGATGACTCGCGTCAAGGCCATCGCCCGCCGCTCGGGCCGGCCGCGGTGGATCGTCAACTCGCGCCGCTCGACGATCGGCCCGTTCCGCTGTGCCTCTGGCTCGTCAGGGGAGCAAAAGGCACAGCGGAAGGACTTGCGGACCAGGGTCACGTTCGAGCCGCCCTCGCCGGAGGCGATCAGGTCGGGGTTGGCGCGGGCGGCGCGCGCGCGCAGGGCGCCGAGCGAGTTGCGCGAGGTGAGGGCGCGGTGCGCCTGCGCGCCGCAGGCGCGGGCGAGCGGCGCGGCGAAGCGCGGCGGGCACTCCTGCAGCAGCGCCACGTCCCACTCGGCGGCGGCCAGCAGCTCGGCGAACTCCGGCAGCAGGTCGCGGTTGAGCTGGACGTGGGTCGCGTTGCGCTCACTCGCCCGCAGCAGCCGCGAGCGCCAGGTGAAGAGCGCCGGGTCGGGCGGGAAGTCGCGGCCGTGGAAGAGGTTCCAGGCGAGGGCGGTGAACCGCATGCGGCGTAGTATCCGCCGCCGTGAACGTGAGCGAAGGAACGTCCATATCTGATTCTCGTGACTGAGTGGAACGTGAACAATTGATTGAGAAGCGCGACTTCATAACCGGCGAGGAGCTGGGCGCCTTCGAGCTGGCGCGCCTGCTCGACCTGGCGGCGGAGCTGAAAGCCAGCCGCGCCGCCGGGCGCGTTTCCGGCGCTACGGGCAAGCAGAGCGCCGGGCCGGGTGGACTGGACGGCCGCAGCATCGCCCTGGTCTTCGAACGGCCCTCGACCCGGACGCGGGTCTCGTTCGAGGTCGGGGTCGCCGAGCTGGGGGCGACGCCGATCGTCCTGCGGGGGGACGAAATGCAGCTGACCCGCGGCGAGTCGGTCGCCGACACCGCCCGGGTGCTGTCGCGCTACGTCGACGCGATCGCGATCCGCTCCGGCTCCCACGAGGCGGTCGCCGAGCTGGCCGCGGCGGCCGCGGTGCCGGTCGTCAACGCGCTGACGCCGCTGCACCACCCCTGCCAGGCGCTCGCCGACCTGCTGACCCTGCGTGAGCGCTTCGGCGACCTGCGCGGGCTGCGGCTGGCCTATGTCGGCGACGGCAACAACGTCGCCCGCTCGCTGGCCATTGCCGGCGAGCTGGCCGGAATCGAGGTGGTCGTCGCCTCCCCCGCGGGCTACCGGCTCGAGCAGGGCCACGGCGCGAAGCTGACCGACGACCCCCGCGACGCCGTCTCCGGCGCCGACGCGATCTACACCGACGTCTGGGTCAGCATGGGCGACGAGGACGCCGAGGAGCGGCGCCGCGCGCTCGCGCCCTACCGCCTCGACGACGACCTGCTCGCGGCGGCGAGCGACGAGGCGGTCGTCCTCCACTGCCTGCCGGCCCACCCGGGCGAGGAGATCACCGCCGAGGTCCTCCACGGGCCAAGCTCCGCCGTCTGGGACCAGGCCGAGAACCGCCTGCACGCGCAGAAGGCGCTGCTGCTCACGCTGCTCGAGGACTAGCCGATGTACCCGGAAGTCCACCTCGGCCCGCTGACCCTGCAGACCTTCGGCCTGATGTTCGCCTTCGCCTTCCTCGCCGCCGGGGCGCTGATCCACAAGCGGCTGGGGGAGCTGGGCAAGCCGCCCGACTGGGCATACGAGATGGGCTTCGCGGCGCTGGTCGGCGGCGTCGTCGGCTCGCGCGCCTACTTCATCGTCCAGAACTACGCCAGCGTCAAGCACGACCTGCTCGGCAGCATCTTCTCCGGCTCCGGGCTGGTCTGGTACGGCGGCGCGATCGGCGGCGCGCTGGCGGTCCTGGCCTGGGCCTGGTACCGCGACTTCCTCCGCCTGGCGCTGCTCGACCTGGCGGCGCCGGCGCTGGCGCTGGGCTACGCGATCGGGCGGATCGGCTGCCAGCTCTCCGGCGACGGCGACTACGGCAAGCCGTGGAACGGGCCGTGGGCGATGTCCTACCCGCACGGGACCCTGCCGACCGATCGCACCGTCCAGCCGACGCCGATCTACGAGACGCTGGCGATGGGACTGGGAGCGTGGTTCCTCTGGCAGCTGCGCGACCGATACCGGGCCGGCGTCCTGTTCGCGATCTACCTGATCTACGCCGGCGCCGAGCGCTTCCTGGTCGAGTTCATCCGCCGCAACCACGCGGTCGCGCTGGGGCTCACCGCCGCCCAGCTGGAGAGCCTTGCAATGATGGTCGCCGGCGGGATCGGCGTCTATGCGGCCAGAAAGCGGTACGGGAGCCTGGTTCGCGCCGACGGCGGCGTTGGTAATCTTGCAAAAAATTCTTTGAGGTAAATCCGAGGGAGGCGACGGCAAGTGGGCGCAGTTGAAACCGGCAGCGAGGGCGGCGCGGCGGCGATGACCGTCGACGAGCTGCTCGAGGCGGCGACCGAGAAGATCGCCGCGGCGGGCTGCGACGGGCCCCGCGCCGACGCCGAGGCGCTGGTCGCCGACGCGCTCGGGATCGGCGTCGAGGCGCTCTCGCGCGACGGCTCCGGCGAGCCCTCGCCGGAGGTCGTGGCGGCGATCGAGGCGGCGGTCGCGCGGCGGGCCGAGCACGAGCCGCTCGCCTACGTCCTCGGCCGGGCGCCGTTTCGCGAGCTGGAGATCGCGGTCGACTCGCGCGTGCTCTGGCCGCGCCGCGAGACCGAGCTGCTGGTCGAGGTCGGCGTCGGGCTGCCCGAGGGCGCCCGCGTGCACGAGGTCGGCACCGGCTCCGGCGCGATCGCCCTGGCGCTGCTCTCCGAGCGTCCCGACCTGACGGTGACCGCCTCCGACCTCTCGCCGGAAGCGGCGGAAGCGGCGCGCGAGAACGCCGAGCGGCTCGGGCTGCCGCTCGAGGTGAGCGTCTCCAAGGGCCTGCCGGACGGGCTCGAGGGGGTCGACCTGGTGATCGCCAACCTGCCCTACGTCACCGACGAGACGATCTACGACCGTTCGCCGGAGATCCGCCGCGAGCCGCGGATCGCCGTCACCGGCGACTGCGGCGCCGACGGGCTCGGCGTGATCCGCGGCCTGATCTCCGAAACGCCGAGCGGCTGGAAGCTGGCGATGGAGCACGACACCCACCACGGGCCGGCGATGAGGGAGATGCTGCGCGACGCGACTACCATGCGCGACCACATGGGTGGTGAGCGAGTAACCGTCGGCGTCGCTCCGTGACCGCGAGCGCGGAGCGGCCAAGCGTGCGTATCCGGTGCTTCGCGCCGGGAGCGAAGCGGGAGCATTTGTTTTGAGCGACAGGGAGCGGCTGGCGAAGGTCGAGCGGCTGCGGGCCGAAGGCGTCGATCCGTACCCGTTCTCCTTCCCGGACCGCAAGAGGATCGCCGAGATCCTCGCGGCGCACGACCCCGAGCGGCTCGGGGCGGGCGAGCACCCCGACTTCAGCTACCGGATCGCCGGCCGGGTGGTCGGGCAGCGCGGCCACGGCAAGACGGCCTTCTTCGACGTCCGCGACCTCAGCGGGACGATCCAGGCCTACGCGCGGGTCGACGCGCTCGGCCAGCAGGCGTTCGAGCGGGTCGAGGACCTCGACATCGGCGACCTGGTCGGGGTCGAGGGAGACCTCTACGTGACCAAGCGCGGCCAGCTGGCGATCGAGGTGCGCGAGTGCACGCTGCTGGCGAAGGCGCTGCGCGACCCGCCCGACCTCTTCCACGGCATCTCCGACCCGGAGGTCCGCTACCGCCGGCGCGAGCTGGACCTGATGGCGAACGAGCGTTCGCGCGAGATCTTCGCGCTGCGGGCGAAGGTCGTCGCGGCGATCCGCGAGCACCTCAACGAGCGCCACTACGTCGAGCTGGAAACGCCGATCCTGCAGCGGATGACCGGCGGCGCCGCGGCGCGCCCGTTCAAGACCCACCACAACGCGCTCGACCGCCACCTGTACCTGCGGATCGCGACCGAGCTGTACCTGAAGCGGGCGATCGTCGGCGGCTTCGAGAACGTCTACGAGCTCGGCAAGTTCTTCCGCAACGAGGGGATGTCGCCGCAGCACAACCCCGAGTTCACGATGCTCGAGTGGTTCGTCAGCGGGGTCGACTACCACGGTGTGATGGACGTCGCCGAGGGGATCGTCTCCGACGTCGCGATGCGGGTGCTGGGGACGACCGTGGTCGAGCGCGACGGGGTCGAGATCGACCTGGCGGCGCCGTGGCCGCGGGTGCGGCTGCGCGACGCGCTGCTCGAGGAGACCGGCGTCGACATCACCGAGGCGAGCCGCGACGAGCTGGCCGAGATCGCCGGCGAGGACGCCGGCCCGGACGACGACTGGGCGGGCCTGGTCGACACCCTGCAGGGCAAGCTGATCGAGCCGAAGCTGATCCAGCCGACCTTCATCATCGACCTGCCGCTGGCGATCTGGCCCCTGGTCAAGCCGGTGCCCGAGCATCCGCGGCTGCTGGCGGCGGCGTTCGACGGGATCGTCGCCGGGATGGAGATCACCGGCGGCGGCACCGACGTCAACGACCCGATCGAACAGCGGCGCCACTTCGTCGAACAGCGCGAACGGCAGGAGTCCGGCGCCGAGGAGACGCCGCACGAGCACGACGAGGAGTTCGTGCAAGCGCTCGAATACGGGATGCTGACGGCGAGCGGCTGCGGGCTCGGCGTCGACCGCCTGATGATGATCCTCAGCGGCGCCAAGACGCTGCGCGACGTGATCCTCTTCCCCTCGATGCGCGAGGCGCCTGGCGATTCCTGATTGCCAGAGGGCCTATCCCGGCAGGGGTTCCACTTAACTTTTTCGCCGGGCGCGGGGCGGCTCTCGCCGACGCAGTCGGGCGAAAAAGTACAAGACGTTCCACCCCTACCGGGATAGGCCTTCGCCTTCGATCTGGACCAGGTGCCGGGGCTCGTGCTCCACCTGGAGAGTGGTGTGGTGGATCCCGAACTGGCGCTCGATCAGCTCGTCCAACTCGAGTCTCGTGCGGTGGCAGTCGGCGTCCGCCTTCACGGTGACATGAGCTGACAGGGCGGGGAACTCGGAGGTGACCTCCCAGACGTGCAGGTCGTGGACCTCGACGACGCCGGGCTGTGCGGCCATGCGGCGGCCGATCCGCTCCGGATCGATCCCCTTCGGCGAGGCCTCGAGGAAGATCCGGCCGGAGTCGCGCAGCAGGCCGTAGGCGGAGCGCAGCATCAGCCCGGCGACCAGCAGCGAGGCGATCGCGTCGGCCTGGTCGAAGCCGGTGGCGAGGATCACCACCGCGGCGATCGCGGTGCCGACGAAGGCGAAGAGGTCGGTGAGGATGTGCTGGAAGCTGCCCTCGACGTTGAGGCTCTGGCGGTTGGCGCGGGCAAGGGTCGCGGTGGCGGCGAAGTTGACGGCGATGCCGGCCAGGGCGACCGCGAGGATCAGGCCGGCGTCGACTTCGGGGGGCGAGACGAGCCGGCGCACCGCCTCGACGGCGATGATCGCGGCGAGGACCAGCAGGGTGACCCCGTTCGCCTGGGCGGAGAGGATCTCGACCCGTTTGAGGCCGAAGGTCATCCCGCCCTCGGCGGGGCGGGCGGCCAGCCGTATCGCGACCAGCGAGAAGCCGATCGCCGCCGCGTCGGTGAGCATGTGGGCGGCGTCGGAGAGCAGGGCCAGCGAGTTGGCGACGATCCCGGTCACCACCTCGGCCGCCATGAAGGCGAGGATCAGCGCCAGCGCGATCCTCAGCTTGCCGCGGTCGGCGTCGCCGCCGGCGCCATGGCTGTGGCCGGCGTGGGAGTGGCTCATCGCCCCGGAGAACGCTCGCAAGCCTTCACGCCGATAAAGTTAGCCGCTGGGCGCCCGTAGCTCAGTGGTCAACGGTCCCTTCACGGGGACCAAAGAGCGTCGGTCTTTCAAGCCGAAGGTCGCGAGTTCGATTCTCGTCGGGCGCATGGGGAGGGATCGCAGTTGTGAAGCCAGATCCGGCTCCACAAGCAGGATTGCAGCCTTAGCGGCAGTTTCCGGAGGCGAGGTCCGCGAAGGTCAGCGGAAGTCAGCAAAGGGCTGAATTTGGCCCCTTTCGTTCCCTTGACGTTCCCTTGGGCGTCCACGGGAATCGTGGCCGACGCTGCATTTTCCGCAAAGCGGCATCGTCATCGAGTTGGGGCGGAACGCTCCGTCCTCGTCCGATGCGGGAGCCTCGTGGCGTCGGCTGGCGCGCTCGCAGCCACGCGTTAACGCAAGCCGCAGCGGCACCGCTCCCGGCGCTATGGCTCGGGCAGCCCGTTTCCGATGAATCGATGCGGGCGATCTCAATGATGCAAGGAGATCTGCGCGGTCAGATACTCGCCTATACACTCGTCGCGTGACTGACGATCTTCAGCTTTTTGACGACGCTCCGGTTTCGGTCGCGCCCAATTCTTCTGAGACCGAGGAAGACATCAGCTCTGAGCTCAGTGCGGTCCACGCCAGCGTGTCGTCGGCGGATTGGACCATCGAGACGATCGTCAGTCAGCTAGAGAAGAAACGGATCGACTTGAACCCCCGCTTTCAGCGGCGGTCGGCATGGACCGACGCAACCAAGAGCAAATTCATCGAGTCCGCGATCCTCTCCTATCCGATTCCCCAGCTTGTCTTGGCCGAGCATCCGGAGAACCGCGGCCACTTTCTCGTGATTGATGGGAAGCAGCGGCTGCTGGCTCTTCGTCAGTTCTATGCCGGCCTACAGATCGGTTCCGACTTCGATCCACTGACGCTGTCCGGACTCACCGTGCTGCCTGAGTTGAAAGGCTTCACGATTGCCGACCTCAAAGGCAAGAGAAGCAGTCTGTTCGACAGTTTTGAGACCCACACCATCCGAACGGTGGTCGTCCGCAACTGGGAGTCCGAGGACTTTCTCTACACGTTGTTCCTTCGGTTGAACACCGGGTCGGTTCCGCTTTCGCCGCAAGAGCTGCGGCAGGCGCTCGTCCCCGGACTATTTGTGGAATGGGCCGATATCGCGTCGGGCGAGAGTCCCGGGCTAAGGACGTTGCTCGGCAATGTGGGGCCGGACCGACGGATGGTGGATGCTGAGTTGCTAGTCCGGTTTCTTGGCTTTCGGCTTTCCCGTTCGCCTTACCGGGGGAATCTCAAACAGTTCCTCGACGGGGTCTGCGCTGAGTTCAACGGCCTCTGGGGTCAAGCTGAGTCGGATATCGCTCGCGAGATGGCCGAGATGGAGACGGCCATCGCTGCTGCTCGGAAAATATTTGGCGGAGTCGCGTGCCACAAGTGGAATGGCCAGAAATGGGAGCGGGCGTTCAATAAGGCCGTCTTTGACGTCCAGATTGGGTCTCTGGCCCATCGGGAGGTCAGAGACCGGGCTTTGGACAAGGCAGATGAGGTCAAAGAGAAGTTCAAAGATCTATGTGCCAGCGACGCAGCCTTTTCCAAATCGGTTAGCACGACTACGAAGAGCTTGCAGGCAACGCGCGGGCGCTTTGGAACGTGGTTTGCGGCAATCTCCGAGGTCACCGAGGTTCCAATCGCGACGCCGGCTTGTCTCGATGTCCAGTAGTGGCGACGAGATAACCGCCCTCCGTAGCCGCGAGAATGATCTAGCCGAGGCATTGCTTCCACCGGTGGAAGACGTGACCGAGGGGCTGGAGCCTCGAGATCGCTTCCTCGTTCACGCGTATCTGGTACTGGCCTGCGCCATGATCGAGGAGTTCGTCGAGGCCCGATTCCGAGATCACGTAGCCGAGGCCACCGCCGTTGAGCCCGACGGCTATTCCAGGTGTTTCGTCACTCTGGCGACGAAGTTTTCCGACGATGTGATCGGCCAGAATTCGGGGAAGGTCCCGGTTGCCTCGGAAGCCGTTCCGACGCTCCGAGGGCTGTACGAATCGAAGGTCTTGACGGCCAACAATGGGATTCGTCGCCGCAACTTCCAGACCCTTGCAAAACCTGTCGGACTTCACCCAGATGTTGAAGACCAATGCGAGGAGCTTCTTGCCGCCGCCGACGCGCTCGGGAGCAAGCGTGGCGCGGTCGCTCACCTGGGAACGGTCTCCGAGGAAATAAGGCCAGACGAGGCAAGGAAGCTCGTCGAAGACGTTCTCAAAGAGATGGATTCGCTCGTCGCCGTCCTGCTCTAGACGAACCGCCCATGCACCTACTGAAGGCTGAGTGCTTATGCTTTGCGCGATGCTCAACAACCTCTGCGCGTGACCGATGGCAATTCCGCACCCACCATCTGGCGCACGAAGCTGCGCTCGCTCAAGCCTGGCGTCGACCACGTGGAGCAAGTCGCGCACAACTTTGACGATGGCATTGTCGGGATCGGCTGGGGCCTTGAGGACCTCCCGAGTCGCACTCCGTTGGATCAGGTGCTCTCGGCACTTGAAGCAAAGGACGAGCCTGGATGGGGCAGGCGCGCGATGTGGACCGTGCGCCGCTTTGGTCGCGACGCGCAAGTTGGCAACTTCATCTGGACGCGAGATCTCCAGGGACGCTTCCGGCTCGGGCAGCTCGCGGGGCCCTACCGCTACGTCAACAATGCGAAGGCGAGAGCGACGGACACCCATCAGGTCCGGCGCTGCGACTGGGCGCAACGGCCCCTAGGCGACCTCCAGGTGCCCGGCGGGATCATCCGGGCCTTCTCGGGCACCTCATCGAGTTTCGAGCGAATTCATGACGAAGGCGCTCGTCGCTACACAGCGTGGCTATGGGACGACCTCCACGGCCGCGAGCCGGAACCGCTCGGGTTCACCCCGGCCGAAGTCCTAGCGCAGCTTGAGCCATACGACCTCGAGGACCTGATCTACATGCGGGCGCGGGCCTATGACTCGCTGACAGGGCAGTTCCTGACGCGGGATCCGATCGAGGCGCTGACTCACCAGCCTTACTCATACACCGCTGACAATCCAGCGAATGGAGCAGACCCGGCCGGTCTCTGGTTGGGGACGCCACTTCCCAGTCCCGGTGAGGTCGTCCACACCGTGGCGCACGTGGCGCTCGATCTCGCAGCAGTGCGCCCCTACGCCCATTACTATGCAGCCAATAAGCTCGCGCACGCGATCAACTCCGTCGGCGATCAGCTTGGCGTCCGCGGGGAGGTAGTAGCCCACACGCTGAATATCCCTTTGGCACTAATTCAAGCCCGAGGCCTGTGCCAAGATGCTCTAATCGATTGGGTCAAGGGTCACACAGTTAATGACGAGTCGATTCGCGATGAGGGCATTGAAGAATATATCAACCCGCTTCACTCGTATCTGCCGCCGTTCCTCCGTGGACCTAAAACATATCTACCCGGCATTCATGAAAACGGATCGGTCGACCTCGAATGGTAATTGGCTCAGTGACACTTGGACGATATAGGGTACTAAGACTAACCCTTTGGTTGACGGCAGTTAGTGTTGCAGTGCTTACCAGCAGTGGTTGCGCGTCTATCGATCCAACTGACCCTAGCCATTTTAACGACGTGGCAATTCAAAATGACACAAATAGCGATGTTGAAGTAATTCAGTGTGGCAGCTCGTGCTCCGTGCTTCATGATCGTATAAACCTGGAATCTGGCGAAGGAACAACCGTGCGGGTGTCTCACGAAGGGTTTACAGTGGGGTATCTCATTGCAAGACCGTCAGGCCAATTCGTTGGGTGCCTGTATTTTAACTACGATAAGCCCAAGGCACACCGTCGCGCTCTTATTTCCGAAGCAGTGCCCTGCCGTCGGTGACTGAGTGACGAGTGTGCCTTGAGGTATCGTGTTGTGGGGCTTGGCCTGCCGATCGAGGAAGCCCCATCGCAAGGCACTCCTACCTATTTCTTACCCTACGTCTGCGAGGAAAGTTGAGGGGGGCAGGCTGGAGCAGGCGTCACAAGGTCTGCACTGTCAACGATGGACGACAGGAGCCAATGAGGCGGTCGCTGCGAGCTGGGGCGTTGTTGTGTTGCCTATAGCCCTCAGCGCTTCGCGCAGAGCGAGCAAGCAGCTGGTCGGTTTTGAACCCGGACGACGGGTGGAACCCTCCGTGGCTCGTTGGGGCCATACAAAGATCGCTTCGAGAGATCCTGGTCGAAGCTTCCACCGGGCTGAGAATCGAGCTGACCGCTGTGTGCTGCAATCTCATTCGATGTCATCGAGACGAGCGAGCACATGAACTGTGTGAGCCTGCTGGAAAGTCTGGATCGACCGCGGTCGCTCCCTGCCTTTGGGCTGCGCAGCGTCGCACCGGCCGACGAGCCCCACAAGCCCCCTGCGGGGGCTCCAGGTTGCGCTGGCCCTGCGCCTGCGGCTGCGGGTTCCGGGCACGCCGCCCCGGCGCTTCTACGCGGCCTTTGTCAAAGCCAGCGAGGAACGGAGGCCCAGATTTCCACGAGCAGGCCCGAGCAGACCAGGCGAGCCCGACTCCAAGCGCTCGCCACCGAGCTTCACAGCGAGCGCTACCGCTATCTGTTGCGCATCGCCCGCAACGACGCGCCTGTGCTGCCTGACTGAGATCGAGTAGAGGCGGCCCTTGGCCTCTAGGTAGTCGTCTTGCGCGAGTGAAAGGCCGAGTCGGCGCGGATCAGGATCTCCCCGCCGGCCCCGGCCGCGCACCCTGGCGATCAACTCTTCGCAAAAGCGGGGCGCGCCGTGCCCTGAGTTGGCCGAGCCCTTGCGCAGACGGGCGTGCAGCAATCGTCTCCTCCAACAGCTTGTGGTCGTTGACGTTGGCGCCGTCGATGACGACCCCCAGCGGCCCGCCGGCCTGCTCGACGATCAGGTGCTTCTTTGCGCTGGCGCAAGCCGTAGCAGCCCCGGCTACCGCTCGAAGCCGAACTCCTTGGCGACCGTCGGGCCCGATGCGGGCGGCGGCTTCGTCGTCGGTGTAGCTGTCGGCGCCGGAGCCGGCGCTGGCGCGGTGGTGGCGCTGTGGCCGGGGCGCTCGCCGATGCGGGGGAGCCTCATAGGAGCGCCCCGGCCGTGGGGGGAAAGTGCGGAAGCGGTTCCATCTACCTGCCCTGTCCGGACAGGCCCCGGCGTGCCTCACTGGATCTATCTACGTCACGCCGCCAGGTCGCAGTAGGCGCCGGCGAAGCTGTCTTCCGCCAGCCCCGGCGCTACGCTTTTTGCGTGACCACTCGCGAGCAAGCCGAGCGACTGCTCAAGGAGATGCCCGAGGAGCAGGTGCCCGCTGCGCTGGATGCGCTGCAGGAGGTCGAGCGCTACGCCCATACGCTGAAGGTGCTGCGCAAGCGCCACCCCGAGAAGAGCGAGCGTGACCTGATGGAGTCGCTTGCGACGATCAAGGAAGGCGACGAGGCGATCAAGCTGATCAGGACGCGCTTCGAGGGCATTCCCTCCGAGGAGATCGAGCGCGAAGCGGTCAAAGCCGTGCGCGAGGTGCGCGCGGAGTCCGCGGGTTAGCAGCGAGCCGCGGGTTGAAGCGGCTCGTCCTCGACCCGAACGCGCTGGCTTCTGGGATCGTCGATCCGCACAGCGACAGGCCGCCACGGCTGGCGTTCGAGGCACTCGAGGACTTGGCGTTCGAGGTGGTCGTCTGCCCGAAGCTGCTGGCCGAGCTGCGAAAGGCGCTGGGCAAGCCCTACTTCCGCGATCGACTGAGCGCCGAGGAAGCGCGAAAAGCCGTAAGGCGGATCGAGGTGGTCGCCGTCGCGCTCGACAATCCCGCCGACGTCGAGCCGACGCTGCGAGATCCCAAGGACGACTATCTCCTTGCGCTGGCCCGGCAGGCCGGCGCCGAGGCGATCGTCACCGGTGACAAGGATCTGCTCGATCACACCGAGCAACTCGACCCGCCTGCGATCAATCTCCGTGAGGCGTGCGAGTTGCTTGAGCTGATCGACTGACCTGGACTACCTAAGCCCGCGGCAGAGCGGCAGGGTGCAGGCGAAAGCCGCATCCTGCTCGCCGTGGAGGCGCTGCATCTCCAGCCGGGCTTGGGCGGCGGCGTGCTCGACGTTCGACGTGCTGCGCTCCAAGGCGTCCGCCGAGCGCTCCGAGACAGTGACCATCCCGGCCCAGCGCAGCAGCGCGTGGCCGTCGGCCAGCTCCTCCTCGCGGCGCGCCGCTGCCTGCTGGCGGCGGCGGACCTGGGCGGTGGTCAGAAAGCCCTGGCGCTCGCGCTGCATCTCCTCGGCGACCTCGGCGGTCCTTGCCGCCTCGGCGCGGCGCATCGCGACCGAGTAGGGGATCGGCTCGATCGTCACCGAGACGGTGCGAAGCGCGCTCGCCTGCATCAAGAGCGGCATCAGGAAGGTCGGGCCGACGTCGGTGCGCGGCCAGGCCGAGATCCAGTAGGTCGCGTGGACCGCCGAGTCGCTGCGGTAGGCGCTCCAGGTCGTCTCGTCCGCGAGCGGTCCCATCAGCGCCGGCTCGACTCCCTCGCGGTCAGGATCGCCGAGGGCCGCGCGGGCGCGGCCCTGGCGGCCGAAGGGATCGAAGGCGTCGCGGATCACCTCCGCGTACTGGCGCGGGCGAAGGACGCCGAAGACGGTCAGCTCGGCGAGCGAGAGCCGCTCGGCGAAGCCCTCGGCCTCGCGCAGCAAGAGCTCGCAGGCGGCCTCCTCGCCGCCGCCCAGGCGGCGCAGCTCCCGCGCGCCGCGCCGCTGGTCGATCTGGATCGCGATCAGCACCTCGTGCTCCTGGGTCGCCGGGGCCGCCGACTCGATCAGCTCGATGTAGGAGCGGACGATGGTGGAGTCGAGCGCGACGGCGCGGTCGCGCTCGGCCTGCAGGTGGGCGGCCAGCTGATCGCCCTGGGCGGGCAGGGTGCGCTCGATCCACTGCAGGCGCCGGATCGGGCTGCCGTCGCGCCCGCAGCTCGCCAGCACCGAGCCCCAGGCGTCGAGCTTTCGCTCCTGCTCGGCGGCGTCGCGCAGGCCGAAGGCGCCGGCCCGCACCGCAAGGACCGCGGTGTAGGTGCCGGCGCGGCGGTCTCCCATCACGCCGACCTGCTCGCGGCCGTAGGGCACCGAGAGCAGCTCGAGGTCGGCGAGGGCGGGCGGCAGCGAGAGCTCGTGGACCGCACCCCCGTCCGGGCCGATCCGCGCTCCGGCCGCCGGCGAGGCCGAGCGGTGGCCGGCCCTCGCGCGCCGCCGCCGCAGCGCCCAGGCGATTGCGATCGGCGCCCACTCCTCCACGGTGCGTCCCTCCACCGGCACGAAGATCGCCGCCGCGGCGGCGCCGATCGCCCCGGCGCAGAGCGCCAACCCGGCAAAGCTCCGCACCGCATACAGCGCGCCGAGGCCGAGCGCCGCGCCGAGTGCCAGCGCGATCAGCTGCCCCGGTCCGCAGCGGCCCGACCAGCGCCCGCTGCTCCAGCGGCCCGAAGCGGTAGCGGCGCTCGCTACCCATCGCGCTTCTCGCCTCCCCGCCGGGCGACGCTTGGCTCTGCCGGCGGGCGCGGCGCCCTCTCGCCTCCGCCTGGCGCCTCGCCGCCCCGTCCGGGGCGCGGCTCCGGCGCCGCGGCGGGGCCGTCGCTCTTCGCCGCCCCGTCCGCCTGCGGTCGCGGCGTCTTCTCGCTCCTCGATCCGCCTGCGCTCGCCTCCCGGGTGGGAGCACTCCCGCCAGCCTGAGCGCTCGCGGTGTTCCCGAGGCGCTCGGCTGCGGCCTTGCTGCCTCGCGCCGCCGTGGCGGGCGCCGTGAGCGCCGCCGCCGGCGCGGCCGCGCCGGCGCCTGCCGCGGTGGCTCCGCCGCCTGTCGACCCTGCCGCGGTAGAGCCCGCTCCGCCGCCGCCGGAAGGCTTGCCAGCGCCGCTTGGCGACCCGCCACCGCCGCCGGGACCTCCCCTGCTCGCCGGGCCGGGGAAGCCGCCGCCTCCGCCGCGGCCGGCCGAGCTCGGCCCGGTTGCGGCGGAGCCGCGCCAGTGAGCGTGCGCCATGCTTCGCATCATCTGCACCTGGGTCGCCATGTGGACGGCGCCGATCGCCCCGCCGCTCGCCGAGCGGCGCCCGTAGGCGGCGGCCATCGCCCCCTCGGCGAACGGCACCAAGCGCAGCAGCACGAAGGGGGAGAAGCAGGCGAGCAGCATCAGCGCCGCGGCGGCGAGGACCTGCTCGACGCCCCCGGCGCCGTGGCCCGCGAGGCTCGCGGCCAGGCTGATGATCGCGACGATCACGAACTTCGAGGCGATCACGACCACCATCAACTCGGCCGTGCGCCGCAGCGCGCCCGACCAGCGCGGCCAGATCGAGGCGGCGAGGGAGAGCGGGACGAACAGCGCCACCGCGTAGATCGCGGCGTCGCGCATCAGCAGCTCGATCCAGACGAAGAAGGCGGCAAACGCCCCGATCGCCGCCGCCAGGAAGGTGACGAACAGGGGCACAGCGACCGTTCCACTCGCACCGCCGATCGTTTCGCTCGCCTGGTCGGCGCCGCCCGAGCCCCCGATCGCTTCGCCCGCCGCGCCCCCGGCCGCGCCGAGGCTCTTGATCGCTTCTTCGAAGAAGCGTTGGCCGTCGCCTCCGGTCGAGCTGGAGATCGCCTGGCAGAGCCCGTCGGTCGCCCCGAGCAGGAGCTGGGCGATGAGGAAGGCGACGCTGGCGCCGATCAGCGCCAGCGGCAGCTGCACGAACGCCGCGCGGGCGAGCATCCCTATGTCGCCCTGCGCCAGCCCCTCCAGCACCGCGAGGAGCAGCATCGCCGCCGCCAGCACGACGGCGATCTCGGCCATCTTCGCGTACTGGCGCAGGAAGCCGGCGGTGTCCAGATGCGGGCTGGTCGAGGTCTCGATCGCCTTCACGACCCGGCCCATCAGCCAGACGGCGCCTTCGCTCACCCAGGCCGCGATCTGCTTGAAGATCGCGTTGCCGGCTCCCTTCAGCGCGTCGGTGACCGGGGCGGTCACCGCGTCCACGGCGCCGCCCGCGACCGCGTTGCAGGCATCGCCCACCGGGTTGCCGCCGCCGATCGCCCCGGCGACGATCCCCACGCCCCCGGCGATCACGCCGGCCGTGCCGCCGGCGGCATCGCAGACGACGTTGGCGTGCGCCTGCTCGGGCGCCGGCCGGCCGAGCAGGAGCAGCGCCGCCAGCGCCGCCACGAGACCCGCCCGGGCGAGCGGCCTACGGAGCGAGTTCATAGCTGCGCAGCTCCTTGGCGAGGCGGACCACGTTGTAGCCGTCGACCGGCCCCGGCGGCGTCTGCAGGCGCGGCGTCGGGCCGAAGCTCGCTTCGGTGCGGGCGATCTTCCACTCGCCGCCCAGCCAGACGAGGTCGGTGTGGGTAAGCCCGAAGTAGGCGCGCGCCGGCACCGCCGAGGCGTTGCCGAGCAGGGTGAAGCCCCAGGTGAGGATGCGGGCACGGCGCGGGGAGAAGGACTCGACCCGGTAGCCGATCGGCACCCCCACATACAGCGTCTGGATGCCGTGCTCGACGCCGAGGCCGATCGCCCCCCGCGCGAGCCGTTCGCGCCCCGGCGAGTTGGCGGCAAGCATCGCCTGGGCGTAGTCGGGGCTCGCGACGACCTCGATCCGCCGCCGCAGCACGTCGGGGCGCAGGATCGCGGCGTCGGCGAAGGCGCGCTGGTAGGAGGCGACGGCCGCCGCCGCTCCCGAGCGCGTGCGCGGGAAGCCGACCCGCACTCCGTCCACCGTTCGGGTCGGGCGCTTGCCGCCTTGCGAGCCGGCCGCGTCGGGCGCATTCGCCGCGACGCTCGCGCGCCCGACCAGCACGCCGACGATGAAGACGAGGACGGTGAAGAGCACGCGGGCGGCGATGCCTCGCGGGGCCTGATCGTCGCGAGAACCGTGCCGGGCCATCAGTGGACCGCCGTTCCGGCGCCGTAGAAGAAGTTGATCAGCGCCGAGGCGGCGCCGACGACGAACGCCCCGCCGATCCCGTAGAGCATTTTCGTCTTGCCGTCGGCGGCCTGGCTGTAGTTGTTGGCGCGCTGGCCGAGGCCCCACTGCGCGGCGCCGATGATCACCGCCGCGCCGCAGCCGAGCAGGGCCACTGCGGCGAGGCCGTCGACGAGCTTTTCCAGCGCGGCGCTGCCAGGCAGCCCGCTCGGGTTCGGTTTGACGCTGATCGCGGCGAGCCGGGACAGCCCCAGCTCGATCGCCTTCGGTATCGGCACGGCGGACCTCCTTGCGGATCGGGTGCTTTGCCCCGGTTGTCCGCGCGGCCGCCCGATTGCCTCACCGAGTTGTGTCGGCGCTCCTCAGAGGCCGAACTCGGATTCGACCTGCTTGCCGCTCGAGTGCGAAGGCGACGGTGGCGGAGAGGCCGATTCGCCACTGGACCCGCTCGCCTGGCTCGGCGACGAGCCGGCGCTCGTCGCCGCTTCGGTCGAGGAGCTTTCGCCGCCGCCCCTGAACGGTTCGAACTCTTCGGCGACCTGCTGGGAGGACGTGGTCGCGCGCGAGGCCGAGGGCGTGCTTCGCGCATGTTGCTTCGACGCCTTCGACTTGGAAGCTCCTCTCTTGCCGCTTGCGCCTCCCGACGTCCCGGTTTCGGTGGCGGACACCGGCGCGGGAGCGAGGCTCGGCACCGCAGGGCTCGCTTCGGCTGACGCCGGGGTCGACGGGGCGTGGCGCGCGGGTCGCCGTTGCTCGTGATGTTGGCCGGCCAGGACGTCCACGCCGCCCACCCCCGGCCCGACCAGGCCGGTGGCGACGCAGGCGATCGCCGCCGCGCCGCAGACGCCGGCGGCGCGCGCAGCCCCACCGACCGCCGGTCCGACGCCCGGCTCGGCGGCTCCGCCGGTGAGCGCTCGGCGCGCGAGGTCCTGGCCGCGGCCTACGAGCGCCGCGATGCCGTGGCTCGCCGAGTTGACGGCAGCCTCGACGGCATGGCCGATTCGCGCCCTGGCGCCGTGCGCCACCGCCACCGAGGCCCAGGCAGCGATGCCGACCTCGATGCCAAGCGCGTCGATGTCCTCGACTCCCAAGAGCTTTCGCAGCCGCTTGAGGGCGGCGTGGTGGCGGCGGTCGGCTTTGCATTTGTCCCAGTCAAGGGCGCGGCCCACCTCGCGCACCGACATCCCCTCGAAGTAGGTCAGGGCGATCACCTTGCGCTCCTCGGGGGGCAGCCGTTCGACAGCCGCCTGCAGGCGGCGGCAGCGGTCGGACTCAAGCGCCGCCTCCTCGGGAGTCTTCGATTCCTCCGCCGCCGGGCGGCCGTTATCGATCGAGACGAGCGTCGGCGCCCGCCCCTCCTGCTCGAGCAGGTTCTGCGTGCGCCGCCAGGCGCAGTGGACGATCCACCCGGCGGGGTTTCTCACCTCGCCGCCGTCCGCGACATGCTGGGAGTACTCCAGGCGCGCCTTGGCGAGCAGCTCGCCGGCGTGGCGCTCGAGGAAGCCGGGGGAGAAGCGCTTGCGCCGCAGCAGCTGCCTGAAGCCGCGTTCAGCCGATTCGAGCTGCTCGCGGTCCAGCTCTCGGCCCGCGCCGCGCAGGCGTTTTTCGGCCAGGCGGCCCCTACCTCGCGTAGCTCCCATTACCCCCTTGTCCGCAAAACGCCCGAACTGCCTCACCTTCTTAAAAAGCGAGGCAATCCCCGTTTGTTGCGGACAACACGGGCCGAAGCGATGCGTACATTCGGCCAGACCAACCCCGCGCTCCTGCTCGCCCTCCCGGCGGGCGCCCTGCTTGCCCTGATCGGCGCGGCGGTCTCGGTGGCGCTCGTGTTCGGAGGCTCGGCCGCGGCCTGTGAAGCCGGGGAGGTCGGCTCGGTGAGCGGAGTGCCCGCGAAGTTGGTGCCGATCTACGAGCGGGCCGCCGCGCGTTACGCGCTCGGGCAGCGCGGCCCCTCGATCCTCGCTGCGATCAACCTGGTCGAGACCGACTTCGGGACGAACATGGGGTCCTCCTCGGCCGGCGCGGTGGGCTGGATGCAGTTCGAGCCCGAAACCTGGGCCGCATACGGCGTCGACGCCAACGGCGACGGCGCCAAGGACCCCGCGAACCCCTGGGACGCGATCTTCGCCGCCGCCCACCTCCTATTGGCCTCCGGCGCCCCCGGGGACTGGCAGGCCGCGATCCTCTCCTACAACCACGCGCAGTGGTACGTGGAAGAGGTCGAACGCGCCGCCGTGCGCTTCGCCGGCGCGACCGGTGCCACCGCCGGCTCCGCAGAATCGGCCTGCGCGGCGGCCTCGGCGGCGGGCGGGGCGCCGGGCCAGGCGGCGCGGCTGTTCTCGCCGCGGGAATTCAAGCCGCTCCCCGCGCGACTGTGGGTTGGCGGCGGCGCCCCCGAGTCCGTCGATGCGCGGATCTGGCCCGATGCGGTCTGGCTGCTCGAACGCTATGACCTGCGAGTTACCGCTGCGCGCGAGACGGGCCACCAGACCCACGGCGACGGCACGGCGATGGACATGGTGCCGGCGGCGGGCCGATCATGGGACGCGACGGCGTTGCAAGCGGCCCGCGCGCTCGGCTGGACACCCGGCTGCGGGGCGAGCGGCAGCGCGCCGGCCTGCCCGCTCGCCGGGGCGATCCAGTTCATCGGCTACAACGGCTACCCGGGTCACGGCGATCCCGCCCACGCGGGGCAGAACGCTCACCTGCACGTCTCCTGGAAGAGCTCTGACTTCGGCTGCCCGGGGCTGTGCCCGCCGCGCGAATGGGTGGAGGTGTTCCCGTGATCGCGGCGGTGGCCCGCGCTCGCCCAGGCGGCCCTGGCTTCTCCGCGCTCATTTTCCGCGCCTCGCGTAGGGGGGAGATTTCTCGCCGCTGTGGCCTTTGGGGGGTGTGGCTCCTCGACGCCCGCGCGGCCACCTCGGCGCGGCTTTGGCGCGCAGAGAAGCCAGGCCCGTCGAGCGGAAGGAGCGCGAGTGAGGGACGCAAGTCGAGATCAACGAGGTCCGAAGGAAGGAGGCGGCCGTGCAGGCGCGCCTTCTGCTGACCCGGCGCGAGGCCGCCGCTGCGCTCGGCGTCAGCCTCAGCCACTTCCAGCGCCACGTGCAGCCGCACCTGCGCTGCGTCTACTCGGGGCAGCTGCGGCTGTATCGGCCGGGGGATCTGGAGCACTGGGCCGAGCGGGAGGCGTGCGAGCCCGCCGCGAGGCGGTGAGCGGCTGATGGCAGAGGGACAGTCGCAGAGACGCTACATCGACACCAGGACCCGCTATCAGGGCGTGTTCGCCCGACATCGCCTCGACTGCGCGCTCGGCGTCGGCATGAAGCGCTGTACGTGTACGCCGAGCTATTACGGAAGCGTCTGGGACAAGGAAGTCGGGCGCCACCGGAAGACCGAGCGTCGTCCAAGCATCGCCGAGGCGAGAAACCTGCGCGCCGACCTCCAGGCTCAGGTGCGTGACGGCTCCGTCGTCGAGCGGCCGCCGAGCGTGCGGTTCGAGGACGCCCACGAGCAGTTCATTGCCGCCGGCCAAGAAGGCATCGCCCTGAACAAGCAGGGCAAGCCGTACCGACCCAAGGCGATCCTCAATCTGGATTCCTCACTGAAAAGGCTGCCGGCCTCCACCCGGCGCAAGGACTTGAATGGCGTCGCGCGGGGCGAGTTGCAGCGGGCGGTCGACGACTTCCGACGGGACGGCCTTTCGAGCTCACGCATTCGCTCCATCATCAACGCGGTGCGATCGCTGTATCGCTGGGCAGAAGATCGCGACTTGGTCGCCGACAACCCATCGGCTCGGATTCGCCTTCCGGCCGACGACTCCAAGGAACGCGACCGAGTCGCGACGCCGGGCGAATTTGCTCAGCTGCTCGCGCCCCTGGAGAGCGAAGACGCCCTTCCGTTCGCGCTGGCCGCCTACGGGACCGCTCGCTCGCAGGAGATCCGCCATCTCGAATGGCCGGAGATCGACTTCGAGCACCGCGTGATGCTCCTGGCCGGCGACGACGACGCGCGCAAGACAGAAGCCGCGCGGCGAATCGTGCCGCTGGCTCGCCCGCTTGAGCGGCTTCTCCAGAAGGAGTGGGCAAAGCAAGGACGGCCGGACAGGGGCCGAGTCTGCCCTCCGCGCAAGAAGGCGACC
The DNA here is from genome assembly GCA_963764365.1 of uncultured Solirubrobacterales bacterium. GTDB lineage: Bacteria > Actinomycetota > Thermoleophilia > Solirubrobacterales > 70-9 > VRUE01. Next base: position 316,551 of record CAVXSI010000022.1, read on the forward strand.
TCAGGCCTGGTTTCGCTCGACATGCTCCAGAAGCGCGTTCGCAAGACATGGATCGACGGGGGCCTCAACCCGATCGGCCTGCACGACTCGCGCCATACCGCTGCCACCTGGCTTGACCACGCCGGCGTCAGCCCCAAGGTCGCATCGCAGTTCATGGGCCACAAAGCGCCCATGCTCCAGCCCGGCGCCGCGCCGATCACGCTGCGCCGCTACACCCACGTTCTCGACGGCGAGCTGGAGCGCGCCCGCGACCAACTCGACGCCTTTCTCGCCGAGCGCGAGGCACGTGGTTAGCCGTGTTCCAAATACGCTGCCCTGGTCGATGTCGACTGTCGGCCGCTATCTGATGAGGAACCGCAGACGTGCGCTCGTGATCCTTGGCGTCGCGACTGTCGGGTTCACCATCGGCCTCTACCTACTCGACCCGCGGACGCAGGGCTACGGCGCGACGAGCATCGGCGGCTTCGAGTTCGCCGCCAGCAAGTCGCGCGCCGTGCAGATCGTCGCCGAATGGGGACCGCAGGGCAGACAGCTTGCGCACATCGGCCTCCTGCTCGATTACGGCTACATGCTCTCCTACGGGCTGTTCTTCGCGCTCGCGGGCTTCGCAATCCGCGATGCCGCCCGAACTCGCGGATGGCGGCGAACGGCTGGGGCCGGGATCGTCGTTCCGTACTTCGCGTTGGCCGCTGCCTGCTTCGACGCGAGCGAAAACGTCGCCTTGCTGCTCGTCCTCGGCGGGCACGGCGGCAGCTTCGCGCCGCCGTTTGCAACTGCCTGCTCCACCACCAAGTGGGCGCTCATCGGCATAGCGATCATCTACGTGCTCTGGGGGCTGGCCCTTCTTCTATCGGAGCGTCTACGTCGTCCGGCTACGCCCGCGGGGCAAGAGAAAGGCAAGACCCGTTCGTCCAGCGATAAGGCCGGCGGTCCGAGCGGAGGTCACGAGGTACAGCTACCCTCCGGCCCCCCGTGAGCGCCAACTACTTGCGCGTCCTCGACCATCTTCTCGGAGCAATGCTCCGAGTCGAGTTCACGACCGAGGCCCGCGAGATCACCGATTACGCGGTGGTTCTGCTGCTTGAGGTGGGAGAAAACATCGAGACGATCCGGCTTTACGACGGCGCTCACGGCCATAACGAGATGCACCGATTTAGCCGCAGCAAGGGAAAGCAGGGAGGCTCGCCCTTTCACGGCGGTACTCTTGGAGAAGGAATGCGTGCAGCAATCGAGGAGATCGAGCGCAGCTACCGCGAGATGATCGAAGGATGGGAAAGGCAATGAGCACCGACAACAGTCGCTCCCGCGCCGCCAAGGTGATGGATGAAGCGATCGACCTCGCCGTCGAGGACCGCTCTCCCTATCCCGAGCGAGCCGCGTTCATCGACGCCGACACGCCCCAAGCGGGTCACGAGATCCGGTGCGCGGCTGACGAAGGCCGCTCGGTCGTCCTGGTTGCGGCCGACGGGAGCAGCCGCGTTCTCAAGCCTGAACTCGTCGCTCACTGAACGTCGGTCTCCCACACTTTCCGTTTTCGCTGCATCTCGTCGTGGGTTTCGTTCCCTTGCACGTTCCCTTGGGGCATTTTCGGCCCCAAGGGAACGACTCTGGCCACTCGGCATTTCGCATCAGGACTACGATCCCGTGGGCCGTGCCAACTGGGTAGACCGACGGCAAAGAAAGGCTTTCAAGCCGAAGGTCGCGAGTTCGATTCTCGTCGGGCGCATTCCGCAGCCTCATCTTAGGGCCGATTTGTGGGCGCCTCGCAGATGTAGCTGCTACGGTCGTGTAGATGACGCTACATGCTCGCAGCGGAGAGGTCGGTGTGCGGGAGCTGCACAATCGCCTCAGCGAGTACCTCCAGCGAGTCGAAGAGGGCCAGGAGGTGCTGGTCACTCGGCGGGGGCGGCCCGTCGCCCGGCTAAGCGCCGCCGAGTCACGCGATCCCCTGACCGAGCTCGCCGAGCGCGGCCTGGTGCGCCTACCACAGGGGCGACGCTCGGCCCGCCAGGCGCGGGTGAAAGCCACGGGACCGGTTTCAGATCTCGTCGCCGAGCAGCGCCGCTGACCCTCTACTTCGACACTTCGGCGCTCGTCAAGCTCGTCATCGTCGAGGACGGCTCTGAGTTGGTGTCGGAGCTATGGGACACCTCGCACCCGGCGGCTGCCAGCATGCTCGTCTATCCCGAGGGTCGCGCGGCGCTGGCCGCAGCGCGGCGGAGTGGCCGGTTGAGGAAGAAGGACCATGCCCGCGCGCTCGCTGACTTTGAGGATGTCGTATCCGACCTGTCCTTGATCGGCGTCGACGAACCGCTCGTCCGCCGCGCCGGTGCCTTGGCTGAAGAGCTCGAGTTGCGCGGCTACGGCGCCGTGCACCTCGCCACCGCGCTGGCGTTGGGCAAGAGCGCGGTCACTCTCGTCACCTGGGATGGAGACCTGGCTGAAGCAGCGCTCGAGGCGGGCCTGCCGGTCGCCCCGGCGTAGGTGAAGCTCCAGTCAGACTCGGGTCCCGAAGGCCAGGTCTACCGACCGCAGTCCCCTCCGGTTCCGGGGGTCACCGCCTTCACCTGAATAAGGACGGAATGACCGTCCTGCGTGCGAGACTCGGCCCATGAGGCTCGACCCCGCCCAGCGTGAGCAGGCGCGGGCGATCGCCCGCGAGCTGGCCCGGATCGCCCGCACGGGCGCGGTCCTGCCCGGCTCGATCGGCGAGCGGCGCACGCGCTGCGGGCAACCGCGCTGCGCCTGCCAGACCGATCCCTCCCGCCGTCACGGCCCCTACTGGCACTGGACCCGCAAGGCCGCCCGCCGCGACGATTGAGGCCGGGCGATGTGCTCAGCGCGCGCCTAACGTGTGGCCGGCGCGAAAGGGACTGCGGGAAACCGCATCAGCATGCGGCTGAACGCAAACGTGAAGACCTCGACCAAGTCGACGACACGCGCTTGTATCTCGGAGCCGCTCGCACTGCGAGCGGCAAGCCGATCACCGACGATCTGATCGACAGGTTGACCGAGAAGGCGGAGTCCGGGTACGACGTGGAGGAGACGCTTCGCCGCCGGCCAGGCCGGCCGACGATTGGTTCGGCCCCCGCCGGGGTCGAGTCGGTTCGACTCGACCCGGAGCTGCGCGAGGCGCTTGATACACGCGCCAAGCGCGACCACGAAGCAACGTCTTCGGTGATCCGTAAGGCACTCCGCCAATACCTACGAGCCAGCTGAGGTAACCAAGGTTGCGCAACGAACTCCACGACGAGCTGTCGGACTTTCCCGACATGCACGGGGTCTGGCGCGCTGTCGCAATATCCAGACAACGTCCCAACTGACGCAAATTTCGGGATATGCCGACAGACTCCCCCGCCGGCAGCTGGCGTATTCGCATCCCCGCCGACCTCGGCCGCGCGATCGCGGGCGCCCGCCGCGAGCGCGGCCTGAGCCAGGGCGCACTGGCTGAGGAACTCGGCTTCAAGCGCTCCTACCTCTCTGAATTGGAGACCGGGGCTGAGGCGACGATCGCGCTAGAGCGGAGGCTCCGGGCGCTGCGGCGGCTGGGAGCCGAGCTGACCGTGACGCTGCCGGAGAGCCATGGCAACCGCCATCCGCTTCGACGCTGAGCCCCCCTCTCAACCGTCGCCGGCCACCCCGAATACGCCACGGTATACCGTCCTCGTACCGTGAGTTTCGCGCTTTCTCAAGCGGTTTGAGGTCCCGAGCGGAACCCTCGCCAATTCTTGAAGTCAGCGACCTTTTCTTGACGGAAGAACCACCCTCGTCTACTCTCATGCGTGATCAATGTACGCAGTAGTTCAGCCATAACCCAACCGGGACGGGCAACAGCCCCAAGGACGGGCAGGGAAGCACCACAGGGACACGGAGACGCCGGGAACGGCTCCAGGGACAAGGGAGAGACTAAGAGTGACCAAAGCGCCCCGCATGGCTTCGCGCCTCAGCAACCACCGTGCCGCCGGCATCGCCTGCGCTCACACCCCCGGCTTCCACCCGCCAAGCCGGGCAGCGGTCATCGGCGTGAGGAGCCACCAAGAACTTCCTCTAGCACCCGCCGGGAGCGTTCCAGCTCCTGTCGGCCCCATTGATCAACCAGCTCGGCCGCGGGGCGGGACCCCGCGGCCTCGTCAATCCGGCCGGCCGGGACTCTCCCGGCGGGCGTTACTACACAAGGGAGATAAGCAGTGAGACGAATAACCATCTTGCTCGCCGCGATGGCGGCGCTGATGCTGGTGCCGGCCGCGCAGGCGTTCGCCAACCACACGCTGACCGTCAACGTCGAAGGAACCGGCGCCGGCGAAGTCAGCAGCGTCGGCGGCTGGGAAGAAAACGGTGGCGTTTTCGAAGGAACCACGCCGATCGAATGCAGCTACGAATTCCCCTTCACTCCCGAAGGGAACTGCGAAGAAGAAATGGAAGAACTGGAACCCGGATTCGAAGGTATATATCTGCATCCGATTCCGGCCGAAGGTTCCGAATTCGCCGGCTGGACGGTCGAAGCGGGTTCGCCGACCTACGGCGAAGTCTTCGGTCTCTGCGAATACGGCGAAGGAAACAACGGCTGCCTGGTGACCTCTGAAAAACACGGCGGAGGATACGAAGACGGAGTGGTCACCGCAGTCTTCAACGAAGAAGTACCCACCACCGAATTCCCCCTCACCCTCAAAATCAACGAAGGCCAAGGCACGGTCGTCTCCAACCCGGCGGGCATCGAATGCACCGAAACGGGCGGCGCAAACTGCACGTCTGAATTCGAAGAAGGCTCTGAAGTCGTTCTGACCGCCTCCCCGGCGGCCGGCTACCGCTTCAACTACTGGGGGAGCTGCCCCAGCCCGAACGGCCGCCAGTGCACGGTGACGATGTCCGAAGCCAAAGAAGTCAAAGCCTTCTTTGTCAAGGTCTGGAAGCTGACGGTCTCCAAGACCGCGGGCTCCCTGCCGGGCCTGGTCGCGATGAATCCGCCCGGCGACGCCTGCCTCTACAACTGCCAGTCCGTCAGCTACTCCTACAAGACGGGCGCGGAAGTGGTGCTCACCGGCAACGATTTCGGCAACAAGCACCTGGTCGAATTCACCGGCGGCACCGGTTCGGCCGCGGCGTGTGACGGGGAAACCGAATGCACCGTCACGATCGGCGAAGAAGACTCCTCGATCGAAGCGCTGTTCGGACTCAACGCCAAAGCCAAGCTCAGCGTCGAAAAGGCAGGCGGCGGCACCGCCTCGATCAGAGCCGTCGGCGGCTTCAAGTGCCGCAGCACCTGCGGCTCGGCCTCAGCCGAATATTTCGAAAACCTCAGTGAAGAAATCACCATCTACTGGGAACTCGAACCCGGCACCAGCTCGATCGACTGGGGTTCCGGCGGCGGCACCTGCAGCGGCGTCAAAACCACCAACGGCAACTGCAAAGTGACGATGAACGAAGACCACGAACTGGTCGCCACGCTCGAATAGGAGGCGACTGAGCAGCTAAGGCAGCACAGAAGCAAGGCCAGGCCGCGGGGAGGCTTCCCTCCCCGCGGCCACCGGCCTCTCACCAAGACTTCGAAGTAGCGGCAGTAAGGCAGCACCGCGGCACGCCCGTCAGGGAGCGGGCGCAGGGACAGGACAAGCGCAGGACCCACAGGGAGAGGAAGGGACGAGATGGACGACAGCGCGAGACGATCGACGCGGGGTGCCGGGCGGAGGCTGCTTCCGCTCTTGGCCGCGGCCGC